>NZ_DAMBVN010000003.1:0-367560 GCF_032052965.1 Kosakonia sp.
AACCAACCGACATTACTAACTGAAGGTTGTATCTAATCCTGGGGGCAGGTCACACGGCGCTAGCGCCAAATCAGAGGTACAGGATGGTTATACAAGAGAAAATCAGGCTCTGTCTCTTGTGAAACTAATGGATGCGCTGGGCTATGACAAAGCGAATGTGATCGGCTACTCAGCCGGAGCCTGGTTGGCAATGGGACTGCTGGATTTGTATCCTGAACGGGTGGCTTCCGTTGTTTTAGGTGGTTGGGACTGCTTAAACGGGATTCCGGAAACACCTTTCGGCAAACTCAGTTTTGAAATGTTTATGGACTTCGCTCGAGAGACTGCACCCGAGCTCACCCATTCTCTGTCAGCTGCGGATGAGAGAAGTGCGGAGTGCTTTTTTAATGAACTCAGTAAACACTGCAACGATGATGGCGATTTACTGACCCGAAGCACACCTAAATTATTTTGGGTGGGAGCCAGTGATCCCTACTACACGCCTATGTCAAAACTGGCAGAGAAACAGGTAATACCGTTGATTTTAGGTAAAGGAGACCATCTGGGTGAAGTGAATAACCCGGACAGGACAACAGTAATGGAGATACTTAAATTCATTAAAGGCTAGATATTTTCCTGGTATCTAAGAGGGTCCTGAGACCCACATGTTCCCACGTCTGGCATGGACCGGACGGACCGTCCGTTTTGAGCGAGGAGCGGACAATGAGAAGTGCCGTTGGATTCCCGTTTTTTATGGCCGGAAAATTCTTCTGCAAAACTGAGTGAAAATTAGATAGCCACGACCAGCTCCGATCGTCAAGATACTTGTCTGCTTGAGCTTGATTTTTGTTGGCTGCTACACAGCACGCTATTGAAGGTGAAAGGGTAGGAAATAAGATAACTCTCATCTGTTGCTTTTCATAATGATGTAACATTACAGCGCTTTGCAATGCTTGGTGCTCGTTGTCTTCAGAGGGAATTTTATGGGATGGAATAAAGAAGCAGCAGTGGATTATCTTATAAAACACGCAGGGCAGACTTCAAAGAGTAAGTGTGCAGTTTATACGCGCCTGGCTATTGCAGCCGGAGGAATAAATATTCTGAATACAGAATACGCAAAAGATTATGGCAATTCACTGCTCAAGGCGGGATTCACTGCTTTACCCTCATCTTCAAATCCTGAAAAGGGCGATGTTGTTGTTATTCAGCCATATCCTGGAAGCCGCCTTCAGGCTGGCCATATGGCTATGTTTGATGGGAAAACGTGGTATTCCGATTTTAAACAAAATGGTTTATATCCCGGTAATGGTTACCGGAGGAATCACCCACCTTACGTTATCTACAGGAAGAATTGATGCGCCTGATACTCACCTTTGTTCTGGCTTTTTACCTGCCTTTTGCCAGTGCAAGTGCACCCGTTAGTGCTCAGAAGAGCGTCACAGAGTTCTATCAATTTTATCTGGCCGATTTTACTAATCTCTCTCCAGATAATTCTGCCCATAAACAAAAAATGACACAGTGGGTATCAAAAAAGCTCCTTGCCCGCCTTGATGCGATCTACAACATTCCCGAACAAGAGTTTCTTGAAGCTGATTATTTTACCTATACGCAAGATTATGCAACTGAATGGATATATCGCTTACGTACAACCCCTGGCATTGCGGATGGCAGCAGCCAGAGAGTGGATGTCTGGTTGGGTATACAGGATAATAAATATAAGCATTTGCAGGTCTGGACCCGAAGGGAAGATGGCGAATGGAAAATCTGGCGAGTGGTTGATGTAGGAAACCATATCGAGCAGAAGCTCTATTGAGTTCTTAAATTATCCGGTGGAAAAGCCTGTGGCGATGTAAGTATCCCCACAAAACGAACCATTAATTTTTTAAGAGTCTCCAGGACGCCAACTTTCGCTCCTGGCACAGGGCTGCTGTTGCAGCCCTCACAAATTAAACTTCAATAGACTCAGATATCTCCAGGGCATCATCCACTTCAGTACCGAGGTAACGGACTGTACTTCGAGTTTTTTGTGACCTAACAGTAGCTGGATCACTCGAAGATTCTTCGTTTTTTATAGATCAGATATGGCTTGGTTCTTCGCATAGAATGCGTACTTTACAGAGTCTCGTCGAGATCCAGCTTATCAATCCATCCATGAAAAATACGGTTATATTGCCTGGTTGAGATATGTCGTGAAGAACCGATGACCTGTTCCCCGTAAATCAACGCAAACTGATGTCAGCAACGTCCACTCCTGGCACAAAGCTACCCGTGAGAAGCCCGGAGCGGGCAGCTTGAGCAAAAAAGCGAACTGTTATCAACCGGTGAATGAAGTTCGAAAGCGTTCAAAATCAAATGGCTTGAAATACCAACCCCGTCAGGTTTCAAGAGCAGCTAAGATTGCCGCTTCCATTTTCTCCGGGGTGGTGATCGGTGCAAAACGCTTGAGTGGTTTACCGTCGCGTCCGATCAGAAATTTAGTGAAGTTCCACATGATCCGCCCACCAAACACACCGGGTAATGCGTTTTTCAAATAGCGAAATACCGGGTGCGCTGCGCTTCCGTTGACCTCGACTTTCCCGAACATTGGGAAACTCACCCCGTAATTGATGAGACAGGTTTGGGCTATTTCGTCGGCGCTGCCGGGCTCCTGTTTACCAAACTGGTTGCAGGGGAAACCAAGCACCACTAAACCTTGGGCGGCGTATTTCTTATAGAGCGTCTCAAGGCCACCGTATTGTGGCGTGAATCCACACCGGCTGGCGGTATTAACGACCAGAACCACCTTACCGGCATAGTCGCTCATAGCGATAAGCTGACCGCCCAGACTGGTGGCGGTAAGTTGATGAAAGGGTGTCATAGCGGGATCCTTAAAGCAGAACCTGTTCAGTGTCGACACTGCCACGCAGCATGTTGCTGCCGGTGAACAGGCCATGTGGAGCCAATCCCTTTCTGAGGGTGTAGCAGGTCAGGGATCGCGCGGTACATCTTTGCAAAGTCGAACGAAAAGAACAACAAACAGGCAGCCCGAAGCGAGAAGAATACGTTCTATTTTAAGTGGAGATGCATTGTGCCAGCTCCATTCGCTATGGCAATTCACTGCCGCCTCAGGTTGCTAAGGTTATATCGTTCAATTTCTGCTGCATGAAATCAATAAGCGCTCTTGTTTTCGCCGGCAAATAACGCCGATCTGAATAAAGTGCAAACAATTGCAATGGCGCAGCCGCTTGTTCGAACTCAACCTCAATTAACCGTCCATCGCGAATATAAGGTTGGCAGGCTTGTTTCGACAGAATGGCAAAACCCACACCCGCTACCGCAGCGCGTCCTGCCATCTCTCCGCTGTTTACCCGATAATGCCCGTTCACCTTAATTGTCTCGAATCCCCCCTTAATATTGACAAACTGCCAGGGCGCACCTTTCAGTGCACTTACCGTGGTAATACAGGGTAACGTTTCAAATTGCTGAATATGAGAAGGCGTGCCATAACGCTGAATGACGGAGGGAGCAGCAACCACGGTGCAAGGGATAGTCATCAAATGACGGGCTATATAGTCACTGTCATCCAACTGACCACGAGTAATAATGACCGCTAAATCCAGCTCATCTCTCAGGGATTCAAAACCTGACAAATTGGTGACACAGCTTATTTCCAGATCCGGGTACTGGCAGGCAAAATCGGCGATAACAGAACCCAACAATGCAGGACCTACTTCATTGGGAATACAGAGGCGCAACGGGCCCTTGAGCTGCATTTGTCGCGATGTTAATTCGGTTTCAGTTTGCTCCAGTGCCTCCAGTAAGGGTTTCGCGCGTAAATAGAGCACATGCCCCGCCTGCGTGAGTTTCATATAACGGGTGCTACGCTCAATAAGCTGAAGATGTAGTCTTTCCTCTAATTGAGAAATACAACGGCTCACATTGGATGACGGCATTTCGAGGACTTTCGCAGCCCCAATAAAACTGTCGTTTTCAACCACTGCAATGAAGACTTTCAGGGCAGTAAAGTCAAGAGCTGGACGCATTAGCTATCCCACAATTGATAATAATGATCGCCATTTTTACCATCTAATCATCATTTTTGATAGCGGTTAAACTCGGATATCTTTCATCCACAGGTTGCTTGCTATGCCACCGATCACCCCAATGTTTGATCATAAAGCCCTTATGCGGATAGCCATTGTTATGGCTTTTATCCAGTTCACGAATGCGCTGGAATACATGATGTTTAACCCTGTATTTGCGTTTATGGCCGCAGATTTCTCAGTTCCCGTCTCATTCTCCGGCTATGTGTCCGGGATGTACACCTCGGGTGCAGTCCTTTCGGGTGTTATCGCTTTTTACCGGATTGGTCGTTTCAATAAAAAACGTTTTTTAATCGCCAATATGGCACTACTGGGCCTGCTGACACTTTTGACCACATTCACCGCCAGTTTTAGTCTCCTGCTGATATTACGATTCTGTGCAGGCTTAGTTGGAGGGACAACAATGGGGGTGGGTACCAGTATATTAATCAATAACGCACCGACTCACCTGCGCGGAAAAATGCTGGCAACGGTCATTGCGGCATTTTCGTTGGTAAGCATTGCAGGAATGCCGGCTATATTATTTTTGTGCACGCATTATGGCTGGCACGTTGCGTTGTGGTTAATCAGTGTACTTTGTTTATTGGCCTTGCCGCTAAGCGTATTCATCCTACCCGCAGACGCTGGCTCTTACGACACGCTCCGCACGCCGCCTCTTGATGGGAATACTTTATTGTTTGCATCCAGTAATGCGCTTGTACAGTTTAGTCCAATGCTGGTCATTCCTGTTCTGGTACCGTTAATGACACGGCAACTGGGCGCTTCGCAAGACTTGTTGCCCTGGTTGTTCTTCGGCGGGGGTGTGGCAGGTTATCTGTCTACAAAAATTACCGGCCTGTTAATCTCCCGGTTTTCTGCTTTAGTTTTGGCTACAGGTTCAACAATCCTCTTTATCGTGAGTTTGCTCATTCCCGTCCTGGGATATTCGCACGCGGCGTTATTTATCACTTTATTTCTCGGTGCGTCTTACAGTCGCCTGGTTGTATCTTCGGTGGTGACGATCCCGTTTCCAGATGACAGACACCGGGCGGAATTCTCTTCATTACAGACATCAATCATGTATCTGATTACAACCGTCGCATTTTTCCTGTCTGCTTTTTTATTACCTGAACATGGTATGGCACCACAAAATGTGAATACGTTGCTGGCGGTTTGTGCCGTTTCCGCATCAGGGTTCCCGATTATCGTTATCATTCTGCAAAAGAAACTGGCTAAACGTACTGCCCAGCCAGACTAACTCATCATTGATGAGTTCTGGCTCTTATTTCTAACGAAGGGTGAAGGATAAGATAAATCTCGTGTTTACTGTTTGCCCTGTTATGCATTCCACGGTCAGCCACTGCCGGTAAAGGGAGGCTATCCGGCTGTTTAATACAGGCAATCCCGGCTATCTGGGTGATTTGCGGAAAAGGAAAACAAAAAAATCGGCAGGGGACATCATCTCCTGCCGGCCAGACACATAAAGCGGCACCGTGACCTTGTGCTCTGCATCCCGACCTGGTAACAGCCATCGTCTGCAGAGATGAGGGGCAATCTTGTGCGTGTGCCGCACACTATAGAGATATTCAGGTAGATTTTTCACGGTCCACGCCTGGCATAAGACAGACCCGGCACATGCCCATGTCCACACCGCGCGTAAAAAAGACTGTCGTGTGGCAAAACATTCTTTTCGAGGATGCCTTACATAATAAAAATTACATTACCCTTCATGAAAAATACTATAATAATGAAATCCGTTAATAGCTAAAAAATATAAACATCTCACTCCCACAGAGTGCATCTCAATCAATCCCATACTGGCATTAACATTTGCACCATTACAGTTTACTTTTAAAATGGATATTATGAAAAATAATATACCTTGCATTTCAGAGCAGGTTTTCTATTAATTTTTTGCAAATAACTCACAAATTACCCCCCCCGCATTTTCGTTACAAGTTAATTATCAATCGCTGAAGGATTCATGAAAAAAACCGCTGGGATAAACCGCAACCAAAAAGGCTTTTATTGCTAAAATATATGCTTTTTTATGTGATCAAGATCACAATACCACTATCTGCAATAACCACAGAATTAGAGAGGCTAATAAAAAAGGACATCAGCATGTTTAATATCAGCAGGATTGAACCCGTATTTAAAGAAGATATGTATGGTTTCACACAGAGCCTGCTCAGTTATATCAATGGCGAAACGAATAAATCACCGGATAGCGAAACACTGCGCGATATAATGCAACGGGCCTATTATCAGGGCGTGGCCTCCGACCAGAAAATTGCCCAGCATGCACTTTTTATTATTTACCAGAGCGTACTGGCCCACCCGCTCTCCGCCCCTGCATCACACCAGTACGACCCGGCGCTGCTGGAAATTAAAAAGACCATTGAGGATGGATGGCTGGAACATGAATTCGGCCAGCTTTCTGTGCCCCAGGAGGTGAACACAGCCCCGCATTATGGGGATTATTTAAAAACAGTGTGGCATGCACATAATGCCTCACATCATCCTCTTTTTGAGTTTCTGGAAAAGGACGCCTCAACAGAGCAACTTTATTATTTTTTTAAAAGTGACAGCGCACTCAACCTGATTTTCTTTGATCTGGTGGCTTACACCCTCATAGGCTCCCAGCCAGAAACACGTGGAACGATCAGTGAAAACCTGTGGGATGAAATAGGGCATGGTGACAATGTCTTCACACATGTCAATCTTTATAAGGACGTGCTGGCACGGCAGGATATAAAACTCCCTGATAACCATTACATCGACATGTACGGGGCTGAGGCCCTGGCCGGGCATAATGCCTTTATGATCGGTTCCGTTAACCGTAGCCACTATTACAAATTGCTGGGGGTAATGGCGATGACTGAAGTACTCGATCCGCCCCAGTATGAAAAACTGGTTAATGGATGCCTGCGTCTGGGGCTTATCGATCGCGATGTAAAATATTATACGGAACACATCACTATTGATATCAAGCACGGGGATGACTGGCTGTATAACGTTATTGATGTGATCGCCGAGCGGTACCCTGAAACCCGCAAAGAATTCTATCTCGGCAGTTTACTGAGGCTGAGGACTGCGGAGCGCTATTACGATCAACTGATGCAGAAACTGACGAAACTCTGATGATACCGGCCCGGAGAGCGCTCCGGGTTTTTAATTGTGCTGAACGGGAGTGAATGTGTGGCTTACTTATTACTGGCGCTGGCCGCAATTTTTTGGGGTGGGAACTATGTCGTGGGGCATATACTGGTGCAGTACGTCGACCCCTATGGGCTGAGTCTGATCCGCTGGGGTGGCACCACCCTGCTGATGCTTTCATTTTACTGGAAGCGATTCTGCATCGATTTCGCCTCATTGCGAAAGAATATTCGCATAAATATTCTCCTCTCTTTTTTGGGCCAGGTTTGTTTCCCACTGAGTTTATATATCGGCCTTCAGTACACAACCTCCCTTAACGCAGCTATCTACATCTCCAGTACCCCCTGCCTGGTTCTGTTTATTAATCATTTCCTTTTTCGCGAATCCATTTCGGCGCGAAATATTGCTGGCGTTGTGGCCAGTACGGTGGGGGTGCTGTACCTCGCATTTTCCAGTGCCAGTGGCAACGGGCGGATGCAGGCTTTTGGCTGGGGGGATGTGCTGACCATTATTTCCGCATTGAGTTGGGCATTTTATTGCGCGTTCTTACGCCTTAAAGACACCTCGGTAACAAATACGTCCTTTGTCGCTTTCAGTTCCCTGCTGGGTACGTTAATTCTCGTACCGATGTTTATCCTGCATGCCCTGTTCGCACCGGAGTACCAGGGCGTTATTTACCGAGTGTCCCCCTCCGTCATCGCCGGTATTCTTTACCTGATTATTTTCCCGTCATGGCTCTCCTATGTGTTCTGGAATAAAGGCGTATCACTAATAGGTACCACCCGGAGTGAGATTTATACCCATCTTATCCCTGTCTCCGGCGGTATTATGGGCATCGTGTTTCTTGGCAATGAACTCCGAACTTACCACATCGTTACACTGGTTTTGATTGTGTCAGGTATCGTGTGCTGTTCGGCCCGACATCGCGTCAACCACACCCGCGAACAACAATGAGGCTTGGCATTTTGGCGTTGCGCCATTATAACTACACATTCAATGTGTCCATTTACGCTATCCGATGAGCAATTTTATGAATGAAGACAACGCCTGGAATAAGTCTTATAAGATCACGGTAAGAAGCAAGCCGGAAGCAATATGGCAGGCGTTTGTCGACACCGATAACTGGAAGCGATGGAACCCTGGCGTAAAATCGATCACTATCGAGGGGCCATTCCAGACGGGAACATGGTTCACCATGGAATTACCGCAAGGCGATATTGTCCGTAGTCAGCTCACCGATGTTTCAGAAGAAAAACATTTCATTGATGAGACATGGGTGGATGAAACACGGGTCAAAGTTGAACATCGTATTGAGGCATCCGGCCCCGGTGAGAGTACTTTGATTTATGCTATTAGTACCCATGGGCCTCAGGCGAAGGTTTTCGGAGAAGGAATTAGCGCGGACTTCCCGGAAGTGATGGAGGGATTAGCTCAATACCTTGCCGAAACAGATTCACTGTAAATGATATTTGAAAGCATCAAGCCTCTCCCCCCATCATTGAAGTTCATGCCGCAGAGCGGGCTGAAAAAAGGCATCAAGCCGGCTCTGAACATGACGCGGACATTACACCTTGCATATTAATGCGCGGCACCTTCAACCAATACAAACGTTCCGGTTGCAGCACCCGACCGTATTGACCTTGCTGCCTGATAGTCCGGGCTTTCATAAAAACGTTTCGCTTCCGCAAAAGAATCGAATTCAAAAACGACATGACGATCATGCGATTCGCCCTCCAGATTTTCGTACTGCCCGGACCAGGCAATTATCTTCGGATTAAAATTCTTCATGACCTCTCCGGCCGCTTTGGCATACTCAGCGTATGCGACGGGGTCTGTAACAGTCACATGGGCGATTAAATAACCTTTATTCATCTCTTTATCCTTTCAGGCGAGGGTGTATTCCAGCGTAAGTCCATAAAAAAGCGATAACTTAAGCTGAACTGGTTTTCAGACTTCAGTGTCACCCGATGTATTTACGATGCGTTCACGATGTTTTGCTTATCCATCCCGTTACCCTCATCAAGCGTGATGCGAGATACGCGGTGTGAAAGCAGTCTATTAAGTATTAATATCGCCATAAATAGCGAAAAAAATAACGCACTGTTACCCAAAAGGTGAACAATGAAAAATCTGGACGCATTGATAATTTTTGCGCGTGTGGCGGAAATGAAGAGCTTTACGCAGGCGGCTGAAAGTTTAGGCATCCAGAAAGGACGCGCGTCTGTGGTAGTCCGCGAGCTTGAACAAGAGGTCGGTGCGACGCTTTTACACCGGACAACGCGAACAGTGCAGTTGACGGAAGACGGGCGGACTTTTTATTCGCGCGCCCGCGACCTTCTTTCAGAAGCCGAGGAATTGAAATCCATGTTCTCCCTCGAGGGGACATCCCTGCGAGGGAGGATACGCGTTGACATGCCCACGGTATTGACACAGAGCGTGGTGATCCCTGCTCTGCCCCAGTTGATGGAAGCACACCCTGACCTTGAAATTGAGCTTTCAAGTACTGACCGCCGGGTCGATCCGGTTCAGGAAGGGTTTGACTGCGTGGTTCGTCTCGGCCCCGTTGTTGATGAGACGCTTATTGCACGTCCACTGGGACATCTGCGCATGATCAATGCCGCAAGCCCGCGTTATCTGGAGCGATTTGGGGTACCACAGTCTCTGGATGATCTGCTCAAACAGCAGCACAGGATGGTGCACTATGTGCGTAATTTGGGTTCGAAACCTGACGGTTGGTCGTATCCGACGAGTGCTGGCTATAAGTCGCTGATCTTACCTGGCGCGGTGAAAGTCAACAGCGTACCGGATTATCATGAGGCAGGGCTGGCGGGGTTAGGTTTGATTCAGGGCGGTTATTCCTCGCTGTTACCTCACATCAAACGTGGCGCGCTGGTGGAAGTTCTTCCCGACTTGCGTCCAGAGCCGCTCGCGGCGTTTTTTGTCGTTGCGCACCGGCGTAATTTGTCGCAGCGAGTCCGGGCCTTTATGCACTGGACTGAAGATATTTTAAAACCTTACTTTGACAGTCCTCAGGCTTCATCATCGGTATAAGTAAGGCAAGTTTGCCACGTCCGCATTTGGCGCAAAGCGCCTGCATTACACCGCGTCGATACGCACCCGCCTTGCCTCATGCCAATACCTGCGATTGCCCCCAGCCCTCCGCGGGTTGCGGGCGAATGTTCAGGCAGATGTGTAGCCTGGGAAATCAACCGTTACCATGAGGCCACCTTCTGCAGACGTGCTCAGGCCAACGCTGCTGTTGTGCTGCTGCGCAACCGCTTTGACGATTGCCAGGCCCAGGCCACTCCCGCTTTGCATCTGATTTGGATCGCGAAAAAATCTGTCAAACACCCGTTCTCTTAACTCAACGGGAATGCCGGGCCCGGCATCGGAGACTCGGAGCTGCGTGGCGGTGTCGAATGATCGCACATCCACTTCTACCCGTCCGCCCTCTGGACTGTACTTCACGGCATTTTCAATCACATTATCAATCAGCGACATCAGGCGTTCCCTCGCCCCTGTGATCCAGATTTCATCCTGCGTGTAGAATTCAAGTTCAATCCTGCGTTCGGCAGCGAGAGGGGCTAACGCAGCCATGCGCTCTTGTATGAGCGTGGTCAGCGGCACAGGCACCATAACCGTGTCAATGCGCGCTTCGCTGTGCATCATCAGCAGCAGTTGATTAACGAGGCGGGCCGCACGGCTATTGCTGCGAACAATCCCCGCAAGCAGCTCTTGTTGGCTATTGCTGCTGACATAGGACTGTAGCGCCTCAACGTTGATGCGCATTGCCGCCAGTGGCGTTCGCAATTCGTGGGCGGCGTCTGCAATGAAAACCCTTTCCCTTTCCGTGCTTTCTCGCACCCTGGCAAGGAATCCATTAACCGCATCGACCATTTGGCGAAGCTCCCTGTGCCTCGGGACTGCTTTTAAGGGAGAGAGATCTTCCGGCGTTCGTAAGGAAATTTCCCTTACCACTTTGCTCCAGGGGCGCATGGCAATGCGAATGGACAGCCACGCGGGAAACACAAGAAAAGGGATGCACACCAGCAACGGCAGTATGTAGTAGCCGCGCGAGTTAAGGTAAATAAAGAAGTTCCAGCCTCCGGCAGGAGTGATAAGTGTCACCTCCGCGTCGGAATTCCCGGACATCAGGGTACGGCTAGTCCAGGTACGACCGTCACTCTGAATACGCTGAATTTCCCCATAACGGGTGTTGGTCACACCCGTCGGGGCGCCAGCAGATGAAAACAGTATCGCGTTATTCTTGCGCACGATGAGGCTCACTGACAGTTCAGGATCATCACCACCGCCATAATCTTCCTGCAATGCCTTGCTGAACGCCGCTAGCACATTCGCCCGATCCTGCGGGCGATCGTCCATGCTATCAATCACGGTAAACAGGGTTTCGTAAGTCTTATTGCCCGTTAATATTGGGGGGCTGCGCAGGTCCTCCCACAAAACGTAGGTCAGAAAAAGGCACCAAAGCAGTGTAAGCAGTACCATCTGGGCGATCATAATTCGCCTGACGAGTGTTGGGTTCCTCAGGTGGTGCCAAAAATTTTGCATCAACCTGCTCCCTTCTGAATCGGTACGGTATCAATGACATACCCTACCCCCCTCACCGTGCGCACATAGCCGTCGCCGATTTTGCGACGCAGGTTCCCCATATGCACATCGAGCGCATTACTCATATTTTCTTTGGCACCAAAGATCCTCTCTTCCAGAAAACTGCGTGTCAGCACGCGATCAGCACGCAACATTAACGTTTCCAGCAGCGCGTATTCGCTGGCTGTCAATTCAACATGGCCCGTACTCACGGTGACGCGGCGCGTCGGCACATGGAGAGAGAGCCCGCGGATTTCGATCGCCTCATCCTGAAAACCATAACTGCGGCGTGCCAGGGCTCTCACCCTTGCCAACAACTCGGCGAGCACAAAAGGTTTGACCAGATAGTCGTCTGCACCGGCATCCAGCCCGCTCAGGCGATCTTGCAGGGTCCCTCGCGCAGTCAGGATGATGACAGGGATGCCCTTGCAATGCTGACGCAAGCACGCCATCAGGCTCATGCCATCGCCATCGGGCAGCCCGAGATCGAGCAGCACAAGTTCTGGCACACAAACATCAATTTGATGCAGCGCATCCTCTTTGCGGCGAACCCATATGACGTCAAATCCTTGATCAGCAAGCGCAATGCGCACGCCATTGCCAAGATCCAGGTCGTCTTCGATTAGGAGAATTTTCACGATGGTTACGGTATCAGCGGTGAATGAAGAACGTCTGAAGAAAAAATCGGTATCAGGAAATCTATCAGATTTACGTTACCAGTTTTTACTTCACTCTTTCTTCATTTTCGGCTCATCAGAACTTTAGGGTAAGCATTCAACATGAGCATTCTGGCGTTAACCACTTACTTCTATCGTAATCATTTGAATCCACAAGGACTTCTTTAATGAGAAATACCGAACTGCGTCATACATTCCCCCCATTGCGCTCGGGTCGCAGCCTGAAAAAAATAGTGCCGGGCGTTGCACTGGCGTTGCTCGCCACCCCAACACTGGCGGCAGAACAGCAACAAGCCACCGCGCTGACTCTGGGGGGAGGCGTGAATGTTGCGCCGCGTTATTCTGGTTCGGATAAGAGCCACGCCACAACCGCCCTGGTGCTTGATTACTCCATGGCAAATGGCTTCTTCATTAGCAGCACGCGGGGCATCGGTTACGGCAACACGCTCGGCAAGCTGAATTTCAGCGCTGCGCTGAGCTATCGCGCAGGCCGTAAGGATCATAACGCTGACAGTGGCTCGGTCAGCAGCGGCAGCGATGAGTTGCGGGGAATGGGCGACGTCAAAGGCTCGGCTATCGGTGTACCGACATTGGGGTACAAGGTGGCCGACTGGCTTAATTTGCAACTGCAGGCTGAAGTGCCGCTTTCTGAGCGAAGCAACGGTACGGCGCTGCATTTTGGCATTACCAGCCCGCTGTATACGTCAGCGAAAAACTCCGTGACGCTGGCCCTGACCGGCAATTGGGGGACGAGCCAGTATATGCAAACTTACTACGGCGTAAGCGCCTCACAGTCGGCCGCCTCAGGGTTTGCTCAGTATGATGCCGGTTCGGGAATGTATGCCTATGACATGAATATTGACTGGACCTACAAGCTCACCCCGGACTGGAGCATAGTGACGACAGCAGGCTATACGCAGCTAACGGGTGACGCCCGCAACAGCCCGATTGTGCAACGAAAATCATCACCCACGGGAAGCCTGATGGTGACCTATAGCTTCTGATCGTTATTCCACGTGTTTCGCGTCAGCGTGTGGCTCTTCACGCTCACTGACTACGCAGGCGATCCGCCCCGTTTCGGATAACGGGGCAAGCCTCAACTCCCCCCGCCCTGATCATGCCCGTTACGCAGCGTCTTTGCCCTTTGCCCTTTGCCCTTTGCCTCAGCTCAGGCTCCGGACACGCCGGGTAGCATCAGCCCGGAACAGAGCAAAAGCCAGGAGCGGAATGAACAGCATGTCGCTTACTACCCAGCGTTGCATTGCGCCAGTGCCTGCACTAACCGCGCACGAATTTGTTCGTCCGGCTCCTGCTGGCATGCCGTTTCAAGCAGGCTATGCGCCCCATCGGGAAGCGAATGCGGCGGCCAGCTTTCCAGCGCAGTGAGCGCCATATGGCGATTGCGGATCACCGGGCTGCGCAGACCCGTTTCGATAAAACGCCAGCCGATGCCGGGGAAGCGATCCAGCTCCTGCAGGATAAAGTCCAGCATGCCATGCTGCTGATAATGCGGGCCTACCCCCGTTTGCATATCCGGCCCGCTGGCAATCGCCGCCAGATCCAGCTGCGATTCGGCCAACCCCAGCACCTGCTCAATGCGCGCTGGAAAGCGGCTCTGCATTAAATCGTACCAGTTATTTTCCTGCGCATCGGCTGCCTGACGGTCAAAAACCACAGGCCAGGTATCAATGCCGAACAATTTCGCTGCCCGCAGCGTGATATAAAAATCCGGCGCGTCGCGGTTAGCAAGATTGCGTTCCACTCTTTGTCGCCATTTCGGCTGCGCGAAGATAGCCTGAACGTCGTCACGAATACGCTGGCGAAGATCTTCATTCCACCCCAGCGCGAGTAATGGTTCCCACTCCTTTTCGTCATCGTTCACAAAATAACCGATTGCATCCACATTGAGCAGATGGCGCAAATCATCCTCCGGCGACTGGCGGACCCGCGCCAGCCAGTGATAGCAGGCCTGTGCGCCATCGGCATAGTCGGCGATGTCGCGCGCAGGCCCGCCGTTAATTAGCGCCGAGAGAATGTCACCCGCGCCAGCCAACAATGCGGTATCCGGCTGGCCCTGCATTAATGCCGCCAGAAGCTGCCCTTTGGTGGCGCAATCCCAGGCGGTGTATTCCTGCATCACCGCATTGTCGTAGCCTTCACGCAGCAACCAACCGCGGGTCGCGGGGGATACCACTTCCGGCAAGCGTTCAATAAGCTGAATACGCCCCCAGCCCTGCACCCGTTTCGCCAGCGTCACCAGCGCATCTTCATGCAGATTTGCCGGCAACATGTTGTGCAACGCGACGGCGGTAAACAGGGTAAATTCTTCGTGCAGCCCGAGCGTAGTCACCCGCGCCCGGTTCTCTTCTGAAGGGAAAAAAGCCAACAACGCAATGGCGCATTTCACCGGGTTACGATCGGGGCTCTCTTGCGCCAGCCACTGCATCAGATCGTGAACTTTCTGCGGCGAGAGTGAGGCGGTCTGCGGCAGTTTTTCCATCAGGCTGTCAATGTAATCGATCGGTGAATGCCCGGTGAGCAATGCATACAGTTGCTGCAGGTTGCCGGGCGTGGGCTGCTCAGTCGCGGCAATCAGGGCGCTGACCAGTTGTTCCGCCGTTTCCTCTGCGTTTCCTCCACCGCCATGATGACCGAATGCACCATCCATGCCGCCAGCGACCCAGCGTAGCTCCCCTTGCAGGCGATCATCGTCCGGCAGGGTTTGTGCGCTTTCCGGCAGCGGACCGGCTTTCTGCGCATAAGGCAATAAAAAACGATAAAGGCTCTGCCGGTGGCTTTCCCAGGGGATCGGGAATGCACCATCTGTGGTGTTGGGTTGCGCGGGAGCGTGTTTGCCAAAGAGTTTTGCCAGCCATTGCTTCATGCGGGTTTCCTTATCAGAGATTCCTGCTCTAATTGATCTTGCGGCTTTTTATAGCGCATTCCTGATGCGCTTAATAGCGGTGATCCCCTGATCCAGTAGGTGCTCACACCGGGCCGTTCGCGTCAGAATGTCGCAGGATATCTTCCCTCTAACCACCGCCACAAGGAAATGCAGCGATGATCAACCCGCCCGGTAGTCGCCCCTCACTTCACCCTTCGACGGTGGAGAGCGGTCGCACGCCAGCGCAGCCCGTTTCATCTGCTGCCGCGGAGAATGCAAGCGTAAACGTTAACAGCCAGGTAAAAAACGCCGTGGTGTTGTCTTCACTCGCACAGCAATTAAGTGACAGTGCAAGCCGGGCGGATACCGGGTATGCCGGTCTTAACAGGAAGGCACTCGCCGCGAAGGCTGCCGCACGTTTACAGGAGATAAGCGGCCCTGCATGGGATGCCAGCCGCGCGCGTCATGACGCAGACGTGCCAGATTCAACCGATCCCGAGCGGCTAGCCAGGGCCGAAGCGGCCACTCAGTTTGTTCATCAAAATGGCAAAAACCCCTTTGCTGGCCTGTCGCGCGACAAGCTGGCATTAATCACCTACGACGACAGCGGGCTCTACACAATCAATGAACGGCGGGCAGCATTGAAAGAGACGGCCGATCAGGAGTATGCGTGGCGAAAAGAGGTCGTGGCCAAAGCCATGGCTGAGTACAGCCGTAGCGGCAAATTAACGGATTTTTTTAGCGAGGTCCTGGAGCATTATCAGTCGCTACCGGCTATCGAGCAGGCGCAATATCCGGACGACTACGCAGCAAAACTTCAGCAGTGGATTGATCTCGACTACAACTATTTTACCGATACCGTAGAGGGTAAAGGGCAGCCGGGCGATATTCTCACACTGCAACAAAGCCTCGACATCCTGAAATAAGCGCCGCGATCTGGCCGTTGATTTTACCCATGCATAACGTAGCAAGCGTTATGCCCACAATGAGAACAGGAGCGAGCCAGTGGCCAGTTTCTTAAAAAAACTGTTTGGCAGTAAAGAGAAAAACGCCGGCAACGAGCCGGAAGTGCTTTCAGAGCCGGAACTGACCCTCGCCCGCGCCAATAACGAGCTGCAGTTGCGCACTCAGGCCGCCGTGGAGATGTGGGGGATTGATACCGCCTCATGGGCCGTGGATCTGGACGAAGGCACCATCACCTTTACCAGTGAAGAAAAACAGCGGGTGGCCACCGCCCCGGTGCAGGTCATTGGTACCTACAATACCGATGATGGCACATGGCTGTGGGGCTGGGATCATCCCTCTGTGAGCGAACCGCTGGCCGCTTTTGCCCGTCGCGTACGCGACTTTGGCGAGCAGTACGGAAAGGCGGAACTCACCACCCGTACTCTTTCGGCGTCGATGGAAGAGGTCTGGGCGTTTACAGCCCTGGCCTGCCACCTGAACGGTGGCGAAGGCGCTTACAGCGGTGCATCCGGATCAACCCGTGTGCAAATGGTTTATGGCCCGGTGACGCTAAGCCCGTTGCAAGATTAACCCCCTGCCGGCCCTGCTGATCTTCACTATGTTACAGGGCCCGTTGCTCCCGGCGCCAGGTCCATGCTGGCGGTGATGAGGCATCAAAAGAGGTCGTACAACCCGCGCTGCAAAATCAGAAATCGTGACATTGTTACGCGCTTCGCCTTGTCCTATCTTCGACGTGTGTACTTCACCTCAAGGGTTCAACATCATGCTTACACGTCGCACTTTTAAAACTGCACTTGCGGCGGTTATCTCTCTCGTTATGGTTGCTTCACCTGTCTATGCCAACCCCGGTAACGGCAATGGCGGCGGCAACCATGGAAACAGTGGCAACCACGGAAACAGCGGGAACAATGGCCAGGGGAATGGCAAGTCGAATAGCGACCATGGCAACCGCAAAAACGCCGGTAAACCCGATAATGTTAACGCTGATATCACCTTCGCGCGCGCCCGCTCCCTTGCTGTTAATTATGGCCTTGTCGGCTATCAGGCCCTGCCGCCAGGGATCGCGAAAAATGTCGCCCGCGGGAAACCGTTGCCTCCAGGTATTGCCAAAAAAACACTTCCTGCCTCTATGCTTAACGCTTTGCCCTATTATCCGGGCTATGAATGGCGGGCGGTTGGCGATGATTTAGTGCTTATTGCGTTAAGCACTGCCATTGTGACTGCCGTCATCAACGGCGTGTTTGATTAACCTCTCCCCTTTTTGGAGCCCCGCCACAGCGGGGCTTTTTTGTGTCCGCGCAGCGTCATCATCGTCTGGCGACGAGCATTCGGCAGGCCTGCCGTTATGAGATATAGTAGCCGCTTATCTTTTGCAAACAGGTGGCACCCGCCATGGCTCTGATCCCAAAAAACTACGCGCAGCTGGAAAGCGGCTACCGCGAAAAAGCGTTAAAAATTTACCCCTGGGTGTGTGGACGCTGTTCCCGCGAGTTTGTCTATTCCAACCTGCGTGAACTCACGGTTCACCATATCGATCACGATCATACCAATAACCCGGCAGATGGCAGCAACTGGGAACTGTTATGTCTCTTTTGCCATGATCATGAACATGAGAAGTACACAGAGGCCGACCAGTACGGCACACGGGTAGTGGCGGGCGAGGACGCCCAAAACGACGTTGCAGCCGCCACCTGGAACCCGTTTGCCGATTTACAATCGTTGCTCAATAAGAAGAAGTAGTCTCGCCCGCACGGTGTCTCTGGGGCGTCACAGAGACACTGGCGGATAACCCGGCCACTAACTCTACCCCTTCAGGCAAAGTATCAATGTGAATGCGCACCGGAATACGCTGTGCAAGCCGCACCCAGTTGAAGGTGGGTTCCACATTGGGCAACCCCAGCCCGCCTGTCTCGTCATTATTGTCACCGATCCCATGCCCAATGCTTTCCACATGGCCGCTGAGGGTAGGCTCAACCCCCATCAGGGCGATTTTGGCGCTATCCCCCACACGAATATGGTGCAGTTTTGTCTCTTCAAAATAGCCAACGACCCAAAAACTGTGCGCGTCGATAATCGCCACGTTCGTCTCCCCGGCCGTGGCATAGTCGCCGGCACATAACCGGAGATGCGTGACATAACCCGAAACAGGCGCCCGCACCACAGCGTGAGCTAAATTGAGCCGGGCCAGCTCCAGCGCAGCCTGCGCCCCCTGATAATTCGCGGCGGCCACGCTTGCGGCACTGCCTGTTTGCTGGAGGTCTTCGCCAGAAATCATGCCTTTAATCTGTGCGCGTCGCCGGGCTGCATCCTGGCGCATCACCCTCTCATGGTGCTTTGCCTCAACGTCAGCCTGCGCACTGGCGACGGCCAGCTGCAGCCAGTGCGGATCAATGGAATAGAGCACATCGCCACGTTCCACCCACTGATTATCGCTCACAGCCACCTGATTCACGGGACCGGAAACGTCTGGTGCAATCCGTACCACGTCCGCACGCACCCGGCCATCACGCGTCCAGGGGGTTTGGGCATAATGTTTCCAGAGAAGGTACGCCAGAAACGCTGCCATCATCACGGCACTTAACGTCAGTGCATAGCGGCCCAACAGAGAAAAAAACGATTTCATGCGAATAACCCCAGCGCATTCAGCCCCTGCAACAGCAAGGAAAAGGTGACGATATACAAAGAGAGCCCCATCAGCGGGCGACAAGGCAAGCGGCGGCAGAACCTGCTAAAAGCGAAAAATGGCACCCATCCCAGTGTGCAGAGCAGCGCCGCCAGCGCGATGAGCAGCAGGCCGGGTACATAGACACCGCCAAGATTGATGTCATTAATCACTCATCTGCTCCTTCTCCCGCTCCCACAAGGCGCAGTGCAGATCCACCAGTCGGTCAGTCAGCACACGCGTTGCCTCATCCGCCGCAGGCGAGTAAATACCAATCAATACAACGATACGCTGGCGTAAAGCCGGGAGGTCTGTCCGCCGGCTTAGCCGGGCCAGCACCTCATTGATGTCGCGAGCCACATCACTGCCAGCCGGGGCAGTGATGCGGCGTAAATGCAGAACAGCGAGGCCAAGACTCAGGTAATGCAGTATCTCGTTAAGCACCTGCCCGGAGGCGCGATCGCTTCGCTGCAAGCGCGGCAGCAACAAGGCTGTGCGGTCAATCATCAGATTGGTCCAGTGCACGTCATCATGCTTAAAAGTGCCTTTTATGCTGTGCCGAATGTCGCGCCGGCACAGGGCCAGCAAACGGTTGATGGCGGCGTCGGCCTGCACGGTTTGCAGCAGGCTCATTCCAACCACCGCAAAACCGGTAGCAGCAAATAAGGCGATCGCGGTGTTCACCGCCGCCGCAAAGTCACCGCTGTAGTGAGCGCCTAACTCACATAACACCGGTAATGTCAGGGTGATGCCCATCGCCATAAAAGTGGTAGGTGGCCGCGCCTGCAGCGATCCGGCCAGCAGATAAGCCGGGGCGAGCACGGCCACCAGCACCGGAAATTCAGCCACCTGCGGCAGCAGGGCAAAGCTGTAGAGCAGGCTTATCACCACGCCCCAGAAAGAACCGATAATGTATTTCACAATGTGTGGCGCAGGCGTGTCGAAACTGCCAAACAGCGTGCAACAAACCCCAAGAATAGAGACCGCCGTCCCCCCATCAGGCCAGGCCGGGAAAATCCACACCAGGCAACCGCTGAAGATAATCACCGCCGCGCCCAGCGCAGTGCGCGCGGCCGTCAGGGGATCGCGATGAAACACATAGCCTTTTATCCCCTGCTCTTGCGCCTCCATCGGCAGCGGTTTCGCATGGTGGATAGCCGCGGCAAAACGCTCGCTTTGTTGCAGCAGTGCAACGGCCTCCGTCAGATGACGGGCGATGCTCAATTGCACGGCCTGCTCACGATTGCGCACATGGGCAGCGCGCTGCTGCATTACCTGCTCACCGTATTGCTGTAGCGCACACCCCCTGGTTTTGCGCTCCACGTCTTCCTCACAGGTCAGCCAGGCCTGCACATCGTTCAGCAGTCTCTGCAGGTCGGCTGGCAGCGCGTTAATCATCTGTAAGCGATCGCGTAATTCGCCGCTCACTATCAACAACCGTGCCAGTCGATCGTGAATGGCTTTTCTCGCCTGTCGTACAGGTGCCGAGAGAGTGAAGTCATAAGGAATATGGTGGCTGATGCCCTGCAGGAACTGCAGTGACTGAGCCAGCCGCATAGTGACGTGTAGCTCATGCACATTGCCGCTTAGGGTGTCGGCAAGGCGCTGCCGTGCAGAGCGCAGCGTCTCTGCTAAGGTGCTGTTGAACAGACCGGAAAGCCGTTTCGGCAACACATAGCGATGGATCACGGCGGCGCAGAAAAGACCAATGGTGATCTCCTGTACCCGGGTGATGGCGGTGTCAAACATCGCCCCCGGATCGGTAACCGCAGGAAAGCCAATCAAACTGGCGGTGTAACCCGCCAGCACAAAAGCGTAAGCGCGCGGCGTGCGCTCAAGTAGCGATAAAAAAAGGCAGAACGTGATCCAGCCAGTAAGCACCGCGCTGCATAGAATCGGCATATTCACGAAGGCAGGCACAATCAACACGGTCGCCCCGGCCCCGATGACCGTTCCAGCCAGACGATAGAGACTCCGACTCAGCGACGCACCCACCGAGGTTTGCGACACAATATAAACAGTAATGATTGCCCAGGAGGGCCTTTGCAGGCCGACTGACAACGCGATGTAATAGGCCAGCATCGCGGCGGCAAAGCTTTTGGCAGAGTACAGCAGCGCATTGGCATCATTCAGTACGGCAGGGGCAGCAAGCGCCCGCAGCACCCGGCGACACACCTCGCCGGTAGCCCGCCAGGCGGGCGAGTAAAAGCAGTCTGTTTTGTTCATGCCGGGATTATTACCGGCTTGCAGATGCGATTAAATACTCTATTCTGTCAAAAAATACCTAAATGTGGCCAATCACGTGAACCCTCAATTCGCTACAACCTTGTTTGACCCCGATAGCACCGCGTGCCCGGCTGTCGCACGTCATCTGGATTTTATGGAATATGCCGCAGAAGTGCCGGTGCATACCCACCGCAAAGGGCAACTGATTATTGCGCTGTACGGCGCGGTGATCTGTCGCGCGGAAAACGATATCTGGATAGTGCCGCCCGATTGTGCTGTCTGGATCCCTGGCGGCATTCCGCACAGCGCCACTGCAACCTGGAATGCGCATCTCAATTATTTGTTTATTGAACCGGGGGCCGCCGCGTTGCCGGAAAAATGTTGCACGCTGGCGATTTCCCCCCTGATTACTGCCCTGGTGGACCGGTTAACCCGCGAAGGGGTGGATCAGCCGCCGGATAGCCATGTCACCAGGCTGACCCGTGTGACGCTGGATGAACTGGTGACAATGCCGCAGCAAAAACTGAGCCTGCCGGTTTCCGCCAACCCTAAAATCCGTGCCATGGCCGATACGCTGGTCAGCCACCCGGAGGATCGCAGCACCTTTAAAACGTGGGCAAAACGGCTGGCGCTCAGCGAACGTTCCCTTGCGCGTTTAATGCTGCGCGAAACCGGGCTGACTTTCGGGCGCTGGCGTCAGCAACTGCATTTGATCATTGCACTGCAAGAGCTGGCCAGCGGCGTATCCGTGCAAAATGTGGCAGCGAAACTGGGTTATGAGTCGGTCAATGCCTTCATTACTATGTTCAGGAAAACCATGGGCAGCACACCTGCGCACTACTTTGCCGAACGCAAAGCCGGTGCGCGCTAACGGTGGGCATGCCCCTTACTCAGGCTGCGCGAAAAAACGACCTTTACGACGATCCTGTTCCAGAATTGGTAGATACCCAGCGACGAACAATCACTGTATATAGAGTCAGTATTATCCGCGTTCAGGGAACCGCAGCATGAGTCGGGACAGATATCACCTTTCTATTGCCGTCTTCGTCTTACTTCTTGAAGGAGACGAGATTTTGATGCTACAACGCGCCAATACGGGCTGGATGGATGGCTGCTATAGCTTACCCGCAGGAGGACTTGAACAGGGGGAAACGCTATCTTGTGCCGCAGCCAGAGAATTAAAGGAAGAGACCGGTGTTGAGGCCTCGCCTGCCTCAATGCATCTTGCTCACACCCTGCATGTGTGGACTGAAAACCGTTCCTGGATGGGTCACTTTTTTATCTGCCGTCAGTGGCGGGGGCTGCCTTTCCTGGCGGAACCCGACAAACACGCAGACGTCCGTTGGATGAATATCACCATGTTGCCTGACAAGACCATCCCGTATGTGCGCCAGGCGATAAACGCCATTCATGACGGGCAAACCTATTCAGAATTTGGCTGGGATGAAAGGGTTTGAAACGGGTTAGCAGCAGGAAGTACAGCGTCTGCCCTTATAATAAGCAGCCGCTTAACACTGAGCAACACGAGACAAAACATTGCCAACATTAAGGGTAAACAGGAAAGAAATATGACCAATCTTGCGCGCACTGCGGCTAACAATACCACGGGCGTTTTTGCCCTTCAGAACTATAAAGATCAGGGATACCGCATCCATTGCAGCCGGGAGCAGGTGAAAAAATTAACGGGCGTTGAAGTTAAACCGGAACACCGCCGCTTTTTCACACACGCGCGTGGCGAGGTGTATCTTTCCCAACCTTACCCCACGGTTGAAGAAGGCAAAGAAGCCGCAATCAAGTTCTTCTCGCTGATAACGGGCGTTCAGGTCTACTGGAACCCTAACGAAAAATAACGCTATTGCAGAGGTAGCGGCGAAATGATTGAACGCCTCCCTATTCATACAGACATCAATGGGATTTTTTATCGGGCAATCGATCCCCTCTACCGGGAATTTGCGTTGTCGGGCTCCAGCGCGCCTGGACGCTATTCGAACAGCCATCAGCCTACGCTCTATCTCAGTTCCTCTCCCGAAGGGGTAGAAGCCGCAATGCAAACGCATAAAGGCAACCGGAGCGCCCGCCTGGAAATTGTAAAAGTCAGAGTTATCGCGCATAAGATTCTGGATTTGAGAAACAGTGAGGCACGACGGGCCGCTGGCATTGACCTTAACGATGCGATTTCTCCCTGGCAGGAAGCGGTGAAGGAGGGAGGTATTCCACGCTCATGGCATGTCCGTGAGCGCCTGGAATCTTTAGGAATAAACGGGTTAATCGATCCCTCCCGCAAAGCGCCCGGCCTCTGGCATCTGGTGCTTTTCTCCTGGAATGGCAGCGGCCTGGCTCAGGTGTCTCTTATTGAATAAATGATTCCCCCAAAAGCGGTTACGCCAACAAGGGGGTAAAGATGGTGTTAACTGAACCGGATATGACGTCGGTATTGCCGCGGTGATCACCTCATAAGTGCTATCGACTGCTTATGTGGTACAGTACCGCGTCTGCTTTCATGCGAGTCCATTTCCCAATGTAAAGATGCTCTCTTTTTAACAGTTTTGCCCTTCCGCACTGCCAGTGGGCTTTGCGGGCTTCTGTTATTTATGATGAGAATCTTTATACATGAATACCTTACTGCTTGCGCTCATTCGCGCACTGCGTCGCCATGGCTGGCTGCGCTTCCTGGGTTTTGCCTACATTTTGTCATCACTCGGTAATGGGCTTACTCAGGTCATTGTGTTTTCAACACTTTTACACTGGCAGGCTTCCCCTGCGACACTTACCCTCGTTTATCTGTTGTCGATGGTGCCCAGTTTTATCGGCAGCTTGTGGGGCGAGACGCTTTGCAAGCACGTTTCACCGCTGCGGATCCTTATTCTGACGGAGCTACTCGGGCTGCTTGCCCTGGCTTTCCCATTATGGGGGGTGTTGTGGCATAACATTCCGGCGCTGCTGGCTGTTCAGAGTCTGGAGGCCCTGCTCAGCGGCATGAGTTATCCGGCGCTGACACTGCTGTTTAAACGTGGCTTACATCATGACGAGTTACCCGCAGCCACCGCGATGGAAACCCTCATTTTTGCCGCCCACGTACTCCTGGGAACCGGCCTGGGCGTATTACTGTTCGACGTGATGTCGCCTCTCCATCTTCTTGCCATAGACGCCCTGAGCTTTGCCGCGTCTGCTGTTTTATTGCTGGCCTCGGCGTCTGTATTTCAGGTACTGACGTGCCATCCTGAAGAGAAAGCAACGGTTATGCAGAAACGCTTCTGGCCAACGCTATCTCCCTTGCAAAAACGAAGCGTGATGCTGTTACCTGCGCTTGCCGCAGTGGGTTCTCCGGCTATGGCACTTTTACCGGCGCTGGCACAGGAAGTCAGGCCTGAAGATCCCGCCAGCCTGGCACTCCCGTTGCTTTTCGCTCGTAGCCTTGGGCAACTCTGTGGCCCGCTAATGCTTGATGCCCGTAAAATGCAGCGCTATGGCGCGAATAACCGACTGTGGCTGGTATGCCTGGGCGGGTTTATTGGCGGGTATTTTCTGTTACCGCTCTCCGCCGGATCCCTCTGGGCCGGGCTGGTGATAATTTTCAGTGCCCACGTGGCGTCGAATATGGTGTTTGCGTTGGGAACCTTCGGCGTGCTTAAACACTTCCCCGAAGACCAGGTGGCGAGAGCCAGTGCAATGACATGGCGTTCACAAGTCATGACCGCCGCGTTCTTTACCGGCATCACCAGTGTGATCGCAAACAACCTGAGTGCATTTACGGCGCTTTACAGCATGTCACTCCTCAGTCTGGGTGGCGTTGGCGTTTTGCTCTGGGTCTATAGCGCAAGCACAACAGACTAAAATCCGCCCGGCCTGTTTCTGGCCGGGCATATCAATACTTAAGAAAGGACTGTGGTGAAGCGTGCTGCCCTGGGCGGCACGCTTTGCATCACTGACCACTCATTAATCAGTTACTTTGCCGCGCGGATCCTCAATGTGCTGTTTCGCGACCTCATAGCGAACCCCTTCACGATGCAGGATGCGTACATGTTTAACTACCGTCGCCAGCGCCGTTAAAAACGTCTCTGCGTTTTCATGCCGTTCATACGCCTCGATGTCGGTCCAGCCCTCAGACAAGTGAAAAGCGTCCGGGTTAAGCAGATCCTGAGAAAAGGCATAAAACACGCAGCCTGGCATTTGTTGTGCGGCCTGCATGTCCGGTTTTACGGCATCGATAAAAGTCTGGCGATCCTCCGGATGTACGCGGTACCAGGCGCTCACCACAATTTGGGTGGCCTGCGTTTTATCATGGTCGCCCATAGAAGACGGACGTGCAGCCGTTGTATTTCGTTTCATTTTTCTCACCTTAGTGTCGATAAATTCAGAGCGTAAAGGATTAAACCGACGGCCATCAGGCGGACTGCCCGCCGCCGAAGGCGCGCCATGCTGCCAGCGTATCCAGCGACTCACGCAGCAGCGTGATTTTCCCCCCTTCGGCCACCAGCCGTCCGGCATAGGTCTGTTTATAAATACGGTCGGTCCCGGCGATTGCCGCCTCTACGCTGTATTCACCGAAAGCCTGGGTCGGGGTATCGATAAAAAACTGGATATGTCGGAAACGAAAATCCGGAACCTTTGCCAGTAACCCGGTGATGAAGGCCTCGATTTGGGCAGGCCCCTGTGCGCGATGCGGCAGACCCAGCGTTTGCAGGTAAGGCAGCTCTAGCACGCCTTCATCGGCAAAAAGGGCGGCGGCGATGCCGGGATGCTGAATGCTGTCCAGGTAGTTTTGCAGTAACTGCACGGCGGTTTTCATGGTGAGTACGCTCCTGTTATTGAGGTGCCGGGCCGGTATCGGCGGCGTTAAGCCACAATAAAGAGACTCAGGAGCGTGTGAAATAGCAAAGAATGAAACTCATCCTTTCAAAAATGAAAGGATGGCCGCCACGGGGAGATCAGCCGGGCCAGCGCCAGACGGGCTGGCTGAGATGCCGGGCAAAGAAGTCGGACAATACTTTGACTTTTAACGGACGACTGCGCGATGTGGGCGTAACAAAATAGAGCCCACCCTGGGTCATGGACCACGGTTCCAGCAGCTGCACAAGTTGCCCGTTTTGCAAATACTCTGCTGCAATAAACTCCGGCAGCTCGGCTATACCCAGTCCTGCCAGCAGCGGCGGCAGCAACGCATCGGAATTGGTCACTCTGAGCGGGCCGTTGGGCACGATATCCTCCTGCGCGCCGGACGGATGGGTAAAACGCCAGACCTGGCTGCGTGCCCGGTAGGCATAACTGAAACAGGGCCGGGAAGATAACTCGCGAGGATGCTGTGGCGCGCCGTGTGCTGCAAGGTACGCAGGGGCGGCCACCAAATATTGCGTTACCGCGCACAGCTTGCGCGCCACCAGCGAGGAGTCCGGCAACGCGGCAATACGCAGCGCGGCATCATAGCCTTCTGCAATCAAATCAGCGGACGCATCAGACAGATGCAGATCCACGCTCAGCTCAGGGAACGCGCGGATCAGTTCTGGCAACAGAGGTGCCACCCAGCGCAAGCCAAACGACATTGGCACCGCCAGCCTTACCAGGCCGCGCGGCTGCACCGACAGTTCATGCGCTTCGCTCTCCACCTCTTCCGCCTGGCGATACATCTCCGAGGCTTTTGCGGCCATGCTCTGACCAAACTCCGTGAGGGCAAGCTGGCGGGAGGTGCGGTTAAACAACCTGCCGCCCAGGCGCTCTTCAAGCCTTGCAACAGCACGCGAGACGGTCGGCACGGAGACGCCCATCACTCTTGCCGCTGCGGCAAAAGAGCCCTCTTCGGCCACTTTGGCGAACATCGCGAGTCCTTCGAAATCAGGGAACCTGGTCATTTCAAATCTGCAATGATGAATTTCGAATCATTCTATTTTGAAAACATCCTGCCGTCGATATGCTTTTCCCATCGCAACCCTGACAACAGGAACAACCCCATGAAAACGAACCGTATCACTTCAACGCTCTTTGCATCTTCGCTGCTGTTAGCCGCAGCCAGCATGGCTGCACCGGCTTTCAGCGCCCCGTCCGCGCCGCTGGTCGCCGTGGCGGGTGTCGATCATACCGGCATCAATGTGCCGGATCTGGACAAGGCGATCGTTTTTTTCCAGACCACCTTCGGCGCGACGCTGGAGACAGACGCGACACCTGGCCCCCTCCCGGCAACGTGGAAATCTGCCTTCAACTGGCGCCGCTCCAGCAAGCTAACGCGTTTTGTCATGTTGCGTCTGCCAGACGGGACCGGGGTGGAACTCTTTCAGTACCGGGGCGAGCACATTAACCATCACCGCCCACACCAGGATGACGACGCGGCCACCCATATCGCGCTGAGAACGCATGATGTCTTATCCAGCTATGAGGCGATCAAGAAAGCGGGACTGAAAACGCTTAACGAACCAGTGACTAATGCCGATGGTACTCAGTGGTTTTACTTCCTGACACCCTGGGGCTCGCAGATTGAACTGGTGGGCAACGCCCGCCCGAGACAGTGACGGCCTGCACTCACCGGAGAAAGCAATGAAAACGTTAATCCCCAAAAGGATACTGCTGGCTGCACTGCTGGCAGGCACATCTGTCACCTTCGCAAAGAGCACGACCATGAACATTGAGACAACCCAGGCAGCCCCTGCAGAACTGCAACAGCTCATCGACAACCATTTTGCGCTCTGGAATAACACCGATGCAGCAGCGCGAGCGAAAGGTTTTGCCGCTGTCTACACGGCCGATTTTTTCGTGGCCGACGAAAACGGCCTGTCAGCGGGATCGGCGCGTGTCAATGCCGCCATCCGTCAGGTTCAGGCACAACATCCGGGGTTTATCTTTACCCCAGCGGCGGCAGAGTGGAATCACGGCATTGCCCGTGTAACCTGGGGTTACGGCCCGCAGGAGAACCCTTATCGGGTGCGCGGAGAGGATATCTTTACGCTTAAAGACGGTAAGCTGTCGAGTGCACGCGTGTTCCCTGGTCGTTGAGGCAACAGGCTGGCGGGGACTTCCCCGCCAACGCGCGACCCGAGGTAAAAAAGCGCTGAGCGCGTTAACGCTCTTACCCGCCAGGCAAAGCCCTATTGCTCAGCGGAGTGTCGCGATTCCCAGGCCAGTAAATAACTCAGCAATGCCGGCAGCAGTGTCAGGGTAAAAAACGTGGCTGCCACCAGCCCGCCGATAATGGCAAATGCCATCGGTCCCCAGAAAACCTGCCGGGCAATGGGGATCATGCCGAAGATCGCCGCACAGGCGGTCAGCATAATAGGCCGGGCTCTGTGTTTCGCCGCATTCACAATCGCATCCTGGCTGGCGAGGCCCGACCTGAGGTTCTCGTCGGCCTCGCTAATCAGGATTATCGCATTACGGATGATCATGCCACTCAACGCAATAACGCCAAGCAGCGCGACAAACCCCAGTGGCGTGCCGGTTGGCAGTAACGCGGCAACCACCCCGATAAAGCCAAATGGCGCCATCAGCGTGGCGAGGATCACCCGTGAATAACTCTGCAGTTGCACCATCATGACGCCGAGCATCACGATCACGGTTACCGGCAGCACGGACATCAAAGAATCGTTGCCTTTGTCAGACTCTTCAGATGCCCCGCTCACCGCCACTTTGTACCCGGCCGGCAGCGTTTGCCTGAAGCGATCGATGACCGGAACCAGCGCGGCTCCCACCCGGTTGACATTCTGCCCGGCGATGACATCGCCCTGAATCGTTACCGAAGCTTCCCGGTTACGGCGCTGGATCTCCGGGGTGGTTAAGCCCCATGACAAAGAAGCCACCTGTGATAAGGGAACTTTCGCGCCCGTCGCGGTTGTAATCAGCGTCCCTTCCAGACCGGAAAGGTTGTGTCTGTCTTCATCGCTGCCCTGCAAAATAACCTCTGTACGGTGCGTGTTCTCCCGCAATTCAGTCACCGGCAGACCGGTATAAAACATGTTCAGCGTTTTCGCGATGCGCTCAGCGTCAAGGCCCGCGAGGCTGGCGGCGGCCTGGTTGATTGTGACCTTCACGGTACGCTGCGGATCGCCCGCCGTCATATTCAGTCCCGTGACGCGCGTATCTTTTGCCAGCAGGCCAGACAGTTGGTGTGCATAAATGCGGGTCTGATTGAAATCCGGCCCGGTAACACGGTATTTCAATGGCCAGCCAACCGGCGGGCCCAGTTCAAGCGGCGCAATACGCGTCACAATATCGCTGAACTGCTGTTGCAGAACGGTGGTCAGTTCAGCCTGCAGCGTTTCCCGCGCGGCCAGATCTTTCGCGACCACCACCAGTTGAGCGGTATTTTCTGCGTCCGACAAAATATCCATCGGCAGATAGAAACGCACCGCGCCGGTGCCAATGTACGAGGAGTAGCGGCGAACGTTCTGATTGTTACTGAGAAGGCTCTCCAGCCGCCGGGTCTCTTTTTCGGTCAGCGCTTGCGTGGCGTTTTGCGGTAACGTCAGGCTGACAAGCAGTTCCGGGCGGTCTGAGGCGGGGAAAAACTCACTTTTCAACCACTGACTGCTCCAGGCGGCGATCACGAACAGCAGCACGGATGAGGCAATAACGGCGATGCGGTGACGTAGGGTAAATGCCAGCAAGCGGTGATACATCCCCGCCACGCGACCGGGTCGGGCATCATCATGCCGGGCGACCTTCGCACCATTGAGTAGCCAGACTCCGCTAAGGGGGGAGAACAGCACCGCCACAATCCAGGAACTGAGTAAGGAAATAAAGATCACCGCAAATAACGAATAGCAGTACTCCCCCGCCATCGATTTGGCGAACCCGACGGGAATAAACCCGGCAATCATCACCAGCGTGCCTGTGAGCATTGGAAAGGCGGTTTTGACAAAGGCGCTGGAAGCCGCTTTGCGCAACGGCTCCCCTTTCTCAAGGTGTGAAACCATCGACTCAATGGTGATCATGGCGTCATCCACCAGCAGACCCAGCGCGATGATCAACGCACCCAACGAAATCCGCTGTAGCCCTACCCCGGCCAGATCCATCCCCACGAAAGTCAGCGCCAGCACGATAGGAATAGCCACAGCGACAACCAGCCCTGCCCGCAACCCCAGCGAAACAAACGACACGGCCATCACAATGATGATGGCTTCCAGCAGGACATGTAAAAAGCCGTCGACGGCCTCGTCAACAATCGCAGGTTGCGTGGCGACTTTGGTTATCGTGATGCCATGCGGCAGCGTGGCGGTGATCTGCGCCAGCTTGTTATCCAGTGCTTTGCCAAACTGCAACATATTGCCGCCCGGCGACATCGCGATGCCGATGCCCAGTGCAGGCTGGCCATTAACATGGAACACCGGCTGCGGCGTTTGCGCGTTTTTTCGCGTAACGGTAACGATTTCCGGCAGCGAAATGGCGCGCCCGCCGGCATGCAACGTGATCTGTTTCAGCGCATCCTCATTCAGCTTCGTGCCGCTGATTTGAAAACGGATACGGTCATCCGCGGTGCGTAAATCTCCTGATGGCGTGACGGCATTATTGTTTTTCAGCGCCGTCAAAATGTCGTCCGGGGAGATCCCCATGCTCGCAAGCTGGCGTGCAGAGAAGCTCAGGATCACCTGCTGGGGCTGCACACCGATCTGTACTGTGCGGCCGATATCCTTCACCGTGCGGAGATCGCGCTGGATGTTATCGGCGAAAGTGCGTAACTCCTCGCTGGAAAACCCCTCACCGGTGATGCCATAAATCGTGCCGTAAGTGGCATCGTACTCATCGTTCACCGCCGGTTCGCTGGTACCTTCTGGCAGGCTGGGGGCGATATCGCGCATTTTTTTGCGCAACGATTCCCAGGATGGCTTCACCTCAGAAGGCGGCGTGACATCCAGCAGGTTCACGGTGATTTCGCTATGGCCGTTACGGCTCAGGCTGTCTACGCTGTCAAACCAGCGTAGCTCCTGCACCGCTTTTTCGATCGGATCGGCCACCAAATCGACCATCTCCTTCGGGGTGGCTCCCGGCCAGTCAACGCTGATCACGGCGGTTTTAATGGTAAAGGCCGGATCCTCGTCACGCGGAAGTGCGGTGAAAGAGAGGCAACCTGCGGCCATAATGATCAGCAGAAAAAAACTGACCAGTTGCTGATGGGCTAAAGCCCATGCGGAAAGGTTATATTTCTCAAGATTCATTTTGCGGCCTCAGCACCGGTACTCACCTTTTCCCCGTTCTGTAATGTATTGACGCCAGCCGTGACCACTTTCTCGCCGGTTTTCAGGCCCGCCGAGACGTAGGCTTTATCCGCAGAAAAACGGGCGATGCTGACCGGGCGGATATCGAGTGCGCCGGTGGTCGGGTTGACAACAAATACCGCCGGTTGATCGCCCGCACGCGTCAGTGCAGAGGCAGGTAAAGGCATCACCTGCTCTTTTGCAACCGCAAGCTCAACAGAGACTGCTGTGCCAAACACCGGATCAACACCCTCTGTCACCAGCGAGGCGCGAACCAGACTGGTGCGGGTGGTGCTGTCGAGTTGCGGAGTGATGTACCTGATGTGTCCGGGCAGGCGGCGACCTGCGTAAAGCACAGTAAGCCCGTCGCCGGGGTGAAGCGCTGCTGCCAGTTCAGAGGACACGCTGAATTGCACTTCCGCCTGTGCAGAAGCGATCTTGAGCACATCCTGACCAGCGGAGATGTTTTGCCCAACCATCGCGGGATAAGCCGTCACCCTGCCATCGAACGGCGCCTGCAGTTTGCTGAAATCGGATCCATTCAGGGCGTTATTTTTTTGCGCCTGCGCACGGACTTTGCGCGCGGTCAGTGTGGCAAGAGAGGATACCGCCTCTTCAAGTTGAGCGCGTGAAACGGTGCCAATAGCAAACAGCTTTTTACTTCTTTCCAGGGCCTGGCGCCCCTTCTCCTCGGCCACCACGGCATCCTGATATTCCGCCAGTGCCGCAGCGGTGTCTTCGGCGCTCTGCGTTGCCGTCAGTTGCGCTACCGTCTGGTTTTTCGTCACGCTGGCCCCAACATCGACCGGCTTGCTGCCCAGTTTACCGTTGAGACGAAATTGCAGTGTGACCTCTTCGGCAGGCTCAATTGTTCCTGTCCAGGTCATGGACGGCGCGGGCTGCGCCTGGCTAACGATCCAGGTCTTCACGGGCCGCAGAGACACGGTTTTTACCTGGCTATCATCGCACGCCGCCAGCAGCAGCGAAAAAGCAAAGGCGCAAATCACTTTACCTGAAGGCGAGGTGATCCGTTCCTGAAGCGTTGTTTTTTTCTGATATCGCATCATATCAATCCCGGGTTATTCCAGGTCAGTATCTCAACGCAGGAAGAACAAGGAATAGATGAGGGATTATCAAGATATGGTCAACGCTAATAAAAAATCCCCCTTTACCACAATATTGCGTCAACCTTGAATGGCCCTTGACCGTTTATTGATAAAGCTCTGGATAATCTGCCGTGCAGGCGGAAAAAGCCGTCTTTCATTCATATTCACGAGGCTTCGGAGACGGAATAATGGCGTCAGCGACCACCCCACTTTCATTATTAACTGCCGCACTGTTTTCAGCATTATTAACAGGCTGCCATCTTGCGCCGAATTATCATCGCCCGGACGCGCATATCCCCCTGCGCTGGAATCAGCAGATCATTGCGGATAATACAGTAGCTGTCGCTTCTCACACCGCCCCTCCTTTTTTTAGCGATGCCCGATTACAACAATTGATCGCGCTGACCATCGCCGGTAATAAAGACATGCAGGTTTCAGCGCTGAATTTAAAAAAAGTCGCGGCGCAATATGGCGTAGAACGGTTATCACCGCTACCGAATATCACTCTTACTCTCGAGAAAACCGCGGCCCATGAACCGGCTGGCATCTTCGACACCGTCGATACGGGAGCGGTAACGTGGCGACAATATGATGCAAAACTGGTGTCAGCCTCGTGGGAAATCGATTTTTGGGGGCGTCTGCAAAGCCTGAAAGAGGCCGCGCTAAACGAGTATCTCGCTGCCGGAGCCGCCTCAAGGGCGCTGCGCATTAATTTAATCGAACAAACCGTCAGTGCCTGGTTTACTTATCTCTCCACCCAGCAAGCCGTGGGTATTTATGAGCGCCTGGTTAACAATACACTGACGCTGAAAGAAATGGCGCAGCAGGCCTGCGCGGCAGGCGCGTTAAGCCAGAATGAAGTCATGAATGCCAGCAAAGCGGCCGACCGCGCGCAAGCGCAACTGATGCAGCTTAAGTTACAGGCCCAGCAAAATTACAATGCCTTGCAACTTCTTGTCGGCCAGCCGTTGCCTGCCTCGTTGTTCACTGGCGCGACCCTCGATCAGGCCTGGCATTTCCCGGTGCTGGCAAGCGGCTTGCCCTCCGAAGTGCTGCTCAAACGCCCGGACATCGTGGCGGCAGAGTACCAATTGCAGGCTGCAAACGCGCGTATTGGCGCGGCGCGGGCAGCTTTTTTCCCGACCATCTCAATTACCGCGGCGGGCGGCTCCTCCTCGGCAGATCTCGGTAAGCTGTTAACAGGCGGCACCGCGGCCTGGAGTTTTGTGCCCTCCATAACATTGCCCATCTTTGATGGGGGAAAAAATGCAGCCAACCTGACGAACGCCGATCTGAATAAGCAAATTGAAATAGTGAATTACCAGAAAGCCATTCAACAGGCATTCAGGGATGTCTCCGATGCCCTTGCAGGCCAGACGGCCATGAAAGCCCAGTTGGATGATAGTGAGGCGATATACCGCGCGGCACTAAAACAGTACCAAATGAGCACCATGTCGCAGGCTGCCGGTCAGCTCAGTAAAGAGAGCCTGATAGAGCAAAACAACGACCTCCTCGAAGCACAAAAACAACAGCTTGAATCGCGTCTGCACTATCTGATTCAGACGGTAAAACTGTATGCCGTGCTGGGTGGCGATAATACGATTTAACGCTTTTTTAATTCAGGTTACGGAATAATGAATATAAAACATAAACTCATGGGGTGGTCCCCCTGTGATTTTGAACGTTATGCCGCTGCGTATTATCAATTTGGTGGCAGCGTAAATATGCACCCGGATCTGGTGCAATTCTTTTTAAAAAAAGGGCGTATGAAGTTCACATTCTGGCACTATTGCCAGCGGGGCGAAACCACTGCTGCGTATTTCACTGCTGATGGGAAACACGTCGGATTGAATGTCTGGCGCGACTATCCGATATCCTATGATGAGGTGATGATGCCAGTGGCTGCGGAACAAAAAGTCTGGTTTCCAGAGCGAACGAATCGCCTGTCGGCGGCAAATCGTCGCAATATTATTAATGCGGCATTTATTTACCGTAACAAACGCCAGATATGCCGCATAAAGGAGCACTTTTCCGTCAAAACCACACGCAAAAGAAACAGTGAATTAAAAAAATTTCTTGCGGCCGGCGGCACCTGTTATCCGCTCGCTGAATTGTCCTCCGCCGAGATTGCCCGGCTTTATGTATACCTTTTCAAACGCCGTTTTGCTGATACGGTAAGATGCTATGACCGAATGAAAATAACAGAATTGCTGTCTGCTGTGCGGCATATGATTTTTGGCAATGTCTTGTTTTTTGACGGCATGCCCTGTGCCATTGACCTGGTTCTGGCGGCTCCGAGCCAGCGTATGATTTATTTTGATGTACCCAATGGCGGGCTGGATCCGCAATTTGCGCAGCACAGCCCCGGCAGTCTGTTGATGTGGGCGAACATCACCGATGCCCGCAAATTATGCCACGCACAAAATAAACACATGGCCTTTGCTATCGGACTGTACGACAAGAACTGGGAATATAAACTGCGGTGGTCAGAACCGACGCGCACCGGCAAAATAATCTGCTAACCGCTTCGTACAGCGGTTATTTTCGACGTGATGCGGGAGCATCCAGCATTATTGCCAGCACAATCTGAACAGCAAAAAGAAACAGCGCGATGATGAGTATCCAGATGCAGCGATAAGGCATTTTATGATACGCGGACAGCAAACAATCAATGAGCGTAAACGACATGGTAAACCTCCGTTTACCCTGTATTTAACGCCCTCATCATCAAGTTTCTGCGCGTGTATTGTTAAGAATACGTCAACCTACCCAATAAATTAACGCACGCGAAGTTGCACATTGAATGCCAGCCCACCCTCGCTGCACTTTTCAACGCTCAGCTTACCGCCATGCGCTGCACAAATGGCGTGAGCGATGGATAACCCCAGCCCGGAACCACCGGCATGGCGGGAGCGGGAGGTATCTTCGCGCACAAACGGGGCAAAGATATTTTCCAGAAAATTATCCGCTACCGCGGGCCCCTGATCCCTGAAAATAACGCTGACTGTCTCGCCGTCGGTGCGATAACTGATCGCGATGATTTTCCCGTCAGCGGCATAGCGCAACGCATTATCCATCAGTATCAGGAAAACCTGGCCAATACGATACGGATCGGCCATTGCCGTAAGCGCGGGCAATTTCTGCTGGGTAATGGCGACCCCGGCCTTTTCTGCCGTTGGCGTTATCCATGCAATCTTCTCCCGGACAATATCATTGATATTGACCGGCATAATATTGAGGTTAAGCTCACCGGCATCTGCCAGTTTCAGCAAATGCAGATCTTCTACCAGCCGGTTCAGGGCTTTCATTTGTCGCATGACCATATTCAACTGGTCCGGCGTGGGTTCAAATATCCCGTCAATCATCCCTTGTAAGCGCCCAATGGCGGCAGTAAGCGGCGAGCGAAGCTCATGCGCCAACATGACGTGCGCTTTTTTCAAGTCCTTTTCATACCGTTCAAGCTGCAACGACATGCCATTAAAGTTTTCAGTGAGGCTGCGTAATTCAAGCGGCAGTGTTTCAGGAACCGGTATTTTATAGCCGAACCCCCCCGTGGCCACAGAGCGGGCAGCGCGATCCAGCCGGCCGATATGGTGTGAAATGGGCCGCGCAGCCTTCAGTGTAACCAGCACAATAACGGGAATAAACACCAGCACCAGCGCAACCAGAATCAACCAGTCCATAACCCCGATAGTTGGGTCGGAATAGTGTAGCCCGTACCAGGTATCAATAATTTGGTGGTAACGGTTAATGTCCTGCATCGGGTTCTGAAGCAGCACAGCGAGTTCCGCTCGCACTGCTTCCGGCATCCGATATTCGTGCCATTTATTCTGCACATAAAATCGCAGCCACATGAGAAAAGCGATAATGAAAATGCTGCCGACGGCAAGCGAGACCAAACGCCGGCAAATCCATGCCCATAAGGTGCGCGGTTCTTTTTGCGGCTGGGACTGAAAGGGTTTCATAGGTTGGCAAACCTGTAACCAATGCCGCGAATATTAATCAGCAGATCGGTTTGCCCTGCCGCTTCCAGTTTTTTGCGTAAATTATAAATATGGGTATCCACCACGCGTTCCAGCGCATCACTTTCAGGCAGGCAGGCTTCCAGCAACGCCTGGCGGGTGAACGCTTTATTCGGCGACTTCAAAAAAGTGACCAACAAGGAAAGCTCCGTCGGCGTCAGATCCAGTATTGTTGAGGCCCCGTTTCCATCTTCCACACTGACGGTCATCGACTCGGTGTCTGCTTTCAGCCCCCTGAACTGAATCAAGGCATTACTGCGTTCGCCCGCATAGCGCCGCAGCACGGCATGCACCCTGGCCACCACTTCACCGGGGTTATAGGGTTTGACCACGTAGTCATCGGCGCCAAAACGCAGCGCGGTGATTTTATCGCTACCGTCACTGACCGCGGTGATCATGATCACCGGCACATCGCTCCGGCGGCGCAGCGCAAGCAAAACATCCGTGCCACTCAACGCGGGCAGCATTACGTCAAGCAAAACAATGTCAGGCTTCCAGCTAAACACCAGCTCCAGACCACGCTGGCCATTGCTGGCGATGGATGTTTGAAATTGATCATGCTTGAGATAAGCCTCAAGCACATTCGCCGCATCGAGGTCATCTTCAATAATTAAGACACGTTTCACATTCGCACCTTGACAGAATCTTGATTAAATCTTGCAGGTATTTTGATTATCTGCATGCATACTTTGAATCCCATTGTTGTAAGCATAATTGATCCCGGGAGTTTTATGAAGGAAATAAAAACCACTGTTGCTGCATTATTTATTATTTCATTTTCAGCGCACGCTGCAGCAGAAAATTCATCGTCATCAATTACCCTCGGACTGGGCGCACAGTATGCACCAAAATATACCGGTTCCGATAAGTATGAGACGCATGCATTACCTTACTTCGAATGGACTTCTGGTGGCTGGTTCCTCAATACAGAAAAAGGCCTGGGTTATAGCCATCAGTTCGACAATGGTCTTTATCTCGGTCAGGCGATTGGCTATTCGACAGGCCGCACGGATAGCGGTAACTCATGGATTCAGGACGGTTCGGACACGCTAAAAGGCATGGGGAAAATCGACCCTGCAATGACCACCACAGCGACGATGGGATGGTGGGCCACCCCGTGGATTGGCTTTGAAGGTAATATCATTGCTCCGCTGACGGACAGCCAGGGGATGCAATATACCGGGAAAGTGAATATTGTGGCCTTTAATAATGATATTGATACGCTCGTTTTCAGCTCTGAAGCCAAATATGGTGATGCCCGCTTTAATAATACCTGGTTTGGTGTGAATGATAAACAAAGCGTAAATTCTGGCTTCAGAAAATATTCTGCGGGGAGCGGTATTAACAGTATTGATTACGGTATTAACTGGCAACATATGTTCAGTAATAACTGGTCAGGTTATGCTGATGTGCGTTATACCACTTTACCCAATCGGGTGAACAACAGTCCGATTGTTAAAAAAGACGATTATTTTACCTTCACCCTCGGCGCAGCTTACACATTTTAAGATGCGAAAAACCTGTCTGACGGCATGAAGCCAGCAGGCAGGTTTACCGCAACATCGTCTCTTGCAGGGCGTGGCTGAACGCCTTTTACAGCGGTGTAACCGCGTCCACCTGATGCTGAAAAACATAGGGGTCGGACAACAACGCAAAAACCTCATCGTCCGGATAGGTCACGGCAACATGATAATGTTCCCCGGCGAATGCCTTCACCGCCGCAAGATCCTGCCAGTAGGTGGCAAGAAAAAAATGCGCCCAGTCCCCCTGATCTTCTCTGCGCACCCACGCGCCCCGGTTTCCCGCGATGCTTTTAGCATGTAATACACCGGTAAGTTCAAGGTGTTTCGCGAAGCCTTCCGCATGCTGAAGCGGAACGCAACCGTGCCATGTACGGACAATCATGCGTTTTTCCTCTGTTGGTCATGAAGGAGCAGCATACCCTCCTTCGTTAGGCAGAGTGTCACGCCCGCTACAGGCTGTGCCAGGCTTGAAGGGTAAACAAAAAAAGGACAACGCGATGATCACACTTTGCAACGCCTGCGGCACTTCCTGGTCCATAACGTCCTCCCCTCCGGCACGGTGCGCCATTTGTGCGGATGCACGTCAGTTTGTGCCCAAAACTGGGCAGCAATGGGTTAACTTCCCTGACCTCATTGCCACGCACACCAATAAATGGCAGCAGCACGAACACGATCTGCTGAGCATGAGCACGGTACCGGAATTTGCCATCGGCCAACGAGCGTTCCTGCTGCGCACCCCGGAAGGCAATATTTTATGGGACTGCATCGCCAACCTGGACGATGCCACCAAAACGCTGATTTCCGCACTGGGTGGGCTAAAGGCTATCGCCATTTCACATCCGCATTTTTACACCACCCTGCAAGACTGGGCGGCAGAATTTGCGGCTCCGGTTTACCTGCACGCCAGCGATCGCCAGTGGATCATGCGCGACAGTCCCTACCTGACATTGTGGGAAGGCGATTCCTTTGCGCTAAACACAGAGGTGAGCATTCTCCGTACGGGCGGGCATTTCCCCGGCAGCAGCGTGCTGCACTGGTCACGCGGCGACGGCGCGTTGTTCACCGGCGATACGTTGCAAGTCACGCCTGGCGCAAATGCCGTCTCGTTTATGTGGAGCTACCCCAATATGTTGCCGCTCCCCGGCGCAACGGTTAGCGAGATGGTGCGCCGCCTGGAAAGTCTGCGGTTTGCGAAACTCTACGGCGGGTTTGAAGGCAGAGAAATAACGGAACAGGCAGACGATATCGTGCGCCGTTCCGCTGAAATGTATATTGCCTGCCTTGAGGACACACCGGCAAATCATTGCCGGTGAGAAACGTTGGCCAGAATGGCTGTGGCCCGCTTTTTAGCTTCCGCCTGGGCCGCTGGCGGCGATCACCTTCGCTGTCGGTGCCCACTTTTCCGCGAAGCCCTGCGCAATCATCGCCGGTTCAATGCTGTAGATCGTCACGCTGACAAGGTGATAGTCGACAAAGGGATCGGTTTGCATGTACTGCACGACGTGCTCTTCATTTTCCCCGTCAAGCAGAATAAACCCGCCGCGGTTGTCACTTAATGGCCCGGCGAAAATAACCTTGCCTGAACTCATCCCATTAATTAGCCAGGTTTTATGCCCTTCAAGGTGAACGGTAAGTTCCTCTTTGCGGCACTGGTAATGCAGTATGACAGCATGCAACATCATTATTTCTCCGCACGTAAAAGATCGTCGATGACTGAAGGCAGGGTTTCCAGCGCTTGTGCAATCCCGCGCTGTTTGATTTCATCGGTTTTAGACGCACCCTCAGCCCGGATCACGGCAATATCTGTAATGCCGAGGAAACCCAGAAACGTGCGCAAATAACGCTCCTGAAAATCCATTTTTTCCAGGGGTGTTTGATAATAAAACCCCCCTCTTGCGGAAACGATGATCACCTTTTTCTCTTTCACCAGCCCGATCGGGCCTTCTGCGGTATAACGGAAGGTTTTACCCGGCTGGGCAAGGCGGTCAAGCCAGGCTTTCAGTTGGGAGGAAACAGAGAAATTGTACATCGGCGCGCCCATTACAATCACATCACTTGCCAGAAACTCAGCCATCAGTGTGTCTGACGTTTGATATTCACGGGTCAGTGCGTCGGGTGTGGGCTCGTTACCAGGAACCGGGCGGAAACCTGCGGCGATGGCTCCCGTTAAATGGCTGATTTCGTCTTTCACCAGATCCCGGTAAATCACGCTATTAACGTTTCCGCGCGCGGTCAGCGTATTGACAACCTCGCGGGAAAGCTGACGAGTAAGGGAATATTCTCCGGTAATACTGGCGTCGAGATGCAGGACTTTCATACGTTCCACCTTTGCAAAGAAGGGTTAATGAAGACGACGTGCAGCCCGGTCTATCAGTTCGGCCACCGCTGCAGGGTGCGACATCATAGACATGTGAGCTGAAGGTACTCGTGAAACATGGGCATTGATCTGCCTGGCGAAACGGGCCTGAACCGCTGCGTTCAGCGCGTGGTCATTTTCGGTAATGAGATACCAGCTCGGTTTGTCACGCCACGCAGCAGCAGTCACTTTCTCCTCAAAGGCTGCCGCCGTAATAGGTTGTTGAACAGCGGCCAGCAGACGCGCCTGCGGCGCGGCAAGATCATTGGCCATCAGGCGCTGAAACATCGCGGCGTTATCGAGCCAAATCAGGCCCTGCTTATCCGCTGTCATACCCTGCATTGGCGCACCAAACCGCGCCAGCGCTTGTGCTACCGATTCACCCCTGTCCGGTACCAGCGCAGATAAATAGACCAGCCCCTTTACCGCTGCCGCATTTCCGGCCTGGGTGATCACCGCGCCACCCCATGAGTGCCCCACCAGCAACACACTCCCTTTCTGCCGTTCAATCACCCGTTCTGTGGCTACCACATCCTCATGAAGCGAGGTCAGCGGGTTTTGCACGGCGGTAACGTGATACCCCTTAGCCTGAAGCCGTGCCGTTACGGCAGACCAGCTTGAGCCATCGGTAAAGGCACCGTGAACCAGGACGATATTTTTGATGTTGCGATCCTCCGCGTGTGAAGCCGGGTTAAACGCCACCAGCAGGCCGGTCATTAGCGTCAGTCGTCGAATGATGTTATTGAAATGTCTCACCCTGCCCCGCTCCTTTTGCGTGAGTGCAGTGAATTTTCATCAGTGTAACGGCCAGCGTTGTGCGCTATGAAGTGTCTTTAATGACATGTAACATGCAAAATCAGACATTATTTCAGCTTCGGGAATTCACCATGAAAATTGGCTTACTGGCACTGCCGGGCAGTATGCGATCGGCCCTCTCCGGGCTGGCGGACATGTTCTGGCTGGCAAATCAGGTTATTGTGCAAAACCCGACGCTCAATCCAGCGCTGCAACGCGACTCGCCTTTTTTTGACGTCAGCGTGATCACCCGCGACGGTAAACCCGTTGCCGATGTGCAGGGTCGGGAAATAGCCAGCGACGGTGCCTTTGACAGCGTGCCGCGCTTCAATCTGATCATTGCCAGCGGCATGCAACTGGATGAGCAAAAATACCCGCTAGAGCGGGAAGCCGTGACAGCCGCCGCCGCGTGGCTGAAACAGCAATACCAGCAGGGAAGCGGTGTAGCCGGTGCCTGCGCCGGCAGTTTTGTGCTTGCTGAAGCGGGGTTACTGGATGAACGGGATTGCGCCACCACCTGGTGGCTGTATCACACCTTTCGGGATCGCTACACAAAGGCCCGACCGCAATGGGGAAGAGTACTGGTCGAACAGGATAACGTGGTGACCACCGGCGGCCCCCTGTCATGGGTCGATTTGGTTATCCACCTCGTCCGCCAGCATGCGGGGAGCGAATTAGCCAGACTGACCGCCGATATGGCGGTGGCGGACAGCCAGCCCTTGTCGCAACAGCTTTATGCCCCTGGTGGCTTCCTTAATGCCAGGCACCCTCTTCTGATGCAGGCAGAGCATCTGGTGCGGTATCAGCACCCGGACATCACCGTCGAACAACTGGCGGCGGCGCTCAACATGACCACCCGCACACTGAACCGCAAAATGGCGGCGCTCATTCAGGAAAGCCCAAAAGCGTTTATTACCCGGGTGCGAATTGAAAATGCGGCCATGCTTTTGTCCATGCCGGCGAAAAGCGTATTACAGGTGGCGCTCGCTTGCGGTTACAAAGATGAGACGGCGTTCCGGCGGGCTTTTAGTGCGCTGATGGGCATGTCGCCGGGCAGTTACCGCCAGTGGGTTAAAACCCGCATGGGCGATGTCAGCCCCACCTGACCACGCCGCCTTCTACCGTTGCGGATCGTCTCTGTCAGCCTGCTGTCAGGCGGCTGTCGCCTGCCTGCCGTGGGCCTGACGGTGAACACAGGGCAACCTCTTCCTGCTTGCGAACGCTGGCTCTGGCCGTCCAAAAATGCGAAGTCATCAGGGGGAGTGATGTCATTAATACCGTTTATTAGCAATACACCGGTGTGGGTGTGGGGCCTGTTTATGTTGCTGCTCTTTCGTGGGGTGAAGGCGCTGTCCGATCGGGAAATGCCGCCAGGCAGGCTGTTTTTTCTCCCGCTGCTGTTTCTGGTGTGGGGAACCGTGACCCTCACAGGCGAGCTGGGCCATGCGAAAGTAGGCCTGGCAATGATGGCTGCGGGTATGCCGGCAGGCGTTGCCCTTGGCTATCTGTTATGGCGCACGCAACCACCGGTGAAGCGTGCCGGTTCGCCGGGCCTGATCATTCGCCCTGGCACACCGCTGACGCTGGTGCTCATTCTTCTTGCCTTCGGCCTTAAATATGGGCTGAACGCCGCCCTTTATTTGCACCCTGAACTGCGTAACGCACCGCCTTTTTGCCTGCTGTATGGGCTCCTGACAGGGCTGGTCGATGGCCTGTTCTGGGGGGGTACGCTGCGGGTGTTTATACCGTGGTACCGGCACCGCGCCGGGTAACACGGGCCGGATGCCAGTGCTAAGCATAAAAAAAGACGACAGTGAAGTGTCGTCTAAGGTGGCATGTGGTGTGCCCTACAGGGTCAGGTGGGCCTTCTTTTCATGAGTGTTAGCTAACGGCCAGACGCAGACCTAAGTCGTCCGGATACGGGGCAAAGTAGTTTTGTTGCAGCAGGTAGTGGTCCGGGTACTCCGCCAGATAGTGCTTCAGCAGGGTTATCGGCGCGAGGATCGGCAGCAGGCCGTTGCGATAATGGAGGATCACATCGCGCAGCTCTCCGCGCTGGCGACTGTTTAAGTGCTCGCGGAAATAGCCCTGAATATGCATCAGCACGTTGGTGTGGTTCTTCCGCGAGGCGTTTTTTTTCAGGATCGCCATCAGTTTTTCGCGGTAGACGACGAAAAACGCGTCCAGATCGTCCCACTCATGCAGCGACGCGACAAACGGCCCAATTTCGCGGTAGCCCGCCTGATGATGAGCCAGCAATTGCAGTTTGTAGCGGCTGTGAAAGTCCAGCAGTGCGTGACGGGTCAGGCCGCTGGCGCGCAGGGTGTTCAGTTCATGCAGGGCGAACACACGCTCAACAAAATTCTCTCGTAGCTGCGGATCGTGCAGACGACCGTCCTCTTCGACCGGCAGCCACGGGTAGGCGTCGAGCAACGCACCGGTAAATAATCCCACCCCCTCTTTACGTCCGCGATTGCCCTTCTCATCGTACAGCCGCACACGCTCCATACCACAGCTCGGCGATTTGGCGCAGACAATAAAGCCCGACAAACCTGCAAACTGTGGAAGGCTGGCAGCGTTGAAGGCCGCCATTTTTTCGGTCACATCATCGTGTGGCGCATGGCTGAAACGCATACGACTTTCCCCTTCAGGGGTCTGCACCAGACGCAGCGCCGGACGAGGCACTGGCAGGCCGATAGCCATTTCCGGGCAGATGGGTTTATAGGTCACCCACTGCCCCAGATCGTCCATCACAAAGCCCATCCGTTTGTGCCCGCCATCAAAACGTACGGCTGAGCCGGTCAGGCATCCACTGATGCCAATGACGGGTTGCGTGTTCATAAGCCCTCCTGTTACGGCGCTTTACGGCTGAAGAAAAGTGTTACGGTCCCGACGGTGAGGCCGAATTTCTTCATCTCGGTTTTGTTAAAGAGATGCGTCCCGTCCTGCAGATACATCCAGTCATCGAAGTGTAGCAGCCAGGTGCTGCCGCTGGCCTTCACGTTCATGCTGTAGCGCCAGTGAAAAGCGTTACCTGCCGCCTGCCCGGTGGCGACGCCGTCGATATCGCCCGCGGTGCCCTCGTAGCGGTCAGCGCCAATGCGCCGGATGTGCCACACCCGCTGCTGTTTCTCGCCATCGTCATAGACAAAATGTTCATTCAGCGTCAGCGTCTCGCCCGCCACCTCGCCGTGGATCGCAACATGGAAGCGGCGCAGCTGTTTACCACTGCGATCCTGCACCATGCCCCAGGCTTCGGTGTCGCCCTGGAAATAGTGAAAAATATCCAGCGGCGGTTGCTGGTGGCGGTACTCTTCAATCCCTGTGCTACAACCGGCCAGTAGCATCATCAGCGCCAGGCCAATCATTATCATGCGTTTCATCAGTGACCTCCGATTAACTGCTTACGCAGTTCAGGGTATTGCGTGTTGGGATCAAGCCAGATCGCCAGAAAACGGCGGCTAAAGGCGGCTGACTGGCGTGGACCCAGCGGGGTAAAGCCCTTCTGTCGTGGCGAAGCGCGATACCAGAACTGCCCCTGCTGAGCGGTGAGCACAAACGCCAGCTGTGCGCCTGGCGTGACGTCCGGCCAGAGCGTCTGCAACATCTGCAACCAGGCCTCGCTTTGCGGCTCCTGCGTCAGGATCCCCTGTGCCTGCCATTGCTCACGGGTAGCCTCCACCAGCGTCTCGCGGTCGATATCACGTTGATAGGTGATAATGAGCGCTTGATCCGCGCCAGGCCCGCTATAATGCCCGGCTGGCGTGCGCAGTTGCGAGTTATAGACTGTAAACGGCCCCCAGCTCAGGGTTGCGTCCCCCACTTTGCGCCAGTTCAGCCAGTCGGCGGCGCTGGCAGGCGCAGCTGCGACCAGCAGCATCAGCATCAGTACTGTGCGTCTCATGGTCGTCTCCCCAGAAAGATGTGGAAAAACAACATCATTACCAACCAGCCAGAGGCCATCCAACTGACGACAATAAACGTGGGTTGCAGGAACACGATCGCCCCCAGCCGCTCACCGATGAGGTATGCCACCGGGCCGCCCAGCGTTGCCAGTACCACCAGCAGCCATTCCGGCAGCGTGGTGGTTCGCGTCAGTGACGTCCAGACGGTGGCAAACATCAGCCACAGCGCCACCATCCACAACGGCAACAGCCCGTCGCCGTGAAAGTTGAGAAGCCCTGTCCCTGCCCAGGCGGCATCCAGCCCGCTACCTGCGGCCGCCAGCAATACGGCATTAAGGCGTTGCGCAGGCGAAAGCAACATGCAGGCGAGGATCGCCAGGCCCAGCCACAAAAACAGGCCGCGCTCGCGAAAGAGCACCACCAGCGTCCAGTAGAGATCAAAGGCAACCGCCAGCAGAAAAACCTGCAGATAGCGTTTCATACCCGCTCCGCAGTGAGCTGCACCACGCTGATGGTGCGGGCATTAAACCCGGCTTCGCAGTAGCCAAAGTAGTAAAGCCACATCCGGCGGAAGCGGTCATTGAACCCCAGTTTTTCAATCTCCAGCCAGGCGTTAACGAAGCGCTGCCGCCAGTGCGCCAGCGTGCGGGCGTAGTCCGGCCCCATATCGAACAGATTACGCACCACGAAATCGGTGTGGCGCGTCATTAAGGTATTCATTACCGTGATGCTCGGTAAAAATCCGCCGGGAAATATATAGCGCTGAATAAAATCAACGCTTTTGCTGTACTCACGGTAGCGTTGATCCTGAATGGTGATGGCCTGAATCACCATGCGCCCACCGGGGCGTAAACGCGCCTGACAGGTGCGGAAGAACGCGGGCAGATAACGTTCCCCCACCGCTTCAATCATCTCTACCGAGACCAGCTTGTCGAACTCACCGGTCAGATCTCGGTAATCACACAGCAGAACCTGCACCCGATCCTGTAACCCCGCACGGGCAATCCGCGCGGTTGCCCAGGCATACTGCTCGTGCGATAGCGTGGTGGTGGTTACACGGCAACCGTAATGACGCGCGGCGTACTCCGCCATCGCCCCCCACCCGGTGCCGATTTCCAGCAGATGATCATCCGGCGTTAATGCCAGTTGCTCGCACAGACGGGCCATTTTGGCCTGCTGAGCCCCGCCGAGATCCTGATCCTCTGCCGTAAACAGGGCGCTGGAATAGAGCAAATCTTCATCCAAAAAGTGGGCATAAAACGTGTTGCCCAGATCGTAATGTGCAGCGATATTTTCCCGTGCCTGCTGGCGGTGATTGCGTCGCGTCCAGTGGCGCAGCCGCTCAATCGGCCTGCCGAGCCAGCGAAAACCGCTTTCCAGCCGTGCCAGCACCTTGCTGTTGAGTGCCACAATCTGCAACAACACGGGAAGCTGGTGGGTCTGCCACTCGCCATCTATCCAGGCTTCTGCGGCAGCGAGACTGCCGCCTGTCAGCAGCCGCCAGTAAACGCCTGGCACCAGGATCTGCACCTCGGCATGCAGCGCGGCTGAAGGATCGCCAAACCGGAAGGTCTGCGCCCCATCACGTATCGTAAGCGCCCCCTCGCGGATGCCACTCAGCAGGCGAAAAAGCAGCCATCGTGCGATACGGACGTTGCGCGAAATATCGGGTTCAAGCGCAAAGGCGGGATCGGTCATGAGCGTTCACTCCTGCTAGCGGGATGGTTGTAAAGGGGGACGCGCTTCAGCCACAGCCGCAGCGCCTGCCAGTAAATGGCCAGTACGGTTTTGAGTGTCATAAACGGAATACGCAGCAATAGCGAACGCAGGCTGGCGCGCGTCAGCGGCTCGCGGCGGAGCGTCAGCGTGGCATCGAACACTTTCGCCTGTTGATGGTTTTCAATATGCATATGCAGCGTTTTACCGGGGCTGTTGAAACGCCAGTGATAAACCATGTCCATCGGATTAAAGGGCGAGACATGGAACGCTTTCTCCAGCGGGCGTGCCGCCTGACCGTCTACGGCGTAATAGTGGCGCTCGTTCCACGGCGTATTACGCACTTCCGCCAGGATCCAGCGCAGCACGCCAGCAGCGTCGTAACAGTAGTAAAAATTGACCGGGTTAAAGTGAAAGCCGAAATAGCGCAGTTGCGTCAGCAGCATTACGCAGCCATCGGGGCGTTCCCCGGTCAGGCTTGCCAGCCGGTTGAGCACGTTGTTTTTCAACGGTGTGCCAAGCGGATAGTCCGCATCGTGGAATGCCGCCGCGGCAAAACGGTTGCGATGCACGCCAACCGACGGCAGACAGTTCAGTTCGTCCAGATCGAGCCAGGCCATAAACACGCGGTAGCGAAAATGGTGCGCTTTTGGCTGCAGGCGACGGTGGCGCAGCACCCCGTGATAGAGGCAGCTGTTCATTTTACTGGCCCTCCCCGGCAGCAATACCGTGCACCACATCAAGCGCACTGCGTACCCCGTCTTCGTGGAAGCCGTTGTACCAGTAGGCTCCGCAGTACCAGCTGCGCTGCTGACCATTGATCTCGCTGCGCCTGGCCTGAGCACGCCAGCTTTGTGGGTTAAACAGGGGGTGCTCATAGACGAAGCGCCGCCAGACGTGGCGGTCATCGATCGGGGCATCCGGGTTCAGGGTCACGCAAAACAGCGGACTGCCCGCTGGCAGCCCTTGCAAAATATTCATGTTGTAGGTCACACAGGCACGATGCTGATCGCTGTCGCTCAGGCGATAGTTCCAGCTTGCCCATGCACGCTGACGCACCGGCAACCAGCGAGGATCGCTGTGCAATATCACCTCATTGCGCTGCCAGCCTATATCACCCAACACCGCACGTTCGGCGGATGTGGGTTCGGCAAGCAACTGCAACGCTTGTGCGGAGTGGCAGGCGAAAATGACCTGGTCAAAAGTGTGATGAGCATTTGCAAGCTGCAGCGTGACACTGTCCTGATGGCGAACCACCTGATGCACCGGGGAATCCAGGTGAAGCGTCAGGCGATCGCCCAGTTTTGCCAGCAACGCACGGGTATATTCGCGTGAACCACCGGGCACCACGTACCACTGCGGCCGATCGGCAATATCCAGCAAGCCATGGTGGGCAAAAAAGCGCAAAAACAGCGGCAACGGGAAACGTCGCATCTCCTGAAGCGAGGAAGACCAGATGGCTGCCCCCATCGGCAAAATGTAATGCCGGGCAAAAAAGTCGCCAAAACGGTGTTGCTCAAGAAAGGTCTGCAGCGTGGCGTGGTCGTCTATTTCAGCCACCAGCGTCTGTTTCGCCAGCCGGTTAAAACGCACAATCTCTTTCAGCAACCCCCAGAATGCCGGGTTAGCCAGGTTCCGCCGCTGCGCAAACAGCGAGATGAGGGTATGCCCGTTATATTCCAGCCCGCTGTGCGGGTTATGCACAGAGAAGCTCATCTGCGTTTTTTGTCCGCTGAGGCCCAGTTCGCTGAGTAAGCCCATAAAGCGTGGATACGTGCGGTCGTTATAGACAATAAACCCGGTATCGATGGCATATGTACCCTGCGGGGTGGCGACATCAACGGTGGCGGTATGGCCGCCGACCGTCGGCTCCGCTTCGAACAGTGTGACCTGGTGATGCCCCGCCAGCCGCCAGGCGCAGGTCAACCCGGCGATACCGCTGCCGATAATGGCAATCTTCATGAGCGCACCATCCTGCGCAACAGCGCATATTGGAGAAAAACAGGTAACGCCGACAGCAGGCGCAGAACAACACTGAAACCGGACGGGAAAGCAATGTGATTTTTCCCTTTCGCCAGCCCGCGGCGGATCGCCTTTACGGCGTCCGCCACGCTGACCTGGCCCGGCATGGCAAAATCGTTTTTACGCGTTAGCGGGGTATCGACAAAACCTGGCGACACCACCGTGACGGCAATGCCTTTTGGCTCCCAGTCGAGGCGCAGACTATTGGCAAACCAGGTGAGCGCGGCTTTGGATGCGCCATACGCTTCAGCACGGGGAAACGGCAGCCAGTGGGCCATGGAACTGACCAGCACCACGCGGTTGCCGGCAACAAGCTGCGACTGCAATGCCGCCAGGCAATTTACCGGTCCCAGCACATTGGTGGTGAGTACCCGTTCCACCAGTGCGGCATCCACCAGGCCGTGATCCAGATACTCGCACGTTCCCGCACACAGGATGACCAGGTCGGCAGCACAGTCCACCAGCGACTGGCGGCAGGCTTCAGCATCGGTCATGTCAAACAGCCGGACGCTGATGTTCGGGTGGTACTGGCGCAGCGCCTCAAGCCGCTCGGGATCCCGGCCGCAGGCGATGACATGGCAGCCATCGTCGGCCCAGGATTTCGCCAGTCCGGCGCCAATACCAGAGCTGGCGCCTGTGATGAGGACAGTCATCATGCGCACACTCTCCGTTTTACACCACGTACCGCCCATCCCAGCAGGGGAAGGTGTTCGTAGATCATCTGCCCCGCATCGTAGTAATCCCGCTGGCGAATGATCAGGTTGTCCTGCACATCGACGATTGAGCAACCCGGAAGCGTCAGCGTCTCGCCACCCGAAATGCGCGGATGCGACCAGTACATCGTCCAGGTCACGGCCCAGCGGTTGCCGTCACACAGCAGGGTATCGATGGAAAAACGGCAATGCTGCACGTTGACCAGCAGGTGGGTGAAATAACGCTGGATGGCGAACAATCCCTGGTGCTCGCCAAACGGATCGATAAGCCCGGCATCCGTGTGGTAGAGCGCAGCCAACGCCGCAGGCGGCTGGTTCTCCAGCCCGGTGTAGTAATCAACAAACCGATCGATGACAGAGGACTTTGTGCTCATGGGTTTCTCACCTGGGCGTTGAACAACGTGGTGTAACGGCATATCTAAAACTTACACAATTACTTTTATTTGTCCAAGTTTTGATGAAAATATTTTTTATAAATCACTAATTTCAATAACTTAAAAAGAGTTAATTTATGCAGTTATTTTTGATATTTTTTTAAAGACGTAGCAAGGCGCCTTCCTGAAGGAGGGTTGCCTGCAAACAAAATGGACGGGGAAAGACGGGGTTAGAGCGGAATCACGTCGAGGAAGCGTACCTGCTGCTGCCACTGTTCAAGCTGTTTTTTGCGCGCAAGGGTGAGTTTGCCGGAGGTCACCAACAACCATTTGCGTTCCGGGAAGATCTCCGGGGCCAGCGTGGCGGGCGGCACAGGGAGCACGTCAATCCGGTGCCCCTGCCCGGTGCGTTTAAGCGCTTCAAGCCAGATTTCGCATGGGTCGGTGAGGTGCCAGCCGGTGATCAGGTAATTATCACCCGGTGCTTTTTTATCCCCTTCGAGGCAGAACGAGGTATAGGCAATGATGATGCCGTCGAGGACTTCGCGCAGGGTCATCATGGCCGGAACGTTGGCGGAAACTTTACTGCGCAGCGGGCGCAAGACTTCCGTGACCAGTTCCGGGCGCGGATATTCACGCCCTGCGTCGTAAACCAACTGGCGCAAAGATTCGATTTTGCCATCTTTCAGCCGCTGCAGCATGTTCTCCTGCAGAGTGAGCCAGTTATTAGTACGCCGCGCGCCTGGACGCGCCAGCAGCGGTTTAACCTGGCTGACCGGTACGCCTTTTTTCACCCAGTCGAGAATTTTCAGCGCTTGCTGAACATCCTCGTCACTGTATAACCGGTGGCCTCCGTCCGTGCGCAGCGGTTTGAGCAGGCCGTAACGACGCTGCCACGCGCGTAGCGTGGTTGCGTTTATGCCGCACAACTGGGCAAATTCACCGATGGAGTAAGACATGGGGTACGCCTGATAACAAAGAATACTCTCAATATAATACGAATATTTCCGGGGTGAATGAAGTACGCAATGATTGCACTACACTTTCTCCCAATCGCGTAATGAAAGGAGTTCTCATGAAGCTATGGCCCGTTGTTACCGGTGTCGCTATCGCCCTGACGCTGGTTGCCTGCAAATCGCCTACCCCACCGAAAGGGGTTCAGCCCATCACAGGCTTTGATGCCAGCCGTTATCTCGGCAAATGGTATGAAATTGCCCGCCTGGAAAACCGCTTCGAACGCGGCCTTGACCAGGTCACCGCCACCTACGGCAAACGCAGCGATGGCGGCATTAGCGTGCTCAATCGTGGGCATGATCCGCAGAAAAACAGGTGGAGCGAGAGCGAAGGGAAAGCCTACTTTACCGGCGAGCCGACCACTGCCGCGTTAAAAGTGTCGTTCTTTGGGCCATTCTATGGCGGTTATAACGTCATTAAGCTGGATGAGCATTACCAGTACGCGCTGGTTAGCGGCCCGAACCGTGAGTACTTGTGGATCCTGTCGCGCACACCAACACTGCCGGATGCAGTCAAGCAGGATTACCTGAACACCGCACGAAGCCTGGGTTTCAGAGTTGATCAACTGGTGTGGGTAAAACAAAAAGCGTAACGCGGAATGCGGGAGTGATTCGCCAGCCCGTCGGCGCTGCGCTGAGAACTCCCGCTGCCCGCCCGCGCACACTCACCGCTATGTTGAGTTGAACTCACACTACGCCGCAGTTTTTTTCGTTTTTCAAAATACTTTCTCTCGCTAATACTGTTTCAGCAAACAGATATATTATATTCATTGGCAATATTATTGCGCCATGAAATACAGGAACTCAAAATAAAAGCCCTCACCTGCTGATGGTTATTTGAGCGTCTTTTTGAACAGGACATTACGTTTGCGTAATTAACAAACTGATAAAGCCACTGCCCATCTCTGTCAATCGCATTTTTTACAGAGTAAGACTGCCAATATAACCAGGTGTCACAGATGACATTAGAAATTTTAAATTATTTAATTGAAATTGCAGCACTTAACAGTGCGCAAACCAAGGAAGACCATAAAACCGCACCGCCGCAGAAACAGGTGGCAGATGAATTATCGGCATGGGTAACCACGCTGGCGGCAGAAAAAGAAAGCGGCGACATTCTGTCAAAAATAAAATATCGCTTAGCACTGCTGGCACTGGCAAAAAAAGATCCGTCGCAGGCAGAAGAGTTATTATCTGCCAATGTTTCGCCGGATAAAGAGGCTTTTCCTTTAATCGATTTTACCGAATGGCCGACGGTGCGTTATGCCGTTTCCGGTGAATTACAAACCGCCGATTCCGAGGCATATTTTGCCCGGGTTTCTGCCGCCGCCTTCACTATCCGTGAGGCCATTGTCAGTGCAGAACGTGCGAAAGGTACACCCGCTTTCTCCATTCTGGAGAAAGTACTGGCACTGAACAGTGCATTGCCGGAACGCTATAAAGCGATGGCGAATATTCAGTATTAATTTGCGCGCCAGGTCAGCACTGGCGCTAAAAGGCGATGGTGAGCAGATGTCCTTGCCGGGTGGTGATAAACGCATCTGCCTGTTTCCCCTGTTGCATGGCAGCGAATGCTTTGCCGGGATCCACCACGCAGACGTCTTCAAGGCAGCCATTTGCCGGCAGGATCACCAGCCGAAGAGCAATCGTGCCGTGAACATCGCCCCCTGCCAGCGCGCTGTTCATCACCACCGCGAGAATAAGACCTAATGTTATCCGCTTCATAACATCTCCGAAATTTAAAGTAAATCAACAGCCTGCCTGAGAGGTGACGGGACGATTGTGTTCTACTTTAAGTATCGGCTGAAGCGGATATATTTTTAGGGCTGAAAATATATTTTCATGAATGGCAACAGAAGTTACTCGTTGCCCCATTGATTCAGGAAATTAGCGATATCATCAATACGCGGTTCCTGGATACCCGCTTCACGGGCCATCTCCTGCTGAGAGGCTTCGCTGATTTCTTCATTATTCATTAAGCGTGTGAGCAGCAGCTGGAAATAGTACGCCAGTGCGTCACGTTCAGACTCGTTAACCGGCGTTGCCGATTCCGTCGAATACTCATCGACAATGTCATAAAATTTCAGCGGTACTTGCTGGCTCATAGGTCTTCCCCTGGGGTTAATGTCGGTGACAGTGTTGGTTCGCAGCATCCAGCGAGGATAATAGCACTCTTATTTTATTTTTTGTTCCGGCACTCATCATATCATCGGGACACCGAATAATTTTTTACCCCTTCGCCACCCGTCTCAGCATTACGCCCAATCCATCACCATGACTGCCATAAAAACGACAAGGCAGGCTTTCGCCTGCCTGTGCTTTCTTTCGGTAAAGCATTAGCCGAGTTTAAAAACGGCCACCGTCTCTTCCAATACCTGCGACTGCTCTTTAAGCGAATAGGCCGCTGCAGACGCTTCCTCTACCAGTGCGGCGTTTTGTTGCGTAACAGTATCCATCTGTGCAACAGCCTGGTTTATTTGGTCAATGCCCCGACTCTGTTCACCGGTCGAGAGTGCAATTTCCGACATTAACCCGGAAACATGCTGAACAGCGCTGATAATTCGCTGCATGCTTTCACCCGCCTGCGATACCCTTTCGCTCCCCAACAGCACTTGCCTGCTGGACGCCTCAATAAGTTCTTTGATCTCTTTCGCCGCCAGCGATGAGCGTTGCGCCAGGTTTCGCACTTCGCTTGCCACCACGGCAAACCCGCGCCCCTGCTCGCCGGCTCTTGCGGCTTCAACCGCTGCGTTCAGCGCCAGGATATTGGTCTGGAAAGCGATGTCTTCAATTAATGAAATGATGGTGTCGATTTTGCCGGAGCTGGACTCGATCTCCTTCATCGACATCACCGCTTTTTCAACGATCGTGTTACCTTCCTGCGCAGAGTCACGCATCGTTGCCGCAAGGGTGTTCGCCTGCTGGGTATTTTCAGAGGTGTGCTTCACAGTAGATGTCAGTTGTTCCATGCTGGCCGCGGTCTGCCCAAGTGAAGCAGCCTGCTCTTCGGTACGTGCTGAGAGATCGGTATTACCGGCAGAAATCTCTTCTGCCGCGTGCGCCACGCTCTGGCTGGAGGTACGTACCTGAGTAATGATTTCCACCAGCGACAGACGCATCTGCTCCAGCGAACCCAGCATATCGCCAATTTCATCTTTCGAGCCGTGATTCACAGGAAGATGCAACTCCCCTTCTGCCATCTGTTGGCAATGGCGGCGTGCAGTGTCCAGCGGCGAAAGCACACGACGTCGAAGCAGGATAAATATGGCAGCAATGATCAGCGTAAACAGCACCACAAAAACGCCAAGGGTCACCATGCTGTTCACAAAGCGATTCTGCGCCTCGTTATTAAGACGCTGGGCGTATTTTTCGCGAAAAGCGAGCAAGTTATCGAGTGTAATCTCAAACTGACGGTCAAGTTGCGGAATGGTCGTGCTGACAAGCTGATTAAACCGTGCAGTGTCATTGGCACTTGCGGCATCCATCAGCGGGCGCAGCCCTTCGTCGACATAGGTCTGCCAGGCGCGGCGATAAGGGGCGGAAAGCGCCTCTTCCCCTTCGACAGCAGGCGCAGCCTGATAATTATTGAATGCATCTGTCGCCTTCTGCATCACGGCTTTAGCGCTCTCAAGCGACGCCTGCGTTTTCTGTTTGTCGCCCAGGGAAGCATTAATCATGGCTTCCATCAGCCGCACCCGCAGTGTGCGACTGTGGTTAATCGGATCGATGACCGACAGCACCACACGAATTTCTTTATTCACATTATCCAGCGAGTCGTTACTGCGGGTCAGTGACCACAGGTTAGACGCTGAACTGACGAGGAAGATACCAAGTAAGAGGCTGAAAACGAGAAACGAAAAACGCCTTACTGACATATTTATTCCTTTGCTTGAGATTATTTCAAAAAAAGGCCGCGCCGGAGCACAGCCAATAAGATTAATGTTATCGGCCACTTAGCGTTGAGATTTAACTTAATTTTCTTTAGTTTTTTAAATCAAACAGTTAGACAGGGCATTTATAAACCGGAAAACGCAGCAATCACATGCCATTTAATTCAAACCGGCTTTTTATTTATTTTTTGAACAGAGAATTATTATATCGCCACGCTGTAAAACAGGGAGCGGCTCGCTCAGGTGAATGAGATGAGATTTTCCTGACGCCAGTGAAAAGTCAGGACTCTTGCGGTTAAATAAAACGCGAACTCAATTTTAAACTTTCGTATGCGTTATTTTTTGCGGGTTCGGCACAGTTAAAAGTAGGCTTGACAATAATCTGGTTTGTCTCTGCAAGAGAAACAAGCTGCGGAAGGGTTAATGCGGCGACTTTCTCCAGCATCTCACCGCTAAGACCGTTGCTCAACGTGTTGACGTCGCCGGTCTCACTTGCCAGACGCTGGACCAGTAAGAGGTAGGCTAAATTTAATTGATGAATATCTTGCAGAAGGTTGTCGCGGTTAATCATTTTTTTGCCCCAGAGAATATATCATCTAAAGTGAAGCCCCCCTGGCAACATCATCCGTCGGCCGCAATAATATATATAAAATGCAAATTAGCTATAGAAATAATGTAAACTTATTTCAGACTATTAAAAAATAATTAATTATCACTCCGTTAATGCTGTAATGACATTTTTCCCGTTACGCTTTTACTCGCTAATTTCTTACTTAGGATATTCAAGTGGCTGTAAGAAAGGGAATATATCATCTGTGAAAAAAGATATATTATATTCTCTCACTTTAAGAGCGCGAACCTTAAGAATAATTAAGAAATACCTTCCCGGGTGGGTTAGCGCCTGGTTTAATTTTTTGGACCACTGGTTGGCATAAAAGCCCGAAAGAAATATCTTTCCGCGAAGCGGAGGTATGCCAGTGACGTGCATAACCCCATTCGTCAGTCGGCTGTAAATGGGGTATTATCCGCTGCCCCTTTCTCCGCAGGTAGCCTGATGTCGACGATTGACGATACGTTTATTGCCCCACCGTGCCATGAGCAGATAAAGACGCTCTGGCAGGATGAACACCTGGTGATTATCAATAAACCCAGCGGGTTACTTAGCCTCTCCGGGAAAAATCCACAAAATCTCGATTCTGTGCATTACAGACTGGTGCAGCGCTTCCCCGGCTGTACGCTGGTTCACCGCCTGGATTTTGGCACATCCGGGCTGATGGTGGTGGCCCGCAACAAAGCGATCAATGCCGCGCTCTGTCAGCAATTCAGCCAACGCAGCGTAAGCAAGACATACAGCGCACTGCTGTGTGGCCATCTGGATCATGATAACGGGGTCATCGACGCGGCAATCGCCAGAGATCCGGCATTATTCCCGCGTATGTCGATTTGCGCCCTCCACGGTAAACCCGCCCGCTCACGCTATCGTGTTATCGAACGTTTTTACCGTCAGTCAGAAACCGGTACCCGGTTGCCGGTATCGCGTGTTGAACTCACACCCGAAACCGGCCGCACCCACCAGTTGCGCATTCACTGCCAGCTACTCGGCCACCCGATTCTGGGTTGCGATTTGTATGGTGGCCGCCTGCTGCCTGGTAGCGAACAGACGCCACGGCTGATGTTACATGCCAGTACGTTGCAATTTGTCCATCCGGTGAGTAAAGCACCGCTCAGCATGCATTACGCCAGCCCGTTTTAACACCATGAAGAAGAGAGCCTGGCGAGAACGCCAGGCGAAGCAGGACATGCGAGAGCAGAAATAGGGGAAGATAAGTCGCAGGCAGTGCATCACCACATCAGATCATCAGGCACTTTAAAATCAGCATAAGGATCGTCTTCATCCTGCGCTTCCTGGCTGAGCGCACTGTTTAATACAATGCTGCTGGCATCGCGCTGGGCAATTTTATCTGCCACGCTCGCCGGGATAATCGCATATTCACTTTCGCCGTTGTTATCTCCCGACAGGCGGGCAATGGCAAGACGGCCATTGATCAGCTGCGCCTGAGTCTGCTTATCGACCTCGATTTTTTTAATGAGGTTATTGTCGGTAAAATTAAACCCAATATGGCCTTTCGCTACAGTGATCCGGTTCATTTCAATCAGCTGTTTCACCTGTGCTTTGTACTCTTTCGACAGCGTGGCCTGTTTTTGTTGCTCACTTAATTGCTTATCACGCTCAAGCTGCGCTTTTTTATTCTCTTCCACCGCCTCTCTGGCCTCACGTGCCTGAACACGGGATTTTTTAGCCGTTCTCTGAACTTTGGCCATTTTCTTGCTGGTCACTAAGCCTGCTTTCAGCATTTGCTCTTGCAAGGTAAGTTTTGTCATCGTTATCAAACCCGTTCAATAAAATGGAGTGTCAGACTTTCAACATTTTTACTGTGGCATCAATGTCTATTTCATCTTCGGTGAAGATCAGCGTCGTGCCCTGGAAGGTGGTGATCGCCAGCTTTTTCAGCGCGCGCATTTCCCCCGGCTGTGCGGTGGATTTAGGGCGAATATTCCCCATCAATAGCCCTACGGACAGCACCGCGTTCTCTTTATCAATGCGGGTATCAACAGGCACTTCTTCGCTGTACACCAGATAAGACTTGATTGAGGTAAGCTTCAGACGCTCGCCCGCTATATAGATGTATTTACTCTCAGGCACGACTTTCACCGCATAGGCGGACAACCCTTTATTATTGGTGGTGGGTTCGAAAGTCACGGCCGCATCTTTCTTGATCAAATCAGGGTTGGCGACCTTAATCACGTGAAAATAGCGGTTATCCCCATTCTCATCTTTGATAAATCCGAAACCTTTATCTTTAAACCACGTTGTGATCGTACCGTTCATCGCCATTACCGCCTGAATAATCGTTAATCTACTCAAATTTTGCAGCGCGCAGTGTAAAGCACAATGCCTGCGCAAACCATGTCTTTGGTGTAAGTGTGGACGAGAAATTTCAGTGATGCGAGGCAATGGCTTCCTGCTGTCGCTCAGGAAGCCTGCATCGCGCTAGGGTGTTGTAGTCTGTACTTTGGGGAAGATTTCAACGTATTGATACGAGCTGTAAACCGGCAATATCAGAAATGCCAGACCTGCGCCGCCTGAAGCATATTGCACCATCAGATCGCCGTGACGGGTAATAAACAGTTCATAATTGTGCCACTGACACCCAACGCCCATATCCGGGGTGCAATGTCGCTTTTGCCGCAGTAACCTGCCGTCTTTGGTCAGATAAAGGTAATTCGCTTCCGGGTCGGCGGGTTTCGATGCTGACTCATCAAGCAGGTGCCAGGTTCTCTCGCGCAGCAGGGTGTTTTGTGCGTCCCGTGAGACGGTATCCAGTGACTTTGCCGGGTAGTTAAAATGTAACTCCACCACGGCGGTGTTATCCGCATTCACATAAAAAAGCTCGGCTAAATTTCCGGCGCCCCAATATTTTTTACCACTGGACTTCAGGGGTTGTGCTTTAAAGCGGTACACATTTTGTGTGTGAATATCCTGTCTGTTTTCATATTCCGCATTGTATTGCGCTTTTTGCGGTGAACTGACTTCGCATCCGGCCAGTAAACCGGCAAGCAGCAGGATGAGGACACTTCGCATTTGTCTCTCCTCTGACTTTTATTTCCGATGAAAGAAATGATTATGCACCCTAACCGGGTAGAGCAAAAATCGGATCCACTACCAGAAATAAGGATACGCGAGGCAAAACAGACCATAAACAGGGCAGGAAAAGCCTGCAGGACACAGGCTTTATATTACGAATTTACTTCCACCATACTTCGGCCTGGACGCCGACAGTAAACTGATCGCTTTTTGCATCGGCAAACTCAAACTGGCTGATGCCATTTTCCTGCGCTTTGAGGTAAGTGCCGTAGAAGCGAATTTCCGGGCGCGAGGTTAGCATGCTGGTGTCCACTTTCAACGCGTGGTACAGCGTGGTTTTATACCCAGACTCGTGATACGTCTCGCCTGCGGTTTTATTTTTCTGATCAAACCACGCCAGCTCCACGCCGGTCTGGTTATTCGTATCCCAGATATAGGCCGGGCGAATAACTGCGCGGACGGAATTAAAGTCGGTGTGCGCGCCAGTATTGTAATCGTAAACATCGTTACCGTGTGCATAGACCAGCGCATGCGCCATGATCACATCCGGGCGTAAATAGTTTTCGCCCTGAGATACCACGCGGAAAGCTTTGCCGTAAGAATGTTCGCCATAGTATTGATCGTTATAGCCGAAGGTCGGGTTGGAGTCCGAAATAAGGGCAAAGCCGCTGGCGATGGAGTTATCCGCCCCCTGCACCGTTAATTCGTTAAATCCACCGCCGGTAAAAGTGTGGCGCAGAATCAGTCCGGCGTGCCAGGCATCTTTCACGCTGTAGTAGCTGCCATCATTCTCATTGCTGCGGTTATCATCGGTTTCATTTGGCATGGCGTAGCGACCAAACACTTCCAGCGTTGCTTTATCCCACAGCGGGATCGCTTTATAACGCACCTCGGCGCTATTGGTGTTCACCTGCTGAGTGTTGCCGGAAGTCGCATAGTCTACGGCATGCGCATTAACATCTTCGCGGGTGAGCGAGACATTCAGTTTACCCGGGCCAAGCTGCCAGTTCTCCAGCCCGATGCCAGAACCCGCATTGGTGCGGTGGCTTTTCCAGTCCAGCATCTGAATTTCATAGACCGGCATATTGTGCTTACCGACCCAGAAGTCTGCCTCAGGCGCAAACGGCAGGAACCCTTTGGTCGTCACGTAGATATCGGAGAATTGCAGCAAATTCTCCGAGGTGCTGTCGAACCAGCCCGCGCTGTACTGCTGGCCAACGTTACCGTCGAGCATCACTACCGCTTTCGCCACCTTGCCGCCGTTGTCGTAGACCTTCTGCGAGAGTTGCAAATCAAACCAGGCACTGTTTTCCTGGCCAAAACGCCCCAGCGATCCAATAGCATAGGACTTCGGTGCACCGCGTGTGCCGGTAGACCAGCCGGAGCGGAAGTAACCGGAATACTCAAAACCAATATCGTTTTTCACGTATTGACTAATGTCGGCCAGCGTCACGTCCTGTGCCGGTGTTGCGCCACTGACGTTCGTTGTGCTGGCCGCGGGCACAGTAGCCGGTGCAGCAGGTTTTTTCTCGCCAGTTTTCACATTACTGGCAACCACGGTTGCCTCACTGTTATTACTCTGCGGCTGCCGCTCGAAATAACGTTGATATTGCCGTAATGTTTGTTTTGTGGCCTGTAATTCCTGTTTGTTTTGCGCCAGCTCTTTTTCCAGCAATTCCAGACGCTGCTCTACAGTCAGCTTCGCTGCAATAGCACTATTAGATACAAGCGCTGAAGAGATTAATACTACTATCCATTTCAACTGATGCTTTTTATTTATAGTCTTCTTATTCATAACAATAACCCTGTAGAGTAGCGTGACTGAGAAGTATTATTTTGGTAATAGCTGGCCGCCTGATGCATTCATATTGCATCCGGTGTACCGGTAATTCCCTGTCCAGCGCGACGCCCGCACTGGCTATTTTTAGTAATATTGTCGGTTAGCTGATGTGCATAACACTCCGCCGTTGGGCTTATGATTTAGCCTGATAATGACAGGACCAGCGCCTGGCCTGTTTTGCGCGCAAAAAAAAACCCGAATCGTTTTCCGGCGCTATGCGCTCAGAAATTGATTCAGGTTTTGCCCGCATCGGGTAACAACGAATACGGTTACAATCCAGTTTCTTCTGCGACAGAATACTGTCTTTTATTACACAGACAAGTCCTGCATTGCACTGTCACGTTATTTTGTGAACTCGCTCAGAGTTTAGCGTTAATTCCGCCAGCCCATTGCAGGTGCAACATGCTTAAGAATTGCCTCAATCACATGCACATTATAATCCACACCCAACTGATTCGGTATAGTAAGTAACAGCGTATCCGCTTCGGCAATCGCTTCATCCTGCTTCAGTTGTTCGATTAATTTCTCGGGTTCTGCTGCATAACTGCGCCCGAAGATGGCGCGGGTTTTCTCATCAAGGAAACCGACTTTATCGCTGTCGTTACTGCTGGCACCAAAATAAGCCCGATCGCGGTTGTCCATCAGCGCAAAAATACTGCGGCTGACAGAAACGCGCGGCGTGCGGCTATGCCCGGCCTGTGCCCAGGCTTCGCGATAAGCACGGATCTGTTTCGCTTGCTGAATATGGAACGGCTCACCGGTTTCATCATCTTTTAGCGTCGAACTTTGCAGGTTCATCCCTCGTTGTGCTGCCCATACCGCGGTGGCATTGGACCCCGCGCCCCACCAAATGCGTTCGCGCAGCCCTTCTGAAAAGGGTTCTGGACGCAATAGCCCCGGCGGGTTTGGGAACATTGGTTGGGGATTGGGTTTGGCGAACCCTTCACCACGCAGCACATCCAGCAGCACCTCGGTGTGGCGGCGCGCCATATCCGATTCGTTTTCACTTTCTGCAGGCTGGTAACCAAAATAACGCCAGCCATCAATGACCTGCTCCGGCGAACCCCGGCTGATCCCCAGTTGCAAGCGACCGCCGGCGATCAAATCCGCTGCACCGGCATCCTCCGCCATATACAAGGGGTTTTCATAACGCATGTCGATAACGCCAGTGCCAATTTCAATAGACCGGGTTTTCGCGCCGATAGCCGCCAGTAACGGGAACGGTGAACTCAACTGGCGGGCAAAATGATGCACCCTGAAATAGGCGCCGTCGGCACCCAACTCTTCGGCGGCAACAGCCAGATCGATGGATTGCAGCAGCGCATCCGCTGCTGAACGGGTTCCGGACTGCGGCGACGGCGTCCAGTGACCAAATGACAAAAATCCGATCTTCTTCATGACGTAGTTGTCCTTTTTTCAGGGAAATCTTCAGCAGAACTGCGCCTGTTGCCGCAGCCCTGCTTTGCGTCTTCCCTACTCTACGCATTACCCGCCGCAAATAAATATCGTTTGATTAACATAATGCTTCAAATTAATTGACCAACCTGCCTATCGGGTCACCACTCCGCCACCCAGTTGTTCAATCAACAGGATGTTTTGATCCATGATGTCAGCGTTCATTTGTACCAGGTTGCGATCGGAAGCGAGCAACTGATCCTGTAGCGACAGCACATCCAGCCACGGGCGGATACCGGCTTTAAACTGTGCAGAAACATCATCCCAGGCACTGTGCGCCAGCTTATCGGCCTCTTCGCTTTGCACCCGTTGCTGCTCCAGCGACTTCATTCTCACAATCGTGGTGCTGATATCGCCAATGGCTGAAACCAGCAGGCTGTTATAATGCGCGACCGCGATATCCCAGTCGGCGTTACTGCTGGCCAGATCCGCCCGGCGTTTGCCGCCATCGAAAATGGGTAATGATAGCGTCGGGCCAACGTTGAAGAACTGGCTGGGCGCGCCAACGAAAGCATCGCCCAGCAGGTTACGTGTCCCGGCTTCTGCCACCAGGTTAATGTTCGGGTAGAACGCGGTTTTCGTCGCCGTGATTTGCTTTTCTGCCGCCTCTACGCGCCAGCGTGCTGCCACCACATCCGGTCTACGCCCGACTAATTCCGCCGGAATGACCGACGGCAACGTATCTTGCGCTGTAATATTTTGTTCGGCAGGTTTTAAATACCGCCAGTAATCCGGGCCTTTCCCCACCAGGGTCGATAATTTAATTCCGGCAGTAGTCACATTTTCTTGCGTCTGCAACCAGGTGGCCTGTGCATCATTATTATTTGCCAGCGCCTGTTTGTATTGATACTCCGGTGAAAGACCGCCCTGATAAAACTGGCGCTGTATTTCACTGATCTTCTTCAGCCGCCCGGCATTAGCTGCGGCTATTTTTTCTAATTTCCACGCAGTATTCAGATTATTCCACGCACGGGCAATATTTGCCGATAAGCTCAGACTGGCAGCTTGTTTATCCAGTTCGCTGGCTTTAGCATTACCTAATGCCGCTTCCCAGGCGGCTTTTTTCCCACCCCATAAATCGAGCATATAACTGGCACCTAGCGACGTGGTACGCAGCGTGCTGTAATTTTTACCTTCCAATAAGGGGTCATCAACTTTTGCCACCCGGGAGCGGGTAAGGCTGGCATCCATATTGATGTCCGGCATCTGCGCCGCCCGTGCGGCGGTGACAGAGGCATTGGCCTTGTCGGCACGTGCGTTGGCTTCCTGCAGTGTCGGGCTCGAGGCCAGTCCGTCGCGGATAAGTGCATTAAGTTGCGGATCGTTAAAGCTTTGCCACACGTTGCGCTGCGGCCATCTGGCCGGGCTGAATTGCACGCCAGATAACGTCTCATTTGCCTGCAACGTTTTTGCATTTAACATTTTATTGCGGGTGTTTAAACCTTCAGATGTGGCACAGCCGCTTAAAATTAACACCGTCAGAATCGACAGGCTGAATATCTTCCCCTGCGGATAAATGTTCATTATGGATTGCCCTGCGAATGTCATAGATTTTAGATTTAACTATTATTGACATCCTACCGTTTAAATACAGGCTGAGAGGTTATCCTTTAGTGCTTAAAAGTAGAATTTTCTATTTACCGAAAGACAGCACCCAAAATAAAACACAAAGAAAACGTATTTACTCCATTTTGTGAAGTTTATTTTTCAGGATATGTCTAAAAAATTAAACCTCCCTCCCGGGGAGACGATTTAGGGATGACAATAAAAACCGAATGAATATTTTTTCATTCGGGTAAATGTATTCCTGTATCACCAAATTATAAGTGACCGCTCTTGGTTACCTGCAGCGTGCTGATATTCACCGGCATGCCGGAACGACATTCGAGCGCTTCAGTTGCCCGGTTCGCATCCACCCCTTCACCCTGCATCGCGGCGCGTAGCACCGGCGACATGGGCAGCGGCACTTTATTGGTCGATTCAAACTCCGCGCGGTTGCGCGACAACGGTTCATGGACTTCAATCCAGCGGCTCCCATCCGGTTCGAGGGTGGTTTTTACCGGCTGATCGATAATCTGCACCCTGGTCCCCACAGGCACGTTATCAAACAAATATTGAATGTCTGCGTTTCGCAGGCGGATACAGCCCTGGCTGACGCGCAGCCCGATACCAAAATTCGAATTGGTGCCGTGAATGGCGTAGAGCTTACCAATATAGATGGCGTACAGCCCCATCGGGTTATCCGGCCCGGCGGGTACAAACGCCGGCAGGGTTTTCCCCTCTTTGGCATATTCACGCCGGGTATTCGGCGTTGGGCTCCAGGTCGGCCCTTCCTGCTTACGCTCGACCGCCGTCACCCAGTTGCGCGGCGTTTCTCGCCCGGCCTGGCCAATACCGATGGGTAAAATCTCCACCGTGTTGCTCTCTTTCGGGTAATAGTAGAGGCGCATTTCGGCCACATTCACCACGATGCCTTCTCGCACGGTAGCGGGCAGGATGATTTGCTGCGGTATGGTCAGTTGCGACCCCGATTTGGGCAGGAACGGATCGACGTCCGGGTTCGCTTCCAGCATATTGCTCAGCCCCTGACCGTATTGCGCCGCGAAAGCTTCCAGCGGCAGCGTATTACCCGGCGGAACCGTGATAATTTGCGGGTTGCCCACCAGTCGGCTACCTTCCGGCGGCAACGGGTAACTAACTGCCAGCACACGGGACGCGCAGAGCAGGGCCAACAGGCAAAACAAAAATTGAATTCGACGCATCAGTTCCTTTCCTCGGGCACCGCAAAGATGTGTATATCATAGCCCGCTTTATCCTTTTTCTCCCTTTTTACAGGGCGTTACCCGCCTGGTGCGTCAAAAAAACATGCACGACACAGGATGTTCGGTCAGGAAGAGAAAGCGATCACAATAAAAACCCCGCCGAAGCGGGGTTTGGGTTTTGTCGCTTATGCGTCAGGCTTTGGTGCGGCTCGCGATAATATCGTCTGCCACGTTGCGCGGCGCCTCCGCGTAGTGGTGGAACTCCATGCTGTAGGTTGCACGCCCCTGCGACATGGAACGCAGCGTGGTGGAGTAGCCAAACATTTCTGCCAGCGGCACATCTGCCCGAATAATCTGGCTACCAAAGCGCTCTTCCATGCCCTGCACCATTCCGCGCCGTGAGGAGAGATCGCCCATAATGTTACCGGCGTACTCTTCCGGCGTTTCCACTTCTACGTGCATCACCGGTTCAAGGATCGCCGGGTCCGCTTTACGCGCCCCCTCTTTAAAGCCAAAAATCGCCGCCATACGGAAGGCCATTTCCGAGGAGTCAACATCGTGATAGGAACCAAATGTCAGGATCGCTTTCACATCGACAACCGGATAGCCCGCCAGCACGCCGTTATTCATGGCTTCGCGCAGGCCTTTTTCCACCGAGGGAATATACTCGCGCGGCACCACGCCGCCCTTGGTGGCATCTTCAAATACAAAGCCCGTTCCCGGTGCCTGCGGCTCAAGTGTTAATACCACATGCCCATATTGCCCTTTACCACCGGACTGGCGGACAAATTTGCCTTCAATATCTTTTACCGTTTTGCGTAACGTTTCACGGTAAGTCACCTGCGGGCGACCAATGTTCGCCTCCACGCCGAATTCACGTTTCATCCGATCAACGATAATTTCCAGGTGCAACTCACCCATGCCGGAAATGATCGTCTGGCCAGACTCTTCGTCAGTATGCAGACGGAACGACGGATCTTCAGCGGCCAGTCGTTGCAGCGCAATGCCCATCTTTTCCTGGTCCGCTTTTGTTTTCGGTTCAATGGCCAGCGAAATCACTGGCTCCGGAAACTCCATCCGTTCCAGGGTGATCACCGTATCCGGGTCACTTAACGTGTCGCCCGTTGTGACGTCCTTCAGTCCGACACAGGCGGCTATATCGCCTGCGCGCAGTTCGTCCACTTCGTGGCGATCGTTGGCATGCATCTGCACAATACGCCCAATGCGCTCTTTCTTACCTTTGACCGGGTTGTAGACAGCATCCCCTTTTTTCAGCACGCCGGAATAGACGCGGATAAAGGTCAACTGGCCTACATACGGGTCGGTCATCAGTTTGAATGCCAGCGCCGAGAACGGCTCGTCATCGCTGGCATGACGTTCAGCCACCCGGCCTTTTTCATCCACGCCCTGAATGGCAGGAATATCCAGCGGCGAAGGCATTAGCTCGACGACCGCATCCAGCATGCGTTGAACGCCTTTGTTTTTAAACGCACTGCCACACAACATCGGCTGGATCTCACCCGCAATGGTGCGTTTACGCAGACCTTCGATAATCTCAGCCTCATCCAGCGAACCCGTTTCCAGATATTTATCCATCAATGTCTCGCTGGCTTCAGCGGCGGCAGCGATCATTTTTTCACGCCACACCTGTGCCGTTACCAGCAACTCGTCCGGCACCGGGCCGTAGCTGAATGTCATCCCCTGCGTGGCATCATCCCAGATGATTTCGCGCATTTTGATCAGATCCACCACGCCAGTGAAGTGCTCTTCTGCGCCAATCGGAATAACAATCGGCACCGGGTTGGCTTTCAGCCGGTCGACCATCATCTGCACCACGCGGAAGAAGTCCGCGCCGGGGCGATCCATTTTGTTGACAAAGGCGAGACGCGGCACATGATATTTATTGGCCTGACGCCATACGGTTTCCGACTGCGGCTGCACACCGCCAACGGAGTCATACACCATCACTGCGCCATCGAGTACCCGCATAGAACGTTCCACTTCAATCGTGAAATCCACGTGCCCTGGGGTATCAATAATATTGATGCGATGGGGCTCATAACCGCGGTCCATACCGGGCCAGAAGCAGCTTACCGCAGCCGAAGTAATGGTAATGCCGCGTTCCTGCTCCTGCGCCATCCAGTCGGTTGTTGCCGCGCCATCGTGTACTTCCCCCAGTTTGTGGCTTATCCCGGTGTAAAACAGGATGCGTTCCGTGGTGGTTGTTTTACCGGCATCGATATGCGCGGAGATACCGATGTTGCGATAACGTTCGAGAGGAATGGGTCGGGGCATGATGCGTCCTTAGTCATTTGACTGTTTGTTCACGGCCGGAATTGGCCGCATTTCATTCACGGCATCTATGATAGTACAAAAGTACGAGTATATTCGAACTATTTTTGCTATTATTACGATTGATGGCGTAACGATTGACGTCGTGGCTTTCGCCATACAGTTTGCGTATAGTACCGGCCCAGCCGCCGATGCGGTCCGCAATTGATGTCTGCCGCGTACCCGCCAATACAGGAAAATGATGATCGCTAACCACCCAGAACGTGAACAATTTCGCCTTGAAAATGTGCTATTGGCCCTTGGCAACCCCCTGCGGCTGGCGATCATAAAGCGGCTGGCCGACGGCAGTGAACTGAGCTGTAATGCGCTGCGCCCGGACGATGTGGCGAAATCGACCATGACCCATCACTGGCGCGTATTGCGCGATAGCGGTGTGGTGTGGCAGCGCCCGCAGGGGCGGGAAAATATGATTTCACTGCGCCGGGAAGACCTGGATATCTGTTTCCCCGGCTTGCTGGATACCCTGTTACAGGCGATGGCGCGCGGCAGTATGCCGGATGATCAGGCCTGATAAATACATAATTATCAGAAAGTGAAGGCTGGTTATTTACCCTCTGGCAACACAATATTACTGTCTGCAAGCGTGCCCATGTTGTGGTAAATGGCGCAGGCGGCATCCACCAGTTGCATCGCCAGCGCTGCGCCGCTGCCTTCCCCTAAACGCATCCCCATATTGAGATACGGCTCGAGGCCAAGATGTTCGAGCGCAACACGCGCGCCTTTCTCGGCGGAGAGGTGTGAGGGGATCAGATACGGTTTTACCTGTGGGGCAATCCTGCACGCGGCCAGCGCCGACGCGTAGGAGAGGAAACCGTCCAGCACCACGGGCAACCCGCAGGAGGCCGCTCCCAGCATTACCCCGGTCATGCCCAGCAGATCATAACCGCCGACTTTCGCCAGCACATCAAGCCCGTTCGCCGCATCGGGCTGGTTAACTGCTATTGCGTTACGCACTACCGCCGCTTTGTGCCCCAGCAAGGATTCCGGCAGATTCGCGCCAATACCCACCACGGATCCCGGCGCCTCCCCAGTCAACACGCTGACGATGGCTGCCGCTGGCGTGGTGTTCGCCATACCCAGTTCACCCACGCCAAACAGGGTCACCCCTTGCTGCGCCAGTTCACGGGTATAGTGAACCGTTTCCAGCAGCAGCGCTTCCGCTTGTTGCGCACTCATTGCCGGGCCAGTGGCGATATTGCCGCTGCCGCGCGCCACTTTCATATTGACCAGGCCGGGAATGGGATCGGCATCAATACCGACATCCAGCACATGCACTTTCGCCCCGGCCTGCGCGGCCAGAACGCAGACGCCAGTCGTCGCCTGGGTCATATTGGCCGCCTGAATGGCTGTCACCACGCGAGGAGAAACGGTCACCCCTTCATGCCAGACACCATGGTCGGCGCACATCACCACGATCGCTTTTTCGCGCATTCGCGGTAACCCGTTCAGCCCGGGCATCCCCGCCAGCTGGACGGCTAATGCCTCCAGCCTCCCCAGGCTGCCCACGGGCTTCAGTAAGCCATCAAGATGCTGCTGTGCCTGTGCCATTGCCACATCATCGGGCGCGGGGATCCCAGCCAGTAAAGTCATCAAAGTCTGCATGGTGTTTCTCATTATGTTGCGTGCTGTTTATAACAGCACCAGAAGAAAAATCAGTTCGCCCAGCTCAATCGCCGCCCCTAACGTGTCGCCGGTCTGACCACCGAGCGTGCGTTTGAGCAGCAGCCCAAGCAAAAACAGCGCCGCCAGCGTCACCAGCAGTGCCACAACGCCTTTACCGCCGAGTAGCCCGGCCACAATCAACGCGGTGAGGATCAAGGTGATCAGGGTGTCTTTGCCCGAAACCTTCCCAATAAACAGGTTTCCCAGCCCCTCTTCACGGGCATAACGATGGCCGAACATCAGTAACACCGAGCCGCCGCGCCCCACGGCACAGGCTGCGGCGAGCGAGGCGATCATGGCGCTATCACGCAATTGCAGTTCACTGAGCACAAGGATTTTCGCCACCAGCACAAAGACCAGCGCCAGACCGCCATGTGTGCCGAGACGACTGTCACGCATGATTTCCAGCATCTTTTCCCGCCGCCTGGCGGAAAAAACGCCATCGCAGGTATCGGCCAGACCATCCAGGTGGAAACCGCCCGTTAATAACGCCAGCGTCAGCACCGCAAACAAAGCTGCCAGCGGCGCGCCACACCAGGGTTGCAACACCACCAGTACCCCGCCACTTAACGCACCGAGTAGCACGCCCACCAGCGGAAAGGTCACAATGCCGCGCACATAATCCGCCACATCCAGCCCCTGAACACAACGGCCGGGTACCGGTAAACGGCTGATAAACGACAGCGTGGCGAAGAACAATTTGATCATTTGATTTTGACTCCAATACCCGACACCACCAGCCACACGTCATCTGCCGCCTGTGCCAGCCGTTGATTGACGCGCCCGGCAATGTCCCGGAAGTGCCGCGCCAGGCGGTTTTCCGGCACAATGCCCATTCCGACTTCATTGGTTACCAGCACCACGGGCGACGGGCAGGCCGCACAGGCGGCAAGCAATGCGTCGATCTCTTGCTGCACGCGGGCTTCCAGCGCAACGTAATCCCAGTTCCCGACCTCTTCACCTTCGCCAAAGGCAAACAGCAGATTGGTCACCAGAGTGGTGATGCACTCCAGCAGCACGGCTTCATCGGGGTTATTTCGCGGGGTAATAATCTCTGCCAGCTGTTGCCAGCGCTCCTCGGTGCGCCAGTGGGTCGGGCGGTCTTCCCGGTGATGCTGGATACGCGCCGCCATTTCCGCATCGAAAATTTGCGAAGTAGCGATGTACAACACGCTGGTGGCATGGGCAACCAGCGACTCCGCATGGCGACTTTTGCCGCTGCGCGCACCGCCGGTAACAAGGGTTAACATGCTGGCTCCTGATGCTGCTGCATAATCTGGTAAAGGCGTTCAATATCGACATGCTTGCGCATGGCGCTGGCGAGAATATCAAACTGCTGCGCTTTGTAGTGCGCATAATTCAGCGCTACGTCCAGCGGTGGCAGTCCTTTACGCTGGCGCAGGCCGTTCAGCAATGCGCGGGTAAACGCATCGTTGTCGAACAAACCGTGCACGTAAGTCCCCCACACCTGCCCGTCGGCACTCACCGCGCCATCCGCCACACGGTGGTCATTTTTGTGCAGCCACAATGCGGGCTGGCAGTCGCTGTGCAGGGTAGTTTCGCCCATGTGAATTTCGTAGCCGCGCAGCGCCAGTCCGTTGCAACAAGCCAGCCAGCCGGGCAACGACGCATGCATGCAAGCCTCTACGCGGGTCGTGGTTTTGTCACGGGCAAACCGGGTGACCGTCTCCAGTAATCCCAGCCCTGGTTGGGTACCCAGCGTGGACTCCACCTCATCGATGATGGTTTCGCCGAGCATTTGGTAACCACCACACACGCCGATCACCGGCACACCGGCGCGGTGGGCATCAAGCACCGCTTTTGCCAGCCCGCTTTCCCGTAACCAGTTGAGATCGCCCAGCGTATTTTTACTGCCTGGCAGAATAATCAGGTCGGCGGTGCACAGCGCCTCGGCGGTGCGGGCATAATGCACGCGAACATCCGGCTGGGCCGCGAGCGCATTAAAATCGGTAAAATTAGCGATATGCGGCAGTTGAACAACCGCGATATCCAGTGCCCGCTCGTGGCTAAGCAGGTATTTGCCGCGTTGTAATGCCACGCCGTCCTCATCTTCGAGGTCGACATCCAGCCACGGCATCACGCCAATGACCGGGACGCCCGTCAACGCTTCGATCTGCTGAATGCCGGGGGTTAACAGCGCCTCATCGCCGCGAAATTTATTGATGATGACCCCTTTCACGCGCCAGCGCTCATGCTCCTGCAACAACGCCAGCGTACCGTAAATCGCGGCAAAAACGCCGCCCCGGTCGATATCTGCCACCAGGATCACCGGGCACCCTGCCATTTCTGCCATGCCCATATTAACGATATCGCGATCGCGCAGGTTAATCTCCGCCGGGCTGCCAGCCCCTTCCAGTACCAGCACGTCATACTCGCTTGCAAGGCTTTGGTACACCCCAATAATTTGCTCGCGCAAGCGGGGTTTATAGGCGTGATAGCTTACGGCGTCCATATTGGTGGCGACTTTACCCATTAGCACCACCTGCGCTTTCCTGTCGCTGGTCGGTTTCAGTAACACCGGGTTCATGCGCACATCCGGTTCAATACCTGCCGCTTCAGCCTGGAAAATTTGTGCACGCCCCATCTCCTGGCCCTCCGGTGTTATGCCGGAATTCAGCGCCATGTTCTGCGATTTAAACGGCGCGGTCTTTCGCCCATCCTGATAAAAAATACGGCACAACCCCGCGACCAGCACGCTCTTGCCCACATCCGACGCGGTGCCTTGCAGCATAATTGCCTGCGTCATGACGCCTCCTTAACCGGCATTGCCCGCATCCGGGCAAAAAATTCATCTTCGCTTTTGCACAGCGGCATTCCCAGCTCGCTGTGCAGTTTCACCAGCCAGGGCTGTGTCAGACCGGCCGCTTCAATCAACGCCCGGCGGGCAAATACGTCGCCCGGCGTCCCCTGCGCCAGCGATTCTCCGCGACGCAGCACATACACTGCATCGCAGATTTCATAAATCAAATCAATGTCATGGCTGGAAATCACCACATGATTGCCCTGCGCCACAATACGCCGAATGATGTTTATCATCTGGGTTCGCCCGGCAGGATCCAGCCCGGCGGTCGGCTCATCCAGCAGCAAATAGTGCGCCTGTAATACCAGCGCACCAGCGATAGCGACACGTTTTTTCTGCCCATGGCTCAGGCACTGAATCGGCTGTTGGCGGAAAGAGTGCGCATCGACCAGCGTCAGCGCATCGTCAACGCGGTGGGCAATATCCTCTTCCGGTACGCCAATGTTACGCAGGCTAAAGGCTATGTCACTGTCGATATCGGTATAAAAAATTTGCTGATCGGGATCCTGAAATACCGTTGCCACTTGCTGGCGCAACGCCAGCAAGCCACGCTTGCTGTAGTCCAGCGGTTTACCCTGCCACAACACTGCCCCTTGTTGCGGGCGCAAAATGCCGCTCAGGTTCATAAACAGCGTCGATTTGCCGCAGCCATTGGCTCCCACCAGGCCGGTGACCGGCTGGCGGGAAAAGTCGAGGGTCAACCCTTTCAGCGTCGGTTCATCCTGGTAACTGAACCACAGGTTATCGGTGACCAGCATGCCATATCCTTACAGGTGAAAATCACCCTGATAAAGTTTGATATCCAGCGTGATCGCCATCGCTTTATAACGCAACAGCACGCGGGTAAATAACAGACCAACCAGCATCGCCAGCGAATGGTAACCCTGCGGCAGGGTTCGGTAGCCAAAACGCAGCGTCTGCGCCCGGTGGATCGCCGCCGCTTCGTCCAGCAGAATAAAGATAAAACGCCAGGTCAGCAGGATTTGCTCGGTCAACAGACGCGGCACACGCCCACGTTTCAGTAGCAGGATCAATTGCGGGAAAGGTAAATTCAGCACCAGCCAGAACGTGGCTGCCAGCGCAGCCAGACTGCGCCACAGCGTGCCGTTCGCCGCCGCCAGCCCTTCCGGCGTCACACCCAGCCACACACTGCCCATCTGCACGCCGAATATCACCTGTTGCGGTTCGGGGGTAATGCTGAACAGGATGGTCACCACACCCACCAGCAAAAAACCAATCGGGATCGCCATCCAGCGTAGCCAGCGCCGTAGGGAGATGCGCAGCAACCAGCAGGTGAAAGCCGCCAGTAGCGCCAGCAACATAGCCTGCCCAAACGGCGTCAGGGTCAATGCCAGCGCCATTATTACCAGCCAGAACATGAACTTACGCTCGGGTGCCACCGCATACCAGCGGCTCTGGTAACTAAGCCGATCAAGCGCGGTCGCGATCACGCTGCCTGCCTTTCATATAGCCAAGGATGTAGAAAATCACCGCTGCACCAATCGAACCCTGCAGGGTGAACAACAGGCTTTCGATCTCACCGCTGGCGGGTTCGTACAGGGGCTGGAACCACGGTTGATAATGCGGAGCAAGGGCCAGGATCTGGCTTTCTGCCTCACCGTCAGCGCCGCCATATTCACCGCCGTGATTAATAAAAAAGGGCAATACCATCAGCGCCACCACCATTGCCAGTAACATCACTGTTTTTTTCACCTTAATGCCCCCGCACGCTCAGCAGCTGACGTTTCGTAAGCTGCTCGTAAATCATCACCGTCAGTAATCCTTCAGCGAGAGCAATCGGGATTTGCGTCAGGCAGAAGATACCCATAAATTTGACGATCGATCCGCTGGCGCCCTGTTGCGGGTCCGGAAAGGCCACCCCAAGCTGTACTGACGTAACAAAGTAAGTCACCAGATCCGCCAGCATGGCGCAAAGGAACACCGCCACATCGCGGCGAACCCTCGCGCGGCAGGCCAGTTTCCACACCAGGTAACCCACCACCGGGCCAATTACCGCCATCGACATACCGTTTGCGCCAAGCGTTGTCAGGCCACCGTGCGCCAGCAACAGCGCCTGGAACAGCAGCACAATCGCGCCCAACACCGCCACGACGCCGGGGCCAAACATAATCACCGCCAGGCCAACGCCAGTAGGGTGCGAACAACTGCCCGTTACCGAGGGGATTTTTAACGCCGACAGGACAAAAATAAACGCACCACACAGCGCCAGCAGCACTTTCTGGTTGTTATCTTCCGCCACAATGCGGCGCAGACACACCAGCCCGTACCACAGGCACGGCAGAAACAGCATCCACCATGCCAGCGCCCACAAGGGCGGCAAAAACCCCTCCATGATGTGCATGGCAAACGCTTCTTGCGGCACCACCATCAGCAGCAACGCTGCCGCCAGGCCGCTGAATGACAGCCGTTTCAGACCTTGCGCGATCATCCCTTCACTCCTTTATTCACCAGGATAGTGGAAAAATAGGGTAGCGGCTGGTCGTCGCTGACCTCACCGAGCTGCCGCCAGCATTGTTCCCCCGGCAGTGTCGCTTCGGCCATCATCAGCGCGCAGTCGAGCAAACCGGCTTCCATCAGCAATGCTTTGATGCGTCCAAAGCGGCCATACACTTTCATCAACACCAGGCTGTCGTGATGGTGCAACGCCTGGCGAATGTCCGTCTCGGGAGCGGTACAGGAGATAACGCCCAGCGACTGTTGCTCCATCGCCAGCGGCATCTGTGTGCGGGCCGCAATGGCGGCAAACGACGTCACCCCCGGAACAATTTCCAGTAATTCAGGGTGCGGCAGACGTTGCAGCAAAAACACCCAGGTGCTGAACAACATGGCATCGCCAAGGGTGATAAAACCGACCTGCTTTCCGGCCTGCACGTCTGCGTTCATCGCAGTGGCAACGTCATTCCACACGGCTTCTTTTTCCGCGCTGTCGGCGCTCATGGGGAAGTGGCAACAGCGTACTTCCGTCTGTTCACCCAGGTATTCACGCACAATTGACAACGCCAGGCTGTCGCCGCCTTTGCGCCCGGCGGGGGCGTAGAGCACGTCGAGCTGCCCAAGAAGGCGTGCGCCGCGCACGGTGATCAGATCGGCTGCGCCTGGCCCGGTGCTCAAGGCGTAAAGCTTACCGCTCATGCTGCGGCCTCCATTTTCTGTGCCAGCGCTTGTTGCAGATGATCAACAAACATCGCCCGTACGTCGGCATTTTCCCCCAGTCCTTGCAGCCATGGCGTGGCGGCGATGCCAACCCGTTCAAATTGCGTTTTCCAAGAATCGTCATCCTCCGATGCCATGTCGTTAATCGCGTGATCGCCCGCAACCAGCATCAACGGCATTAAATGCACGGCCTTAACGTCCTGATGGCGCAGCTCGTCGATCAGTTGATCGATTTCCGGGTAGCTTTCCACCGCGCCAACCCGCGCGGGGAAGCGGTGCGCTGCCATCATATGGTCAAGGCAGGCGTAGGCAGAAAAGGCGTGATGGCTGGCGCCATGCCCCATAAATACCACGCGCTCATCGTGGCCAATCATCGGCATCTGGCGTGAAAGCGCCTGCATCAGATGCAGGTAATCGTCATGGCTGCTGAGCAGCGGTGCGCCAATCACCAGCCGCTGAAACAGCGGGCGCAGCGCCTGAACTTCACGGACGATTTTTTCATATTCATCACCGTTGATAATGTGCAGCGACTGGATCGCCACATCCTGATAACCGGCATCCGCCAGCTTTTGCAGCGCCTCCAGTGGCGTGTCGATATGCACATTGTCGCGCTGCTTCAGTTTGCGAATGATCATGCCGGAGGTAAACGCGCGAAAAAGCGTGCGATCCGGGCAACTGGCCGCCAGTTCACGTTCGCAGGCGACGATGTTTTTCTCACAGGTATCGTGATAACTGGTGCCGAAACTCACTACCAGAAGTGCTTTTTTCATGTTTTCTCCTTCACTGTGCCGCCAGCCAGCGCCGCAAACGCTGCGAAAATGCGTCCTGACTCTCGAGTAACTCCTCCCCCATCACCGCAGGCTGCGGGCGGGCAATTACAATGCACGGGATGCCAGCATCCAGCGCGGGCAAAACCTTTTCCAGATACCCCCCTTCTGCCCCCGAGGCTTTGGTGATCATCACGTCAACCCGGTACTGGCGGTAAAAGGCCGCGTTAAATTCCGCGCTGAACGGGCCGCAGAGCGCGAAGATTTCGCCGACGCCAAACCCCAACGCTGCGCACTGCGCCAGAACATCCGGCACTGGCAACACGCGCGCCAACAGCGTTTTGCCGGGCAGACCAGCCCGCCAGCGCGCCAGATCTTTACTGCCGGTGGTCAACAAAACGCGCTCCCCCAGCTCGCGGGCTTTGTCACACGCGGCTTCCAGGGTGGCGACGTTAAACAGCAGAGGGTGGGCAAAATCCGGCTGTTGTTCCGGTCGCTGATAACGGCTTAACAGCACCTTTGCCTGCGCGCAGGCCAGCGCAATATTGCGGCTCACGACGTCGGCATACGGGTGAGAGGCGTCGATCACCCAGCGTGTGCGGTTTTGTTGCAACCAGGCCACCATGTCGTGCATGTCCAGACGACCGCAACGCACCTGACCACGAATATTTCCGGCAAGTTGCTGCCCGGTCGGTGTCGCCACCGATAAGGTATACGACACCCCGGACGCATCCAGTTGCTGGCAGATATGGCGTGCGTCGCTGGTGCCGCCAATCACCAGTACTTCTCCGGCCATCACAAGGTGTACCCCCTGGGGGTGATCATCAGGCCGTTTTGCACATAGGTCGCGCGGTTGCCGACGATCACCAGGCTGGTCATATCCACCGGGGCAAAATCCATGTCGCCCAGTGTGGTCAGCCATTTCTCTTCTTTTTTACGACCAGCGGATTTCACTACCCCAACCGGGGTACTGGCGCTTTTGCTGGCCGCCAGCAATTCAAATGCCCGCGCAAGGTGGCCTTCGCGACCACGACTACGCGGGTTGTAGAAACAGATAACAAAATCTGCTTCACCGGCAGCAACAATGCGTTTTTCAATCACCGACCAGGGCGTCATCAGATCGCTGAGGCTGATGTGACAAAAGTCGTGCATTAACGGCGCACCCAGCAGCGCAGCGGCGGCAATACTGGCGGTCATGCCCGGCACCAGACGCACCTCCACATCCAGTTGCTGCTTACTGACCAGTTCCAGCACCAGCCCGGCCATGCCGTAAATGCCAGCGTCGCCGCTGCTGATCAACGCCACGTTGTGCCCGGCTTGCGCCAGTTCAATGGCTGCCTGGCAGCGCTCAATCTCTTTGCACATGCCGGTTTTGATCACCTGCTTATCGCCGGTAAACGCCTTCACCAGATGGGTATACGTTTTATAACCGACGACAATCTCCGCCGCCTGCAAGGCTTCCACGGCCTCCATGGTCATCATCGCCTGCGAGCCCGGGCCAATCCCGATTACGGTTAACATTAGTGTGATACTCCCAAAGTAATAGTCACGCCCTGCTCACGCAGGGTTTCGCCCACCCTGTGCCCCTGGCACATGAGCCATGCGGCCGGGCCGGACACGCTGCCGACCCCGGCGGCTTGCCGCACGAAGTCTGAAGCGGGAAAATGGTGCTCATGCTGACGCAGCGCCTCGGCAGTAAAAACCTCGAACGGTACGTGCAACCGCTGCGCCAGCGCGTTTAGCCCGTGCTCATCCTTTTTCAGGGTGATGCTGCCGATGGCACGCAGCGCCAGCGGATCGAAGTGGTGCGCCAGCAACTGCCGTTGCAGCAACGTCAGGAGCAGTTCAAACGGCGTATTACGACGGCAGCCAATGCCGGCAACCACCCGTTTTGGCACCAGTTTGTAAAGTGGCACGCCAGACGCAGGTAATGTCGCCTGGGTGGTAACGCAGACAAGGCCATCCAGTTCGGGTAGCACGCTGAGATCTGCCACAGGTATAAACCCGCGCGTATCGCACCTGTCGAGCTCTTCTTGCAGCGCCTTTTCGCACCACAAGCCAACGCGTTTACCGCTCACCAGCATGTGGTTGACTTCTTTCACCGCCGGGCGTAAATCCGCCATACGCGCATCCAACTGAATGGCCAGCATGTCCAGTGCCGCCATTTCATTGACATCGGTCGCGGTGGTGATCACCGGATCGGCCCCCAGTACCCCGGCCAGGTAACGCGCCAGTGCATTTGCGCCGCCGTAGTGACCGGAGAGCAGGCTAATCACATGCTGGCCCCGCTCATCAATAACGATCACCGCCGGATCGCTAAATTTGTCGTTCACCAGCGGCGCGAGAACGCGCACGGCAATGCCGGTCGCGCCAATGAAAATGATTGCCGAAGCGTGGCGAAATGCCTCGCGCAGGGCGTGAGCAAAGCCGCCTTCAAAAGCAACAAATCCTGGCGTGTGCAGCGCTTCGCTGGTAAAGCAGGTCACAGGCAGCGCCGGTTTCAGGCGTTCAGCCAGCGCCTTGCCGCCTGGCGTCAGGCAGAACAGCGCAACAGAGTCAGGCTTTACGGTATTCATGGCTAAAGTCCGCTGCGTAGAGTCGGGAGTAGTGGTACTCCTCACCGAGAAATGCGCCGACGAGGATCAACGCGGTTTTGCGGATCCCGGCCTCGCGAACCTTGTCACCAATATCCGCCAGCGTGCCGCGCACGGTCTGGCTCTCCGGCCAGGTGGCTTTATAGATCACCGCCACCGGTGTGTTCGGCGGGTAACCGCCTTCGATTAAGCGCTCCGCCACGCGATGAATGCGCAGCACGGAGAGGTAGATAGCCATTGAGGTCTGATGGCGGGCAAAGGCTTCCAGTTGTTCGCACGGCGGGACCGGGGTGCGCCCTTCCAGCCGGGTGATAATCAGGCTTTGTGACACCTCCGGGACGGTGTACTCGACCCCCAGTTCTGCTGCTGCGCCCAAAAATGCGCTAACCCCCGGCACCACCTGCCAGTCAATGCCACGGCGGGTTAATACTTCACCCTGTTCGCGAACGGATCCATACAGCGACACATCGCCGGTTTGCAGGCGCACCACCACTTTGCCTTGTTTCACCCCGGCTTCCATCAGGTCAATAATTTGTTCAAGGTGCAGTTCCGCGCTGTCATGGCACTCCGCTCCCGGCGGGCAATAGGTCAGCAGTTCGGTATTGATCAGCGATCCGGCGTAAATCACCACCTGCGCCTGTTGTAGCAGTCGATACCCTTTGAGGGTGATCAACTCCTTGTCGCCCGGCCCGGCACCAACAAACCACACAGTGCTTGCCGACATGTTGTCAGCCATGGCGCTTCTCCTTTTCGCAGGAAATCAAAAAAACGGGATTATGGGGTTTAAAGTAGTGACCGCTGCCAAGCCCGGTCAGCAGCGAAACCTGAATTTGCTGGCAATCCAGCGCGATTACCGGGCAAGAGGCCAGGTGCGCCAGCGCGGTGTTGAGGTTCTCCTGCAAAATAAAAGTCATCACTAACCGACCACCGGGGTGCAACTGTGCCAAAGACCAGTCAATCAGTTGCGTCAGATTGCCGCCGCTGCCGCCCATGAATACGGCGTCTGCGGTCTGATCGACAAACAGTGGCGCAACCCCGGCCACAATGGCGATATTGCGGCAGGCAAAACGCAGACAGTTCTCTTCCAGTAAACCGAGCGCCGCGGGGTTACGTTCAATGGCCGTGACCCGCAGTTGTGGGTGCGTTAGCGCCGCCTCAATCGAGACGCTGCCCGTCCCCGCCCCGATATCAATCAAGTGGTGCGCATGCTGCAGTGCCAGTTTCGACAGCGCCAGCGCACGTACCGCTTCTTTGGTCATCGGCACTTTTTCGCCACGAATAAACAGCTCATCTTTCATTGAGGATCACCACCACATTCATCGCGTATTGCTCCAGGACATCCGCCGGGCGTACCCGGTGGATACGCTCATTGTCCATGCCCAGGTTTTCACCGATCACCAGCCAGCGATCTGCCGCGCCACGCGCAATCAGGGCATCGGCAATGGCTTTCGGGCCACAGTGCGCGTCGGTGACCATCGCCACTTTTCGCTCACGCACAAGCCGCGCAAAATCCACGTCGCGCCCGTGGCTGCTGGTCAGCCAGATGTCGTTCATATCAATCCCCGTGCGTGAGCAGAGATACTGAGCGGCGCTAATGCCAGGAATGATGCGCAGCCGTTGAATGCCAAAATGCGCCACCAGACGGGTGCCAATGCCATACAGCAGCGGGTCGCCAGACGCCAGCACCACCACACGGCGGGCGGCTTGCTGCTCCAGCCAGGTCAGTAAACCGGGGATATCCGCATCCAGCGCACGTTTCTCACCACCGAAAGCGGGAAACTGCGCCAGATGGCGCTTTCCGCCGACCAGCACGTCCGCCTGGGCTACGGCGTCTAAAGCTGCGGGCGTCATTAAGGCAAGGTTGCCTGGCCCCATTCCTGCGACGGTTAACATTGCAGCTCCCTTGCGATAGTTTCCAGCGGGCGGTTGCTGCCCAGCACCGTGTTATCAAAGGAGAACATCACGGCATCGCATTGTGGCGGCTGGCGGGTGAAACGCAGCATCTGCTCTATACGCTGACAAATGCGCGTTGCCAGGCGATCGTAAAGGTGACTGAACCCGGCCGCGTCGATATGCTCCATCGCCGCTTCAGTGGTGTCGCATTCGCTCACGGCCAGCAGTAACGCGTGAGGAGCGCCGAGAAGAGCCAGATGCGCCACCAGGGTTTCCATACGTGCGTCGGCAATATGGCTGTGGGTATGGAAGATCCCGGCGGCAATTTTCACCAGTTTGCCGGGGTGGCCAATCAGGACGACCTGCCTGAACCCGAGCCGTACCGCCTCTTCAATCATGTAGCCAACGAAGTTACTCATTGTCACCACAAGCTCGCCCGACACGCCAAGCTGCTCACGGGCAAAGCGTTCGCCGTGGTTGCCGGGAACCAGAATCACCCGCTCCATGCCGGCTGCGCGTTTCAGTTCCAGCTCCAGCGACAGTGACCGTTTCCAGCTCTCTTCCGACATGGGCGTGACAATGCCGGTCGTGCCGATAATCGAAATGCCACCCAGAATACCAAGCCGCCCGTTGTAGGTTTTCTTTGCCCGCGCTTCCCCTTCCGGGGCGAAAATTTCCACCTCAGCGCCACGTGTCGGGCCAATCACCTCGCGGACAGCGGCTTCAATGGTCTGCCGCGGCGTGCGATTGATCGCCGCTTCGCCTATCGCAAGGCCGATGCCTTTGCGGGTAACTCGCCCTACGCCTTCGCCGCCACGCAGCGTTATGTCCCCGCTGTCGTTTAACGCCACACGGGCAAAAATCAGCATGCCGTGTGTCGCATCGACATCGTCACCGCCATCTTTGCGTATCGCGGCCAGGGCTTGTTGCCCTTCGATATGAGGCGACTCCACGTTGAGATGCAAGGTGACGCCAGAGGGCGTGACAATGGAAACCTGATGGATGATGTGCTGACGCAGCACCATCAGCGCGGCGACTTTCGCGGCCGCCGTGGCGCAGGACCCGGTGGTATAACCTTTGCGAAGTGCTTTTCCGTTATGCCACACCGGAGCATCAAACGCCGGTTCGCTCATTGTACCTCCCGCAGCTGGTAGAGCAGCGCATTGATGATGGCCGCCGCAACGTTGCTGCCCCCTTTGCGGCCACGGGCGGCAATGGCGGGTAAACCGCTTTCAACCAGCGCCTCTTTCGACTCTTCCGCGCCAACAAAACCGACCGGTACGCCCACCACGCCGCTAACTTGCGCCTGGTGTTCGAGCAGACGAAACAGCGCTGTCGGCGCATTACCGAAGACAAAAACTTTTTCGCCCTCTTCACCCAACGCTAAATCGACTGCCGCCATTGAACGTGTGATGCCGTCCGCTTTGGCACGACGTACCACGCGCGGATCGGAGATATAGCAGCGTACTTCGCCGCCAAAGTGCGCCAGCAGCGTTCTGTTAATGCCGGAGAGCGCCATGGTGGTATCGGTATAGAGCGTGCAGCCGCGGGTAATGGCGCTGCACAGGCCTTCCAGCGCGTCGGCGGAAAACCACAGGATGTCCAGCCAGTCAAAATCGGCAGTGGTGTGGATCACCCGTTTGATCACGGCTTCGTGCAGTGGGCTGGCAAAGCGGTATTCCGGGCGGGTTTGGGTAATGATGTCGCCAATGATGACAAAACTCCTGGCTTCAATAGCCTGCGGTTGCTGCAAGTAATCCATCTGTTTTATCCTCAGGCTCCCGCCAACGCATAACGCACCAGCACAAACAGCGCCAATGCCAGCGTGGAGGCGACCCACATCAATCGAATTGTTCGCGGAATGTCGTCTGCGTCAATGGCGCGGCGTTCATCTCCGATCCAGGGTTTTTCGACGCGCTCGCCGAAGTAGTTATTCGGCCCGCCAAGGCGCACACCCAGCGCACCGGCAACGGTGCCTTCCGGCCAGGCGCAGTTCGGGCTGCTGTGGTTGCGTCGGTCGCGAAAGCCAATGCGTAATGCCTCACGGGCATGATTGCCGCAGAGCAGGGCCGCAATGCTCAGCAGTAACCAGCTCAAACGGGCAGGAAGGATGTTCGCGACATCGTCCAGCCGCGCGCTGACCATCCCGATGGCGCGGTATTTTTCATGCTTGTAACCGACCATCGAATCCAGTGTATTCACGGCTTTGTAGGCCATCGCCAGCGGTGCGCCGCCCACCAGCAAAAAGAACAGGGGCGCAATCACCCCATCGACGGTGTTTTCTGCCACCGTCTCGACAACCGCCCGGGTGATTTGCGGCGGTTGCAGTTGCGAGGTATCGCGCCCGACAATCCACGACAGCTGTTTACGGCTGTCGCTGAGTGAACCATAACGCAGTGCGCGTTCGACGTTGCGCGCCATATCTGCCAGGCAACGTGCCGCCAGCGTGGTGTAGATCATCCATACTTCCACGCACCAGCCGAACCACGGTTGAACAGCGGCCGCCAGCGATAAAATGCCCCACGCAACGCCCCAGCTCGCCCCGACAACCACCAGCCACATCACCCCGCCCCCGACGCGTAACGCCGTATCGCTGTGGCAGCAACGGCGCACCGCCCGCTGACTCAGGGTGATCAACGCGCCTATCCAGCGCACCGGGTGCGGCCAGTGCTGCGGGTCGCCAAGCAGACGATCCAGTAAAAAAGCTGCACACCATGCCAGCAGCGTCATTGGCTGTGCCTCGCGGCGGCGAACCAGTGGTTGAGCATTTGCGGGCGTTGCGCAAAATGAAGATGCAAATAACTGGCAAAGGTATTACCCACCTGCCAGCCGCCCTGCCAGCGTGACAGCACTTCGCCATCACGGGTTTTGTGGCAATCCAGCACACATTCACGCTGCGCGGTGAAATCAGAGTAGTGAAACTCATGGCCGCGCAGCGTTTCTCCTGCGGCGGCAAGCAGTGTCTGGCGGGTGGCGCGTGCTTCACAGTAGCCAAACCGGGTCAGGCGCCTGCCCATCTCACTGTGGCCTGGAATGACGTTTGCCATCGGCCAGCACACGCCGTCTGCATCGCGGAGCGAAGAACCGAGGTACATCAGCCCGCCACATTCGGCATAAATGGCCACGCCACGCCGGTGCGCGTCCCGAATGGCCTCCAGCATGGCTCTGTTTTCCGAAAGGGTGTGGGCATGCAGTTCCGGATAGCCGCCACCCAGCCATAGCATCTGGCACTCCGGCAACGCGTTGTCATGCAGGGGGCTAAAACGCACAATGCGCACGCCCGCACGCGCCAGCAGTTGCAGATTATCGGGGTAGTAAAAATTGAACGCTTCATCGTCAGCGAGCGCCAACGTCAGCCCGGCCCCCGCCAGTGATGGCAGCGCGGGCGATGTGCCCTGCGGTAAGGTGTCAATCTTACTCAGGGCGAGCAGTTGATGGATATCAACCGTCTGTTGCAGGCGCAGAGCAAAGTCGCGCCATGCCGGGGTATCAATCACCGATTCCCGTGCGGTCACCAGCCCGAGCTGGCGCTCCGGTAGCGCCACGCCCGCCACCGTCGGCACATAACCCAGCACCGGCAACCCGCAATAACGTTCAATGGCGTGTTTCAGTAATTGATAATGGCTGTCGCTGTTCACACGGTTGATGATCACCCCGGCAATGGGTAACTGCGGATCGAAATGCTGAAAGCCCATGACCGTGGCAGCAATGGAGGTGGAGACAGCTTTGCCGTCCAGCAGCAAGATCACCGGTACGCCAAGTTGTTTCGCCAGAGCCGCGCTGCTGCAGTAGTGGGGATCGGTGCCATACCCGTCATACAGCCCCATCACGCCTTCGATCACCGCTACGTCGGCAGCGAGCAGATGTTCAGTAAAAAGGGCATTGAGGGTGGGTGCAGGCAGCATAAAACTGTCGAGATTACGCGAGAAAACTCCCGTAACGGCGGTATGCCAGGCGGTGTCGAGGTAGTCCGGGCCGACTTTGAAAGGTTGTACGCGCAGGCCAGACTGCTGTAACGCCTTCAGCAGCCCAAGGGTGACGGTGGTTTTACCACAGCCGCTACCGGTTCCGGCAAGAATAAAAGCGCTGCGCCTGTCTGACATTCCTGAAACCCCGTTACCGGCGGAAAGATGAAGTCAGGACGCGCGTCAGTCCAGTCTTTCGACTGTACGCCTCTGAGCAACACGCTTCCCACCGAAGTTGTTGATAAATATCTGATCAGGTCGGTCTTCTGGCTTAGCGTCATCCTCACCCGCCCTTCCCGATCGTGCGATCAGTGGCCATACGGGGTTGTCAGCATCACAGCAGCGGGGGCTGCGGGGGAATTTCACCCCCTTCCCTGTCGCATTATATTGCGGCGTAACCTGATAGAATAATAATCACGGCAAAGAACTATCACCCTGATTTTTCCCTGATGCACTTTATCGCATCAGGGAAATAAAAACGGATTCAGTTTAACGGCATGGGATCACTATTTTGTTGCGCTATAACAATTTATTGCTTACCACGCTGAACGAAGCCTGATATAGCCAGCATCTGGCGAAACCCTTGCGGGTGTTGGGAATTTTATCGCTGCTATCATTTGCATGATTCTGCACACGAAATGTTTGCGTTGTTAACGGATAGGTATAGCGCAATGAGTGAAAAATAACCGGTGTGAGAAAATCCTTAACTGCCACCCTGCCGGTTGCACATCCACCGCAGTGAGACAGTTTTTATGCGTGCTGATCCCGGTGGTTGATTCCCGTTCCCAGAGAGGGGGGAAATAATTTACTTCACTCATTAAGGGTCCGGTAAAAATGCACTGCTACGCTTTCCCGGTAAATCCCACTGACAATGATATAGCGCAGCGCTGGCTCTGTGGTATGTTTGCCCCTCTTCGCACCTGCCCACAGCAGCAACAAAAGGGAGACGGCGGCGACACGTTGGGAAACGCTGGCGTTCGACGGAGCAAAGTGACACTATCCGGGCTTTTATTTTTAAGGAGCAGCGCTGTGGCACAGGCTCAGTGTCCCGCATCCTGCGGTGAACTTATCCAGGGCTGGATCCTTGGCAGTGAAAAGCTGGTTTCCTGTCCGGTGGATTGGTATAGCTGTGTCGAGGTTACCAGCGGTAAGCCACGTAATGATGAGCGCCCACTCACCCGTGCGATGGTCCGTCAGTTGCTTGCTCACTGGCAACTGCCGCCAGGATTGGGACAAACTCTGCGCATTGCGTGTCACTCCACCATTCCGGTGGCGAAAGGGATGGCGAGCAGCACTGCGGATATTGCTGCGACCGCTGTCGCAACCGCCCGCCATTTGCAACTCCCCCTTGATGTACGCACGCTGGCACAATTGTGCGTGGCACTGGAACCGACCGACAGCACCCTCTTCCCGCAGTTGACGTTGTTTGATCACAATACGGCCGGTACGCAAATCCACTGTGGAGGCCTGCCGCAGGTGGAGGTACTGGTGCTGGAAAGCCCGCTTACGCTGACTACCGCGGATTACCATCGCCTGCCGCGCCGGCAGATCCTGCAGGAGAATGCCACCGCGCTGGAAAGCGCCTGGGGTAAGTTGCAGCAAGCCTGCGCAGAGAACAACGCGACGCTGCTCGGCGAAGCGGCAACCATTAGCGCCATCGCCAGCCAGGCGTTACTGCCCAAGCCGGCATTTAATACGCTGTTGCGTCTGGTGGAACGAGGGGATCTGTACGGTCTGAATGTTGCTCACAGCGGCAGCGTGGTCGGGCTGTTGCTCGACAGTGATCGTCATGATGTGGAGGCGGTACGCGGCTGGCTTAAAGAGATGAAACTGCTGGCGCACTGGCCGCAGAACTTCCTGCTGAAAATGGTGGCGGGAGGGGTAACATAACGGTGAGAGGCAAACCTCTCACCGCTCAAGCGGGTTACTCTGCTTTCGCATCACCTGCTTTCAGTTCACCCATGGTTTTGAGCTTTTTGGAAATGTCGCGGCGTTCTTTCGACAGCTCGGCGTTTTTGATGATGTAGTCATCAACGCGGTCTTCGTAGTCGGTTTTCATGCTGGCGATAATGCCCTGAATAGCTTCAACACTCATGCCTGGCTTGATGTAGTCGCTCAGGTTGTCCAGCAGCAGTACGCGCTTCTGGTTATCACGGATCTTCTTCTCGACGTCCTGGATTTCGCGCTGCAATTTATTTTTACGGCGGAACAGACGCACAAATTCCAGTACGTCCTGGAATGAAGGCTTATTCGTTTCCATTTTTACACCCCTGATTATGTGAGATTCGGATTCGTTAAAGCAACGGCATGGAGGCAAACCTAACTCAAAGCCGCTGCAGATGACAATGATTTTTCCTTTTCGCTATCATAACCTCAAACCATGCTGAATCGAAACAACCTGACTGAAGCAAATGGTTATCTGTCGCTTATTTGCGCAGGGCGCGACAGATCAAATGCGACAACAGTTCCAGCTGGCGCGCCAGTTCCATACTCAACCAGACATAACCGTGGATCGCTGTTTCGGCCAGCGCATCGCCTTTATGCGCCTCGCTTAGCTGGCGAAGCTCAGCGACAATCTCATTCAGTTTTTCCGTATTGGCGAGAATGGGCTGCGGGTTGCCTTCATACAACGCATGCGCAATGGTCAACAGCGTCTGTTGTGTCATCTGCTGCGTTTCCTGCAACGTCCGGGCATTAATCATCACGAAATGGCTGGCGCGTGAGCTCCAGTGTGCGTTGATTTGCAGTTCCAGCATACATACCATATTGCGGCTGACCGTCTGGATAGCCTCAAAAATCGCTTTCTGAATATGCGTCTCTTTACAGGCCGGTGTAATCAGCCCACGCATTTTCACCACATCGTTGAGGATCTTTTGCAGATGTTTTTCCAGCCGGGGACGATCAACCAGATTACGGGAGAAGCCCGCCTGATAGACCCGGTTAAACGCGGTCACAAAACTTGCCATCTGGATACGCCAGTGCAGAAAGGCGCGCTGCGGCCAGATACCGGTAAATAACATCGCCAGCAGTGAACCGATAATCACATCGCCGCTGCGCCACAACGCGGTATGCATATCACCGGGCGGCGCGCCAACCACCACCGACAGCGTGATGCCAATCAACAGGGCCTGGTAGGGTTTTTTCCCCAGCGCCAGCCAGCCGCAGAGGAACATGGCTGCGGCACACCATAACAGCATAACCGGCAGTGAGATCAGCTCTAATTTTAAAGCGATCAGGCCAAGCACTGCGCCAAAAATCGTACCGCCAATACGCTCAAACGCCCGCGGTACCACATTCCCCCAGAATGAGATTGGCCCCATCAACACAACCAGCGTGATCAGCGGCCAGGTGCCCTCTGGTACGCTCAACAGACGGATCAACAAAAACGTCAGGATAAAGGCCAGCATCACGCGTAAACCGTGCACGATGCGGTAGTGGCGGTAAAGACGAATTTCGAAAGGGCTGAGTGATTTATCGCGACGCACTGCCGCTCTCCAGTCTGCAAAAGCGAAATTGTAGCGATTTTTCCGTGGCGTGAATCACTGTTTAAAACAAAAAAGAGGCAGACAAATGCCGACTGTCGCCTCTTTTATCTTGCCCGACGCGTTAAAGTACTTTTGGCTCCACCGGGATATGCATGTCGATTTCCCAGTAGCCATCGCTTTGCCCGTCGTTCTGGTAGACCTCAAAGCAGGGCCCGGCGGCAATCTGCAACGACTGATCGCTCAGTAACTCATCGAAAAAGCGATCCCAGCACTGCTCAAACTCTTCGTTGTAGACCCGGGCATGCGCAACGGCATACTGCCCGCCGGGAATTTCGGTAGTGATGACCCCTTCGCTGTTCGCCGGCACCTGAAACGCGCTGTCGACGGTAATCGCTACGTCGCAGCGCAGTTTTTCTGGCGGCACTTCGTCCGGGTTATCGTAATAAGCGCAGATCCACTCCAGCGGCTGGATGTGGTGATGATCGACCCACATCAACAACTGCTGGAAACCCTGTTTGACTTTTTCATCCCACGGCCCCACCAGATGGAAACCGGCGATACGGCGTTTTTCAAGCTGATTCACGTTGTAGCCCATGCTGCCTCCCTTACCGTTACTGTTTGGACATACAGTATAGCCGTTTAGCAAAGGGCTACCACGCTCCCATCGCAATTATGGGAGCAGACTCGCACCCAGACCTCTCGGCCCGCCGCAACGTCAGGATTTATGATGCAGATAATCGCTCAGACGTGAGAAGAAACCGCCTTTGCCAATACGCTGTAGCGTGACCAGCGGCCAGTGTGCAACGACCTGATCGCGATCGTAGAGCTGGATCTCTCCAATGCGCTGATGTGCCGCCAGCGGCGCGTTCAGCTCTTTGGCATCCAGCACATATTTGGCTTTGATATTAGGCAACTCGGCTTTGGGCAGTACCATCCAGTAATCCTGGTCGGTACCCACGTCCACCTGCTCTTTATCGCCGTACCAGACGCGCTCACTGCCCACATTTTTACCGTTACGTAAGATCTGTACCGTATCGAAATTCTGCTGGCCCCAGTGCAGCAATTTGCGCGCCTGATCTTCGCGGCCTTTTGGGCTGTCTGCGCCCATGATGACCGCGATCAAACGGCGTTGGCCATCAGTGCTGGAAGCAATCAGATTAAATCCTGCGCCTGACGTGTGCCCGGTTTTCAGCCCGTCGACATTCAATGTCTTATCCCACAGTAAGCCATTGCGGTTTTGCTGCGTAATGCCGTTCCATGTCAGGCTTTTTTCACTGTACATATGGTAGAAATCCGGTTCGCCGTGAATGATAGCCCTGGAGAGCACTGCCAGATCGTAAGCCGAACTGTGCTGTCCGGGGGCGTCCAGTCCGTGCACAGTTTCGAAATGCGTATCGCGCAGGTTCAGTTTCTGCACGTAATCATTCATCATAGCGACGAACTGCGGTTGCCCGCCCGCCACATGGTCCGCCAGCGCGACGCAGGCATCATTGCCGGAATCGACAATCAGACCACGACTCAAGTCACGTACCGTCAGGCGATCGCCCGGTTTAAGGAACATCAGCGATGATCCGTCAAACACCGGGTTGCCTTTCGCCCATGCATCGGGGCCCACGGTCACGACGTCGTCGGCACGGATGCGGTGGCTGTCGATAGCGCGATCCACCACATAGCCGGTCATCAGTTTGGTCAAACTCGCCGGGTTGCGCTGCTGATGTTCATTCCCTGCAGTTAAAATTTGCCCGGTCGTATAGTCCATCAGTACCCAGGATCCAGCCTGAATCGCCGGTGGCTGCGGGGCGAAAGGTAAATCGTCGGCCAGGGCGCTGTTTACACAGAGCGCCAGCAAGGAAGCAGCAAACAAACGGCGTTTCAATGAAATATCCTCATAAGCATCTAAAATCGCCGTTCTTTTTACGGAAGTTCGTGTGTCGTTACCTGTTTAAATTGCAATAAAATGTGACACAAGTCTGATTTAGCAGCCTGATTTTGCGAAGTTTACCGTACGCCGCGCGGGTTTTTCTTCGGCACTCCACGCCGGATGGTTTACCATAGAGGGCATATTTACTGACAGGATGAGTTTCTGGTGTCTGATTCCGCCGTAACGCCCACTTTTCTCTTTCATGATTACGAAACTTTCGGCACCAGCCCGTCGCTGGATCGCCCGGCGCAGTTCGCTGCCATTCGCACCGATGCAGATTTCAACATCATCGGCGAGCCGGAGGTGTTCTATTGCAAGCCCGCAGACGACTATCTTCCGCAACCAGAAGCGGTACTGATAACCGGCATTACGCCGCAAATCGCTCGCGCCAAAGGCGATAACGAAGCGGCCTTCGCCCGGCGCATTCACGACCTGTTTACGGTGCCGAAAACCTGCGTACTTGGTTATAACAACGTGCGTTTTGACGATGAAGTCACGCGCAATATTTTCTATCGCAACTTTTACGATCCCTACGCATGGAGCTGGCAGAATCACAACTCCCGTTGGGATCTGCTGGATGTGATGCGTGCCTGCTATGCGCTGCGCCCGGAGGGCATTAACTGGCCGGAAAATGACGATGGCCTGCCAAGTTTCCGCCTTGAGCATCTGACCAAAGCCAACGGGATTGAGCATAGTAATGCCCACGATGCGATGGCTGATGTGTACGCCACCATTGCCATGGCGCAGTTGGTAAAAGCGAAGCAGCCAAAACTGTTTGATTATCTGTTCAGCCATCGTCATAAACAAAAGCTGGCGACGCTGATTGATGTGCCGCAAATGAAGCCGCTGGTCCATGTCTCCGGGATGTTCGGTGCCTGGCGTGGTAACACCAGCTGGGTGGCGCCCCTGGCCTGGCACCCGGAAAACCGCAACGCGGTGATTATGGTGGATCTGGCGGGCGATATGTCGCCATTGCTGGAACTGGATGCCGACGCCCTGCGCGAACGGCTGTACACAGCGAAAACGGACCTGGGCGATAACGCCGCCGTGCCGGTAAAACTGGTACATCTGAATAAATGCCCCATCCTTGCGCAAGGCAACACGTTGCGCCCGCAGGATGCCGAACGTCTGGGCATTAATCGTCAACAGTGTCTCGATAATCTGCAGATCCTGCGTGATAACCCGCAGGTACGTGAAAAGGTGCTGGCGATTTTTGCTGACGCCGAACCTTTCGTACCCTCGGAAAATGTTGATGCACAGCTGTATAACGGCTTCTTCAGCGACGCCGACCGTGCAGCAATGAAAATCGTACTGGAAACCGAGCCGCGCAACCTGCCGGCACTGGATATTACGTTTGCCGATAGCCGCATTGAAAAACTGTTGTTCAACTACCGCGCGCGTAATTTCCCCGGAACGCTGGATGAAAACGAGCAGCAACGCTGGCTACAGCATCGCCGCAATGTTTTTACGCCAGAGGCATTGCAACAGTATGCCGATCAACTGCAAATGTTGTTTCAGCAGCATGAAGGCGACAGTGAAAAGCAGGCGTTATTAAAGGCGCTGTGGCAGTACGCAGAAGAGATTGTCTGAGTGCGCCCTCCCGTGATGGGAGGGCATGTGGCTTACGCTTTCTGAACGGTGATGCTCCAGGCGGCATCGCCAACCTGCTGATAATCCGTTACGGTGTGGCCTTCTTCTGCGGCCCATTGCGGGATGGCTTCGGTCGCCTGGGTGCAATCAAATTCAATGATCAGTTGATCGCCGCTGGCCATCTCCGCCAGCGCCGCTTTTGCTTCAATCAGTGGGAACGGGCAAACCTGCGTTACCACGTCCAGTTTTTTTACGGCCATAACAGCTCCTGTTAATAATTATGCCGCAGCCGCTGCAAGTTTTGCTTTGCGCTGTGGACGAACATATAAAAACCATGACGCAGTCCATACGCCAAAGATCATAAATACCAGCCCGATCCAGCCCTGCCAGGTCATCATGGCGGTCATCACCAGACCATTACCAATTGAGCAGCCACCGGCCATGCTCGCCCCGACCCCCATCAGCAGCCCGCCGGCTCCGCTACGCAACGTGGTTTGTACATCTGCCGCACGGACGCGAAACTCCCGGCTGGCCTTCGCGGCAATAAACGACCCCAGAAAGATCCCCAGGACCAGGAAGACGCCCCAGTTCAGGAACTTGCTCTGCCCTGCCACCAGAAACTGCAGAATGTTAGCGGTCGGGGAGGTAATGCCCAGGCCAAACATCCGCCCGGTGGCTTCGCTGAGCGGCCAGGCCAGCAACGCAATCAGGCCGATCAACACCGCGGTGACAAACGGATGCCAGCGCTTTTCGAACAACAGATGCGCCAGCCCACGGCGACGCGGCGGCAACGAGGCAATTTTCAGCTTCGGTTTACGCAGTTCTTTGACGACAAACCACAGGGTAACGACCAGCAATACGGCGATTAAGGGCCACACGGAGAGGCCGAAGGTTTCGGCAATAGAATTATGCGGCGTGCTGTACGTTTTTAGCACCCCGTTAAGCGTGTCGGCGTGCGGAGAACGCATCACCGCACTCATCACCATATAGGTAAACAGGGCAATCCAGCTGCCAATTAACCCTTCGCCCGCACGGTACCAGGTACCCGTGGCGCAACCGCCCGCATAGACAATCCCAAGGCCAAAGATATAGCCGCCAGCGACCGTCCCCAGCCACGGGAACGCACCGGCGTTGTACTGCAGCAGCCCGGCCTGAATCAGGGCGAAAACCCCGACGCTCTGTATCGCAATGGCAATCAGCAAGGCATAAAACATGCGGTTGTTTTTGGCGATATACATATCGCGGAAACCGCCCGTCAGGCAGAAGCGCCCACGCTGCATGACGAAGCCCAGCAACGCCCCGCAGATTAATCCACTCAAAATCATAGATAACATAATTACTACGCCGGAAAATAATTAGACCGGGGATTATTCCCGGGCAGGCGGTGCGCAATCAATAACGAAAAAATCTAATTTAGTGCCTTTGGTTATTTACCGATAAATCGCAGGCATAAAAAAACCGGAGTCAATGCTCCGGTTTTTATGCGGCTAGCGCGAAGATTATTGGGCAATATCTTCGTATTGTGGAACCGGATTACGGAAGCTGCGGGTAACGCACGCCAGGTAAACCAGACCGATACCACCCCAAATCAGGCCGAGGATCATTGAGCTCTGCTCAAGGTTGACCCACAGCGCACCGACAGTCAGGGCGCCGCACACCGGTAACACCAGGTAGTTAACGTGGTCTTTCAGCGTCTTGTTGCGCTTCTCGCGGATCCAGAACTGTGAAATCACCGACAGGTTAACGAAGGTGAAAGCCACCAATGCACCAAAGTTGATCAGCGCGGTGGCTGTCACCAGGTCGAAGCGGATTGCCAGCAGTGCGATCGCGCCCACCAGCAACACGTTCCAGGCCGGGGTGCGCCATTTCGGATGAACGTATCCGAAGAAACGGCTCGGGAAGACACCGTCGCGCCCCATAACGTACATCAGACGTGAAACACCTGCATGCGCCGCCATACCGGAGGCCAATACCGTTACGCTGGAGAAAATCAGCACGCCCCACTGGAAGGTTTTACCGGCTACATAGAGCATGATTTCCGGCTGGGACGCATCCGGATCTTTAAAGCGCGAGATGTCCGGGAAGTAGAGTTGCAGGAAGTAGGATGCTGCGATAAACACCACACCGCCAATCAACGCCGTCAGGAAAATCGCACGCGGGATCACGCGTTCGGCATCTTTAGTCTCTTCAGACAGAGATGAAATACCGTCAAAACCAAGGAACGAGAAGCAGAGGATCGTCGCCCCGGTGATCATCGGCACCACATGCGCACCTTCCGACCAGAACGGACGCGAACTCACCAGTGTTCCCGCGCCTTCACCATGGGACACCCCATAGACGATGAGGCCAACAATCACCGCAACAATCCCCATCTGCAGGATCACAATCAGGGTGTTGAAGTTCGCAACGGTCTTGATGCTGCGCAGGTTAGAGATGGTCATAAAGGCCACCAGCGCCACCACGAACAGCCACGACGGCACCGAAGGCACCAGCGCTTCGAAGTAAATTTTAGCCAGCAGGATGTTGATCATCGGCATGAACAAATAGTCCAGCAGCGACGACCAGCCCACCATGAAACCCACGGCCGGAGAAATTGATTTTTGCGCGTAGGTATAGGCAGAGCCCGCAGACGGGAAGCGGCGTACCAGCTTACCGTAGCTCAGCGCAGTAAAGAGGATAGCGACGAGCGCGAAGGCATACGCGGTCGCCACATGGCCATCGGTCAGGCCAGAGACGATACCAAACGTATCGAACAGCGTCATCGGCTGCATATAGGCAAGGCCCATCATTACAACCGGAATCAGCGTAAGAGTCTTACGTAATTCCACGCGAGAGGTTTTTGGAGTAACGTTATGCGACATGGCTTTCCTCCTGTACGGCGAGAGCCGGCGCAAAATCAAAAAATTGCCCCATTTTGTTCTTTCCTCAGCGACAACGACTGTCGGTTTTTAAATGTGTATCTATCCGGTACGAAGCCCGGCCTCTTTTATTGAATGACGTTTTGCCTGCAAAAAAATAACCGACGGCAGATGGCGTCGGTTAATCTCTTCATTTTTTGCAGCGGCATATTTTGCACCAAACTAAAGCGTGATGACAATACAATGCGACGCAGTTTACGCAAATCATGTATCTAAGCGCATGATTAATAGGCTATCGCGCGATTATCAATCTTATCAATAGCACTATTTGCTAAAAATTATTACTCCAAAGGCATCTGCATCGGATCGGGATAAAGGTAGTCGAAGCCTAACTCTTTGCAAATGCGACTGCCGTCGATGATTTTCCCTCGCTGCCGACTGTGTGACGCGGAAAACTGCGGCGGTGCCAGCCCAAGCTGGCGCGCCATTGCCGGGTAGAAAGTGGCGCGAGCCGGATGCTCCGGCGCACAGAGGTTGTAAATATGCCCGCCTTTCGGCGCCTGTAACAACAGCGTAATGGCGGCGATCACATCCTCCAGATGGACAAAATTGACACCCTGCTCACCATCCGGTGCCGTTTTACCGGCAAAAAAACGCCCCGGATGCCGCGCAGGCCCCGCCAGTCCGGCGAGACGCAAAATATCCACCGAGGTGCCAGGCAAATTATGCAACCAATCTTCCAGCTCTTTCAGTACGCGCCCGCTGGCGGTCACCGGGTTGCGCGCGGTGGTTTCTTTCACAAGTCCTGCGGCATCGCCATAAACAGAAGTGGAACTGGTAAAAATGATCCGCGGAATATGGTATGCCAGCGCTGAGTCGACAATTTCCTGCATCGCCTGCAGGTAAAATGTTTCGCCTGGGCCACTGCGGCGGGCGGGAAGAGTAATCACCAACGCATCAACGTTCATTAATGCATCGAGATCTGCCGCCTCGCAAACTAATTCCGGCTCGAGATTCAGTTTGTAGCTCTCAATGCCGCACATGCGCGCTGCTTCCACGCCATCCTGGCTGGTTTTGCTACCGGTGACCTGCCAGCCCCTGGCCGTCAGTGACAGCGCCAGCGGCATGCCCAACCACCCCAGGCCAATAATCGCGACCTTTTTCATGCGTCCCCCTGCTCTCTTGCTTCCGACCTTCCAAGGCTACGCCAGTCCGCGATAACTGACAATTTATAGAACCTATATGAAATGATTTAAAGATGAAAAAAAGCCCTTGCCTTCCGCAACCAAAGTGGTTTAGGTTGAACGACAACATATGAATAAGCATTCATCGAGAATTTTATGACCCGCGTTCAATTTAAACACCATCATCACCATCATCCTGACTAGTCTTTCAGGCGATGTGTGCTGGAAGACGTTTAGATCTTCCAGTGGTGCATGAACGCAGAGAAAGCCCCCGGAAGATTTTCTTCCGGGGGCTTTTTTTTGAACAAAATTCAGCAGGATAAAGAGGACAACAGAATGTTAGATAACTCGCGTTTACGCATAGCTATTCAGAAATCCGGTCGCCTGAGTGAAGACTCACGCGAATTGCTGGCCCGCTGCGGCATTAAGATCAACCTGCACACCCAGCGTCTGATCGCACTGGCGGAAAACATGCCAATCGATATTCTGCGCGTACGTGACGATGACATTCCAGGCCTGGTAATGGACGGCGTTGTCGACCTCGGCATTATTGGTGAGAACGTGCTGGAAGAAGAGCTCCTGACCCGCCGTGCGCAGGGCGAAGACCCGCGCTACTTTACACTGCGCCGTCTTGATTTCGGCGGCTGCCGTCTGTCGCTGGCCACCCCGGTTGACGAAGTATGGAACGGCCCGGAAGCCCTGGATGGCAAACGTATCGCCACCTCTTACCCGCACTTGCTTAAACGGTATCTTGACCAGAAAGGCGTGGCTTTCCGCTCCTGCCTGCTGAACGGTTCTGTAGAAGTAGCACCGCGTGCCGGTCTGGCCGATGCCATTTGCGATCTGGTCTCTACCGGCGCAACGCTGGAGGCAAACGGCTTGCGTGAAGTCGAAGTGATTTACCGCTCTAAAGCGTGCCTGATCCAGCGCGATGGCGACATCACTGAAGCGAAGCAGCAACTGATCGACAAACTGCTGACCCGTATCCAGGGTGTTATCCAGGCGCGTGAATCCAAATACATCATGATGCATGCACCCAGTGAACGTCTGGAGGAAGTTATCGCCCTGCTGCCAGGCGCAGAACGCCCGACAATTCTGCCGCTGGCAGGCGACCAGCAGCGCGTTGCCATGCACATGGTGAGCAGCGAGACGCTGTTCTGGGAAACCATGGAGAAACTGAAAGCGCTGGGTGCAAGCTCAATCCTGGTGCTGCCGATTGAGAAGATGATGGAGTAAGGCCATGAGCTTCAATACCGTAATCGACTGGAACAGCAGCAGCGCAGAAGAACAACGTGCGTTGTTAATGCGCCCGGCAATCTCCGCTTCTGACAGCACCACCCGTACCGTGGTTGAGATTCTGGATAACGTCAAAGCCCGCGGCGACAGTGCCCTGCGTGAATACAGCGCAAAGTTCGATAAAACCCAGGTCGACGCATTGAAAGTCACCGCGGAAGAGATCGCTGCCGCAAGCGCACGGCTGGGCGAGGAGATCAAACAGGCAATGGCCGTGGCAGTGAAAAATATCGATACCTTCCATAATGCGCAAAAACTGCACACCGTGGATATCGAAACCCTGCCCGGCGTGCGTTGCCAGCAAGTTACCCGCCCTATCGCGTCGGTCGGTCTCTATATTCCTGGCGGTTCCGCCCCGCTGTTCTCTACGGTATTGATGCTGGCGACGCCGGCACGTATTGCCGGTTGCCAGAAAGTAGTGCTCTGCTCGCCGCCACCGATTGCCGACGAGATCCTCTACGCCGCACAGCTCTGTGGCGTGCAGGAGATCTTTAAAGTGGGCGGCGCGCAGGCGATTGCCGCGCTGGCGTTCGGCACGGAGTCGGTGCCAGGTGTCGATAAAATCTTCGGGCCAGGCAACGCGTTTGTCACGGAAGCAAAACGCCAGGTTAGCCAGCGTCTTGACGGCGCGGCAATCGATATGCCTGCCGGTCCGTCGGAAGTGCTGGTCATTGCCGATAGCGGTGCAACACCGGATTTTGTCGCCTCTGATTTGCTGTCGCAGGCGGAACACGGCCCGGACTCGCAGGTGATCCTGTTGACGCCGGACAGCGATATGGCGACCCGCGTTGCACAAGCTGTTGAGCGTCAACTGGCAGACTTGCCGCGCGCTGAAACCGCTCGCCAGGCGTTGTCTGCCAGCCGTCTCATTGTGGCGCGCGACCTCGAACAGTGTGTGGAGATTTCGAATCAGTATGGCCCGGAGCACCTGATTATTCAGACCCGCGACGCCCGCGCGCTGGTTGACAGCATCACCAGCGCCGGTTCCGTGTTCCTTGGCGACTGGTCCCCGGAATCGGCGGGCGATTATGCATCCGGGACGAATCACGTATTGCCGACCTACGGTTATACCGCCACCTGTTCCAGCCTTGGGCTGGCTGATTTCCAGAAGCGAATGACGGTTCAGGAGCTGTCCCGTGATGGCTTTGCCGCACTTGCCAGCACCATTGAAACGCTGGCGGCGGCCGAACGCCTGACCGCCCACAAAAACGCCGTCACTTTGCGCGTCAAGGCGCTGAAGGAGCAAGCATGAGTATTGAAGAACTGGCGCGCAAGAATGTGCGTGAACTGACACCGTATCAGTCCGCCCGCCGCCTTGGCGGTAAAGGCGATGTCTGGCTGAATGCGAACGAATTCCCGACAGCCGTAGAATTCCAGCTGGGTCAGCAAACATTAAACCGTTACCCGGAATGCCAGCCGAAAGCGGTCATCGACAATTATGCGCAGTACGCGGGCGTAAAACCGGAGCAAGTGCTGGTCAGCCGGGGTGCTGATGAAGGCATCGAACTGCTGATCCGTGCGTTCTGCGAACCAGGTAAGGATGCGGTGCTGTTTTGCCCGCCGACGTATGGCATGTACAGCGTTAGCGCCGAAACCTTTGGCGTGGAATACCGAACTGTACAGGCGCTGGACAACTGGCAACTGGATCTGCAGGGTATCGCCGATAAACTCGACAACGTGAAAGTGGTTTACGTCTGTAGCCCGAACAACCCAACCGGACAGATTATTCATCCGCAGGATCTGCGTGTACTGCTGGAGATGACCCGCGGTAAAGCGATTGTCGTCGCTGATGAAGCCTATATTGAGTTCTGCCCGCAAGCAACGCTGGCAGGCTGGCTGAGCGAATACCCGCACCTTGTGGTATTGCGCACGTTGTCAAAGGCCTTCGCACTCGCTGGTCTGCGCTGCGGCTTTACGCTGGCTAACGAAGACGTTATCAACCTGCTGCTGAAGGTGATCGCACCGTATCCGCTGTCAACGCCGGTAGCGGACATCGCGGCGCAAGCCCTTAGCCCGCTAGGAATTGTGGCGATGCGCGAACGCGTGGCGCAAATTCTCGCCGAGCGTCAATACCTCGTCACCGCGTTAAAAGACATCCCGTGCGTGGAACAGGTGTTTGACTCCGAGACAAACTACATTCTGGTGCGTTTCACGGCTTCCAGTGCAGTGTTTAAATCTTTGTGGGATCAGGGCATTATCCTTAGAGACCAGAACAAGCAACCTTCTTTAAGCGGCTGCCTGCGCATTACTATCGGCACCCGTGCAGAGAGCCAGCGCGTCATTGACGCTTTACGTGCGGAGCAAGTATGAGCCAGAAGTACCTGTTTATTGACCGTGATGGAACACTGATTTCCGAACCGCCCACTGACTATCAGGTCGACAACTTCAACAAGCTGGCATTTGAGCCAGAGGTAATCCCGGTACTGCTGAAGCTACAGCAAGCAGGTTTTAAACTGGTGATGATCACTAACCAGGATGGGCTTGGCACCGACAGCTTCCCGCAGGCGGATTTTGATGGCCCGCATAATCTGATGATGCAAGTGTTCAACTCGCAGGGTGTGGCGTTTGAAGAGGTGCTGATTTGCCCGCACTTCCCGGACGACGCCTGCGACTGCCGTAAACCCAAATTAAAACTGGTGCAGCGTTGGCTGGCGGACGGCGTGCTCGACGTGGCTAATAGCTATGTTATTGGCGACCGTGCCACGGATATCGAGCTGGCGAACAATATGGCCATTACCGGCCTTCGTTATAACCGCGAGACGCTGAACTGGCCGATGATTGGCGAACAGCTTACCCGGCGCGAACGCTACGCTCATGTAGAACGCCACACTAAAGAGACGCAGATTGATGTCAAAGTATGGCTGGATCGCGAGGGTGGTAGCAAGATCCACACCGGTGTCGGTTTCTTTGATCATATGCTGGATCAGATTGCCACACATGGCGGTTTTCGGATGGAAATCACCGTCAAGGGTGATCTGTATATCGACGATCACCACACCGTTGAAGATACCGGTCTGGCGCTGGGCGAAGCACTGAAACTGGCGCTCGGCGATAAGCGCGGCATTAACCGTTTCGGCTTCGTGCTGCCGATGGATGAATGCCTGGCCCGCTGTGCACTGGACATTTCCGGCCGCCCGCACCTTGAATATAAAGCTGAGTTTACCTATCAGCGCGTGGGCGATCTGAGTACCGAGATGGTCGAGCACTTTTTCCGCTCACTCTCCTATACCATGGCCGTAACGCTGCACCTGAAAACCAAAGGTAAGAACGACCATCACCGTGTGGAAAGCCTGTTTAAAGCATTCGGCCGTACCCTGCGACAGGCTATCCGCGTAGAAGGCGACACCCTCCCCTCCTCAAAAGGAGTGCTGTAATGAATGTGGTGATCCTCGATACCGGCTGCGCCAACCTGAACTCAGTCAGGTCAGCCATTTCCCGCCACGGCTACGATCCGCGGGTAAGCCGCGATCCGGACGTGGTATTGCGCGCAGATAAACTCTTTCTGCCCGGCGTGGGCACCGCACAGGCAGCGATGGATCAGCTACGCGAGCGCGAGCTGGTCGACCTGGTTAAAGCCTGTACGCAGCCGGTGCTCGGCATCTGCCTCGGCATGCAACTACTCGGGCGTTTTAGTGAAGAGAATAACGGCGTTTCGCTGCTGGGTATCATCGATCAGGATGTGCCCAAAATGCGCGATGTCGGTCTGCCGCTGCCTCACATGGGCTGGAACCAGGTCTACCCGAAAGCGGGCACTCGCCTGTTCCAGGGGATCGACGACGGTGCCTATTTCTACTTCGTGCACAGCTATGCCATGCCGGTGAATGAAAACACCCTTGCCCGTTGCGATTATGGTGAACCATTTACTGCCGCCGTACAGAAAGACAATTTCTACGGCGTGCAATTCCACCCGGAGCGTTCGGGGCGCGCTGGCGCGCAGTTGCTGAAAAACTTCCTGGAGATGTGATGATTATTCCCGCGTTAGATTTGATTGACGGTACCGTGGTGCGTCTCCATCAGGGGGATTACGCGCAACAACGGGACTACGGTAGCGATCCGCTGCCGCGTTTGCAGGATTATGCCGCACAGGGAGCCGAAGTGCTGCACCTGGTCGATTTAACCGGTGCGAAAGACCCCGCACGTCGCCAGATCCCACTATTAAAAACACTGGTCGCTGGGGTCAATGTACCTGTGCAAGTGGGGGGCGGCGTGCGTACGGAAGACGACGTGGCTACCCTGCTGGAAGCCGGTGTCGCCCGGGTGGTCATCGGCTCGACGGCAGTAAAATCGCCGGACGTGGTTAAAGGCTGGTTTACGCGGTTCGGTGCCGACAAACTGGTACTGGCGCTGGATGTGCGGATTGACCACCAGGGAACCAAACAGGTCGCCGTCAGCGGCTGGCAGGAGAACTCCGGCGTGACGCTGGAAGAACTGGTGGAGACCTATCTCGCTGTCGGACTGAAGCACGTGCTGTGCACCGATATTTCCCGCGACGGAACGTTAGCGGGCTCCAATGTCTCGCTCTATGAGGAAATTTGTGCACGTTGGCCGCAGGTGGCATTCCAGTCTTCAGGGGGAATTGGCGACCTTAATGATATCGCTGCACTGCGCGGCACTGGCGTACGTGGCGTGATTGTTGGGCGTGCGCTGCTGGAAGGTAAATTCACGGTGAAGGAGGCCATTCAATGCTGGCAAAACGGATAATCCCTTGTCTTGACGTGCGTGATGGTCAGGTCGTGAAAGGCGTGCAATTCCGCAATCACGAAATCATTGGCGACATAGTGCCACTGGCAAAACGTTATGCGGAAGAAGGCGCAGATGAACTGGTGTTTTACGATATCACCGCTTCCAGCGATGGGCGCGTGGTCGATAAAAGCTGGGTAGCGCGCGTGGCGGAGGTCATTGATATCCCTTTCTGCGTGGCTGGCGGTATTAAGTCGGCTGACGATGCAGCAAAGATCCTCTCTTTCGGTGCCGATAAAATCTCCATTAACTCCCCTGCGCTGGCGGATCCTGAACTGATCACCCGGCTGGCGGATCGCTTTGGCGTGCAGTGCATTGTGGTCGGCATTGATACATGGTTTGACGCCGCGACAGGTAAATACCATGTCAATCAATACACCGGCGATGAAAGCCGCACCCGGGTAACGCAATGGGAAACGCTGGATTGGGTGCAGGAAGTTCAAAAGCGCGGCGCCGGGGAAATCGTGTTAAACATGATGAACCAGGATGGCGTGCGTAACGGTTACGACCTTGAGCAATTAAAGAAAGTGCGCGACGTATGCCATGTTCCGCTTATTGCATCCGGCGGCGCTGGCACCATGGAGCATTTCCTTGAGGCCTTCCGCGATGTGGATGTTGACGGCGCGCTGGCCGCCTCCGTGTTCCACAAACAGATCATTAATATTGGTGAGTTAAAAACGTACCTGGCAAGCCAGGGCGTGGAGATCAGGATATGTTAACAGAGCAACAACTGGCCCAACTGGACTGGGAAAAAACCGACGGACTGCTGCCCGCCGTGGTGCAGCATGCGGTTTCCGGTGAAGTCCTGATGCTGGGCTATATGAACAAGGACGCGCTGGCAAAAACGCTGGACAGCGGTAAAGTGACCTTTTTCTCGCGCACCAAAGGGCGTTTGTGGACAAAAGGCGAAACCTCCGGCCACTTTCTCAACGTCGTGAATATTGCCCCGGATTGTGACAACGACACCCTGCTGGTTCTGGTAAACCCGATTGGCCCCACCTGCCACACCGGGACATCAAGCTGTTTTGGCGACAACAGCCATCAGTGGCTGTTCCTGTACCAGCTTGAAGAACTCCTGGCGTCGCGCAAAACAGCGGATCCGGCAAGTTCTTATACCGCCAAACTTTATGCCAGCGGCACCAAACGTATCGCGCAGAAAGTGGGTGAAGAAGGTGTGGAAACCGCGCTGGCGGCCACGGTGAACGATCGCGAAGAACTGACGAACGAAGCGTCTGATTTGATGTACCACCTGCTCGTTTTACTGCAGGATCAGCAACTGGATTTGACAACAGTGATCGAAAACCTGCGCAAGCGGCATAAATAAGAGCGATAAAAAAACCGGGCCAGGCCCGGTTTTTTTTACGCTCTGCGCGTGTAACTGCGAATGGCGTGCCGGGCAAGTACGAAAGCCGCCCCTAGCATTGCGCCTAGCAAAGCGGCAATAGCGAGAACAGTGCGGAGCTTCGGGCCGTCCCGATGTAAAGGTAGATCTGGCTCCATCACATAGCGGTAAGTGTGCATCTCGTCTGGATTAAAAGAGATGTTCTGGATATCCATCAGCGTCTGTCGAGTTTTGAAATACTTATCAGACAGAGCCAGTGGCTGAGATGCCTCGTTTTTGATCATTGACGCCAAAGCCGAACTTCCCAACAAAAACAGCGTATCCTGGGATAAATCCTGCGCCTGCGTGAGCTGGGGTGCAACTACATTAGCGTCCCGCGCGATCAGCAGTGCCTGAGAAATTTGCTGTAACCGCAGCGCCTTCTGCTCCTGCGCGACTTTTTCTTGTGTGGCTAATGAAGTCTGCAATTCCTGGGAGCGAATCTTGATGGAGGGCTCCAGTTCTTTGTTCAGGTCTTGTCTGACGCTCTCATCGACTTGCTGAATGTATTGTTTTAATTTCTGCTGTGCTTCGCTGGCGCTTGTCGCCTGAAAAGTCACACGAAGAGGAAGAGCCTGCCCCGGAACAGAGCTGGCTACCGCCAGAACGCCACTATCCCCCTGACCGGGCAACGCCTCAGCAAATATTGACAAAGAGGCACCGAAACGTTCAATAACTTGTTGCTGGATATCTAGCGTTCTTAACTCAGAATCATCACTCAATATTCTCAATGCAGCGGAGTAATCAGCAATCTGGTTGGCTGTAGGCATAGTGATAATCGCCGTCGATGACCATTTCTGTTTGGCCGTGCTTAAATAAGCGCCAGCGACGGCAAGTGCAATGATGACAAAAATGATGACGATCCATTTGGCATGCCAAATCTGCGCCACTGCATCAATTAAATCAATACCTTCACTATCATCATCGCGTCTTACAGCCGTGTTATTCTTTTCGTGTGTCATAGCAACCTTAATGCGGAAAGTAAAATATACCGATGAACGGCAAGTTTAACGACATTGCCTCATTTCACTATAGAATTTTTCTGACATTTTATTACTTGAGTATTACTCAAACAATGTGAGTAATTTCTGTATTTATAACTGATAGCGATCGCGCGGCCATCATCATACAATAAGGGATTGCTGTTTTTTGATATCAGAAAGGATGAGAGATGAAATATCTGGTTACCGGCGCCGCCGGTTTTATCGGTTTTCACGTTAGCCAGCGCCTTCTACAGGCGGGCCACCAGGTCACAGGCATTGATAACCTGAATGATTACTACGATGTCAGCCTCAAACAGGCCCGCCTGGATCTGCTCAACGATCCTGCCTTCACGTTTCATAAGATAGACCTCGCCGATCGTGAGAAAATGGCTCAACTGTTCGCCGGGGAAAAATTTGATCGGGTCATCCACCTTGCCGCGCAGGCGGGTGTTCGTTACTCCCTGGAAAATCCTCATGTTTATGCAGAAGCCAACCTGATTGGGCACCTTAACGTGCTTGAAGGCTGCCGCCATAATCACGTACAACACCTGTTGTATGCGTCCTCAAGTTCGGTTTATGGCCTGAACCGCAAAATGCCATTCTCAACGGATGACACCGTGGATCACCCGGTTTCACTCTATGCGGCGACTAAAAAAGCCAATGAACTGATGTCGCACACCTACTCCCATCTTTATGGTTTGCCGACCACAGGCCTGCGCTTCTTCACCGTATACGGCCCGTGGGGACGCCCGGATATGGCGCTGTTCAAGTTCACCAAAGCAATGCTGGAAGGGAAAAGCATTGACGTGTACAACTACGGCAAAATGAAGCGCGACTTTACCTACGTCGACGATATTGTTGAAGCGATTATTCGTTTGCAGGATGTGATCCCCCAGGCGAACCCGGAATGGACCGTGGAAACTGGCACCCCCGCAACCAGTTCTGCGCCTTACCATGTCTATAACATTGGCAACAGCTCACCGGTAGAACTGATGGATTACATCACGGCACTGGAAGAGGCGTTGGGAATGGAAGCACAGAAAAATATGATGCCGATCCAACCAGGGGATGTACTGGAAACCAGCGCCGATACGCAACCGTTGTATGAAACTATTGGTTTTAAACCGCAGACGTCGGTAAAAGAAGGCGTGAAGAGATTTGTGGAGTGGTACAAAACGTACTACAAGATGTAAGAAAAACGGCCCTGAGGGCCGTTTCTTTTTTAGTCGTTGCCGAATAAATCGCGGGTGTAGACCTTATCTGCCACATCCGCCAGCTCTTTTGCCATCCGGTTAGAGATAATGACATCGGATTCCTGCTTGAAGGCTTCCAGGTCGCGTACCACGCGGGAATGGAAGAATTCATCTTCTTTCATCACCGGTTCATAAATGATGACCTGAACCCCTTTGGCTTTAATGCGCTTCATAATGCCCTGAATAGAAGAGGCACGGAAGTTATCAGAACCGCTTTTCATGATCAGACGATAAACACCCACCACTTTCGGTTTACGTGAAAGAATGGAGTCAGCAATAAAGTCTTTACGCGTGCGATTAGCATCCACAATGGCCGAGATAATATTGTTCGGCACCGACTGGTAATTCGCCAGCAGTTGCTTGGTATCTTTTGGCAGACAGTAACCACCATAGCCAAACGACGGGTTGTTATAGTGATTGCCAATACGCGGGTCAAGGCAAACACCTTCGATAATCTGGCGGCTATTCAGCCCCAGGCTCTCAGCATAGCTGTCCAGCTCGTTAAAGTAAGCGACGCGCATTGCCAGGTAGGTGTTAGCAAACAGTTTTATCGCTTCCGCTTCGGTAGAGTCGGTAAACAACACCTGAATATTTTCTTTGATAGCCCCTTCCTGCAGCAGAGCGGCGAAACGTTCTGCACGCGCGGAGCGCTCACCGATGACGATACGTGACGGGTAGAGATTGTCGTAGAGCGCTTTTCCCTCGCGCAGAAATTCAGGCGAGAAGATCACATTATCGATACCAAAACGCTCTTTAATGGATTCGGTAAAGCCCACTGGGATCGTCGATTTGATGATCATCACCGCTTGCGGGTTGATCTCATGTACGTCACGGATCACGGCTTCTACTGAGCTGGTATTAAAATAGTTGGTTTTCGGATCGTAATCCGTCGGCGTCGCGATAATGACGTAGTCTGCGCCGCGATAAGCATCGTGCTTGTCTGTGGTGGCACGGAAGTTCAGCGGCTTATTCTGCAAATACTCCTGGATTTCTTTATCAACGATAGGAGAAATCTTCTGATTAAGCATATCGACTTTTTCTTTCACGATATCCAGCGCCACGACCTCATGGTGCTGCGCGATCAGGATCCCGTTCGATAGACCAACATAACCTGTTCCGGAGATTGTTATTTTCATTCGATAAGCAACTTTAGTGAGTGTATGAAACCGGAGATGGCGACCCTGCCGCCACCGCTTATTATCAATAACTGTTGGGGTTTTTACCTCTTAAGTTGAGGGACTGTCAAGGCGGCAAACGGCGCGTAACGGCGGCGTTTATGCACCGTTTAGCAGGCAACGTTCAGGAAAATGAAGACGACGTCGCGTAACGGCGGCGATTCAGCGGAAAAAAAAGCCCGGTTACAATAACCGGGCTTGCTTTATCAACGGGCTGATTATCAGATTAATCCAGCCATTCAGTGTGGAACACACCGTCTTTATCAGTACGTTTGTATGTATGTGCCCCGAAGTAGTCGCGCTGCGCCTGGATCAGGTTCGCCGGCAGCACCGCTGAACGGTAGCTGTCGTAATAAGCGACGGCGGCAGAGAAAGTCGGAACCGGGATACCATTCTGGACCGCATAGGCTACAACGTCGCGCAGCGCCTGCTGATAGTCATCGGCAATTTTCTTGAAGTACGGAGCCAGCAGCAGGTTAGCAATAGCCGGGGTTTCTGCATACGCATCGGTGATTTTCTGCAGGAACTGTGCACGAATAATGCAGCCAGCACGGAAAATCTTCGCGATTTCACCGTAGTTCAAATCCCAGTTGTGCTCGTCAGATGCGGCGCGCAATTGTGAGAAGCCCTGTGCATAGGACACAATTTTGCCCAGGTAGAGTGCGCGGCGGACTTTCTCGATGAATTCGGCTTTGTCGCCAGCAGGTTTAGCCTGCGGGCCGGAGAGGACTTTAGATGCGGCAACGCGTTGATCTTTCAGGGATGAAATGTAACGTGCGAAGACAGACTCTGTGATCAGTGACAGCGGTTCACCGAGATCCAGCGAGCTCTGGCTGGTCCATTTACCAGTGCCTTTGTTCGCCGCTTCATCCAGAATCACATCAACCAGGTATTTACCCTCTTCATCTTTTTTGGTGAAGATATCTTTGGTGATGTCGATCAGGTAGCTGCTTAACTCGCCAGCATTCCACTCGCTAAAGGTCTTCGCCAGCTCTTCATTGGAGAGGTTCAGGCCGCCTTTCAGCAGTGCGTACGCTTCGGCGATCAGCTGCATGTCGCCATATTCGATACCGTTGTGCACCATTTTGACATAGTGACCCGCGCCATCCGGACCAATGTAAGTCACGCACGGTTCGCCATCTTCTGCAACGGCCGCAATTTTAGTCAGGATCGGTGCCACCAGCTCGTAAGCTTCTTTCTGGCCGCCAGGCATGATGGACGGGCCTTTCAGCGCGCCCTCTTCACCGCCGGAAACGCCGGTACCGATGAAGTTGAAGCCTTCTGCAGAGAGCTCGCGGTTACGACGAATAGTGTCCTGGAAGAAAGTATTACCGCCATCAATGATGATGTCGCCTTTGTCCAGGTACGGTTTCAGCGATTCGATGGCTTTGTCGGTGCCCTCGCCCGCTTTCACCATCAGCAGGATGCGGCGCGGGGTTTCCAGGGATTCAACAAATTCTTTCACGGTGTAGTAAGGAACCAGCTTTTTACCCGGATTCTCTGCAATCACTTCTTCAGTTTTTTCGCGGGAGCGGTTGAAAACGGAAACGGTGTAGCCACGGCTTTCAATATTGAGCGCCAGGTTGCGCCCCATCACTGCCATACCCACAACGCCGATTTGTTGCTTGGACATTACATACTCCTGTCAGGTTTTGTCACCGCGGCCAGAGCGCGGCTTGAAATGTGGCCTAGATGTTAACTCAAGATTGTCGGGCCTGGATAGCGGAAGATGCCATTCCCAGCTCGTCATGATATTTCATCGGTGAGGATCAATAAGCGCCATCGCGGCGTAAAACAACGTTCACAGTTTTGAATAATATGGCGATGTCATTCCACAATGACCAATTTTTGACATACCAGGAGTCAAAATAGACACGTGTTTCATAGTCAACATCATTACGACCACTCACTTGCCACAACCCTGTCATGCCTGGTTTTGCCATCAAGTAATAATCGACATCTTCCAGGTAACGCGTCAGCTCATCGGAAACGACGGGGCGAGGCCCGACAAGGCTCATTTCACCTTTCAGCACATTAAACAGTTGCGGTAACTCATCAAGGCTTGTTCTACGAATAAAGCGCCCAACACGGGTAATTCGGGGATCGTTTTTAAGTTTAAAATCTTTCTCCCACTCTTCGCGTGCAATGGGATCGCTGGCAAGCAAGGCATCCAGTACTTCTTGCGAGTTCATGACCATTGAACGGAATTTGTAGCAGGGGAAAAGCTTACCATGGCGCCCCACACGCTGATGCCCATATATTGCCGGGCCACCATCGCGAGTCACTTTATACCAAAGGTAGGCAAATAGTGGCGAAGCTACGACTAAGATCATCAGTGAGCAGACGATATCAAAGCTTCTTTTCAAGAAACGAGAAGAACGCTTCGCTAGGTTAGTATGGATACGTAACAGCATGACCTCATGACTAAAAATGAAGGACATTTCTGTATTATATAATGGCAACCCACGCAATGAAGGCACCACTGTAACGGAACGGCAGTGATGTTTTGACAGTTCACGTATCCATGCCAGTGATTTATCGAGGTTTTCATTATCAAATGCGACAATAAAATGCACTTCCTGTAGATCAGCCGCGCTCCAAATTTCATCGGCACTATTAATAGTTGGTAAACCTAAGACTGTGCTTCCTGTAGCAATATTCTCATCATCATAAAAAGCAGCAACGTCAAAACCCAACATCTCCTCGCTCTGAATAGCAAAGTAGGCATCTCGCGCATTCTTACCACTGCCTAAAATGATAGTTTTCTTTTTCCATACCCCAGCGTTATCGAGTAGACGCTTCACCAAAAAACGTAGGGTGGGAACGAGAATGAGGGCAAATGTCCAACAGAAGATCCACAGATAGCGTGAAAATTGCCATTTTGTAAAAGCGACCAGTGCAAGGTCGAACACAGCAAAAATTGCAATTGTACGAAGAATCTCTTTCAGCTCGTACCAAAAAGGTTTGCGGTAAGTGTAATGACGGAGACGAATAAGGAACCAGCCAACACAGGTTATTGATAAGACAACGTGCGAAATAACCCGATACTCGAACTGTTCATTTGGGATAAACCGCTGCAAATCATTGAAGATAAAATAAACAACCCACAATGATAACCACAATGCAGCATTAAAGGCCACAAAGTCCGAAACCGCAAGGGCGAGTTTGCATATCCGGGGTTTATATTTATTGGTTATCTCATAATTTTTCATTGTCCCCTCACACCACCCACTGATTAAATAAACAGCAATACGACATTACAGTTTCTCGTGAATATTTTTTAAACACAGTGCAACAAGTTGCGCTGCTTTTAGCGCAGAATCGGATTCCGAGTAGCACCTTAATTCTGGAGCATTACCGGAAGGTCTTAAGTGGACGATATCACCCGTATTCAAAACCATCCTTATACCGTCAAGCATGTTTACGCAAACGATCCTGCTAGCACCTAATCCAAGGAAGGTCAGCGAGTCTTCTGGCTGGCTAGTTATCATATCAAGCAACATCGTGCTTTTTTCTTTGGCAAAATTCTGTAACCGGTCTGAGGCTGTAAAGCGGGCAGGAAGTGCCTGAACCTGATCGGAAATCTTGCGTTTGATACTCGATATCAATAATACCAGAGCCGGGAGAACTGCATCACGAGTCGGTAAGGCTTTAAGAGTTGCTCCGGAGTAAATAATGTCGCTACCAAGAAGATAACCGCCATTGGCTTCAAACCCAGCAACTCGATTGTAGGTTTTGGTGAGTTGCTCAAAAGACTCAATGATATATGGAGAGCCAATTTTTGTAAGTTCCACATGTTTGAAAAGCTTACTTTCAGCGATAGCGCTATTACAGCTCACTGGTATTGCAACGACGTCGATATCCAGATGCAGGGAGCAGAGAAAGCAAAGAATATCCCCTCTAAGCCATATGCCGTTTTCATCACTAAGCAATGGTCGATCGCCATCACCATCCGTAGAGAACAATGCATCAAGTTGATATTGGGCAACCCATTCCAATGCGCGCGCTTTATCCTCTTCACTTACTGCTTCAGTATCGATCGGTACAAATTCGTCACTTCTACCGATACGTATAACGTCAGCTCCCAGCCCACTAAAAATAGCTGGGTAAATATCACGTCCGGCGCTTGAGTGCTCGTAAATACCAATACGCATTCCCTTGAGCGCACCGTTATCAAAAATAGAAAGGTAACGATGAATATACTGCTCATTAGCCTCAGTAGTAGCATGCAAGACTGGGAGCCTGGCTGGCATTTCTACTTTTACATCTATTCGCAAAATAGCGAGTTCATCGTCCTTCGAAATTTCACCGTCTGGGCGATAAAATTTTAATCCGTTGCGATCAAACGGAATGTGGCTGCCCGTGATCATAATCGCGGGGATCTGCTGTTGCATAGCATAAAAAGCGAGGGCAGGTGTAGGTGTTACACCGAAATACATTACCTGATATCCCAATGATTGTGCGGCAACAGCACAAGCCTGAGCCATTGCATAGCTTGAAGGACGATTATCAATGGCTATAGCGACACGGGATGCAGTAAAACGAGATGAAATGACTTGCAGGAAATTAACGGTGAAAGCCGCACAGACTTCAGGCGTAAAATCCCTGACTAATCCTCTCGCACCGCTAGTACCAAAAGCAATGTTGCTGTTTTTAATAATATTTGAGCTAAGCAAACTTTCCATGATTACTTTCCTGATTTGGCTTCATCTGGACGAACAATGTCATCCTCAGTCAATAAAGCGCCTGACTGAATTTCAACAACTTCAAGAGGGATAAGCCCCGGGTTTGATAAAGAATGTTCGGTACCCGCGGCGATGAAGGTAGATTCATTCTCTTGAACGAGAAATTCCTTATTCCCCTGTCTCACTTGCGCCGTTCCAGAAACAACTATCCAATGTTCAGCACGATGCTGATGTATCTGTACCGCAAGCTGCTTACCCGGCTGTATGGTTAAGCGATTAACAATATATTCTCTTCCACGTGCTAACGTATCAACACTGCCCCAAGGTCGGTACGCGACTTTATGCGTCCTGTACTCTTTACGATCAGCAGATTTGAGAGACTCTACGATACGTTTAACATCCTGTACCCTATCTTTATTGGCTACAAGCAAGGCATCTGGCGTTTGCACAATGATGGTATTTTCTAAACCAATACCGGCTACGAGGATATTATCAGAATACATATAGGTATTATCGCAATCACACTGAATTACATCCCCACTGACTGCATTCCCGCGAGCATCTTTATCGGAGATATCCCATAAAGAGGACCATGAACCAACATCAGACCATCCAGCATCCATCGGTACGACCACTGCATGTGAAGTGTGTTCCATCACTGCATAGTCAATAGACTCTGAAGGACAATTCATAAAGTGGTGTGTATCGATCCTGATAAAATCCAAATCTTCGCTCAGATTGGTCGTCGCGTGCTTGCATTCCGTGTAAATATCAGGCCGAAAAGTCTTCAACTCTTCAAGATAGCGGCTAGCGCGGAACAAAAACATGCCGCTGTTCCAGTAATAATTTCCACTTTCGAGATAGCGTCTTGCATGTTCTGCATCAGGTTTTTCAGCAAATTGTGCAACCTTGTAAGCAGTATCAGCAACCTCTGGTCCCCGAAGAATATAGCCATAACCTGTTTCAGCATGAGAAGGGACAATGCCAAATGTGACAAGATGTCCCTCAGTTGCCAGAGGCACAGCCTTGTTCACAGCGCTAACGAAAGACGCCTCGGCCTGAATAATATGATCCGCAGCCAGAACCAATAAAAGAGGGTCTTCACCTGGGTTATTTTTGAGTGCAGTAAAAGCTGCGGCTGCAATAGCTGGTGCGGTGTTACGTGCCGCGGGTTCAAGAATGATGTTATTAGCGAGTTTATTCACTTCTCTTAGCTGCTCTGCAACCAGAAATCGATGCTCATCATTACAAATAATAACCGGAGCCAGGGTTTCAAGTTTTTCAAGACGGCCAACGGTTCCCTGCAACATCGTTGCATTACCATATAACTTTAAAAATTGTTTTGGATGATGTTCGCGTGATAGTGGCCACAGCCTGCTTCCAGTACCGCCAGCCATGATAATAGGTAGGATTCTATCATTGGAAAGTTCACTCATTTTTTTGTCCTATACTATTCCAATAGCTTTTGTACATGCTCAACTTACGGCAAATAGAAAGAGACAGCGACCGCCATTTTAAACCCAGCCGATAACCAAGATATTTTGCGAGTGTGGCCGCTAACGCTTTAGGGATCCATAGGGGATATTTCCGTAAAAGAAAGAGCATTTCTGACTTAATAAACTTAAGGCCCTCTCCTTTTGCACCACCAAATTTTTCCTGTATCCAAGGATTACATTCATGGAACACACCCGTGTCGAAATACCTTTGAAATTCCTCACGAATAGAGTAATTATGAGAATGACGAACAGCAGCCTCTGCACAATAGGCAACATTGTATCCAGCAAGTATCATTTTAGCGGTCAAATACATATCTTCTGCTAAAATTGTATGCTCAGGGAATTTCCCCAACTCCTCAAAAACACTTCTACGATACGCAGCAAATGAATTCGACATAAAAACAGTCTTGATTCCAAATCTCGGAATGTCCTCCGATGTTTTGACACAGCTTTTTTCTGAATAATTATAATAACGAGCGTGCATAGCAAGTGGTGAAGCATCATGATGGGGCAACTGTCGTCCACATACAGCGGACATAGATTTATTATCAAAGCATTCAATTATTCTCTGTAAAGAATACTCATCATTTAATATCGCATCCTGAGTCAGGAAAACTAAAAAATCGCTTCGCTCAGAATACAATACTGCTTTATTCCGTGTGCCGCCATGATTAAATTCCGCAGGTGATATAACTATTGGCTCAATGTTATATTGACGCGAGAGTTGAATAGTTTCGTCAGAGGATGTTGAATCAATGATAATAACTTGTTGTGGCTGAAGCGTTTGTATTTTTAATGCCTCAAGCCATTCCTGCCATTTTTTTCCTGCATTGTATGTAGGAACAATTAAAGTAAACGTTGTCATTTCGCATCCAAAAGCTCAAGTATTTTACTGCCAAATTCTTTTTTATCAACGACATAAAGTTTGTCGCAATTTTTAACACCTTCCGCGCCAACAGGCGTGGCAACCACATTTGCACCGGCGTCTAATATTTGTAACACCTTAATTTTCACGCCTGCGCCATATAATAGAGGTGCGATATTTAATTCAGCTTTTTGAAAAGCTAATGTTGGATCCGAAACAGGCCCAACAACATGGATGTTTTTGCGGAACGCACCTAATAATCTAAGCGTCATCCGAGGGGCCAGACCCAGAACCCATAAATGGACGTCTTTCTTTTTCTTTATGATTTGAGGAAAGACAAAAAGTATGAACCAGACTATAGACCAATGATTTTCCGAACGTTGCATATTTCCAAAAAAGACAAGGTTGTTTTTATTTTCAAACAGCTTAACAACATCCTCAATCGCCGTGTTGTTAAACACCTGTCCAACCCGTTGTTTTCCCAGTTCGACAACAGAAATATCACCCTGAAAATTTGTTTCTCGTATAAGTTGCTTGTCTTTTTCAGACATAGCCACTATTGCGTGAACCTTACTAAAAAGTCTGGTCTCATGAGCTCTCACAAAAGGAAAAATCATTTTCTTAAGATGTGTTCTGGCAATCCGCTGAAAAACAACGTCATGGGCGAAATAATGTATATTCTTATGCTTAATATGATTCGCAAGGCCTAAAACAGAAGGAAAGTCTAACCAAACTATATCATATTCGTTTTTCTCAAGCATACCATTCACTATGCTGATTAATTTACCAGACACTCGAGTATAAAACCAGGGAGCCAAAAAAGACATTTTTTCAATATTAGATATTATGCTGGTGAAGTACGATATTTTATCTGCAGCAATGACATTATAAGAATTACATAATTTTGTTAGTTCTTCATTTTCACATTGTGAAGTGGGAGAGTTTACAACTACGTCAACCTGATAGCCTTGTTCAACAAACCTTCTCAAGCTATCGCCACAAATAGCCTCTCCCGCTCCGATTTTACCATTTGCGCCTGGATGGAAGGCACTAACGAAAAGTATTTTTTTCATTTTTTAATCTCAGCAGCAATTACTTTTTTGGGCATTACGGAATATATAAAATAAAAAGCAACCATCAGTAAAAATAATAAAGAGATATATTTTACGCCATATGTCAAATCTTTTCTCATTCCTACAAAAATAAGTGATACTAAAGGAAAGTGATAAAGTATCATTTTTGTTCTTTTTGCTGCTCTGTAAAATGAAATTAACAATATTCCCAAAAAAAGACCGTGAACAAAAACACCTATATAACCCATTGCATGAAAGGATTCTGTAAAAATAAACTGCCCACCCTTGTCCATATAGAGTCTTGGTTCACTGTTAACAAAAATTTGATCTTTATTTAAACCCAATAACGTATAAAAGAAAGCTGGAATAATAAACAGTATCGGCATAAGTAGCGTCATCAGCCCGCCATAGGGCATACCGTTATCTAAATGCGTCCTAACCTCGTTGGCAAGTGTCGCCAGGGAAAAGTGAGTTTCATACATTATAGCAAAGGGTATTGCCGTAATAATACTTCCGCCAGAAGTGGATGTTGTTTCACGCAAATAAAGCCCTATACCAGCGAAAAGAAGTATAGCTGATACAAGTAATGTTACTTTAAAAAGCAAGGCCAGATTCAGTTTCCGTCCAATAATATAATATGATACGAAGCATAAAAATAATAGGATCAAATTCTCACGGCGCCCCTGAACGAAAATTGAAAGTAAAACAAAAAAACCAACCAAGATTATCATGCATCCGACAAAAGGGATATTTTTAATGCGCTGCTCAAAAGAAGTCAGGATTGCAAAGATTGCTAATAACCCAGATGACGATATCATTACGTCACGTAATGTGTTCCCTGCGCTACCAGCATATATTGCAATATATGGAGACTGTATGAACTTAATATATCCACCATATTGCGCCACTCCAACAAAAAATGTAACTAATGACATAAAAATAAAGCATGATGAGCAAAACCGTATAAACTCTGTTTTACTGAAATCTTTTATCCCAGGTAATGCTATATAAGAAAAAGTATAGTAACCGAAAATAACGCCCAATGTACCTAAAGATACTACACCCAATAAATCATCGACTGTATTTGGAAATACCAGCGCACCTAAAGGAGAAAGTTCTGGAAACGTTAAATATAATAACCCAAAAAAAATATAAAAAACCAAGATTGATAACCAAAGAATAAGGATCATTGTTCAGTCTCTCATATAATAGTAAGAAATATGATTTGGAAATCATTCTTTTTCTAAGTCAAAACAAAATGCTTTAAAAAAATCATAACTCAGGCTCTTGCCATCGACTCATCAAAAAGCCACACGCGCAAGTTTACTCAATCAATCTCAAAGAAAGTAATGAACAACAATTTTTACTCCCTCAAACTAACCATTTTAACAAACAAGTCATTTTAATATTTTTTTGGTTATTTTTTTCAATAAAGGTGATTTTTTTAATGCTGTAGCGATAGGTCCCAGAATGAATAGCAGATTGGTCATCAATTTTTGGTGGCCTAACCGTTGCTGATAAAAAGCAAACTTATCCCTTTCTTTAGCGTTAGCATATGATGCGATCATCAATGTGGTATATATATATGGGCGTTCTCTGGAGAGGATACTTTCGAATTTTTCTTTAACTAAAGGCTTATTATGATACAAAGCGTCAGAGAGTTTGAAATAGCCAGCATAATCGATAAGAACTCTTTTGGCTTTACCAGCAGATTCAAATGTATCATTATCTCCGCGGCAGAGTGCTAAAGGTTCAGATAAATAACTTAGCGAACTACCTTGAACCTGTATGATCTTTAACAAAATGTAGACATGAGGATATGCTGTACCGATAAAACTTTCATCGAAAGCGATTTCCTGCCACGCCGCGCGCCGTACAATGATAGAGCTTAAATAACTAAATACACCACCTACTGACTCACAATCATTAAAATATTCTATGCGATCGTCATCATTGTTAAAAACGTACTCTTTTGTCCCTTTAGACAACCATTTACGATGCGCATTTTTAACAGTGGACATAGTGATATCCAGCTCACGGCGATCGCATAAATAGATATCAAAACTCTTGTTCAGTTCGTTTTCTATTGATACTAAAGCATCCGATCGCAACATATCGTCGCTACCAAATATCCAGCAGTAATCCCCTGTAGCTAAATCAATAGCCGCCAGGTAGTTTCGATCTGGCCCAATATTATTTGCATGCTTTTTATACCGTATTGGAATGCCAAACTTCTCTTCCCATACAGGGATTAACTCTTCAGTAGAATCAGTGGAAGCATTATCAGCGATACAGATTTCTAAATCAAGACTATGGGCCTGCTGTGTCTTTATACTTTGAAGCAATAGTTCAAGATATACCGCACGATTATAAGTTGGTATGCAGAATGATACTTTCACTTAACAGATTCCTTATTCACTACCTTGAAATATGTCACTGGCAGCCCCCAAAATACAGTCAATAAAAATGAGAGGGTTAATCCAATGAGAACACCTAATATCCCGTATTTACCAGCCAGAACCCACTGAGCCCAACCGCTAATGACAGCCTGACAAGGTACAAAAAACCACAATACTTTTAGAGAATTCATACTTTGCAGCAGCATTGCAAATGTATCGCACCACACTCGTGTCGAAAAATACACTGCCAACAAAATAAAAATATAAATACTGATATTTGTATCTAATTCAGGGGAAAGAATACCGTAAATCGTTTTCTTGCATAAGTAGATGACGATAGTACTGACAATAATAAAAACAATACCAACCGCAATATTAACCGCTACCGTTTTCTTTAACTTTATCCATTCCTTTCGGATTCGGTATTCAGCACAAATGGGCCATAAAGCCTGCAATACGGCCGTATATATAAAGAAAACGAGTCCGAATATTTTCATGGTGATTGTATATTTCACAATATCAGCAGGTGACAGTTTCTGTGAAATAACAATGTAATCTGCTTGCAGAACTAATATGGAAAGTAATGTAAAAATGAAGAAACCGTAAGTCCGTTTCAATATATCCAGATAATATTGTTTGCCCGGCATGACAGCGACCAATTTAAAATACCGGTACACAATATAGAACATTGAAAGCAAGGCAACGGGGGCATACAGCGCAAGTAGCGCTAAGACCACATCGATTTTTATCTGCAAGAAATACAGCACAAGAACACAAATGAGGCCTAAAAGGTAAGATACTCCATTTATTACATTTGCTTTCCAGCCAATCAGTTCAGCAAAGAGGATTTTGTAACCAACAGCACCTACCCCAACCAAACCGAAGACAATAATTGCACTTACAAAGACAAAACTCTCATGCCCTTTTAATGTTTCGCTAAATGATGCCAAATAGAACTCAGAAATTAATTTTGATAATAATACCATGATGCCTATAAAGGCAACGGCTGCAACGAATAGCAATCGTAGGGCAGCTTTAATATACGAGTTGTAATCTTCATTTTTCGCGCGAAGTTCTGATATGAAATTTTGTAAACTACTGCCTATGCCAAAATCAATCAGAGTGCACCATATCATCAATCCTGTTAGCAGGCTAAAAATCGCATAATTATTTTCGCCTAACATTTCCAACAGATACTTCACGCTCAGTAATTGTACGCCTGCAATTATAATTTTTGAAAGCCATGATGAAGCGGCTGTTATCAGATGCGTGGGGATTTTTAACATATTGACCATCAACTAGAGTAAATTTCAGGCGTGTTGCTTCTGTTGCGAATTAAAACAAATGCTCGCTTACGCGAGCATTTATTATTATAAAGAACTGGTCCAATCATACATTCTTTGGACACCGTCTTTAGCAGACACACCTGGATTCCATCCAATAGCTTTATTAATTTTTGTAATATCAGCAACAAATACTTTTTGGTCACTTTCACGGACAGGAAGCTGGGTGTATTTCATCTCAATATTTGCATGTTCTTCAAGAATACCAAACAACTCAAGTAATGAGAGACTATTCTGAATTGTGCCACCTACGTTAAACGCATTGCCTCGGATATTACCAACGTTTGCCAGAGCCGTATAATAAAGAGACACCATATCTTCCGCGTGCAAAACATCACGAACTTGTTTGCCATTTCCGGAGATAGTGAATGGTGAAACGATTCCTTTATGGATTTCGTAGGCTTTCTGGCAGAACCAGCCTACCCAGCCTTGATCGTAAGTCGCAAACTGTCTGCCGCCATACATGGATGAATGTCGGAAGACAACGGTATTCAGACCGAAGACTCGTGCAAAATCGAGCATATACTGATCGGCAGCACCTTTCGAACATCCGTAAGGAGAATGGAAATCCAATTGCGTTGTCTCATCAAAACCGTTCGGTTTTTCGGCACAGACATAGCGGGTTTCTAATTCGTTATAGGTAAACTGTTCGAGATCACCATACACTTTGTTTGTTGAAGAGTAGATGACGTTACATGCAGGATTGGTCTGCCGTATTGCATCCAGCAGATTGAATGTGCCGCCAACGTTGGTTTCAAAATCCGCAAAAGGATTATCGATCGACGTGGTCATTGCCACCTGCCCAGCCAGATGGAAACAGCTATCCGGTTTGTATTTATTTATTAGACGTGTCACGTCATTTTTGTTACGGATATCGCCATGAACAAACTCAAATTTGCCATGAGTTCCTAACCATCCCAGGTTATCAATGGCACCTTTTCTTGATAAATTATCGAAAATGATAACATCATAACCTTCACTGATACCATGAGCAGCCAGATTGCTGCCAAGGAACCCGCAGCCACCAGTAATCAATAATTTCATTTTTTTTCCTTACGAACTATTTCAACAATTGCGTCTTCGTGTGAATATTTCCGTGACCAACCCATAGCATTCAGCCTGGCTGTATTAGCACAGCTGAACATCAGTTCATTACTACGGCTTTCAATCGCACCAAAATTCAGCACCGAATTGCTGCCAGTGCTCCGCCGAACAAGTTCAGCGAACTCCTTAAGTGAAATGCCTTCTCCGGAGCCAACTTCAATCTCATCAATTTTTTCAAAAGAAGATAAATGACGAATAATGACGTCAAAAGCGGACAGCAAATCACCGATATACATAAAATCTCTTTTTTGCACGCCGGAGGTGAGATCAATGCTTTCGTTGGCAAGGCATTTTCTGATAAGCATAGCGGTGAATTTACTATCCGCATCATGCTCACCATAAAAGTGCTCTAACTTTAGTTCAACAAATGAAGCATTTATCTTACTGCTGCTTAACAGACTCTTTGCCAAATCAACGAATTGGTGTTTGGTTAAAGCATACTGGTTAGTTTGTGCAGGAAGGGAGGTACCACAGTTGATAAATACGCTTTTTCTATCAAGCACAGACTCAAGTAAATGAAGCGGGAAAAGAACATTACTTTCTACCAAGGTAGATAAGTTTTCTTTATTTCTGCCGTAGCACGTTACTGTATTAATAATAACATCAGGCTCGTACGCATTTACTTTTTTATGCCAATCACTTTCTGAAATATTTATTTGAAGCCAGGTGCCATCACTTTCTATATTCCGTCGACATAATCCGGCAACGCTATGTCTCTTCGATAAAAAAGCAATCAACTGCCGGCCCAAATAGCCGGTTGCTCCAGATACCAGAATTTTCATATGGCTTGAGGGGGCAATGCCCCCTCCCTTAGTAATTAGAAATTCAAACCAAAGAACTCTTCAAATTTGGACACCACAAAATCCAAATGCTCTTTGGTCAGGCCTGGGTAAATACCGATCCAGAAGGTCTGATTCATAATACGGTCAGTATTTGTCAGCTCACCAACAACGCGGTATTTCACGTTGGCGAAGTAAGGCTGGCGAGTCAGGTTCCCGGCGAACAGCAGGCGCGTACCAATTTTGGCTTCATCAAGGAACTTCACCAAATCAACACGCGTTACGCCGCTGGTTTCTTTCAGGGTAATAGGGAAACCAAACCACGACGGATCGGATTTCTCTGTTGCTTCCGGCAGTTCGAGGAATTCCGCACAGGACTGTAACCCCTGCTTCAGGTACGCAAAGTTCTCTTTACGCAGGCGCACAAATTCGTCAATGCGCTCCAGCTGTGCCAGACCGCAGGCTGCCTGCATATCGGTGATTTTGAGGTTGTAACCCAAGTGGGAATAGGTGTACTTGTGGTCGTAGCCGAACGGCAGAGAACCCAGCTGATGGCCAAAACGCTTGCCACAGGTGTTGTCGCAACCCGGCGCACAATAGCAGTCACGGCCCCAGTCACGGAAGGACTCAATCAGCTTTTTCAGCTCGGAAGATTTGGTGAATACCGCTCCGCCTTCCCCCATTGTGATGTGGTGCGCCGGGTAAAAGCTGACGGTACCGATATCACCGAAAGTACCGACCATTTTTCCGTCGTAGGTTGTACCGAGCGCGTCGCAGCAGTCTTCAATCAGCCACAGATTATATTTATCCGCGATGCGGCGAACTTCAGTCAGATCGAATGCGTTGCCCAGTGTGTGCGCGATCATGATCGCTTTGGTTTTATCCGATACGGCGGCTTCGATAAGTTTGGAATCGACGTTGTACGTCGGAATATCGACATCGATAAATACCGGGATCAGGCCGTTCTGGATGGTTGGGTTAACCGTAGTCGGGAAGCCAGCAGCCACGGTGATCACTTCATCGCCCGGCTTCAGTGCACGATCGCCCAGCTTCGGGGAAGTCAGCGCGGTCAGTGCCAGCAGGTTTGCAGAAGAACCAGAGGTAGTGGTCAGTACATGCGGTACACCGATAAACTCACCCAGTTTTTTCTCGAACGCGTCATTGAAGCGGCCCGTTGTCAGCCAGCCATCCAGGGAGGCTTCAACCATCAATTGAAGCTCTTTCGCGCCAATCACTTTACCAGAGGGCGGTACGACGCTGCTGCCAGCAACAAACGGCTTCGGACTTAACGCTTCGTCAGCATATTGGGCAACTAATTGAGAGATTTGCTCACGCAGGTTGTTTGCGCTCATTGCTTCGTTCCTGTTATTCAATTATTTCAAAGGAGTGTTCATGTATTCGCTGATTTCGTTCCGGGTGCGCATCAGCATGTCTTCGCCAGCAATCCATGCTTTGTGCCACTTCACAATACGCTCCAGCGTTTCAACAAGGTCCCAGCGCGGCTGCCAGCCCAGACGCATACGCGCCTTTGAGCAGTCAAGTTTCAGATAATGGGCTTCATGAGGATGCTCATTACCGTCCAGCAGCCATGCCGCGTCGTCTCCCCAAATGTTCACCATGGTTTCGACGATAAATTGCACCGGCTTTGCATCATCTTCACGCGGACCAAAATTCCAGCCCTCGGCAAATGCCGGCCCTTCGTTATACAGCCGCTGAGCAATCGTAATGTAGCCCGACAGCGGTTCCAGCACGTGCTGCCACGGACGTATCGCGTGAGGGTTGCGGATGATAACAGTTTGTTGCTTCTCAAACGAACGCAGAATGTCAGGAATCAGGCGATCTTTTGCCCAGTCGCCGCCGCCAATCACATTGCCTGCGCGCACGGAAGCGAGTGCAACACCATGTTTTTCGTAATCTTTCTCATTAAAGAAAGAATTGCGATACGCCGAAGCCACCAGCTCTGCGCAACCTTTACTGTTTGAATAGGGATCATATCCCCCCATCGCTTCGTGCTCGCGATAGCCCCAGACCCATTCGCGGTTGTCGTAACATTTGTCGCTGGTGATATTCACCACCGCTTTTACGCCACCAACACGTTTAACCGCTTCCAGTAAATGGACGGTACCCATAACATTGGTCGAATAAGTATCAATAGGCTCATCGTAGGAGAGTCTGACCAATGGTTGCGCAGCCATATGGAAAACAATTTCGGGTTTGAACTCGCCAATCGCCGCGGACAGTTGTTCAAAGTTGCGGATATCACCAATGGTGGAATCAATCAGCTTATCCACCCCGGCGCTGTCGTATAAAGACGGCTCTGTCGGCGGATTCAGCGAATAGCCTTTAAGCACGGCGCCCATGGATTGCAGCCACAGCGTCAACCAGGAACCTTTGAAACCGGTATGTCCGGTAATAAAGACACGTTTGCCCTTCCAGAATGAAGCATCAATCATACGCATTACTCCCACGTTTTCCATGGAGCGGTGCCTTTTTCCCAGAGACCTTCGAGATAAGTTTTATCTCGCAGGGTATCCATTGGCTGCCAGAAACCAGGATGTTCGAACGCCATTAGCTCACCCTGATCGGCCAACTGCATCAATGGTTCCTGTTCCCAGGTCGTCGCATCGTTATCAATTAAATCGATAACGGAAGGATGCAGAACAAAGAATCCGCCATTGATCATAGCACCGTCACCTTTCGGCTTCTCTTTAAAAGAGCGAACTTGCTTGTTCTGGATATCCAATGCACCAAAGCGTCCTGGCGGGAAAGTCGCCGTCAGCGTCGCTTTTTTGCCATGTTGACGATGGAAATCAATGGTGGCGGTAATATCAAGATCGGAGACGCCGTCGCCATAAGTAAAAAGAAAAGCTTCGTCATCTTTGACGTAATCGCGAACACGTTTCAGTCGCCCGCCGGTCATGGACGCTTCACCGGTATCAACGAGGGTAACATTCCAGGGTTCAACGCGTTTTTGATGAACTTCCATGCGGTTTTCCGCCATATGGAAGGTCACATCTGACATATGAAGAAAATAGTTGGCGAAATACTCTTTAATCACATATCCCTTATAGCCGCAGCAAATGACGAAATCACGGATACCGTGAGCAGAGTACATTTTCATAATATGCCACAGGATGGGCTTCCCACCGATCTCAACCATCGGCTTTGGTTTTAATACCGTTTCTTCACTTAAACGTGTACCCAGGCCACCGGCTAATATCACGGCTTTCATATCTTTGTCCTCAAATTATTTTGATACGGTAAACGCGTCTGAATAAAAATGTTTAGCCGGCAATCCCAACGTCATCAAATCCTTTCGACTAGCTTCGATCATCACGGGCGAACCACAAGCATAAACATCAAAATCTTCTAAATTATCGAAATCCTCTACAACCGCATTATGGACAAAACCTCTGCGGCCCTGCCACTCGCCTTGATCGCTGGAGACGACGGGAATAAAACGAATATGGGTATATTGCGAAGACCATTGCTGCGGTAAAGAAGAGTAGAAATGTTCTTCCTGTTGCATGCCCCAGTAAATATAAATATCGCGCTGTGTCTGCTCAGCCAGTAATGACTCCACCATGGCTTTAACCGGGGCAAAACCAGTACCACCAGCAATAAATATAACCGGGCGATCATTTTTACGGATAAAAAAGGTTCCGCATGGGCCTTCAATACGCATTAAGGTATTCGCGGCCAGTCCGCCAAATACCAACTGACTCATTTGCCCGCCGGGTACATTACGGATATGCAGCTCAATGCCTTGTTTCTCATCGGCGTTTGCCACCGAATAACTGCGCGTGACGCCCTGATATTGCAAATTGATGTACTGCCCCGGCAGATAGTTAATTTGTGCGGTCGGCGGAAAGCGGAGGATCAGTTTAAGCACGTCCGCAGAGACATATTCGGCAGAAACGACCTTACAAGGCGTGATTTTTTTCATCTGCCCGGCGAGCTCCGGATAATAGGTCGCCTGCAGCGACACATCTCCAACAGGGTGGCAACTGCAAGTCAGAATGTTATTGCCCGCCGTAATAAGGCTCTCTTGCGCATCGCGAACCTCACCTGAAAGCAATTGCGCTTCGCAAACCCCACAGCTGCCATTCTTGCAACTGTGCTCCAGGTGGATACCTGCATCCAGCGCAGCATCCAGCAGGGTTTTTTCGCTTTCACCGGAAAAGGAGATATCCGCGGGGAAGATTTTAATTAAATGAGACACAGGCTTTTACTCAAACATTTTTGCATCGGTAAAGGAAGGCGCGGCAGCATCTTTCGCCGAGAGCTCGGGCTCTGCGTTAAGCGGCCATTCGATATTCAGTTGCGGATCATTCCAGGCAATGCTGCCTTCAGACTGTGGAAAATAATAGTTGGTGGTCTTATAAACAAATTCTGCCGTTTCACTGAGAACCACGAATCCGTGAGCAAATCCTTCCGGGATCCATAGCTGGCGTTTATTTTCCGCCGACAAATGCACGCCGACCCACTGGCCAAACGTGGAGGAGCTTCGGCGGATATCTACCGCCACGTCAAACACCTCACCGGCAACCGCGCGAACTAATTTGCCCTGCGCATGAGGTGCCAACTGATAATGCAGACCACGCAGCACCCCTTTTTTGGATTTGGAGTGATTATCCTGAACAAAACGGACTTCGCGGCCAACAGCCTCTTCAAAAATGCGCTGGCTAAAGCTTTCAAAGAAAAATCCGCGATCGTCACCAAAGACTTTAGGTTCAAAAATCAGTACATCGGGAATCGCAGTTTTGACAATATTCATCTTAATAACCTTTAACCATTTTCAGCAGATACTGACCATAGGCATTTTTTTTCAGCGGTTCTGCTAAAACTTTCACCTGCTCCGCATCGATAAATTTCTTACGGAAGGCAATCTCCTCAGGGCACGAAACTTTCAATCCCTGGCGCGCTTCGATGGTTTGAATGAAGTTACTGGCTTCAATCAAACTCTGGTGCGTGCCGGTGTCCAGCCACGCATAGCCACGCCCCATCATCGCCACGGACAAACGGCCCTGCTCCATATAAATCCGGTTGATGTCGGTAATTTCCAGTTCACCGCGTGCAGAAGGCTTAAGATTTTTCGCCATGTCGATAACATCATTATCGTAGAAATAGAGCCCGGTCACCGCATAGTTACTTTTCGGCTCAAGCGGCTTCTCTTCAAGGCTGATGGCAGTGCCTGCACAGTCGAACTCCACCACACCGTAACGCTCTGGATCGTTAACATGATAAGCAAACACCGTCGCGCCGCTCTCCTGATTAACCGCAGTATCCATCAGTTTTGGTAGGTCATGGCCATAGAAGATGTTATCACCCAGCACCAGCGCACAAGGATCGTTGCCAATGAACGCTTCGCCGAGGATAAAAGCCTGTGCCAGGCCATCCGGGCTTGGCTGGAGTTGATATTGCAGATTAAGGCCCCACTGGCTACCATCGCCGAGCAATTGTTCAAAGCGAGGCAGATCCTGTGGCGTGCTGATGATTAAAATGTCGCGTATCCCTGCCAGCATTAACGTGGACAAAGGATAATAGATCATCGGCTTATCATAAATTGGCAGCAGTTGTTTACTCACAGCCATGGTCACCGGGTACAGGCGTGTGCCGGAACCGCCCGCCAGTATAATTCCTTTACGTGTTTTCATTTTGTTATCTCGAACAAAAGTGGCCATCACACAGAAAAATGACGCCTCGTTAAAGCGTCACAGAGGTAAAAAGTTCTTCCAGCATGCGTTTTACACCCGTTTCCCATTGCGGAAGCACAAGCCCAAACGTGCGCTGGAATTTCTCTGTGTTGAGGCGTGAATTATGCGGGCGTTTTGCCGGTGTAGGAAAGGCTTCAGTGGACACGGCATTAACGTTGTTTACCGCAAGGGTAATGCCCGTTTTACGCGCCTGCTCGAAAACCAGTTGCGCATAGGCATGCCAGGTGGTTGTTCCGCTGGCGACGAGATGGTAAAGCCCCGCGACGTCAGGCTGCTGCTGTGCAATGCGAATAGCATGTGCCGTACAGTCAGCCAGCAGTTCCGCGCCGGTCGGCGCACCAAACTGATCGTTAATCACGGACAGGGTTTCACGCTCTTTCGCCAGTTTTAGCATGGTTTTAGCGAAATTATTCCCTTTACCGGCATATACCCAACTGGTACGAAAAATCAGATGTTTCGGGCAAAACTGCTGTACGGCCTTTTCGCCCGCTAATTTTGTTTCACCGTAGACATTCAGCGGTGCCGTTTCATCGTTTTCGCACCAGGGTTTATCCCCGGTCCCCGGGAAAACGTAATCGGTCGAGTAGTGAATCAGCCATGCATTGAGGGCGGCAGCTTCGCGCGCAATCGCGGCAACACTGGTCGCGTTTAACAGTTCAGCAAACTCGCGTTCTGATTCTGCCTTATCTACCGCGGTGTGCGCTGCGGCGTTAACAATTACATCAGGACGGATACGGCGCACCGTTTCAGCAACCCCATGCGGGTTGCTGAAGTCTCCACAGTAGTCGGTGGAGCTTACATCAACCGCGATAACATTGCCCAGCGGGGCGAGCGCGCGTTGCAGCTCCCAGCCGACCTGCCCGGTTTTGCCGAATAACAGAATATTCATCATGAGCGTTTCTCGTAGTTCTGTTCGATCCAGCTTTTGTAGGCACCGCTTTTAACATTCTCAACCCATTGCTGGTTATCCAGATACCACTGCACAGTCTTGCGGATACCGGACTCGAACGTTTCCTGCGGTTTCCAGCCCAACTCGCGGCTGATTTTATCCGCATCGATCGCATAGCGGCGATCGTGACCGGGACGGTCAGTAACATAGGTGATTTGATCGCGGTATGACCCAGCCTTCGGCACCATTTCGTCCAGCAGATCGCAAATGGTGTGCACCACTTCCAGGTTCTGCTTCTCATTATGGCCGCCAATGTTGTAGGTTTCACCCGCCACGCCGCCAGTCACCACGGTATACAGCGCGCGAGCGTGGTCTTCTACATACAGCCAGTCGCGGATCTGATCGCCTTTACCGTAAATTGGCAATGGCTTACCTTCGAGAGCGTTGAGGATCACCAGCGGGATCAGTTTTTCCGGGAAATGGAACGGACCGTAGTTGTTCGAGCAGTTGGTCACGAGGGTCGGAAAACCGTAGGTTCTGCGCCAGGCGCGAACCAGGTGATCGCTGGAAGCTTTAGAAGCAGAGTAAGGGCTGCTCGGCGCATAGGCGGTCTGTTCTGTGAACAGCGGCAGCGCCTGCCCGGCGGAGACTTCATCCGGATGCGGCAAATCGCCGTACACTTCATCCGTCGAAATATGGTGAAAGCGGAAAGCCTGTTTTGCTGTGCTCTCCAGCGTGGTCCAGTATGCGCGCGCCGCTTCAAGCAAAACATAGGTACCAACAATGTTGGTTTCAATAAAAGCGGCCGGGCCAGTAATAGAACGATCGACATGGCTTTCGGCCGCCAGATGCATGACGGCATCCGGTTTATGTTCCGCGAAAATACGCGCCATCTCTGCGGCATTGCAAATATCGGCATGCTCAAAAAAATAGCGGTCATTGTCCGCAACAGTAATAAGTGATTCAAGGTTGCCGGCATAGGTTAATTTATCAACGTTAACCACAGAATCTTGCGTATTATTAATGATATGCCTGACAACGGCCGACCCAATAAAGCCAGCGCCACCTGTGACCAGTATTTTCACGAGATTTTTCCGTTCTTGCTTTGCATTGTCTTAAATGAAGGAGAGCGATGAAGAATAACGCAGGGAAATTCAGACACGCTACCGCCCCTGGCTCTTCAGCTACCAGTGTACTGTACGATGACGGCTCATTTTTATGCCAGCGCATTTAGCTGACCATCAAGCACAAAAAGTTAAACGGCTATTCTCCGCCGAAACAGCCCCGGAAACAAGGGAAAATCACACCCTCCCCCTTGTATTGCTCACACACTGACCTTTGCTTATTTATTGATTCATATACAAAATAAAAGGGCAGAAAGAATATGCCGAAGACATTATCGTCTTACCGCCACTCTTTACTGCCCCTGCAAACGTATTGCGAATTATTCGCTTATTGCGCCAGCAATTTTTTAATGCTTTCGCGGAATTTCTGGCCTTCTTTCAGATTACGCAGCCCATAGTTAACAAAGGCCTGCATATAACCCATTTTTTTACCGCAATCGTAGCTTTCGCCGGTCATCAGCATCGCGTCGACGGACTGTTTATTCGCTAATTCAGCAATGGCATCGGTTAACTGAATACGGCCCCATGCGCCCGGCTCGGTTTTTTCCAGCTCCGCCCAGATATCGGCAGAAAGTACATAACGCCCTACCGCCATCAGATCGGAGTCCAGCGTCTGTGGCTGATCCGGTTTTTCAATAAACTGAACAATACGGCTGACTTTTCCTTCGCTGTCCAGCGGCTCTTTGGTCTGAATCACTGAGTATTCAGAGAGGTCGCCTTTCATGCGTTTCGCCAGCACCTGGCTACGGCCCGTTTCAGCAAAGCGCGCAACCATCGCCGCGAGGTTATAGCGCAGCGGATCGGCGGTAGCGGTATCGAGAACGATATCCGGCAGAACGACAACAAACGGGTTATCGCCCACAATCGGACGTGCGCACAAAATCGAGTGGCCCAGCCCCAGCGGCTGTGCCTGACGCACGTTCATAATGGTCACGCCCGGCGGGCAAATGGATTGCACTTCCGCCAGTAATTGACGCTTAACACGCTGTTCAAGCAGCGCTTCAAGCTCATAGGAGGTGTCGAAGTGGTTCTCAACCGCGTTTTTAGACGAGTGAGTGACCAGCACGATTTCTTTGATCCCTGCAGCAACAACTTCGTCGACGATGTACTGAACCATCGGCTTGTCGACAATCGGTAGCATCTCTTTTGGAATTGCTTTGGTGGCGGGAAGCATATGCATCCCCAGACCCGCTACCGGAATAACTGCTTTCAAATTAACCATTGATTTCTTCCACCTATAAATAATTGGATGAATTATAGACCTTTACGCTATTTTCGCCAGTGGGTTCGCAGCCCGCTACAGTGAAAGATTGTTACGCCAAATGTCCCGGGCTGTAGATTTACGCCTGTCCTGCAGATCAAATCACCAGGATTTATCGTAAACTGACTTATCGTTTTTGAGCGGGTAAACGGAAATTCAAATTATTGGTATTCACCACATGCTGATCGACATTGTCGATATCCACTGAACTTTGCCCATGTTCATTTACCGCATGAATATTCGCCAGCGACAGCAGCGTATCTTGTTTGGCCATAAAACGGCCACGCACATCTTTGCGTAAATCAAAATTCAACTTCAGCGCCGGGCCGACTGCGGCTTCCTGCATCACATTGATATCACGTAAAAAAAGATGCTGAGGTTTGTTATGCAGCGTGAGCGTTGCGCGTTGCATTTTCAGTTTTGTTATTGCCACAAACGAGGTGGCATTACCCGATGATATCTGGATACCGCGCAGCTTATATTTACTGCTGGTGTTGTCCTGATGGATGTCGTTGAGCTTAAAATTCTGAGGAATTGAGAGGTAGTTACCCTTAATCACCCCATAGCCGATTAACATTCCCGCACTGTTAACCATGCTGACATTATCAATCACAAAGTTGTCGCAGCCATAAATGGCCACCGTCGCATTATCAATCCCCGCCGTTTTGCTGAAATCCGGGGTGATATTTTCCGCTTTGATATTACGGATAAGGAAGTGCTTACCGTTCTCCACATGCACCAACTGACGACAGTTGCTGCCAGTGATATTCGCCACAACAAAATTCTTAACCGCCTGATCTTCAGGGTAAGTATTGTCGTAGGTACTGCCCGCCAGACCAATACCGATGCCCCAGTTCACCTTGCCGTTTGTGCAATCGATATTGTTGATGACATGGTCAGAAATCAGAATGTTGCGATCGTTAATCGCCACGTTCCATTCAATCGCATCGCCCTGCAAATCACTAAAATGACCGTTGGTAATGCGCACGCCATCCAGCTGATTATGATAGCCCTGACGCAGGATCGCGTAGTTTGCTTTGGTGACGGTGATTTGGTCGATCACCAGGTTGCGCATCACCCGTTTTTCTTTGCCGCCAATGTAAATTTGCATCACCGGCCCATAGCCGCTCATCGATACGCCTTTGATGACGCAGTCAGAGCCGCGCACATCCAGCGTAATGTTGTAGAGGCTACCACCGTTCTCGCCAATGACGCGGCTACCATCCTGCAGGACAAAACGACCGCGGCCGCTGCCCTTCAGGGCTCCGCGTATCAGCAACGTTTTGCCTGCCGGTATAAAAATCCCGGTGTTGATATTTTCACACACCAGGCCTGCGGGGATCTCCACCGTTTGCCCATCGTTAAAGGCCTGCTTCAACGCCGCAGGCCAGTCGTTATTATTGTACTTACGGATATCAACGGTGCCGCCCCCCGTGACCGCACGCGCGGCCGGAGAGTGCAAAAGGGGCAAAGCCGCCAGGGCTGAACCGGCGGCGAGGAAGGAACGTCGGGTAAGGGCTGTTGATTTCTTAGCGGCCATAAAACCTCTGTTCAAAGCGTTTGCAGCAGACTTGCCAGTTGCTGATTAATGATTTTTTGGTTGAAGTCGGACTCGACCTTTTCGCGCGCACGGGTAACGACCGGCACCAGATCCTGATCCTGCATCTTGCCGAACGCCGCGAGGCGCTGCGCCAGCGCTTCCGCATCGTTTTCCGGTACCAGCCAGCCAGATGCGCCAGCTTCAATCAATTCCGGAATGCCGCTGTGCACCGTAGAAACCACCGGGATCCCCACCGCCATAGCTTCCATCAAGGCCACCGGAATGCCCTCCATGTCGCCATCCGCGCCGGTAACTGAAGGCAGCAGAAACACATCTGCTTCATCGAGCATCGCTTTGACTTCATGGCTGGGCTTGAAACCCGGCATCTCAATGACATCTTCCAGTTGAAACTGTTCGATCAGCGTGCGCAGGCGTCGTTCCCACGGGCCAATGCCAAGAATGCTGTATTTAAAGGCGACGCCACGTTCTTTTAGTAAACGGCAGGCTTCAATCGCCACATGCAAGCCCTTCTTCTCGGTCAGGCGGGCAACGGAAATAATCTGCAGCGGAGAGCCTGGCGCCTTGACCGGACGCAGGCTGAAGCGGGTCATATCAACACCCATGCGTGAAACGGCAATTTTCTGTTCCGGGCAGCCCATACTCTTCAGGCGCCCGGCCCACAATTCACTGATCGGCAACATCAAATCGCCACGCTGAAACAGTCGCTGATACTCCGGGGTGTAGTGATTAAGCACCTCGCGGTGCGAAACATCGATACCGTGAAAAACCGTCGCAATTTTACCCTTCAGCACCCCCAGCTCGCGCAGCTTAGCTGCCGTGACGCCCGCGGGACCAAAATGGGCAATAAACACATCCGCGCTAAAGGCGCGCGGTGCGAGCGCGCAAATGGCCGAGAGGATCAAATTGCGCGCTTCATCCCCGTAGCGTGACATGTTCAGCGCTTTCCAGGTGGACGATTTCCAGCAGCCGCGCGCGATGGCTTGCGCGCGATAGCTCAGTTTCGCCAACTTCCCTTCCGGCTCAGCCAGCAGCCAGTGCGTCTTCTCCGCTAGCTTATAGTCGGTATACGCTGCGTGCGTATTACTCATATCGCCCTTATGCAGGGCGACGATTTCCACCTCAAATCCCATATTGATAAAAGCAACAATCTGGTTGAGGACAAAAGTTTCAGACGAGAGAGGAAACTTCAGCAGAAAAAAGCTGACTTTCATTTCACCCCCTGCACGCGATCGAGCACCGATTTCACCATCGTCATGCCCTTCTCGCGCTCCGCCGCCACTGCGGTCGCCAGGCGCGCATTGATGGCAGGCAGTTGACCAAGCGTATCGGCAGCCATTGATGCCAGCGAACCATCCAGCAGGTGGCGAATATCCACGGCCATTTCCGGCATCCCAAGTTGTTGCATAATGCCGGCCGACTTGTGTTCGTAGTTAATGGCAATTGCCGGCGTGCCAAAGTTCATGGAGATAATGGCCGAATGCAGACGCGTCCCCACGGTTAAATCACAAGCGCCGAGGATTTTGCCCATTTCCAGGTCGTTCAGCTCATCCATGACCACATGGTAGCGCGACGGGTCGCTGACATACTGGCGCATATTCAAGGCCACCATCCGGTCATCCTTGTTATAGCTATCGATCCCGGTACAGGTCGACAGAGCAATAACCTGGTAACCCGCATCAATAATACGATTCACCACGCCTGCAAAGGCCTGTTCGTAGGCTTGCTGCGTGGTGTTAAGGCGCTTATCAAACGGCGCCAGCTCACGCAGCGTGATCGCCACGGTCTTCTCTTTCGCCGCCAGATCCAGCCAGTGCTGCACCGCATAGCTGGCAACAAAATCCTGCTGGTGATGATCTACCAGCCAGGCCGTGTCGACGCCCTGCTCCACTTTGCTGGTGGTGATATTGCTTTGCTTCATTAAGTTCAGGCTGACGGTTTCACGCAGTATCAACGCCTGGCAGTGACCGAACACATAATTCGCCAGTTGATTGAACTGCTCATTCTGGAACGGCCCAACGCTGTGACCAATCATGTAGAGCGGTTTTTTCGCCATAAACGTACAGAGTGCATGCTCAAACTGCGGCACGCCATAGAGATCGACGAAGAAGGAGCCGCCCACCTGAATAATGGCGTCGTAGCCGGAGAGTAGACGAACAAAATCGGTAAAGCCCTGCGCAATCGCAATGTTGCGCAGCTTGCCGGTGTCGGTCACGCGCGACAGCAGCACCTGGTGCTGATAGCGGCGACGCAGCACTTTTTTCACGCGCCCCATCAACCCGGCTGCGTTATTGTGCTCTTTCATCTGACTGTAAAGGGGATCGCCCATCACCGGGCGATTTAACAACCACGATGAGCTCACCGGATAACGGCTCATCACATCGACTTCTGCGTCAGGCTCAATCAGGGCAATCGCATCCAGCAATCCGCGTAAAATTGCGCTGTCGCCACGGTTACCGCAGGTGTGATTGCCAAGGATCAATAATTTCATAACGACCTCTTAAAGGGGTTCAATAACGTTTCTTAGCCTGCGCGGAGCAGCGTTTTTAATTTCTCGTTGCGGCAGAACTGACGCTTCATTTCCACCACCAGCGCATTGCGCGAAACAATCAGCATCAGCGCAAAAGCGACCACACCGGCAGCAACCTGAATTGCCAGCATGGCGGCCAGCGGCATATGGCCATTCAGTGCCAGCCCCAGGCCATAGCTGACCACCAGCGTCGGCAATGACAGGTAGAACGGTAGCCACAGGCTCAAAATGTACTGACGGTAGCTGGAGCCCAGTACCGGTTTAATCATCACGAAGTAGCTCAGGATGGTGTTGATAATTTGCACCAGCAAGAAACCAAGCGTTACGCCCAGCGCGCCAGCCAGATGCCCGCCGATGATGATGGCCGGGATAAACAGAAACGTTTTAAAGACATTGAATTTAAAACTGATATCCACGCGCGCTTTTGCCATCAGCAGTGAGCCAATCGGGTTACCGACCGCACGCAGCAGCCCCACGATGCACAGCAACTGCAGGATCGGAATAATGCTGTTCCATTTGTCGCCAAATACCAGTGGCACGAAGTTATTCGACACCACCATCAGCCCGAGCAGGATTGGAAAATTAATGATCCCCACGACCGACAGCAGTTTGTAGAAGTTCACGCGCAGTTTCTCAGTATCGTCCTGAATTTTTGCAAAAGCCGGGAACAGCACGCGGGTGATAATTGGGTTTAACTTCATCGGCGGCACCACCGCCACGTTGTACGCCAGGTTATATCCCCCGGCGACGCTGGCACCAAGAATGCGCGCCAGCACCAGTGTTGAGAGGTTGGTGTTGACGTAATTGATAATGCTGTCTGCGGTCAACCATGCGCCAAAACGCAGGTTTGAACTTACCGATGCCAGGGAAAAATGCAGCCCGGGACGGTAGATCTTACGACCAAAATAGCCGAACAGCAGCGTGCGCACGGCGCTATTGACCAGATAACCGAGGATAGCGGTCATCGCCAGCGGCCAGAAAAAGGCGCTCACCACGGTGAAGCTAAAGCCCGCCAGTACCGACAGCGTTTCAATGGCGCCGATTTTGTTGAACTCCAGCTCCTTTTGCATCAAGGCGCGGAACTGCTGACCGTGCGGGATAACCACAAAAGCCAACGACAGCGTCTTGATGAGCGGCGCCAGGTCCGGGTTATTCAGCACATCGGCAATCACGCCGCTCAGGGAAAAAACCGCCACGCAGACCACGATCCCCAGCCCGACGTTCAGCCAGTAAAGCGTGGTCAGCTCAAGGTGGCTTATCTCTTTGCGCTGAATAATAGAGTTAGCGATACCGAAATCCGACAGCGTGTCCGCCAGGGCGATAATCACTAGCGATACGGTCAGCAGACCAAACTGGTGATTATCGATAATGCGCGCCAGAACCGTCATCTGTACCAGCCCCAGACCAATAATGGTCAAGGTGGCCATGGCTGACCACTTGGCGCCGCTGATGGTTTTCTCTCTCAGGCTCATGACCTTTCCTTAATACGCCGCTTTGTTAACAAAGCCTTTAAAGATGGTCAGAAAAACAATTTTGATATCGAACCACAGGCTCCACTCACGGATATACTCAAGGTCGAATTCAATACGTTTTTCCATTTTTTCCAGCGTGTCGGTTTCGCCACGCCAGCCGTTGATCTGCGCCCAGCCGGTGATGCCAGGTTTCACTTTATGACGCAACATGTAGCCTTCAATCAGCGAGCGATACTGCTCATTGTGCGCAACCGCATGCGGACGCGGCCCAACGATGGACATCCCACCAGTAAGCACGTTGATAAACTGCGGCAACTCATCCAGCGAGGTCCGGCGCAGGAAACTGCCGACGCGAGTAACACGGGGATCGTTCTGTGTGGCCTGCGTCACCACTTTGTCGTTCTCCATCACGCGCATTGAACGGAATTTCCACACTTTGATAGGCTTACCGTCCATACCGTAGCGGGTCTGGCGGAAAATAATCGGCCCCGGTGAGCTCATTTTCACCGCCACGGCAATGGCCAGCAGCACCGGCGAAATCAGCAGCAGGATCAGCGACGAGAGCACAATGTCTTCAATACGCTTCAGGATACGGTTTACCCCGGACAACGGCGTGTCATACAGCGGGACAACCGGCACGCCATTCACTTCTTCAATACGTGAATGCAGGATATTAAAGGTAAAGACATCCGGAATAAGGATCACCGAACAGGTGGTATCCGCCAGATCGCGCACCAGCTTTTTAATGCAACGCGAGTCATTCATCGACATAGCGATATAGACATTATGGATTTTGCCAGACTTGGCATCCTCAACCAGTTGATCCAGATTGCCAGCCCAACCGGTGGTAATACCGCCAGGCTGCGGATCGTGGTACACCCCCACCACATCAAACCCCAGCCAGGGCTCATTACGGAAGCCTTCAAGCAGTTCCTGGCCGATGGGCAGGTCCCCGGCCACCGCGACGCGTCGGGTGTTGTAACCCAGGTTACGCAACCAGCCCGCGCCGAAACGTATCACCGCACGGCTCAGCATTAAGCCCATACTGGTTAACAGATACCAGGCAAGGTAGATATTGAAGGTGTTGTCAAAATCATTGTTGAACGCCAGCACGCCCGCGCTGAAGATCAGACTTAATGTCCAGTTCTGCAGCAGCAACGTCAGTTCAGTCATCATTTTGACGCCCCGCCAGGAGCGATAAAAATCAGTCATCCCGCCAATCATCTGGAAGACGACCAGGGTAATCAGAGCCATCATGAGATGCATGTAAAAAAACGGCAACCCGTTCACCTTGCACACCACCCACAGCCCGCCAAACATAATGGTGATGTCAGAGAAGCGCTGCACGATGGAGATTAACGATGCATTCGTTTTGGCCCGGTCACGCTTTTTTAGATTCGTCATCGTTGTACCTGCCTGTTTGTTCGCTCTCCCCCGACCAGGGGAGAGGAACGCCTCATAGTTACTGATTCAACAGCGCCAGAATTTCCTGCGTTCGTGCTTCCATCAACGAGACATCGTGACGGGATTCCACGTTCAGACGCACCACCGGTTCGGTGTTGGAAGAGCGCAGGTTAAAGCGCCAGTCGGCGAAAGCGATGCTGATCCCGTCCGTGCGGTCGATCTCCAGCGCACCCGGGGTAAAATGTTGTTCAACACGGGCAATCGCCGTGGCCGGATCGGCCAGTTTGCTGTTGATTTCACCGCTTGCGGGGAATGCCACCATGCGATCGCTGACCAGTTCAGCCAGCGTTTTGCCTTTCAGGCACAGCAGTTCGGTTACCAGCAGCCAGGGGATCATGCCGCTGTCGCAATAGGCAAAGTCGCGGAAGTAGTGGTGTGCGCTCATTTCGCCACCGTAAATGGCATCTTCATGGCGCATACGCTCTTTGATAAAGGCGTGGCCGGTTTTCGACATTACCGGGGTACCGCCAGCGCGGCTTACCACGTCGACGGTATTCCAAGAGAGACGCGGATCGTGGATGATCCTGGAGCCGGGGTGTTTTTCCAGAAACGCTTCCGCCAGCAACCCCACGATGTAATAGCCTTCGATAAACTGGCCGTCACCGTCAAACAGGAAGCAGCGGTCAAAGTCGCCGTCAAACGCAATACCCATATCGGCGTTGTGTTCAATCACCGCATTACGGGTATCGGCGCGGCACTCCGGCAACAGCGGGTTAGGAATACCGTGCGGGAAGGTGCCATCCGGGTCGTTATGCACTTTCACGAAGGTTACCGGCACATTCAGTGCCTTAAAGCGGGCTTCAATCGCATCGATCACCGGGCCTGCGGCACCGTTACCGGAGTTAATCACCAGTTTTAACGGCGTCAGGTTGTTGGTGTCGATATAGCCAAGCAGATGGTCAATATAGGCATCGCGCAGGTCGATTTGTTGATAGCTCCCGCGTTTTTCCGGGTTCACCGGCGGGAAATCGTTCGCTTCCGCCAGACGCTGCACATCGCGCAGACCGGTATCACCGCTGATCGGGCGCGCACCCTTACGCACCAGTTTCATCCCGTTGTAGTCCATCGGGTTGTGGCTGGCGGTGACTTCAATGCCGCCGTCCACGCCGAGGTGGAAGGTGGCGAAATAGATCTCTTCCGTACCGGAAAGCCCGATATCAAGCACATCGACGCCGGCGTCCTGCAGACCCTTTGCCAGCGCCATTTTCAGCGACTCGCTGGTCTGCCGTACATCACCGCCCAGCACAATTGTCTCGGGCTTCAGGTATTCACCGTAGGCGCGGCCAATACGCCATGCAATATCTTCATTCAGTTCATCGCCCAGCTTTCCACGGATATCGTAAGCTTTAAAACAGGTTAATTTTTCCATCATTACCTCTTCTTCAGGCAACAGTCAGCCTTGACCGCAAAATGGCCATCAATATGGGATTAAAAAAAGTGTGCAGACCGGATGAGGTCGCCTCATCCGGTGTCGGGCGTTACACGCGCCCGTAACGATCCTTGAACCGCACGACATCGTCCTCTTCGAGATACGAACCGGAGCGCACCTCAATCAGATCGAGCGGGATTTTGCCGGGATTTTCCAGGCAGTGACGCGCGCCCAGCGGGATATAGATAGACTCGTTTTCGCCCAGCAGCTTGACGTCGTCGTCAATGGTCACCTTCGCTGTGCCCGCGACCACCACCCAGTGCTCGGCACGGTGGTGATGCATCTGCACGGAAAGCCCCTCACCCGGCTTAACGGTTATGCGTTTTACCTGATAACGGTCGCCGGAATCGATAGAGTCATATTTCCCCCACGGGCGATAGACTTCGCGGTGGATATGGTGTTCATGGCGACCATCCGCTTTAATTTTTTCGACCACTTTTTTCACATCCTGCACCTGATTGCGGTCAGCGATCAGCACAGCATCTTTGGTCTGCACTACGACTAAATCTTTTACCCCGACGGTGGTGACCAGCCCGGACTCCGCATAAACATAGCTGTTTTCGGTGTTGTGGCTAATCACGTCGCCGTGGTGGACGTTTCCCTCCGGCGTGTGCTGGCTGATTTCCCACAGCGAAGACCATGAGCCCACATCGCTCCAGCCTGCATCCATCGGCACGACCACCGCATCAGCGGTTCTTTCCATGACTGCATAGTCAATAGACTCTTCCGGGCAGGCCAGGAACGCCTCTTCATCCACACGGATAAAGTCCATATCCGGGTCGGTAGCCTCCATCGCCTGTTCGCAGGCGGTGAGAATATCCGGACGGTATTTTTTCAGTTCTTCAAGGAAGCGCCCGGCACGGAACAGGAACATACCGCTGTTCCAGTAATATTCGCCTGTCGCGACATAGCCTTGCGCGGTTTCAAGGTTTGGCTTTTCAACGAACTGCGCTACGTTAAACGCAACCGCGTCGGCCTTGCCTTCACAGACCTCGCCACGACGGATGTAGCCATACCCGGTTTCCGGCAGATCCGGCACAATGCCGAAGGTCACCAGTTTGCCGCTCTCTGCATACGGAATGGCGTCTCGCACCGAGCGGCGGAACGCTTCTTCATTCTGGATCACATGGTCAGCCGCCAGCACCAGCATTAACGGATCGCTATCCGGGTTATGGCGTTTCACCGCCAGTGCCGCCAGCGCGATAGCCGGTGCGGTATTGCGCCCGGCAGGTTCGAGAATGATATTCTCGGTCAGCTTGTTCAGCTGACGCAGTTGCTCGGCAACAATAAAACGGTGTTGCTCATTACAAATCACCACCGGGCTTTCGCACTCCACCCCATTCAGACGGCTGACGGTGGTTTGCAGCATGGTGAGATCGCCCTTGAGGCAGAGAAATTGTTTAGGGTAAAGCACGCGGGACAGCGGCCACAGACGACTGCCAGAGCCTCCGGCCATCACCACCGGATACAGTTGCGTTTGACTCATGATTTATCCCCATTGCCGTCGAAATTCAGGCTGCTGTGATGCGCATGCGCGGCCACAGGCTGAGCCGAATCCTCCGGGCTGATATCAGCAATAAATTGGCGTAACACGTTCTCTTTTTCGAGCGTGCGTTCGGCATATTCACGTGCCACCGTGTTGTTTTTGGGCAGCGCCAGTGCGCGTTCAATGCCCCAGACCAGCGTATCCACCGATTCCGGCTCCACGCAGACCGCAATGCCAGGCTGGGTCAGACACAGCTGGCCGAGTTCAGTACTCTCTTCCGCGGTGATCACCGCGTTGCCACCTACCGCCAGAATGTTGGTTAATTTGGACGGCAAAACAGCATCCGCCGCACCGCGCTTCTGGATAACCAGGTGGCAGTCGCCCATGCGTAATAGCGCGGGCAACGCGTCATAAGGCTGTAACGGGAAGAACTTCACATTGCTCAGGCCCCGTTCGCTTACCATTTTTTCCAGGCGTGCTTTACCGCCGCCCTGTCCGACAATGACAAATAGCCACGGATGGCTTTGCAGCCGGGCAGCGGCTTCAATCACGCTCTCCAGCCCCTGCTTTTCACCGATATTGCCGGAATAAAGAATGATTTTTTTATCCTCCGGCAGACCAAGGTTGCGGCGTAATTGCGCGACGCTCTCCGCGTCGACATCGCGGAAACGCGCAACTTCAGACCAGTTGGGGAAAAAGATAATCTTGTCCGCAGCAACGCCTTTTTCCCGCGCTTTATTCATCATTGAACGGGAAATGGTCGATACGTTGTCCACGTTGTGCAATCCACTGCGCTCAAAGGCCATCGCCAGTCGCGCCACACGACCGTTTTTGCCTTTGCCGGCCATGCCCAGACCGAGCATGGCGTCGACTTCATAATCCTGAATATGCAACAGCGTTTTCGCACCGCTCAGTTTGGCAAGCAGACGCATACCTGGCGTGCAAAACAGCGTCGGGACGACACCGATAATGCGATCGGGTTTCCAGCTACGTTGCGCCATCAGCGGAAAGAAGCTGCTCAGGGCAAAACTCCCCAGATGCAGCAATCGTTTCAGCGTTGACGGCTGCTTAGGAACGTACAGCGGGCAACGCCAGACGGTCGCGGCCCCCTGCTCTTTACGCCAGCGCCAGGCGCTGTAGTGCTCGCCCACTTTCCATTCCGGGTAGTACGGCGGCGCGGTGATCACGCGCACGTCATGGCCCTGACGGGCCATCCATTCCACCATCTCGCCGGTGTACTTACCGATCCCGGTCAGCTCCGGCGAATAGTTAATGCCATAGACCAGGATTTTCATAAGCCCGGCACTCCCTGTGCGTCGAGGAAATAGGCGCGGCTATTGTCATGCACCAACGGATCGGCAATCAGCGACTCCGGCGTTCCCCAGCGATAATCATTGTGCTGATCCGTTGGCAGTTCGAGCGTCTGTTCGTCTACCCGCAAACGGAATCCCAGCACAATGTAATGGGTGGAGAAGTCCGGGCCGGAAAAGTTATCGTCATAGAAGTGCTGCCAGACGCCGTAGAACTCGCCCGCCGACATCGGCAGGCGCAGTCCCAGTTCAGCCTGGGTCAGACGCTCGAAAGCGGCCGCCAGCGGCTCATCCTTCTGCACGCGTCCGCCCGGTACGAACCAGTAACCCTGGGCCGGACGGTTAGTGCGTTTGCCGAGCAAAAACTCGCCGCGTGAATTTTCCACGATTAAATCGATAGAAATCAGCGGGGTTGAACGCACCACCGTGGCAAAATCTTCCTGACTCAAAAACATGCCTACCCCCGGAACCGGTGCTGGTTTTCAAGGAACCACTGGTAGGTGCTCGCAAGCCCTGCTTCCAGTGAAATCTCGTGATACCAGCCAAGCTGATGCAGGCGCGTCACATCCAGCAATTTACGCGGCGTACCATCGGGTTTGGTGGCGTCAAACACCACACGCCCTTTGTAACCCACCACGCTAGCAATGGTCTGTGCCAGCTCGCGAATAGTGCAGTCCACACCGGTGCCTACGTTAATGTGCGACAGCATCGGTTCGGTATTTTCCTGCCACACTTCGCTGGCCAGTTCCTGAACGTGAATGCTGGCCGCGGCCATATCATCCACATGCAGGAATTCGCGCATCGGCGTACCGCTGCCCCACACCACCACATCCGGCGCATTTTCCGCTGTGGCTTCATGGAAGCGGCGCAGCAGCGCCGGGATCACATGAGAATTGCTCGGATGGAAGTTATCGTGCGGACCATACAGGTTGGTCGGCATTACCGAACGGTAATCACGACCGTACTGACGGTTATAGGATTCGCACAACTTGATACCGGCAATCTTGGCAATCGCATAAGGTTCGTTAGTCGGCTCCAGCGTACCTTGCAGCAGTTCGCTTTCCGCGATCGGCTGGTGCGCCAGTTTCGGATAAATACAGGACGAACCGAGGAACAACAATTTGTTCACGTCATGCTGGTGCGCGGCGTGAATGATGTTGCTCTCAATCATCATGTTTTCGTAGATGAAGTCCGCCGGGTAGGTATTGTTCGCCACAATACCCCCCACCTTCGCAGCCGCCAGATACACCTGGTCGATACGTTCATTCGCGAAAAACGCATGCACGGCGGCGGAATCCAACAGGTTCAGTTCCTCACGGGAACGCAGCACCAGTTCAACATCCGCACGCTGTTCCAGCTGCCGTACGATGGCTGACCCCACCATCCCGCGATGGCCAGCCACAAAAATACGTTGTTTCGTCATGCTCAGGACTCCAGTGCGATCGCAACCTCGTAACCATGGGCCTTAAGCAGTGAGTGTTTTTTCGCTGCTTCCAGATCTTTCGCCACCATCTCGGAAACCATTTCCTGCAGCGTCGTTTCCGGTTTCCAGCCCAGTTTTTCGTGCGCTTTGGTCGGGTCGCCAAGCAGGGTTTCTACTTCAGCAGGACGGAAGTAACGCGGGTCAACGGCAACAATCACATCACCCGGTTTTACGCCTGGCGCATCGTGGCCAGTCACGGAAACAACAATACCTTTCTCTTCCACGCCCGTACCTTCGAAGCGCAGTTTGATACCCAGTTGTGCTGCCGCCATTTCAACAAACTGACGCACGGAGTACTGCACGCCGGTCGCAATAACGAAGTCTTCCGGTTTTTCCTGTTGCAGCATCATCCACTGCATTTTCACGTAGTCTTTGGCATGGCCCCAGTCACGCAGGGAGTCCATGTTGCCGAGGTACAGGCAGGATTCCAGACCCTGTGCGATGTTGGCGATAGCGCGGGTAATTTTACGGGTGACGAACGTTTCGCCACGGCGCGGAGACTCGTGGTTGAACAGGATGCCGTTACAAGCGTACATGCCATAAGATTCACGGTAGTTCACGGTGATCCAGTAGGCATACAGTTTGGCAACAGCATACGGAGAGCGCGGGTAGAAAGGCGTGGTTTCTTTCTGCGGGATCTCCTGCACCAGGCCGTACAGCTCGGAAGTGGATGCCTGGTAGAAGCGGGTTTTCTTTTCCAGACCGAGGAAGCGAATCGCTTCCAGCAGACGCAGCGTACCCATGGCATCCACATCGGCGGTGTATTCCGGGGACTCGAAAGAGACCGCAACGTGGCTCATCGCACCCAGGTTGTACACTTCATCCGGTTGAACTTCCTGCAGGATACGGGTCAGGTTCGACGTATCAGTCAGGTCACCGTAATGCAGGTGGAACTTCGGATTGCTGGTGTGCGGATCCTGATAGATGTGATCCACACGCTCGGTATTGAATGAGGAGGCGCGACGCTTAATGCCGTGGACTTCATAGCCCTTTTCCAGAAGCAGTTCTGCCAGATAAGAACCATCTTGCCCGGTTACGCCGGTGATGAGAGCGACTTTAGACATAATTTATTTTCCTCAATGTTCCCTGTTAGGGGGTTACCTTTTCAACGCGTTCGCGCGTCACCACTGCGGGATTGCCACGGCAAATCGCATTTGCCGGTAGCGTTTTAAAAACACTGCTGCGCGCACCCACCACCGTCCCGTCGCCGATGGTCACGCCGGGAGCGACAAACACATCTGTCGCCAGCCAGCATTTCTCGCCAATCACAATTGGCGTCGCGTTAATATCGAAATGCGCGCTCATATAATCGTGACTGCCAGTGCACAAATAACATTTCTGTGAAACAACTGAATTCGCACCGATAGAAATATCACCCAGCGTGTATAACACTGCGTCATCTCCTACCCAGCAGTAATCGCCTAACGTTAATTTCCACGGGTAGGTGATTTTCACCGAAGGGCGAATAACCACGCCCTTACCTACCTTTGCGCCAAACAGGCGTAATAAGAATGCACGCCAGCGATACAGCACCTGTGGGGACCATGCGAATAATGTCGCCTGAACCGCCCACCACAGTTGAACCTTAATAGCGTTGCCGCCCCGAAAGCCTTTCGGCACGGAGAATCCTTGTAAGTCCTGCATCGGTTTTCCTTATATTTGAGCGTTATGCTTTGTTATATAAGGCCTTTGCTTTGCCTGTCGTCCGCAGACGCAATAAATAGGACAATTGCGCCCAAAAACCTGGCACTCGCAATATTGTGCGCTGAACTTTTCGGGCATCCTGACAGAGTTCAAGGTTATTCGATGTAGAAACACCGCCCATAGAAAATTCAGACACCAGGCCTTTCAAACGCTTAAACGGAAAACCCGCTTTAAACATTCTGGCTGCTAACGCGTAATCGGAAGAGACTTTAAATTGCAGATCGTAGGGGTATGTTTTTAGACCCGTCACCGGGAAAAATATTGCCTGATGGCTTGCTGGCAGGCTGTGATAAATATACCAGCCGTGTTTTGCCGTGCGGCGAATTTTAGTACCATCGCCAAAATCCAGCATCGCATCACCAATATACATCGCGGTTTCGGTTTGATCTTCCAGCTGACGAACAACATCCACAATTTCTTCATGGAATATATCGCCGGAATTGAGGAATAAAGCGAAGCGGCCTGACGCCATATCAATGCCTTTATTCATAGCATCATATATGCCTTTGTCACGCTCACTGATGTAACGTAAATTATATTGACCGTTAAGACTTTTCAGAAAATCCGCAGTTCCGTCCTGCGAGCCGCCATCAACCACAATCCATTCGAACTCGATATCCTGCGCTTTCGCCAGATGGGCCAGAGACTGCCAGGTCTTCACCACACCTTCATGATTGCGAAATGCAACAGTAATAACAGTTAGCAGCATGTGACCCACCTCATCATCTTGCCGTTATATTCAACGCCTTGCGCAGAATAAATGGACAAACAATTAAAAACGCATATTCCGGGCTAAAAATTGACCCCGTAAAAAACAACGATATCGGAGTGAACAAGTAAAGCTGAACGCGAAAATTCTGATTATTGCCAAAGGCGCTGATCATCATTTTCCCAACTTTAAACAGGTACCATCCGGTCAGTATTACTGCGAACCATGAAAAATAAATGATCAGCAGATACAACCCATTGTCTATTGTTTTCCCGACGTCTGCACCGTTAAAGATTCCGAATGATGCGACATATTCATAAAGTGAGCCGAATCTTACTACCCCGTCGATATTGGTCAGGGAATATCCCACCATCACTAACGGACCGATAATACGGTAATAAGAGGAAGAACCTTCCGTCCCTAAATCGCCAATGCGTGTGGCGATATATGGAAAAGCAAATACCAGGCCGACAATAAACACTGCCAATGAAATAATTGCTAACGGTAACTTTTTACGGATCGCGTCTTTGTTCAGATACTGGAAAGCCCACTCCAGCAGGTAGAACAGGATAAACGTCATTACCCCAGAGAACGATCCCGAAAGTACTATCCCTGCCAAAATCATAGCATCGGTCTTTGGCGTTTTGATACCGAACTGTTTCACGCTGAGCCAAATTGAGATTAATGCCAGAGCGAAGAAGGCCGGTTCGAAATAGAGTGCCGTGGTTCGCTTACCGCCAAATTTGATGAAATTCAGCACGTAACTGTTGCTGTAGATGAGATATTTCGAGATCGTTTCCATCAAACTGCTGCCGCCAGTAAGGATAATCTGCGCCATTTCCATTGCCGCAAGCATTACCACAAACGTCACCACCATATAGAAAAATCGCAAAATCTTATGGTAGTTATGCGGCGATATGGTTTTAAACCGAATACTCCATACCATGCCGATAATAATCACGATGTAGACAAACAGCATCGTCGACGTGACATATTTACTGGCGTCCAGCGATTTACCGAACACGAAGTTGAACAGCGTCAGCCCTGCCCCGGCGCCTAATGCGATCATCAGCTTTTTCACGCTGATCCTGTCCACGTACAGCAGCAGCAGTAGCGGAAGGAACGTCACAATGGTGACCGGGAAGCTTTCGCCGAGCGAAATTATCTTAACGTTGACCAGCAGGTAAATCAGCGGCAACAAAAGATAACTACAGACCCTGATAGAATGAGACATATTCCTCCAGCATCTGTTGTCCACTGTAGGCCTGGCGGCTGCGGGCGCGGAACGCCTCCAGACTGTCGCCAAACACCGCCTGCGCGATCTCCGCTTTATGGCACTGCACCAACGGCAGCACCTCTTGTTCGCTAAAGGTTTTCCCGCCAGATTTTTGCAGTACTTCGCGCGCCGCATCACTGTGAGTGGCAATCACCGGTACGCCAATCGATAAGGCTTCACATAAGATCAACGGGTAGTTATCCACGCGCGAGGTAAATAACAACGCATCCATCTGATTGAGTTCACTCATCAGTTTGCGTTTGTCAGTGAGAAAACCGTGGTTCACTACGTTTTTCGCTTCAAAGGGCGAAAACTTGCCGAAAGTGTGCAACTCAACGCGGTCATCCAGCGCCATTATGTCGCGCACCAGCTGCTGGTTCGTTTTACCGTCGTAGCGCAAATCGTGGGCCACCACAGCAATTTTGGGTTTCCCCTGGGTTACGGTCACGGGCGAAAGCTCTGAGAGAATCGCTTCTGTCGCCACATCGATGCCGTTATTAATAATGCGGCAACGGCCTGCGCCATACAGGCTATTAAATGCGTCCGCAACGTGCTGGCTGGGCGAGATAAACTGGCAACCCAGCGCCAGCATCTCGTTAAAGAGCGCACGCTTACTGGCCACTAACTGATGCGCACGATCCACTTTCACCGGCGGATAGTTAGTCAGCGTTGGGCATTTCTGGCAGTTGTTTTTCCAGCCTTCACAGCCATCGGTAAAGGCGCAGCGCCCTGTCACGCTCCAGTGATCGTGCAAGGTCCAGACAAACGTGACATCGGGCTTATGCGCTTTCACCTTCTGGCAAAATTCGACCACCTCTTTCAGGTTTAACCAGTAGCTGTGCATCACATGAAAATGCAGCACCACTGGCTCTGCCGTGCGGGTAATGGTGCGATAGAGATTGTTTAAATTGCCAAACACATCTCGGTTAAACAGGCGAAACAGCGCCAGGTTGGCCATCGACGTCAGGCGCGGTGTCTGTTTGTAGACCTGCGGATAGTCATCGTGACTGACGCTTTTTTTGCCGCCTTTGCCATACCCATAGATAAAACGCGACTGCATCCCTTTTTGTAGCGCACGCTGGTGCAAATCGAGCGCAACACCCGCCGCGCCGCCTTCGGCAAGGCGGACATTAAACTGCAAAATATTCATTTGATCACCTTCACACGCGCTTTCTCACCGACCACTAACGCGTTGTCCGGCACACTGTCGAGCACGACGCTGCCCGCCCCAATGGTGACGTTGTTGCCGATGGTGATATCGCCAATCATCACCACATTGGCACCGAGTTCAACGCCATTACCAATGACCGGACATGCCAGATTATCTGCCCCGCGGTTTCCAATCGTTACGCCATGACGAATAGTGAAGTCATCGCCCGCTACGGTATTTTTGTTGATAACCACGGCATAGCCATGATGAATGGTGAAACGGCGGCCAATGGTGGCGGCGGCCTGGATTTCATAGCCGAACAGGCATTCGGTGACAAAGCGGTAGAGCAGCAAAACAGGGGCTGCCCAGAGATTGTTAATCACATGCTTTTTGCGCCATACGGAGCAAAAATGGGCAATGCGGTAGGCCGCAACCATGCAGCATGGGCGCAGACTCCAGTGGTTTGCGCGAAAGTCTTCCAGACGCATTATTTCCCCCGCAATCCATCAGCCAGACGTTTACCGTTGCGCAGTGAAAACAGCGTTAACAGCGTGCGCCAGTTCATGCGCTTATTGCGGATTTGGTACAGCGTAAACAGTTGGTATTTTTTACTGGCGCGGTCGAACTTCGCTTTGTGCTTACGGTAAAAATGGAAATAGCCGGAAAACTTCTTCGGCGACGAGGTGATCTGCATTTCACCGTGATTAATGTGCAGGATCTGCGTAGCTTCTTCGATTTTCGCTGGCTCGCCGTACTCTTCCACCATGCGCAGGAAAATGTCGTAATCCTGCGCGGCTTTCAGTTGGGTATCAAACAGGCTTTCTTTAAAGCGCCATGCCCAGGTAAACACCTGATTACCCACAATGTTGCGCTTGTAGAACAGCTTGCGCGAGAACGGCGATTTCGGGTACAGCGGCAGACTGGCTGGCTGGCTATACACTTCGCCCTGGCAGACATAGTCATTGGCGTAGAGAAAGCCGCGCGTGTTCAGCAGATCTTTATGTGCCAGAAAGACAGACAGACGGTTTGGTGTCCATTCATCATCGTCATCAATGCCGGTGATGTATTGCCCCTTCGCCTGCAAAATCGCCTGGTTGCGCACCGCGCAGGCACCCGAGTTGAACGCGTTGCGTGTATAGCTGACACGCGGATCGCCCAGTTCTTCTATAAATTGTTGTAACTGCTCAAAGGAGGCGGAGCAGTCATCAACGATGATCATTTCCCAGTGCGGATAATCCTGGCGCAGTACCGATTTGATGGCGCGGATCGCCAGCTGCTGCCGGTTCCAGGTTGGCATATAAATTGAAATTAACGGATTTGCTGTTGTGCTCATGATGCGATCCCTAATACGTTCAACATGCCGCTTTCGCCCTCACTCCCGCCCTCCCCCGCTATTTCGGGAGAGGGAGGAGCGCGCTGAGGGTAGAGGTGAAGGTCTTGTTATTTCGAATCGGACTTGTATTCGTACTCGTAGTAACCGTAATCCTGATAGCCCGTGGCCCGGCGGAAGATCGAGTTCAGGATCACGCCCTTAACGTCAATGCCGTTCTGCTCGAAGCGGCTCAAACTGGTCTGGATCTCTTTCAGCGTGTTCACCGCGTAGCGGGCAACCATCAGAGTCGTGCCAGCGTGACGACCCACGACGGCCGCATCGGTCACGGCAAGAATTGGCGGGGTATCAATCAGTACCAGGTCATAGTGGCTGCTGGCCCACTGGATCAGCTGTGCGAAACGCTCGCTCATCAACAATTCAGAGGGGTTCGGCGGGATCTGCCCGCGCGGCACCAGGTCAAAGTTGCTGATGGAAGTCGGTTTGGCGCAGTTTTCCACCGGGCCTTTACCGGCCAGCACATCAGACAGGCCGTTGATGTTGTCGGTGCCCAGCAGTTCGTGGGTATAGCCTTTACGCATATCGCAGTCGATCAGCAGTACGCGTTTGTTGGCCTGGCTCACCACCGCGGCCAGGTTGGCGCAGACGAAGGTTTTACCAATTGACGGGCTGACCCCGGTCATCATCAGGACATTGTTACGCGACTGCATCATGGCGAAATGCAAACTGGTGCGCAGGCTGCGAATGGCTTCAATCGCCAGATCCGTTGGGTTACCGACCGCCAGCAACTGGCTCTGTTTGTAACGCTTAACGCCTTTATTGGTTTTGATGGTGTCGCGTGCTTTTTGCCATTCCGACAGCGGAATGCTGGCATAAACGGTCATACCATGCTCTTCCAGTACCTGCGGGCTTTCAACACCACGGTTGAACAGTGAACGCAGCAGTACGGCCACTATTGAGACAATCAGACCAAGAATAATGCTGCCGAGAATAATCAGCGCCTTCTTCGGTTTCAGCACACCAGGTTGGGTAATCGCCGGATCCACGATACGCACATCGCCAACGGTACTCGCCTGGGTGATACGCAGTTCCTGCTGTTTATTCAGCAGTTGCATGTAGACTTGCTGGCCAGATTCGACATCACGGGTCAGACGCACAATTTCTTGCTGCGTTTGCGGCATGGCGGTGATGCGATCGTTCAGTTTGGCTTTTTCATCTTCCAGTGCGCGGCGTTTTTCCAGCAGTGTGCGGTAAGCCGGGTGCACTTTGGTGTACAGCTTGGAAATCTCGGCCTCACGGAAGGTCAGCTCGTTTAACTGCGCATCAATGTTGACCATCGAATCCAGCACGGATTTCGCTTCCAGTGGCAAATCCACTGAATCTTTCGTCTGACGATAGGCGTTCAGTTTATCTTCGGCGACGTCGAGATTGTGGCGCACTTCTGGCAACTGCTTATCGAGGAAAATCAGGCTCTTGGCGGCTTCTTCTGATTTGCGCTCAATATTCTGCTCAAGGTAATTGCGGGTAATGCTATTAAGGATGGCGCGGATCTGCTCACGATCTTCGCCGGTAAAGCTCAGGCTCAGCACCCCGGTATCTTTACCTGTCTCGGTGACAGTAAGGTTGTTCTGCAGGTTGTTGATCATCCCCAGCGTCGAAAACTTGGTTACGGTAAACTCGCTATCCGGAGACGCCTGAATCGACCCAACCATCATGCTGACGCCGGATTTGCTCAGCAACTGCCCCACTTCACCGCGGGCTTCAAAACCATTATCACTGGACAGAATGTACTGTTTCGGGCCAAGCACCTTCACCGTAAAGGTGTCTTCATTCATGCCTTTCGGCAGCGTAAAGGTGGTGACTTTTACCGTTTCATTCTGGCGCCCCATCAAGCGGTCCCAACCGGCACCAAATAACGGGAAGGTGTTTTTGACCACGGAAATATCGAGGTCGAGATCATCCACGGTTTTGCCCAGCACCAGGCGTGACTGGATGAGCTGGATTTCTGCTTCCGAGGCGGGTGGTTTGTTCGACAGTGCACTGTTCAGATCCTGAACCAGTGAACTGCCCGTGTTCTGCTCGATTTGCACCAGCGCGTCTGCGCTATAGATCGGCGTAGCAAACAAGCAATATACGACGGCGATAAGCGCAAACACCGACGTAATGCCGAGCACCCACCAGCGAGCTTCAACAATTGTGCCCAACAAACGGCCAATATCAATTTCGTCATTGCCCACCGCCGGGGCAGCATGATGCGATTGGTGTGTTTTCTCTGTCATTGTTATCCCTGCTGAGCTTGCAATGCCTGCGCCCATTGGCGGGCAGACTGATCAAGTAAGGTGTAAACGGCTTCAAAGGCTTCGCGGCTTTTGCGATAGGGATCGGGGATTTCCCGTTCGTTATCCCAGTGGCCAAACAGCATGACCTTTCCACGCATTTCCGGGGCAATCTCGCACAGCGCGGCAATATGGCGCTTTTCCATGACCAGAATCAGGTCATATTCGCGGCACATTTTCCCGGTAATTTGCCGCGCGATGTGCCCCTCCAGAGAAAGTTGATGATCCGCCGCCACACTTACGGCGCTGGCATCGGCGCTACGTCCAGACAGCGCCCCCAGACCAGCAGACTCCACAATTAATGCGGGTTGGTATTTTTTCAGCAGCCGCTCTGCCGTGGGGGAACGGCAAATGTTCCCCACACATACCACCAAAATTTTATTGAACATTGCGCATTACCATTTATGTATGGTGCTGGCCGAATCGGTCATGTAGCGAAGGCCACTGATTGTCGGCAGCAACTGGGAGATAAGACGATTCCAGCGCGCCACCGGAGCAGTTGTGACGTACACCACGTCATACGGCTGGAGTCTGAAATTCGTCGCCATCACCAGTGACGTGGCGTCTGACATATCCAGTTGGTAAATATTGGCAATCTTGCCGCCGCGACCGTTCTCGCCTGTCAGCGGACGGATCACAAACACACCACTGGCGTTGGAGGTTGTCAGATCGATACCTTCGGCCTGGCCCAGCGCTTCGGTCAGCGTCATGCCGCTGAAGTCCATTTTGAGGGTGCTCTGTTTTTTCACTTCACCCATCACGAAGACTTTCAGATCGTCATTACGTGGAACGAAAAGAATGTCGCCCGGGTAAAGCAAACGGTTCTGGCTTAGGTCGCCGTTTTGCATCAGCGCTTGCAGAGAAATGCGCTGCTCTTTCCCCTGGTGGGTCAGAACAACGTTGCGCCAGTCGGCATTATCGGTCAGACCGCCCGCGGCGTTGACCGCATCAAGTACGGTAAGCGGCACGTTGGTAATGGCCTGTTGACCGGATTTGCCCACCTGGCCTGAGATATAGGCTTTTTGCGAGCGGAAGGCGGCGATATTAACGTCCACCTGCGGGTCAGCGATGTACGTCGCTAAACGGCCGGTAATATCACTACGGATTTCGCTAAGCGTTTTGCCGGCAACCTGAATGCGGCCGACATAGGGGTAAAACATGGTGCCATCTGGCTGTACCCAGTTACCGGCATCGCTGGAGCTGCGATACTGACCGGCCGGGGTGGTCAATTCCGGGTGATCCCAAACGGTGACGTTCAGGACATCGCCAGGGCCAACACGGTACTGGTAGGCCGCAATTTCCTGATCCAGCGACATATTTGGCTGAGCAACATTCGGACGCGGGCGCAATTGTTCAATCAGACGCGGCGTCAATGGGTAAACGTTCACCATGCGGTCTAAATCAAAGTCTGCATCCTGCTGTTTAATCACATCCTTTCCCATCGTAGACATATTGCTACCGGGGAAAACTGTGCAGCCACTCATTAAGCTTATGGACACCAATAATGGCATCAATTTCGTTTTAGATTTCATCATTGATTAATTATCACTTTGGCAGAGTAATTATCCTGTGCGATTTATATAAGCGCTCAAGCTGTACACAGATTCAGAATGCAGTTAATCGCGAAGAAATATAACTGGCATCAGTCCTAAAAAGAGCTTATTCAACCACATGCGAATACAGAATAATCTGGGTTATCTGACAACTGTCGGGCACGCTACCGCCCTTGGCTTTCAGTAACCAAACCACTGATTCGACGCTAAGGTATTGCCAGACATCCTTTTTATCCTCTTCTGACGATGACACGAGACAGGTCAGATAAAATACTGCGGGTGGTGTTTTTAGCACTGACAAACAATGCTGAAAATAACATCGCTGGTATATTTGAATGATGCACGGAGAATTGTTGCAGCTAAGCGAATAGCAGGCAAGTTAACATCTGGTGATTAACATCTTTTTAAGAATAATATTAAGGCCAAACTTTTCGTTTTTTAGGATTTTACGTATATTGACAAATTCAATATCCACGACTACCCATGCGAAATGTCTTAATTTGATTATTATTCAGATACTATTAATCCCAATAAAAATAGGGAAAAGAGATTGTCATATATCCTGTTTGGCATATTAAATAAGATTAATCGTAGGCTGGCGTTGCATTTTCTGTCGGCTTTATCCATGATCGCCCTGTGACAATTGTCATATCACTGAAGGTGTTACGTTAACGATGGAATGGATTGCCGATCCGTCAATCTGGGCTGGGCTGGTCACGCTAGTGGTGATCGAACTGGTGCTCGGGATTGATAACCTGGTTTTTATTGCAATTCTTGCAGAAAAATTACCCCCCGCAGAACGCGATCGCGCCCGTGTGACCGGGCTTATTCTCGCCATGCTGATGCGCTTACTGCTACTGGCCTCGATCTCCTGGCTGGTGACACTGACCAACCCGCTATTTACGGTACGGGATTTAAGCTTCAGCGCCCGCGATCTGATTATGTTAATTGGCGGCCTGTTTCTGCTGTTTAAAGCCACGGTCGAACTTAACGAACGGCTGGAAGGGAAAGATAGCGATAACCCGTCGCAGCGGCGCGGGGCAAAATTTTGGGGCGTGGTGATACAGATAGTAGTGCTGGATGCCGTCTTCTCCCTCGACTCGGTGATCACCGCGGTGGGCATGGTTGACCACCTGGCGGTAATGATGGCGGCAGTGATCATTGCTATCTCCCTGATGTTGATCGCCAGCAAATCGCTGACCCGCTTCGTCAACAGCCACCCAACGATTGTGATCCTCTGTTTAAGCTTCCTGCTGATGATTGGCTTTAGTCTGGTCGCAGATGGCTTTGGTTTCCATATACCGAAGGGGTACCTGTACGCGGCGATTGGTTTCTCTGTAATGATTGAAGCCCTGAATCAGCTGGCGATTTTCAACCGGCGGCGCTTCTTATTCGCCAATCAGACGTTGCGTCAGCGCACCACCGAAACAGTAATGCGCCTGCTGAGCGGGCGGAAAGAAGATGCCGAGCTGGACGCCGACACCGCGTCGATGCTACGCGATAGCGATGACAACCAGATTTTCAACCCGCAAGAGCGACGCATGATTGAACGTGTACTGAACCTGAATCAGCGTTCCGTCAGCAGCATTATGACCTCGCGCCATGATATTGAGCACATTGATCTCAGTGCGCCGGAAGCGGAAATCCGCGCCCTGATCGATAAAAATCAGCATACCCGGATGGTCATCACAGGCGGAGATGATGAAGAAGAGTTGCTCGGTGTCGTGCATGTGATTGATCTGTTGCAGCAGTCGCTGCGCGGGGACGCCCTGGATTTGAAAGCCTTAATCCGCCAGCCGCTGGTATTCCCGGAAACCCTGCCGCTGTTACCGGCGCTTGAGCAGTTCCGCAATGCCCGTACGCACTTTGCTTTCGTGGTGGATGAGTTCGGTTCCGTAGAAGGGATTGTCACGCTAAGTGACGTGATGGAAACCATTGCCGGTAACCTGCCCAATGAAGTCGAGGAGATCGACGCCCGCCATGATATTCAGAAAAACAGCGACGGTAGCTGGACAGCTAACGGCCATATGCCGCTGGAAGACCTGGTGCAATACGTTCCCCTGCCGCTGGACGATAAACGTGAGTACCACACCATTGCCGGCTTGCTGATGGAATACCTGCAACGGGTGCCACAGCCCGGCGAAGAGGTACAGGTGGGTAACGTCATGCTGAAAACGCTCGAAGTGGAAAGCCATCGCGTGCAGAAAGTGCAGTTAATCCCCCTGCAAAGCGAAGACGATCTCGATTACGAAGTGTAGCCCGCCAGGCCACGAAGGCCCGGCAGGACTTCAGGCTTTGACAATCGCGATCCCCCGGTGCGCAAACCCCGCCAGACTGCTGGTGTCGGTTTGCGCATCCACCACCAACGTATTGACCAGCGAGATATCGCCAATCACCCATGGTGAGGCAGTATGCAGTTTTTCCGGAGAGGCCAGCACTACCGTTTCTGCCGCCCTGTCTGCCATTGCTCGCTTGATCCGCGACTCTTCAAAATCCCCGGTGCTCAGACCGGCCTCCACATGTACGCCTGTCACACCCATAAAGAAGAGATCGGCGCGCACGCGGGAAATGCCTTCCAACGCCGCAGCACCAACATTGACGATCGAGTGCTTATAAAGCTGACCGCCAATCATTATGACCTTGATCAACGGATGTTGTGCCAGCCCTACCGCAATGCCCGGGCTGTGAGTCACTACCGTCAGATGGAGATCCGGCGGGAAGAAAGTGATCAGTTCGGCAGTCGTTGTTCCTCCGTCAATCATCACCACCTGGCCCGGCGACACCAGCTCCGCCCCTTTTTGTGCAATGCGCCGTTTGGCGTCCGATTGCAGGCTCTGGCGTTCTGAAAAAGTGGCGATAGCCGCAGAAGCTGGCAGCGCCCCGCCATGAACACGCTGGAGGCGTCCCTCAGCGGCCAGCTCACGTAAATCGCGGCGCACGGTATCTTCAGAAACGCCAAAAAGCTCGCTGAGATGTTTAGACAGCACCTGCCCCTCTGCGGCCAGGCGCTCAAGGATCAACTGCTTACGTTGTGAGGTCAGCACTGCGCACTCCTGTTTGCACGAAATATCTTGATAATGCACGAAACTGCACGTTATGCTGCAAATATTACGTCCACAGGAGCCACCATGCAAACTGAACATGCACAAATACGCATTATTTCCTCCAGGCCACTATCAGAACACTGGGGAAAACTCACGCAATACACTTTCGACTTCCGTCGTCGTGATGGCGAATACCAGCGCCAGACCCGCGAAGTGTACGATCGTGGTAACGGCGCGGTGATCCTGCTTTATAACAAAGCCCGCCGTAGCGTTATCCTCACCCGGCAGTTTCGCCTGCCGCTGTTTGTTAATCAGCACGATGGCTTTTTGCTGGAAGCGGCTGCCGGGCTGCTGGATGCGCTTGAACCGGAAGAACGGATCAAGCATGAAGCGGAAGAGGAAACCGGCTATCGCCTTGAGCAGGTACAGAAGGTTTTCGAAGCGTGGATGAGCCCTGGTTCGGTCACGGAAAAGTTGCACTTTTTTATTGCCGAATATGACGACAGCAGACGCATCAGCGATGGCGGCGGGCTGGCAGACGAAGGCGAAGATATTGAAGTGGTGGAAATGGAATTCAGCGCTGCGCTGGCGGGGATCCGCAGCGGTGAAATTGCCGACGGCAAAACCATTATGCTGCTACAACACCTGGCACTCGAAGGCATAATGTAATGCCGCAATGCGCTGCGCATGTCCGGCCTGCACGAGGCCGGACAGGGCGTTACATTTTATCGAGCAGTTTTTTTACATCTTTACCGCTCTGACGATCTTTATTGCGATCCGCCCAGTCACTAAGGCGGCGTTTGGCTTCATCCTGCAAATGCTTACGCAGCAATTGATCGACCTGCAGACTGTAATTCAGCGCCTGCCATTTACCGTAAACGGTAAGCGGGATTGGGGTGTTTTTCAGGAACTCGACCAGCTCTCCCTCACCCTGCCAGCCTTTCAGCACCCGCACATTAAAGCGCGAATTCGCCGTCTCCTGCAGCAAATCCATGTGCCCTTCGCCAGTCAGCGACAGCACCGGGGAACTACCCTGCATATCGCTGAAAGTGACCTGACCTTCTTCCAGCGAAAGATCGGTGGTGAACGTGTCCAGCCGTGTGGCCGTTTCAAAATTATCCTGCGCCTTTACATCACTGCTGCGCGCAACAGCCTGCTGGACGAGTTGCTGGAAGTTAAGCCCTTCCATACGACTGTTTTTCAGATCAATATGCGCTTCACCCTGCCAGTGACGACGGAAATTGTCCGCGTCGATACGTGGCCCGGAGAAATCCCCCGCCAGCGTCAGGTCGCCACTGAGGCCGAGAGGATAGTTGAATGCCTTAAGAATGGTGCCGATCTCAATGTCGGTCAGACGCGGCTGGAACATGGCCTGCGACTGCTCGCTACGCACATCCAGCGAGCCAGGCAGCGATATCTGACCATTGCCCATTTTCCCTTCGAGGGTCGGAATGGAAAGCAGGCCCTGCTGGTTATTAAACAGCCCCTTCACGTCGGTAAATGTCATGCCGCGCCAGCGCAGCGTCTTCGCAGTCAGGCCAATCTGCGCGCTATAGTCGCGCAGGCTGTTATATTGTGGCATATCCTGGCTGTTGGCGATCACCGGCCGGGGCAGGCGGTTTTGCGCCTGCCCCGGCTGCTGCACGTCGGCACTGGCGGCGGCGGACGCTTCCGGCACCAGTAAGTTATCCAGATTCAGGTTGGCGAACTGCAACTCCAGCGCCCAGACCGGCTTCTCACCCAGCGTCACACTGCCATTACCCGTTAAGGCGCTGTCGTTGGCTGTCAGACTGAGGTTGCTTAGCGTCACCCGCTGTTGGGCGCTCTGCCACTGCACTTGCAACTGCCCTTCCCCGGCAATGCCTTGCGCCGGGATATCGCCGCCCTGCACTTGCCATTTCAGATTGTCGATCACCGCGGTAAGCGTGTGCGGGTAATCGTGGGCATCCATTTTCGCACTGAGCGACAACGTCAGGTCGCGCTGATTGCGGTTCACGCGCCCGGAGAAATCCAGCGTCGCCTGATGGCGGGCATCCTGTTCCATTTGCAGATGAATATCGCGTACGGTGACCTGTTCATCATTTTCATGCTGTAGTACCAGTACGCTGTCGGCCACCTGCAAACCGGCAATGTCCCACGACCAGCCGCGATCGTCCGCCACATCCGGCAGGGTATTTTCTTGCGGTGCCACCGGCGCGTCTTTTTGCGCCACGGGTTTGCTGCCGGGGATCAGCTGAATAATCGCCCCTTTCAACATCACCTGCTTGACCTGCAACTGGTGTGAAAGCAGCGGCCAGAGCGCGACATCAAGACGCATATTGTCGGCTTTTATGACCGGCGTTTGTGCCCCTGGCGCGGTTAAAGTCATGCGTCCGGAAAGAATGCTAAGCTGCGGCCAGACATGCCAGCGCAACGGGCCATCAAGCTGAAGCTGATAGCCGCTGCGCGTTTCGACCTGGCGCACCATGTAAGCGCGAAAATCGTTGGGATTGACCAGCAATACCAGCGCCGACAGGCCGGCTACCAGCACGACCAGTAAAATCATCAGCGTGGTTAACACTCTTCTCATGGCATCCTCAGTACGGATAAGTCACTCAGTCTTTATCAATACGGCTGGCTACAGCGCCTTGCTGATCGCGGTACTTGGCATCTTCACGGCGGTTATAGGGACGATCGGCCGGGCCGGAGAGCGGTTCAAAACTCAGCGCGCCAATCAGCATACCCGGACGCAACGCCAGCGGTAACTTGCCCGAATTATAGAACTCCAGCACGATACAGCCAGACCAGCCCGGATCGATACGGTGTGCCGTAACATGCACCATCAGGCCCAGGCGCGCGAGCGACGAGCGGCCATCCAGCCAGCCCACCAGATCCGCAGGCAACGTCACGGACTCGTAAGTGACAGCCAGCGCCAGTTCACCCGGATGCAGATAAAACGCCTCACCCTCAGCGAGGACAATTTCATCACTCATCACGCGGTCGAGTGCGGCACTGACCTCATGTTTCGGGCCGCTTAAATCAATAAACGCCGCCGTATGCCCACTGAATGTGCGGAATTTGTTGCCCAGACGGACATCAACAGTAGCGCCATTAATTCGCTCTACCGGCGGACGCGGGTTAATCGCGAGGCGGCCCTGATCCAACCAGGCTTCAATATCGCGGTCACAAAGACGCATGGCACATTCTCCTTTTGGTGCGACATCCCCCTGAAGTTTCCTCAGGGGTCAGTGAGTTAATACTGAGTGTTACAGCCTAACATGTATTATTCAAAAAATTGGCTGATTTTGGCTTTCAGGATGTCAATGGCGATACGGTTTTTACCCCCGCGCGGCACAATGATATCTGCGTACTGTTTGGAAGGTTCAATAAATTGCAGGAACATCGGACGCACCGTTTTTTGATACTGGGCCATGACCGAGTCCATTGAGCGCCCGCGTTCATTCACGTCGCGCTTGATACGGCGCATCAGGCAGATGTCCAGCGGGGTATCGACAAATATTGAGAAGTTCATCTCACCGCGCAGGCGGGAATCCGTGAGCAGCAGGATCCCTTCAAGGATGATCACTTTTTTAGGCTCAATAAGAATCGTTTCCTGCGTACGGGTATGTTCGACATAACTGTACACGGGCAATTCAATGGCTTCGCCGCGCTTAATAGACTGTAAGTGCTGGAATAAGAGGCTGTGATCCATCGCGCTTGGATGGTCGTAGTTGGTTTTGACACGTTCTTCCATCGACAAATGACTTTGATCTTTGTAATAGCTGTCTTCCGGAATAACGCCAATGTGTTCATCACCAACCTGTTCGCGCAGCTCACGATAGAGTGTACTGGCAATAAGACTTTTACCTGAAGCGGAGGCGCCGGCGATACCGATGATGACGCACTGATGAGACTTATCAGTCATAAATTTAGCGACCTGATTAACCTGGATGTAAAGGAAGGACGACGCCGGGGCGTCAAACGCGGCAATTATAGGGATTTCGCGGTCGCGATACCAGTCGAATACGCGCGTGATGAAGGCCATGGCAAACGGCGGGGATTTTCAGCCAGCAGAGTGACTTTGGGCAAATTTAAACGTGCAAAAATGACGCAGCGTGCGCCATTTTTCGACCGACTAAGTAATTAATATCATTATGATGTCAAATTATGAGCGGCTACCATAGGAATTGTAAATTGTTTGTACTAGCATAATCCAAAATTCAAATTTATACGTCCGGACTCCGTTCCCGACGGAACAGGATTTGCGGATTAGGCGGTAATGAAGAAACAATACCAGCGCGTTTTGGTTACCACACCCCATCCTGGACTGCGGCTCGTCAGTTTAGGTCTGCTCTCTTTTATCTTCACCCTGTTCTCGCTTGAGCTGATTCGTTTTGGCACGCTGATCGCGCCGCTGTGGTTTCCGACCGTCATTATGACCGTCGCCTTTTATCGTCATGCCGGGCGGATGTGGCCGGGCATTGCTTTCGCCTGTGTATTAGGCAATGTGGCCGCCACCGTCTTTCTCTTCTCGGTGAATTATGTCGATTTACGCTATACGGCAATCAATATTGTCGAAGCTGCCGTCGGCGCTATCTTGTTGCGCAAACTGCTCCCCTGGTACAACCCGCTGCAAAATCTCGGTGACTGGATCCGCCTCGCTATCGGCAGCGCGCTGATCCCTCCGCTGGTCGGGGCCGTTCTGGTCTGCTTGCTGGTACCGGGCGACTCGCTGCTGCGCACTTTCCTGACGTGGTTTTTATCCGAGTCGATTGCCGCGCTGGCCCTGGTGCCGCTGGGTTTGCTATTTAAACCGCACTATTTATTACGTCACCGTAAACCGCAATTGCTGGTGGAAACCCTCGCGACCCTTGCGGCCACGCTGGTACTGAGCTGGCTGGCGCTGCATTACTTGCCCTGGCCCTTCACCGCCGTGATTGTGCTGTTGATGTGGAGCGCGGTGCGGCTGCCACGTGTCGAAGCATTTTTAGTGTTCCTGAGTACGGTGATGATGGTCTCAATGGTCATCGCGCTTGACCCGCAACTGATTACCCAGCCAAGAACCGGCGTGATGATCAACGCCCCCTGGCTGCCTTTCCTGATGATCCTGCTTCCGGTTAACGTGATGACGATGGTGATGTACGCGTTTCGCGCGGAGCGCAAACACATTACCGAGAGTGAGGAACGGTTTCGTAACGCCATGGAATACTCGGCCATCGGCATGGCACTGGTAGGAACCGACGGCCAGTGGCTTCAGGCCAACAAGGCGCTGTGCAAGTTTCTCGGCTACAGCCAGGAAGAATTGCGTTTAATGACCTTTCAACAGCTGACCTGGCCGGAAGATTTGAGTGCCGATCTTGAACAGATGGCGCAGCTGGTGCGCGGCGAGATCCCCAGCTACTCCATGGAGAAACGGTATTACACCCGCAGTGGCGATCTGGTCTGGGCGTTACTCGCCGTTTCGGTAGTGCGCCATGCAGACGGTACGCCGCTCTACTTTATTGCCCAGATAGAAGACATTAACGATCTGAAACAGACCGAATGGGTAAATAAGCGGTTAATGGAGCGCATTACGCTCGCCAACGAAGCTGGCGGTATTGGCATCTGGGAGTGGGAGCTGGAGCCAGACATTATCAGTTGGGATAAGCGGATGTTCGAGATGTACGAAGTGCCCTCGCACATCAAGCCCACCTGGCAATTGTGGTATGAGCGTGTGGTGCCGGAAGACCGCGCTGAAATCGAACGCGTGATTCGCGACTCGCTGGTCGCACGCATCGCCTTTAAGCTAGAGTTCCGCATTAACGTAAAAGGCGGCATTCGCCATATTCGTGCGCTGGCGAACCGGGTACTGAACAAAAACGGCGAAGTTGAACGCCTGCTGGGCGTCAATATGGATATGACCGAGGTTAAGCAACTTAACGACGCGCTGTTCCAGGAAAAAGAGCGCCTGCACATTACGCTGGACTCCATCGGCGAAGCCGTGCTTTGTACAGATGTCGAAATGAATGTCACCTTTATGAACCCGGTGGCTGAAAAGATGAGCGGCTGGTCGCAAGAACAGGCGATGGGGCAACCGCTGCTCACCGTGTTGCGAATCACCTTTGGCGATCACGGCCCGACGATGGAAAATATTCACAGCGGAGATATGTCCCGTTCGGATATTGAACAGGATGTGGTTTTGCACTGCCGGACAGGCGGCCATTTCGATATCCATTACAGCATTACGCCACTCAGTACGCTGGACGGGCAAAATATCGGTTCGGTACTGGTCATTCAGGACGTCACCGAATCACGTAAAATGCTGCGTCAACTGAGTTACAGCGCCTCTCACGACGCCCTCACCCACCTGGCAAACCGCGTCAGCTTTGAAAACCACCTGAAACGCCTGCTGGTGACCGTGCAGGAATTCCCGCTGCGCCATGCGTTGGTGTTTATCGATCTGGATCGTTTCAAAGCGGTGAACGACAGCGCCGGGCACGCGGCTGGCGATGCATTGCTGCGCGAAATCTCCTCGCTAATGCTGAGCATGTTACGTTCTACCGACATCCTCGCCCGCCTCGGCGGCGATGAGTTTGGCCTGTTACTCCCGGATTGTAATATTGAAAGCGCACGCTATATTGCCGGGCGTATTGTCGAGGCCATCAATGATTACACTTTTGCGTGGGAAGGCAGTCAGCACCGGATCGGCGCCAGTTGCGGCATCACACTTATTGATCAGAACAACCACCAGGCGACCGACGTGATGTCGCAGGCGGACATTGCGCTCTATGCTTCGAAGAATAAAGGCCGCGGCGTGGTGACCGTTTACGAGCCGCAGCAGGACATGATGACGCAAGAACGCAACGTGATGTCGCAGGACGAGCAGTGGCACATGATCAAAGACAACCATCTGCTGTTAATTGCGCGCGGTGTTGCCTCACCACGCGTGCCCGAAGCCTGTAATTTCTGGCTGATCTCCCTGCGTTTGTGGACCAGCGAAGGAGAAGTCATGGAGGAGTATGCTTTCCGGTCTGGCTTAACCGAGTCAGAACTGATCCGCGCGCTCGATCGCCGCGTCTTCCACGAGTTCTTTCGTAATCATGCCACTGCCGTCGCCGGGAAAGGGCTGGGCATTGCTTTGCCACTCTCCGTCTCCGGGCTTGCCAGCGTACCACTGGTGGATGAGCTGCTGGATCTGCTGGAACATGGCCCAATGCCGGGACGTCTGCTGCACCTGGTGATCGATGCCGATGCGTTAATGCATGAAGGCCCAACCCTGACAGAAAATATGAAGCGCCTGCGTCATGCTGGCTGCCGCATCATTTTGAGTCATATTGGTCACGATCTGGAGGTGTTCAACCGCCTCGCCCCCCATATGGCCGACTATTTACTGCTGGAGCCAGGGCTGGTGGCCAATGTACAGGGCAATTTGATGGATGAGATGATGGTGACCATTATCCAGAATCACGCCCAGCGCCTTGGCCTGAAGAGCATCGCCGGGCCGACCAATCAGCCCTTGATGATGGATACGCTATCCGGCATCGGTATCGATTTAATTTATGGCGATATTATTTCGCAGCCACAACCGCTGGATTTAATGCTCAATACCAGTTATTTCGCCATCAACTGAGGGCGCATACCCTCCAGGTCGCCATACCGTAGAAAATCACACGCTGACCGGGTGCCAGGCGGCCAGACCGAAAGCTTTATTGCTCGTCAGGTTGCCAGCCATCCGTATACCATATATGCAGCAAGGCATATGAACGCCACGGCTGCCAGCGCTCTGCATAACGCCGGGTTTGCGCGGGCGTCATTCCGGCGAAGCGTTGTTTAATCAGGTAGTCATCTGGCAGAAAAATATCCGGTGCCTGCCAGCCACGCAGCGCAAAATAACTTGCCGTCCAGCGTCCGATACCCGGAAATGTCTGTAACGTTTTTATTCCCTGTTCCACATCGGCAGGCTGTGAAAGCGGCAAACGCCCGTCACATGCCGTTTGCGCCAGATAAATCAATGACTCGGCACGTTTAAGCGGCATTCCTAATGCTTTTAGATCTTCCGGCCGGGCTTGTGCTAACTGCTGCGGCGTGGGGAAACAGATAAAACCCGGCGCTTCTTCAAGCGCTTCACCGTAGCGCTGTGCCACCTTTGCCGTCAGTTTTGCCGCCATCGCCACGCTCACCAGTTGCCCTAAAATAGCGCGAACCCCTTGCTCAAAAGGATCGACACAACCGGGTAAACGCAAACCGGGGCGCGCGGCACCTAACTCGCCCAGCACAGAACCGATTAATTGCGGATCGCACTGCAGATCGAACAAACAGGCCACCCGCTGCAGACAATGATCGGCGATGGGCTTCAGGCCTTCGCTAAGAGTAATATTGAGCGTTGCCGTCGCCGCATCCGGTTGCGCGGTAATCAGCCCCCGGTAACCGTCCCGGGCATACGAGCGCACATAACGCATTTCGTCGATCGCTTCGACGCCCGCTACCGCACGCGCACCTAAAAAACTCAGCATCCACGCCCAGTCGTAGGGCGGCTGCCAACGCAGTGTGTACATAACAACTCCTGAAGTGTGAGGCTAACAGCATAAATACCTTAGCGGATCTGCGCCTTGCTTTCATATTCCGGTTGTCGCCTGACGTGCATTCGGCTAAAGTCGCCCCCCTTCTTCACTGGCATGGGGATCACTACGTGTTTGTAGGTTTTGACTACGGTACAGCGAACTGCTCAGTCGCCGTCATGCGCGACGATACGCCGCAACTTTTGACCATGGAAAATAGCAGCACGCTGCTGCCGTCGATGCTTTGCGCACCTACGCGCGAAGCGGTCAGCGAATGGCTGTTCCGCCATCATCAGGTTCCGGCAACGGGAAGCGAAACCCAGGCGTTGCTGCGCCGGGCGGTCAGCTTTAACCGCGAGGAAGATATTGAGGTTTCGACAAACAGTGTGCAGTTTGGCCTCGCCTCACTGCGCCAGTATGTCAGCGATCCGGAAGAAGTGTACTTCGTTAAATCGCCGAAGTCCTTCCTGGGTGCCAGCGGGCTAAAACCCCAGCAAATCGCGCTGTTTGAAGATCTGGTTTGCGCCATGATGCTACACATTCGCCTGCAGGCCGAGTCGCAACTGCCTGAAGACATTGACCAGGCAGTGATTGGTCGCCCGATCAACTTCCAGGGGCTGGGCGGAGAAGAAGCCAACGCGCAGGCGCAGGGGATCCTGGCGCGGGCGGCCAAACGCGCGGGCTTCCGCGATGTCGTTTTCCAGTATGAACCCGTGGCGGCAGGGCTCGATTTTGAAGCCACGCTCAGCGCAGAGAAACGTGTTCTGGTTGTCGACATCGGCGGCGGAACAACCGACTGCTCCTTATTGTTAATGGGGCCGCAATGGCGCGCCAGGCAGGATCGTGCTGACAGCCTGCTCGGCCACAGTGGTTGCCGCGTGGGTGGTAACGATCTGGACATTGCGCTGGCGTTTAAAAACCTGATGCCGTTACTCGGCATGGGCGGACAGACAGAAAAAGGCATTGCGCTGCCGATCCTGCCGTGGTGGAACGCAGTGGCAATAAACGATGTGCCGGCGCAGACGGAGTTTTACAGCGCGGCGAATGGCCGGTTGCTGAATGATCTGCTGCGCGATGCGCGCGACGCTGACAAAGTCGCACTGTTGCATAAAGTGTGGCGTCAGCGTCTTAGCTACCGCCTCGTGCGCAGCGCTGAAGAGAGTAAAATTGCCCTCTCAGAACAGGCAGACACCGTCGCGCAATTGCCGTTTATTAGCGACAGCCTGGCGACATCCATCAGCCAGGAGGGACTGGAAGCAGCACTCAACCAGCCGTTACAGCGGATCCTTGAGCAGGTGCAACTGGCCCTGGCAAACAGCACCACCACGCCGGAAGTGATCTACCTGACAGGCGGTAGCGCCCGCTCACCCATTATCAAAAAAGCGTTGGCGGAAACGCTCCCTGGTATTCCCATCGCGGGCGGAGACGATTTCGGTTCTGTAACGGCGGGACTGGCGCGCTGGGCGCAGGTATTGTTCCGTTAATCTTCTGCCGGGTGTCCTCCACCCGGCATTATTTTCTGCGCCAGAATACCCCTAACGCAAATTACCATTCCTTGTATACGTTTCCAGACAGTGTTTCATTTTTCCTCCATTTTTCTGCGGCATAGCATTACTAAACTAGTATTATTGCGGCAATCGTTTTTTGGATGAGATACATATTACGATGAAAGGCAGTGTTAGTTTCAGCCGCGCGATTGTCGCGGTCGTGGTCATCGCGGCGATTGCCGCTGTCTGGTACCACTTCAGTCATAAAGAGAACTCACCTGCTGCAACCGCGCAAATGCAGGGCCCGGGCCCGGGCCCGGGGGGCGGTCGCCATGGTATGCGAGGCGGCGCACTGCCGCCAGTACAGGCGGCTCAGGCAACGCATGAATCTGTACCCCGCTATCTCTCCGGTCTTGGCACTATCACCGCCGTTAACACCGTCACCGTGCGCAGCCGCGTCAGCGGCCAACTGCTGGCGCTCCACTTTCAGGAAGGCCAGCAGGTGAAAGCAGGCGATCTGTTAGCCGAAATCGACCCGAGCGAATTCAAGGTTGCGCTGGCGCAGGCGCAAGGGCAACTGGCGAAAGATCAGGCGACTCTGGCGAATGCCCGTCGTGACCTGGCGCGCTATCAGCAACTGGCGAAAACCAGCCTTGTTTCCCGCCAGGATCTGGATACCCAGCAAGCGCTGGTCACCGAATCAGCCGGTACCGTAAAAGCGGATGAAGCCGCCGTCGCCAGTGCGCAGTTACAACTCGACTGGAGCCGTATTACCGCGCCGGTATCAGGCCGCGTGGGTTTAAAACAGGTTGATATTGGTAATCAAATCAGCAGCAGCGACACGACGGGCATTGTGGTATTGACGCAGACTCATCCCATTGATTTGGTGTTTAGCCTGCCGGAAAGCGACATTGCCACCGTTATGCAGGCGCAGAAAAACGGGCAGGCATTGTCTGTTGAAGCCTGGGATCGCACCAATAAACAGAAGCTCAGCAGCGGTACGCTGTTAAGCCTGGATAACCAGATCGATGCGACAACCGGCACCATCAAGCTGAAGGCCCGTTTTGATAATCAGGATGATTTGCTGTTCCCCAACCAGTTCGTCAATGCGCGAATGCTGGTGTCCACGCAACAAGATGCGGTCGTGATCCCGGCAGCTGCCCTGCAAATGGGTAATGAAGGTAACTTCGTCTGGGTGTTGAATGACAAAAATCAGGTCAATAAACACATCGTCACGCCAGGGATCCAGGACAGCCAGAAAGTGGTGATCGCCGCCGGGTTATCCGCTGGCGATCGGGTAGTGACAGACGGTATTGATCGTCTGACGGAAGGGGCTAAAGTCGAAGTGGTGGATGCTAAGAGCGCGCAGGAGATACCAGCCAGGCGTGAAAATCCCGCCAGGGGAGCGCGCGCCTGATGCAACTGTTACCGCCAGGGAGAACCGGCGGCCCTTCGCGCCTGTTTATTTTGCGTCCCGTCGCCACCACATTGCTGATGGTGGCCATTCTGCTTGCCGGGATTATCGGTTACCGCTTCCTGCCTGTTTCTGCCTTGCCAGAAGTGGACTACCCCACCATTCAGGTGGTAACGCTCTATCCCGGTGCCAGCCCCGATGTCATGACCTCGGCGGTGACCGCACCGCTTGAGCGCCAGTTTGGGCAAATGTCCGGGTTAAAACAGATGGCATCGCAAAGCTCTGGCGGCGCCTCGGTGGTCACGCTGCAATTCCAGCTCACCCTGCCGCTGGATGTGGCGGAACAGGAAGTGCAGGCAGCCATCAATGCTGCCAACAGTCTGTTGCCCTCCGATCTGCCCAATCCGCCGGTTTATAGCAAAGTGAACCCGGCGGATCCGCCAATCATGACACTGGCAGTCACCTCTTCTGCCCTGCCGATGACGCAGGTGGAAGACATGGTGGAAACCCGGGTCGCGCAAAAAATTTCCCAGGTTTCTGGCGTCGGCCTGGTCACGCTCTCGGGTGGTCAGCGCCCGGCGGTTCGCGTCAAGCTCAATGCGCAGGCAGTCGCCGCGCTGGGATTGACCAGCGAAACCATCCGTACCGCCATCAGTAATGCCAACGTTAACTCGGCGAAAGGTAGTCTCGACGGCCCGACCCGTGCCATCACCCTTTCAGCCAACGATCAAATGCAATCCGCGCAGGAGTACCGTCAGCTGATTGTGGCTTATCAAAATGGCGCACCGATCCGTCTGGGGGATATCGCCACGGTCGAACAAGGGGCAGAGAATAGCTGGCTCGGCGCATGGGCGAATAAGCAACAGGCGATTGTGCTGAACGTGCAGCGCCAGCCCGGCGCGAACATTATCAATACCGCCGACAGTATTCGCACGCTGCTGCCGCAACTGACTGAAAGCCTGCCGAAATCGGTGACCGTGAAAGTGTTGTCTGACCGCACTACCAATATTAGGGCCTCGGTTAGCGATACGCAGTTTGAACTGATGCTGGCCATCGCGCTGGTGGTGATGATCATCTACCTGTTCCTGCGTAATATTCCCGCCACCATTATTCCTGGTGTTGCCGTTCCGCTATCGCTGATAGGTACCTTCGCGGCGATGGTATTTCTGGACTTCTCCATCAATAACCTGACGTTAATGGCGCTCACCATTGCTACCGGCTTTGTCGTGGACGATGCCATCGTGGTCATTGAAAACATCTCGCGATATATCGAAAAGGGCGAAAAACCGCTGGCGGCTGCGCTGAAAGGTGCGGGCGAAATTGGTTTCACCATTATCTCGCTGACTTTCTCGTTGATTGCCGTGTTGATCCCGCTGCTGTTTATGGGCGACATTGTGGGCCGCCTTTTCCGTGAATTCGCCGTTACGCTGGCCATTGCAATCCTTATCTCGGCGGTGGTGTCCCTAACGCTGACGCCCATGATGTGCGCACGCATGCTGAGCGCAGAATCCTTGCGCAAGCAGAACCGTTTTTCGCGTGCCTCCGAGCGTTTCTTCGAGCGGGTGATTGCCGCCTATGGTCGGTTACTGGCCAAAGTGCTTAATCACCCGTGGCTGACGCTGAGCGTCGCCGTGGGCACGTTATTGTTGTCGATCATGTTGTGGGTGGTGATCCCGAAAGGCTTCTTCCCTGTGCAGGACAACGGCATTATCCAGGGGACGCTGCAAGCGCCGCAATCGGCCTCTTTCGCCAGCATGGCCGAGCGCCAGCGCCAGGCAGCAGACGTTATTTTGCGGGATCCGGCGGTAGAGAGCCTGACCTCGTTTGTCGGCGTCGACGGTACCAATCCCTCTCTGAACAGCGCGCGCTTGCAAATCAATCTAAAACCGCTGGATGAACGCGACGATCGCGTGCAAGCGGTGATCGAACGTTTGCAGCAGGCAACGGCGAAAGTGCCTGGAGTCTCGTTATACCTGCAACCGATCCAGGATTTAACCATCGATACTCAGGTCAGCCGCACACAGTATCAGTTCACTTTACAAGCGAACTCGCTGGACGCCCTGAGTACCTGGGTGCCGCAGTTGGTCAGTAAATTAGAGGCGCTGCCGCAGCTCGCCGATGTTAGCAGCGACTGGCAGGATAAAGGCCTGGTGGCCTATGTGAACGTTGATCGTGACAGCGCCAGTCGTCTCGGTATTACCCTGTCTGATGTGGATAACGCCCTTTACAACGCTTTTGGCCAGCGACTGATCTCAACGATTTATACTCAGGCTAACCAGTATCGCGTGGTGCTGGAGCACGATACGGCGCAAACGCCTGGCCTGTCTGCTTTGGATAATATCCGTTTGACCAGCACCGATGGCGGCGTCGTGCCGCTGTCGTCGATTGCCAAAGTTGAACAGCGTTATGCCCCGCTAAGTATCAACCACCTGGATCAGTTCCCTGCCACCACCATCTCTTTTAATGTGGCCGACGGTTATTCACTCGGCGAAGCGGTACAGGCTATTCTCGATAGCGAAACAACGCTCAACTTCCCGACCACCATTACTACCCAGTTCCAGGGCAGTACGCTGGCCTTCCAGGCCGCGCTGGGCAGTACGATCTGGTTGATTGTGGCCGCTGTGGCGGCAATGTATATCGTGCTCGGCGTGTTATATGAGAGTTTTATCCATCCGATCACGATCTTATCCACGCTGCCCACCGCCGGTGTGGGCGCTCTACTGGCACTGTTGATATCCGGTAGCGAACTGGACGTGATAGCCATTATCGGCATTATCTTGCTGATCGGCATTGTGAAGAAAAACGCCATCATGATGATCGACTTCGCCCTCGCCGCCGAGCGTGAAGAGGGCATGTCGCCGCGGGAGGCCATTTTCCAGGCCTGCTTATTGCGTTTCCGCCCGATCCTGATGACCACGCTGGCGGCCCTGCTCGGTGCGTTGCCATTAATGCTGAGCACAGGCGTTGGCGCGGAGCTGCGCCGCCCGCTGGGCATCGGCATGGTCGGCGGCTTACTGGTCAGCCAGGTGCTGACGCTGTTTACCACCCCGGTTATTTATCTGCTGTTCGACCAGCTGGCTTTGTGGGCGAAAAACCGCTTCCCCCGGCGTGAAGAGGAGGCGTAAGTGAAGTTTTTTGCGATCTTCATTTACCGCCCGGTGGCCACGATTCTGATTTCGCTGGCCATTACGCTGTGCGGCATTCTCGGCTTCCGGCTGCTGCCGGTCGCCCCACTGCCGCAGGTGGATTTTCCGGTGATCATGGTCAGCGCCTCGCTGCCCGGCGCCGCGCCGGAAACCATGGCCTCGTCGGTCGCCACGCCGCTGGAGCGCTCACTCGGCCGTATTGCCGGGGTCAGCGAGATGACCTCAACCAGCTCACTGGGCAGCACGCGAATTATTCTGGAGTTTAACTTCGACCGCGATATCAACGGCGCGGCGCGCGATGTCCAGGCTGCGATCAATGCTGCGCAAAGCCTGCTGCCGAGCGGGATGCCCAGCCGCCCGACCTACCGCAAAGCCAATCCGTCTGACGCGCCGATCATGATCCTGACGCTTACGTCAGACACGTACTCGCAGGGCCAGTTGTACGATTTTGCCTCGACCCAGTTAGCGCAAACCATCGCGCAGATCCAGGGGGTCGGCGATGTGGATGTAGGCGGCAGCTCGCTGCCTGCCGTGCGGGTCGATCTCAACCCGCAAGCGCTGTTTAATCAAGGCGTCTCACTGGATGCTGTGCGCACCGCCATCAGCGACGCCAATGTGCGCCGGCCGCAAGGTGCTGTGGAAGATGGTACGCACCGCTGGCAGATTCAGTCCAATGATGAACTGAAAACCGCCGCCGAATACCAGCCATTGATTATTCACCACAATAACGGTGCCGCAGTGCGTTTAAGCGATGTCGCAACAGTCACGGATTCAGTCCAGGACGTGCGCAACGCGGGGATGACCAATGCCAAACCGGCGATTTTGCTGATGATCCGCAAACTGCCGGAAGCCAATATTATTGAAACCGTCGACAGTATTCGCGCGCGCCTGCCGGGGCTGCAAAAGACCATTCCGGCGGCAATTGACCTGCAAATCGCCCAGGATCGCTCTCCGACCATTCGTGCATCGCTCGCGGAAGTCGAGCAAACGCTGATTATTTCCGTTGCGCTGGTGATCCTGGTGGTATTTCTGTTCCTGCGATCGGGGCGGGCAACGCTGATCCCGGCAGTGGCAGTACCGGTGTCGTTAATTGGTACCTTTGCCGCCATGTACCTGTGTGGGTTTAGCCTGAATAACCTGTCGCTGATGGCGCTGACCATTGCCACGGGCTTCGTGGTGGATGATGCCATCGTGGTACTGGAGAATATCTCCCGCCATCTCGAGGCGGGCATGAAACCGTTGCAGGCGGCACTGCAAGGCACGCGGGAAGTGGGTTTTACCGTACTGTCGATGAGTATTTCGCTGGTGGCGGTGTTCCTGCCGCTGCTCTTGATGGCGGGCCTGCCTGGTCGGCTACTGCGGGAATTCGCCGTGACGCTATCCGTGGCGATTGGTATTTCGCTGGCGATCTCGCTGACACTGACTCCCATGATGTGCGGCTGGCTGCTGAAACGCCATCAGCCGCGTTCGCGTACCCGTGAACGCGGCGTAGGTCGCCTGTTGATTGCCCTTCAGCAACACTATGCCCGCTCTTTAAAATGGGTGCTAAACCATGCCCGCCTGGTCGGTGTGGTACTGCTCGCCACCATCGCGCTAAATATCTGGATGTATATCACCATCCCCAAAACGTTTTTCCCGGAGCAGGATACCGGTGTGCTGATGGGTGGCATTCAGGCAGATCAGAGCATCTCCTTCCAGGCGATGCGTATTAAGTTGCAGGATTTTATGAAGATCATCCGCGACGATCCGGCGGTGGATAATGTTACCGGTTTTACCGGTGGCTCGCGGGTTAACAGCGGCATGATGTTTATTACCCTGAAATCTCGCGATGTGCGCCATGAAACCGCCCAGCAGGTGATTGATCGTCTGCGTGGCAAGCTGGCGAAAGAGCCGGGTGCGAGTCTGTTTTTAGTGGCAGTACAGGATATTCGCGTCGGCGGCAGACAAGCCAATGCCAGCTATCAGTATGCGCTGCTGTCGGATGATCTGAGCGCGCTGCGCGAGTGGGAGCCAAAGATCCGTAAAGCCCTCGCCGCCCTGCCTGAACTGGCGGACGTGAACTCTGATCAGCAAGATAATGGCGCTGAAATGAATCTGGTTTATGACCGCGCCACCATGTCGCGCCTTGGCATCAGCGTGCAGGAAGCCAACAGCCTGCTGAATAACGCGTTTGGTCAGCGGCAGATTTCGACCATCTATCAACCGTTGAACCAGTACAAAGTAGTGATGGAGGTCGATCCGCGCTACACCCAGGACATAAGCGCGCTGGATAAAATGTTTATCATCAACAGCGAAGGCAAATCGATCCCGCTCTCCGATTTTGCGCACTGGCGTCCGGCCAATGCGCCGCTGTCGGTAAACCATCAAGGATTGTCTGCGGCCTCGACCATCGCATTTAACCTGGCGACCGGCTCGTCGTTATCTCAGGCCAGCGATGCCATTAACCGCACCATGACCCAGCTCGGCGTTCCCTCCAGCGTGCGAGGCAGTTTTGCCGGAACTGCTCAGGTGTTCCAGGAGACGATGAATTCCCAGGTGATCCTGATCCTGGCGGCCATCGCCACGGTCTATATCGTACTGGGTATTTTGTATGAGAGTTATGTCCATCCGCTGACTATCCTCTCAACCCTGCCTTCGGCCGGGGTAGGCGCACTGCTGGCGCTGGAACTGTTCAATGCTCCTTTTAGCCTGATTGCATTAATTGGCATTATGCTATTGATTGGCATCGTGAAGAAAAACGCCATTATGATGGTCGACTTCGCCCTCGAAGCACAGCGCCAGGGTAACCTGAATGCCGAAGAGGCTATTTTCCAGGCCTGCCTGCTGCGTTTTCGCCCGATTATGATGACCACGCTGGCGGCGCTGTTTGGCGCCCTACCGCTGGTGATTTCTGGCGGCGATGGGTCGGAACTGCGTCAGCCGCTGGGGATCACCATTGTTGGCGGTCTGGTAATGAGTCAGTTACTCACGCTGTATACCACGCCAGTGGTCTATCTGTTTTTTGATCGCCTGCGCCTGCGTTTTCGCCGCCATGAGAGAGAGCCCGTTAGTGAATGAATGAACTCCCTAAAAACATACGCTGGCAACTCTGGATCGTCGCCTTTGGCTTCTTTATGCAATCACTGGACACGACGATTGTGAATACCGCCCTCCCCTCCATGGCCACCAGCCTGGGGGAGAGCCCGTTGCATATGCATATGGTGGTGGTTTCTTACGTTCTGACAGTGGCCGTTATGCTGCCCGCCAGCGGCTGGCTGGCGGATCGGGTCGGCGTGCGCAATATTTTCTTCGTCGCTATCGTGCTGTTTACCGCCGGCTCCCTGTTCTGCGCGCAAGCCTCCACGCTCGATCAACTGGTGATGGCGCGTGTGCTACAAGGCGTTGGCGGTGCAATGATGGTGCCTGTCGGCAGGCTGACGGTGATGAAGATCGTGCCGCGCGATCAATACATGGCGGCCATGACCTTCGTCACCCTGCCCGGCCAGGTGGGGCCACTGCTCGGCCCGGCGCTGGGGGGCATGTTGGTGGAGTACGCCTCCTGGCACTGGATTTTCCTGATTAACCTGCCCGTGGGGATTATCGGCGCTATCGCGACCCTCACCCTGATGCCGAATTACACATTGCAAACCCGCCGTTTTGATATCGCCGGTTTTGTTTTGCTGGCTTGCGGCATGGCAACGCTAACGCTGGCTCTCGACGGGCATAAAGGGCTGGGGCTTTCCCCCCTGGCGCTCGCGCTGCTGGTCGCCGTGGGCGCGGTTGCCATTATCACCTACCTGCTGCATGCAAAAGGCAATGATGGCGCATTGTTTAATTTACGTTTGTTCCGTACCCCAACCTTTTCACTTGGTCTGGCAGGCAGTTTTGCCGGGCGAGTGGGCAGCGGCATGTTGCCGTTTATGACGCCGGTGTTTTTACAAATTGGCCTCGGCTTTTCCCCGTTTCATGCGGGGTTAATGATGATCCCCATGGTGCTGGGTAGCATGGGAATGAAACGTATCGTTGTGCAGGTAGTCAACCGTTTCGGCTACCGCCGGGTGCTGGTCTGCTCAACGCTTGGACTGGCATTAGTAAGCTTGTTGTTTATGAGTGTGGCCCTGCTTGGCTGGTACTACGTGTTGCCTGTTGTGTTGTTCTGCCAGGGGATGATTAACTCCATGCGTTTCTCTTCAATGAACACCCTGACGCTCAAAGATCTGCCGGACGAACTGGCCAGCAGCGGCAACAGCCTGTTATCGATGATTATGCAGTTATCAATGAGTATTGGTGTCACTGTCGCGGGTCTGCTGTTGGGGCTCTTTGGCTCGCAGCATCTGTCGGCTGGCAGCGGTATGGCGCATCATGTTTTTCTGTACGCTTATCTCAGCATGGCAGTGGTGATTGCACTACCGGCGTTGCTTTTCGCTCGCGTCCCGGATGACGCCAGCAAAAACGTCGTCATTGCCCGGCGCAAAAGGAGTCAATCATGAAATTCTGGCGGCCGGGCATTACGGCCAAACTGTTTCTCGCCATTTTGACGACCTGCATTGTGCTGCTGATCACCATGCACTGGGCGGTGCGAATCAGTTTTGAGCGCGGCTTTATCGATTACGTTAAGCGGGGTAATGAGCAACGTCTGCAGATGCTGAGCGACTCGCTGGCAGAACAGTACGCCCAGAACGGCAGCTGGCAGTTCTTACGTAACAATAACCGGATGATTTTCCAGTTGCTGCGATCGTTTGAGCGCGAAAATGAGCATGACGAGGATCATGGTGGCAACCCGCCGTACACTAACATTCGTGGCCCTGGAGCCAGTATGGAAGAAGGCATGGGCGGCGAAAGAGATCGTGACATGCCTCCCGTTCCGGAAGGTGAGCCCGAACGGGAACCGGGCCCGCCAGGGCCGGGGATGCCACCGCCTGGCTGGCGCACCCGGTTTTGGGTGGTTGATCTGGATAACAACGTCCTGGTCGGGCCCCGTTCGCCTGTACCGGACGACGGTACCCGCAAAGCCATTCAGGTTAATCACAAGACCGTGGGCTGGGTTATCGCCTCGCCCATTGAGCGGCTGACACGTAATACCGACATCAATTTTGACCGCCAACAACAGCGCACCAGTTGGTTAATTGTGGCGCTTGCCACCCTGCTGGCGGCGATCGCCACCTTCCCGCTGGCGCGCGGCTTGCTGGCACCGGTTAAACGGCTGGTCGAAGGGACGCATAAACTGGCTTCCGGCGACTTTTCAACCCGGGTGACACCCGGCAGCCATGATGAGCTGGGGCGCCTGGCACGCGATTTTAATCTGCTGGCCAGTACGCTGGAGAAAAACCAGCAGATGCGCCGCGACTTTATGGCTGACATCTCCCACGAGTTGCGCACCCCGCTGGCGGTCCTGCGTGGTGAACTGGAAGCGATTCAGGACGGCGTGCGTAAGTTCACTCCCGAGTCGGTGATGTCCTTGCAGGCGGAAGTGGGCACACTTACCAAACTGGTGGATGATTTGCACCAGCTCTCAATGTCTGATGAAGGCGCACTGGCCTATCAGCGTGCGCCGTTGGATGTGGTTTCGCTGCTGGAGATTGCCGCGGGCGCGTTTCGCGAGCGCTTCGCCAGCCGCAACCTGACACTGTCACTGGAAGCGCCACCGCGTGCCATTGTGTTTGGCGATCCTGACAGGCTGATGCAACTGTTCAATAACCTGCTGGAGAACAGTTTACGGTATACCGATGCCGGTGGCGGAACGTCTATCCGGGCGACAACCCAGAATGGCAAGCTGCTCATGTCTTTTGCCGACAGCGCGCCAGGGGTGAGTGATGAGCAGCTAACCCGGCTGTTCGAACGCTTCTATCGCACGGAAGGTTCCCGTAACCGCGCCAGCGGCGGTTCCGGGTTAGGGCTTGCTATCTGTTTAAATATTGTGGAGGCGCACGGTGGCGCTATCCATGCCGCGCACTCGCCTTTTGGCGGGGTTAGCATTACAGTTGAACTACCGCTTGAACGCGAAAAATCGAGAGACATATGACTGAGTTACCCATTGATGAAAACACGCCACGCATTTTGATCGTTGAGGATGAACCCAAGCTGGGGCAGTTGTTGATCGACTATCTGCGCGCGGCCAGCTATGCACCAACGCTGATCAATCATGGTGACCAGGTGCTGGCGTATGTGCGCCAGACGCCACCGGATTTGATGCTGCTTGATTTGATGCTGCCGGGAACCGATGGCCTGACGCTGTGCCGTGAAATTCGCCGTTTCAGCAATGTGCCCATCATTATGGTGACCGCGAAAATCGAAGAGATTGACCGCCTGCTGGGGCTGGAGATTGGCGCAGATGATTACATCTGCAAACCTTACAGCCCACGCGAAGTGGTGGCGCGGGTGAAAACCATTCTGCGCCGCTGCAAACCACAACGTGAGCTGCAGGCGCTGGATGCAGAAAGCCCACTAATCGTAGACGAGGGGCGTTTCCAGGCGAGCTGGCACAACAAATTGCTGGATTTAACACCGGCGGAGTTCCGCCTGCTGAAGACCCTCTCCAGCGAGCCGGGTAAAGTCTTCTCTCGCGAGCAGCTGCTCAATCATCTTTATGATGACTACCGTGTAGTGACCGACCGGACAATAGACAGCCATATCAAGAATCTGCGCCGTAAACTGGAAGCGCTGGACGAGGAGCAATCTTTCATCCGCGCGGTGTATGGCGTGGGGTATCGCTGGGAAGCAGACGCCTGCAAACTGGCATAACCGCGCGTGTCGGGCGGGCTAACCGCCCGACACAGGCTTATTTGCGCACCAGACGCTGTAAACGCTGCTTTTGCCACTGCGCAATCCACCCGTCAAACACAAACAAACGCAACCCTTTCACCAGCAACAATCCTCCCCACATTGCCGCTACCCACAGTGACCAGATGCTTTCCGGCGCGGTACTGCGATTCAGGAAAAAGAGAAAAACGCAAACAATCACCCCCGTCAGCAGCGAACGCCAGAATTTACCCTCGGCCTCGACCTTTTCCCGCGCGGCTTGCACCCGTTGATCCAGCGCGTCGTCACCCGCTTCATCCTGACCGGACAACGCCGTCACGCTCACGCCGAAGACGGCTGCCAGTGCACTCAATGTCTCCAGTGAAGGATGATCGCCATTCTCAATACGCTGCACCGTTCTGACACTCAACGCGGCCATCTCTGCAAGCTGCTCCTGAGACCAGGCGCGGGCAAGACGCAGCGTTTTTACTTTATTGCTACTCATCTTTTCTCTCCACAGATAACCGGCTTGCAGTGTCGCTTAATCCTGGCGCCGGGAACACGATCCTGACCCGACAGCCGCCCGACACGGCCCCGACAGCCCACCGTCAGTATAAGCTGGGGAGCAACACAGGCGACAGACCCATCTTTACTGGTAGGGTATTTTACCGCGAACAAGGGCACCATCCTCTGTATGATAGCTCCCGCAAAAATGGCCGTTTTATCGACAGTCATAACACCAGGCGATGCGGCAAATCGCGTGGCCCACAAAAAAGGAAAGGGATGATGAGGAAATATGGTTACGGCGCGCTGACGCTGCTATTTGCTGCGTTTGGCTGCCAGGCGGAGATTACCGAGGCTCAAATTGCCGCCGACTGCGCCAAAATTACCGATTACGCCAAACAGGGCAACCAATATTATCAGGCCAAAAATTACCCCAAAGCCAGAGAGGCTTTCGAACAGCAAGCCGCATGGATTGAGCAATGTGAATATGGCAAAGATCAGCCCAATGATGTGCTCATGGCGACGGCTTACAATAACGTGGCGCTGACGTGGATCCGCCAGGGCGAATATCGCAAGGCACAAGCCTGGCTGCAAATCATGCCAGACGATCAGAAGTCGCAGTACAATCTGTCGCGCATTCAGGACAAGCTGCAAGCGCTGCCCAAGCCGACCTCTGCCGCCGGGGAGTACTGGCAATACGCCGGGCGTGGTGAATGGGAAGTGCTGACGCTGAAAGCAGACGGCAATGCGCGCTATCAGGCCGATTGGGCAGGTTACTCGTTTGGGATCATGGGGCTTTATTCCGGGCCAAACCTCGGGGAGTTCTCCGAGAAAGTGACGCTTACAAACGGTAAAGGCGACATTAAGCTGCATGATGATATTTCGCAATGCACCATTTCGCTGGCGCTATCGGCAGATATGCAAACCCTGGAAGCCCAGACCGATGACCCGATGAATTGCGGTTTTGGTCATAACGTCAGTGCCGACGGTAAATACCTGCGCGTGCAGTAACGCGCAGGTTTACTCCCCCCGCCCGCAGCGCTACAATTCCCGCCCTAAATTTAGGGGAACTCCCCTACGGCTTCACCCCGGTGAAGCTATCTGACCTGTCATCAGAATGAGAACATCATGTTTAAACCGGAACTCCTTTCCCCGGCGGGAACGCTGAAAAATATGCGTTACGCTTTCGCCTACGGCGCAGATGCCGTTTACGCGGGCCAGCCGCGCTATTCCTTGCGCGTGCGTAATAACGAATTCAACCACGAAAACCTGCAAATCGGCATTAATGAAGCCCATGCGCTGGGAAAACAATTTTACGTGGTGGTGAATATTGCTCCGCATAACGCCAAGCTGAAAACGTTTATCCGCGACCTGAAACCGGTGGTGGATATGGGGCCGGATGCGCTGATCATGTCCGATCCGGGGTTAATCATGATGGTGCGCGAAAACTTCCCGCACATGCCAATTCACCTCTCCGTTCAGGCGAATGCCGTCAACTGGGCAACGGTGAAGTTCTGGCAACAAATGGGTCTGAGCCGGGTGATCCTTTCCCGTGAACTGTCGCTGGAAGAGATCGAAGAGATTCGCACCCAGGTGCCGGATATGGAAATTGAGATTTTCGTTCACGGCGCACTGTGCATGGCCTACTCCGGTCGCTGCCTGCTGTCGGGTTATATCAATAAACGCGACCCGAACCAGGGCACCTGCACCAACGCCTGCCGCTGGGAATACAAGGTGCAGGAAGGCAAAGAAGATGCCATTGGCAATATCGTCCATGTTCATGAGCCGATCCCGGTGCAAAACATCGAACCTACACTGGGCGTCGGCGCGCCGACCGACAAAGTGTTTATGATTGAAGAGGCCCAGCGTCCGGGTGAGTACATGACCGCGTTTGAAGACGAGCATGGTACTTACATCATGAACTCGAAAGATCTGCGCGCCATCGCGCATGTTGAGCGGCTAACAAAAATGGGCGTGCACTCGCTGAAAATTGAAGGCCGCACGAAGTCTTTCTACTACTGTGCCCGCACTGCGCAGGTGTACCGTAAGGCCATTGACGATGCCGCCGCAGGTAAACCGTTCGACGCCTCGCTGTTAGAAACGCTGGAAGGACTGGCGCACCGCGGTTATACCGAAGGTTTCTTGCGCCGCCATACCCATGATGATTATCAGAACTACGAGTACGGTTACTCCGTCTCAGAGCGCCAGCAGTTCGTTGGCGAATTTACCGGCGAACGCAAAGGCCACCTCGCGGCAGTGGCGGTCAAAAACAAATTCTCGGTGGGCGATAGCCTCGAACTGATGACGCCGCAGGGCAACGTCAATTTTACCCTTGAGCATATGGAAAACGCCAAAGGCGAAGCCATGCCTGTCGCCCCTGGCGACGGATACACAGTCTGGTTCCCCGTACCGGAAGATATGGCGCTGGAATACGCATTGTTGATGCGTAATTTTACCGGGCAGTCGACGCGAAATCCGCACGCCTGAGTGCAGAGGGATAGTTAAGCACGGTTATTTATTGCAGGGTAAGATTCTTAGAATCGGATCACATACCGTTGCGGTTAATATGGGTATTATCGCTGTCGCTGAAAAACATAACCCATAAATGCTAGCTGTACCAGGAACCACCTCCTTAGCCTGCGTAATCTCCCTTACGCAGGCTGATTTTTTCTCTCTTCATCCGCTTTTACTCAACTACCCTTTTTCATGAGATACACTTTCTAATGTTATTCAGCCAGGATGAAAAAGGATGCGCAAATTTCCCACAAGCTTATTGATCCTCAACGGTAAAAGCGCCGGTGACGAGACGCTACGCGAGGCAGTGACACTCCTTCGCGAAGAAGGTATGGATATTCAGGTTCGGGTTACCTGGGAAAAAGGCGATGCCGGACGTTACGTCAAAGAGGCAGAGCAGCTTGGCGTCGCAACGGTGATTGCGGCCGGTGGCGACGGAACCATCAACGAAGTGGCAACAGCGTTGGTGGAATGCGCAGGCGACGCTGTACCGGCACTGGGCATTTTACCGCTCGGCACCGCCAATGATTTTGCTACCAGCGCCGCCATACCCGAAACGCTGGATAAAGCGCTGCAACTGGCGATTGTTGGCAAAGCCGTACCGGTAGATATCGCCAGGGTTAATGATGAAACCTGTTTTATTAATATGGCGACGGGCGGCTTTGGGACGCGCATTACCAGCGAAACGCCGGAAAAACTGAAAGCGGCGCTAGGCGGAGTGTCTTACCTGATCCACGGATTGATGCGCATGGATATGCTGAAAGCCGACCGCTGTGAAATTCGTGGCGACAATTTTCACTGGCAGGGCGATGCGCTGGTGATTGGCATAGGTAACGGGCGCCAGGCGGGCGGCGGGCAACAGCTTTGCCCGCAGGCGTTGATCAACGATGGCTTATTGCAGTTGCGTATTTTTACCGGCGATGAACTGCTGCCTGCCCTGTTCACCACCCTGACACAGCCGGATGACAACCCGCACATTGTCGACGGTCAGTCGGCGTGGTTTGAAATCAGTGCCCCTCATGAGATCACTTTTAACCTCGACGGCGAACCGCTGCGCGGCGAACATTTTCGCATAGAAGTGTTACCCAACGCCTTGCAATGCCGGCTGCCGCCAGATTGCCCGTTACTGCGCTAGTCGCACGCCAGGCCGGATCAGGCACAACTGCCTTCTCCGGCCTGCCTTCCTTTAATACGCTGCCACTTCCCGCGCCATTTCACGGCTGTAGCGCTGGCTGGCATTGACCAGCATTTGCGTATACGGCGTTTGCGCTGCCCCGCTGACCAGGTCATCCACCGTGAGCGTTTCCAGGATCCTGCCGTGTTGCATCACCGCGACTTTCTGGCACAGGTGGGCAATCACGCCAAGGTCGTGAGTGACCATCAGGTAAGTCAGGTGCGACTCCTGATGCAATGCCGCCAGCAAATTGAGGATCTCCGCCTGCACCGACACATCCAGCGCCGAGGTCGGCTCATCCAGTAGCAGTACGCGAGGCTCAAGGATCAGCGCCCGGGCAATCGCCACACGCTGACGCTGCCCGCCAGAGAGTTGATGAGGATAGCGATCGCGAAACGCGCGGCTCAATCCGACCTTATCCAGCAAGGTATTCATACGCCGATCGCGGTCGTGAATGCCATGAATGTGTAGCGGCTCTTCAAGAATATCGCCAATGGTATGGCGCGGGTGCAGCGACCCGTAGGGATCCTGAAACACCATTTGTACCAGCCGGCAACGCGGCTGACTAAGGCGTTTTTCCAGCGGCTGATGATTGATGGAAAGCGCGCCATCCCAGTGGGTAAACAGCCCGGCAAGGCACTTCAGCACGGTGGTTTTACCCGACCCAGATTCCCCGACCAGGCCGAAGATCTCGCCAGCCTGCACCGAAAAACAGACATCGCTCAGTACCTGGTTCCGCTTCTCCCCTTCGCCAAACGCCAGGTTGAGGTTTTGCACAGTGATCATTTTGCGCTCCTTATTCGCCCAGCCAGCTGGCCTGGCGCTGCAACACCGGCAGTACCGGGCGGCGATGATGAATTTCCGGCAGGGCGTGGATCAGCCCCTGCGTATAGGGGTGTTGCGCCTGATCTAAGTCTTTCGCCGCAATGGACTCCACGACACGCCCGGCGTACATCACCAGCACCCGGTCACAAAAACTGCGCACCAGGTTGATATCGTGACTGATGAAAATCAGCCCAAGGCCGCGTGACTGGACCAGATCATCCAGCAATCCCAGCACCTGCAAGCGCACAGAGACATCAAGCGCCGAGGTTGGCTCATCAGCAATGACCAGTTCCGGGTCGGTGATCAGCATCATCGCAATCATGATGCGCTGCCCCTGACCGCCCGAGATCTCGTGCGGGTAGAGATGATAAACACGCTCTGGCTGGCGAATACGCACCACATCCAGCATTTCAAGTACTTTGGCCTTTGCGTCAGCTTTCTTACCCGGATGATGCGTTAACCAGGCTTCGGCAATCTGGTCGCCCACGCAAACTACCGGGTTCAGCGAATATTTCGGATCCTGCATAATCATCGAAATCCGTTTGCCACGAATGCCGCGCATTTGCGCTTCATCCACTTTCAACAGGTCGATATTGCCAAACTGCATGCTGTCGGCATGAATGCGCGCTTTTGCCGGGTGCAGACGCAGTAATGCCCGCCCGACGGTAGATTTTCCGGAACCGGACTCACCAACAATCGCCAGTTTTTCCCGCCCAAGCGTGAAAGAGACACCACGCACCGCATGCGTGACTGCCTGGCCGTTGACAAAGTCGACATGCAGATTTTGCACATCAAGAAGCGGCGAATTATTCGCTGCGAGGATCGAGGATGTCACGTAATCCGTCTCCCAAGAAGTTAAACGCCAGACTGTTGATTAAAATCGCCAGCCCCGGAATGGTTACTACCCACCAGCACTCCATCATGTAAGTGCGCCCACTGGAGATCATCGCGCCCCATTCCGGATCCGGCGGCTGCGCCCCCAGTCCTAAGAAGCCCAATCCGGCGGCGGTAAGGATGATACCGGCCATATTCATGGTGATACGGATAATCACCGACGGCAGACAGAGCGGCACAATGTGATGCCACAGCACCCGCACCGGCGAGGCTCCCTGCAAGCGTACCGCTGAAATAAAATCGGCCTGCCGCAACGACAGTGTTTCGGCCCTCGCCAGACGCGCAATTGGCGGCCAGGCGGTGAGTGTAATGGCAATCACCACATGCTCAAGACCCGGGCCAAGTGCCGCCACAAACGCCAGCGCCAGCACCAGGCTTGGGAAAGAGATAAAGATATCGGTCACGCGCATCAGGATCGTATCGACCTTGCCGCCAAAGTAACCGGCGGTAACGCCCAGCAGCAGGCCGAGCGGGCCCACGGTAACGGACACCAGCAACACGATGTAGAGCGTAATCCGCGAGCCATAAACCAGCCGGCTAAAGATATCGCGCCCGAACTCATCAGTGCCGAACCAGTGCGCGGCGCTGGGTGGCGAAAGCGCGCTGTCCAGATCCTGCACCAACGGGTTGTAGGGTGCGATAAACGGCGCAAAGAGCGCCACAATGAGCAGCAGCAAAACAATGCCGCCACCGATAGCGGTCAGCGGATTACGCGCCATTTTGCCAACAAAACCCGCCGCGCGTCCGACGCGCTTTCTCAGCCGCACACGACGCTCATGGCGGGCAGAAGAAACCGGCGAATCAAAAGAGACCGTCATGATTTCGTCCTCGGATCAAAGAGTTGGTACAGCATGTCGGAGAGCAGATTGAGCAGCACGAAGATCACCCCGACCAGGAGCACACAGCCCATCACCGCGTTCATATCACCCAGCAGCAGGCTGCCGGTCAGGTAAGAGCCAAACCCCGGCCAGGAAAAGACGGTTTCAATCAATACCGCCCCTTCCAGCAATGCGCCATAAGCCAGCGCCACCACCGTTAACAACTGCACCAGGATATTGCGAAAGGCGTGATTCCAGATCACCTGCCGCTCGGTCAGCCCTTTCACCCGCGCGGTAATAATGAACTCCTGTGACAGCTGCGCCAGCATAAAACTACGGGTCATACGGCTGATGTACGCCAGCGAATGAAAACCAAGCAACGAAGCAGGTAACACCAGATGGTTGAGCGCATTCCAGAACACCTGACCATTGCCCGCCAGCAACGCATCGACGGTCATAAGCCCGGTGCGACGCGGCACCACACCGTCCAGCCCAAGATCCAGCCGCCCGGCACCGCCAACCCACCCCAGCCAGGCGTAGAACAGCAGCAACCCCATCATGCCGACCCAGAAAATCGGTGTGGAATAACCTGCCAGGCTGATAATGCGCACCACATAGTCAGAGAGACTGTTACGGCGGGCGGCGGCCAGCACGCCGAGCGGGATCCCTAAACCCGCCCCCACGAGAATCGCCATCGTTGCCAGTTCCAGCGTCGCCGGGAAGACACGAACAATGTCGTCCAGCACGGGCTTACCGGTCAGCAGTGCATTCCCCAGGTTGCCATGCAGGAGATTATTCAGGTAAATGCCAAACTGAGTGAGCAGCGACTTATCAAAACCTAACTGCTGGTAGACCTGCTGGTAGGTGCTTTGATCCGCATCCGGGCCGACAATCGCCAGAACCGGGTCGACAGGCATTACCCGGCCGATAAAGAACGTCAGCAGCAATAAACCAAACAGCGTGACAATAACCTGCGTCAGCCGTTTTGACAGACGTCTGGCCCGCGAGCCAGGCGCAAGTATCAGCGTACTCATCCTTTCTCTCCTCCGGTAGACGGGCTTTTATAGACTTCGCGCAGGAAGGTGGTTGCCGAGGGGTGCGACTGGAAATTTTTCACGTCATTACGCACTACCACCGAATCCACCATTTGCGACAACGGGATAAGGGCCGGTATAAGCTGGTCATACCGCAACTGGATTTGCTGATAGTCGGTTTTCTGCTTCTCCGGGTCGCGCTCCAGTAGGGCCTTGTCGATCATCTCATTCAGCGGCTTGTCATAAAAACTGGTACGCCAGCCCTGAAAATTGGTCAGCCGCGCTTCATCGCTGTTGTCCGGGTTATAGACCAGCGCGCGCAGGCTTGAATGGGGGTGCGGCTCAACGCCGCTGCCGCCGCGACCGACCAGCATGTCGAATTTCCGTTCACGCATCGCACCGTAAATCTGGTTGCCAGTGCCGGTGACGATTTTGGCGTTGATCCCTGCCTGCATCAGTGTCGACTGCACGGCAATGGCGATATTCAAAAACGGCTGATCGGCCAGTACCCGAAGAGTGGTATCAAAACCGTCCGGATAACCGGCTTCTGCCAGTAACTTTTTAGCGCGGGGGATATCCAGCCGGTACCCAGGATCTGGCAAGGTCGAGGGCATACCCGCTTTAATAGGGCGCTGATGCAGCACACCGTAACCCGGCATCAAGGCTTTATTTATGCCCTGATAATCAATCAGGTAACGCACTGCTTCGCGCACTTTCGGGTTAGCAAAATGCGGCTCTTTCATGCTCATCGCCACGTAATACACCGTGCCCTTTTGCACCGCTTCTACCGTGACATTGGGGTCTTTACGTAGCGCATTGATATCGGACACCGCCATATTGTTGGCGATATCCAGATCGCCTTTCGCCAGCATCAGACGCAGGGTTTGCGACTCCTGGAAGTGGCGCAGCACCACGCGGCTGAGCTTCGGCGCTTCACGCCAGTAGCCCGGGTTGCGCTTCATACGCAGGACATCTTTTGCCTGCCAGGTTTCCAGCATAAAGGGGCCGGATCCCGCCTCATTGGTGGTCAGCCAGCGGTTGCCCCAGTCATTATTCACGGCATGGCTTTGCACCGTTTTGCTGTCCAGCACCCCCAGATTACCCAGCGCGCCCAGTGAATAAATCACCAGTTGCGGATCGTTGGCCTTAGGCAGACGAATTTGTACCGTGTAGGCATCCGGGGCGGAAATCTGGTCATCAATATTTTTCTTACTGAAACCGTAAGATTTCCATACCGAGGCCTGCGCAAGGTTAAGATGCAGCAAACGGCGCATCGACCACACCACATCCTCTGAGGTCAGCGGATTCCCGGAATGAAATTTGACGTTTTTGCGCAGATGAAAGGTCAGCGTTTTGCCATCCGGACTGATCGCCCACGACTCTGCCAGCGCCGGTTTGACGTTGGTCTGTTCGTTCGGATCCAGTTCCACCAGCGAGTCGTAAAGATTAACCACAATACCGACCACTTCGTTGCCGGTCATGGCCGCCGGATCGAGAGTCAGCAGGTTGTTCATGTTCATGCCAATGATGAGCTGGTCGGGCGGTGTCGCTGCACGCGCCGCTCCACTCCCCATCATCAGCGAGAGCGCAACGAGACACGCTCCGGCAAGCGAGGATTTTTTCATCTTTGTCTACCGTTTGTAGGGTACGTTTTGCCAGATGGCTACTGCCTTACCGGCTTGCGTGGCCCGAAAGTCAGTGCTTCCGGGCTATTGTTATGGGTCAGTCGTGGCTGAGCGTATTGGCTTCGATATAGGCAAAATTGATGTCTTCACCGAGCCCGGGGCGCTGTGGCAGATGGACATAACCGTCCTCATCCATCGGATCGACAAGACTATTGAGGTAGGCCGCCGGTTGGTCGTAATCCAGGAACGGATGCAACAGCCCGCGCTCATACCAACGGCAGTTACGGATAGCACCAATTACCGCCAGACTTGCCGCCCCGTTACCGTGGACTTCACAATCCATGCCAAACGATTCGGCAAGGTTGGCGACTTTCAGCGTCGGCGAGATACCGCCTACGCCATTCGCCCCGGCACGCAGGATGTCGCAGGCCCCCGCTTTCACCCAATCGGCGCGGCTGTGATGCTTACCTCCCAGGCTTTCCGGCCCGATGACGGGAATCGACAGGTTTTCCGCCAGCCAGGCGTAAGAGGACATGCTCTCCTCTTCCATCGGCTCCTCAAACCAGGCGAAGTTGAGTTTCTCCAGCGCCTTGCCGATGTAGAGCGCTTCGGTACGGCTGTACCAGTGATAGCCATCAATCATTAAATCGATATCCGGCCCTACCGCCTCACGCACCGCGGCGCAGGCTTTCACGTCCATTTTTGGGTCTGGCGCGAATTTGACGGGCGGCATCCAGGTATGCAGTTTGATGGCTTTATAGCCCCGGGCCACCAGTTGTTCGGCAAACGCGGCATACTCTTCCGGGGTCGACAGCCCGCCCTCCAGTTCATCGCCGCACATGGTGCTGCCATAGGCCGGGACTTTATCGCGGTAGCCACCCAACAATTTATAAACGGGCATATTGAGTTTACGGCCAATCAAATCCCACAGTGCCTGCTCGACAAAAGACAGTGCGCGTTCGGTCAGCTGATGAGCGCTGCCACGCTGCCAGTGCACCAGATCCTGCCAGATGCGTTCACGGTTAAACGGATCCTGACCCACCATCACTTTGCGGAAAAACGCATTAAGGACAAAGGGACGCACCACTTCCGGCGGCGCAAACGAATACCCTTTGCTGCCATCGTCTGCAGTAATGGTCAGCATGGCCATTTTCGCCTGCGTCTCCGGGCCGGGATGAGAGTGCCCGGCGCTGTCGGAAACCCGTCGCGTTGGGTGCTGAAAGACGGTGACATTTACAGATTCAATTTTCATCATGGATCCTTGGTGTTTTTGAAAAGCTGTTTCATTACAAAATATATGCACAAAAATACGCCGTATCCTCGGACAATCTCCGCTAAGCGGCGGTCATTTTCTGGGCATACGCACAAGGATGCGTGACATTTTTCACAAAAGGTTACGGAAATGTGATGAAGATCGGGAAGGAGAATTCAGGCAATTAAGGCGTTGTTTTAAAGCATTATCCCCTCTGCGAGAGAGGGGATAACGTCCATCAGGCAATGGTGACTTTGGGATCGAGGTAAACATCCTGTACGGCGTTAATCAGCTTCACGCCATCGGCCATCGATTTCTTAAAGGCTTTACGGCCGAGGATCAACCCCATGCCGCCCGCACGTTTATTAATGACCGCCGTGCGCACGGCATCACTCATGTCGGTGTCGCCCCCTGCCGCGCCGCCGGAGTTGATAAGCCCAGCACGGCCCATATAGCAGTTCGCCAGTTGATAGCGCACCAGATCGATTGGGTTGTCGCTGGTCAGCTTGCTGTAAACGCGCTCATCGGTGTAACCGAAATTCACCGCGTTATAGCCGCCGTTATTTTCCGCCATTTTCTGCTTCACAATGTCAGCGCCGATGGTAGCGGCAATGTGGTTCGCCTGGCCGGTCAAATCGGCGGAGGCATGGTAATCGACGCCCTCTTTTTTGAAGGCAGAATTGCGAAGGTAGGCCCACAACACAGTCACCATGCCCAGTTCGTGAGCACGTTCAAAAGCAGCGGAGATCTCTTCAATCTGGCGGCGGGACTCCTGTGAACCAAAGTAGATTGTCGCGCCAACGGCCACTGCCCCCATATTAAACGCCTGCTCGACGCTGGCGTACAGGGTCTGATCATACTCGGTGGGGTAACTCAGCGTTTCGTTATGGTTAAGTTTAACCAGGAACGGAATGCGGTGCGCATAACGACGGGAAACTGAAGCCAGCACGCCGTAGGTCGACGCGACGCAGTTACAGCCAGCTTCAATCGCCAGTTCGACAATATTCTTCGGATCGAAATAGAGCGGATTCGCCGCAAACGACGCGCCCGCAGAGTGTTCGATGCCCTGATCGACAGGCAAAATGGACAGATACCCGGTGCCAGCCAGACGCCCGTGGTTATACAGCGTCTGCATATTACGCAGCACCGCAGGCGGGCGATTGTTATCCACCATCACGCGATCGACGTAATCCTCCCCCGGCAGATAGAGCTGATCAGCGGAGATGGTAATACAACGGTGTTGCAGAAGGCTGTCGGCGTCTTTGCCAAGTAACTGCACAATATCAGTCATAGCTATGCTCCCGTAAGCTTCGCACAGGGCGAAATGGATTGTCCTTACCCATCTGACGATGGGCAGCAATAATCCTGGTCTTCCTGTGCGCGATTTTCCACCGCGAGCGCACTTTTTCAGCATAATCTGCTGGCACGTTTCGTATGCCGGTTTACCACCACTGATGGAAGTGGTGCACCGGCCCAATGCCATGGCCGACCTCCAGCGAGTCCGCCTGTAACAGCGCCGCTGTTAGCCACCCTTTCGCCTCGGCGACAGTGGCCGCCCAGTTGGCATGACGCGGGCGTAACGCCGCCAGTGCAGCCGAGAGCGTGCATCCTGTGCCGTGGGTATTTTTCGTCATCACGCGCGGGGTGGTAAAACGCTGCGCGCCATCACGGGTGAATAACCAGTCCGGGCTTTCGGCGTCGTTAAGGTGGCCCCCTTTCATCAACACCGCTTCACAGCCCAACGCCAATAACGCTTCGCCCTGCGCATGCATCTCCTGTTCGCTACCTGCAAGCGGCGCCTCCAACAGCGCTGCCGCCTCCGGCAAATTAGGCGTAATAAGCGAAACTTGCGGCAGTAAATGCTGCCGCAGCGCCGACACCGCCGATGGCGACAACAGCGGATCGCCGCTCTTGGCAAGCATCACCGTATCCAGCACAACATGACGCACTTGATAGTGCCGCAGCCGCTCTGCCACCGCTTCGACGATGTCCGTCTCTGCCAGCATGCCGATTTTAGTGCTATCAATGCGCACATCGCTTAGCACGGCGTCGAGTTGCGCTGCCACAAAATCCGGTTCGATACGATAAACCGATTGCACGCCACGGGTGTTTTGCGCCACCAGCGCGGTGATCACCGAGCAGCCATACGCCCCCAGTGCAGAAAAGGTTTTTAAATCAGCCTGAATTCCCGCGCCACCGCTGGGATCGGTGCCAGCGATAGTCAGTGCGTTAATACGTTTCATGCATCTGCCCCTGCTGAATGCAGCGCATCAAGGAAGGCCGCCACAAAACTGCCGGGTCCTTCGCTGCGGGCCACCGCCTGGCTCCCGGCTTGCGACATCAACGCGCAGGCCGCGGCGACATTCGCCAGCCGATCGCCAGCAAGCGCGCAGCTGGCCGCCACAACAGCCGACAATGCGCAGCCAGTGCCCACTACTCGCGTCATGATCGCATCGCCACCGGTGACCATCAGGGTGCGTTGCCCGTCAGTGATGTAATCCACTTCGCCACTCACCGCAACGACAGCGCCCGTCTGCCTTGCCAGTGTTTGCGCTGCGGGTAACGCTGCGCTGGCGGTGTCCGTGGTATCGACGCCGCGCCCGCCGCTGCTCATTCCGGCAAGGGCAAGAATTTCCGAGGCATTCCCGCGGATCGCCGCAGGGTGCAAAGTAAGGAGTTGTGCGCAGAAAGAGGTTCGGTAAGTAAGCGCGCCGACGGCAACAGGATCTAACGTCCACGGCGTATCTGCTGCCTGCGCGCTGTCGATGGCCGCGCGCATTGCTTCGGCACGATCACGAGTAAGGGTACCGACGTTAATCAACAACGCATCGGCAATCGCTGCAAACTGCTGTGCCTCTTCGGGTTCAATCACCATCGCGGGCGACGCGCCCAAAGCCAGCAGCACATTGGCTGTAAAAGTCTGAACCACGTCATTGGTCATACAGTGCACTAGGGGAAAACGGCGGCGGAATTGCTGTAACACATGCGCGGTCTGCGCACGATCAAGCAGGTCAGGTTGCATAAATTCGCTCCTGCCCGGCGTGAAGAAGGGATGCCGGGCAGGCATCTGACTTCCCTACGCTGGCATTATCCAGATCAGGTGGTACGGGTATTTCTCAGCCTTCATACGAAGGGCACCCCGAGTCAAAGGGACAGTGCGTCCCGGTCAGCAGAGTAAGGGAATGTGCAGGCGAATACAAGGGAGCCCAAAAAGAGGCGATGGCAGATAATCTGGCGTTGATAAATATCCGCTGATGGCCCCCTGTCGCTCAAGGATCGGGCGCAGTGGCGAAGCAATGGATGTTCGGTGGCCTGCCATTCCCGGCTACGGCTGCGCTACAGGCTGTGGCGATTTTCACTGCTTAAGGATAAGTGCTGCTCCGTTTTACGGGTTTTTCATCATGACGGCGTTGTCTACCCTTACCGGCACTGAGATAAATAACGCATTAACGGAGTATTTATGAAAGCAATCGCCATTACCCACGCGGCCCCAAACGGTAACAACCTGGCCTTCCTGAACGATATCCAACTGCCGCAGCCGCAGGCCAGCGGCCATGACCTGCTGGTGGAGGTGAAAGCCATCTCTGTTAACCCGGTCGATACTAAAGTGCGCGCCGGTTTCAATGCCGAAACGCCTCGCGTGCTGGGCTGGGACGCCGTCGGCGTGGTGAAAGAGGTGGGAGAAGCTGTCACGCTTTTTCGACCGGGCGATGAAGTGTGGTATGCCGGGGCATTAACGCGGCCAGGCAGTAACAGCGAATTTCAACTAGTGGATGAGCGGATTACAGCGCTGAAACCCAAAACGCTGGATAACGCCTCTGCCGCGGCCCTGCCGTTAACCGCTATCACCGCCTGGGAGATGTTGTTTGACCGGCTTGGCATTCGCGAAAACGGCAACGAAGGGGATGTACTGCTGATCGTTGGCGCGGCAGGCGGCGTCGGCTCAATCATTACCCAACTGGCGCGCAAATTGACGCGCATGACGGTGATTGGAACCGCTTCACGCCCCGCCAGCCAGCAATGGGTTCTGGAGCGCGGTGCTCATCATGTGATTGATCACAGCAAGCCACTGACCGAAGAGCTGGCACGGATTGGCATAAAAGAGGTGACGCATGTCGCCAGCCTTACCAACACGCAGGACCATTATCAGCAATTGATTAATGCCCTGAAACCGCAAGGCAAGCTGGCGCTCATTGATGATCCCGACAGTCTTGATGCACTGCCGCTGAAGGCAAAAAGTGTGTCCCTGCACTGGGAGTTTATGTTTACCCGGTCGATGTTTACCACGGACGATATGATTGCCCAGCACCGGTTACTGACACGCGTCGCCGCGTTGATTGACGAAGGTGTATTACAAACGACGCTCGGGGAACACTTTGGTGCCATCAATGCGACTAATCTGCGTAAAGCCCATGCCCTGCTCGAAAGCCAGCGTGCAGTCGGTAAAATCGTGCTGGAAGGCTTTACGGACTGACGGGATGCCAGGATTATTCCCAAAGGTTACAAGCGGATAGCGGAAATTGCTGTTCGCTTTTCCTGCTTTCTCCTGGGTTTGCTTACACTTTTTACCAAAGCGTTATTTTTTCGTTGTTGCTCCCCCGTAAGTTAACGGCAATGATGGCATGCTAATTTATGCAACCGCGTGAAATGGATAAGAACAACCTGGAGAGAGTATGCGTAAAACAAAAATGATGCTTCTGGGCGCGCTGTTGGCAACCGCAACTTCTGCCTTTGCCGAATCGCAGACCACACTGGCTAGTGGGCCGCAATCCTACGAGGTGAAGGAGTTCGTGGCCGATTTCACCAAGTTTAACATCGGTGATACGGTGCCGGAGATGTACCGCAGTCAGGAGTACAACATTAAACAGTGGCAGTTACGCAACCTGCCAGCACCAGATGCGGGTAGCCACTGGACCTATATGGGCGGCAACTATGTGCTGATCACCGATACCGACGGCAAAATTCTTAAAGCCTATAATGGTGATATCTTCTATCACCGCTAAGTAAGGGGCTGGTTTGATTATTCGCCGCTGGCAAGAAAGTGACAGGCCGTTTTTACGTACTCTTTATCTGCGTGCCCGCAAAAGCGGCTGGACGTGGCTCGATGGCAGTGACTGGCAGCTGGAAGATTTCGATGCCGCTGTGCTGGGCGAAACGGTGTGGGTCGCCGAAGAGGAAGGGCACCGTCTTGGGTTCGCCTCGGTCTACGAGAACGACAACTTCCTGCATAACTTGTTTATTGACCCGGATGCACAGGGCAAGGGCGTTGGCAGTGCATTACTCAGGCATGTGCAATCGACCTTTACCCATACCGGATCGCTGAAATGCCTGTTGCTGAATAAAAAAGCGCTGGCGTTTTATCAACGCCACGGCTGGCATATCGAAGCGCAGGGTGCCTCGCCACAAGGGGATTATTTGCTGCTGCACTATGTGCTGAAGTGATGATGCTGAAGTGATGAATGGCAGTAAAACGATGACAGCCGGGCGGCATAAACCGCCCGGCTGTCTGTTTTACACTGCGCGGAAGGCGATGTCGCCGGGGATCACCTCTCCCTGCCAGTAAAGCTGCGCCGCAACGCGCCCGGCGAGCTGGCGGTAAATAGCCGTGAACTCGCTATCCGGGCGGCTCACGACAGTCGGCGTACCGTTATCCAGATCTTCACGCAACGTAATATGCAGCGGCAACTGGCCTAACAGTTGCGTATGGTACTGCTGCGCCAGTTTTTCCGCACCGCCAGTACCGAAAATTGGCTCATGATGACCGCAGTTGCTGCAAATATGCATGCTCATGTTTTCCACAATGCCCAGCACCGGAACTTCCACTTTCTCGAACATGACGATGCCTTTTTTCGCATCGATAAGCGCGATATCTTGCGGCGTGGTCACCACCAGCGCACCGGTTACCGGAATATTCTGCGCCAGCGTCAGCTGAATATCACCGGTGCCTGGCGGCATATCCAGCACCAGATAATCCAGGTCCGGCCACAGCGACTCCTGCAACAGTTGCAGCAGCGCCTTGCTGGCCATTGGGCCGCGCCAGACCATCGCGTTGTCGTCTGTGACCAGATAGCCAATCGAATTGGTGGCTAAGCCGTGAGACATGATCGGCGCCATATGGGTACCGTCCGGCGAGGTCGGGCGCTCATTTTCTGCCCCCAGCATCAGCGGAATGGACGGGCCATAGATGTCGGCATCCAGAATACCGACTTTCGCCCCTTCCGCCGCCAGCGCCAGCGCAAGGTTGACCGCCGTCGACGACTTCCCTACCCCGCCTTTGCCGGAACTGACCGCAATAATGTTTTTCACGCCGTTAACGCCCGGCTGATTTTTCACCCGTTTCAAGGTGGCGATGTTATGCGACAGCTTCCAGTCGATGGCTTTCGCGCCAGTAATGCGTAGCAGCTCAGCGCTGGTTTCTTCTTTCAATACTTCAAACGCGCTGCGCCAGACAAACGGCATGATCAGTTCAATGTGCAGACTGTCGTCCAGCCATGCGACGTGGTGCACGGCTTTCAATGCGGTGAGATTGTGCTTCAGGGTTGGGTGCTGAAAGTTGGCCAGCGTTCCGGCAACCATTGCACGTAAGGCTTCCGGGGATTTGGCCTGGGATTGCGAACTCATCCCGACTCCTTTGTAGTTATGCTGAAAACGACATTGTAGCGGCCAAGTTTACCGCACACGTAATAATTATCCATTTATGGATTAATGCCCTAATCGCTTGGCGCATTAATTCCCCTTTTGGTACTATCGATACCCCTTTTTCTCAAGAAGATGTAATGCCTACTATGACTCAAGTCGCGAAGAAAATTCTGGTAACGTGCGCGCTGCCGTACGCCAACGGCTCCATCCACCTCGGCCATATGCTGGAGCACATCCAGGCTGATGTCTGGGTCCGTTACCAGCGAATGCGCGGCCATCAGGTCAATTTCATCTGCGCGGACGATGCTCACGGCACGCCGATTATGCTGAAAGCACAGCAACTGGGCATTACGCCAGAGCAGATGATTGGCGAAATGAGTCAGGAACATCAAACGGATTTCGCTGGCTTTGACATCAGCTATGACAACTATCACTCCACCCATAGCGACGAAAACCGCGTGCTGTCGGAGCTGATTTACACCCGTCTGAAAGAGAACGGTTTTATTAAAAACCGCACCATTTCTCAGCTCTACGATCCGGAAAAAGGGATGTTTTTACCGGACCGTTTTGTTAAAGGCACCTGCCCGAAATGCAAATCGCCGGATCAGTACGGCGATAACTGTGAAGTGTGTGGCGCCACCTACAGCCCGACCGAACTGATTGAACCGAAATCGGTGGTGTCCGGTGCCACGCCGGTGATGCGCGATTCAGAGCACTTCTTCTTCGATCTGCCCTCGTTCAGCGAAATGTTGCAGGCATGGACCCGTAGCGGCGCGCTGCAGGAGCAGGTGGCGAATAAAATGCAGGAGTGGTTCGAATCGGGTCTGCAGCAGTGGGATATCTCCCGTGATGCGCCCTATTTCGGTTTCGAAATTCCCAATGCGCCGGGCAAATATTTCTACGTCTGGCTCGATGCGCCGATCGGCTACATGGGCTCGTTTAAAAACCTGTGCGACAAGCGCAACGATCTGAACTTCGACGACTGGTGGAAGAAAGATTCCGACGCCGAGCTGTATCACTTCATCGGCAAAGATATTGTCTACTTCCACAGCCTGTTCTGGCCGGCCATGCTGGAAGGCAGTGGTTTCCGCAAACCGACCAATCTGTTTGTGCACGGTTATGTCACGGTGAACGGCGCGAAAATGTCTAAATCTCGCGGCACCTTTATCAAAGCCAGCACCTGGCTCAACCACTTCGATGCCGACAGCCTGCGCTACTACTATGCCGCTAAGCTCTCATCACGCATTGACGATATCGACCTGAACCTGGAAGATTTCGTTCAGCGCGTGAATGCCGATATTGTGAACAAAGTGGTTAACCTGGCTTCGCGCAATGCCGGTTTTATTGCTAAACGCTTCGACGGCGTGCTGGCCGCTGAACTGGCGGATCCGGCACTGTATAAAACCTTTACCGATGCGGCAGCCACCATTGGCGAAGCGTGGGAGAGCCGCGAGTTTGGTAAAGCGGTACGCGAAATTATGGCGCTGGCAGATGTGGCGAACCGTTATGTCGACGAACAGGCACCGTGGGTGGTGGCAAAACAGGAAGGCCGCGATGCCGATCTGCAGGCCATCTGCTCTATGGGTATCAACCTGTTCCGCGTGCTGCTTACCTACCTGAAACCGGTACTGCCGTCGCTGTCGGCACGTGCTGAGGCGTTCCTGAACACGCAACTTGAGTGGGACGCTATTCAGCAACCGCTGCTCGGCCATAAGGTGAACGCGTTTAAAGCGCTGTACAACCGTATTGAAATGAAACAGGTCGAGGCGCTGGTTGAAGCTTCGAAAGAGGAAGTGAAAGCCGCCGCACCGGCTACCGGCGAACTGGCCGACAACCCAATTCAGGAAACCATCAGCTTTGATGACTTTGCCAAAATCGACCTGCGCGTAGCGCTGATTGAGAACGCGGAGTTTGTTGAAGGGTCTGATAAGTTGCTGCGTCTGACGCTGGATCTGGACGGCGAAAAACGCAATGTTTTCTCCGGCATCCGCTCTGCATACCCGGATCCGGGCGCGCTGATTGGCCGCCTGACGGTGATGGTAGCAAACCTCGCTCCGCGTAAAATGCGCTTCGGCATCTCCGAAGGGATGGTGATGGCCGCAGGCCCTGGCGGGAAAGATATCTTCCTGTTAAGCCCGGACAGCGGCGCAAAAGCCGGTCAGCAAGTTAAGTAAAAAATAAGGCGCTGGATTCAGCGCCTTTTTCTATACTCAAATCGGTGTTACACAAATCAATACTTCACATGGAAAACAGGGGATTATCGTGAAATTCAGTAAGCTCATTGCCGCACTCTTTTCTGTTGCTTTACTTACCGGCCTGGCAGGCTGTGGAGAGAAAGAGCAGAGCAAGACCTTCAGCTGGTCACAGGCGGGCACCGAAGTGACGCTCACTTATTACTACAAGGGCGACCAGGTTGAGCGCCAGACGGCGAAAAACAAAATTGAATACGCTTCAATCGGCGCGAAAACCAAAGATGAGGCGATGAAAGTGCTGGATCCCATTAGCAAGAAATACCAGAGCGTGAAAGGGATCAAAGAGAGCGTGGTTTATGAAGAAACCTACGCGCAGGAGACGCTGGATGTGGATTACAACGAAGTTGATTTCTCGGCGTTGAATAGTCTGCAGGGCTCTGAGTTTACCGGCACGGTCAATGGCAAAATTAGCATGAAGCAGTCTGAGCAGTTGCTGAAAGCGCGCGGCTTTAAAGAAGTGCAATAACACCCTGCCCGGCAGCATATTGCTGACCGGGCATGCATCATTTTACAGGCCGGAGCGGGTCATACCGTCATTCGGCCTGTTTTGTTTAGCTCTGTGGTTTCTGGACCCGGCTGGCTAATCCGCGCAGGAAATAGCGCAGGAACTGATCGCCACATTCACGAAAGTTTTTATGCTCCGGTGCGCGCATCATGGCCGTGATTTCCGGCATCGAGACGCGGAATTTTTGCTCGGTCAGGATCGCCAGGATGTCATCGGTTTTTAACGAGAACGCAATCCGCAATTTCTTCAGCACAATATTGTTGTTCAGCTTACGCTCGGCCACCAGCGGTGGAGCGGTGTCATCTTTGCCGCGTTTTTCGTAAATCAACCCGTTCAGAAAGGCAGACAACACAATATCCGGGCAAGGCGCATAACCTGCCTCATCCTCTTTACGCAGCCAGGGTGCGAGCTGTTCAACCGTGACCACCGTGTCTGTGAGTGCCAGAATGCGCACCAACGCACTGTTGTCCACTTGCAGTGTGTAACGCAGGCTACGCAGGATATCGTTATTAAGCATGTTGTTTCCCGGAAATAATGAACCAGCGCGCAGTTTAGGCATCGCACAGGAATTTACAAGCCCAGCGCCTCTTTTAAATTCTTCAGATAACGCCGGCTCACTGGCACCGTCAGGCCATCACGCAGTAATAATTCCGCCTGGCCGTTATCTTCAAGACGGATCTCTTTTAAATGCGCCAGGTTGACCAGATACTGACGATGGCAGCGGATCAGCGGCGTACGGCTCTCCAGCGTGCGCAAGGTCAGCTCGGTAAAGCCTTCTTTGCCCTCATGGCTGGTAACAAACACCCCGCTCATGCGGCTGCTGACAAAAGCAACCTCGTCCATTTGCAATAGCCAGATTCGGCTGTGACCGGTACAGGGAATAAACTTCAGCGCCTCCTGATTCTCCGGCAGCACGGAAACATCCTGTTCATTACGCTCCTGGCGCAGGCGGCTAAGCGTTTTTTCCAGTCGGCGCGCTTCTATCGGTTTGAGTAAATAATCAAAGGCATGTTCTTCAAAAGCCTGAATTGCATACTCATCAAATGCCGTCAGAAAAACCACATAGGGGCGGTTTTCCGGGTCGAGCATACCGACCATTTCCAGCCCGCTGATACGTGGCATCTGGATATCAAGAAAGAGTACATCCGGGCGCAGCTTATGCACCGCGCCGATGGCTTCAACCGCATTGCTGCACTCGCCCACCACATCAATGTCACGCTCTTCCTGAAGCAAAATACGCAGGTTTTCCCGGGCCAGCGGTTCGTCATCAACAATCAGCACTTTTAACATGCGTTTTCCTCCAGCGGGAGTCGCAGAGTGATTCGGGTAAAAATGTCCGGCTCGCAGGCGATGGTCATGCCGCACTCGCTGCCGTAGCGGGCGTGCAGCCGCTTATCCACCAGGCTCATTCCCAGCCCGCTGGCATCGCCCTTCGGTTGATACAGCCCGGCATTGTCTTCTATCGCCAGCAGCAAATACTCCCCTTCCAGGCTGGCATTAATGGTTATTTCACCCACACCCAGCAGTTGCGAGGTGCCATGCTTAATGGCGTTTTCCACTATCGGTTGCAGGGTAAAGGCCGGGAGATGCAGATGAGAGAGCGCGTCCGGCACATGCAACTGCACCTGCAGACGTGACTGGAAGCGCGCCTTTTCTATTTGCAGGTAAGCATTAACATGCTCGATTTCGTCTGCCAGCGTCACAATCTCGGAATGACGTTTGAGGTTCTTACGAAAGAAGGTCGACAGATACTGCACCAGTAAGCCTGCCTGGTCGCTGTCGCGGCGGATCACTGCTTTGAGGGTATTGAGCGCGTTGAACAAAAAATGGGGATTCACCTGCGCGTGCAATAGCTTGATTTCCGACTGGGTAAGCAACGCTTTTTGGCGTTCGTACTGTCCGGCAAGGATCTGCGCCGACAGCAGTTGCGCAATGCCCTCCCCCAACGTGCGGTTGATGGAACTGAACAGGCGGTTTTTTGCTTCATACAACTTAATGGTGCCGACGACGCGCTGGTTTTCGCCACGCAGCGGGATCACCAGTGTCGACCCCAGTTTGCAATGCGGATGCAATGAGCAGCGATATGGCACTTCATTGCCATCAGCGTAGACCACTTCTCCTGTCTCAATAGCGCGCTGCGTCCAGACAGAGGAAATAGGCCGCCCCGGCAGATGGTGATCGTCACCGGTACCGGTAAAAGCGAGGAGCTTTTCCCGATCGGTAATCGCCACCGCACCGATCTCAAGCTCCTGATAGAGCACCTGTGCCACCTTCATGCTGTTCTCTTCGTTAAAGCCCTGACGCAGAAAGCCTTCGGTCGAGGCGGCGACTTTCAATGCCGTAGCAGAGAACGCCGAGGTGTATTTTTCAAACATGGCGCGCTTATCAAGCAGAATGCGCATAAATAGCGCCGCACCCACGGTGTTCGTCACCATCATCGGCGCCGCAATGCTCTGCACCAGATGCAGTGCGCTGTCGAAGGGACGGGCGATCAGCAGGATGATCAGCATCTGAATTAGCTCGGCCACGCACGTCACCGCCCCGGCGGTGAAAGGGCTGAACACCAAATCAGTGCGCCCGCGTTTAATCAGGATGCTGTGCATCAGCCCGCCAAGCAGCCCTTCTACGAAGGTTGAAATCATGCAACTCAGCGCGGTCATGCCGCCCATCGAATAGCGGTGCAGGCCGCCGGTCAGGCCTACCAGCCCACCAACCAGCGGGCCGCCCAGCAAGCCGCCCATCACCGCCCCGATCGCGCGCGTATTGGCAATCGAATCTTCGATGTGCAGACCAAAGTAGGTGCCGAGAATGCAAAAAATAGAAAACGTGACGTAGCACAATAGCTTGTGCGGCAAGCGGACAGTGACCTGCATCAGCGGAATAAACAGACGCGTTTTGCTCATCAGCCAGGCGATAACCAGAAACACGCACATTTGCTGTAGCAACAACAACACCAGATTAAACTCGTACATACCCGCCATACCGCATCAACCGAAACCGCGTACCATACAGGGAGTCGCCTTTCGTTTCTTTGAAGCTTTCCAAAAAAATGCCAAATCGTGCTCAATATCACACCGTGGCGCAGCCTGAAGATACCTTAAGGTAAATCCCGCAGCGCCGGGGGTGGCAGCGGTACGAAAACATCACGGCAGGATGCGGTGGCAACAACCGGCGTTGTCTTACTGGCATTTAATGTTTTATCAACAACACGGCAGCCTTTATACTGAGCCGTCTTAACAAAAGGAGCATGCCATGAAGCCTGGTAAAATTCTCGTCGTCACCCTTTTTCTGCTGATGGCGATCGGCGGGATCAGCGGGGTGATGCTGGCGGGGTATTCGTTTATTGTGCGTGGCGGTGTCGGTTAAGCGCCCGCGCTAACCGTTCAAATCCTCTGTCGACAATGATGGCGGCCAGCGCGACCAGAATCGCCCCTTGCAGCACATAAGCCGTATTAAAACCGCTCAGGCCGATGATAATCGGCGTTCCCAGCGTACTGGCACCCACCGTTGAAGCAATGGTGGCGGTACCAATATTAATGATCACCGAGGTGCGAACCCCGGCGATGATCACCGGCGCTGCCAGCGGCAGTTCCACTTTCAGCAGACGCTGGCTGCCGCTCATTCCCATCCCCTGCGCCACGCTTTGCACGCTCTCTGGCACAGCGGCAATACCCGCCAGCGTCCCCTGCAGGATCGGTAAAACCCCATACAGAACCAGTGCGATAATCGCCGGCTCTTTACCAAACCCCAGTACCGGAACGGCAATCGCCAGGACGGCGACCGGCGGGAAGGTTTGCCCAACCGCAGCAATGGTTTCCGCCAGCGGACGAAACTCTCGCCCCGCCGGACGGGTCACGGCCACCGCCACGCCAATGCCCAGTACAATGGCAATAATGCTGGAAACCGCAACCAGTGAGAAATGGGCGGCAGTCAGCGCGACAAAACTCTCCTGCAAATAGACCGGGCGCGGCTGTTGCGGAAACAGCATGCTAAACAACGCCGTACTGTGCGGTAGCCAGAGTAGCAGCGCAACAAATAGCGCCACCAGCCATAACAACGGATCACGCAGGCAGGTCACCGGCAGCCTCCACGCGCAATAAATCGCGAAAATGTAAAGTGCCGCAACGCTGCCCCTGTGCGTCCTGCACAGGCAGGACTTCCTGCTGGCGGGCAACAAAGGCAGACAGCGCCTCGCGCAGCGACATATCGTCCCGCAGGGGATCACCTTCGACAAACTGGTCGTGGCGCACGTAACCGCGCACCTGGCGCAGCGACAACAAGCGAATACCCAGCTCGCTACGACCAAAAAATTCGCGCACAAAATCATTATGCGGGGCGGTCAGCATCTCCAGCGGTGTGCCCTGCTGCACCACTTCACCGCTGTCCATCAGCACCAGGTGATCGGCCAGTTGCAACGCTTCATCAATATCATGGGTTACCAGCACAATGGTGCGCCCCAGCAGACGGTGAATACGCACCATCTCCTGCTGCAAGGCGCTGCGCGTGACCGGATCCAGTGCACCAAAAGGCTCATCCATGAGTAACACTTCTGGATCGGCGGCCAGTGCCCGGGCAACCCCGACCCGCTGCTGCTGCCCACCGGAAAGCTGGTGTGGAAAACGATCGCGGAGCGACGGCTCCAGACCAAGCAGCGCCATCAGTTCATCAACTCGCGCGTGACGCTTGCTGCGCGACCATTTTTGCAGTTGCAGCACCGTGGCGATGTTTTGCGCCACCGTCCAGTGCGGAAACAGGCCAATCGACTGGATGGCATAGCCCATCCGACGGCGCAACTCCAGAACCGGCTGGCGACGAATATCCTCCCCGGCAAAGCAGATGGTGCCTTCATCATGCTCAACCAGCCGGTTGATCATCTTCAGAGTGGTGGATTTCCCGGAGCCGGACGTGCCAATCAACACTGAAAACGCACCGGTTTTGACGTGCAGATCCAGATGGCTCACTGCCCGCTGTCCGGCAAAAATTTTACTGACATTCTTAAACTCAATCATGGCTGTTTTACCTTCAGCAATGCGATGCCCAGACCGAACAGGGCATCCACGATCACCGCCAGTGCGATGACCGGAATCACGCCGAGTAGCACCAGATCCAGCGCACTACTCAGCAGCCCCTGAAACACCAGCGAGCCAAAACCGCCCGCCCCAATCAAGGCAGCAATCACCGCCATGCCGACCGTCTGCACCGCCACCACCCGCAGGCTGCGGAGCAGCAGCGGCAAGGCCAGCGGCACACGGACACGCCAGAATCGTTGCTGGCGATTCATGCCCATTGCTTTGGCGCTTTCCAGCACTTCTGGCGGAACCTGATTTAATCCTGCGACCACGCCGCGAACCAGCGGCAGCAAGGCATAGAGAATTAATGCGATCAGCGCAGGTGTCAGCCCGGTTCCGGCAATGCCAAACCGCGAGAGCCACGGAAAGTGCTGCACCAGCCCGGCCAGCGGCGCAATCAGCAAGCCGAACAATGCGACAGAAGGAACGGTCTGAATAATATTCAACAGCGTAAAGACGGGCCCCTGACGCAAGGGATGGCGGTAGCACCATAGGCCGATAGCGAAACCGATCACCAGTGCCGGGAATAATGTTCCGAACAACAAGGTAAGATGCTGAGCAAGCGCATCGTTAAATACATCCTGACGGTTGCTGTACTCGCGCAGCAGCGAGAGATCATCCAGTTCGCCGCTCAGCAGTAACCCCAAAGGGACACACCAGATTTGTGCGTGCAGTAACCAGCGCCACACCGGATGGTGGGCAAAACGGCGGATGGCGTCGCTACAGGCCAGCAGCGACAGGGCCAGCCACAGCCATAAGCCGCTACCGGGGGAGGTGCGGGCCAGCGCGCTACCGGATTGTGCGAGATCCGTTGCCGCCCTCCCGGCGCTCCAGACCAGCAACCAGACCAGCCCTTCTGCCAGCAGCAGAGTCGCCACCTGCGCACGCCGTCCGGGCAGGAAGCTGAACACCAGCAGCAGGCAGGGCATCAGCAACCATTGTGCCGGGAACAGTTGCCATAACGCACGGCTTTCGCCAGACACCAGCCGGTTCGGCGCATAATTGATAAACGGCAACGCGGTGGCGACCAGCGCCAGCACTATTAACAGCAGCAGTACGCGGTTATGGCAGCGTATCGAAACATCCATTGTGCGACTTATTTCACCAGGCCTTTTTCATGCAGATAATTCGCCGCCACTTTCTTCGCGTCCAGCCCTTCAACGGCAATGCTGGCATTCAGTTTTTGCAGCGTCTTTTCATCCAGGCTGGCGAAGACCGGCTTCAGCCATTCATCCAGTTTGGGATAAGCTTTCAGTACTGCTTCGCGTACCACCGGCGTGGGCGCATAAATCGGTTGCACGCCTTTCGGATCGCTCAGTGTTTGCAGCCCCAGCGCCGCCACCGGGCCATCGGTGCCATACGCCATGGCGGCATTCACCCCGGAGGTTTGCTGCGCGGCCGCTTTAATGGTGACCGCCGTATCACCACCCGCCAGCGACAGTAGCTGGTCCTGCTTAAGTGTAAAACCGTAGGCTTTTTCAAAAGCAGGCAGCGCATCGGTGCGTTCTATAAATTCTGCAGAAGCGGCCAGTTTGAAGGCCCCGCCCTCTTTCAGATAACGGCTGAGATCGTCAAGGGAGGTCAGTTTATTTTTCTGCGCCAGATCCTGACGCACGGCGATGGTCCAGGTGTTATTGGCCGGAGCAGGCGTGAGCCAGACCAGTTTGTTCTGTTCAGCGTCGAGCTTTTTCACTTTTTCGTAGCCCTGCTGCGCATTTTTCCATGCTGCATCTTTTTCATCTTTAAAGAAAAAAGCGCCGTTACCGGTATATTCTGGATAGATATCCAGCTCGCCGGACGTGATGGCCCCGCGCACCACCGGTGTGGTGCCAAGCTGAACTTTATTGACTGTTTTTACGCCATGACTTTCCAGTACCTGCAAAATAATATTGCCCAGCAGCGCACCTTCCGTATCGATTTTAGAACCTACTTTTACCGGTTCTGCTGCCTGCAAAGGTAAACTCACCGCCGCCAGCAGCGCCAGTGAGCGGGCAATCTTCTTCGTGATTGTCATTCTGTTTTCCTCAGTTTTACTGCCTTTTTCAGCAGCTTGAGAAAAAAGCGTAGCTGAAAAACAGCGGCTTTGTCGTGTGAACACGTTAAACGATATAGGAATAAGGTATAGCCGGAGGGATCAGGCCGGTTTCCCGGCCTGCAAGGGATTAACGCAACTCAAACTCGCCCTGTTTAACACGGGCAGAATCGACACCGATAAAGACATTAAATTTGCCCGGTTCCGCGTCGTATTTCATGCGCTGGTTCCAGAACTTCAGGGCTTCAACATCAATCGGGAAGCTGACGGTTTTGGTTTCGCCAGGCTTCAGGTTGACCTTGTCAAAACCGCGCAATTGTTTCACCGGGCGGCTCATCGAGGCGGTAACATCCTGAATGTACATTTGCAGAACCGTATCCCCTTCGCGTTTGCCCGTGTTGGTCACCTGTACGCTGGCGGTCACTTTGCCGCTACGCGTCAGCGTCGGTGCCGACATTTTCACATCGGAGACAGTGAACGTAGTGTAACTCAGGCCATAACCAAACGGATACAACGGGCCATTGGCTTCATCAAAATAGCGGGAGGTGTATTTGTTCGGTTGATCGGCATTGTACGGACGCCCCGTATTCAGGTGGCTGTAGTACACCGGGATCTGCCCGACAGAGCGCGGGAACGACATTGGCAGTTTACCGGACGGGTTGTAATCGCCGAACAGCACATCGGCAATCGCATTACCGCCTTCCGTCCCGGCGAACCAGGTTTCCAGGATCGCATCCGCTTGCTGATTTTCTTTCACCAGTGCCAGCGGGCGACCGTTCATCAGCACCAGCACCAGCGGCTTGCCAGTGGCTTTCAGCGCCGCGATCAAGTCACGCTGGCTCTGCGGAATGGTGATATCGGTCCGGCTGGAGGCTTCATGGGCCATGCCCTGCGCTTCACCGACAACAGCCACCACCACGTCAGACTTTTTCGCTGTGGCGACCGCTTCATCAATCATTTGCTGCGGCGAACGCGGATCAACCACTACCGCCGGTTCATACAAATTCAGGAAGTTAACGATGTCTTTATCGTTGGTGATGTTGGCCCCTTTGGCATAAACCACCTCGCCTTTACCGGCGAGCGCGTTGCGAATGCCGGTCAGCACCGTCACTGACTGGTCAGCCACGCCTGCCGCAGACCAACTGCCCATGGAGTCACGTTTGCTGTCCGCCAGCGGCCCAATCACCGCCACCGTGCCGGATTTTTTCAGCGGCAGCGTGTTGAGACGGTTTTTCAACAACACCAGGCTTTCGCGCGCCACTTCACGTGCTTCTTTACGGTGCAGACGGCTCTCGGCATTGGTGTCCTGCGGATCGGTTTCTTTCGCGCCCAGATGGCTGTACGGATCGTTAAACAGTCCCATATCGTATTTCACGTTCAGCACATGGCGGGTCGCATCATCCAGTTCTGCCATCGTTACTTTGCCGGACTTCACCAATCCCGGCAGGTATTTGCTGTAGTACTCGTCGCTCATACTCATATTGATGCCGGACTTCAGCGCCACGCGCACGGCATCTTCCGGGTCCGCCGCGGTACCATGTTTGATGAGCTCTTTAATGGCGCCATGGTCAGAAATGGTAATGCCTTTGAAGCCCCACTCATCGCGCAGCAGATCTTTCAGCAGCCAGGCGTCCGACGACGCAGGCGTGCCGTTAAGGGAGTTAAGCGCCACCATCACGCCACCGCTACCAGCATCCAGCGCGGCTTTATACGGCGGCATATAGTCGTTGAACAGACGTTGCGGGCTCATGTCTACCGTGTTGTACTCTTTGCCGCCCTCCACAGCGCCATATGCGGCGAAATGCTTCACGCTGGTCATCACCGAATAGCGATCCGCCGGGCTTTTGCCCTGCATCGCTTCAACCATCGTGCGGCCCAGGGTTTCCGTCAGGAAGGTGTCTTCGCCAAAGCCTTCGGATACGCGCCCCCAGCGCGGATCGCGGGAGACATCCACCATCGGTGCCCATGTCATGTTCAGGCCATCGTCAGCGGCTTCATACGCCGAAACCCGGCCGACCGTTTTCACCGCATCAAGGTTAAAACTGGAGGCAAGGCCAAGGCTTATTGGAAACACAGTGCGCTGACCGTGCACCACGTCGTAGGCGAAAAAGAGAGGAATTTTCAGCCGGCTAAGCTGCATCGCCTGATCCTGCATCGCGCGGATGTCCTGGCGGGTGACGGTGTTGAAAATGGCCCCAACCTGGCTCACTTTGATCATGTCGCGGATCGCCTCTTTCGGGTTATCCGGGCCGACGCTAATCAAACGCAATTGACCGATTTTTTCATCGACGGTCATTTTTTTGAGCAACTCAGTGACAAATGCATCCCTTGCTTCTGGCGTCAGCGGATGATTGCCGAACATCTCTTCAGCCAGCGCGGGTTGCAGCGCAAGGCTCACAGCGACACCTACAGAACATAGCCATTTCATGTCGTTTCACTCTCTTGTATTTTCACCCAAAACCGCGGAACGGGCCGCGAAAGCACGCAGTGTGACATAATCCTGGCACGTCTTGCAGAGTTGAACTCTGATTTTTATGCGAATTCACTCCCTCCGCCCGGTTAACAGGACTACTATCAATAGGCGAAAAAAGCCATGTTTAGCCAAAGGAGGGGAACATGCCACACGAAAATAATACCTTTATTACCGAACTTAAACGGCTGGTTGGCCCATCTCACCTGCTTACCGATCCGGCAAAAACTGCCCGCTACCGTCGGGGTTTCCGCTCCGGCCAGGGCGATGCGCTGGCGGTTGTTTTTCCCGGTACGCTGCTCGAACTGTGGCGCGTACTGGATGCCTGTGTCCGCGCCGATAAAATTATCCTGATGCAGGCGGCGAATACCGGCCTGACCGAGGGCTCCACGCCAAACGGCAACGATTATGATCGCCAGATAGTGATTATCAGCACACTCAGGCTGGATAAATTACACCTGCTGGATAACGGTCAGCAGGTGCTGGCGTGGCCGGGCGCCACACTCTATTCACTGGAAAAAGCCCTGAAACCACTGGGTCGCGAGCCGCATTCCGTCATCGGTTCGTCATGCATTGGTGCATCGGTCATTGGCGGTATCTGTAATAATTCCGGCGGCTCGCTGGTGCAGCGTGGCCCGGCCTATACCGAAATGTCGCTCTTTGCGCGCATTGATGAACAGGGCAAATTGCAACTGGTGAATCATCTTGGTATCGACCTGGGTTCCTCACCAGAAGCAATCCTCAGTAAGCTCGATGATGAACGCCTTCAGGAGAGCGATGTACGATACGATCAGCGCCACGGCCACGATCACGATTACGTGACCCGCGTACGCGATATCGACGCTGACACCCCGGCACGTTACAATGCCGATCCTGAACGACTGTTTGAGTCCTCCGGGTGCGCGGGCAAGCTGGCTGTCTTCGCTGTACGCCTCGATACCTTCGCCGCCGAAGCGCAGCAGCAGGTCTTTTACATCGGCACCAACGACACGGCAGTGCTCACTCATATCCGCCGCCATATTCTGGCCAACTTCACGCATCTTCCCGTCGCCGGGGAGTATATGCACCGGGATATTTACGATATTACCGAGCGTTACGGCAAAGATACCTTCCTGATGATCGACAAACTCGGTACCGACAAAATGCCGTTCTTCTTCACCATGAAAGGGCGCACAGAAGCGCTGCTGGAAAAAGCCGCTCTGTTCAAGCCGCATCTTGTTGACCGTTCGCTGCAAAAAATCAGCGCCCTGTTCCCGTCGCACCTGCCGCCGCGCATGAAAACCTGGCGCGATAAGTACGAGCATCACCTGCTGCTGAAAATGTCCGGCGGGGGCATCGACGAAGCACAAAACTGGCTGAAGAACTATTTTGCCGAAGCGGAGGGCGACTTTTTCGTCTGTACGCCGGAAGAAGGCAGCAAAGCCTTTTTACACCGTTTTGCAGCGGCGGGGGCCGCCATCCGTTACCAGGCTGTGCATGCCGACGAAGTGGAGGATATCCTGCCGCTGGATATTGCCCTGCGGCGTAACGATACCGAGTGGTTCGAGCACCTGCCGCCAGAGATAGACAGCCAACTGGTGCATAAACTCTACTATGGCCATTTTATGTGCCATGTTTTTCACCAGGATTACATTGTGAAAAAAGGGGTAGATGCCCATGCGCTTAAAGAGCAAATGCTGGCACTGCTTCGCGCTCGTGGAGCGCAATATCCGGCTGAGCATAATGTCGGTCACTTGTACGAAGCGACAGAAGCGTTAAAACGGTTTTATCGGGAAAATGACCCAACGAACAGTATGAATCCCGGGATTGGTAAAACCAGCAAGCGTAAATTCTGGCAAGAAAGCGAAGCGCCGGATAATCGTCACTGAACGCGGGCAAAGTAACCGTACAACACGCTGTATTGTGTGCTCCATTCATACTAGAGTAGCGAAAAGGCCATAGAAACGTTTCTATGGCTTCCTGCTTTGAAGGAGCACACCGGTTATGTCTGCTGTTGATGTCTTATCTGGCCCTGCGGTCGTGGTGCGTGATGCCTGCCCTGAAGATGTGCACGCGATTACGTCCCTTTACAGCTGGCATGTCCTCCACGGTCGCGCTTCCTTCGAAGAAGTCCCCCCCACCATTGAAGAAATGCGTGCCCGCATGGCGAAAGTGGCCAGCGACGGTTTACCCTGGATGGTCGCCCTCTATCATGGCATTGTCGTCGGCTACTGCTATGCCAGTTTCTATCGCCCACGAGAGGCTTACCGCTACACACTCGAAGAGTCGATTTATGTCGACGCCAGCATGCCGGGGCACGGTATTGGCAGCACCTTAATGCAGGCGCTGATTACACGTTGTGAAGAGGGGCCGTGGCGGCAGCTTATTGCGGTGATCGGCGATGGCAACAACAATGCCGGCTCGTTGCGTCTGCATAAGAAATACGGTTTTGAGCTTGCCGGGCAGTTGCGCAGCGTCGGCTATAAAAAAGGGGACTGGCGGGATACGTTGATTATGCAGCGCCCACTCAACGACGGTGACTGGACGCTGCCGGAATAGTTAATCGTTTTGCGCGGTTTGCGCGCCAGCCTCAGACGGGTTTTGCGCCATCTGCGCTGCTTTCTGGCGCTTATAACTCAACGCCGATGCGGGAACAGGCTGAACTTTGCCGGTTTCAATCCAGGTCCGCAGGCGGCTGGCATCGGCAAAGTGGGTGAACTTGCCAAATGCATCCATCACCACCAGTGCCACCGGTTTATTGTTGATAACCGTGCGCATCACCAGGCAGTGCCCGGCCGCATTGGTAAAGCCGGTTTTTGTCAACTGAATATTCCAGTTATCGCGGTACACCAAATGGTTGGTATTGCGGAACGGCAGCGTATATGCCGGGTTAGCAAAGGTCGCCATCTCTTCACGCGTGGTGCTCAGTTGCCCGATCAGCGGGTACTGTTTTGTCGCGATCAACAGTTTGGTCAGGTCACGTGCGGTCGAAACGTTATGAATCGACAGCCCGGTTGGTTCCACATAGCGGGTGTTGGTCATACCCAGCGCTTTGGCTTTAGCATTCATCGCCGCTATAAACGCGTTGTAACCGCCTGGGTAGTGGTGCGCAAGGCTGGCGGCAGCGCGGTTTTCCGACGACATCAGCGCCAGCAGCAGCATATTGCGGCGGCTGATTTCGCTGTTCAGACGCACGCGGGAATAAATCCCCTTCATTTCCGGTGTCTGACTAATGTCGACAGAGAGTTTCTCATCAAGGGGTTGCCGGGCATCCAGTACCACCATTGCCGTCATCAACTTGGTGATGGAGGCAATCGGGCGGACCAGATCCGGGTGACTGGAATAGATCACTTGATTGGTTTGCAGATCGACGATCATCGCGCTACCTGAAGCAATTTCAGGTTGAGCGGCAGTGACCGGAGCAGTCGTTTTCGCAACAGCGAACGGCGCCACAGGCGCAGCCAACAATAAAGCCAGGCTTAATAAGGAAACTCGAAATTTCTGCATGGTGAGACTTCTGAAAATTATTCACGCACGTTATTACGCACACCGCATCTGTAAGTCAGAGCTATGACAGAGCTGGCTTTGGCATAATAGCCGTCAGTCAGGGTTGTCGCCACAGGAGAATGATTGCCAGAGATTGCGTTGCCAGCTTTTACACCAGCAACGCACAGGGATCATACGGCATCAGAACAGGCGGTAACCGTAGCCCCACAGGATGACGGTCAGCGCCAGCAACACTTCCAGAACCAGTACACCAATAGCCAGCGTTGAACTGGAGAAGTTCATCCCCTCTTCCTTATTGATATTCAGGAAGGTTGGAATGCCCACATAAAGCAGATAGCCGGTATAGAACAGCGCCACGGTACCGACCAGCGCGCACAGCCATACTAATGGGTAAAGTGCGACCAGCCCGCTGAGGAATAACGGCGTTGCCACATAACCGGCAAATACCATACAGCGCCCCAGCGAAGGCCGTTGCGGGTAGCTGCGTGCCATCCACCAAATCACGCGCCCCATCACCGCCACGCCTGCCAGCATAAGTGCATAGAACAGAACGGCCAGATAGAAACCGGTAAACAATGACAGCGTCACCACACTGTTTTCACCAAAATTCCAGCCGATTTGCGTTGTACCAATAAAGGCGCAGATAACCGGAATCGCCGCCATAAACAGCACGTGGTGGGTATAGTGATGCGAAATTGTCTCGTTTTCGCCCTTGATAAGCTGCATTTCACGATCGGGATGGGAAAGAAGTCCCCAGACATGGTTCATAACGCCCCCTTGCTAATGCCCGAACATCGACACGTTCAGTATAATTCACTCTAGCGGTTATTTTATGTACAACACAAAAAAGACCGCATCGGCGGTTTTGTTTGTTCCGGCGAGAACGCGTTATCGGGTGTATGCTTAAAGGCGTTTTACCGGGAGGACGTAATAACCAATGGATATCAATAATCTGATTAGCCAGTATGGCTATGCTGCTCTGGTGATTGGTAGTGTTGCTGAAGGGGAAACCATTACCCTGCTGGGCGGCGTCGCGGCACATCAGGGGTTGCTGCGCTTCTGGCTGGTGGTCGTATCGGTGGCGTTAGGCGGAATGATTGGCGACCAGTTGCTCTACCTGGTTGGCCGCCGCTATGGCACCAAAATCCTGCGTCGGTTTACCCGCTACCGGGAGAAAATTCATCAGGCGCAGTCACTGATCCGCCGCCATCCTTACTTGTTCGTTATCGGTTCACGCTTTATGTATGGCTTTCGCATTATCGGCCCGATATTAATCGGTACCAGCCATCTGCGACCGAAAATTTTCCTGCCGCTGAATATTATTGGTGCCATCGTCTGGGCGTTGATTTTCACGACTCTCGGCTATGTAGGCGGGGAAGTGATTGGCCCGTGGCTGCACCAGTTCGACCAGCATGTAAAACGCTGGATCTGGCTGGCGATTGCGCTGGTGCTGGTACTTTGCCTGCGCGGCTGGATCCACCACCGGCGCAAAAAACGCCGTAACCCTCCGTCAGAACATTAGGACGTTTTCGGTTTGAATTGCGGGTTCGCCAGCATAAAACCGCCATCAATAATAAACGATTGCCCGGTGGTGTAGCTGGCGTCAGCCGAACAGAGCCAGGCCACCATACTGGCAATCTCACGGGTCTTACCGGGCCGCGCCAGCGGGATGATAGGCATGGAACCGGGTTTTGCATCCTCGTCCTGCATATTATTCATTGGCGTTGCGATGGCCCCCGGTGCCACGGCGTTCACCAGAATGTTGTGCTCCACCAGCTCCAGCGCCATCGACTGCGTTAAACCACCGAGCGCGTGTTTGGCGGCTGTGTACGCACTGGCCTCCGGTAGCGGCGTATGCTCATGTACCGAGGTAATATTGACGATACGTCCGCCCTCCCCCTGGCTTACCATCTGGCGGGCAGCAATTTGCGAACATAAAAATGCCCCATCGACATCCACGGTAAAAATGCTGCGCCACGCCTCAAATGTCACATCAAGAAACGGCGCTTTGCTCATCGCCCCGGCATTATTGACCAGCGCATCAAGACGCCCGAAGCGTTCAATCAATGTACGGATAGCCTGTGCGCCTTGCGGCAACTGGCTAAGATCAAGCTGGATGGTCTCGGCGCGCCGGCCCTGCGCTTCAACCTCGCGGGCGGTTTCTTTCGCGCCGGCTTCGTCGGTGTACCAGGTGATGCCGATATCAAACCCTTGTTCAGCCAGCATTAGCGCGCACTGCTTGCCAATTCCGGAATCTGCTGCGGTCACAATCGCTACTTTTGATCCAGACATGTCATGCCCTCCCCCTCGAATCGTAAACAGCTAAGTATAGAAAAAAGGCAGAAATGCAGGAGATTGCCTAAGCTTGCACTACGCATAAAATCAGGAGGGCACGGAAAATGTTGAAGATTTTACTTTGGGTAATACTGATTATCTTTTTAATTGGGCTGTTAGTCGTTACCGGCGTGTTTAAAATGATCTTCTGATCCCCAGCCGGAGGGCAGTGCCCTCCGGCCAGATAGTTACTCTCACTGCGCACTGTAATTGATCGGGACCCAGCGATAGCCCTGATCGGCTTTCATCACTTTGCCGATGCCAGGAAAGGCGATATGTGCCGCCGCTATCCAGTCCCCCTCGCGTGCGACCTGCGCCAGCACTTTTTCCCGTGTCGCTACAGCCTGTTGCTGATTCACATCAAAATGGATAGCGACCTCAGGCTGCGGTAACTGCACGGGATGCGCATGGATAATATCGCCCCATAACATCAACGTTTTGCCGCCATGATTGACCCGATAAATCACGCTGCCCGGCGTATGACCCGGTGCGGGAATGGCGTCAATGCCTGGCAGGATCTGTTCCGGAGCTTGGAAGGTACTGAGTTTGCCAGCCTCAATGACCGGACGCAGAGAACGTTCAGATTCCGCAAACGTATGACGTTGCCCCTCTTCCACCCTGTTCTTATTGGCCACATTCAACCAGAAGTCGACATCGCGTTGATCGACCCGGACAGTTGCGTTCCTGAACACTGGCTTTCCGTCGCGCTGTACGCCACCGGAGTGGTCAGCATGAATATGGGTCAGCAACACGGTATCTATAGCGTCCGGATCGATACCCGCCGCCCGCAGGTTCTCGAGAAGATGCCCGCCCGCCTTTCCAAACAGCTGCCCGGCTCCGGCATCGACCAGAATCAGTTGCATACCGGTGTTGATCACAAAAGCATTGATGGAAGTTTCGGCATTCACCGGCAGGTTGGCCTGCGCCATCCGCTGTTGCATCTGTTGCGGCGTAATGTGCGTCAGTAATTTATCAAATGGTACCGCCACCGTGCCGTCGGAAACGGCAGTGATTTGCCAGTCTCCCATCGCCATTCGGTAGTAGCCGGGTGCCTGCGATTGTTGTGTCGACAATGGCGCGCCCACGGCGCTTTGCATCATACCGGTGGTTAACAAAGCCAGTAAAAGTGGATAACGTTTCATTATTCCCTCCGCGAGTTTCTGTTGCATCAGTATCCCGCCACCGCTACTATCACTCCAATTGATTGGAGCAATAATGACTATCAAAGAAAATGATTTCCGCAAGATCGATCTGAATCTGCTGATCGCCTTTGCTGTGCTGTTTCGCGAACAGAGTGTCTCTGCAGCCGCCGATAAACTGCATCTTGGGCAACCGGCGGTGAGCGGTGTGCTGTCACGCCTGCGCAATTTGTTCGACGATCCGCTATTTATCCGCAGCGGTCATCGCATGCAGCCCACAGCGCGGGCAACAGAACTGCACAGCGAATTGCTGCCGTTGCTGGAGCAATTGCAAAGCGCGTTGTTCCAGCAGGCGGCTTTCGATCCGCACACGGTGAGCGCCACGCTGACGCTGGGAATGGCCGACTGGGTTGAAATGTGGCTCATGCCGACGCTGATCCCTGCGCTGCAATGCGCGGCTCCCGGCATTCGGCTGAACGTTGTAGCCAGCGATCCCTTCAGCGATGCTGCGCGCCTGGAAGGGGGCGAAATGGATCTTGCCATCAGCGTCGCGCCAGCCGGGCCACGCTGGCTTGAGCGCGAAGTGCTGGCGACCATGCCATTTGTCACTCTCTGGCACCCGAAGCAGCTGACGCTAACTGCCCCCCTGGATACTGATACCTTTGCCGCTCTGCCGCATTTGATGGTCAGTTACCGGGAAGCGACCGGCAGCCACTTTGACACGTTGCTGGCAAAAACCGGCCACCAGCGGCAGATCCTCTATACGACGCCGCATTTCTCGGCCCTGCCGGGATTGCTGGAAACCCTGCCTGCACTGGCAACGGTTCCGGGAGGACTGGCAACGGAGTGGCAACGAACACGGGGTTTGCTGGCAAGCCCGCTCCCGCTCGAGGTGGAACCGGTAGAGATCGCTATGCTCTGGCATCAGCGCCACAGCAGCGATCCGGCAGTGATGTGGCTAAAAGGATTTATCGCTGAGTTACTGCAGTGAGGAGCTGCCCGGCGGCAATGCGCGCACCGGGCAGGTAAAGCTTACTTCAGAGTTGCGCCATTGCTGGCAATCACGTCCCGGTACCAGTAGAAGCTTTTCTTACGACTACGCGCCAGCGTGCCATTGCCTTCATCGTCACGATCGACATAGATAAAGCCGTAGCGCTTGGAGATCTCGGCTTTTGAAGCGCTGACCAGATCAATCGGGCCCCAACTGGTATAACCCATCACCTCAACACCGTCTTCAATCGCTTCGCGCACTTGCACCAGGTGATCGTTCAGATAGTTAATACGGTAGTCATCGTTAATGGTGCCATCCGCTTCCACCTTGTCTTTCGCACCCAGCCCATTTTCGACAATAAACAACGGCTTTTGCCAGCGATCCCACAACATATTCAGCAGGGTGCGCAGGCCAATCGGATCGATCTGCCAGCCCCACTCGGAACTCGCCAGGTGCGGGTTTTGAACCATGCTAAGAATGTTGCCGCGCGCTTTCTGGTTCAGCGCTTCATCGGTGGTGACACAACCGGTCATGTAGTAGCTGAAGGAGATAAAATCGACCGTCGATTTCAGCGCTTCCCGATCGGCATCTGTGATCTCAATGGCGATGCCATTGTCCTGGAAATAGCGCAGCATATAGCCCGGATAAGCACCACGGCACTGCACATCGCCAAAGAACTGCCAACTGCGGTTTTGTTGCAGTGTCTCGAAGATATCTTCCGGTTTACAGGTCAGGGGGTACATCAGACCGCCCAGCAGCATATTGCCGATTTTCCCGTCAGGAATGATCTCGTGGCAGGCTTTGACTGCCAGCGCGCTAGCAACCAGTTGATGGTGGATGGCCTGATACACATCCGCTTTGCTGCTGTTTTCCGGCAAACCTACCCCCGTCAGCGGCGCGTGCAGGGACATATTGATTTCGTTAAACGTCAGCCACAGCTTGACCTTGTGCTGGTAACGGGTAAATACCGTACGCGCATAGCGTTCAAAACAGCCAATGGTATGGCGGTTACCCCAGCCGCCATACTGTTTTACCAGCCCCCACGGCATCTCATAGTGAGAAAGGGTGACCAGCGGCGTGATGCCATGTTTGGCTAGCTCATCGAAGAGGTTGTCGTAAAAAGCCAGCCCGGCTTCGTTTGGCGTGGTTTCGTCGCCATTCGGGAAAATACGCGTCCAGGCAATGGAGACGCGCAAACAGCTGAAGCCCATTTCTGCAAACAGCGCAATATCTTCCGGGTAGCGATGGTAGAAGTCGATAGCGACATCTTTCAGGGCAGCATCACCCGGCACACGCTCAACCACATCGCCAAACACCCCTTTCGGCTGTACGTCCGACGTGGAGAGGCCTTTCCCGTCCTCCAGATAAGCGCCTTCTACCTGATTCGCGGCAATCGCACCGCCCCATAAGAACGTTTTCGGGAATAATTTCATTGCAGACTCCTTTGATTAACGGGCCACCGCCAGCAGCGGCATCCCGGCTTGAACTGAGCTTGTTGCGACGGTGCTGACCCCACCGAAGCTGTCGCTGTTACTGATAATAATTGGCGTGGCGAGATCGAACCCGCTGGCAATGATCGCTGCGCGATCGAACTCCAGTAGCAGATCGCCGGCCTGCACTTTGTCGCCAACGCGGACATGCGCCGTAAAAGGTTTACCGCCCAGTTTTACGGTGTCGATACCGACATGGATCAGCACTTCAATGCCGTTATCGCTTAGCAGGCCAATGGCATGTTTCGTTTCAAACAGCGAGGCTACTTCCCCCGCAAACGGTGCGGTTACCCGCCCATCCGCCGGAATAATCGCTACTCCCTCGCCCAGCAGGCCGCTGGCAAAAGTAGAATCAGGGACTTGTTCCAGCGCTAACACGGTGCCGCTCATCGGTGCCAGCAACGTATTGTCATCCACTTCTGCCGGGGTAATGGGAGCATTTTCTGCCTGCATTTTTGGCAGGCCGGCGACGCACGTCAGCACGGTAGAGAATATGAACGCCACCGCGCAGCCGAGGATCCCGCCCCACAGGGTGGCATCCACTCCGCCCGGCGGGATCATTTGTGCCAGCGTGAAGATATTCGCAAAGCCGAACGAATAAACCTGCGTATGACTAAAACCAACAATGGCTCCGCCCAGTGCACCAGCGGTGCAGCCAAAAATAAATGGACGTCGCAGAGGTAAGGTCAGCCCGTAGACTGCCGGTTCGGTAATGCCGAAAATCCCTGCTGCGATCGCCGAGCCTGCCAGCGCTTTCTGCCGCCCGTCGCGGGTGCGCAGAAAGATACCTAATGTGGCCCCAACCTGACCAAACACGGCAGGTAACAGAATCGGCAGCATGGTGTCATGACCAAACACCGCAATGTTGTTGATCATCAGCGGTACCAGTCCCCAGTGCAGGCCAAAAATTACGCAAACCTGCCACAGTGCACCCAGAGCCGCACCGGCTGCCCATGGTGCCAGCGTGTAAATTGTCTGGTAACCCAGCGCCAGCATCTGGCTAAGCCAGGTAGCAACCGGGCCAATGATCAGGAACGTTAGCGGTACAGTGATGGCGATACAGATCAGCGGCGTAATAAAATTTTTCACCGATGAGTGCAGCAGGCGGTTGCCCTGTTTTTCCAGCCAGCAGCTTACCCAGGCGGCAAGAATAATCGGGATCACCGAACCGCTGTAATTCAAAAAGGTGACGGGAATACCGAGGAAAGATTCACTCACCGCCCCCGCGGCCTGGCTGGCGCTGAAGGCGCTGATCATCAGTGGGTGGGTCAGCGCGCCGCCCACCACCATAGTAACGAACGGGTTGCCGCCAAATTTTTTCCCGGCGGTATAGCCCAAAACCAACGGCAGGAAGAAAAAGAGGGCATCGCTAGTAGCAAACCAGATTTTATAGGTGCCACTGTCCGTACTGAGCCAGCCGCAGACCGTTGCCAGCGACAGCAGACCTTTGAGGATCCCCGATGCGGCGAGAATGCCAATAAACGGCGTAAAAATGCCGGACACAATGTCGATTAACCGGCCAAGCAGATTGCCTTTTTCTTCGGTTGCTTCGACCGGCGTGTCATCCGTCAACCCAGCTTCTGCGCGTACCGCCTGCCAGACGTCGTGAACGTGATTGCCAATCACCACCTGAAACTGGCCGCCGCTCTCCACAACCATGATCACACCGGGGTTGGCTTTAAGCCCTTCGGCATCGGCTTTTTGCGTCTCTTTTAACTTAAAGCGCAACCGCGTAGCGCAGTGCACCAGACTGTTGATGTTTTCCTTTCCACCAACGTGGCTAAGGATCTCTTTCGCCAGCGCTTGATATTCCATGCTGTGTTCCTTGCTTCTTGCCCGAAGGCGGTGACTGAGTAAAAAAAAACCTGAGACCCGCATCTTGCGATGCCGGACTCAGGTTTTGCCTGCGTTTTACCACGCAGTAACAATCCAGATGGTCTTCGAAGCCAGCGCTTAGCGCCGGTCCTTTCTCACTCGCTCAATATGAATGGCGAGAAACATGATCTCTTCTGTCGTCAGGTCACGCTGGTAGTTGCTGACCAGATGACGCGCCACTTTTTCAGCGCAGGTCCAGGCCAGCGCGTAATTCTCTTTCACCGCCTGGTGCAGCGAGAGATCGTCATCTTCGACTACCGTGCGGCTCAGCATGCGCTGAGAGAAAAACTTCAGGTGCGTAACAAAGCGATGGTAGCTCAGCGATTCTTCATCGTACTCCAGCTTGAGCTGGTACTTCACGATATGGAGAATTTCCTGCATCACTTTGGTGATGTGCATCACCTCTGGCATTTCGCTATTCAGCTGCGCCGTGACCAGATGTAAAGCGATAAAACCGGCCTCATCTTCCGGCAATTCCACGCCGAGACGTTTGGCGATGATCGCCCGTGCTTCCTGCCCCAGTTGAAACTCTTTGGGATAGAGGCGTTTAATTTCCCATAACAGCACATTACGGATCACTGCGCCCTTTTTCTGCCGTTCGATAGCAAAAAAACAGTGGTCTGTCAGCGTGATGTAAAGACTCTCCTGCAGTTTACCGAGCCGGCCACGCGCGAGATCAATAATGCGGTCGCAGGCCGTCATCACCTCCAGCGGGATCTGACTCAGCAGTTCGCTCAGGCGGCGCACCAGCTCATCGCTTTGCAGTGCAAACACTTTCTCGACGCTGGCTTCATCCAGTCGATCGCCGGGACGTTTTTGAAAGGCAATACCTCTGCCCATCACCACTTGCTCGCGCTGATGCTCGTCCAGCACCACCACGACATTGTTATTTAAGACTTTGGCGATCTTCATCCCGACCCCGGAAACAAAAAAACCTGACATCCGACAGAAGCCAGATAATCAGGTTTAGCCTGCTTGCGCAGTAACAATCCACCCGTGCACTCTACCAGCTTCACCGTAACGAACAATGAGACGGCAAACAAAATGTGATCGCCGTCTCAGCCGTTTAGTTATTGAAAAATGGCTTTGTATTGAGGCTCATACTGTGGCGCATTCCATTCGCCGTCCAGCAACGACCAGGTAATGTACCCTTTATTCAGCCAACCGGTATCGGTATCTGCCTCGCTGGGTTCCAACACTTTTTGGCTCATGATTTGTTGAGCACGCCCATCTGCAAGCAATTTGTAGGTGTGTTGGGGCGCCGGAAACTGCTCATTGGCCACGTATTTTTGCCCTTTAATCTCCTTTTTCGTCAGTGGCGGATAGTTAATGCTTACACCGGAACCTTTTGGCAACACCGGCTGCCCGGTCTGCCAGTTACTGTTGATTTGATCGACCAGCGAGACCACATAATCCACAGAGTCCGGCCAATATTTATGGGTAGCTGGCCAGCCCGCTTTCATCTCCTCCGCTGTCAACAAGTATCCAATACTGGCTGCAATAGCCGGATAGCCATAGCGCACTGCGCGTACTGCTGCGCCAACCGTACCGGAATTGAGTTGCGCTACACCGGTATTTGGCCCGTCGTTAACGCCCGATATCACCAGATCTGGCGGGTTATCTTTCAGCACCCCAAGCAAGCCGAAATCCAGCGCATCCGCCGGCGTGCCGGGAAAGCAGTAGCGTTTATCCGCCACCTTTTTTACGTCAAAAATTTTATTGGGTTTAAAGGTGATCGCCGACCCGATACCACTCTGATTGGTGGCAGGTGCCACCATCCATACCTCATAGCCTTTGGCGGCCAGTTTTTCTTGCAGCGAGATCGTGCCAACAGACTCGCAGCCGTCATCGTTCACCAGCAATATCCGCATTGCCTGTTCAGCGGCCTGAGCGTGAGCCATGGTCAGCATGCTTAACAGCAATCCCAGTACTGTTTTTTTCATTATTAATTCCTTTTATTTATATTAGCCTTTTAATTCAGCAGACCAAATTTGTATTCCATCGACACCGTGCCGCCAATGCCTTTTGCTCGATGGAAGGTGCGTTTATCTTCTGTCAACCAGGGTTTACCATTTATTAATTTCCAGCTATAGCTTGGTCCGATTCCGGCGAACAAGGAAAAACCCTTAATCATTTTCGGTGTCCAGGCAAAATAACCGCCATATTCCCACTGGGTTAGCGCCGTATCTTGATATTTCGCGCCAAAGCCATAATTACCAAACAACCCGACAGTCAATTCCGGCGAAAATTTATATCTCCCATACCAATAGAGCATTTGTTCGCCGTCATTGACATAATCGTTTCCTTCTCCGTCGGCAGGACTATTAAATGCACCCCGGGTATTTTTACCTAAATGCCAGTAGAAACTGCCCAGGCCATTTTTCAGCGGCGCTTTTGTTTTTGACCAGCCTATTCCGGATTCAATATCGTTATATTGGTAACCCACCAGAGCAAAAAGATGCCGGGCGCTACGGTTAAAGCCACGTGTGCCTTCCCATTCACTTAAGCCACGGTTGTAATACCAGCTTCCACGCAACAGGAGTTTTTCCTGCACGCCAAGCGGCATTGAGAATTGTGTTTCTAAACCGTGGCGTTGTAAATAGTGCTGACTCTCGCCACTCAGCCACGTTATGCGCATGTTTTTTGTTGGGCTCCAGTTCACGTCGCCAGTGACGATATAGTCAATCGGTTTGCCGCTTTGCAAAGTATAAAAGCGGCGTTTCTCTGGCTCGTCGCGCTCAGAAAAACGAGAAACCCAGGCGCCACGGGCAGACAGGTCCTCCCATTGTGTGACCAGGCTTACGCCCTGCCACGAGCTTGGCGCAGCGCGACTACGGGTGACGTTGAGGATGCCGAATTTGTACAACTGCTGCCAGCCAGCATTGAGCTGCGCGTATTTTTTGTCCTCTCCCCATTTCAGTTTGGCGTAGAGCTGGCCAACTTTGTTGAAGCCTTCCGCCTTGCCGTTGGCATCGCGCACCAGATCCCTGCCAGCGAAGTTGTCGTTGGCATAGAGTTTCGCCACGCTATACCAGGAGGCATCTATGCCCAGCGTATCCTGATACCAACCGCTTTGATAATCCAGCAGCACGCCTTGCGCCCAGGCGCGCTGTTCGCCGACGCCGGCTTGCTCAAGTTGATCGCCGGTATTGAACATCCATATATTTTTTAGCGTAACGTTAAACAGACTCTCTTCAAAAAATCCCTGGGTGGCGAAAGGTAAATCATCAGCGGAAAATGCCGGGCTATTACAACCCATAATGAAAACCAGAGGTAAAGCGAATTTAAATGACGCCATACGGTTCTTTCCATTTTATATTTAGATATGCAAAAAGCATATATCCAGAAAAATACAGATAATTATTAGATGATTGTTTAACTATTTCACTTAAATAGTTATAAAAATAAAGCAAAAAAAACCCAAACCGTAAACCCATGGAAGATGGATTTAAACGCTTTAGGTTTTGCCTGTATTACAGTGACAATCCTGAGTTGCTGCGCGAATATCAATAACACTCCGCCTTGCAATGATCCAGCGACTTATTTTATAAATCTGCAGAAACGTGATTTAGCTCGCGGGAAATAGCTGCTGCAATTTCATTTGCGGTTTTATAGGTGCGAATAGTGGCAAAAAGATCGCCCGCTTCAATATATTCTTTTCGTAAATAACTTAGCCACTGTTTTATACGTGCGACATGATATAAACCGGTATCACCCTGTTTTTCCAGCTGCGTATATTTGACTAACAGCGCGACCACCTGCGGCCATGGCATTCGGGGCTCATTATATTTTACAACCCGGCTCAAATTGGGCACATTTAATGCGCCACGCCCGATCATGACCGCATCGCAGCCAGTAGCCGCCAGGCAGTGCTGAGCGCTTTGCCAGTCCCAGATCTCCCCGTTCGCGACCACGGGAATGGTTAACCGCTGGCGGATTTCACCAATCGCCTGCCAGTTAATACGCTCGGCTTTATAGCCATCCTCTTTGGTACGCCCGTGTACGACAAGTTCGCTTGCGCCAGCCTGCTCCACGGCATCGGCAATTTCGAACTGCCGCGATGGGCTGTCCCAACCCAGCCGTACTTTTACTGTCACCGGGAGATGAGCGGGTACTGCTTCGCGCATGGCTTTTGCACCACGATAAATCAACTCGGGGTCTTTAAGCAGCGTGGCCCCCCCGCCACTGCCATTGACCAGTTTCGACGGGCAACCGCAGTTAAGATCTACCCCCCACGACCCCAGTTCCACCGCACGGGCTGCGTTTTCCGCCAGCCACTCCGGGTATTGCCCAAGCAGCTGGATGCGCACCCGCGTGCCGGATGAAGTGCGGCTTTGCCGATGCAGTTCAGGGCAGATTTTATAAAACGATTTTACCGGCAACAGTTGATCCACCACGCGCAAGAATTCGGTGATGCATAAATCGTAATCGTTTACCTCGGTCAGCAGCTCGCGCACCAGCGAATCGAGCACACCTTCCATTGGCGCCAGTAACACACGCATAAATCGCCCCGGAAAAAATGAGGCGCCATAGTAGCGTCTCTGCTGCAGCGTGGAAAGTGCCTTTGTGGTAGTGCAAAACTACACTTTGCTGGGAGTCAGCCGGAAAAATCATGTGGGAATGCATAACGTTCCAAAAAGGAATGTTTGGTATGCTCATAATTCATGATGTGATCGGTAGCACGTTTTTAGCTTTAATTGTATGATGAATGCGTTTAGGCAAGGGCTTTCACCATGAGTAAATCATTGAATATTATCTGGCAATATCTTCGTGCTTTTGTACTTATCTATGCCTGCCTGTACGCAGGGATCTTTGTGGCTTCGCTGCTGCCTATTGCCATTCCTGGCAGCATTATCGGTATGCTGATTATGTTTGTGCTGCTGGCGCTGCAAATCCTGCCCGCGAAATGGGTTAATCCCGGCTGCTTTATATTGATCCGCTACATGGCGCTGTTATTTGTGCCGATTGGCGTTGGCGTCATGCAGTATTACGACCTGCTGCGCGCACAGTTTGGCCCGATCATCGTCTCCTGTGCTATCAGCACGGTGATTGTCTTTTTGGTGGTGAGCTGGAGCACACATCTGGCGCACGGTGAACGTAAAGTGGCGGGGCAAAAAGGTAGCAAACAATGATGACGTATATTTGGTGGTCGTTGCCGCTGACACTGGCCGTTTTTTTTGCCGCACGTAAGCTGGCCGCACGTTTCAAAATCCCGCTGCTTAACCCGCTTCTGGTGGCCATGGTGGTGATCATCCCAATCCTGCTGATCACCGGTACACCGTACGACCACTATTTTCAGGGCAGCAAAATCCTTAACGACTTATTACAACCTGCGGTGGTGGCGCTGGCCTTTCCACTTTATGAGCAACTGCACCAGATTCGCGCCCGCTGGAAGTCGATCATCACAATCTGTTTTGTCGGTAGCCTGGTGGCAATGGTCTCAGGCACGGCTATCGCACTGTTAATGGGAGCGACACCGGAAATCGCCGCCTCAATATTACCGAAGTCGGTAACAACGCCGATTGCCATGGCGGTGGGCGGTAGCATCGGCGGTATTCCTGCGATAAGCGCAGTGTGTGTGATTTTTGTCGGTGTACTGGGCGCGGTCTTTGGCCATACCCTGCTAAACCTGATGCGTATCCACACCAAATCTGCCCGCGGCCTTGCAATGGGCACTGCCTCGCATGCATTGGGCACGGCGCGCTGCGCAGAACTGGATTATCAGGAAGGGGCGTTCAGTTCACTGGCGCTGGTAATCTGCGGCATTATTACCTCATTGATTGCGCCGTTTTTGTTTCCGCTGATCGTCGCCGTAATGCGTTAAAATTTGCGATTCGTCGCGCATTTTTCATTTGAGTTTCATTAGTTGCACATACAGTGTGAAGTGAATCACACATAAGGGCTATTTAGCCCCGTAAACTACGATTCCAACACACTGTTACGAGGCAACGCCATGCATTCACGTTTTCACACTGCGTTTTCCGGGCTTGCGGAGAATGTGCAATCCGCGCTGGCTCCCCTGTTGGCGGATGTGCATTTCCCCGCCATGCTGAGCGCGGAGCAGGTGGCAACCTTGCACAGCGCCTGCGGGATGGACGAAAACGCACTGGCTTTTGCGCTGCTGCCGCTGGCCGCCGCCTGCGCCCGCACGGAACTGTCCCATTTCAATGTCGGCGCTATTGCCCGGGGAGTCAGCGGAGCCTGGTATTTTGGCGCCAATATGGAATTCCTCGGTGCTACCATGCAGCAGACTGTCCATGCGGAACAGAGCGCCATTAGCCATGCCTGGGCGCGCGGCGAGAAAGCACTCGCATCAGTGACAGTCAACTACACGCCTTGCGGCCACTGCCGTCAGTTTATGAATGAACTGAATAGCGGGCTGGATCTGCGCATTCATCTGCCAGGACGCGCGGTGCACACCCTGGCCGACTACCTGCCGGATGCTTTCGGCCCGAAAGATCTGTCGATCAAAACGCTGCTGATGGATGAGCAAAACCACGGTTTTACCCACAGCGGCGACGCACTGGCGCAGGCTGCCGTTAACGCGGCGAACAGAAGCCACTCGCCGTATACACACTCCCCTTCCGGCGTGGCGATTGAATGCCGTGATGGCCGTATTTTCTACGGCAGCTACGCAGAAAACGCCGCCTTTAACCCCACGCTACCGCCGTTACAAGGGGCCCTCAATTTACTCAACCTGAGCGGATATGATTATGTGGATATGCAACGCGCCATCCTGGCAGAACGTGCCGACGCGCCGCTGACGCAATGGGATGCCACCGTGGCAACGCTGCGGGCGCTGGGTTGCCAGAATATTGAACGAGTTCTGTTGGCGTGACGCACATCACTGCGGAGTCACACCCGCAGTGATGAAAAAGCCCGCAATTGAGCTGCCGTTTCTTGCGCTTGCCGGACGGGTAAAGTAGCCTGAGTGAAATTTCAATCCTGCACCGAGTCTCCCGCATGTTAAAGCGTTTGTTATACAGCCTGTTAGTCCTGGTCGGCTTGCTGCTGTTAACCGCGCTTGGCCTCGATCGCTGGATGAGCTGGAAAACCGCGCCCTATATCTACGACGATTTGCAGGATCTCCCCTGGCGGCAAGTGGGCGTCGTGCTCGGTACCGCCAAGTACTACCGCACTGGCGTCATCAATCAATACTATCGTTATCGTATTCAGGGTGCGCTGAACGCCTATAACAGTGGCAAGGTGAATTACCTGCTGCTCAGCGGTGATAATGCTCTGCAAAGCTATAACGAACCGATGACCATGCGTAAGGATTTGATTGCTGCGGGGGTTGACCCTTCGGATATCGTGCTGGACTACGCGGGCTTTCGCACCCTGGACTCTATCGTTCGCACCAGAAAAGTGTTTGATACTAATGATTTTATTATCATTACGCAGCGTTTCCACTGTGAACGTGCGCTGTTTATTGCCCTGCATATGGGCATTCAGGCGCAGTGTTATGCGGTACCATCGCCGAAAGATATGTGGAGCGTGCGTGTACGTGAGTTTGGTGCACGCCTGGGAACCATTGCCGACCTGTATATGTTTAAACGCGAGCCGCGCTTCTTAGGGCCGCTGGTCCCCATTCCCTCACTGCAGGAAGTCCCGGACAATGCCCAGGGCTACCCGGCCGTTACCGCCGAGCAGCTTCTCGATATTCAGAAAAAAGGGAAAAATTAAGACGGTTAATTAATATACCGGGGCATTGCGGTTAATATTTTTGGCCGGGCGGACAAGCGTAAACTTACGCTCTACAAACGCCCGGACATCGATCACCACTTGTGCATTCTTATCCAGCGTCCATTGCCCATTCAACGCGTTAAACGCGAAGGTCTGCTCACCCTGGGGGGTATCAACCAGATACTCACCCGTTTTTAAATAGCCAGCAGAGCAGTGAATGCGCGCTGGCGCCCCGCTTTTGATGCGGTACTCAATTTTACGAAACCCGGTTGGCACCGTGCAAAAGCGGTACACCGGCAATGTATCGACCTTCACATCGCCCAACGAGACGACGACTTCGCCATCGCGAAGTAGCTCAACACCCTTAAGGGAGAAACTGCCGTGACTGGTTTTTTCATGCGGAAGGTTATCAACTTTAAAATACACTAGATTCATAGGCGCCCCTGAGCTGCGGATACTAATTTCAGAGATGTATAGGTAAAGCGTAAGTACCCGTAGCGCTTATGGCATTCAGAATTGACTTAAATGTTAAATATTTAATGGCAAGTTGTTCATTTAGGTAAGAAAATTGCATAAGGCAATCACTACCGCGCAGTGCGCAAACGATCACGTCTGCGAGGTAGTCTCGTCAGCGGGGTTATCAGGCCACTTTATCTTCGAACTGATGCAAACTTAACTCTAAATCGTAGATCAGACTTCTGACCATTTCCGGGGTTAAACTGAAAAACTGCGAATCAAAGGTTGTCGCCCCTGGTCCATACGGCGACGTGCTGTAACCAAATTTCATTACCACACCATTCACATTTTCCACTGGCCCCACCTGCCAACCGGTAACCGGAAAAGCAGGAAACGCTAATTCTTTCTCCATTAGAATTACCTCATTTATGCTGTGCCTTATTTGAGCGTAGCACCGGAGTGAAAAATTTAACAACTTCCCGGCCGTAAAGTTTTTTCACGATCCCCCCTTCCCGTCGTGTGCAGGTAAAAAAAAGCCCGCTGCGAGCAGCGGGCCGGATAAACAGAGTGTGCTTATTTTTTACGTGCGTATTTCAGAGAATCGAGCGCCACCGCGAAAATGATGATGCCGCCTTTAATAATATACTGCCAGTAAGGGTTAATGCCGATATAGGTCAGACCGTAGTTGATAACCGTAAAGATGATGACACCGGTTACCACGCCGAGCACAGTACCCACACCGCCGCTAAAGGAGACGCCGCCGACCACACAGGCTGCGATGGCATCCAGTTCGTACATAAAGCCGAGGTTGTTCGTTGCCGAGCCAATACGGCCCGCTTCCAGCATACCGCCGAAGGCGTAGAACACGCCGGACAGGGCATAAATCATCAGCAGGTTCAGCGCAACGTTAACACCAGAGACTTTGGCCGCTTCCGGGTTACCACCGATGGCGAAAATGTTTTTCCCAAAACGGGTTTTATTCCACAGCACCCACACAAAGCCAACGGCGATTAACGCGTAGAACGTAATGTAAGAGAGACGGAAACTGCCCAGCGCAATAAAGCCTTGCGTAAAGGTCGAAAAGCCACTGTCAAAGCCGGAAATCGGCGACGCGCCCACGAAGTCGTAGTACAGAGAGTTAATACCATAAACGATAATCATCGTACCCAGCGTGGTGATAAACGGCGTCACGTTGAGGTAAGCGATCACAATGCCATTTACCAGACCAATAATGGCGCCGATTGCGCAGACAATCAGGATCACCACCGGAATAGGCATGGTGGCCATATCCGGGAACACTTTATTAGCGTTTTCCATGGATTGCAGCAGCGTGGCGGCAACCACCGCCGCAAGGCCAACCTGACGCCCGGCAGAGAGGTCTGTCCCCTGGGTGACAATCAACCCTGCCACGCCCAGTGCAATAATAATACGCACCGAGGATTGCGTCAGAATATTACTTAAGTTCAGCAAACTTAAGAACGTAGGGTCCTGGAAAATGATAATGGCCAGTAACACTAAAAGAACAACGTAAATACCGCCGTCTTTCAGATAAGTGAGAAAAGTTTTTTTATTTAACGCACTCATGAGGAGCCCCTGATCTTAAAGGTGCAAAGACGCAAGACGGAGAATTTCGTTTTGCGTTGTGGTTTTAGTGTCAACAATTCCAGCGACGAGGCCATTGCTCATTACCAGAATACGGTCAGTAATGCCTAATAGTTCAGGCATTTCAGAGGAAATAATAATAATCCCCTTATTCTTTTTGGCCAGCTCAGCGATTAGCTGATAGATTTCGAACTTTGCGCCCACATCAATACCGCGCGTGGGTTCATCGAGCATCAGAATTTCCGGCTGGGTTAATAGCCAGCGACCGATAATCACTTTCTGCTGGTTACCACCAGATAATGAGCCGATTTGTGTGCGGTGGCCTGGTGTTTTCACTCGCATGGAATCGATAACCCATTGGGTATCGCTTTTCATGCGACTATTATCCAGCAGACCTACTTTGTTCTTATAATTCTGAATATTCGAAATCAGCGAGTTAAAGCCAATATCGAGATAAGCATAAATACCGGTTGAACGGCGCTCTTCGGTGACGAGTGCAAAACCATTGTTAATGGCTTCATTGGCGTTGTGATTATTGATCGTTTTGCCGTGCAGCTTAATGGTGCCGCCGGATTTCTCACGAATACCAAACAGCGTTTCCACGATGTCTGTACGTTTTGCGCCGACCAGACCGGCGATCCCAAGGATTTCGCCTTTACGCAGGTCAAAAGAGATATCGCGAATCGAAGGCTGGCGTAACGATGTAAGGTTACGGACTTCGAGGATTGTCTCGCCCGGCTCGTTTTGTTTGTCGGGGAAACGCTGGTTCAGGGAACGGCCGACCATCATGGCGATAATCTTGTCCATGTCCAGCCCTTCCAGCGGTTGGGTGGCAATCCACTGACCGTCGCGCAGGACAGTGATCTCATCGCACAGCTGGAATATTTCTTCCATTTTGTGGGAGATATAAACAATACCGCAGCCGCGTTCTTTCAGCTTACGGATAATCTTAAAGAGATGATTAACCTCTTTTTCGGTCAGTGATGATGTTGGCTCATCCATAATAACGATTTTAGCGTCATAGGAGAAAGCTTTCGCAATTTCGATCATCTGCATCTGTGAAACGGATAAAGTTCCCACGCGTGCACGCGGATCAATATCAATATCCAGTTCATCAAAAATAGCTTTGGTATCACGAAACATTTTGTCCTGATCGACAAACATGCCTTTGGTGGGATAACGACCCAGCCACATGTTATCCATAACAGAACGTTGCAGCACCAGGTTAAGTTCCTGGTGAACCATCGAGATACCATTTTCCAGTGCTTCTTTAGCGGAATGGAAATCGATCTCTTTTCCCTGAAAAAGGATGCTGCCGGAATCTTTTTGATAGATCCCAAAAAGACATTTTAATAATGTTGATTTACCCGCGCCATTCTCACCCATTAATGCATGAATGGAATGAGGACGGACTTTTAAATTGACATTATCGAGTGCCTTAACGCCTGGAAAAGACTTGTTGATATTGCTCATTTCCAACAAGAATTCACCTGACGACTGAGTATTATTGCTGACCATAATTATACCTTGTTGGCCTGGCATATCGTGTTATAAAGGGCGCAACAAAGGTTGCGCCCAGTGAGAACAGGCTTGCTTATTATTTACCGGCAATTTCAGCCAGGTTGTCTTTATCTACACCAACATAAGGAATGCGAACAACTTTGTTCTCAATTTTCCAGTTGGTGCCGGCAGCGGCTTCTTTACCTTCGGCGAGGTTTTTCGCCAAATCAAAGCTGGCTTTTGCCTGGTTGTTGGCATCGTTCAGCACGGTACCGGCCATCGCACCGGATTTAACCAGCGCCAGAGCTTCAGGCAGCGCATCGACACCAAAGACCGGAATAGAAGACTTGTTGTGGGCTTTCAGCGCTTCTACCGCACCCATTGCCATGGCGTCGTTGTTCGCGATAACCACTTCAATTTTGTTAGCGTTAGGACCGGAGAGCCAGGCATCCATTTTATCTTTCGCCTGAGCGGTGTCCCACATTGCGGTATCCAGTGCCAGCTGCTGGGTTTTGATGCCCTTGTCATTCAGCTCTTTAATAACGTAAGTGGTACGCGCTTCCGCATCCGGGTGGCCCGGTTCGCCTTTCAGCAGTACGAACTGGATCTGGCCATCTTTATTCAGATCCCAGCCCTGATTCGCCGCCCAGTGTTTCGCAATCAGGTCGCCCTGAATAACGCCGGATTCTTTGGAGTCGGTACCCACATAATAGGCTTTGTCGTAGCTATCCAGCGCTTTGCGAGACGGCTCTTTGTTGAAGAACACCACCGGCACATTCTGGCCGCGCGCTTTCTCAATAACAGTCCCCGCCGCTGCCGGGTCAACCAGGTTGATCGCCAGTGCTTTTACGCCTTTCGCCAGCAGGACGTCGATCTGGTCATTCTGTTTGGATTGGTCATTCTGGGAGTCGTTCATCAGCAGCTGTACATCCGGCGCTGCTTTGGCATCTTTCTCGATAGCCTTACGTACAACAGACATAAAGTTGTCGTCATACTTATAAATGGTCACACCAATACGGGTATCCGCTGCGTGTGCGGCTGCGCCAAAAAGCATGCTTGCCATAACAGCAGACAGAGTCAACACCTTCTTATTCATGGTATCTCCGGTTTTTTATATGCAGGGTAGTTCTTGTGAATAATGCTCGGCGGGAAGTATGTTAATGGAACGTTACTTTCGACCGAAGCTCACGCTAAAAAAATCCATTCGTCCGTGTACGGTAACGCTCCAGAATTCGCTTTCTTCGATGTGTAACGCCGCAAAGCGCAGGTAAAATAAACACTCACCGTTACATCGTGTTTCAGCTTCTAAGACGCTGACATCATAGTCAGCGTCTTGTTAAGATACTGTGAATTTACTCACAGATTGAAAACGGTTACATCACCCGACGTTATAAGTTAGTGATCGATGCCACAGTTTGTCGCTGGCTTACCGAATGGCGACGCACCAGCGTGGGCATAAAACAGTGAGAAGCCTGTAAATCCAGCTTCCCTGCGGCACCCAGCAGTGCCAGCTCCGTCGCAAGACGCGCCATCGAGGCCACCGGATAACGCACAGTAGTCAGTTGAGGATCGGTGTAGCGGGCAATGGGAATATCATCGAAACCAATCAATGACAAATGCTGTGGCACCGCAATGCCGTTATCTTTCAGCGCCGTCAGCGCACCTGCGGCCATGCTGTCGTTATAGGCAAATACGGCCGTCAGTTGCAGGTTACGCCCCAGCAGCTCGACCATCGCGGCTTCACCGCCCTGCATATCCGGCGATCCGGTGCCTACCCAGCTATCCGGCGCGGCAATGCCCTGCTCTTCCAGTGCGCGGAACCAGCCTTCGCGACGTAAATCGTTATCTTCAATCTGGTGACTGGACGCCAGATAACCAATGCGCTGATGACCATGATTGAGCAGCATGCGTGTTGCCATCATCGCGCCGCTGACGTTGTCCAGGCAGACACAACGATGGGCATAACCCGGTACCAGCCGGTTAATTAACACCATGCCTGGAATCTGCTCCATGAAACCGGCCAGCTCTTCATCGCTTAAAGCTTTTGAATGGACAATCAAGGCGTTACAGCGTTGTCGTATCAGGACTTCGATGGAGTGGCGCTCTTTCTCGGCTTCGTGGTAACTGTTTCCAATCAGCACATATTTCTGGTGCTGCTGCGCGACGGTATCGACCGCTTTCACCAGCGCGCCAAAGAAGGCGTCCGACACGTCCATCACGACCACGCCGATGGTGTCGCTCACCTGCGTCGCCAGCGCCTGGGCATTGGCATTCGGGCGATAACCAAGCTGTGCGACCGCTTTCATCACCGCTTCACGCGTCTCCTGGCTAACCAGTGCACTGTTGTTAAGTACGCGGGAAACCGTCGCGACAGAAACGCCCGCCTGACGGGCAACGTCACGAATGGTGATCATTTTTCCCCACCTTTTCTGGATTGCGGCAGTTCACAGTCACCCCCTGGGTTAAGTAAGGGGGCTATTTTGTCAGTAGGCTGGTGATTGCTACGTGAGTGGCATCACATCAATGGAAACGGTTACATCCGTTTTGTTAACGATTGTGATCCAGATCGTTATCTGGATGTGCGCGATAATGATGTCCCTGCAGCACGTGCGGTTAACTGCCGCCATAGCCATTCCAGTGGCCCCTGACGGAAGCGTTTAAGCCAGAAGAGGGAGAAGAGAATATTGATGCCCCACACCGCTGGCACAAAAGCCAGCAACTGGAGGCGGTCAAATTTCATAAATAAACCGAGGTGATTGAACAGCGTTGTGCAGATCAGGGTCTGTAGCAGATAGTTGCTCAACGCCATACGGCCGACACAGGCAATGGCACTGACCAGCCTGCTGGCGCAAATCTGCGGCCAGAACCCCCATGCCAGTGCGGCATAACCCAGCGCCTGCAGCGGTGCGCCGAGTTCTCGCGGCGCCTGCAGGATAAAGGCACACCAGCGATAAGACCAGCCCAACTGCCATTGAGCAATAATCGCGGGCAGATTAATCAACATACCGAGCACAATCAACAGCGCGCCCACTTGCCGGTAATGACGCAGGCTGAACTGGCCTTTTAACCAGCCGCTACGCATTAATGCCGCCCCCAGTAGCATTAACCCAGCCAGTTGCCAGCCATACTGCGCGCCCAGCGCCAGCAGCATATTAGAGAGCATATCCGCCCGGTTGCTGACCGCTTCGATGGCGCTACCGCTGGTTTTCCACCAGGCTTCGTATTGCAGATTTGCCGCATCCGGCAGCCAGGCACGATTTGCCTGCCCTCCCGAGATGCCGCCAAGTAACAGCAGTACAGCAATGCCAATCAGATAAAGCACGATCCCGGTATTAAAGAGGGATTTTACGCTCTGTGCATCACGGATCATCCGCCAGGCAATCAACCCTACCAGGCCATAAGCCAGCAGAATGTCGCCATCCCAGAAAAAGAGCGCATGAATAAACCCTAACAGCACCAGCAGGGTCAGACGGGACTGTATCCAGCGTTTACCCCGCGGCAGCAGCATTTGCAGGCCCGCGCCAAACAAAATGGCAAACAGCGAGAGAAATTTAACCTGGGCAAAAAGATCGAGAAAGGCCCATGTCCAGGCATCCCGTTGCGTGACTTCGCCATACCAGGCAGGGTTCAGGTAGGCTGCCTTTGGCAAACCAAAGGCAGAAATATTCAGAAGCAGAATACCCAGAATGGCAACGCCACGAACAAAATCCAGCGTGACATTGCGTTCCATGTCTCCGGCTCTCCGACAATCAGTTAGTGTGGCGCACAGCGCGCAGGAACTCCTGGCGGGTATTCTGGCTTGATTTAAACAAGCCTCCCAGCGAGGTGGTGGTAGTGGCGCTGGTCGCATCTCGGATACCACGTGCTTTAACGCAATAATGCACCGCATCAATCGATACGGCCACATTGTTGGTGCCGAGCAGGGTTTGCAGTGCGGTCAGGATCTGCTGCGTTAAACGCTCCTGCACCTGCGGACGCTGGGCAAAAAACTGCACAATGCGGTTGATTTTCGATAAGCCTATCACCGACTCTTTCGGGATGTACGCTACCGTCGCTTTGCCGTCGATAGTAACAAAATGGTGTTCACAGGTACTGGTCAGGGTGATATCGCGTACCGTGACCATTTCATCCACTTTCATTTTGTTTTCAATGACGGTGATCTTCGGGAAATTGGCATAATCGAGGCCAGAAAATATCTCATCGACATACATTTTGGCGATGCGATGTGGCGTTTCCATCAGGCTGTCATCATTCAGATCGAGATTCAGCAGCTGCATCACCTCGGTCATGTGGCCAGCGATCAGGCGCTTACGGGTTTCGTTATCCATCTCGCGGACCGGTGGACGCAATGGCGTTTCCAGACCACGGGCAACCAGTGCCTCATGAACGAGAGCCGCTTCTTTAGTGAGTGATGACATCTTTTTATTCTCCTGCAGGTGTGGCGTGCTTCGCCATGACAACGGGCGAAGTGAGCAATCATTGTGCGTGAGGTCGCGCACATAATCCAGCCCTGGTATCGATAATTATTGAAATCCGGCTCTCTTTCAGGGTGAGCGTTTCCAGACCAGAATGCCACCGATCAGCAGAGCGATGGCAGCCACCCCGAGCGCCGGTTCAAGACGCTGTGTGAGCCAGGTCGAAAGCGCTGAGGTCATCGGCCCGACCAGTTGCCCCAACGCATAACCCGTGGTCAGTAACCCCGCCATGTAGCGCGCATGGGCAGGAGCAAGTTCACGTCCATACAGCAACGACAGCTGGACTGCGCAAAGGAAACCGCCGCCGACCAGTAGCGCTCCGGTAATCAACCCGCCAATGCCTGGAAGCAGCCATGCTGCCAACACCCCTGCTCCCTGTAACCACAGTACGATGGCTAAGCGCTGATGCGTGTGGCCCGCATGACGCAGCAAGATGCTTAACGCAATGCCTACCACCGAGGCCACGCCAAAAACCGGCCAGACAAACTGAGCAAACAGACTGCCAGGAAAGCGCAGCGCCGCCATTTGAGAGAGGAAAGTTGCAGGCAGAATATAGCCAAACCCGGCGAGGCTGTAGCTCCAGACCAGGCGTTTCACGTTCGCGGTCATGGGCAGTGCTTGCACGATTTGCCCCGGCCGGTGCCATTCGCCGGGGCGCGGCAGGTAACGGGCAATCATTACCACCAGCAATAAGGCCAGCACGCCATACACTTGCCAGGCCGACGCCGCCGACAAGCCTTTCGCCTGGATAGCCACTGCCAGCAGGCCGCTTAAGGCAATGCCAGCACCTGGTCCGGCAAACACGGCGGCGCTCAAACCTGGCCGCCCGGCCTGGGCCAGTCGATCATTTGTCCAGGCGGCAATCAGCACCATCGCCCAGCCGCTCATCGCGCCGATCACCAGACGTATTGCACCATGCAGCAGTGCGTTGTCGGCTATAGACGATAAAAACGTCAGCGCCACCGCGCCGCCAATACCTGACCAGAGACGGAGTTCGATATGTCGCTGCGCACGCATCGCATCCCACGCGCCGAGCAGATACCCCAGATAATTGATCGCCGCCACCAGCCCGGCGCTGGTCAGGGTGAGTTGCCCATCGCGGATCATCAGCGGCACTTGAGGCGTAAAAGCAAAGCGCCCTATTCCCATCGCTACCACCAGCACAATAAACCCGCAGAGCGCGACCGCGCGTACCATGCACACCTCATTTGTTAACGTAAAGTTATGTTTATGATGCAGTATGTCGCATTTATGCGAAAGTGAAAGTTACTCACAGCGGGATGAATAATCTGTATTATGCAAAGATCGCTTTTACTTACGACGCACCATTAACTGAGGAGCCCCGCATGGAACTGCTCGAAGAGCACCGCTGTTTTGAAGGCTGGCAACAGCGCTGGCGCCACGACTCCGCCGTACTCAACTGTACGATGACCTTTAGCATTTTTTTACCGCCGCAGCACAGCGCCACGCCACCGCCGGTGCTGTACTGGCTCTCCGGCCTGACCTGCAATGATGAGAATTTCACCACCAAAGCGGGTGCACAACGCGTCGCGGCAGAACTGGGTATTGTACTGGTGATGCCGGATACCAGCCCGCGCGGCGATGACGTTGCCGATGCAGACAGTTACGATCTTGGCAAGGGTGCCGGTTTTTATCTTAATGCCACTGTGCAACCGTGGGCAGCGCACTACCGGATGTATGATTATCTGCGCGATGAGTTACCGGCGCTTATCAATAACGAGTTTAATGTTAGCCCTCACTGTGCCATCAGCGGCCATTCAATGGGCGGCCACGGTGCCCTGCTGCTGGCGTTGAAAAACCCGGGGCGCTATACGAGCGTTTCCGCATTCGCGCCGATCGTTAACCCGCTGCAAGTTCCGTGGGGGCAAAAAGCCTTTAGCACCTATTTGGGTGACAATGCGCAACAATGGCGCGAATGGGATAGCTGTGCCTTGATGCTGGAGAGCGATGAAAGTCGCGCAATACCGATGCTTATCGATCAGGGTGATAACGATCAGTTCCTCGCCGATCAGCTGCAACCTGCGCGACTGGCGGAAGTGGCCAGGCAAAAATCCTGGCCGCTGACGCTACGCATTCAGCCTGGCTATGATCACAGCTATTTCTTTATCGCTTCGTTTATTGAAGATCATCTGCGCTTCCATGCGCAGCATTTGCTGAAGTAATCCCGCTACCGGTGGCGTCCTGCCACCGGTTTTCTTCATCAGAAACGGTAATCCACTGCCATAAAGTAACGACGGCCATCTTCGTTATAGCTGTAGTCATCACGGCTCAGATCTTTGTCGCCAAGGTTCAGCACACCCGCACGCAGTTTGACGTTTTTACTGGCCTGCCAGGCGCCGCCCATATTCCAGATAACGTAACCGCCAGGTGTAGTACCCTGCGTGGTTGAACGCTTTTCACCGGTGTAGTTCGCAGAAAGATAGAACGACCAGTCTTCGGTGGTCTGCCAGTCCAGCGTGCTGTTGGCGGTGTGGTATGGCAAATCCTGCAGCGGCTTATTACCACCGCCACTGAGATTGCGGCCGTCGTTATAGGTGTAATTCAACGTCAGTTTCCATGCCTCACCAAACGGCACTTTCAGCTCCGTTTCCACCCCCTGAATGCGCGCTTTATCAACATTGTAATAACGGAATACCGGGATCGATCTGCCATTCGCATTGCGTTCAAAGCCGACAAAGTTGGAATAGCCCGGGGCTTCGCTCAGGCTGGGTGTGCGACTGATATTGATCATGTCGTCAATGTTGTTTTGAAATGCCGTTACACTCCCCTGCACACCGTCCAGCCAGCCCTCTTCGCCACTGTAATAGAGCCCGAGCTCGAAGCTCTCACTGGTTTCCGGCTTCAGTTCCGGGCTACCTACAATACGGCAGCTCCCACGACAGGAGTTAGTGGCCCAGTCAGGGCTGAGCTGCAGCAGGGACGGCGCTTTGAAAGCCGTTGCCCAGCCGCCTTTCACCGTCACTGTATCCGTCGCGCTGTAAACGAGGTACGCACGCGGGCTCCAGTGGTCGCCGTAGGTATCGTGGTCATCCATACGTACGCCGGTGGTCAGTGCCAGCGGCTCAAAAATACGCCACTCATCTTCGATAAACAGCGCGTACTGGCTGGCAGAGGTTTCGCTGCCGTTACCGCCAGTCAGATTCACCGGATCTGTCAGCTTATCGTGCCGCCACTCGCCGCCAACGGTGAGCAGTTGATTGAGGGTGCCCAGCGGCAGCACGTACTTACCGTCCAGGGTATTGCTTTGCGAAGTGATGGGGCTGCTATTTCCGGGGTTTTTATTGTCGACCTTTTCGCCATAAAAACGCAGTTCGCTGTTGCCCATTTCCCAACGGCCATTATGCGCCAGCGAGTAGTTCTGCCTGTCGAGGCGATTTTTGTTCAGCGAATCAGAATCCCGATCCTGGCGGTCATAGCCGTAACCGGCGGTAATGTCCTGATCCTCTGTCGGTGTCCAGGCAAACTCGACATTACCATCACGGTTGGTAAAGCCTTCAATACGCGGCGTCTGGCCGCTGGCGTCGCTTTGGGATGACTGCTGCTGATCTTTTTCGCGTTTCGCCACACTACCAAATGCTTTCATCCCGAGCACACCGTCAATTAACGGGCCGCTGGTATAGAACTGACCATTCCAGGTGTCGCCACGATCGCGATGTTCCTGAACAGTGCTGTCGGCGGTAATGCTGCCGCTCCAGCGCTGGCCAATCTTTTTGGTGATGATGTTCACCACCCCGCCCAACGCATCCGATCCATACAGTGACGACATCGGCCCGCGCACTACTTCAATCCGTTCGATAGCATCAACCGGGATCCAATTGAGATCAAAATCGTTATGGCGGAAGACGGCATTACGAGAGTTGACGCGCTTACCGTCAATCAGGATCAGCGTATAGCTGCTGTCGAGACCGCGCAAACTCACGCCTTTACGGTTATCGCCTTCATTGGTGAGCTGTACGCCGGGTACCTCTTTCAGCACATCCTTCAGGTTTTGCACCGGCTTACGCTGGAGATCCTGCTGGGTGATCACGCTGATACTGGCTGGGGCATCTTTCAGGTTTTGTTCGCTGGCAGAGGCCGTCACCACCAGTGTTTCACCGCTCTCTACGGCCGCCAGGGTTGGCAGCGCCCAGCACAATGCAGACGCGCAAAGGCCTCCCCGCACGATGGGATTCAAGGTAAACATTCCGTAACTCCATGAGGTCAAAATAAAGGCAAAAGGGGTGCTCACAAGCCAAAGACCGCGCCTCATTACTGTGACAAGGGCGGAAGCATTACCGGAGATCAGGGCGCAAAAAGTCGCAGCCAGCTCCTTGTTATTCAGCGAGTTACATTAATGAAAATGATAATGCTTATCAATTTCATTATTTTAAAGTTATGTAAATTTGCAGACGCGCAGGGAACTTTTTCAGGCAAAAAAAAGCCCTCCGGAAAGAGGGCTAAAAGAGTGAATACTTATTGAGTGAAACGCTCCGGGAACTCCATCTCACTATAGCGCACGAAACGCGTACCTTTCGACAGTTTGTAACCGAACCAAATCAGCAGGAATAACGGAATGCCGATATACGTCGCCGTTACCGCGCCCCAGTCGATACTATCGGCGAGGAAAGCCTGATAGTTCTGGCCGAGGGTAATGATCAGGCACAGTACGAAGGCGAAGATCGGCCCCAGTGGGAAGAAGCCAGAACGGTACGGTAAGTTATCCAGCGAGTGACCCTGCGCAACGTAACCGCGACGGAAACGGTAGTGGCTAATCGCAATGCCCAGCCAGGCAATAAAGCCCGTCATCCCTGAGGTGTTAAGCAGCCACAGGTACACGGTCTGGTTGCCAAACATGGAGGTCAGAAAACAGAGCGCCGCAATGACGGTAGTGGCATATAACGCATTACGCGGTACGCCACCTTTCGACAGTTTGGCGAAAACACGCGGCGCTTTACCGTCACAGGCCAGGGTATAAAGCATACGCGTGGAGGCATACATGCCGGAGTTACCCGCCGACAGCACTGCCGTCAGGATCACGGCATTCATCACCGCCGCTGCAGACAACAGCCCCGCATGCTCGAACACCAGTGTGAACGGGCTGACGCTGATATCTTTCACATCGTTACGCAACAGGCTCGGGTCGGTATACGGAATGATCAGGCTGATAATCAGGATCGCGAAGACGTAAAACAGCAGGATACGCCAGAACACCTGCCGCACCGCACGCGGAATATTCTTTTCCGGATCTTCAGATTCACCCGCCGCAATGCCGATAAGCTCCGTCCCCTGGAAGGAAAAGCCCACGATCATCGCCACACCAATCATCGCCGAAAAACCGCCGGCAAATGGCGCATCGCCAATCGCCCAGTTGCTCCAGCCTGCCGGTTTTTCGCCCTGGAAAATACCGACGATCATCATCACGCCGACCACGATAAAGATGATTACCGTTGCCACTTTGATCAGCGAGAACCAGTATTCCGCTTCGCCAAAGCCTTTTACCGAAATGTAGTTGAGCAGGAAAATCACAACCAGGAACAGCGCGCTCCAGATCCAGCCTGGCGTGTCCGGGAACCACCAGGTCATCACCAGCTGCGAAGCCACAAGGTCAACAGCAATGGTTACCGCCCAGTTGTACCAGTAGTTCCAGCCCAGGGCGAAGCCAAAGCCCTCTTCAACATATTTCTGACCGTAAGTGGAAAATGAACCTGAAACGGGCATAAATGCGGCGAGTTCGCCGAGGCTGGTCATCAGGAAGTAAACCATCAGACCAATGAGAATATAGGAGAACAGCGCGCCGCCCGGGCCCGCTGAAGAAATGGTCGCCCCTGATGCGACAAACAACCCTGTGCCGATGGATCCGCCAATGGCAATCATCGTCAGGTGACGCGCCTTCAGTTCACGACGTAGCGTGGGCGCTTGTGTGGTTTTTGATTCGGAAACCATAAGAAAAAGCTATCCATCCAAAAAATGAGGCGCGATTGTAGCAAACGAAACGCAGCCATTCCGGCATAAAACGTCTGTTATTAGAGAGCTTCATGATAGGCAGCGAATTATAAGTAAAGCAGTGATTGGGGAATGTTGCGAGGCGGTAAAGCGCTCCCGCAGCGCAGCGGGAGCGACGGCGATTAATTTAACCCACGTACAGAGGCGATAAACTGTTGCAGTTCTGGCGTGCGCGGCTGGGTGAAAAAGGATTTACTCTCCCCCTGCTCCCAGACTTTACCCTGATGCATAAACACCACGCGATTGCCCACTTCACGGGCAAAATTCATTTCATGGGTAACGAGGATCAACGTCATCCCCTCTGCGGCAAGTTGCTCCAGCACGCGCAGCACTTCACCCACCAGTTCTGGATCCAGCGCTGAGGTAATCTCATCGCACAACAGCACTTTGGGTTTCATTGCCAATGCGCGGGCAATGGCGACACGCTGCTGCTGCCCGCCGGAGAGATTCGCCGGATAGGAGTCAATACGTTCGCCAAGACCAACCTTTTCCAGCATCTGGATCGCCAGCTCCCGGCATGCCTGCGCCGGGAGCTTCAGTACCCGACGCGGGGCCAACATCACGTTTTCCAGCGCGGTCATATGCGGGAACAAATTAAAGCTCTGGAACACCATACCCACGGAGCGGCTTATTTCCCGCGCTTGAGATTCCCGGTCGGTCACGGTCATTCCGCCCAGCTTGATACTGCCGTCCTGATAACCTTCCAGCCCATTCATACAGCGCAGCAAAGTACTTTTGCCAGAACCGCTACGGCCAATGATCGACACCACTTCGCCCATCTCAATGTCGAGACTAACACCCTTCAGCACGTGATTGTCGCCATAGTATTTTTGAACATCATTAATGGTGATGAGCGGCATGGAATTTTTTCTCCAGATAACGGCTGTAGCGCGACAGCGGATAACACAGCAGGAAGTAGCCCAGCGCAACCAGGCCGAACACTTTAAACGGAGCGAATGTGACATTATTGAGCATGGTTCCGGCTTTAGTGAGTTCCACAAAGCCAATGATTGACGCCAGCGCCGTGCCTTTGATCACCTGTACCGAAAAACCGACCGTCGGCGCAATAGCAATACGAATGGCCTGCGGTGCCACCACCCGAAACAGCGTCTGCCCAAAACTCAACCCCAGGCAACGGCAAGCCTCCCACTGCCCCTTTGGCAAGGCTTTAATGCTGCCGTACCAAATATCCAGCAGAAACGCGCTGGTAAACAGCGTGAGCGCAAGTGTGGCCGCTGTCCAGGCGCTCACATCAATACCAAACAGCGCCAGACCAAAAAATGCCAGAAACAGTTGCATTAGCAGCGGCGTTCCCTGAAACAGCGCCGCGTAACCGGCTATCGCCCTTTTTGGCCACTGCCAGCGGCTAATGCGCAACACCAGCAGTGGCAGCGTGACCAGCGTCCCGCAAAAAAACGCAATCAGCGACAGCAGTACCGTCCAGCGCGCTGCCAGCAGCAGATTGCGTAGAATGTCCCAGTCGGTAAAGGTACTCATCAGCTCTCGCTCCCTAACCATTTACGGCCAATCGCCAGCAACGCCTGACGCATCAGCAGCGACAAGGCCAGATACAACAGCGTGGTGAGGAAATAGGCTTCAAAACTTAAAAAGGTGCGCGACTGGATCAGGTTGGCCATAAATGTCAGCTCTTCATAGGAGACCTGCGACACCACAGATGACCCCAGCATCACGATAATGCACTGGCTGACCAGGGCTGGATAAATACGCTTTAGCGCAGGCGGCAGGATCACGCGGATAAAAGCCTGCCCACGGGTCAGCCCGAGCACCCGCGCAGCTTCCCACTGTCCCTTCGGCGTGACCTGAATCCCGGCACGGATAATTTCGGTACTGTAGGCACCCAGATTCACCACCATGGCAATCAAGGCAGCCTCACCCGCGGTCAGCTTGAGGCCCAGCCCTGGCAAGCCAAACACAATAAAGAAAAGTTGCACCACAAATGGCGTGTTTCGGATCAGCTCCACATACACGCCCCACACCGTGCTCAGCAGGCTGGGCTTTCCGCTTCGTAGCGCGGCACCGACAATGCCCAGCGACACGCCCCCCACCGTCGCCAGCACGGTGAGCGTCAGGGTTGTCCACAAGCCCGCAAGCAGCTGCGGCCAGAATGGCCACAGCGCAACGAAATCCAGCGACGTTGTCATGCGGTTACGCGCCGAAGTTGGCCGGCAACGGTGCCTGCATCCATTTTTGCGACAGGTTGTTCAGCGTGCCATCTTTCAGCGCCTGCTCCACCAGCTTGTCGACTTCGCTTTTCAGTGCCGGTTCGTTTTTCATCAGCCCGATGTAGCACGGCGAGTCTTTCAGCATAAACTGACTGACCGGCGCTTTTTGCGGGTTCTGGCGGGCAATAGCGGCTACCACCACGTTGCCAGTGGCAAGGTACTGAACCTGCCCGGACATATAGGCAGAGAGCGTGGTGTTGTTGTCTTCGTAGCGTTTAACATCAGCATCTTTCGGCGCGATATCGCTCAAAACCATATCCTCCACCGCACCGCGGGTGACGCCAATGGATTTGCCGCTCAACGCTTTTGCATCACTCAACGTTGCCGCTTTCGGGCCAAACACCCCCAGGAAGAACGGTGCATACGCGCGACTAAAGTCGATCACTTTTTCGCGTTCCGCGTTCTTACCCAGGCTGGAAATGACCAGGTCGACTTTGTGGGTTTGCAGGTACGGTACGCGGTTGGCGCTGGTGACCGGCACCAGTTGCAACGTTACTTTCATGCTTTTCGCCAGGTATTCCGCCATATCAATATCGTAACCTTGCGGTTTGAGATCGGTGCCCACGGAACCAAAAGGCGGGAAGTCCTGCGGCACTGCAACGCGAAGTACGCCGCGTTTCTGAATATCCTGCAACTGATCCGCCAGCGCCTGCCCGGCGCATGTCATCATTAATGCTGCACCTGCTGCCGCCATCATCCATTTCTTCATCGTTAACACCTCATCGCTCATGAAACAAAAGATTCTTTGAATAACATTTTGCAACTAATGTGCCAACGCGATATATCCGTCATAACGTGCAGTACAAGCACAACGCAGCAATGGATGGGAGGAAATAGCGCTGCGTCTGCTCACCGAAACGGTGCAGACGCATGCTGATGGTGCAATTAAATGGCGCAGTAACGAATAAAGCGTTCGAGGGCGCTGGAGAGGTGTTTTTGCCGATGGTGTATGCGCCATAATGTGCGAACCAGACGCGGCAGCGGGATCGGCACTTCAACTAATGAACCGGTTTCCAGTTGTTCGGCGATCACCCGACGCGACAGGCAACTGATGCCAAGACCGTGGCGTACCGCGTGTTTTATGGCTTCAGAATTACCCAACTCCATGCCGAGATGAAACTGAGGTAAATGCGACAGCAGCAAATAGTCGACAATCTCACGCGTGCCTGAGCCCCGCTCACGCAGGATCCACGGTGCCGCCGCGAGCCGCTCCAGCGTTATCTCACCCCGTAGCAGGGACGCGGAAGGCGGAGCAAACACCACCAGTTCATCTTCAAGCCAGGGTTCAGCAATGATTTCTGCGGTGTGGCACGGCCCTTCGATTAAACCGATATCCACGCGAAAATCGGCCACGGCATTGATCACATCGAGACTGTTGCCGACGCTTAGCTCCAGCGGTAGCACAGGGAAGTCGCGGCGGTAGCGGGCGATCACTTCCGGCAGGATGTAGTTGCCGATGGTGCTACTGGCAAATACCCGTATTGCACCGTTGTCTTCACGAAACAATTGCTCAATTTCCGTAGCCTGCTCCAGAGCGGCCAGCGCACGCGGATAGAGCAACCGCCCATGTTCATTCACCACCAGACGCTTACCGACCCTGTCGAACAGTTGCACCCCCAGTTGGCCTTCCAGATCGGTGAGCGCTGCACTTACCGCAGACTGGGAAAGAGAAAGCCGCTGTGAAGCCTGGGTGGTGGAGCCGCTTTTCAGCACTTCAGCAAAGACTTCAAGCTGACGCAACGTAATATGCATAGATTCCACTTACCACTTATAAAGATTGATTATAAATATATAATCAATTTTACCTTTAAACCAGCTCACCGTAACCTTTTCTCCATGAAGAGGAGAAGGTTATGACAGATATCACGTTCCACCCCCACCGTTACCCAATATGGCGCTTCGCGCCGGGGCTGCTGCTTAGCGCAGCCATTACGTTCGTTGCACTGTGGCTTGGCGCAATCCCGCGTATTGCCGGTTTCGGGTTAAGCGCGTTAACACTGGCGATTCTGATGGGCATGATCATTGGCAACACGCTGTACCCTAAACTGCACCGGCACTGCGACAGCGGTGTGCTGTTCGCGAAGCAACATCTTTTGCGGCTGGGGATTATTCTTTATGGCTTCCGCCTGACGTTTTCGCAAATTGCCGATGTTGGCGTCAGCGGTATCCTTATTGATGTTCTGACGCTTTCCAGCACCTTTGCCCTGGCCTGTTTCCTTGGGCAAAAAGTCTTCGGTCTGGATAAAAAAACCAGCTGGCTGATTGGCGCGGGCAGCAGCATATGCGGCGCTGCGGCGGTGCTGGCGACCGAGCCGGTGGTGAAAGCCGAAGCCAGTAAAGTGACAGTTGCGGTGGCGACCGTGGTGATCTTCGGTACGCTGGCCATTTTCATCTATCCTGCGCTCTATCCCTTGCTGGGTTCGCTGTTCAGCCCGGAAACGTATGGCATCTGGATTGGCTCTACCGTACATGAAGTCGCCCAGGTAGTGGCCGCCGGGCACGCCATCAGCCCGGATGCGGAAAACGCGGCCGTGATCGCAAAAATGCTGCGTGTGATGATGCTGGCACCCTTTTTACTGCTGCTGGCAGCGCGCGTTAAGCAGTTAAGCCCGCAGAACGATAACGAGAAAAGTAAACTTACTGTTCCGTGGTTTGCGCTGGGTTTTATCGCTGTGGCTATTTTTAACTCGTTTCATCTGCTGCCGACATCATTGGTCAATGCGCTCAACGCGCTGGACACGCTGTTGTTAGCCATGGCAATGGCGGCGCTGGGACTGACCACACATGTTAGCGCGCTGAAAAATGCCGGGGCGAAACCCCTGGTAATGGGTCTGCTCCTGTTTGTCTGGTTGATTGTAGGCGGCGGCGCAATTAACCTCGGTATTCATCACCTGATGGCATAAACCATTACATCTCTCTCCTGCAGACCCGCTATCATTGCCACTTTCCCCCGGCGGGTTTTAACAGGAGTTTTTATGAAATACATTGGTGCGCATGTTAGCGCCTCAGGCGGCGTGGCAAATGCTGCCATCCGCGCCGCCGAGATTGCGGCGACCGCGTTTGCGCTGTTTACCAAAAACCAGCGCCAGTGGCGCGCTGCGCCACTGAATGCGGAAACGATCGACGCGTTTAAAGCCGCCTGCGAAAAATACCATTTCACCCCGGGCCAGATCCTGCCGCACGACAGTTATCTGATTAACCTCGGGCACCCGGTCGCGGAGGCGCTGGAAAAATCTCGCGAGGCCTTCGTTGATGAATTGACGCGCTGCCAGCAACTCGGGCTGACATTGCTTAATTTTCATCCGGGCAGCCACCTGATGCAAATCCCGGAAGAGCAGTGCCTGGCGCGTATTGCGGAGTCGATTAACATCGCGCTGGCGCAAACGGAAGGCGTCACCGCGGTAATCGAAAATACCGCTGGTCAGGGGAGCAACCTGGGGTTCCGCTTTGAGCACCTGGCCGCGATCATTGACGGCGTGGAAGACAAATCCCGCGTGGGCGTGTGCATTGACACCTGCCATGCTTTCGCCGCGGGTTACGATTTACGTACCGAGGCTGCCACGGCAGAGACGTTTGCAGAGTTTGATCGTGTGGTCGGCTTTAAATACTTGCGCGGGATGCATCTGAATGACGCTAAAAGCGCTTTCGGTAGCCGTGTCGACCGCCATCACAGCCTGGGCGAAGGCAATATCGGCCATGATGCGTTTCGCTGGATCATGCGCGACGAGCGTTTCGACGGCATCCCGATGATCCTTGAAACCATTAACCCGGATATCTGGGCAGAAGAGATTGCGTGGCTGAAAGCACAGCAAAACATCGACGCAACGGTCTGAGAAGGTAAACAGTCTGCGCCTCATCCGTGCAAAAAAAAGGGCCGCATAAGCGGCCCTTTTCGGTCCTTACGGATTATGCAGCTTTCGCTACCGCTTGCACTTCCGGACGTTTCAGCCAGGCATATACCAGGCCTGAAAGCAGTGTACCGGCAATAATAGCGAGCAGGTAACCGACCACCGGCGTGATTGCACCGGGGATCAGCAGGACGAACAGACCGCCGTGCGGCGCCATCAGTTTGGCACCAATCGCCATAGAGATGGCGCCCGTCAGCGCACCACCGGCGATACAGCACGGGATAACACGCATCGGATCACGTGCAGCGAACGGGATCGCCCCTTCAGAGATAAAGCACAGACCAAGAACCAGTGCTGCTTTGCCCCCTTCACGCTGACCTTTATCAAACTTGTTGCGTGCAACCAGTGTCGCCAGACCCATTGCCAGCGGCGGCACCATACCGGCTGCCATAATCGCTGCCATCGGTGCGTAAGTCTGGGTACTCAGCAGACCCACGCCAAAGGCGTATGCCGCTTTGTTCACCGGGCCACCCATATCGGTACACATCATGCCACCAAGGATTGCACCCAGCAGAACCGCGTTCGCGGTGCCCATGGTTTGCAGCCAGGAGGTCAGGCCGGCAAGGATTTTCGCCACTGGCGTACCGATCAGGTAGATCATCGCCAGACCGACGATCAGGCTGGAAAACAGCGGGATGATCAAAATCGGCTTCAGCGCTTCCATACTTGGCGGCAGCTTCACGTTTTTACTGATGGCTTTGGCAAGGTAACCGGCCAGGAAGCCAGCAATGATACCGCCGATAAAACCAGAACCGGTGCTCACCGCCAGCATACCGCCAATCAGACCTGGCGTCAGACCCGGACGGTCAGCGATAGAGAACGCAATGTAACCCGCCAGTACCGGCACCATCAGGGCGAATGCGGAACCGCCGCCGATTTTCATCAACGCAGCAGCCAGCGTCCCTTCTTCTTTAAAGGCAGTGATACCAAAAGCAAAGGAGAGTGCAATCAGCAAGCCACCCGCCACCACCATCGGCAGCATATACGACACGCCCGTCAGCAGGTGACGATAGGCACCCGCGCTCTCTTTCTGCCCTTCGCCCGCGTCCGCTTGCGCTTTGCCGGTCGGCTGGTACGTTTTGGCTTCCGCTACGGCTTTGTCCAGCTCCTGCGCGGTTTTCTTCAGCGCCAGACCGGTCGTAGTGCGGTACATCGGCTTACCGGCGAATTTCGCCAGGTCAACTTCAATATCGGCAGCAACAATAACCAGGTCCGCCTGTGCTACTTCTTCTGCAGTGATCGCATTGCCAGCACCCACAGAACCGCGGGTTTCGACTTTCACCCACCAGCCGCGTTTTTTCGCTTCGGTTTCGATGGCTTCAGCCGCCATAAAGGTGTGTGCCACACCGGTCGGGCATGCTGTTACCGCTACAATGCGTTTCGGGCCGCTGGCCGCCACTGCCGCTGTCGCAGCCGGAGCAGTGTAAGGTGCAGCGTGGTTTTTCGCTTCGCTCAGGAACAGTTCCGGGTGAGCAACTGCGCGATTGATGTCGCCCAGCCACACTTTTTTCCCGCTCAGGGCGCCGTCGTTCGGCACCTTGCTGCCCAGAACGATAGCCAGTTCCGCTTCGCCAGGGTTATCAATGAATTGCAGATTCGCCTTCTGCGCCGCCGCGCCCAGCAAGGTCTTTGCCATATAGGCACGGGCCTGCCCGAGTTCGGAGTCAATAATCAGCAGCGTTTTCATTATGCCTCTCCTGCTGTTAGTTAAAGGGTTTTAAGTCAACTCGCGCCATCATCGCGGCTAACTGGGTACGGTCGGTAATACCTACGTTACTCTGACTGACCGCCAGTGCAGCAACAGCGGTGGCCAGGCGTAATGTATGTTCACTGGACTCACGCATCAGCAGGCCATAAATCAGCCCACCAACCATTGAATCCCCTGCGCCAACGGTGCTTACCACTTCCATTGACGGCGGTTTGGCGATCCATTCACCCGAAGCGTTAACCCACAGTGCCCCTTCTGCGCCCAGCGAGATCACCACATGGGCAATCCCTTGTTCGCGAAGGCCGTGAGCAGCTTCAATAACGTCCTTCAATTCAGGCAACTTACGACCCGCCCAGATTTCCAGCTCGCGGCGGTTCGGTTTAACCAGCCACGGCGCGGCTTTCAGGCCGGCGACCAGCGCTTCGCGGCTGCTGTCGAAAATAATGCACGGGCACTGACTGCGCAGGCGCGTCATCCAGTCGGTAAAAGCTTCCGGGCTGACACCAGACGGCAAACTGCCGCTGACGCAGACCATATCGAACTGACCCAGCCAGGTGAGGGAGTCGGCAACAAAACGCTCCCAGTCGGTCGGCGTGACTTCAAAACCAGAGAAGTTCAGGTCAGTGACTTCACCGTCTTTTTCGGTCAGTTTCACGTTGATGCGGGTACGCCCCTGCACCACCTGAAAACGGTTGGCAATGCCCAGTTCACTGAACAGCTGCTGGAATCCGTCCTGGTTGTCTTTCCCCAGGAAACCGCCCACGGTCACGTCGATGCCGAGGTCTTTCAGCACTTTGGCAACGTTGATGCCCTTACCCGCAGCGTGTAAACCGGTAGTACGCACCAGGTTCACTTCACCACGTTCAATTTCCGGGGTGTACCCCACCAAATCATAGGCAGGATTGAGGGTAATAGTTGCGACACGTCTGCTCATTTATGCCCCCTCTCCCAGACCTGCGGCGATGGCTTCGCCAATCGCCTTCAGCGCCTGTTCAGCATCGTCACCCTGGGCGGTAAAACGCAGGCGATGGCCTTTCTTCACGCCAAGCGCAACGACCTTCATCAGGCTGCGGCCGTTAGCAGGTTTGCCGGTGCCATCAAGGTTAGCAACGGTGATCTCGCTGTTGAATTGTTTGATGGTATTCACCAGCATGGTACCCGGACGGGCATGCAGACCATGCTCGTTACGCACCACGAATTCTGCGTTCAGCACATCTTCTGCGATCGCGTCATCACTGGTCAGTAGTGCCAGCAGCGTTGCTGCATCGGCATTCAGCAAACGGTCAGCTTTATTGGCTAACAGCAGGTCACTCAGGCGTTTCAGCACCGCAACAGGTTGCTCATCCGCCATCGCGACGCTGACCAGCAGCGCAGCTTGCTCGCCTTCTACGGTGAAGGGTGTGGCCGCGCGACTTACTGCTACCGCGCTCAGCAGGTTGCCTTCAGCGCTGTCATTCAGCCAGATTCCCTGGCCCAGATTTAACGGTTGCTCATTGATGGCACGAGTGACATACGCTGCGTCTACCGCACCCGCTTCTTTCAGACGCGCAGCATTCAACGCTTGCAGCGTTACCAGATCGGTCGCGGCAACATCGAGGCTCAGTGTGTCGTTATCCAGCTTCAACGAGGCGCTCTGTTTTTCACCCATTAGCAACGCACGCAGCTCTTCTGCGGTGGTTGCAGACTGCAACTGCGCTGCGACGGCATCATCGCTCAGCACATGCGTCAACTGACGCAGCAGGCCAAGGTGTTCATCAGAACTGGCTGCGATACCGATCGCGACATACGCGACCTGGCCTTCACTCCACAGGATGCCCTGAGGGAACTGGAAAACTTTAACGCCCGTTTTCAGCACCTGGTCGCGCGTGTCGGTAGTGCCATGAGGAATGGCAATGCCATTTCCGAGGAAGGTGGAGGTCTGCTGCTCGCGCGCCAGCATGCCATTGACGTAACCGTCGGCAACATTGCCTGCTGCAACCAGTGCAGCGGCAATCTGGCGAATGGCCTCTTCTTTATTCCCGGCCTGCTGGCCCGGATGGATGTCCTGAACGGATAACTGGAACATATGACTCCTCTCCTGCTGAAATTGAATCGTTTCAGCTAAAATGAGAAATAAGACGTCATCGTTTGGGTTCATTAATTACACGATGACGCTGAAACGTTTCATGAAATCTTCACCTTTTTACTTCAGCAAGCAAGAAATCTCTGAATTTTCGTTGCAGAATTTAGAGCTACTGCACATTTCGCCTGCGCATGCGTCTTTTTTGCTGAAGTTGCTTTTGGCGTCAGCGGGCCCCTGTCAGCACGCGTCAGCTTTCATCGGCATTGGCCGCAATGGAATTTTGTTTTTTTGTGGCAGATTGCCCCGGCCAGGCTGTGCTTTTGAAACACAGCGGCGTACACTCCGCGTCTGCCCACTGGATCTTTTCAAAAATGCAAAACTCCCCCGCTGCCGCCAGGCCAGGCGCTTTTGACGTTACGTCGACGGCGTTTTTGATTGTCGCGTTTCTGACCGGCATTGCCGGCGCATTACAAACCCCGACGCTAAGCCTGTTTTTAACCAACGAAGTACATGTCCGCCCGGCAATGGTCGGTTTCTTTTTTACCGGTAGCGCGGTGATTGGTATTCTGGTGAGCCAGTTTCTCGCCGGGCGTTCCGATCGCAAAGGCGATCGGAAGTCATTGATAGTGTTCTGCTGTTTACTTGGCGTACTGGCCTGTGTGCTGTTTGCCTGGGATCGTAACTACTTTATTTTGCTGTTTGTGGGCGTCTTTTTGAGCAGCTTCGGCTCTACCGCTAACCCGCAGCTGTTTGCGCTGGCGCGGGAACATGCAGACAGTACCGGGCGGGAAGCGGTAATGTTCAGCTCCATTTTGCGTGCGCAGGTTTCGCTGGCGTGGGTGGTCGGCCCGCCGCTGGCTTACGCGCTGGCAATGGGTTTTGGGTTTACGGTGATGTATTTGTGCGCAGGCGTGGCGTTTATCGCCTGTGCGGCAATGGTCTGGCTGTTCTTACCCAGTATGCGCAAAGTGCCGCAGGCCCGTTCAGCGGTACTGGAAGCGCCGCGCGCACATCGCCGTGACGCCCTGCTGCTGTTTGTCATCTGCACCCTGATGTGGGGCACCAACAGCCTGTATATCATTAACATGCCCTTGTTTATTATTGATGAGCTGCACCTGCCGGAAAAACTGGCCGGGATGATGATGGGTGCTGCTGCCGGGCTGGAAATTCCTACCATGTTGATTGCTGGCTACTATGCAAAACGTTTTGGTAAGCGTTTTCTGATGCGCGTCAGCGCCGTGGCGGGCGTCTTTTTCTATGCAGGGATGCTAACGGTGCATACCCCGGCGATCCTGGTTGCTTTACAGTTGCTGAACGCCATCTACATCGGCATTCTCGCCGGTATCGGCATGCTCTATTTTCAGGATCTCATGCCAGGCCAGGCCGGTTCTGCCACAACGCTTTATACGAATACCACGCGCGTGGGCTGGATTATCGCGGGTTCCCTGGCGGGCGTGGTGGCAGAAATATGGAGTTATCACGCGGTGTTCTGGATTGCGCTGGCCATGTCACTGCTTGCACAACTGTGCCTTGGGCGAATGAAAGACGTTTAGGGTGCCGTCTGGCGTTCGAGTTCAAGCAGCCAGATCATCGCTTCATGACGATTATCGCCGCACATTTCGTGGCCTGGCTGCAGGCCCGCACATACTTTCGGGCGCAGTGGAGAGGCGAAAATTTTGCAGCGCTGCTGAGCATCAAGTTGCACGCAGGGGGTATTCGCCGGTTTACCGTTCGGCATGCCGGGGATGGGGCTACTGATGGACGGTGCGGTACAGCACGCGCCGCATTCCGGACGGCATTGCATAGTGGCTCTCTTGCTGGTTTACGCGCCGGACTGGCGCGAACAGCCGCACGCTATCATCTTTTACTGCATGAATGCAAAACTCGCCGATTCCTCTTGCCTGGAATGGCCCTCGCGAGTACTTTGTCGCGATATTTTTATTATTTTCTTCTCACAGGACCCTTGCAATGCCAAGAGCGAACGAAATCAAAAAAGGTATGGTGCTGAACTACAACGGCAAGCTGCTGATTGTAAAAGATATTGATATTCAGTCACCCAGCGCCCGCGGCGCAGCAACGCTGTATAAAATGCGGTTTTCTGATGTCCGCACCGGGCTGAAAGTGGAAGAGCGCTTTAAAGGCGACGACATCCTCGATACTGTTACCCTGAACCGTCGTTTTGTTGACTTCTCGTATGTTGATGGCAACGAATACGTGTTTATGGATAAAGAAGATTACACGCCGTATACCTTCAATAAAGATCAGATTGAAGAAGAGCTGCAATTCATTCCTGAAGGCGGTATGCCGGATATGCAGGTACTGCTGTGGGATGGTCAGTTGCTGGCGCTGGAATTGCCGCAGACCGTTGATCTGGAAATTGTTGAAACCGCGCCTGGCATCAAAGGGGCGTCTGCCAGTTCCCGTACCAAACCTGCAACACTGACCACCGGTCTGGTTGTTCAGGTTCCGGAATATCTGACGACGGGTGAAAAGATCCGTATTCATATCGAAGAGCGCCGCTATATGGGCCGCGCTGACTGATAAACGTCGTGCAAAGACAAAAAAAGCCACTTCACTGAAGTGGCTTTTTATTTGTTTCCCGTATCAGGCTTGTTTACAGCAGATCGCGGAACAACGTTTTCTTCAGCGCCAGCTCAACACCACGCACTTCCGCCATCCCTTTCAGACGCCCGATCGCTGAATAACCCGGGTTGGTTTTCTTGCGCAGATCGTCAAGCATCTGATGACCATGATCCGGGCGGAACGGAATAGGACGGAGATCGCCCGCTTTTTTCCGGCGCTGTTCTTCGGTCAGGATCGCCGCCACCACCGACACCATATCCACATCGCCGTGTAAATGCGCAGCTTCATGGAAGGTTTTCGGGTTCGCTTCACGGCAAGTTGAGCGCAGGTGCGTAAAATGAATGCGATCGCCGAAGGTTTCAATCATCTGCACCAAATCGTTATCTGCGCGCACGCCGTAAGAACCGGTACACATGGTAAAGCCGTTGTTAATGCTGTTTACCGCCTCTTTCAGCCACTGCATATCTTCAATTGTCGACACAATGCGCGGCAGACCGAGGATCGGGCGCGGCGGATCGTCCGGATGCACCGCCATACGAACCCTCACGTCCTGCGCCACCGGAACAATGGCCCGCAGGAAATACGCCATATTTTCGCGCAACTGCGCTTTATCAATGCCGTCATATTCTGCCAGACGGGCGTGGAACTGCTCCAGCGTATAGCCCTCTTCTGCTCCCGGCAGACCCGCAATGATATTGCGCGTCAGCTTTTCGATGTCGGCATCGCTCATCGCGTTGAAGTAAGCCTGCGCCTGGCGCTGCTCTTCTTCGCTGTAATCCGCTTCCGCACCTTTACGCTTCAGAATATGGATTTCGAAGGCTGCAAAGGCGATTTGATCGAAACGCAACGCTTTGGAGCCGTCCGGTAAGGTGTATTCCAGATCGGTGCGCGTCCAGTCAAGAATAGGCATAAAGTTGTAGCACACGGTATCAATACCGCATGCAGCCAGGTTGCGGATACTTTGTTGGTAGTTGGCGATCCACAGGTCATATTGCCCGCTGTGGGTTTTAATATCTTCATGTACCGGAATACTTTCTACCACCGACCAGACCAGGCCTTTTTCGGCCAACAACGCCTGACGCGCTTTAATCTCGTCTACCGGCCAGACCTGACCATTCGGAATATGGTGCAGCGCGGTGACAACCCCCGTCGCGCCTGCCTGACGCACATCATCAAGAGATACCGGATCGTTCGGTCCATACCAACGCCAGGTTTGTTCCATCGCCTTACCCTCTAAAGTTGTTATACCAATACACGCAACTGAATGACGACTACCATACATGTTTAAATCAGAGGGTCAAACCCTCCGGCAACAATGATTGATCCAGCTCACATTCCCCGGATAATTACGGCATACCAATTCTTTTTGCTGTCATATAACTTTACACTGGATAATGTTAATTATTGGTTAATCAGGTGTATATAGATGAAGACAATCGCCTCCGTAACGCTCCCCGCCATTGTGCAGCAGCCGCAGTACGCGCGTTCGCAACTGCGTTCAAGGATCGTGCATTTTGGTTTTGGCGCGTTTCACCGCGCCCATCAGGCGCTGTTGACCGACCGGGTATTGAATGCGCAGGGCGGCGACTGGGGAATTTGTGAAATCAGCCTGTTTAGCGGCGATGTGTTAATGACGCAGCTTCGCGCACAGGATCATCTCTATACCGTGCTGGAAAAAGGCGCTGAGGGAAATCAGCCGATTATTATTGGCGCTGTGCACGAGTGCCTGAACGCGAAGCTCGATTCGCTGGCAGCCATTATTGAAAAATTCTGCGAACCGCAGGTGGCGATCGTCTCATTGACGATCACCGAGAAAGGTTATTGCATTGATCCAGCGAGCGGTAAACTGGATCTACGCCAGCTGCGCATTGAGCACGATCTGCAGCATCCGCATGAACCGCACTCTGCCCCAGGGATCCTGGTCGAAGCGCTCCATCGCCGCCGTGAACGCGGTCTGCCGCCTTTTACTGTCCTCTCCTGCGATAACATTCCGGACAACGGTCACGTCGTGAAAAATGCTGTGCTGGGCATGGCGCAAACGCGCTCCCCCGAACTGGCAGAGTGGATCGCCACCCATGTGAGCTTCCCTGCAACCATGGTTGACCGCATTGTCCCGGCGGCTACCGAGGAGTCGCTGGCAGAGATCAGCCAGCTGTTGGGCGTTGAGGATCCCTGCGCCATCAGCTGTGAGCCCTTTATTCAGTGGGTCATTGAAGATAATTTTGTTGCCGGGCGCCCGGAATGGGAAGCTGCGGGCGTGCAACTGGTGCAGGATGTACAGCCCTGGGAGCAGATGAAATTACGCATGTTGAATGGTAGCCATTCTTTCCTCGCGTATCTGGGTTATCTCGCCGGTTTTGCCCATATCAATGATTGTATGCAGGACAGTGCATTTCGCGAGGCGGCGCGCAGGCTGATGCTCAATGAACAAGCACCTACGCTGCGTATTACCGGTGTCGATCTTAATGCCTACGCCGACAGTCTACTCACGCGCTTCGCCAACCCTGCGCTCAAACACCGCACCTGGCAAATTGCCATGGACGGTAGCCAGAAGCTGCCGCAGAGAATGCTGGATGGCGTGCGCGTACATTTACAGCGGGAAAGCGACTGGCCGCTCCTGGCGTTGGGCATTGCTGGCTGGATGCGTTACGTCAGCGGCGTGGATGATGCAGGCAACACTATCGATATTCGCGATCCGTTGATGGATAAAATCCGCGCAATTGTTGATACCAGTGATGACGCTGAACGCGTGACAGCCCTGCTGACCTTGCAGGAAATCTTCGGTAATGATTTGCCGCTGAACCCGGTCTTTGTCGACACTGTCAGCCACGCCTGGCATAACATTGCCACTCTTGGCGCACACGGTGCAGTGAAAGCCGTACTCGATCGTTAACATTTTCTGCTATTACCGCGGGCGATACGTGCTTTCCTTCGCCCGCGCCCTTCTCTTTTCTCCTTTTTTTCGCCAGGATCGTTGCCATTCCTCATTTTGTTGACGCCTGGAGTTTCAGTGACCAAGACCAACCTCATTACCGGCTTTCTCGGAAGCGGCAAGACGACCTCGATATTGCACTTACTGGCACATAAAGAGCCGCAGGAAAAATGGGCCGTGCTGGTAAACGAGTTTGGTGAAGTTGGCATTGATGGCGCGCTAATGGCAGACAGCGGCGCACTGTTGAAAGAGATCCCCGGCGGCTGCATGTGCTGCGTCAATGGCTTGCCCATGCAGGTCGGGCTGAATACGCTGCTGCGTCAGGGAAAACCCGATCGCCTGTTGATTGAGCCGACCGGCCTTGGCCATCCTAAACAGATCCTCGATATGCTAAACGCAGCGGTGTACGAACCCTGGATCGACTTGCGCGCGACGTTATGCCTGCTCGATCCGCGCCAGCTGCTGGATGAGAAAGCGGTTAATAACGACAACTTCCGTGACCAACTGGCGGCGGCGGACATTATTATCGCCAATAAACAGGACCGCGCCACACCAGAAAGTCAGGACGCCCTGGAGACGTGGTGGCGCGAATTCGGCGGCGATCGTTTCCTCGTCAACGCCACGCAAGGCACTATTGACGGCGCACTGCTTGATCAGCCACGTCGCAATCTGCGTGAACTGCGCGCCAGCGCAGAACATCAACATGCGCATGCCAGTAATAAAGGGCTGGCGGCCCTGAATTTGCCAGCACATCAGCGCTGGCGGCGTAATCTGAACAGCGGCCAGGGGCACCACGCCTGCGGCTGGATTTTTGATGCCGACACGGTTTTCGATACCGTTGGTCTGCTCGAGTGGGCGCGTCTGGCGCCCGTAGAGCGGGTTAAAGGGGTGATGCGCATTCCCGAGGGCCTGTTGCGGGTCAATCGCCAGGGGCAGGATTTTCATATCGAAACGCAAAATGTTGCCCCGCCAGACAGCCGGATTGAACTGATTACCGCGTCGGAAGCGGACTGGAACGCCTTGCAGTCCACCCTGTTGAAGCTTCGTTTAAGTTAATGGCACTACCGTTGCGCCTGTGTTAATTGAAAATGCCTTAAAGATGAAAACTCGTTTACCGTTAATTTTGTTGCTGAACGCTGCTGGTCTGGCGTTATTTTTAAGCTGGTACTTACCCGTCAACCACGGTTTCTGGTTCCCGCTGGACTCTGCCATCTTCCATTTTTTCAACCAGGGTCTGGTCGAGAATCGCGCTTACCTGTGGCTGGTGGCGCTGACCAATAACCGCGCCTTCGATGCCTGCTCGCTGGTTGCCATGGGCTGCCTGATGCTTTCGTTCTGGTTACCAGCGGATCGCGATGGCCGCCGTCGTGTGTTGATGATTGGCCTGACGATGCTGTTGATTGCGGTAGTGCTGAACCAACTGGCTCAGTTGCTGATGCCGGTGCAACGCACCAGCCCGTCGTTGTTCTTCAAAAATATCTACCGGGTCAGCGATCTGCTTAACTTCCCAACCAAAGATGCGTCCAAAGACAGCTTTCCGGGTGATCACGGTATGATGCTGCTGATTTTTGCCGCAATAATGCTACGTTATTTCGGCAAACGCTCCTTTGCGATAGCGCTGGTTATTGTTGTGGTTTTTGCTTTCCCGCGGGTGATGATTGGGGCGCACTGGTTCACTGATATTGCCGTAGGCTCATTGTCGGCGGTACTCATCGGCTTGCCGTGGTTCCTGCTGACACCACTTAGCGATAAAATTATTCTCCTGTTTGATCGTTATTTGCCCGGAAATAACAAAATTTAAACAAGTGCCCAACAATTATTTTCGCTATTCATTAGGGATCGTTTTAGATCCCTAATTAAAATTCCCGGCGATTGCCTAATTTTGTCATTTTCCTGTCATCGCAATCCGCCTATAAAAGAGCAATTTGCACGCTATTTAAACTAAATTGTCCATTTTGTGACCAATTCTGAATATTCACTTTCTGTATCATAATTTCTTATAAAAAAAGGGGGAAAAGCGCTCGCAATGCCGGGAGGGTTAGGGTAATCTCGCTTTCGTCTTATCGCAAAGAGTGCTTTTATTCTCATTGTGCGTAAATTTGTGCGTTGTTCCACAGATCCGACCATGAGTGTTTGTCTCGTTGCTTATAGATAATTACTCTCGCTGCGTTGGCAGTATTTATAACGATATTTATCGTTAAGGACTTCAAGGGAAAATAAGCAACATGGTCAAATCTCAGCCGATTTTGAGATATATCGCGCGGGCGATACCCGCGATAGCGGTAGCGGTACTGCTGTCAGCATGCTCATCAACAAATACCGCAAAGAACATGCATTCTGAGACGCTTGGTGTGGCTGAAGACACTTCTTCACTGCAAACCTCTCAGGATGAATTTGAAAATATGGTCCGTAACCTGGATGTTAAATCCCGTATTATGGATCAATATGCCGACTGGAAAGGCGTTCGCTATCGTCTCGGCGGCGACACCAAAAAAGGCATCGACTGTTCCGGTTTTGTGCAACGCACGTTCCGTGAACAGTTCGGTTTAGAACTGCCACGTTCCACCTGGGAACAGCAGGAAACCGGTAAGTCGATTTCGCGCACCAGTCTGCGCACTGGCGATCTGGTTCTCTTCAGAGCAGGTTCGACCGGGCGACATGTCGGCATCTATATTGGTAATAACCAGTTTGTTCATGCTTCCACCAGCAGCGGTGTGATGATTTCCAGCATGGATGAGCCGTACTGGAAGAAGCGCTACAACGAAGCGCGACGTATCCTGACCCGCAGCTAATAACTTAACGCCGGTTTTCCCTTGGCTGGCGCTTAAGAAAGAAGAACACTGCCCCGGCAGTGTTTTTTTATGCTCGCTATCCTCAAACCGCTTTTCGGGCTATAGTCCAGAAATTCACATCGTTCACTGCAGAACGCGGATAATTGGGTCCAACATCATGTTCACCCGCTACTTTCTCACCCTGAACCGAAAAATAGCGCTGATTAGCATCCTCATCGGCCTGTTTTCCGCTGTCTCGGTGGGTGGATTCCAGTTTTGGTTAGAGCAACAAAAACGGCTGACCCGCTATGAAACGTTGCTTAATGGCATTCAAAACTGGTTTACCAACTATCTCGGCGATATCCGCACCACGGCAGAGCTGTTGCAGCCGCTAACCCTGAATGCGTGCCATGATGTTGCCAGTGAACTGACATCGCGGGCCGCCTTCACCCTGAACGTCCGCGCCTTTCTTTTGGTCAAGGATCAGAACGCTGTCTGCTCGTCAGCAACCGGGGTGATGAATGTCCCCTTGAAACAACTGGTGCCGGATATCGACGTCAATAAAGCCACCGATATGGTGATCCTGCCCGGAACGCCAATGATGCCGGATAAACCGGCCATGGCGTTGTGGTTTCGTAGTCCTCTGTTTGACGATCGCGGTGTCTTTGTCTCGCTGAATATCAATCTTTCACCTTACATGCTGTACAGCTCTGAACAGCCGGATCTCACCGGGATCGCCATCGGCGTTAACGGTCGGGCAATATCGACCTTCACTGCAGGGCTCATTAATTTAGCCAGCTTTGATCAGGTGCCATTCAGCACCGAACAGATCGACGGCACGCCGCTGACCATTTATCTGTATGCAGAAAAATGGCGGCGGGAAGACGTGCAATTTGCGCTACTGCTGGGAGCAACGGCAGGAATGCTAATTGGGCTTCTGGCAGCTTACATCTTATCGACGCGCCTGCGCCCGGGCCGGGAGATACTTACCGCTATCAAGCGCGAACAGTTCTATGTGGTCTACCAGCCGGTTGTTGACGCAAAAACCCTCAAAGTCAGCGGCGTCGAAGTACTGATGCGCTGGAAACACCCCACCGCGGGCGAAATCCCGCCTGATGCTTTTATCCATTTCGCCGAAGCGCAACAGCTGATTATTCCGCTGACGTTACACCTGTTTGCGCTGATCGCCCGTGATGCCCCGGTGCTACAAACGTTGTTACCTGCCGGCGCGAAAATCGGCATTAATATTGCGCCCGGCCATTTGCATGCCGAGAGTTTTACCGACGACATTCATCAATTTTCGCAATCGCTGCCCCCACACCATTTCAGCATTGTGCTGGAAATCACCGAGCGCGATATGTTGCGTTACACCGAGGTGACAAAACGGTTTGAGTGGCTCCGCAATGAGGGTTATGAGATAGCGATTGACGACTTCGGCACCGGTCACAGCGCGCTGATTTATCTTGAACGTTTTACCCTCGACTACCTGAAAATAGATCGCGGCTTTGTCAATGCTATCGGCATGGAAACCATCACGTCGCCAGTGCTGGACGCCGTACTGACCCTGGCGAAACGGCTGAATATGCTGACCGTCGCCGAAGGTGTTGAAACACCAGAACAAGCGAGATGGCTGCGTGAACACGGCGTACATTTTATGCAAGGTTACTATTTTAGCCGCCCGATGACGCTTCAACAGTTTGTGGACTGGCAGGCGCCGCCATTTGAGGCTTTGCTCTAGCCGCGAATTATTTCACATCAGGCCGGGCCTCCCTTATTATTCAGCGATAAGAAGTTAGTGCGCCCTGCGCGCTACAGGTCATAGGAACACACAATGAAGTTTGTGCGCATTGCAGCGTTATTGTTGGCCTTTGTCAGTCTGGTCAGTCAGGCGCAAACCATCAAAGAAAGTTATTCTTTCGCCGTGATTGGCGAACCCAAATATGCCATTAACTTTTCCCATTTTGATTATGTGAATCCCGCGGCGCCCAAGGGCGGCAATGTCACACTCTCTGTCATTGGCACCTTTGATAACTTTAACCGTTTTGCTTTACGCGGTAATGCCGCCGTGCGTACCGAATCGCTTTACGATGCTCTCTTTACCACCTCCGACGATGAACCCGGTAGCTACTACCCGCTTATCGCCGAGATGGCGCGCTATGCCGATGATTATTCATGGATGGAGATCAGCATTAACCCACGGGCGCGCTTTCATGACGGCTCCCCTGTTCGCGCCAGCGACGTGGCGTTCACTTTTCAGAAATTTATGACAGAAGGCGTGCCGCAATTCCGCCTGATTTATAAAGGCTCCACGGTGAAGGCCATCTCACCGTTAACGGTGCGCATTGTGCTGGCGAAACCGGGCAAAGAGGACATGCTCAGCTTGCTGACCCTGCCGATCATGCCGGAGTCTTTCTGGAAAGATCACAAGCTTAGCGAACCGCTGAGCCGCCCGCCGCTGAGTAGCGGCCCTTACCGTATCAGCAGTTGGCGCATGGGGCAGTATATTGCTTATACCCGTGTACGGGATTACTGGGCGGCGGACTTGCCAGTCAACCGCGGCCGCTGGAATTTCGATAATATTCGTTATGACTACTATCTTGACGATAACGTCGCGTTTGAAGCCTTTAAAGCAGGCGCCTTTGACTTACGTAGCGAAGGTGATGCGAAAAACTGGGCCACACGCTATATCGGCACTAACTTCAGCCGCGGTTATATTGTCAAAGATGAACAACCCAATACTTCCGCGCAAAATACGCGCTGGCTGGCGTTCAATATCACCCGCCCGGTGTTCAGCGATCGCCACGTGCGTGAAGCCATTTCGCTGGCCTTTGATTTTGAATGGATGAACAAAGCATTGTTCTACGGGGCATACAGCCGGGCGAACAGCTATTTCCAGAACACAGAATACGCTGCACGTCACTACCCTGATGCCGATGAACTAACGCTGCTGGCACCGTTAAAAGCGCAGATCCCGCCGGAAGTGTTCACCTCTATTTACTCCCCGGCAAAATCGAACGGCGATGGTTATGACCGTGAAAACCTGCTCAAAGCCGATGCGCTGTTAAAACAGGCGGGCTGGGTGCTGAAAAACCAACAGCGCGTGGAAGCGAAAACCGGTAAACCTTTACGCTTTGAATTGCTGCTACCCTCCGGCGGTAACACGCAGTGGGTACTGCCATTTCAGCACAATCTCTCGCGCCTCGGTATCACTATGGACATCCGCCAGGTGGATAACTCACAAGCCACCAACCGCATGCGTAGCCGCGACTACGATATGATGCCGCGCCAGTGGCTTGCGCAGCCGTGGCCGAGTGGCGATTTGCAAATCGCATGGAGTTCACAGTATATCGACTCCTCGTACAACGCGCCGGGCGTGAAAAACCCGGCTGTGGACGATCTGATTGCGCAGATTAACCGCTGGCAGGGGAATAAGGAAAAGCTGCTGCCGCTGGGACGCGCGCTGGATCGTGTACTGACCTGGAACTATTACATGCTGCCCATGTGGTACATGTCAGCGGATCGCATCGCCTACTGGGATAAGTTCTCCATGCCTGGCATTCGCCCTGTCTACTCACTCGGTTTTGATACCTGGTGGTATGACGTAAACAAAGCAGCGAAATTACCCGCTGCCAGACGTTAAGGAGAAGCGATGGGCGCGTATCTCGTTCGCCGTTTATTACTGATTATTCCCACGATTTGGGCAATTATCACCATTAACTTCTTTATTGTGCAGATAGCCCCCGGTGGCCCGGTGGACCAGGCGATTGCCGCCATTGAATTCGGTAATCAGGGATCACTGCCAGGCAGCGGCGGAGGTGGAATGGGCGCAACGCATGCCCGCACCGGCGTAGGTGATGTCCTGAGTAATGACAGCCATTATCGCGGCGGGCGCGGCCTCGATCCGCAAGTCATTGCCGAGATTAAGCAGCGCTATGGTTTCGATAAACCGCTGCATGAGCGTTACTTCAAAATGCTCTGGGATTACCTGCGCTTCGACTTTGGCGACAGCCTGTTTCGTAGCGCGTCGGTGCTGCAACTGATTAAAGAAAGTATGCCCGTCTCCATCACACTGGGCTTGTGGGGCACGTTCATCATCTATCTGGTGTCGATCCCGCTTGGCATCCGCAAAGCGGTGCACAACGGTAGCCGTTTTGATATCTGGAGCAGTGCGCTGATTATTGTCGGTTACGCGATCCCGGCGTTTTTGTTCGCCATCATGCTGATTGTCTTTTTCGCAGGGGGCAGTTATTACGATCTTTTCCCCCTGCGCGGGCTGACCTCAAGCAATTTCGACGCATTACCCTGGTATAAACAGGCACTTGATTATCTGTGGCATATTACGCTGCCGGTGCTGGCGACGGTAATTGGCGGTTTCGCTGCCCTGACGATGCTGACCAAAAACTCCTTTCTGGATGAGATCCGTAAGCAGTATGTGGTCACCGCGCGGGCAAAGGGCGTCAGCGAACGCAATATCATGCGCAAGCATGTGTTCCGCAATGCCATGTTGCTGGTGATCGCTGGTTTTCCTGCCACCTTTATCAGCATGTTTTTTACCGGATCGCTGCTGATTGAGGTGATTTTCTCGCTCAACGGCCTCGGTTTACTGGGCTACGAAGCGACGGTGTCGCGCGATTATCCGGTGATGTTCGGCACACTTTATATTTTCACACTGATTGGATTGCTGCTGAACATCCTCAGCGACATCAGCTATACGCTGGTGGATCCGCGTATCGATTTCGAGGGACGCTGATGTTTCAATTAAGCTACGTCAATCAGGCGCGCTGGCTACGTTTTCGCCACAACCGCCGTGGATACTGGTCGCTGTGGATCTTTTTAGTGATTTTTATTCTCAGTCTGTGTGCGGAACTGGTCGCTAACGATAAGCCGTTGCTGGTGCGCTATGAGGGCCGCTGGTATGCCCCGATTGTCAAAGATTACAGCGAAAGTGACTACGGCGGCCCCTTTGCGACACCCGCCGATTATCAGGATCCGTGGTTACGTAAGCAGCTCGACGAGCGAGGCTGGGTTCTGTGGGCACCGGTGCGCTTTGGCGCACGCAGCATCAACTATGCTACCACCGAGCCCTTCCCGTCCCCACCCTCGGCAAAAAACTGGCTGGGCACCGACGCGAATGGCGGAGATGTGCTGGCGCGTATTCTCTACGGCACGCGAATCTCTTTGCTGTTCGGCCTGATGCTCACGTTTTGCTCAAGCGTGATTGGTGTGCTTGCAGGCGCGATCCAGGGGTATTACGGCGGTAAAATCGATCTCTGGGGGCAACGCTTTATTGAAGTGTGGTCCGGCATGCCAACGCTGTTTTTGATTATTTTGCTCTCCAGCGTGATTCAGCCGGGTTTCTGGTGGCTGTTAGGCATCACCGTGCTGTTTGGCTGGATGGCACTGGTTAGCGTGGTGCGCGCCGAGTTTCTGCGCACTCGCAACTTTGACTACATCCGCGCGGCACAGGCGTTAGGCGTCAGCGATCGTGGCATAATGCTCCGTCATATGCTGCCAAATGCGATGGTTGCTACGTTAACGTTGCTGCCCTTTATTCTGTGTAGTTCTGTCGCGACGCTCACCTCGCTCGACTTTTTGGGCTTTGGTCTGCCGTTGGGGTCGCCCTCGCTCGGTGAGTTACTCCTGCAAGGCAAAAACAACTTACAGGCTCCCTGGCTGGGGATTGCCGCTTTTATTTCCACCGCCCTGCTGCTTTCGTTGCTGATTTTCATTGGCGAAGCGGTGCGCGACGCGTTTGATCCCAATAAGGCGGTGTAAGATGGCCTCTCCTCTGCTGAGTATTGACTCCCTGACCATTGCTTTTCGCCAGCAAAACCAATCCCATACTGTTGTCAGGAATTTATCGCTAGCGATTGAAGCGGGAGAAACGCTGGCGCTGGTGGGTGAATCCGGCTCCGGTAAAAGCGTCAGCGCGCTGTCTGTTCTGCGGCTGTTGCCCTCCCCGCCGGTTGAATACCCGTCCGGAGATATTTTGTTTCATGGCGAGTCGCTGCTGCATGCCAGCGAACGCATCATGCGGGGTATACGCGGCAACAAAATCGCAATGATCTTCCAGGAGCCGATGGTTTCACTTAACCCGCTGCATACACTGGAGAAGCAACTGTATGAAGTGTTATCGCTGCATCGCGGCATGCGACGGGAAGCGGCACGCGCAGAGATCCTCGACTGCCTCGATCGCGTCGGCATCCGCAATGCCCGCAGCCGGTTGGGTGATTTTCCGCATCAGCTTTCCGGCGGCGAACGCCAGCGTGTGATGATCGCCATGGCACTGCTGACACGCCCGGAGCTGCTCATTGCCGATGAACCGACCACCGCACTGGATGTCAGCGTCCAGGCGCAGATCCTGGCGCTGCTGCGCGAATTGCGTGATGAACTGAACATGGGCCTGCTATTCATCACCCATGATTTGAGCATCGTGCGTAAACTGGCCGATAACGTGGCGGTGATGCAAAACGGGCAATGTGTGGAGCAAAACAACGCGCCCGCCCTGTTCAGCGCGCCGACCCATCCTTATACCCAGCGCCTGCTGAACAGTGAACCTGCGGGGGATCCCGTTGCGTTGCCGCCAGGCACGCCACCGCTGTTGCAGGTGAACAATCTCGGTGTCAGCTTCCCCATTCGTAAAGGGGTTTTTCGCCGCGTGGTTGATCACAATCAGGTAGTTAAGAATATCAGTTTTAGTCTGCGCCCAGGCGAGACAGTCGGACTAGTGGGTGAGTCCGGCTCCGGTAAAAGCACAACAGGCCTTGCCCTCTTGCGGCTGGTGGCGTCACGCGGGACGATACTCTTTGATGGTCACCCGTTGCATCAGTGGGGCCGTAAGCAGATGCTGCCCGTCCGCCCCCGTATTCAGGTCGTTTTTCAGGATCCTAACTCTGCGCTGAATCCGCGTTTAAATGTGCTGCAAATTATAGAAGAGGGATTACGTGTTCATCAGCCAGAGCTGACGCGCGCCGCCCGCGAGCAGCGAGTGATCGAGGTTATGCAGGAAGTTGGGCTGGATCCGCAAACCCGGCGGCGTTTTCCCGGTGAATTCTCAGGCGGTCAGCGCCAGCGTATTGCCATTGCCCGTGCGCTGATCCTGAAACCGGAGTTGATTATTCTGGATGAGCCGACGTCATCGCTGGACCGCACCGTGCAGGCGCAGATCCTGGCCTTGCTTAAATCATTACAGGAGACGCACCGACTGGCGTATATCTTTATCAGTCACGATCTGCATGTAGTGCGCGCGTTGTGCCATCAGGTGATCGTGCTGAAGGAAGGCGAAGTAGTAGAACAAGGCGAGTGCTGGCGTGTCTTCAACGACCCGCAGCAGGAATATACACGCCAGCTTCTCTCGTTAAGCTGACGTTCAGAAAGGGTTCTGCCCGGAAAAGGGTTCCGCAATGGCAACGCCAAAGTTTTTCAGGCGACAGGTTGCGGCAAATTCATCCTGGCAATTGACGAACAGACACGGCTCACCTTCGCACTCCAGCACCGAGCAATCTACTTCAATGTCACTTAATGCCTGGCTGAGTTTATGCATGACCGGCCAGGCACTGTCACCGTCCGGGCTCAGCAGTTTCAACGCCACAAGCGTGTCATCAGCCGACTGGCCATTTTGCGGAATCGGTTCAACTTTTGCGCCTGCAAAACCATCGAGCCAGCGATAGCACTGGGGTAAACGGTGGATGATAGAGAGCTGTAATGTATTCACTTTCTTTCCCCGGAAGCACTTTACTTCACAAATATTTTACATTTATATTAACACACTATTGACAAATCGTCCTGTCAGGCACGCAGAAAAGGTCACATCCCGCGCAGCGTGTGGTTTTGCCGCTCTTTTGTCAGGTTATTTTTGGGTAAGCGGCGGGTCGGTTTCGGGGTATATGTACCCGTTTCTGCGATCTAACTCAACCTTTTTCACTACAATGGTGTGACTTTTTACACTAATTGATTTTACATAAAAGAAACAAACATGTCAGAAGGTATGACCATTTTGGTTGATATGTATCAAAGAAGGGAGTCTTTTCACTCCCTTTGCTGAAGGGTTACGCCGGTTTTTTTCCGCGACTGGCGTAAAGACAGAAGAGAATGGAGCTGGTTGCGCAGAACGTGATCGACCAAATCATTGGCCAGGCAGAGTTAAAAGTCGCCATCGACAACAACGCGCCGATGATGGCACCAATGCCAAAACGGAACGTCCCGGCCAGCGATGACGCTGTCCCGGCCATATGAGGAAACTCATCAAGAATAACGGCCATCGCATTAGACGCTACCAGCGAGACACAGCCGACAAACGCCGCCACACCAAGTACCAGTGACCAGAACCCGACATCCAGCAACGCGGTTACCACCATCCATATCGCCATGGCAAACTGCACCCACAGCCCGCAGCGAAACATGTTCAGCGCGCCAACGCGACGCACAATGCGGCCATTAATAATAGTGGTTACAAACAGGAAGACGATATTCAGCGCGAAGTAATAACCAAAATCCTGCGGCGAGACGTGATTGATCTGAATGTAAACAAACGGCCCAGCGCTCAGAAACGAGAACATTCCGGCAAAGCTGAACCCGCTTGCCAGCATGTAACTCAGCACGCGCTTATGACGAAACAGCGAAGCAAAGTTACCGATAGTGGTGCGCAGGTGAAATTTATGCCGCTTATCCACCGGCAGTGTTTCACGAATAAAGATGGCGATCATCGCCGATGCCAGGAGCGCGGCCAGCGCAAGGATCCAGAAAATGGCGTGCCAGCTAAACCAGACCAGTACCGCCCCGCCCACCATCGGTGCCAGTAACGGCGCAATTGTCGTCACCAGCATAACGAACGACATCATGCGTGAGAATTCTTCCCGGGGGTAGATATCGCGCATCAGAGCGTTGATCACCACGCTGGCCGCCGCTGCCGCAAGGCCATGGAAAAAACGCATCGTGATCAATTGATCAATACTCTGCGCCAGCGCACAGGCCACCGCCGCAGCGGCAAAGATCAGGGTACCGCCAAGAATGACTGGCTTACGCCCGATGCTGTCGGCCATCGGGCCATATAGCAACTGACCGACCGCAAACCCCAGAATATAGGTACTCAGCGTCATCTGCGCACTGCCCGCCGGCACACCGAATTGCTCTGCAATCACCGGAAGCGCAGGAAGATACATATCGATGGACAGCGGCATAAGCATTGCCAGCAGCCCAAGAATAAACACAATGCTTAGCGAAGAGTGTGGCCTTGAGGTCACGTCAGTCTCCTGATATTAGCGTGGGGGCATGCCGATACTGGCAATTTCTTCTTCTGTCAGCGGACGATACTCACCGGGTGCTAAATCCGCATCCAGCGCAATAGCGCCAATGCGCTCGCGATGCAGACCCACCACATGATTACCGACAGCGGCAAACATGCGCTTAACCTGATGATAACGACCTTCTCTGATGGTCAGACGGACCTGATTCGGTGTTACTACTTCCAGCACGGCGGGTTTGGTGAGATCTTTTTCGTTGTGCAGCTGTACACCACGGGCAAAGTGTTCTGCCGTGTCGTCGCTTACCGGGGATTCGAGCGTCACCAGATAGGTTTTTTCACAATGATGGCGCGGCGAGGTAATACGGTGTGACCACTGGCCGTCGTCGGTCATCAGCACCAGCCCGGTAGTGTCAATATCCAAACGCCCGGCGGCATGCAGCTTGTGTGCAACCGGCTCATCAAGAAAATAGAGTACCGTCGGGTGATCCGGATCGTCGGTTGAGCAAACGTAACCTTCCGGTTTGTGCAGCATAAAGTAGCGCGGGCAATTTTGCTGCACCAGCGTATTGCCATCGTATTCGACATCGTGTTCGGGCAGCAGTTTAAATGCCGTATCACGCACAACGTCGCCATTAACAGTGACACGGTGAGCACGGATTTCACGCCCGGCAATGGCGCGGCTTACGCCGAGCTGCTGAGCGATAAACTTATCAAGTCGCATGAAATTTTTTTGCCTGTATGGTGCTGGATGCGGGCAATGAGCCCAAAAAAGACGTAATAAACGTGAGTAGTATAGCGGCCATCATACACCACTCAAGGGAAAGATCCGTGGCATACTATGCGCCGTCTACCTGCAACCCTCATCGAGACAATGACTTTTACGCTGCGCCCCTATCAACGCGAAGCGGTGGATGCCACCCTCGCCCATTTTCGTCAACATGCTGAACCGGCGGTGATCGTGCTACCGACCGGGGCCGGAAAAAGCCTGGTCATCGCCGAACTGGCGCGTCTGGCACGCGGTCGCGTGCTTGTGCTGGCGCATGTGAAAGAACTGGTCGCACAAAACCATGCCAAATACATTGCCCTTGGGCTGGAAGCAGATATCTTTGCTGCCGGATTAAAACGCAAACAAAGTAACGGAAAAGTGGTGTTTGGCAGTGTGCAATCGGTGGCGCGCAATCTGGCGCAATTTCAGGGTGAATTTTCACTGCTGGTGGTGGATGAGTGCCATCGCATCAGCGATGACGATGACAGCCAGTATCAGCAGATCCTGGCCCATCTGCGTAAGGTGAACCCTCACTTACGACTGCTGGGTTTAACCGCTACCCCTTTCCGGCTGGGCAAAGGCTGGATTTATCGCTTTCATTACCATGGCATGGTGCGCGGCGACGAAAAGGCGCTGTTTCGCGACTGCATTTATGAGCTGCCGCTGCGCTATATGATCAAGCACGGTTATCTCACACCGCCAGAGCGGCTGGACATGCCCGTTGTACAGTATGATTTCAGCCGCTTACAGGCGCAGAGCAACGGTCTGTTCAGTGAAGCAGATCTGAACCGGGAACTGAAAAAACAGCAGCGAATTACTCCGCATATCATTAGTCAGATTATTGAGTTTGCGCAGACGCGCAAAGGGGTAATGATTTTTGCCGCGACCGTTGAGCATGCGCGGGAGATCACCGGGTTACTCCCCGCGGACGAGGCTGCACTGATTACCGGAGAGACGCCTGGCCCACAACGCGATGCGTTAATCGATGCCTTCAAAAACCAGCAATTCCGTTATCTGGTCAACGTGGCAGTATTGACCACCGGTTTCGATGCGCCGCATGTCGACCTGATCGCCATATTACGTCCGACAGAATCCGTCAGCCTGTATCAGCAAATCGTTGGCCGCGGTCTTCGGCTTTCGCCGGGCAAAACCGACTGTCTTATCCTTGATTATGCGGGGAACCCGCACGACCTTTACGCGCCGGAGATCGGTGCGCCAAAAGGCAAAAGCGACAATGTGCCGGTACAGGTGTTCTGCCCTGCCTGTGGTTTCGCCAACACCTTTTGGGGTAAAACCACCGCGGATGGCACGCTCATTGAGCATTTTGGCCGCCGCTGCCAGGGCTGGCTGGAAGATGATGAAGGTCATCGCGAACAGTGTGATTACCGCTTTCGCTTTAAAAACTGCCCGCAGTGTCATGCAGAAAATGACATTGCTGCCCGTCGCTGCCGCAGTTGCGACACGGTGCTGGTCGATCCTGACGATATGCTGAAAGCAGCGCTGAAACTGAAAGATGCGCTGGTGCTGCGCTGCAGTGGTATGACGCTCCAGAACGGCGCGGACGAGAAAGGCGAATGGCTGAAAATCACCTATTACGATGAAGATGGCGCGGATGTCAGTGAGCGCTTCCGTCTACAGACACCCGCGCAGCGTACCGCCTTCGAACAGCTATTTATCCGCCCGCATACCCGTACTCCCGGCATGCCGCTGCGTTGGATTGTGGCTCGCGATATCGTCGCCCAGCAAGCGCTGCTGCGCCATCCCGACTTTGTGGTGGCGCGGATGAAAGGCCAGTTCTGGCAAGTGCGTGAAAAAGTGTTCGATTATGAAGGCCGTTTCCGTCGGGCGCATGAATTACGTGGATAAACGTGCTTTTGATTGATGTATCGAACATTCGGGGATAGAATACCGCCCGCTTTTGCATCCGCGAAAGCCGATCATCTGCCTGTTGCTGGGTCGCCTGTAACAGGATTTATTAAAGAGAGATTTAAATGTTTACTATCAATGCAGACGTACGTAAAGAGCAGGGTAAGGGTGCGAGCCGCCGCCTGCGCGCAGCTAACAAGTTCCCGGCTATCGTTTACGGTGGAACTGAAGCGCCGATCGCTATCGAACTGGACCACGACAAACTGTGGAACCTGCAGTCCAAAGCTGAGTTCTATAGCGAAGTAGTGACCATCGCTGTTGATGGCAAAGAAGTAAAAGTGAAAGTTCAGGCTGTACAGCGTCACCCGTACAAACCGAAACTGTCTCACATCGACTTCGTTCGCGCTTAATCGTCGACAAGTTGAAGAAACCCCGCTACGGCGGGGTTTTTTTATGCCTGTTCGCCGTCCATCAATGGCTGACCAATACGCGGTTCATCCCCTTCATCTGACTGCCGGTGCATGACCTGCTTAAGCAGTGTGCGCTGGCGGATCATCGCCTGAGACGGCGCCCAGGGCAGCATGCGCAGCGGAACAGTCTGCCCTTCCGTTAGCGCATCAAAAAGCGGCTCCTGGTTCAGCAGGTCCTCCCCTTCCCAGCGTTGCCCTGCATAGTCAAAATGAAAATGGACGCGTAACTCCAGCTCATCAATTTCGATATCGTCTTTTTCGCCGTGATCATCCACTTTGTTGCCGACTTTACCGTTGTGGGCCAGACGCGTTTTCTTCAGCACTGTCCCGCTGGTGTTAACACCGTGTTGGCGTAACAGCCCGCTGGCATAGTAATAACGCACACTGCTGATGTTTGACGTCACTGCAAAGCCGACCAGAAACAGACCACAAAGAAAAAAGACCGCAATCCCAATTATGCCCGCAATAGTGTGCGTTTCATCGGGTAACCAGGCATGGAAATACAGCAGCAGCGAAGCGGTCAGAAAAATAACGCCCAGGCCCAAAAGCAGACAAAACAGCAGCGCATGTTTGCGCAACACAGTGCGCAGCAATACAAAGTCGATACCTGGCGGATGCGTCATCGTTAAAACAGCTCCCGTGGCTCGCAAAGAAAAAACCTGCCAGTCAGCAGGTTTTGAGGATTATTTTCCGCCGTTAAGACGGCGTTGCAGCTGGTCGCGGAGGTTTGGCGGCGTGCCTTTGATGGTCAGCGTATCGGTTGCCGGATCCCAGAAAATACGTTCGCCCAGTAATAAGGCATCGAAATTAATGGTCAACCCGCCACCGCTGCCCGCGTATTTGGTCAGTTGGCGCAGCGTGCTGCGGTCGGCCGGGAAACTGTCTTCCAGCTCGTAGCCCTGGCCGGCAGTAAACTCTTCGAAGCTGACTTCGCTCACGCCTGCCAGCTCTTTCGACAACGACGCCAGTTCAATCTCTTCACCGGCCTGCAACTGTTCATTGCAGTAGGTGTAAACCTGCTGGCGTACCGTCTGGCGCTCGGATTTATCCAGCTCCGCCTGGGCGGTGAAATCATCCACCGCCTGCAGCAAACCGCGGTTTTGCGCTTTGGCGTTCAGTCCTTCGCTGGCGCCAAGAAAATCCATAAAGAAATCGGCGACCTTACGCCCAACGCGACCTTTCAGGAAGGTTAAGTAACGGCTGGATTCCGGGTTGGTTTCCCACTCGGTCAGGTCAATTCGGGCGACGATATCCGCATGATTTATATCAAGATAATGCGTGGAGCTGATATCCAGATTCTCATTCACGCGCATGCTGCTTAAGTTGTTCAGCACCGCCACCAGCAGGTATTCCACCGCGAGATAACGGTAGTGGCAAAACAGGACAATACCGCCATCAGCAAAGGGGTATTTCGCCAGCTCATCACGTAAACGTCCGGTCGCCGCACGGCTGAACGCGAGAAACTCTTCTTCACCCTGACGTTGCAAGCGCAGCGCCTGCGCCAGCTCGCTCTCTTCGTTGAACAGGCCATACGCTTTGTTTTTCGCGCTATAGACCCGGTGCAACTCTTCGACCATCTCTTCAACGGGCGGTGTTGGTTCCAGCAAAGAATCGCGCAGCACCAGCTCAAGGGTTTGCTCATCGCGTTTGATAAGCTGATGCAGGGCAATCTGGTTGATGTCCAGACTCATGATAAACTCTCCTTTTAGACCGCGGTATTCAACCACCACCAACGCGACTGTGCAACAGCAGATAAAAAAGCAGAAAAAAAGCTGTTGCTACGGTAATATGTTGCCCTTTCATGAACCAACATAAACTGATGTCGATTTATGCCACAAATCTCCCGTTACAGCGATGCACACGTTGAAGAACTGCTCACTGAGCTGGCCAACGTGCTGGAAAAACACAAAGCGCCGACCGACCTGTCCCTGATGGTGCTGGGCAATATGGTAACCAACCTGATTAACACCAGCGTTGCGCCCGCCCAGCGTCAGGCTATCGCCAGGTCATTCGCTCAGGCGTTACAATCGTCTATTGGCGACGACAAAGCGCATTAAGGGAATTAACAAGAGTTTATGGTGACGAATCGTCAGCGCTATTTTGAAAAAGTCTCCCAGATGGTGAGCTGGGGGCACTGGTTTGCGTTGTTCAACATTTTGTTGTCCATCGTACTGGGTAGCCGCTATCTGTTTGTCGCCGACTGGCCCACTACCCTTTCGGGCCGAATCTACTCTTATTTAAGCGTGGTAGGGCACTTCAGTTTTCTGGTCTTCGCCGCCTATCTGCTGATTCTGTTTCCATTGACGTTTATTGTCATGTCACAGCGATTGATGCGCGTGTTGTCGGCTATCTTCGCCACCATGGGCATGACGCTGTTGTTGATTGACAGCGAAGTCTTTACCCGTTTCCACCTGCATTTAAATCCCGTCGTCTGGGAGCTGGTGATTAACCCGGATCAGAACGAAACGGCGCGTGACTGGCAGTTAATGTTTATCAGCGTGCCGGTGATCCTGCTGATTGAAATGCTGTTCGCGACCTGGAGCTGGCAAAAGCTGCGCAGCCTCACCCGCCGTCGCCATTATGCCAAACCGCTGGCCGTCTTCTTCTTTGTCGCCTTTGTTGCCACTCATGTAATGTACATCTGGGCGGATGCCAATTTCTATCGCCCAATCACCATGCAGCGCGCCAACTTGCCGCTCTCTTACCCGATGACCGCGCGGCGTTTTCTGGAAAAACACGGCCTGCTGGATGCGCAGGATTATCAGCGTCGGCTGGTGGAACAAGGCAATCCGGAAGCCGTGTCCGTGCAGTATCCGCTCAGTGAGCTGCGTTATCAGGATATGGGCGCCGGGCATAACGTCCTGTTAATTACCGTTGATGGCCTTAACTATTCGCGCTATGAAAAACAGATGCCGCAACTGGCGAGTTTTGCCCAGCAGAATGTGAGCTTCACCCAACATATGAGCTCCGGCAATACCGCCGATAGCGGCTACTTCGGGCTGTTCTACGGTATTTCGCCAAGCTATATGGATGGCGTACTCTCAGCGCGTATTCCGGCGGCGCTGATCACCGCGTTCAACCAGCAGGGCTATCAGTTAGGCCTGTTCTCTTCAGACGGCTTTAGCAGCCCACTCTACCGCCAGGCATTGCTGTCTGACTTCTCACTGCCGGCCGCAAAACCGCAAAGCGATGAGCAAACTGCCGATCAATGGATTAACTGGCTGAGCCACTATGCGCAGGATGACAACCGCTGGTTCTCCTGGGTGTCGCTTAATGGCACCGCCTCGCTGGACAGCAACCAGCAGGGCTTTGCTCGCAAATACAGCCGTGCGGCATCCGATGTGGATGCACAAATCGCCCGCGTCATTGATGCGCTGCGCGCCTCTGGCAAGCTCGATGATACGGTGGTGATCATTACCGCCGGGCGCGGTATCCCGGAAAGCAAAGAGGCCAGCCGTTTCGACTGGTCACGTAGCACGCTGCATGTGCCGCTGGTTGTTCACTGGCCAGGCACACCGGCTCAGCACATCAATAAGCTGACGGATCATAAAGATATAATGACCACGCTGATGCAGCGTTTGCTGCACGTCAGCACACCGGCGAATGAATATTCGCAGGGGCAGGATCTGTTCAATGCCACACGGCGTAACAATTGGGTCACCGCTGCCAATGGCGACACGCTGGCAATTACCACGCCGGAAATGACCCTGGTGCTTGGCCAGAATGGCAATTACCAGACCTGGGATGCGCAGGGCAATAAAGTGCGCGAGCAGAAACCGCAACTCAGTTTGCTGTTGCAGGTTCTGACGGATGAAAAACGTTTTATCGCTAACTGATTGATTAATTATAAATCACTCAGTCTGCCCTTCACTTGCATTCAGCGACGAAAAGGGTACTATTAGCGCCACATGTCGGCACGTAGCGCAGCCTGGTAGCGCACTGTCATGGGGTGTCAGGGGTCGGAGGTTCAAATCCTCTCGTGCCGACCAAAATTCCCCCGAAAAACCAGCCTCTTACGGCTGGTTTTTTTATGCCTGCGATCAGGGAAAGGTAAAACCTGCAATGAGTGACACCGCGGCGCTGTGCATACGCTGCAAAAAAAAATCCCGGCGGGTTAGCCAGGATTTTTATCACAGTGATACTCAGTTCACAGGGCGATATCGGCCACCGTTTCACTGTCACTCTGCGGATGCACCAACGGTTTCTGCACCGGCGGCGTGACATCGGCAACCAGTGACTCGTCGCATTTCAGCCCGAGGATCTCGCTGGTGTAACGCAGTTCTTCATCAGCAGCGTCAACATTGCCGTTCAGCTCCGTACCAAAAGAAGGGATGATCTCCTTCAGTTTTGCCTGCCAGCGTTCAGAAGCAAAACGTTCGGTGAACACTTTCTCCATCAGCTCCAGCATAATGGGCGCGGCGGTAGAAGCGCCAGGCGATGCGCCCAGCAGCGCGGCAATCGTCCCTTCCTTATCGCTCACCACTTCGGTGCCTAAACGTAATACCCCACCCTTACCCGGCTCGCGCTTGATGATCTGGACACGCTGACCAGCCTGCCACAAACGCCAGTCTTCTTTCATCGCCAGCGGGTAATATTCGCGCAGCGCATCAAAGCGATCGTCTTCATTTTGCAGCACCTGGCTTACCAGGTATTTCACCAGACTGAAGTTGGTCATCCCCACCGTCAGCATGGGCAGCAGATTCGAGGTGTTGGTCGACCGTAGCAAATCCCACAGCGAACCATTCTTCAGGAAGCGGGTCGAGAAGGTGGCGAACGGCCCGAACAGCAGGACACGTTTGCCATCAATAATACGCGTATCAATATGCGGCACAGACATCGGCGGCGCGCCGACAGTAGCCTGGCCATAGACTTTCGCCAGATGGTGATTGACCACTTCCGGGTTTTCCGACACCAGAAATTGCCCCCCCACCGGGAAACCGGCATAATCCGCCGCTTCCGGGATACCGGATTCCTGCAACAGCTTCAACGCCGCGCCACCGGCACCAATAAAGATAAATTTCGCCTTAATGACCTGTTCACCGCCGCCTTTTAACGCATGCAGTGTCACTGTCCAGCTGTTGTCAGCATTGCGTTTAAGGCCACGCACTTCGGTGCCCAGTTGCAGCGAGAAGTTCTCTTTTTTCTGCAACGAACCAATCATCTGACGGGTCAGTTCACCGAAGTTCACATCAGTGCCAATTTCGGTGCGTGTCGCGGCAATTTTCTGTTTTGCATCGCGCCCTTCCATCACCAGCGGCGCCCATTTTTTTATCTGTTGCGGGTCTTCGGAATAGCGCATACCGCGGAACAGCGAACTCTGCTGCAATGCTTTGTAGCGGGCGCGCAGGAAGTTAACGTTGTCATCGCCCCACACCAGGCTCATATGCGGTACGGTATTGATAAAGGAGCGCGGTTCGCGCAGCACACCGGTCTTCACCTGGTGTGCCCAAAACTGGCGAGAAATACGAAACGCTTCGTTGATTTCAATCGCTTTTTTGATACTGATCGATCCATCCGCGCTTTGCGGCGTGTAGTTCAGTTCCATTAATGCGGCGTGCCCGGTACCGGCATTGTTCCAACCGTTGGAGCTCTCCTCCGCAAGGGCATCCAGCCGCTCTACCATCGTAATCGACCAGTCGGGCTCCAGCTCCGCAAGCCAGGTTCCCAATGTGGCGCTCATGATCCCACCACCAATTAAAAGCACATCTGTTTCCTGCTCTTTCGATGCGGAACCTTTTGCTGCTTTCGAGACAGCATTTAGCCCGACGGCCATCGAAAACAGTCTGGCAGTCATTTTTTTCATGTTGTCATTGCCTTACTTTTAGTGCTGCTTTATTCGCATTTATTGAGGGTAAAGTCGTTAGCGCTCTTAACGTAGCACTTAAAATCTGAGATTTAAATAATGTTTAATCATTAAATTTCCATTGTATAAATGTTACTAATAAGTTGATTTTTTGCATTAGTTTTAACACTTACTGCTGGTCTTAAGCGGGTGAAATCTGCTATCATCCTGCGCTTTGCCAATCGTATGGATGCCGTTTGCCTGCATCATGATGGCAAGACTCACCCGCGGATCCTTATGACCGAAAAAAACCCTCTTTCTGCTCATCAACTCAGCCACGTCCTGCGGTCGCCGCAACTGTTCAGCCGCGAAGTGCTGGCCGGAGTCCTGACCGCATTAGCACTGATCCCGGAAGTTATCTCCTTCTCGGTGATTGCGGGCGTTGATCCCAAAGTCAGTCTGATCGCCTCCGTCGTGCTGTGCCTGGGTATGTCATTACTGGGCGGACGTCCGGCAATGGTCACGGCTGCCGCAGGGTCAGTCGCTCTGGTTATCGGACCGATGGTTCATCAGAACGGGGTGGAATACATTTTACCTGCGGTGTTACTTGCAGGTGCCATCCAGATTGTGTTCGGCCTGACCGGAATGGCGCGCCTGATGCGTTTTATTCCGCATGCTGTGATGACCGGTTTTGTGAACGCGCTCGGTATCCTGATTTTCTTCGCCCAGGTTCCCCATTTCTGGAGCCGCGACCCGCTGATACTGGCACTGTTCGTGCTAACGCTGCTGATTGTGCTGTGGCTGCCGCGTTGGGTTAAAAGCATCCCCTCGCCGCTTATTGCCGTTGTGTTATTAACCGCCTTCACCGTGTTCTCGGGCCAGTTATTGCCCACCGTTGGCGATGAAGGATCACTGCGTGGTGGCCTGCCAGGCCTGACGCCATGGTTGGTACCGTTTGATCTGCACACCCTGAGCATCGTCTGGCCGTGCGCGTTAAGCATCGCTTTTGTCGGGTTAATGGAGTCGTTGCTGACCGCCAAACTGGTTGACGATCTCACCCACACGCCCTCCGCCAAAGGGCGGGAAAGCACCGGGCTGGGCATTGCGAATATCCTGGCGGGCTGTTATGGCGGTATTGCCGGCTGCGCGATGATTGGGCAGACCATTGTCAATGTGGAGATGGGTAAAGGCCGTACCCGCCTGTCAACGGTGGCTGCAGGTCTGGTTTTACTGCTGCTGGTCACCGCGCTAAGTGAAGTGATGGCGAAAATCCCAATGGCAGTCCTGGCGGGGATTATGGTGATTGTGGCATTTAAAACCTTTAACTGGGGCAGCCTGCAACCTGCCACGCTGAAACGGGCGCCCCTGGTTGAAACGGTAGTTATGCTGGTGACGGTCGCGGCCACTGTCAGCACCGGTAATCTGGCAATCGGTGTCGCCGCCGGGCTGATAACGCTGGCGGTAACACCAGCGAAATGGCGCAGCACAGCAGGCGCTACAGCAGAAAAATCGTCGCCAGCCCAAGAAAAATAAAGAAGCCCCCGGTATCGGTGATAGCCGTGATCATCACGCTTGAGCCGACAGCCGGGTCGCGTCCCAGTCGGGTCATCATCATCGGGATCAAGACCCCCATGAGCGCAGCCATTAGCAGGTTTAGCACCATTGCCAGCGTCATGACGCCGCCGAGCGCTGCATCGTCATACAGCCACCAGGTGACACCGCCCATAATCCCGCCCCACACCAGTCCGTTGATTAACGCCACCCCCATCTCACGCAGGATCAGGAAGGTAATGTTGCCCGGCTGAATGTTCTGAACTGCCAGCGCACGAACAATCATGGTAATGGTCTGATTACCCGTATTCCCCCCGATACCAGCGACAATCGGCATTAATGATGCCAGCGCCACCAGTTGTGAAATGGTATGTTCGAAGCCGTCAATCACTCGCGAGGCAATAAAGGCCGTGCATAAATTGGTCGCCAGCCAGACCCAACGGGTCTTCACTGCTTTACTCACCGGCGCAAAAACATCCTCTTCCGTGCTGAGGCCGCTCATCTGACGCAAATCGTTATCCGTCTCTTCATACACCACATCGACAATCTCATCGATGGTCAGACGCCCCATCAGCATGCCATCATTGTCTACCACGGCAGCGCTAAGCAGGTTGTCACGTTCAAAGGTGCGGGCGACTTTTTCTGCTTCATCTTCCGGGGAGAAACTCACCGGGTCGGCATCCATCACTTCGCTGACCCGCTTGCCCGCAGCGTTCAGCAATATTGTTTGTAGCCCCAGTTCGCCTGTCAGACGGTTATCCCGCCCAATAACAAACAGTTTGTCGGTGTTTTCCGGCATCTTGCCCAGCCGTCGCAAATAGCGTTGCACTGCCGCCAGCGTCACTTCCGAACGTACGGTGATCACCTCGAACTCCATGATCGCACCAACGCAGTTTTTGCCGTAACGCATCACCTGCCGGACACGCGCACGTTCCGCTGGAGGCAACGTCGCCATTAACCTGCCGGTCAGGTTACGCGGCAGATTCTGCACCAGCCAGATTTGATCATTAATGTCGAGGGTTTCCAGCGTATCGAGTAATGCCCGGTCACTCATCTCGTCAATCAGATCGCCCCAGACGTTTTCCGAAGCTTCGAGCAGCACTTTGCCACGCTTATCATCCTCCACCAGCCGCCATAAGGCGTGGCGCTCATCAACCGGCAACGCCTCAAGCGTATCGGCCAGATCCGGTGGCGGCAGGTGGGCAGCAAGCGCCCGGACTTCGACCAGATCCTGCTCAAGCGCTTCACTGTCGAGCTGTTCGATGGGGGAAACTTCCCCCAGCAGTGCCGCCGTAAGGGCTTTATGCGTGGTCAGCAGCCAAATCAGACGCGCTCGTTCCTCATCACGCAGTTTGACGCTGTTTTTCTTGGTAACTGACATTGAGCTATCTCTGAATGGCAAAACGCTCCGGCACAGCGAAGCTGGACAGCCTTAAGCATAGCGGCAGGCTTTGTAAAAAATAATAAACCGCGGGGGCGTTCGGGCAAAAAATCAGCAAAGCCCCGCAAAACAAGGGGGCTGTAAACATCAGGCAGTGCGGGCTACCGCATCGCGGGAGGCTTTTTCACGCTCTTCGCCGACCAGTTCCGTCAGTTGACCATCGCGCATTTCCAGTAGACGATCGGCATGAGTGAAGTAATGGTCGTCATGGCTGATGGCGAAAATGGTTTTTCCCATCTGCTGCATCAGCGGCAGCAATACCTGGTAAAAATCACGGCGGAAGTGCGGATCCTGGTCGGCAGCCCATTCGTCAAGCAGCAAGATATCGCGCTCTTCAGCAAGCGCCAGCAGCAACGCAACGCGCTTTTTCTGCCCTTTTGACAGCTTCAGGTTGAGGATCTTGCCGTTGTTCAGCTCCAGCTTGTGTGACATTTTCAGCTGTTCCAGCCACTTAGCCACCAGCGCCGGATCGGCCGGATTGCCTTCCGGCCCAAGCAGCGTGTCAAACAACCAGACATCGGTGAACACCGCTGAGAACAGTTTGCGGTAATCCTCCGGCCGGTCGTGCGCCATGGGTTTGCCATCAAGCAGGATCTGGCCGGAAACCGGCTGATAAAGTCCGGTGAGTAGCATCGCCAGCGTCGACTTACCGCTGCCGTTACCGCCGATCAGGAACACCAGTTCACCACGCTGCAGCGTCATGTTGACCGGGCCAATGGCAAAGTCGTTATCCTGATATTTGAAGGTCACATCGCGCAGCTCCAGCGTTTGCCAGTTCGGGAACGCCTGCGGGCGCGGGAATTCCGCCTGCCAGGGCGCCAGCGCAAATTGTTTCAGCTTATTAAACGCGACCTGCGCGCTCAATAAGGTGGGCAGTGCGCCTACAGCCGAGAGCAACGGCGTGCGCAGGAATAGCAGCGTTAAGGAATAGGTCGCCGCCACGTTGGTGTCCGCCCAGCCCAGACTGTTTGCCATCCAGAAGACCAGGCCAATGGCACCCAGCATCATGATGTTTGACCAGTTGACCGCGCTCAGGTGGAAGGTGTCGGCACGGATAATGTGGTGGCGATACTCGCGGGCGTCCGGCAGGTACATCTTTTCAAAGATATGTTGAGCTCGTTCGCGGTTCAGGTTCAGCTCTTTGCGCCCTTCCAGCACGGTCTGGAAATCGTTATACAGCTTATCTTCCGTTTCACGTAGCGTTGCCATGTGCTTATACACGCGGGAAACCAGCATAAAACCACCCCAGATGGTCAGTGCCATCCACAACGCGGTGATCAGCAACATTTTGCCGGAGAGGGTCGCCAGGTAGAGAGACGATCCGATGGTCAGAATGATCCCTTGTACTAACTCAGGCAAACGGACGAAAGCAATGGTGATATTACGGACATCGCTGGTCAGCCCAGCCAGCAGCGAGGCGCTGCCCAGTTGTTCAATACGTTCAACCGGCGTATCCAGGATGCGCTTGATAAATTCGCTACGCAGCCGGAAGACAAAATGATGGCCGAGCGTGGTCAGCGCCAGCTGCGATCCCAGTGTGACCGCCATCAGCAACAGCAATAGCCCCAAAAATTCCGGCAACACGGTGAGCGACAAAACCACCGTTTCGATTAACCGCTGGTTAATAAAGGCAATGAGTCCGATGCCAAATGCCGCGCTGGCCAGTGAGAGCATCAACACAGCCACAAATGGCCAGCGGTACTGCCGCCAGACAAGAAGGAGGAGTTCCATAAAACGACCCGGTCAACAAAAACAGCCAGCAGTTTAAACGGCTGTCGTTTTACATCAAGAATAATTCTTATTTTTGTTTAGCGGGACTGGCCTGGCGAAACGTCAGGTTATAACGACATTCGCCGGTCACCGGGTGATACCCCCCCTTCAGCGGCGCAATACCGTGATAAAAGAGCCGCGATTCGCCGCCCCACACCACGATATCCCCGTGTTCAAGCATCAACCGCTGTAGCGGATCGTTTCGCTTAATTCCGCCAAACTGGAAGATGGCCGGTAAGCCGAGAGAAACCGAAACAATGGGCGCACGCAGGTCTGGCTCATCCTTATCCTGATGCAGCGACAATTTTGCGCCCGGGGCATAGCGATTTATTAAACAGGCGTCCGGGCGGAAATCCGGGTAGCCCGCAGCGCTACTGGCCTGCTGGCAAAGCAGCCGGAATGCTTCAGGCATCGCCGGCCAGGGTTGCCGGGTTTGCGGATCGATCGGGGCATACAGATAACCGCGTTGATCGGTGGTCCAGCCGAGCGAGCCGCAGTTGGTCATCGCCACGGACATGGTATAACCGCCTGGCGTCACCATATGGCGCAACGGCGACTGACTGGTTACGGCTGCAATGCCTCGCATCAGGGCTTCGACATGCGGCAGGGCAAATCGTCGCAACACCACCGCCCCGCTCGCCAGCGGCTCCTGCCAGGGTTCATGATCGGCAAACAGATCGAGCATCAGGTCTCCTCTTTCTTCGTTTCGCGTTTCAGCAACAGTGCTTTACGCGCTGTTCCCCAACGATAGCCAGAGATCGCGCCATCGCCGCGTACCACGCGATGGCATGGCACAATAATCGCCAGTTTATTCGCCGCGCAGGCGCTGGCAACTGCGCGAACCGCGCCGGGCTTGCCTATCTTCTGCGCCAGCGCCTGATAACTTAGCGTTTCACCCGCAGGGATCTCACGCAACGCCTGCCAAACCTGTAACTGGAATGCCGTGCCACGCAGATCCAGCGGCAAGCTGAACGGACTATCGGCATTTTCCAGGCGATGGATAACCTGGGTGACGCGTTGTATAAATTCTGCACTGCCTTGTTCACGCTGGGCATGCGGAAAAAGCCCCGCCAGTTCTGTCATCAACTGCTCATCACTGTCGGCCAGCAAAATGGCACAAATCCCCCGCTCACTCTCAGCCACCAGGCATCGCCCCAGTGAACACTCGCTCACGGTATAGCAAACCGCGATCGCCTCCCCGCCCCGGCGAAACTGCCTGGCGGTCATTCCCAGCGAGGCGTCTGCATGGCGGTAATAACTGCTGCTATCCGGGAAACCTGCAGCCAGCACAGCGCCGGTCACGGTTTCGTTTTCCGCTAGCCGGGCCCGCAGACGCCGGGCGCGAAAAGCCAGTTGCCAGGCTTTTGGCGTCATCCCGGTAATGGATTTAAACAGGCGGTGAAAATGATAAGGACTCATGGCTAGCTGTTCCGCCAGCGCAGCCAGCGTGATCGGTTGCTCTTGTTCCAGCAGACGGCAGGCACGGGCGATTTTCTCCAGCCGCTGTTGCTGCGGGTGCGCCTTATCCGGCTGGCAACGCTTGCACGGACGGAATCCGGCCGCCGCCGCGTGGCCCGCATCCGGGTAAAAGCGCACATTTTGCCGCAGGGCATGGCGCGCCGTGCAGGAGGGACGGCAAAAAATCCCGGTGGTCAGTACGGCGAAAACAAACTGATCATCGGCCTCCGGGTTACGCGCCAGAACCGCCTGCCAGCGCTGTTCATCTGCTACAAACGTGTCGTTCATTTCAGGCTCCTCGTTTAAGCTTAGCCTTACTGTGCCCGTTAGCTTGCCATACGACACCCGCAATCTTGCGCTTTAATTCTTTTCGCTAACCAGGAAAGAGGCAAACTGCGGTGACATCCAGGTGGTAAAGCCTTCGCCCTGCTTCATGATCATAAACACCGCCAGTTTTTCTCGTTGTACCACCTCTTTTGCCCGTTCTGTACCCAGCACCATCAGGCCGGTATCCCAGGTATCCGCCTCCAGCGCCGTAGGGGCAATCACCGTCACCGACACCAGCGCATGTTGGATCGGCTGCCCGGTTCGTGGGTCGATAATGTGCGAGATACGTTTGCCATCCAGTTCATAATAGTTGCGATAACTGCCTGAAGTGCTAATGCCGTGACCGTTAATATCTACCACCGCCTGGACGGCATTTTCTTTATCGGTCGGTTTTTGGATAGCCACGCGCCATGGCTGCCCCTGCGCGTTCATGCCGCGACTGGCGAGCGCCCCACCTACCGACACCAGATAACGGGCAATGCCTTCCTGTTCCATCAGGCGCGCCAAATGGTCGGCTGCGTATCCTTCGCCAACGGTCGACAAATCGACAAACAGATCGGGCAGATCCTTTTGCAGGAATTGCTCGCCGGCGCGATTAATCACGCTCAGGTGTTGCAGGCCCGTGCGCGCTTTTGCGGCGTCTATTTGCGCCTGATCCGGCGTTTTAACCGGCTGCTTATCCGGCCCAAAACCCCATAAATTGACCAGCGGCCCGACCGTTATGTCCATCGCGCCGTCAGTTTTTTCCCCAACCCGCAATGAGGTGGTGACAATATCCGCCATTTCCGGACTAACCGGCCAGGGCGCCGTGCTCGCGGCATGGTTAAAACGCATCAGGGCAGAGTCATTTTTCCAGGTTGAGAGCAATCGATCGTCGGCATCCAGTTGTGCCTGAATTTTTTGTGCTAAGGCCTGAGCCTGCTGCGGGTTGATATCGACCAGACTGACACGCCATGAGGTGCCCATGGTTTTGCCTTCCAGCACGGTCGGCTTAACCTGAGGCGCGGTGTCGCACCCGACCAGGAATAACAGTGCCGCGGTCAAACCCGCACGAAGAAATGTCATCGCCATTATGTGTTCTCTCCTTTTAATGGCGGCAAGGGTACACCAAAACGCAGGGTTGAAAAGATAGCGGTAATAAAAAGGGGCCTTTCGGCCCCTGAGCAGTGTACGTGGCTAACTTAGAACTGGTAAACCAGGCCCAGTGCCACAACGTTGTCGGTGGTGATACCGGCAGCGCGGGTAAAGTCATTGTCATCCAGCAGGTTGATTTTGTAATCAACGTAGGTAGACATGTTTTTGTTGAAGTAGTAGGTCGCGCCAACATCGATGTATTTCAGGATATCCTGATCGCCGAAGTTAACTGTGCCGGTATTGTTGGTGATGTCTTTACCTTTGGACTGCAGGTAAGCAATAGACGGACGCAGACCGAAGTCGAACTGGTACTGAGCAACCACTTCGAAGTTTTGCGCTTTGTTAGCAAAACCATAAGCGGTGGACGGGCTGGAGCCGTTAGACGTACCGAAACGGGTTGCGTTATAGGTCTGAGAGTACTGTGCCGCCAGGTAAATATTGTTGGCATCGTATTTCAGGCCGCCGCTGTATACTTCTGCGCGGTCGCCTTCGCCGTACAGTGCAGCATTGTTGGTTGCGTTCTGGTCAGCAGTACGACGGGAAGAAGACATTGCACCACCAACGCTGAAGCCTGCGCCCAGATCGTAAGTCAGTGCTGCGCCGTAACCGTCGCCGTTTTGTTTCAGGGTGCTGCGGCCGGAGCTGTTTTCACCGCTTACGCTACCGTTTTTGCCCTGGTACTGCAGAGCAAAGTTCAGGCCATCAACCAGCCCGAAGAAGTCGGTGTTACGGTAGGTTGCAACGCCGTTAGCACGGGATTGCAGGAAGTTGTCTGAACCGTAGGTGTCGCCGCCGAATTCCGGCAGAACGTCAGTCCAGGAAGTCACGTCGTAAATGACGCCGTAGTTACGACCGTAGTCGAAAGAACCGGCATCAGCAACGCGGATACCTGCGAATGCCAGACGGGTCCATGCCTGATTGCTGGATGATTCCGTGTCGTTCGCCTGAACGTTGTATTCCCACTGGCCGTAACCAGTTACCTGATCGTTTACCTGTGTTTCGCCTTTGAAGCCAAAACGCACGTAAGTCTGATCGCCATCAGAGCCTTTATCATCAGAGAAATAGTGCAGGCCGTCGACTTTACCGTACAGATCTAATTTGTTGCCATCTTTGTTATAAATTTCAGCCGCATTTGCTGCGCCTGCTACCAGCAGAGCCGGTACCAGGAGGGACAGTACTTTAACTTTCATTTTATTAACCCTCTGTTATATGCATTTTTATTGCCACTGCTTGCTGATCAACCCTCTAATCAGCTGGCAAATTCATTCTCCCTAAAAAAGCAGAATAATCCAACAAGAATATGATACGAAAACTTTAAAGATGTTTCATATTTCTTGAGAGATGTTTCATGATGTAAATTCGAGGGAACTTTTTTTAGCACAAATAGCCAAAAAATAAGGCGCTAATAATCAAAAAATACATAAAAAATTTTATAAAACAGCAAGTTAACCAGAAAGAACTTTATAGCACTGATTGCAAAACCCGCCTCGTCGATCGCAACTAATATAATCAGCGCTATCATCATTAACTTTATTTATTACCGTCATTCGAATCTGAATGTCTGTTTACCCCTCTTATGACCGGATGCCCTGCATTCGGTTTTTTTTTACCTTTCTTTACCCGACCTGAACTTCAATCTACATATAATCACTATTTGTAACGACTATTAATTAATCAACAAACATGCCAGATTTTTCTTATTGCACGAAAGCGGTAATTAATTTCTTGTTATTTCGTGCGATCTTTTATCAGCGCAACGGTAAATATTTGTACAAAGCTGTTGTGCTGTACGTTTTTACCGCTACGTTTAGCGAAGTAGGTTCTCTCTGAATGTTTCAGGCTCTCTCTGTGAAGAGAATCTGGAAATTCATCGATTAACCGATATACTGCCTGCTGTACACTACTCAGCAGCACAACATCTATCAGTACACCGCACATCACAACAGGCGGTTCTGACGGCATGGCAGCAACATTGTCTCAGCAACGGCTGAGTGTCCTGGCAGTGTTGTCATAACGGGTTACACACACGAATGAGTCAATCTGACACAATGATCCCTGGCAAATTTTCCCTTATACCGGGCAACTTAACCCGTTTCTTTCTTCTGTTAATTATCGTCCTGCTCGTTACGATGGGCGTCATGATCCAAAGCGCGGTTAACGCCTGGCTGAAGGATAAAAGCTATCAAATTGTCGATGTGACGCACGCTGTTCATAAACGCATCGACACCTGGCGTTATGCTACCTGGCAGATTTACGACAACATTGCCGCTGCGCCCTCTTCTGCATCGGGCGAAGGTTTGCAAGAGACGCGTTTAAAGCAGGATGTTTACTATCTAGAAAAACCCCGGCGCAAAACCGAAGCGCTGATTTTCGGCTCCCACGATAGCTCAACGCTGGAAATGACCCAGCGCATCTCTACCTATCTGGATACGCTGTGGGGCGCGGAAACGGTGCCATGGTCGATGTATTACCTTAACGGCCAGGATAACAGCATGATCCTGGTTTCGACACTGCCGCTCAAAGACCTCTCATCCGGTTTTAAAGACAACACCATCAGCAACCTCGTCGACTCCCGCCGGGCAGAAATGCTGCAACAAGCCAATGCGCTGGATGAACGCGAGAGTTTTTCTTCGTTGCGTCGACTGGACTGGCAAAACGGCCATTACTTTACGCTGCGCACCACCTTTAATCAGCCGGGCCACCTGGCGACAGTGGTTGCCTTCGATCTACCGATTAATGACCTGATCCCGCCCGGAATGACGCTGGACAGTTTCCGCCTCGATCCAGACACGGCACAACCCACCAGCCGCACACAAGATAAAGAAGCGGCAGACAGCGCGTCTGTGAATTTCAACAGTTCCAAAATCGAAATCTCTTCGTCGCTCAGCGGAACCGGCCTGCGCCTGATTTGGCAGGTGCCTTTTGGCACATTGCTGCTGGATACGCTGCAAAATATCCTGCTGCCCTTGCTATTAAACATTGGTCTGCTGGCGCTGGCATTGTTTGGCTACGCCACTTTTCGCCACCAGCCAGGGCGCAAAACTGACAGTCTGACACCGCCAGGCACCAACAATGAATTACGCGTCATGCGTGCCTTTAATGAAGAGATTGTCTCGCTGTTACCGCTTGGCCTGCTGGTGCACGACCAGGAAGCAAACCGCACGGTGCTGAGTAATAAAATCGCCGATCATCTGTTGCCACACCTGAATCTGCAAAATATTACTGCCATGGCCGATCAACACCAGGGTGTGATCCAGGCGACAGTGAATAACGAACTGTACGAGATCCGTCAGTTTCGCAGCCAGGTGGCTTCTCGCACACAAATCTTTATTATTCGCGACCAGGACCGCGAAGTGCTGGTGAATAAAAAGCTTAAACAGGCACAACGCCTGTACGAGAAAAACCAGCAGGGGCGTTCCGCCTTTATGAGCAATATGGCCGAAGCGCTGAAACAGCCCGTCAAAGCGCTGGCCAGCGAAGCGGCGGCATTACAAAGCCAGGAAGGTAATCTGCTCACCGATCACGCCGACAGGCTTGTACAGCTTGTTGATGAGATTCAACTGGCGCATATGCTGGAGAACGACAGTTGGAAAGGTTCGCCGACGCTGTTCTCTATTCAGGATCTGATTGATGAAGTGGTACCGGATGTGTTGCCTGTTATTAAGCGCAAAGGACTTCAGTTGCTTATTAACAACCATCTGCCAGCAAATGAAGAACGTCACGGCGATCGTGATGCGCTCCGCCGTATTTTGTTGCTATTAATTCAATATGCGGTAACCACCACGCAGATGGGCAAAATCACCCTCGAAGTGAATATGGACGAGTCGGCAGAAGATCGTCTGACGTTCCGCATTCTGGACACCGGCGTTGGGGTGAACTCCAGTGAAATCGATAATCTGCACTTCCCGTTCCTCAATGCCACACAGGGCGATCAATACGGTAAAGCCAACGCTCTCACCTTCTGGCTCTGCGATCAGCTGGCCAGGAAACTGGGTGGGCATTTAAATATCAAAGCGCGTGATGATCTGGGTACTCGCTACTCTTTGCATGTCAGAATGGCGGCCCGCGCGCAGCAGGCGGAAAGCGAAGAGAAATTGCTGGATGACGTGGTGGCGATGATTGATGTTACTTCCAGCGAAATCCGCAATATTGTCGTGCGCCAGTTGGAAAACTGGGGCGCAAGCTGCATTTCCCCGGATGAGCGCTTATCAAGTCAAGAATATGATCTCTTTTTGACAGATAATCCGTCTAATCTTACTGCCTCAGGATTGCTTTTAAGCGATGATGAGGCTGGCGTGCGGAAAATTGGCCCTGGTCAATTGCGCGTCAACTTTAATATGAGCAATGCAATGCAGGGAGCAATATTGCAGCTTATTGAGGAGCAACTGGCGCAGGAAGAAGTACCGGAGTCGCCTTTGGGGGGCGATGAAAATGCCGAACTCCATGCCAGCGGCTATTATGCGCTGTTTGTTGACACAGTACCCGACGATGTTAAGAGGTTGTATACTGAGTCGGCGCTGAACGACTTCGCTGCGCTGGCGCAGACGGCACACCGCTTGAAAGGCGTGTTTGCCATGCTTAATCTGGTACCTGGTAAGCAGTTGTGCGAAACGCTGGAGCAATTAATTCGTGAATCCGATGCTCCAGGCATAGAAAATTACATCAGCGACATTGACGCTTACGTCAAGAGCTTGCTGTAGCAAGGTAGCCCAATACATGAACAATATGAACGTAATTATTGCCGATGACCATCCGATTGTACTGTTCGGTATTCGTAAGTCACTCGAACAAATCGAATGGGTCAATGTAGTCGGTGAATTTGAAGACTCTACAGCGCTCATTAATAACCTGCCGAAACTCGACGCAAATGTCTTGATCACCGATCTGTCCATGCCTGGCGACAAATATGGCGATGGCATTACGCTGATCAAATACATTAAACGCCATTTCCCGACCCTGTCGATTATTGTGCTGACCATGAACAATAACCCGGCAATCCTTAGTGCGGTACTGGATCTGGATATTGAAGGTATTGTGCTGAAACAGGGTGCGCCGACGGATCTGCCGAAAGCGCTGGCCGCATTACAGAAGGGCAAGAAATTTACCCCGGAAAGCGTTTCACGTCTGCTGGAGAAAATCAGCGCTGGCGGTTACGGCGACAAACGTCTGTCACCGAAAGAGAGCGAAGTGCTGCGTCTGTTCGCAGAAGGTTTCCTGGTCACGGAAATCGCGAAAAAGCTGAACCGCAGTATTAAAACCATCAGTAGCCAGAAGAAATCAGCAATGATGAAACTGGGCGTTGATAACGATATCGCGCTGCTGAACTATCTCTCTTCCGTTACGCTTACCCAGACGGAAAAAGAGTAATCACTGCGCAACCCCGGCACTCGCCGGGGTTCTTTTTATCTGCTTTCGCTAAATCCGACTGTTTCTAACCCGTGCGGCATAGGCAGCGAGGGTCTGTTTAAGCACATCCAGCGTCACCGGTTTTGACAGGCAACTGTCCATTCCTGACTCCAGACAACGCTGCTTCTCTTCCGCCAGCGCATTCGCCGTCACACCAATAACCGGTAGCGTCAGTCCGAGCTGGCGAATTCGCTGCGTTAAGCGATAACCATCCATATTCGGCATGTTGACATCGCTGAGTACAATGTCGATATGGTTTTTACTCAACACATTCAGCGCATCCACGCCATCGTTGGCGGTTTTACATTGATAACCCAGCGATCCCAACTGATCTGCCAGCAAGCGCCGGTTAATTGGATGATCGTCTACGACCAGGATCATCATGTCGTCGTTGCGCGACGTTTCACTGCTCGCTTCTGGCAACGCACTGTCCGTTTGCTGCTCGACCACCTGTACGCGGTAAATGCGCCCCAGCAACGCCAGCAGATCGTGCGGCGACGCTACGCTGTGCAGCCACTCTCCCGGCGCCCGTTCCACCGGAATACCAATATGGCGGCGACAGAAAATAATGGCGGCGCGCCCGGTCCACGACGATAAAAGTTCATCATCGGTGATCAGCGTATCCTGGTTACCGAGCGCCCGTCCGTCATAGTGCTTAACCGTGATACCCTGCCACTTCAGCAGGCTTTCAAGGTAACCCGACAACGAGGCATTACGCACGGACAGCCAGCAACAGGTGTCCACCAGCCCATCAGCCTCGACTGGCGTCGCTGGCACGCGGCCATACAGTGGAATGCGGATGGTAAACTGGCTGCCCATTCCCGGTTCTGTGTCCACCGAAATATCCCCGTCCATCATGCTGATCAATTTCTCGCAAATGGCCAGCCCCAGCCCGGTTCCCTGGAAATTGCGCTGCACCCCAGTCCCCACCTGAAAGAACGGATCAAACAGCCGTACCACCTCTTTGCCCGGGATCCCGACGCCGGTATCACGCACACGAATGCTCAGGTAATTATCATCACACTGGACATGCAAAATAATGCAGCCGATATCCGTAAACTTAATGGCGTTACTCAACAGGTTTGAGATCACCTGCTGCAAACGCATCGGATCGCCATTCAGCGTCGCGGGGACGTTGGGTTCGATAAAACAGTAAAGACCCAGTTGCTTGCGCACCACCAGCGGCAGATAGTTGGCGGTGATATGGCTCATTACTTCCCGCGGCGAAAACTCACGCGGTTCAATCTTCAGCTGTTCCGATTCAATTTTCGAGAAGTCGAGAATATCGCTGATGATTTTCAGCAGCAGGCTCGACGAGTTATTCATTGCCGTAACCAGTCGATCAACGCCCTTCGGCAGCTCTTTGGTTTGCAGCAGATCAAGGTTACCGATAATGCCATATAGCGGTGTGCGGAGTTCATGGCTGACGGTCGCGAGGAACATTGACTTCGACTGGCTCGCCTGTTCTGCCGCCTGCGCCATCTCCTGCAGTGACTCTTCCATTTTCACGCGGGCGGAGACATCTACCAGCACGCAAATCGCCACGTTTTCATTACGATAGCGTGAATGCACAAAGCTGATTTGCAGGTTGGTATTATTGCTGGTCAGAACATCGACAAAATTGACCTGCTGGCCACAGATGATTTGCGTGAGCCGCTGCCGATCCTCGTGCGTCAACATATTCAGGTAGTTATGCGCCAGCTCATTACTGAGGATGTTAGTCCCATCCTGGGTGCGCAAAATACAGATACCGACCGGCGCAGAGGCGACAATTTTGCGGTTGAATTGCTCATGCTCTTCCAGCCGCTGGGCATCATTTTCCGCCGGAATAAAGATGCGCCGTTCATACATACGCGCCAGGGTAAACAACGCGACCCCGACCAGCACATTGAGCAACACCGCATTAAGGATCAGCATCCGAATGCGTTCCAGCACCATATCAACCGGCACGGAGTAGACCACACTCAACGATGACGGCGGCAGGCTCTTTTTCAGGATCAGCTCACGAAAGCCGGAGGTATAACCGAACCAGGTACGCTCCTGAAGCCAGCGCGGATCGGCGGTAATGCCGCTATCCTGACCGGTGAGAGAAATCAGCGAATGCCCGCTTTCATCCAGAATCGTTACGCCCATCGGCAGGCTGCCTGGGGTAAAGAAGTTTTCCATACGAATGGATTGTTCCGTACCCAACAGTGCCTGCAGACGATTCCCAAGATACACCGGCGTCAGGGCGTAGAAATAACCAATCCCCGGACGTGGCCCCTGAGTCATCCAGTAGAGGTTATTGCTGCGTTCATCCTGCGGCGCGTTACGGTATTTCACAATCCGTTCATGCAGGCTTTTCAGCGTATCATCCCGCTCCACAGGCAGATCGCGCAGGCCGAAGTCCGCCATGCAGAGATTGTCGCTGCCAATGAGAAAAACACGGTTGAGATCGTAGGCAGCAGAGAAATTATCGCGCCAGTAGCGCATAAACCACGCCAGCGACTCCAGTGAACCACGCCATGAAGTGCCCATTGCCGAGCAGTCGGAGTCCGGGAATAGCGGTGAGAAGGTCGGCACGGCCGTTTTATCGTCGCGGTTACGGGAAGTCAGAATGCCGTTTTCCGCCGTCAGGCGGTTTTCAGCAATGTACTTCAGTTCTTTCATGACGTCTGAGGTGCGCTGAATGTAGCGCTGCGCCTGATCGGAGCTTAAATTAAACTCCTGGCGAATTTCCGACTCTTTGTCATGCAGAGCATTAACGATGTAAAAGACAGAGAAAAAGGCAATCAGTAGCCAAAGCAATAGCGCCAGCGCCCTGAACAGATAGCGGGAGACTTTCAGGGTACTGCGAAAAGAGACAAGGTATTTCAACCTGGGGAAACTCCGCCACGTGGAAGATAAAAAAGAGTGAAGTTAAGGTAGCGGTAAAACGCAAAGCCCGCAACGGCAATGAAAAAGGGCCGAAAACCGGCCCTTTGTAACGCATTATTCGTCGGCGTCGTCGGCCACGTCATCGTCGGTTTCCGCTTCCGGTGCGATATCATCGTCCCCTTCTGCGACACTCCCGTCGATAGAGTCAAGCTCTTCGTCGTCCACCGGCTCGGCCACACGCTGCAGCCCCACCACGTTTTCGTCTTCCGCGGTACGGATCAGAATCACGCCCTGGGTATTACGCCCCACTACGCTGATTTCTGACACGCGTGTACGCACCAGCGTACCGGCATCGGTGATCATCATGATCTGGTCGCTATCGGCAACCTGCACCGCCCCGACCACAGAGCCGTTACGCTCGGTGACCTTGATGGAAATCACGCCCTGCGTACCACGAGACTTGGTCGGATACTCGGTTTCTGCCGTACGTTTACCGTAACCGTTCTGCGTCACCGTCAGGATTGCGCCTTCGCCACGCGGAACAATCAGCGATACCACGCTGTCGTTTTCTGCCAGCCTGATACCACGCACGCCGGTGGCAGTACGCCCCATTGCGCGAACGGCACTGTCTTTAAAGCGCACCACTTTACCGGCGGCAGAGAACAGCATCACTTCGTCGTTACCCGAGGTGAGATCCACGCCAATCAGCTCATCGCCTTCGTTCAGGTTCACGGCAATGATGCCAGCAGAACGCGGACGGCTGAATTCGGTCAGTGCGGTTTTCTTCACGGTACCGCTGGCGGTCGCCATAAAGACGTTTACGCCCTCTTCGTATTCACGAACCGGCAGAATAGCCGTAATACGTTCATTCGGCTCAAGCGGCAGCAGGTTCACAATCGGACGACCACGTGCGCCACGGCTTGCTTCCGGCAGCTGATACACCTTCATCCAGTACAGACGACCACGGCTGGAGAAGCAGAGGATCGTGTCATGGGTATTGGCCACCAGCAGGCGATCAATAAAGTCTTCTTCTTTAATACGCGCAGCCGATTTACCCTTACCGCCACGGCGCTGGGCTTCGTAATCGGTCAGCGGCTGATATTTCACATAGCCCTGATGAGACAGCGTTACTACTACGTCTTCCTGGTTAATCAGGTCTTCAATGTTAATATCGGCGCTGTTGGCGGTGATTTCGGTGCGACGCTCATCGCCAAACTGTTCGCGAACCAGCTCAAGCTCTTCGCGGATCACTTCCATCAGACGCTCAGCGCTGCCGAGGATGTGCAGCAGTTCAGCGATCTGGGTCAGCAGCTCTTTATACTCTTCGAGCAGTTTTTCATGCTCAAGACCGGTCAGTTTTTGCAAACGCAGATCCAGGATCGCCTGTGCCTGCTGTTCGGTCAGATAGTATTTACCCTCGCGGATACCGAACTCCGGCTCCAGCCACTCCGGACGCGCAGCGTCATCGCCCGCACGTTCCAGCATTGACGCCACATTGCCCAGATCCCACGGCTGTGCGACCAGGCCTGCTTTTGCTTCTGCCGGCGTAGGTGCACGACGAATCAGTTCAATGATCGGGTCGATATTCGCCAGCGCAACCGCCAGCGCTTCAAGGATATGCGCACGATCACGTGCTTTACGCAGTTCAAAAATGGTACGGCGCGTCACCACTTCACGACGGTGACGAACAAACGCGGCAAGGATCTCTTTCAGCGTCATGATCTTCGGCTGACCATGGTGCAAAGCAACCATGTTGATACCAAAAGAAACCTGCAGTTGCGTCTGGGAATAGAGGTTATTGAGAACCACTTCACCCACCGCGTCGCGTTTCACTTCAATCACAATGCGCATGCCGTCTTTGTCAGACTCGTCGCGCAGCGCGCTAATGCCTTCAACACGCTTGTCTTTAACCAGCTCGGCGATCTTTTCGATCAGACGCGCTTTGTTCACCTGATACGGGATCTCGTGAACAATGATTGTCTCACGCCCGGTTTTCGCATCGGCTTCCACTTCCGCGCGCGCGCGAATATAGATTTTGCCGCGACCGGTGCGATAGGCCTCTTCAATACCACGGCGGCCATTAATAATGGCGGCAGTCGGGAAGTCCGGCCCAGGAATGTGTTCCATCAGCCCTTCGACGCTGATGTCTTCGTTGTCGATATAGGCCAGGCAACCGTTAATCACTTCCGTCAGGTTATGCGGCGGAATGTTGGTCGCCATACCGACCGCAATCCCCGAAGAGCCGTTGACCAGCAGGTTCGGGATCTTGGTTGGCATCACATCAGGAATTTTTTCGGTGCCGTCGTAGTTATCGACGTAATCCACCGTTTCTTTTTCCAGATCGGCCATTAATTCATGGGCGATCTTCGCCAGGCGGATTTCCGTATAACGCATCGCTGCCGCGGAGTCACCATCAATGGAACCGAAGTTACCCTGACCATCAACCAGCATATAACGCAGCGAGAACGGCTGCGCCATGCGCACAATGGTGTCATACACCGCGGAATCACCATGGGGATGGTATTTACCGATTACGTCACCAACGACACGGGCAGATTTTTTGTAGGCTTTATTCCAGTCATTGCCCAATACGTTCATGGCGTAAAGTACGCGACGGTGAACCGGTTTTAAGCCATCTCGGACGTCCGGAAGCGCACGGCCAACAATGACCGACATCGCATAGTCCAGATAGGAGCTTTTCAGCTCTTCCTCGATGTTAACCGGTGTAATTTCTCTCGCAAGGTCGCTCATCTAACCGCTATCCCTCTACTGTATCCCGGATTCAAAGGTCGCAAATTATAACACAACCGCTTTGAGACAGGTAAACCTATAACACCCCGTCAAAGGTTTATTCATCCCGTTGGCCTGATATACTCCACAGTCTTATTAAGAGAGGAGTCATTGCGCACATGAATGCCGAAAAATCGCCGGCCGGCCAGAACGTCGATCATGCTGAAATCGCCAAATTTGAAGCCGTCGCTTCACGCTGGTGGGATAAAGAAGGCGAGTTTAAACCGTTGCACCGCATTAACCCGCTGCGCCTGGGCTACATTGCAGAACACGCAGGCGGTCTGTTCGGTAAAACCGTGCTGGATGTTGGCTGTGGCGGCGGCATTCTGGCGGAAAGCATGGCGCGCGAAGGTGCCAACGTTACCGGGCTGGATATGGGCTTTGAACCTTTGCAGGTCGCCCGTCTGCATGCGCTGGAATCCGGCATTGAAGTTGACTATGTGCAAGAAACCGTCGAAGAACATGCCGCCAGGCATGCACAGCAGTATGATGTGGTGACCTGTATGGAAATGCTCGAGCACGTACCCGATCCGCAATCCGTGGTCAAAGCCTGCGCGCAGCTCGTGAAACCTGGCGGCCATGTCTTCTTTTCGACCATTAACCGTAACGGCAAAGCCTGGCTGATGGCGGTTGTCGGTGCGGAATATGTGCTACGGATGGTGCCAAAAGGCACGCATGATGTGAAAAAATTTATCAAGCCAGCCGAGTTGTTAACCTGGGTCGACGGTACTGTGTTACAGGAACGTCATATTACCGGGTTACATTATAATCCGCTGCTGAATAAATTTACCTTAGGGCCAGGTGTTGATGTTAATTACATGTTACATACAACGGCAAAAAACGACTAAGGTCATCAGTTAAAGTTATAAAGATTGCGCAGCATCAAACTGCGCAATCCTCGTCGCCGATGAAGAAATCAGCACTCGATCAAAAATTCATTTTTTTTTGCGAAATATTGACATCCCCGCCAGGCCTTACAATACGTGGACTTAGCGATTATTACCCTTTCGCAACCTCAATTTAACCTCAAAATCAACTCTTGTACTGAAAAGAATCCTTACTAGAATACTCACCATATAGCGTTTCTCTTATCGCAAACCCCCTACATATAGTATTTATCCACAGAGTTAGTCACAGCGACCGACTGTGGATAAATGGGGGGATACTTTTATTTCACGGACAGGTAAGCACATGAATCAGAGTCTGCTGGTGACAAAGCGTGATGGTGGCACAGAGCGCATCAATCTCGACAAAATTCATCGAGTACTGGATTGGGCGGCAGAGGGGCTGAATAACGTATCTATCTCGCAGGTTGAATTGCGTTCACATATTCAGTTCTATGACGGGATCAAAACCTCCGATATCCACGAAACGATTATCAAAGCAGCGGCAGATCTGATCTCCCGCGAGGCGCCGGATTACCAGTACCTGGCGGCGCGCCTGGCGATTTTCCACCTGCGTAAAAAAGCCTACGGTCAGTTCGAACCACCGGCACTGTTTGATCACGTCACCAAAATGGTTGAACTGGGCAAATACGATCATCATCTGCTGGAAGACTACACGGAAGAAGAGTTCAAGCAGATGGACGGTTTTATCGACCACTGGCGCGACATGAACTTTTCTTACGCCGCAGTGAAGCAACTGGAAGGTAAATATCTGGTTCAGAACCGCGTTACCGGGGAGATCTACGAGAGCGCGCAGTTCTTGTATATTCTGGTTGCGGCGTGCCTGTTCTCCAACTATCCGCGCGAAACCCGTCTGGACTATGTAAAACGCTTTTATGATGCGGTTTCGACGTTCAAAATTTCGCTGCCGACGCCGATCATGTCCGGCGTGCGTACCCCAACCCGTCAGTTCAGCTCCTGCGTGTTGATCGAGTGCGGCGACAGCCTGGACTCCATTAATGCGACCTCCAGCGCGATCGTGAAATACGTTTCTCAGCGCGCCGGTATCGGCATCAACGCGGGTCGCATTCGTGCGCTGGGGAGCCCGATCCGGGGTGGCGAAGCCTTCCACACCGGTTGCATTCCGTTCTACAAACACTTCCAGACCGCCGTGAAATCCTGCTCTCAGGGTGGCGTGCGTGGCGGTGCGGCGACGCTGTTCTACCCGATGTGGCACCTGGAAGTCGAAAGCCTGCTGGTACTGAAAAACAACCGTGGCGTTGAAGGCAACCGCGTGCGTCACATGGACTACGGCGTGCAAATCAACAAACTGATGTACACCCGTTTGCTGAAAGGCGAAGACATCACCCTGTTTAGCCCGTCTGACGTCCCGGGTTTGTACGACGCCTTCTTTGCCGATCAGGATGAGTTTGAGCGCCTGTACACCCAATATGAAAAAGATGACAGCATCCGTAAACAGCGCATTAAAGCCGTTGAGCTGTTTTCACTGATGATGCAGGAACGGGCGTCTACCGGCCGTATCTACATCCAGAACGTGGATCACTGCAACACGCACAGCCCGTTCGATCCGGTGGTTGCACCTGTACGTCAGTCTAACCTGTGTCTGGAAATCGCCCTGCCGACCAAACCGCTGGACGATGTGAACGACGAGAACGGCGAGATTGCGCTCTGTACGCTGTCTGCTTTTAACCTCGGCGCGATTCAGAATCTCGACGAACTGGAAGAGCTGGCAACGTTGGCCGTTCGCGCGCTGGACGCCCTGCTTGATTACCAGGATTACCCGATCCTGGCTGCAAAACGCGGGGCAATGGGCCGCCGTACACTGGGTATTGGTGTCATCAACTTTGCTTACTGGCTGGCGAAAAACGGTAAACGTTACTCTGACGGTAGCGCGAATAACCTGACGCACCAGACGTTCGAAGCCATTCAGTACTGGCTGCTGAAAGCCTCTAACGAACTGGCGAAAGAACAAGGCGCTTGCCCGTGGTTCAACGAAACCACTTACTCGCAGGGTATTCTGCCGATCGATACGTATAAAAAGGATCTCGACGGTATTACCAACGAACCGCTGCATTACGACTGGGAAGCGCTGCGTGAGTCCATTAAAACGCACGGTCTGCGCAACTCCACGCTCTCTGCGCTGATGCCGTCGGAAACCTCGTCGCAGATCTCCAATGCCACTAACGGTATCGAACCGCCGCGCGGCCACGTGAGTATTAAAGCCTCGAAAGATGGCATCCTGCGTCAGGTGGTACCGGATTACGAAAAACTGAGCAATGCCTACGAACTGCTGTGGGAAATGCCGAACAATGACGGCTATCTGCAACTGGTTGGGATTATGCAGAAGTTTATCGACCAGTCGATTTCGGCCAACACCAACTACGATCCGTCGCGTTTCCCGTCGGGCAAAGTGCCGATGCAACAATTGCTGAAAGACTTGCTCACCGCCTACAAATTTGGTGTGAAGACGCTGTATTATCAAAACACTCGCGATGGCGCAGAAGACGCACAGGATGACCTGGTGCCTTCTATCCAGGACGATGGCTGCGAAAGCGGCGCATGTAAGATCTAACGAAGGGGCGGGGAAACCCGCCCTTTTCTTTCGCAAGACAGGACTCACATTCAATGGCATACACCACTTTTTCACAGACGAAAAACAATCAGCTGCTGGAACCGATGTTCTTTGGCCAGCCGGTTAACGTGGCGCGCTACGATCAGCAAAAATATGACATCTTCGAAAAGCTGATTGAAAAGCAACTCTCCTTCTTCTGGCGTCCGGAAGAAGTTGACGTTTCCCGCGATCGCATCGACTTCCAGGCGCTGCCGGAACACGAAAAACACATTTTTATCAGCAACCTGAAGTACCAGACGCTGCTGGACTCCATTCAGGGCCGCAGCCCGAACGTCGCGCTGCTGCCGCTGATTTCGATTCCGGAACTGGAAACCTGGGTTGAGACGTGGGCCTTCTCTGAGACGATCCACTCCCGCTCCTACACCCACATCATCCGTAATATCGTTAACGATCCGGCGGTGGTGTTTGACGATATCGTGACCAACGAGCAGATCCTCAAACGCGCGGAAGGTATTTCGCACTTCTATGATGATCTGATCGAAATGACCAGCTACTGGCATCTGCTGGGCGAAGGCACCCACAGCGTGAACGGCAAAACCATCACCGTAAGCCTGCGCGAGCTGAAGAAGAAACTCTACCTGTGCCTGATGAGTGTCAATGCGCTGGAAGCGATTCGCTTCTATGTCAGCTTTGCCTGCTCCTTCGCTTTCGCCGAGCGCGAACTGATGGAGGGAAATGCCAAAATCATTCGCCTGATTGCGCGTGATGAGGCCCTGCATCTCACCGGGACGCAGCATATGCTCAACCTGCTGCGCTCTGGCGTGGACGATCCGGAAATGGCAGAGATTGCTGAAGAGTGTAAACAGGAGTGTTATGACCTGTTTGTGCAGGCGGCACTGCAGGAAAAAGAGTGGGCGGAATACCTGTTCCAGGGCGGTTCGATGATCGGCCTGAACAAAGATATTCTTTGCCAGTACGTGGAGTACATCACCAATATCCGCATGCAGGCCGTCGGCCTGGATTTACCCTTCCAGACGCGTTCAAATCCGATCCCGTGGATCAACACCTGGCTGGTGTCCGATAACGTGCAGGTCGCGCCGCAGGAAGTGGAAGTCAGTTCTTACCTGGTCGGTCAGATTGACTCTGAAGTGGATACCGACGATCTGAGCAACTTCCAGCTCTGATGAGCCGCATAACGCTACGTCTTTCCGGCACTGAGGTGCTGTGCCGGGATGAACACCCTTCCCTGCTGGTGGCGCTGGAGTCACAGCAGGTAGAAGTTGAATATCAGTGCCGCGAAGGTTACTGCGGTTCCTGTCGCTGCCGTCTGGTAACAGGCCAGGTAGACTGGATCGCCGAACCGCTTGCCTTTATCAACGAAGGGGAAATTTTGCCCTGCTGCTGCCGGGCAAAAGGCGACATCGAAATCGAGATGTAAATCGGGTCAGCACAAACCTGCCGGTCAATGCTGCGCGGCAGGCCTGCACAGAGACAACGTAAAAAGGCCTTTTCAGGCCTTTTTTATTTATGGTTGCCGGTGAAGAAACTGCACGGCTTTATCCGGGAAATCGGTAAACAATCCATCGACGCCCGCCTGGTTGTACAACACCTGATAAAGCTGATCCACATTTTGGGTGTAATCGGGGAGCTTATCCGCCCGCACGGTAAACGGATGCACCTGAAGATGGCTGGCATGCGCCTCTTTGACCATTGCCGTCAGCTTAACGTGCCCGACCGTGGAGCCCTCCGCCACCAGCATAGGGTAGTCCGGTCCGATGCCATCCGCATATTGCGCAATCTGTTTCATCGCACCGGGTTTAAACATCCAGTCGTAGCTGTAGTTTACCCATTTACCGTCCGGCTGCTGTTCCTGCGTTTCATTCCAGTCGGTATAAGCAATTAACTGCACCAGATTGAGATCCATCCCCATCTCCGGCTCCAGCGTGTGCTTAATACGCTTCAGTTCATTTGCGTCAAAGCATTGCAGATAGACCTTGTCATCCTTGCGGGTGTAGCCGTACTTCTTCAGCACTTCCAGCGTTTTCCTCGCAATGTCTTTGCCTTCCTGATGATGGAACCATGGCGCTTTAATTTCCGGATAGATACCTATGTTTTTACCGGTCGAGTGATTCAACCCCTGTACAAATTCGATCTCTTCTTCAAAAGTATGAATACGAAAATCGGATTTGCCCATCGGGAAGCGCCCCGGAAAAACCTGCACTTTTTTGCCGTTTTCCAGTTCAAACCCCTCGGTGAATTTCAGCGAGCGGATCTCGTCCAGCGTAAAATCAATGGCGTAGTAACGGCCATCTTTACGGGCACGATCCGGAAAACGCGTGGCTACATCGGTGACGCGATCGAGGTAGTGATCATGTAACACTACCAGGTGATCGTCTTTGGTCATCACCAGATCCTGCTCGAGATAATCCGCACCCTGCGCATAGGCCATCGCTTTTGCCGGTAGCGTATGTTCCGGTAAGTAACCGCTGGCTCCACGGTGCGCGATAACAATTTTTTCTGCGGCCGGCGCCTGGCTGGCAAACAGACCGGCCAGCAGCAGGCCGGTGGAAAGACGGGTAAATGTCGTTTTCATCTCAGCTTCCTGTTATGAGCGACGCGCAAGCAGCTCGGCGTGATGGCGCTTCTCGCCAATCATCACCACAATCAGCAACAATACCGCCAGAATGCTACCGCCAATCATCACCATAAAGCCGCCATCCCAGCCGAAGTAATCGACGGTATAGCCAACAATGGCGCTGGCCGCGACCGAACCGCCAAGGTAACCAAACAGACCCGTAAAGCCTGCTGCTGTCCCCGCCGCTTTTTTCGGCGCCAGCTCCAGCGCATGCAAACCGATCAGCATCACCGGGCCATAAATCAGGAAACCAATAACAATCATACAGATCATATCGAGGGTCGGATTTCCCGGCGGGTTAAGCCAGTAAACGATTGTCGCAATGGTCACCAGGGTCATAAAGAACACCCCGGTGGCACCTCGATTCCCCCGGAAGACCTTATCTGACATCCAGCCGCAGATCAGCGTGCCGGGAATACCTGCATATTCATAAAAGAAGTACGCCCAGGAGGATTTATCCAGCGCGAAATGCTTCACTTCTTTCAGGTAGGTTGGCGACCAGTCGAGGATGCCGTAACGCAGCAGATAGACAAACACATTGGCTACCGCGATATACCACAGCAGCTTGTTAGGCAGGATGTACTGCATGAAGATCTGCTTTGCTGTCAGTTCCTGTTCGTGCGTTTCGGTATAATCATCCGGGTAGTCATTCTTGTATTCTTCAATCGGCGGCAAACCGCAAGACTGCGGCGTATCGCGCATTAATGCGAAGGCAAAAATCGCAACCACAATCGCGGCAAAGGCAGGCATATATAGCGCGGCATGCCAGTCGTTGAACCATGCCATACCCAGCAGGAACAACAGGGGCGGCACACCGCCGCCGACGTTATGCGCGCAGTTCCATACCGACACAATCCCACCGCGCTCTTTCTGCGACCACCAGTGCACCATGGTGCGCCCGCACGGCGGCCAGCCCATCCCCTGGAACCAGCCGCACAAGAAAAGCAGCACAAACATCACCATAATGCTCGACGTCGCCCAGGGCACAAACCCCATAAACAACATCACCGCGGCCGCCAGAATCAGCCCGGCAGGCAGAAACACGCGTGGGTTCGAGCGGTCAGAAACAGAACCCATAATAAATTTGGAAAAACCATAAGCAATGGAAATACCGGACAAGGCAAAGCCTAAATCCCCGCGTGAAAACCCCTGCTCAACCAGATACGGCATGGCCAGCGCAAAGTTTTTACGCACCAGGTAATAGGCTGCGTAGCCGAAGAAAATCCCCAGAAATATCTGCCAGCGTAAACGACGGTAGGTCGTATCGATCTGCTCTGCCGGCAGACGCGACTGATGGGGGGCGGGTTTAAAAATACTCAACATAGCGGCCTCCATGGCGCAATGAACTCATGATGCCTGTCATCAATGAGTGAAAACGAACATAACAGGAGTTAGTCGTCGCGAATTGTATTGAAAGTTTTATTCAGAGAGGGTGAGTTGTCGCACATAATGTTACAGAAATATGACAAAAGTCTAAAAACACGCATGAAAGCGCGTTTCACTTTCGTTTTTTGTTCGAATATGCGCGATATCAAACAAACCACAGCAAGAGTGTGGCTAAATGGTCGTTAAAGAACGTCGAACAAAAGGACGCGACCATGCGCAATTCCAGTGACTACGATGTGATCATAATTGGTGGCGGCGCGACGGGGGCCGGTATCGCTCGTGACTGTGCCCTGCGTGGCCTACGTGCCGTGCTGCTTGAACGCCATGACATTGCGACCGGCGCAACGGGCCGTAACCACGGTCTGCTGCACAGCGGCGCGCGTTACGCCGTGACCGACAACGAGTCGGCGCGCGAATGTATCGCTGAGAACCACATCCTCAAACGCATCGCCCGCCATTGTATCGAGCCGACCGACGGCTTGTTTATTACCCTGCCTGAAGATGACTTAGCGTGGCAGCGCCAGTTTATTGATGCCTGTCAGCTGGCCGGCATTCCGGCACAGGCCATTTCACCGCAGGAGGCCCGGCGCATAGAACCGAGCGTCAATCCGGCACTGACAGGCGCAGTGCGCGTTCCGGATGGCACTGTCGATCCGTTCCGCCTGACAGCAAGCAATATGCTGGATGCACGCGAACATGGCGCAACTATCCTGACCGGCCACGAAGTCTGCGGGTTGCTACGCCATGGTGACACGGTGAGCGGCGTACACATTCGTCATGCCGCCAGCGGCGAGACACAAACACTGCATGCGCCAGTGGTGGTAAATGCCGCCGGGATCTGGGGCCAGCGCATTGCCGAATACGCCGATTTGCGTATTCGCATGTTCCCGGCAAAAGGCGCGCTATTAATTCTCGATCACCGCATTAACCAACATGTAATCAACCGCTGCCGCAAACCCGCCGATGCTGACATTCTGGTGCCAGGCGATACCATATCGCTGATTGGTACCACGTCGACCCATATTGATTACAACGATATTGATAACGTTCGCGTTACGCCAGAAGAGGTCGACATTCTGTTGCGCGAAGGCGAAAAACTGGCACCAGTGATGGGACAGACGCGAATTTTGCGCGCCTATGCCGGGGTACGCCCGCTGGTGGCCAGCGATGACGACCCGAGCGGACGCAATGTCAGCCGGGGAATTGTGCTGCTGGATCATGCCGCCCGCGACGGGCTGGAAGGCTTTATCACTATCACTGGCGGCAAACTGATGACCTACCGCTTGATGGCAGAATGGGCAACCGACGCGGTCTGCCGCAAACTAAATCATACTCGCGCCTGCACCACCGCCAGTGCTCCGCTGCCTGGCTCCAAAGACCCCGCCGAACAGGCACTGCGCAAAATTATCTCTCTGCCTACGCCGTTGCGCGGTTCTGCCGTGTACCGCCACGGCGATCGCACCCCGGTCTGGCTCGGTACGACCCGGCATAACCGCAGCCTGGTCTGCGAGTGCGAGGCGGTCACTGCGGGCGAAGTGCAATACGCGGTAGAAAACCTCAATGTACATTCACTGCTCGACTTACGTCGCCGCACCCGCGTCGGCATGGGCACCTGTCAGGGGGAACTGTGTGCCTGCCGTGCCGCCGGGCTGTTGAACCGCCTGCATGTGACCACGGAGCGCGAATCCCTGACACAACTGGCCGATTTTCTTAACGAGCGCTGGAAAGGTGTCAAACCTGTCGCCTGGGGCGATGCACTGCGCGAAAGCGAATTTACCCGTTGGGTTTATCAGGGATTGTGCGGTCTGGAGAAGGAAACAGAAGATGAGATTTGATACGGTCATTATCGGCGGCGGGCTTGCCGGGCTACTGTGCGGGATCCGTCTGAGCGAAAGCGGGCAACGCTGCGCGATTGTCAGCCGCGGCCAAAGCGCGCTGGGCTTCTCCTCAGGTTCTCTCGATCTGCTCTCGCACCTGCCAGACGGTCAACCGGTGAGCGATGTCGCTGCCGCCATCACACAGCTGGAGCAGCACTTCACCGCACACCCCTATGCGCTGCTGGGGGCAAATCGCGTGCTGAATTATGCCCGCCAGGCGCAAACACTGCTGGCAGACTGTGGCCTGCGACTGCAGGGCGATGCGGAGACGCCCCATCAGCGCGTGACGCCGCTGGGGACGTTTCGCCGGGCCTGGCTCAGCCCACAAGAGGTGCCGTTAAAACCCGAAACGACACTGCGCACAGGTGTGGTCGGCATCAGCGGTTTTCTTGATTTCCAGCCGCAACTGGCTGCCGCGACGCTGCGCAAACGGGGTATTGATGCCCATGCTGAAGAGATTGAACTGCCTGCGCTCGACACCCTGCGTGATAACCCCAGCGAGTTTCGGGCCGCGAACATTGCCCGTCAACTGGACACAGCAGAGCACTACACCGCGCTATACCAGGCGTTACGCCCGCTCAGCGAGCAGTATCAGGCGCTCTGGCTGCCCGCCTGTTTTGGCCTGATGGATAGCATCGTATTTGATCGACTGAATCAGCAACTGGCTTGCCCCCTGCGTCTACTGCCCACCCTGCCGCCGTCGGTACCCGGCCTGCGTATGCAGCACCTATTACAACAACGTTTTGTCCAGAGCGGTGGCAGCTGGATGCCCGGTGATGAGGTGATCCGTGCCGATATCAGCGGGGATCAGGTAACGCAACTGTGGACGCGCAAGCACGAAGATATCCCGCTGCGCGCACGCCATATCGTGCTCGCCAGCGGCAGTTTCTTCAGTAATGGCCTGATTGCCAGCCGTGACCGGGTACGCGAAGCGGTGTTTGATCTGGACGTTTTGCAAAGTGACAACCGCAGCGACTGGTATGGCGATGATGTATTTGCCTGCCAGCCGTGGCATCAGTTTGGTGTTCAGACCAACGCCCGGCTTAATGGGTTACGTCATGGCCGTGCGTTAAGCAATTTATACGTCATTGGATCGGTATTAGGTGGGTTCGATCCCATCACCCAGGGGTGTGGCGGCGGCGTTTGCGCGGTAACCGCGCTGCATGCGGCACAGCAGATTACCGATCAGGGAGGCGAACAATGAGCTCGACTCAGTTTGAAAGCTGCATCAAATGTACCGTCTGCACAACCGTCTGCCCGGTCAGCCGGGTGAATCCGGCTTATCCTGGCCCGAAACAGGCCGGTCCGGATGGCGAGCGGCTACGCCTGAAAGACGCAGCGTTATATGACGAGGCGCTTAAATATTGTACCAACTGCAAACGCTGCGAAACGGCGTGCCCGTCCGGGGTAAAAATTGGCGATATCATTCAGCGCGCACGAGCACAGTATGCAGAGAAACCGCTGTCGGTGCGTAATGCGATCCTCAGCCATACCGATCTGATGGGCTCACTTTCTACGCCGCTGGCGCCACTGGTGAATACCGCGACGGCGCTGAAACCGGTGCGGCAGTTACTCGACAAAGCCCTGAAAATTGATCACCACCGCACTCTGCCGAAATATTCTCACGGCACCTTCCGCCGCTGGTATCGCAGCGTTGCCGGGCAACAGCGCGCATTTCCCCAGCAGGTGGCGTTTTTTCACGGCTGCTACGTGAATTACAACCATCCGCAACTGGGCAAAGATCTACTACGAGTGCTGAATAATATGGGCATTGGAGTACAACTGCTAGAGCGGGAAAAATGCTGCGGGGTTCCGCTGATCGCCAACGGCTTTTTTAGTAAGGCCAAAAAGCAGGCACAATTCAACGTCAAGTCACTGGAACAGGCGATTGGCTCAGAAGGTTTGCCAGTGATTGCCACCTCGTCAACCTGTGCATTTACCCTTCGCGATGAGTATCCGCATTTGCTGGATGTTGATAACAGCCATCTGCGGTCGCATATCGACCTGGCGACACGCTGGATCTGGCGCATGCTGGATGAAGGGCGCACGCTCAGCCTGAAAGAGACACCGTTGAAAGTGGTCTATCACACCCCCTGCCATATGGAAAAAATGGGCTGGACACACTACACGCTGGAGCTGTTACGCCGTATCCCCGGTCTGGAGCTGACCGTGCTGGATTCACGCTGCTGCGGCATTGCCGGAACTTACGGTTTTAAGAGCGAGAATTACCCGACTTCCCAGGCGATTGGCGCGCCGCTATTTGCGCAAATCGAAGCCAGCGGCGCAGATCTGGTAGTAACGGATTGTGAAACCTGCAAATGGCAAATTGAGATGTCCACCAGCAAACGTTGCGAACACCCGATTACGCTATTAGCGCAGGCATTAATTTGACGTACTGAGATCCGCCGGGCGGACGCCCGGCGTAATAGGGTTACTCAACTGACAGGGTTTCCACCACATTGATCCAGCCGTGATCGCTGGTAATGTCTTTCCCTTCAAGCCAGCGGCGCAGGATATTGAGCGCCATCATCGCGCAGACTTCCTGGCGCACCGCCAGCGCATGGCGATTGGTGCTGAATTTTACCCGTAACGCACGGGTACCTTGCGGCGTGGCCAGCGCAAAATTCAGGTGATCGTCCTCAAGGCCCGTCACCGTCAGCGCCAGCCCGGCAAGGTGCCGGTTACGCAACTCGGTGGTCCAGCGCGCACTTTGCGCCAGCGCTTCAGACTGTGAGGGCAGCACTTCACTCGCCAACAGCGGCGCACCGGCGCGCGAAAGCTGTAACGCCACCAGACCGCCGGTGAATTGCTCGCTCAGCGTGAGGCTCAACTGGCGCTCGCGCAGACGCGCGGCAAGCACCGCTGGCAAACCGACAGTCCCTTCAAAAATCAGGCTTTCACCGGCGACGCGCTGCACTTCCGGCCATAGCGCTTCCATTGCAGCGCGCTGCTCTGCCGGGCCAGTCAGCTTCAATTCAATGATTGGCATTGAGGAGCGATAACCCATCACCACGCCCGGAGGCAACTGCAGGTGCGCCAGGCTCTGGGCCAGATCGCTTTCAGAGCGGCCAAAGGTGGTCAGGCGCAGGCATACCGGCGGCTGCGGCAGCGTAAAACGTGCACGCAAACGTGGCAGGATCTCCTGCTCAACCATCACTTTGAATTCCGACGGTACGCCGGGGGTGAAAAACATCAGACAGCGGTTAAGTTGTAGCGCAAAACCGCAGGCGGTCCCGACTGGATTATCAACCAGTTCGGCGCTGGCGGGGATCTCAGCCTGTTTGCGATTGCTCGGTGCCATCACCCGGCCACGCTCGCTGAAAAAGCGCTCCATCTGTGCCAGCCACGCTTCATGCAGCACCAGACTTTCGCCCTTCGCAGTTGCTGCCGCCAGTGCGCTCAGATCATCGCTGGTCGGCCCCAGACCACCATTCACAATCAGCACATCCGCATGCTCGCTGCGTTCACGCAGAATACGGACTAAATCGTCGAGGTTATCACCCACCGTGTTCCGGCGCGTTAATGGCAATCCCTGATTAAAGAAAAAATCTGCCAGCCAGGCTGCGTTGGTGTCCACAATCTGCCCATGCAACACTTCATCGCCGGTAGACAACATCTCTACGTTTAACATCATCAACTCCTGTAATAGAGGTTGAGACACTATAACGCATACGCAGATGAAAAGAGGAAAGAAACTGGCGCGGTCGAACGCCGCGCCGGGAGAAATTAGAAGCTTGCGCTCACGCCAACATAGGGGCCGTCGGCAACCACGTTATCGCGATGCCCTTCTTTACCCGTCATGTCGATATAGCGGTAGCCTGCTTCAACAGTCAGCGGGCGCATAATGGTGTAACGCGCGCCTGCATTGGCTTCCTGATAATCTTTTACGCCGCTGGAGAGCGAATCCGGCGAGTAGTAGTATTCGCCAAAGATGCTGAAGCTGCTGGCAATGTGCCACTGCAGACCGCCACCGACCGCGAGAGCATAACCTTCGCTGCCGACATCCGGATTCAGGTAGACCGCTTTACCGCCAACGGTGGCGAGAAATGGCCCCAGCGGCAGGTTGTAACCCAGCCCCAGACCGGCAATATCACCATCATCTTCGCTATGCGCCCAGTTACCACTTACGGCAATCCCACTGGTTTCGGTACCAAAACCAAAGCCCAGGTTGGTGTAATCTTTCCCCACCTGACCGCTCAGACTGACGGCCTGCGCTCCGGCTGAGGCCAGCAACAGGCTGGCTAAACTCAATACAGCAATTTTTTTCATTTCTGATTTTCCGCACATAACGGGCCAATGCCCAAAAGCCCCTGATTGTACGCTTATTTTTATGCAAGAAGAATGAATAAAAGACGCGAATAATATACCTGTCATCAATTAATCCACGCGCCACGAGTGATATAACATTCGTTCGGCTATTCACTATTTTAAGGAAAAGAAGATGCGACAACGGACCATCGTTTGCCCGCTAATTCAGAACGACGGGGCTTATCTGCTCTGTAAGATGGCCAACGATCGGGGTGTTTTTCCTGGTCAATGGGCTTTGTCCGGCGGCGGCGTGGAACCCGGCGAGCGTATTGAAGAGGCACTGCGACGCGAAATCCGCGAAGAGTTAGGTGATAAATTGCAGTTGAGCGCTATCACCCCATGGACGTTTCGTGACGATATTCGCGTGAAGACTTATGCCGATGGTACACATGAGCAAATCTATATGATTTACCTGATATTTGATTGCATCAGCGTCAACCGTGACATCGCGATTAATGAGGAGTTTGACGAGTACGCATGGGTCAGGCCGGCCGACCTGCATCGGTACGATTTGAACGAAGCCACCCGCCAGACGCTGAAAATGAAAGGCTTACTGTAACCTCGGATCAGAGGCCAGTTTCAGCGGCTGGCCTGTTTGAACATTGCCGGGAAGTCCTGGTAAGCGCCAGCACCGTACCGGGTCGATGCCGTAATATCATCCGTGATAAATAATCACACCTTCAGCCAGGCATTGACCCACTGCTGCAACGCACGGCGGGAAATCTTGATGCCGCCGTTTTTCAGTTCTGCTGGTAACACGAGCCAGTGCAAAGGATGCTGAAAACGGGCCAGCTTATCGGCGATCCAGCTGGGGAATAGCGAAATATCGGCGCCCTCTTCGCACTCCAGTACCGCCACCGGTCGCTGCCCGAACTCGGCATCATCTACCGGCACCACAAACACCTGGCGCACCTGAGAATGCGTGGCGATAACCCGCTCCACCTCTTCTGGCTGAATACCTTCGCCACCGCTAAAGAAGAGGTTATCCAGCCGACCGCGAACGGCCAGCCGACCTGCATCCAGCGATCCGCGATCGCGTGTGGCAAACCAACCTTCGCTGTTTACCAGCGGCACGAGTTCGCCATTGCGCCAGTAACCTGCGGCCATGCTGGCACCACGCAGCCATACCTCTTCATTGACAATTTTCACCTCCCGACCGGGCAAGGCATACCCCACATCTGCAGCACCATCGGCTTCTTTGGCACACACTGTCGAGGCAAATTCCGTCAGGCCATAACCGCACCAGCAACGAATACCGCGCTGGCGCGCCTGCTGCGTCAGCGCTACCGGAATCGCCGCGCCGCCAAGCAACACCGCTTTCAGCGCGATCGGCACATCACCGTTCAGCAAACGCCACAACTGCGTTGGCACCAGCGAGGCATGTGTGCAGCCCGCCAGCGCCTGCTCCAGCGGCTGTTTCTCACGCACGGTTATGCGCGCGCCAGCCAGTAACCAGCGCCACAGTATTCCCTGCCCGGAAACATGAAACAGCGGCAGCGAGAGCAACCAGTCATCCTCCCCGGTAAACGGGATCAGCGACAGTACACCTTGCGCGCTGGCGAGGTGCGCAGCGCCGGTGTGGACCGCCGCTTTCGGTAAGCCGGTGGAGCCGGATGTGAGCGTCATCGATACCAGCCGCTGCGGTTGCCAGGTAACGGCGTAGGTGCCGGCGACACCCTCCTGTCGCAGTGCCGTTAGCGTGCTGACGGTGTTTTGCCCGTCAGGCTCAAGCGCAAAGCGAAGCGTCAACTGTGGTAAAAGTGCATTCAGTAACGCCGCAGGCAGTTGCGGATTGACGGGTAAAATGCGCGCGCCACATTGCAATAATGCCAGCCACGTCAGTAAAGTTTGCGGATGATTACGGGCGCGCAGCATGACGCCATCGCCCTCACTGACTCCCTGTCGGGCAAAGCCTGCCGCCAGCGCATCCACCCGTTCACACAGCTCGCGCCAGTTCAGGGTTTGTTCATCAAGACGGATTGCTGCCTGGTCACCGCGCAGAGTACGCCAGTGTCGCCAGGGCCAGTCAGTAAACATCATAGTAAAGGTTCCAGCACATCGGTTTGCAGACAAGGAAGATCGCTGTCCGGCCAGCGGCGAATCAGTTGCGCTTTCATTAAATGCAGGGTGTCGAGTCCTGGCACGGTGCCCGGCGTTAACCAGGCGGCGATGCGCGCCAGTTGGGTGAGCCCCAGGCTCGACTCAATCGAAGAGCTGATTACCACTGTCAGCCCCAGCGCTTTAGCTGCGGCGACCTGCTGCTGCACGTGCTGCAAACTGCCGGTCAGCATCGGTTTGATTACCACCGCGCCCACGCCTTCCTGCGCTTCAAAGCGGAAATCCGCATCACGCAGGCTTTCATCCCAGGCAATGGTGATCCCCGTTTCTCGGGCAAAGGCGAGCGAGTCCTCGCGAGACCTACAAGGCTCTTCGATAAACGCGATGCGCGATCGATGCTGAGGATGAACGTACTTCGCAAACTGCTGCGCTTTTAGCGGCGTCCAGGCGCGGTTGGCATCCAGACGCAACTGTAAATCTGTTATCGACTCCAGCAGCAGATTAACCACCATGCCATCGCGCACAGCTTCATATAACCCGACTTTCACTTTTGCCAGCTTGTCACCCGGCAGCGCAGCAAGCGCGGCAAACAGCTCATCCGGATCGCCTGCACACAACATGGCTGCGCGGTAGTCGGCCTGCTGCGGCAGTTCATTCTGCAGCTCAGCCAACGCACAGCTCAGGCCAAACGCAGCTGAGGGTGGCGCTGGCAGCGCCAGCTCCTGACCTTCGCGCCAGGCCCGCGCCCACGCGACCACGAGGGGCTGCACATCGTCCAGCGTCTCCGGGCTAAAACCCGGCAACGGGGAAACCTCCCCCCAGCCGTGGCGCTCGCCGTCCTGCAAATGGACGAACAGACCGTCGCGGGTTTTCAGCCGCCGATCGCGCAATACCACGCCCGCGTCGAGGGGGATTTGCCAGCGGTAAACCTGCGCCTGCCGCATTATGGATTCCGTTTGAATTTGCTGAAGTCAGGCTGGCGTTTCTGGTTGAACGCGTTACGGCCTTCCTGACCCTCTTCCGTCATGTAGAACAGCATGGTGGCATTGCCCGCCAGTTCTTGCAGACCAGCCTGACCATCACAGTCGGCATTCAGTGCCGCTTTCAGACAGCGCAGCGCCATCGGGCTGTTTTGCAGCATTTCGCGGCACCAGCGGACAGTCTCTTTCTCCAGTTCCTGAACCGGCACCACGGTATTGACCAGCCCCATATCCAGCGCCTGTTGCGCATCGTACTGGCGGCACAGGAACCAGATTTCCCGTGCTTTTTTCTGGCCAACGATGCGCGCCATATAAGACGCACCCCAGCCACCATCGAAAGAACCGACTTTTGGACCGGTTTGGCCGAAAATCGCGTTTTCTGCCGCAATGGTCAGGTCACACATCATATGCAGCACGTGACCACCGCCAATCGAGTAACCCGCCACCATGGCGACCACCGGTTTCGGACAGGTGCGGATCTGACGCTGGAAATCCAGCACATTAAGATGATGCACACCGGTATCATCCTGGTAACCGCCGTAATCGCCGCGGACTTTCTGGTCGCCGCCCGCGCAGAAGGCTTTTTCCCCTTCGCCGGTCAGAATGATCACCCCGACGTTATCGTCGTAGCGTGCATCAGAGAGCGCATCGATCATCTCTTTCACGGTCAACGGGCGGAAGGCGTTGCGCACCTGCGGACGGTTAATGGTGATTTTGGCGATCCCATCGGCGGATTTATGGTAACGAATATCGGTGTAGCCTTCGGAACAGTCACGCCATTCAACCGGCGCGTAAAGCATGCTTTCTTCTGGATAGATCATAGTGTGTCCTTTATCTCAAGACGCAGAATTCGCGCCAGGGCAGTGGCAACGCCGACGGGGTTTTCCCGGTGCGCGTTGTGCCCGGCGGCAGGAATGGCGTGACAGTGGCGCGAGACTTGCGTCGCCAGCGCAGCAAATTTACTGTCGTATTCACCGTATAAATAATGAACAGGAAATGAAACCGCACGCAGTGCGGCACGAAGATCCGGTTGACGCGCCAGCGACGTGGCTTCCAGCATAGCGGCGAGCGTTGCGCCGTTATTCTGACTGCGCAACGCCACCAGGGCTGCGCGTTGTGTTTCGCTGAGCGAAGCAAAAACCGGCTGGCGATACCAGGCATCAAAAACCTCAGCCAGCGATTGCTGGCGAAAACGTGTCGCCCACTCTCTGTCGGCAGCTTCTCGCGCATTGCGGGCAGCAGACTCTGCCAGGCCTGGATGCCCCCCCTCCACCACCAGTCCCTGTAAACCGGTCGGCTGCTGGCAGGCGTGAAACATCGCTACGCGAGCGCCAAGCGAGTAACCCACCAGCCAGTACTCCGCAATGCCGTAGTGCTTCAGCGTGGCCAGAAGCAACGCATCCATGTCCGCAAATGCAGAAATGGCAATGCCCGCCGAGCCGCCATGGCCGGGGAGATCAAGGTACAACCGGGGAAACTCCGCCAGCGTCTGCCCCACCTCTTGCCATTCGCAGAGATCGCCGGAAAAACCGTGCAAAAATACCAGCCACGGCTGTAGACGACGGCCCGCACAGCGTTGACCCTTTAAAATCACAGCTTGCTTACCTGCGCTAAAAGGTTCTGTAAGGTCTGCGCGCCGTCAGTGCTATTCACCACCAGTTCGATCACCGTGGTTTCGGCCTTACTCCAGGCACCAGACAGCGCCTCATTCAGCTGCTCCCAGTTATCCGGGCAGTGGTAGCTCAGGCCGAACATCGCCGCTGCGTGTTCAAAATGCACATGCTGCGGCATCAGATAAAAGTGTTCGCGCTCAGCAGGCGGCGTGGGCAACAGCGAAAAAATCTGCCCGCCATTATTATTCACCACCAGCAACACAAACGGTGCGGACACCTGACGCAGCAGCGATAACGCGTTCAAATCGTACAGCGCAGAGAGATCGCCAACGATCGCCAGCGTTGGGCGGGCACTGGCACGCTGCACCCCAGCAGCCGTCGAGAGCAGGCCATCAATGCCGCTCGCGCCACGGTTGCTGTACACCGGGTAGCCTACAGGCAATTGCCCGAGCGCATCCACCAGACGAACCACCAGACTGTTACCGAGGAAAACCTGCCCCTGCTGCGGCAGAAAATCAGCAATGCGGTGGGCCAGTTGCGCCTCACCGAATGTATCGCGCAGTTCGCTGACGCGGGCCCATGCCTGAGCGGAAAGTTGCGGGATTGCACTATACCAGGGGGCGCGCGGCTCCGCCGGATGCTGTTCCAGCCATGCAGAAACATTGGCAACCAGGCGGCGGCCACGATGATGAGCGGGATCGAGCCGGCCCGGCAGGCTGTCAATCAGCCAGTATTCTTGCGGCTCGCACGTCGCCTGCCACTGCAACAGGCGCTTGCCGGTGAGACTGCTGCCAAACTGCACGACAATTTGCGCCTGCTGCAGTTCAGTGACGGCCTGGGCGTTGCCCAGCCACAGGTCGGCGCACGGCAAGGGTTGCCCGGTTTGTGAAAGCGCGTCGCCAATCAGCGGCCAGCCAAGGGTTTTCGCCCACTCCGCCAGTTGCCGACCTTCCGCCGCGCTCATGCGCCCGGCAACGACAACACCGCGTTTTTGCCGCCAGAAAAACCAGTCGCGCTGTGTTTCGAAACCCTGAGCTTGTGGTGCGTACAACCAGGGTTTCGTATCCTGCCACCAGTCTCCCAGCGCCTGCTGCCATTGCAGACCGGTATCATCCATTTCGCCGTATAAGGGTTCTGCAAACGGGCAATTGATATGCACCGCGCCACTGTGTAATGACCCCAACACATTATCAATCGCAGACACCAGCCAGCGTGCCGGAATATCCTGCGAGGGACGCGGCAGCGACAGCGATTCGCCAGGGTGAGAGGCAAACATACCAGGTTGGCGAATCGCCTGATTGGCCCCGCAGTCGATCAGTTCCGGCGGGCGATCGGCAGTCAACAGGATCAGTTTTTCGCCGGTAAGTCCGGCCTCAATCACAGCCGGATAAAGGTTGGCCACCGCCGTACCGGAAGTGACAATGATCGCCACTGGCTGCTTGCTGACTTTTGCCAGCCCCAGCGCCAGATGGCCTAACCCGCGCTCATCAAAATGGGTGTGATGAATAAACGCGCGGTTATCCGCCGCAGCCAGGGTTAAGGGAGTGGAACGGGAGCCTGGAGCAATGCACACATGCCTGACGCCATGGCGAGTGAGGGCTTCGAGGATCACCGTCGCCCAGCGTCGGTTAAATGAACTTATCGACATGAGTTTGTCCGGTATCAATATTGCGACTCAGTATAAATAATCGAAAACTGCGGGTTTTTGATATGGGTCGGTTATGTGTGCGTAAGTAATAATAATGATCGCAAACCTGCCGCTTTATTTTCGATTTCCTGCCACTCCTGTTCAGCATCAGAGCCCGGCACAATTCCCGCTCCGGCGTAAAGGCGTACCGTTGCATCATTGATTCTCGCCGAGCGCAACGCCACGCAGAACTCGCTTTGCTCACGGGACAGGTATCCCGCTGAGCCGGCATACCACTCCCGGGTGAAAGGTTCGAACTGTTGAATAAACGCCCAGGCGTCGCGTCGTGGCAAGCCGGCAACGGCTGCCGTAGGTTGTAGCAGCGTCAGGCAAAGCGCATCGTCAGGGGTCTGTAAATCGGTCCAGATGCAGCGACGCAAATGTTGCACCTTACGGAGCCGGACAACCTGCGGAGGCAGCACATCCAGCGCACCGGTTTGCCGTTGCAAACGCTGGCAGATATCCTCCACGACCAGCATATTTTCCCGCTGGTTTTTATCATCATTCATCAGCCACTCGGCGAGACGCTGAGCCTGCTGGTCATCTTCATGGTTGGCTACCGTGCCCGCCAGCGCTTCAGTGCGCAATGCGTTGCCACGGCGACGCCACAACCGCTCCGGCGAGGAGCCGAGAAACGCATTCTGCGCATTGAAGGCGTACATAAAATGAAAACAGTCGTGATTCAGACGGCGGCTGGCAGCCATCAGTGCTGCAGGATGCACCGGCGCGGCAAAGTAATAATCGGTGGCTCGGGCAAGCACGACTTTGTCCAGCTCTGCGCTATTGAGCGTGCGTAGCGCCTGCGCGATAAGCTCGCGCCACCCTTGCCGATCGGGAAAATGCTGCTGTTGCAGGCAGGTTTGCTCCACTGCCGCCAGCGGTTTTGCCGCCACCAGCGTCTCAAGAAACGCCTTTGCGTTGACGGCATCGTCCGATAAGGCACTGTCGCTGAAAAGATAGAGGCGCAGCGTCGCACGCCCGCCCTCGCGTCGCCACTCCAGACGCGGTAAGAACAGTGCGCCTTGCTGCGGGTTAAACGCGTTCAGCCCCCAAATGCGGATAGCGCCAGGATGTTGCTGAAGAAATTGCTGGGCAAGCGGCAATGAAGAGAACGGGCATAGCGCGCCAAGAGCGGCGGCTTCATCATCGCCGTTACGCTGTTGCCAGTAAAATTGAGGGAACACCGGCTGACTGGCAAGCCATGCCAGCGGGTCGAAAGCATCATTTAACGGGAAAGGGACATCAAAAAAACGCAAGCCGGGCGAAGCAGGAAGATCGTCGGCCAGCTGGCTGCGCAACGCGTCCAGCGCGGAGGAAATGGAATTCATGCGAACCCCTCCCTGTTAAAAAACACATAGTATACAAGGTACTTAGCGCAATAACAGTACCCCTTTCCAGGGAGGGGATGTGAGGCGTTAGCGGCGGGCTAACAGCAGACCAAGAACCAGGCCTACCGCAGCACCCGCGCCAATACCTTGCCACGGTTTTTCATGCACATAATCATCGGCACGGTAGACCGCTTTTTTGGCGCGATAATAGTAAGTGTCGGAAGCACTGCTTACACGGTTTTTCACCTCATGTAGCGCCTGTTCGGCACGGGCTTTCAGTTCAATATATTTCTGATCAGCAGGGTCGCCTGAGGAGCGGAGCACTTCTTCCAGCGTTTCGCTCAGCAGGGTCAGGTCGTCATCAATGTGTGAATCATAAGAATGATATGACATCTCTTTTCTCCATGTTATGCACCTGTTTGCCCGCTAACTATAGACAATAGCTGCCGGTTACGCCTGATGCGCCTCGCGCGCCATGCCGATATGGGGAATGCCATCCTCGTCGTAGACATCGGTCACGGGCAGGAAACCAAAATGGCGGTAAAACGGTTGCAGATGCGCCTGCGCACCCAGATATAGCGCGTGCTGCGGCCAGTTTTCTTCACAAGAGCGTACCGCACGTTCCATCAGTTGATGGCCCAGTTTTTCGCCCCGTACCTGCGCACTGACAATCACTCGCCCAATCACCACCGGTGACAAATCATCGTCACTTTTCAGAATCCTCGCATACGCCACCAGTTGGTCATCCTTCCAGCCAAGGATGTGGCGGTTTTCGCCAATCAGGTCGTCGCCGTCAATATCCAGATAGGGGCAGGTCTGTTCAACAACAAACACTTCGCAGCGCAGTTTCAATAGCGCGTACAGTTCGGCAACGGTTAATTCACTGTGGTGAAGGTCCTGCCAGCGGATCATATTTCTTCTCCTGATTTATCCTGACCTCGTTATACTAAATTTTTTGATAATCAGGCAAAGGACCGGGTCGATTGTGGAACTGATTTTTCTGGGAACATCTGCTGGCGTACCGACGCGTGCACGTAATGTCACATCGCTGCTGCTTAATTTACAGCACCCCACCCGTGCCGGTCTGTGGATGTTTGACTGTGGCGAAGGAACACAGCATCAAATGCTGCGCAGCCCCTTTCACCCCGGCAAGCTGGATAAGATTTTTATTACCCATTTACATGGCGACCATTTGTTTGGCCTGCCAGGCCTGCTGTGCAGCCGCTCCATGGCGGGCAATGTGCAGCCGTTGGAGATTTATGGCCCGAAGGGCATCCGCGAATATGTGGAAACTGCTTTACGCCTGAGTGGTTCATGGACTGATTATCCACTCATCATCGAAGAGGTTACCGCCGGGCTGGTCGTTGATGACGGTCTGCGCAAAGTGACCGCCTTGCCGCTGAATCATCCGGTGGAATGCTACGGTTACCGTATCGAAGAACACGACAAACCCGGTGCGTTAAACGCGGCGGCGCTGGCAGCACAAGGTATTGCCCCTGGGCCGATGTTCCAGCAGCTCAAAGCTGGGTTAACCGTCACGCTGGATGACGGCCGAACAATCAACGGTGCGGATTACCTTGCGCCAGCAGAAGCCGGTAAAAAGCTGGCGATATTTGGTGATACCGCCCCCTGTGCGGCCTCACTGGCTCTGGCCCAGGGAGTGAACCTGCTGGTGCATAAAGCCACGCTTGAAGCAGCGATGGAAGAGAAAGCCAACAGCCGGGGTCACAGCTCGACACGCCAGGCGGCAAGCCTCGCAGCCGAAGCCGGGGCAAAGCGTCTGGTCATTACGCATATCAGTTCACGCTATGATGAGGAGAGCTGTATGGGATTGCTGGCGGAATGCCGCACAATATTTGCGCAAACGACCCTGGCAGAAGATTTTATGACTGTTCGCGTATGATGTGATATTGCGCACTCCATTTTTCTCTTTAGGTGCCGATAACAGTTTACACGCAGGCATTTCCTATTGAGGGCATGATGGATAATTTCCAGAAAGACATCGATGACAGGGCGAATCTTACTCTGTCGAACCGGTTTGAGCTGTTACTGTTTCGCCTTGGCACATCGTTAGATGCCACTAAATCTGAGCTGTTTGGCATTAACGTATTTAAATTGCGCGAAATCGTTCCAATGCCCACCTTTACACGTCCTGCTGGCATGAAGCCGCCATTGATGGGCATGGTCAACATCCGCGATCAGGTGATCCCGGTGATTGACCTTGCTGCGGTGGCGGGTTGTAAGCCGGCAAGTGGCCTCAATATTTTGCTGATCACCGAATATGCCCGTAGCGTGCAGGCATTTGCGGTGGAGTCGGTGGAAAATATTATTCGCCTGGACTGGAAACAGGTGCACACCGCCGAAAAAGCGATTAATGGTCGCTATATCACCAGTATTGCCTGCCTGGATGAAGATAAGGATACCAACAACCTCGCGATGGTGCTGGATGTTGAGCAGATCCTGTATGACATTGTGCCTGCGGATCATGACGTACATGGTGATCATGTACCGGATAAGAAATTCAACCTTAAGGAAGGTTCGGTTGCTATCGTTGCAGAGGACTCCAAAGTGGCGCGCGCCATGCTGGAAAAAGGCCTCAATGCGATGAAAATCCCGAATGCGATGCACATTACCGGTAAAGACGCCTGGGAAAAAATTCAGGTTATCGCACAGCAGGCTGAAGCCGAAGGCGTTCCGGTTAGCGATAAGATCTCAATGGTGTTGACTGACCTTGAGATGCCGGAAATGGATGGCTTTACCTTAACACGCCTGATCAAAACCGATCCGCGTTTGAAAAACATTCCGGTTGTGATCCACTCGTCGCTTTCCGGTAGCGCGAACGAAGATCATGTGCGTAAAGTGCAGGCAGACGGCTACGTGGCGAAATTCGAGATCAATGAGCTCTCTTCCGTTATTCAGGAAGTGCTTGATCGTGCAGCTAACAATATTCGCGGCCCGCTGATCAGCCACCATCAGGTAAGCGCCACACCGCTACTGGCCAAGTAATTGTTACCCGTGTTACGCCCAAAACCCGGCTCTGCAGCCGGGTTTTTTTTTGCCTGTCACGGCATCTTTTCCTGCGATGAGAGCCGTTATTTACAGCAAGCCACGGTAAATCATTCTCCCTCTCCTGCTGGTGTTTTAGAGGCAAAAAAACCGCCGGGTGTTAACACCGACGGTTTTGCAATGCGCGAAATGCGATTACATCATCGGCATGGCCATTTGCACAATGCTAATCAGCGGCTGCGGGTAGATACCCAGCAGCAGCACCAGCAGAGCAGAGATGAGAACCACAATCCCGCCTGCGCTGTAAGCCCAGTCAGACGGTGCATCGCGGTTCAGTTGCTGCGGCGCAGACAGGTAAAGGCTCACCGCTACACGCAGGTAATAGTACAAACCAATCGCTGAACCCAATACTACCGCACCAGTCAGCCACCACAGGTGAGCCTGTACGCCCAGCGCCAGAATGTAAAACTTACCGATAAAGCCCAGCGTCATCGGAATACCAGCCAGCGACAGCATCATGACCGTCATGACAGCCGACAGGATTGGACGGTGCCAGAACAGGCCGCGATAGGAGTAAAGCGACTCGGCATCCGGTCCGCGGTACGGGCTGGACATCAGACTGACCACGCCAAATGCGCCAAGGCTGCTGAACAGATAACCCGCCAGATACACACCCACGGTTTCCATCGACATCTGACCGCTTTGCAGCGCAATCAACGCCACCAGCAAGTAGCCAAGATGCGAGATCGAGGAGTAACCGAGCAGACGTTTGATATTGGTCTGGCTCAACGCCATCAGGTTACCGAAAATAATCGATGCAAAAGCGATAAGGCCCAATACGACGCGAACAGCTTCACTGTTACCAACCGGCGCATACAGGAACAGGCGCATTACCACACCAAAGATAGCAATCTTGCTGGCGGTGGCCAGGAAGGTCGAAACCGGCGCAGGTGCACCCTGATAAACGTCCGGCGTCCACAAATGGAACGGCACCAGCGACAATTTAAAGCCAAGGCCAACAATCATCAGGCCCAGACCGGTAAGCAGTAACGGCTCATGCAGCATGTTTTCGGCAAGGCTTTTACCAATCGCAGCAAAGGCCAGGTTACCGGTCTGTGCATACACCAGTGCAATACCGAACAGCAGGAAGGAAGACGCTGCCGCAGAGAGAATGGTGTATTTGATACTGGCTTCCAGCGAGCGTTTCTGGCGGAAGGCATAACCGACCAGCCCGAACAGCGGCAGGGAAATGAGCTCAATGCCAAGGAACAGCGATGCCATGTGGTTCGCATTTGCCAGCAGAATACCGCCCATGGCAGCAATCAGCACCAGCAAATAGAACTCTTCTTTGTTGTCGCTATAGCCTTCCAGCCATGGGTAGGCAAAAGTGCAGGTGGCGAGACTCGCCAGCAGCACCAGCCCGGTATAGAGCATGGCGTAGCCATCAACCCGCATCAGCGGGGTGACATCCATCGCCCCCGCCTGGCCGACGAACCACAAAGAGAGTAGCGCGACGTTGAGACCGATGACCGACAGCGTGGCATTCAAAAAATGGTTGCGTCGCCACGCAATGGAGAGCATCACAACCACCACCGTCAATCCGACGATCAGCAGCGGCAGCAGCGCAATCAGGTGTTGTGGAGTTATTGTCATGGCGATTTACGGCCTTGTAGTAGTAACGGAATTAACAAACCACTGCTGGATATTGCCCATCGCAGCGTGCGATGTATCCAGAATCGGCTGCGGATAGAAGCCGAGCAGTACCAGAAGCACGACCAGGATCAGGATCATAGACAGTTCGCGCAGCGACAGTCCCGGCAGTTCTTCACTGGCCAGCGCGCTCTTCGCTTTACCGAAGTAAGCGCGGTGCAGCATTGCCAGTGAATAGACAGAAGCGAAGACCAGGCCGAAGGTCGAAATCACCGTGATCATCGGAACAACCTGATAGCTACCGAAAAGGATCATGAACTCGCCAACGAAGTTACCGGTACCCGGCATACCCAGCGTGGCGACGGCGAAGAACATTGACAGAGCCGGTAGCCATTTAATCTTGCTCCACAACCCGCCCATCATACGCATATCGCGGGTATGCAGGCGCTCATACAGCTGACCACAAAGGATAAACAGACCGGCCGCAGAGAGACCGTGAGCGATCATCTGGATCACTGCCCCCTGGTAAGCCAGCTGGCTGCCTGTGTAGATGGCAATCAGCACAAAGCCCATGTGGGAAACGGAGGTATAGGCAATCAGACGTTTGATATCAGTCTGAGTAAAGGCCATCCACGCGCCGTAGAAGATACCAATTACACCAAGCCACATGGCAATAGGTGCGAACTCCGCAGACGCATTCGGGAACAGCGGCAGCGAAAAGCGCAGCAGACCGTAGGCCGCAGTTTTCAACAAGATCCCCGCCAGGTCAACAGAACCGGCTGTCGGTGCCTGTGAGTGCGCATCCGGCAACCAACCGTGTAGCGGCACCACCGGCATTTTCACCGCAAATGCGATAAAGAAACCGAGCATCAGCAGATATTCGACGTTGTCGGACATCGGTGTCTTCAGCAGATCTTCGTAGTTGAAAGTCCACACGCCAGTGGCGTTGTAGTGCACCAGCACCAGCGCCAGGATAGCAATCAACATCACCAAACCGCTGGCTTGGGTATAAATGAAGAACTTGGTCGCAGCGGTAATACGCGTCTTCCCGTCAGAGGCTTTATGGCCCCACAGTGCGATCAGGAAGTACATCGGCACCAGCATCATTTCCCAGAAGAAGAAGAACAGGAACATGTCGATGGCAAGGAACACGCCGATAACGCCGCCCAGGATCCACATCAGGTTGAGGTGGAAGAACCCCTGGTATTTTTCGATTTCTCGCCATGAGCAGAGCACCGCCAGCACCCCGAGGAAACCGGTCAGCACTACCATCAGTAGCGACAAACCGTCCAGCGCAAGGTGGATACTGATGCCGAAGCGCGGGATCCATTCATGTTTGTACGTTTCCTGCCAGTGCGGGAAGTTAGCGGGTTGCGTCAGAGAATAGCCGCCCTGCAGCCACAGCTGCAGAGAAAGCGCCAGCGTCAGTCCCATGGTGATCAGCGCGATCCAGCGCGGCACCTTCACGCCGAAGCGTTCGGTCTGCCAGCACAAGAATCCGCCAATAAAGGGGATGAGTATTAGCCAGGGTAATAACATGGCGGTGTATGTCCCTTATATTAATTCCTGTTCAGGCTATCGTGCTCGCCAGCCTGATTATCAGGAATACTTACCTAAAATATGTTTTCATCGGAGGCGGCGTTCACCGCCTCACAAATCACACAAACTCAACGCAATACCATCAACAGTGCCAGCACCACAACGGCGCCGATGCTCATTGAGGCCACATACCAGCGCAGGTATCCGTTCTCGCTAAACAGCAGACCTTTGCCTGCAAAGCGGGACAGAATCGCCGGGATGTTCATCAATGCGTTCAGCGGGTCACTCTTCAGCAGCCAGGCAATACCGAGGTACGGCTTGACGAATACGCGATCGTACAGCCAGTCGAAGCCCCAGGCATTGAACCACCAGGTACCGAAGAAACGGCCTGCTGCGCTGTTGGCAACAGCGGTGACCAGCGTGCGTTTACCCAGCCACAGCCAGGCCGCCAGCAGGATACCGATGATCGCTACCGCGCCAGACGCCACTTCCAGCATTACCACACTGCTGTGTGCCAGCTCGGTGGTATCCGGCAGAACGCCTTTCAGCGGCGGCACAATCATTGCGCCAACAAACGTCGAGAGCACCAGCAGCACGATCAGCGGCAGATGGTGGGTGATCCCCTTCCCTGCGTGAGCGTGAATTTGTTCTTTTCCGTGGAAGACAATGAAAATCAAACGGAAGGTATAGAGCGATGTCATAAACGCACCGACCAGACCCGCGATCATCAGATTGATGTGCCCGTTCGCCACCGCACCTGCAAGGATCTCATCCTTACTGAAGAAGCCTGCAGTCAACATCGGCAGTGCGGACAGCGCCGCGCCACCCACCAGGAAGCAAGCGTAGACCAGCGGAATCGACTTACGCAGGCCACCCATTTTGAAAATATTCTGCTCATGGTGGCAGGCAAGAATCACCGACCCCGACGACAGGAACAGCAATGCTTTAAAGAACGCATGCGTCATCAGGTGGAAAATCGCCGCGTCCCAGGCCTGTACGCCAAGGGCAAGGAACATGTAACCAATCTGGCTCATGGTTGAGTAGGCCAGCACGCGTTTGATATCGGTCTGCACCAGCGCGGCAAAACCTGCCATCAACAACGTCACCGCACCGACAATTCCCACCAGATGCAGGACTTCCGGCGTCATCAGGAACAGGCCATGAGTACGGGCAATCAGATAAACACCCGCAGTGACCATGGTTGCCGCGTGAATCAGTGCAGAAACCGGCGTCGGACCGGCCATCGCATCTGCAAGCCATGTTTGCAACGGCAGTTGCGCGGACTTACCAACCGCACCACCCAGCAGCATCAGCGTTGCCCAGGTGAGCATCGTGTTGCCGTTGGCAAAGTGCTGCGGCGCGAGTTCAACCATTTCGCGGAAGTTCAACGTACCCAGCTCGCTATAAAGAATGAACAGCGCGAAAGCCAAAAAGACATCACCCACACGGGTTACGACAAAGGCTTTCATTGCTGCAGCGCCATTCTTCGGATCGGTGTAATAAAAACCAATCAGCAGATAAGAGCACAGACCCACGCCTTCCCAACCGAGGTACATCAGCAACAGGTTATCGCCCAGCACCAGCACCACCATGCTCGCGATAAACAGGTTGGTATACGCAAAGAAACGGGAGTACCCCTCTTCGCCGCGCATATACCAGGAGGCGAACATGTGGATCAGGAAGCCAACACCCGTCACCACCGACAGCATGGTCAGCGACAGACCATCCAGCACCAGATTGAAACCAATATTGAAATCGCCGACCGCCATCCAGGTCCACAGCGGCTTAACAAACGGTTGCTGGCCCTGGTTGAAGAAATCTACGCCTGCGATTGCCGTTACCAGCGCCGCCAGGCCAATGGAACCGACGCCCACTGTGGCAGAGAGGTTCTCTGACCAGCGACCACGAGAGAAGGCCAGTAAGACATAGCCAATTAAAGGGAAAATAATGGTTAAGGCGAGCATGTTCATCCACGCATCTCACTTACTGAATCGATATTCAGATTCTGGCGGCGACGATGGAGTTGCAGCAGCAACGCCAGGCCAATGCTCGCTTCCGCAGCCGCAAGGCTAATCGCGAGGATATACATCACCTGACCGTCGGTCTGGCCCCAATAGCTGCCTGCGACCACAAAGGCCAGCGCGGCGGCGTTAATCATGATTTCCAGCCCAATCAGCATAAACAGCAAATTACGACGGATAACCAACCCGGTTAAACCTAAAACAAACAAAATCGCCGCGAGGATCAGTCCATGTTGTAAGGGGATCATGCGCGCTCCTCCGTTTTTCTTTTCGCACGGTCGTCGGAGCGGTTGCTCAGCACTTCGCCCATGCGGTCTTCACGCCCTACGTGGAAGGCAACAACCAGCCCCGCAAGCAGGAGCATAGAAGCCAGTTCAACCGCCAGTACATACGGCCCAAACAAGGTGATACCGACCTCTTTAGCATTGATCGCCGTACCGTCGATACCCTGATCATTGACGCCAAGAATGGCGTAAATCATCACCACCAGCAGAACTGCAGAGAGCAGCGCCGGGCCAACCCAGATTTGTGGCGAGAGCCAGTTACGCTCCTGTTCAACCACGCTATTACCCAGGTTGAGCATCATCACAACGAAAACGAACAGCACCATGATGGCCCCGGCATAGACGATGATCTCCAGCGCCCCGGCAAAATACGCGCCAAGCGAGAAGAAGACCCCGGCAATAGCCAGCAGGGAGACAATCAGATACAGCAAGGCGTGCACCGGGTTGGTATGCGTAATCACGCGAACCGTCGTCAGGATGGCGACCAGGCCACAGATATAAAAAGCGAACTCCATTGCCCCTCTCCTTACGGTAACAGGCTCTTGACGTCGATAGGTTTGGCTTCGTTTTCCGCTTCACCTTTATCTTTGCCGTCGATTGCCATACCTGCCATCCGGTAGAAGTTATATTCCGGGTATTTGCCCGGACCGGAGATCAGCAGATCCTCTTTTTCGTACACCAGATCCTGACGCTTGAATTCGCCCATCTCGAAATCGGGGGTGAGCTGAATCGCCGTGGTTGGGCACGCTTCTTCACACAAACCGCAGAAGATGCAGCGCGAGAAGTTGATTCGGAAAAATTCCGGATACCAGCGACCATCCTGCATCTCGGCTTTTTGCAGCGAGATACAGCCTACCGGACAAGCTACCGCGCACAGGTTACAGGCAACACAACGTTCAGACCCGTCCGGATCGCGCGTCAGCACAATTCGACCACGGTAACGCGGCGGCAGGTAAACCGGCTCTTCCGGATACATCCGGGTTTCGCGCTTTGCAAACGCGTGCAGGCCAATCATCCAGATACTACGGACCTGGGTGCCGAAGCCCACGAGTAATTCTTTTAAAGTCATGGTCTTTTCACCCCTTATTGCGCTTGCCAGAGAATGACAGCTGCCGTTCCCAGCAAGTTAATCAGCGTCAGCGGCAGGCAGACTTTCCAGCCGAACGACATCACCTGGTCATAACGAGGACGCGGTAATGCTGCGCGGATCAAAATGAACATCATCATAAAGAACGCAGTTTTCAGCGCGAACCAGATGAAAGGCGGTAAGAACGGTCCATGCCAGCCACCGAAGAACAGCGTAACCATCAGTGCGGAAATGGTGACGATACCGATATATTCACCGACGAAGAACAGACCAAACTTCATCCCGGAATATTCGATGTGATAACCATCCGCCAGTTCCTGCTCTGCTTCCGGCTGGTCAAACGGGTGACGGTGACATACCGCCACGCCCGCGATTGCAAACGTCACAAAGCCAAAGAACTGCGGGATTACGTTCCACAAACCCGCCTGGTTGTTAACAATGTCGGTCATATTGAATGAACCGGCCTGCGCCACAACGCCCATCAGGGAAAGCCCAAGGAACACTTCATAACTCAGCGTCTGCGCCGAGGCACGCATTGCACCGAGCAGAGAGTATTTGTTGTTACTTGACCAGCCCGCAAACAGCACCGCATAAACAGCAAGCCCTGCCATCATCAGGAAGAACAGGATCCCAATGTTCAGGTCAGCGACAACCCAGGTCGGGCTGACCGGCACGATAGCAAATGCCAACAGCAACGAGGTAAACGCAATCATGGGCGCCAGAGTAAAGATCACACGGTCAGAAAATTGTGGGACCCAGTCCTCTTTAAAGAACATCTTGATCATGTCCGCAACCAGCTGAAGTGAACCACCCCAGCCTACACGGTTCGGCCCGTAGCGGTTCTGGAACAGACCCAGCAGACGACGTTCACCAAAGCTCATAAATGCGCCACAGGTAACCACCACCAGCAGGATCACTACCGCTTTCAGGATGCTTAACAAAATGTCGATAACATCCGGTGTTAACCAGCTCATGCTTGCGCCTCCTGCAGATTTTCAAGACGTGCTCCGGCCAGCACCGGCGCAATGCCAGGCATGCCCATCGGCAGACCTACCTGCCCTGCTGCCAGCCCTTCCGATACCTGCAACGGCAAACTGATGGTCTGCCCTTCATAGGTGAAGGAAATATGCGCACCCGCATTGACGCCAAGCTTCGCGGCATCGGCCGGGTTAAGCTTGATGTACGGCTGTGGCATGCGACTCTGGAACACAGGCGAACGCTGCGACATTTCGTCACTGCCAAACAGATGATAGTACGGGGCAATCCGCCATTTGCCGTCCTGAGCTTCAAATGCCCCCGGCACACTAACGAAGTAGTCCAGCCCGCTATCAGAGGCTTCAATCAGGCGTACGCCCGGATCGCCATGACGCAGGTGACCGCCCACTTCATCCTGGAACTTGTTCCATGCCTGCGGTGAGTTCCAGCCAGGCGCCCATGCGAACGGAATTTGCGAACGCGGTGCGGACGGCTGGTTGTTCCCTTCCATTGAGAAGGCGAACATGGTGTCTTTATCCTGCGGCTGACGCGGCTCGTGCACGCTGATATTGGCGCGCATAGCAGTGCGCCCGCTGTAGCGATGCGGTTCACGCGCCAGTTTCTGCCCGCGAATACGGAAGCTGGCATCCGGCGCGGCATCTTTAATACCGGCCAGTTGCGGCAACGCGTTAACAGCAGCATCAATAACGTGGTCAAGCTGCGTCCAGTCCACTTCACGGTTTTGCACGGTGCTGTGCAAGGAGTGCAACCAGCGCCAGCTCTCCAGCATAATGGTTTTGTTGTCGTAATAGCCTGGGTCGTAAACCTGGAAGAAGCGCTGAGCACGGCCTTCGTTGTTGATGACTGTGCCGTCGCTTTCCGCAAAACTTGCGGCAGAGAGCACCAGGTGCGCTTTGTCCATGATCGCCGTGCGCTGATGGTCAATGACCAGCACCAGCGGTGCTTTTGCCAGCGCGGCGTCGACACGGGTTGCGGATGCGTGGCGGTGCAGATCGTTTTCCAGCACCACGACCGCGTCGGCCGCACCGCTTTCCAGCTCAGCCAGTGCCTCATCGAGGCTACCGCCGCCAATCATTCCCAGACCCATGCTGTTGACCGAACGGGCAATCATGGTGATGCCCACATCAGAACCGCGGCCTTTCAGCGCTTTGGCAACGTTTGCCGCCGCGTGGATAACATCCGCGCTGCCCGCGTTCGTGCCAGAGATAATCAGTGGTTTTTTCGCCCCGGCCAGCGCCTGAACGATAACATCTACTTTGTTCTTCAGGTCATTGCTCAGGCCGTCAACCGCCGGTGCGGCGTCGTCCAGCGCATGGGCAATAGCAAAACCCAAACGGGCCTGATCTTCTACCGGTGCGCGATATGTCCACGCAGCGATATCATCCAGACGGGTACTGTCGACGTTGGTGACAAACAGCGGGTGTTTGGCACGCTGACCGATGTTCATGATCGCAGCAATCTGCCAGTCGGCGACTTTCTGAGCCGCAGCCATTTCTCGTGCTTTACCTTTCACGGCCTGACGCACCGCCAGCGAAACGCGGGCGCCGGTCTGGGTAATATCTTCGCCAAGGATCAGCACGGCATCATAAGATTCGATTTCACGCAGCGCCGGGGTACGGATACCGCCTTCACGCAGCACTTTCAGCGCCAGCTCAAGACGTTGTTGCTCACCTTTGGCAATGCCGGTATAGAAGTTTTCCGCACCCACCAGTTCACGCAGCGCGAAGTTACTTTCCACGCTGGCGCGCGGGGAGCCAATGCCAATCACTTTCTTCGACTGGCGCAGAATATCCGCTGCACCCTGCATCGCTTGCTCAGCGTTAAGCGTGATCAGATCGTCGCCGCGACGTTGAACCGGCTGACGCGGGCGATCTTTCAGATTGACGTAACCATAGCCGAAACGACCACGGTCACAGAGGAAGTAGTGGTTAACGGTACCGTTATAACGGTTTTCAATGCGACGCAGTTCACCGTAACGTTCACCCGGGCTGGTGTTACAACCCAGTGAGCATTGCTGGCAAATGCTTGGTGCAAACTGCATATCCCACTTACGGTTGTAGCGCTCAGAGTGGGTTTTATCGGTAAATACGCCTGTCGGGCAGATTTCGACCAGGTTACCTGAGAACTCGCTTTCCAGCACGCCATCTTCCGGGCGACCAAAATAGACATTGTCATGGGCACCGTAAACGCCAAGATCCGTGCCGTCTGCGTAATCTTTGTAGTAACGCACACAGCGGTAACAGGCGATACAGCGGTTCATTTCATGGGAGATGAACGGCCCGAGATCCTGATTACGGTGAGTACGTTTGGTAAAGCGGTAGCGACGGAAGCTGTGACCGGTCATGACGGTCATATCCTGCAGATGGCAGTTGCCGCCCTCTTCGCAAACCGGGCAATCGTGCGGGTGGTTAGTCATTAACCACTCAACAACGCTTTCACGGAACTGCTTCGCTTCATCGTCATCGATAGAGATAAAAGTACCATCGGACGCCGGTGTCATACAGGACATCACCAGGCGGCCACGCGTGTCTTCCGCGTTCTGATATTGCTTCACCGCACACTGGCGGCACGCACCCACGCTCCCCAGCGCCGGATGCCAGCAAAAATAAGGAATATCAAGGCCTAAAGAGAGACAAGCCTCAAGAAGGTTGTCTGCTCCATTTACCTCGTATTCTTTGCCGTCTACATGAATAGTAGCCATTAGCATGCTTCCAGTTGTCTCAGTCAGCGACTGAGAGTTAATCAAAATTCTGTTCGCGTCCCCTCACCCATTGCTGATGAGGGAAGGACCATTACCAGCGCGCTTTCAGCAAGTTTGGCTGGATACCGCCAATTGCATGGGTATTGCTGAATTGCTGTTTAATGCCCGCTTCAAACTCTTCGCGGAAATATTTAATCGCGCTCTGTAACGGTTCAACCGCACCTGGCGCATGCGCGCAGAAGGTTTTACCCGGCCCGAGTTGTCGACACAGTTGCTCAAGTGTCTCGATATCTCCAGGCTGGCCTTCACCACGCTCCAGCGCTCGCAGGATTTTTACGCTCCACGGCAGACCGTCACGGCATGGCGTACACCAACCGCACGACTCGCGGGCGAAGAACTCTTCCAGGTTGCGCACCAGCGAGACCATATTGATTTCGTGATCAACAGCCATCGCCAGTGATGTGCCCAGACGACTCCCGGCTTTACCAATGCTTTCGAACTCCATTGGCAAGTCGAGATGCGCTTCGGTCAGAAAGTCAGTGCCTGCGCCGCCCGGCTGCCAGGCTTTAAACTTCAGGCCATCACGCATGCCGCCGGCATAGTCTTCAAGAATCTCGCGCGCGGTGGTGCCGAAAGGCAGTTCCCACAGGCCTGGGTTTTTCACACGGCCGGAGAAGCCCATCAGTTTAGTGCCAGCATCTTTACTGGTCGAAATGTTCTGGTACCACTCCACGCCGTTGGCAAGGATAGCCGGCACGTTACACAGGGTTTCGACGTTGTTCACACAAGTCGGTTTACCCCATACGCCAGAACTGGCCGGGAAGGGTGGCTTGGAACGCGGGTTAGCGCGACGCCCTTCCAGGGAGTTAATAAGGGCGGTCTCTTCACCGCAGATATAACGCCCGGCACCGGTATGCACAAACAGCTCGAAGTCAAAACCGGTACCCAGGATATTTTTCCCCAGCAGGCCAGCTTCGGTCGCCTCAGCGATAGCACGGCGCAGGTGGACGGCAGCTTCGATATACTCGCCACGCAGGAAGATATAACCGCGGTAGGCTTTGAGTGCGAACGCGGAGATCAGCATGCCTTCCACCAGCAGGTGCGGCAATTGCTCCATTAACAGGCGGTCTTTGTAGGTACCCGGCTCCATTTCATCGGCGTTACACAGCAGATAACGGATATTCATGGATTCGTCTTTCGGCATCAGGCTCCACTTCAGCCCCGTGGAGAAGCCTGCACCACCGCGGCCTTTCAGACCCGAATCTTTCACCGCATTAACGATATCGTCCGGAGCCATGCCTGTCAGGGCCTTACGCGCACCGGCATAGCCATTTTTGCTCTGGTATTCATCCAGCCAGACCGGTTGCTTATCATCACGCAGACGCCAGGTCAGCGGATGGGTTTCGGGAGTACGGATAACAGTTTTCATTTATACCGCTCCAGTAGCTCAGGAATGCCTTCCGGTGTCAGATGACTGTGCGTGTCTTCGTCAATCATCATGTTCGGGCCTTTGTCGCAGTTACCCAGGCAGCAGGTCGGCAGCAGCGTGAAACGGCCGTCGAAGGTCGTCTGGCCTGGCTTGATTTTCAGGTGGCTTTCAATGGCCGACTGAATACCCTGATAACCGGTGATATGGCATACCACACTGTCGCAATAGCGAATAACGTGTCGGCCAACCGGCTGGCGGAAAATTTGGCTATAGAATGTCGCCACGCCTTCAACGTCGCTCGCCGGGATCCCCAGAACATCCGCAATGGCATAGATTGCGCCATCCGGCACCCAGCCACGCTGTTTCTGAACGATCTTCAGCGCTTCAATGGACGCCGCACGCGGGTCTTCGTAGTGGTGCTTTTCGTGCTCAATTGCCTCACGCTCTGCCGCACTCAGCTCAAAAGCCTCGGTTTGTGGTTGTTGATTCTCGTGCATAATTAGCGGTCCACATCTGACATAACAAAATCGATACTACCCAGATAAACAATCAGGTCAGAGACCAGGCTGCCGCGGATCGCCGACGGAATTTGCTGCAAGTGCGCAAAGCTCGGAGTGCGAACACGGGTACGGTAGCTCATGGTGCTGCCATCACTGGTCAGGTAGTAACTGTTAATACCCTTGGTTGCCTCAATCATCTGGAAAGATTCGTTAGCCGGCATGACCGGGCCCCACGAAACCTGCAGGAAGTGAGTAATCAGGGTTTCGATATGTTGCAGCGTGCGCTCTTTCGGCGGTGGCGTCGTCAGCGGGTGATCCGCTTTGAACGGGCCTTCCGGCATGTTATTCAGGCACTGCTCAAGGATGCGCAGGCTCTGGCGCAACTCTTCAACTTTCAGCATCACGCGGGTGTAACAGTCGCTGACGCCACCGCCCACCGGGACTTCAAAGTCAAAGTTCTCGTAACCGGAATACGGGCGTGCTTTACGCACGTCGAAATCAATACCGGTCGCACGCAGGCCAGCACCAGTAGTCCCCCACTCCAGCGCTTCTTTCGCGCCGTAAGCGGCTACACCCTGAGAGCGGCCTTTCAGAATGGTGTTACGCAGCGCCGCTTTCTCGTAGGACGCCAGACGTTTCGGCATCCAGTCGAGGAACTCGCGCAGCAGACGATCCCAACCACGCGGCAGATCGTGTGCCACGCCGCCAATGCGGAACCAGGCCGGGTGCATACGGAACCCGGTGATTGCTTCCACCAGATCGTAGATTTTCTGACGATCGGTAAAGGCAAAGAACACCGGCGTCATTGCGCCCACGTCCTGAATGAAGGTGGAGATGTAAAGCAAGTGGCTGTTAATGCGGAACAACTCAGAAAGCATCACGCGGATGACGTTAACGCGATCCGGTACCGTGATCCCTGCCAGTTTTTCTACCGCCAGCACGTATGGCATTTCGTTGACGCAGCCACCGAGGTACTCAATACGGTCGGTATAAGGAATGTAGCTGTGCCATGACTGACGTTCGCCCATTTTCTCGGCGCCACGATGGTGGTAACCGATATCCGGCACGCAGTCGACGATCTCTTCACCATCCAACTGCAGAATGATGCGGAACGCCCCGTGAGCGGAGGGGTGGTTCGGACCGAGGTTGAGGAACATGAAGTCCTCATTGTCGGTGCCGCGCGTCATACCCCAATCTTCCGGCTTAAATGTCAGCGACTCCATTTCCAGATCCTGCTTGGCTTTGGTCAGCTCAAACGGATCGAATTCGGTGGCGCGCGCCGGATAATCTTTACGCAGCGGGTGCCCCGTCCAGGTCTGCGGCATCATGATGCGCGTCAGATGTGGGTGGCCATTGAAAGTAATGCCAAACATCTCCCAGGTTTCACGCTCGTACCAGTTGGCGTTCGGGAAGATTTTGGTGATGGTCGGCACATTCAGATCGTTTTCCGACAACGCCACCTTCAGCATGATGTCGCGGTTGCGGTCAATCGAGATCAGATGATAGAAAACGGAAAAATCCGCAGCAGGTAAACCGGCGCGGTGAGTACGCAGACGCTCGTCCATGCCGTGCAGGTCGAACAGCATGACATAAGGCTTCGGCAACTTTTTAAGAAAATCAAAAACGTCCAGTAATTGCTCACGCTTAACCCAGACTACGGGTACCCCGGTGCGGGTCGCCTGAACGGTAAAGGCATCCGGCCCAAAACGGTTGCGCAATTCGCCAATGACCGGATCATCCAGATGATCCCGGGTCTGCCATGCGGCTTCTTGCGCAGTTAAATCGGTCATATTGTTCACCATTGCAAAGGGTCCGTGGTGACTGTCGGGTATGGCTTCGCGTTATTGGATTATTGAAATGCGAAGTATTTTTCCATTACCCACAGGCGCAAATTAAATCTCGTCCGGCGTACGCAGGTTGGTCACAGCAATGCGCTCGCCACGCTTACGGTCGCGTTCAGATTGCATATTGGCGCGGTAAACGCCCTGATCGCCAACCACCCATGAGAGCGGACGACGTTCTTTGCCAATCGATTCCTGTAACAGCATCAGCGCCTGCATATACGCTTCAGGACGCGGCGGACAACCAGGGATGTACACATCCACCGGGATAAATTTGTCAACGCCCTGCACCACAGAGTAAATGTCGTACATGCCGCCAGAGTTTGCGCAGGCACCCATGGAGATCACCCATTTTGGCTCCAGCATCTGGTCATATAGACGCTGAATAACCGGTGCCATTTTGGTAAAGCAGGTGCCGGCAACCACCATCAGGTCAGCCTGACGCGGAGAAGCTCGCAGTACTTCTGCGCCGAAACGCGCAACGTCGTGTACAGCGGTAAACGACGTCACCATCTCTACATAGCAGCACGAAAGGCCAAAGTTATAAGGCCAAATTGAGTTTTTACGCCCCCAGTTCACCATATCGTGCAGAGCATTCTCGAGTTTGCCCATATACACGCTACGGTTGATTTCTTGTTCCAGGGGGTCGGTTACGATCTCCTGTTTTTGCAGGGGGTAACGGTCGTTCTCACCGTTAGGATCTATGCGGGTGAGCGTATAATCCATCTTATTGCCTCGCGGTTAGCGTTGACGATCAGTGTAGCTGTTGGTCTCTGGGTTCATTTGCTCGCGGCGCGAACGCGCGGGCGTCCAGTCCAGCGCGCCAATACGCACCAGATAAACGAGACCAGCCAGCAGCACTAAAATGAAAATTGCGGCTTCGACAAAACCGACCCAACCACTCTCGCGAATGGAGGTTGACCATGCGAATAAGTAGAGCGCTTCTACGTCGAAGATCACGAAGAACATGGCCACCAGGTAGAACTTGGCGGACAGACGCAAACGCGCGGTACCGACAGAATCGATACCCGATTCGAAAGGAACGTTTTTGTGCCTCGCGCGTGCGCGACCGCCTAAAAACCGTCCGCCAATAAGCATGAAGCAGCACAGCCCAATGGCGACAATAAGAAAGATAGCGAATGCCCAATGATGAGCGATGATTTCAGTGGATGTTGACATACGCATTGCTTAACTCAAAAGGTAGCGTTAAAACCTCTGCTCTTGCTGGCAGATGACGCCACATCGATTCACGGGGAGGAATAAAAAACCACACATTTACTGCGTAATAGCGAAATACAGCTAAACGATGTGGGTTTTTACTCCTTTCTATAACCTTTTGTCAACTTTAACAAAAGTTTCCTCACATTAGTTTACATCGGCAGCAATCCATTAACATTTAATGCCGTTTTCAGGTTCAGCCTCGAGATTACCCGCAAAGTAAACGGGTGTTGAATCGTGTCCGTTGTGAGTTTTCATAAATATTACCCTCTTATTTTGACAGGATTTTGTTCGGATTCCTCCCCCTCTGCGGGAGTATTTTCTTGATCTGTGACACGCTTTTGTTAATTCATCACTAAAAACAGCAACAATCCAGTGTGATTTTTAACATGAGCAGAAGGCATGAAAGACTATAGTTTATAAAAGGATATTTTGCTGCAGGCAGGAATAACGCTTTGAAAAAAATAATGATTTCTATGATGAATAATTGACATGCTTATAATTTGTGCAAAAAATGAACCAGAGACAAAAATTTGTTCGTCAGTGGTTCATTTTTACACTTACATTTTGTTACCAGTTTTTGGAACAAATGTTACCCAAAATCCCCCTCGGCGATAAGAGAATCGCCTCCCCCTTCGGGAGTACTGCTACTGTAGTGCCACGGATTTTGATAGTGCTCCATTGCCTGGAAAATGACCTGCGCCAGCTCATTCTGACTGTGAGGATTATAGCAAAGCAGGTATTCCGTATCGGGCAGTAGCGGCAGACCATCAGTGCGCCCGAGCACCCGCAGTTCAGGGTTCATCATTTCAACCGGACGGGCGGTCACACCTAAACCGGCTTTTACCGCTGCTTTCACGGCCGAAAGCGTCGACGCAACGTAGGCCATGCGCCAGGGGATCCCGGCCTCATTTAGCGCATTGATCACCATATCGCGAAATGCACTTGGCTCATCCAGTAACACCAGCGGAACCGCCTCCCCTTTTTGCAAGACGTACTCTGCAGAGCAATACCAATGCGTGGGTGAAGTGCGCAACGTCAGGTTATCAAACTGACCGGAACGGTGTGTTGTCACCACCAGATCGACATCATGATCCTGCAGGCGATCGCCCGACAGAGGATTGCGCTTCACCCGAACATCCAGCGCAAGTTTCGGGTAAACCGAGCTAATACGATTAAGCAGAAAAGGCAGAATGGTGTCGGCAGATTCATCAGAAGCACCGATGGTCAGTACACCCTGAAGGTTGCTGAACATCAGCGATGTACATGCTTCATCATTGAAACGTAAGATCTTTCTCGCATAGCCCAGCAACTGGATGCCATGTTCAGTCAAAAGTTTATTACGCCCATGACGGGCAAACAGTTCTTTTCCCACTAACTGTTCCAGCCGCTGCATTTGCTGACTCACAGCAGACTGGGTGCGGCAAACCGCGGCGGCGGCTGCAGCAAAGGTGTTAAGATCAGCGACCGCAACAAAGGTTCTCAGCAGATCGAGGTCGAGATTCAGTATCGGACGATTTGCATTTATCATAATTTTTCACTTACGGGTTGCTCGCGCGGAGTTACCCGGGTTTATGCTGTGCTCGTAAGATTAAGTAATTCCATTTATAAGGTGCATCCTGCCAACCAGGGTCCGTATCAACCCGACTGTAAGTTATGGTGTTTATAGTTCGCCGTCTGATGCAAGCTGAACTCAATGAGTTTATTTAGCATACTCCCATTCCTTTTAGATATATAAACCATGCTAAAGCATCCTTATCCTTTTAAGAGATAAACCGTCGCAGGCATCATTCGCGACCATGCTTAGCACAAGCATCATATACAATCAGTTCTTATGGCTGATTGGGAGTAAAAACCTGTAATAACAAACATCTAAAACCAAAAAATATCCCGCATATGAAGCAGGGTTTTTTACAAGAATGCCATTACAGACTTTTCGATTTTAACCTAAAACCTTTATTTTTATAAGCATTATTACGAATAATCTCAAGCCAAAAAAATTGCGCGCCACCCAGCACAATCTTATTAATATTAATGATAGTCATAGTTCCTATTCTCAATATTAAATAGCTATTAATTAAGAAACAGTCCAACGATTAATAAAACTTAACACTGCGTTTACAGCGGCCCCCATTTTTCACCCTACCAAAATTGATGAACACCGTATCCATCATTCAGATTTTTCGAAAGAATCATGGGATTCACACTTGCGGATTTACCGCGAGGATACCCGGCAACCCGATCTCATTGGCATAAAATAATATCAAAACCAAATTCAACAACATTAACAACCATAAAAATAGAATACGAGTGGTTTAATTATAAAACAAACCACTAAAGATATAGTTAAAAAAGCGTTACCACAGAAAAAGTTAGCGCAAAATCTTCTCCTGCGAACCCTTCAAAACCAGCCCGTGGGGGAGTACATTGTTCGGTGTTCACTTCCACGGCAGGCAGTGACGAACACAGCTAAAAGGTCAAAGGTTCATGTCCTCCATCGAAAAATCCAGCAAGTTAGATAACGTCTGTTACGACATCCGCGGCCCGGTTCTGAAAGAAGCAAAGCGTCTGGAAGAAGAAGGCAATAAGGTTCTCAAACTTAACATCGGCAACCCGGCCCCCTTTGGCTTCGAAGCGCCGGATGAAATTCTGGTCGATGTGATTCGTAATCTGCCTGGCGCGCAAGGTTACTGCGATTCGAAAGGGCTCTATTCCGCCCGTAAAGCGATCATGCAGCACTATCAGGCGCGCGGGATGCGCGAAGTCACTGTCGAAGATATTTATATTGGCAACGGTGTTTCTGAACTGATTGTGCAGTCAATGCAAGCCCTGCTTAATAGCGGGGACGAAATGCTTGTTCCCGCGCCAGATTACCCTTTGTGGACTGCAGCCGTTTCGCTCTCCAGCGGCAAAGCCGTGCACTATCTGTGCGATGAATCCTCTGACTGGTTCCCGGATCTTGACGATATCCGCGCTAAAATCACGCCACGCACCCGCGGTATTGTGATTATTAACCCGAACAACCCCACCGGCGCGGTTTATTCGAAAGAACTGCTGATGGAGATCGTTGAAATAGCACGCCAGCATAACCTGATCATTTTCGCTGACGAAATCTACGACAAAATCCTCTACGACGACGCAGAGCACCACTCAATTGCGGCTCTGGCGCCAGATCTCTTTACCATTACCTTTAATGGTCTGTCGAAAACCTATCGCGTGGCCGGGTTCCGTCAGGGCTGGATGGTGCTGAGCGGGCCGAAAAAGCATGCCAAAGGCTATATTGAAGGGCTGGAGATGCTGGCCTCGATGCGTTTATGCGCCAACGTTCCTGCACAGCATGCGATTCAGACAGCGCTGGGCGGTTACCAGAGCATCAGCGAATTTATTGTGCCAGGCGGCCGTTTATACGAACAACGCAATCGCGCATGGGAACTGATTAACGAAATTCCGGGGGTTTCCTGCGTGAAACCGAACGGTGCGCTCTATATGTTCCCCAAAATCGACGCGAAACGTTTCAATATTCACGATGACCAGAAAATGGTGCTCGACTTCCTGCTGCAGGAAAAAGTGTTACTGGTGCAAGGTTCCGCGTTTAACTGGCCGTGGCCGGATCATGTGCGTATTGTGACTTTACCGCGCGAGGACGATCTGGAAATGGCCATCACCCGTTTCGGGCGTTTCCTTTCAGGCTACCATCAATAATTGCCGTCGGGGGAGGATTTGCATCTTCCCCCACTCTCTGCGCACAATGACTCCAGTCGCCGTCACAGACAAGGTTAACTATGAGTCAGAGTCATTTCTTCGCCCACCTTTCCCGTCTAAAACTGATCAATCGCTGGCCGCTGATGCGCAACGTGCGCACCGAGAATGTATCTGAGCATAGTCTGCAGGTTGCAATGGTCGCGCATGCCCTGGCAGCGATAAAAAATCGAAAATTCAACGGGCAAGTGAATGCCGAACGCATTGCGCTGTTAGCGATGTATCACGATGCCTCCGAAGTGCTCACCGGGGATCTGCCCACGCCAGTGAAATACTTCAACTCCCAGATTGCACAGGAATATAAGGCCATCGAAAAGATTGCCCAGCAGAAACTGGTGGAGATGGTACCGGAAGAGCTAAAGGACATTTTTGCCCCGCTGATTGATGAACAGCATTACAGCGCTGAAGAAAAATCGATCGTCAAGCAGGCTGATGCCCTGTGCGCTTATCTGAAATGTCTGGAGGAGTTGTCCGCCGGCAATAACGAGTTCCTGCTGGCAAAAAGCCGGCTGGAGAAAACGCTCGATGCCCGCCGCACTCCCGAAATGGATTATTTTATGCAGATCTTTGTGCCAAGCTTTCACCTGTCGCTGGATGAGATCAGCCAGGATTCACCGCTGTAAGTGCCAGAAAGCCGGGATGCTCCCGGCGTTTTATCAAAAGGGAAACAGCTCCGGGATCAGCACGGCGCATACCACCATCACCAGTAACGTAAAGGGCACACCGATTTTGACGAAATCGCTGAACTGGTAATTGCCCGGTCCAAGCACCAGCGTATTCACTGGCGATGAGACAGGAGTCATAAAGGCAGCAGAGGCCGCCATCGCCACCATCATGGCAAACGGATACGGCGACACGCCCATGGATTTTGCCGCCGCCAGCGCAATGGGCGCCATCAACACTGCTGTAGCCGTGTTGGAGATAAACAACCCAATTGTGGCGCATAATATAAAAAGACAGATCAGCATGATATGCGGCCCATAACCGCCACCCACATCCATCAATCCCTTCACGACCAGATCTACTCCCCCCGTCTTTTGTAGCGCCAGTGCAAACGGCATCATACCAACGATGAGAATGATGCTCGGCCAGTGAATGGCTTTATAAGCGCTTTCGGCATCTATACAGCGGAATTTCCCCATCAGCAAACAGGCTATGATCGCGGCCACCGGATTGGGGATCTCATCGGTCAGCATCAGCGCGACCATCAGCACCAGGCAGAAAAGGGCGTGAGGCGCCTGGCTGTGCGCTGGCGAAGCTGCACTCTCTTCCACGGGTAAATTCAATACCACAAAATCGCGGGCATGGGATGCCAGCTGGCTAATCAGTTTCCAGTTACCGACCACAAGAATAATGTCGCCCAGTTGCAGTGCTTCATCGGTAACCGCGCCTTCCAGCGCCTCACCGTCGCGTTTAAGGCCAACCACATTGAGCCCATAACGGGTACGAAAGCCGATTTCCCGCACTGTTTTGCCCGTCAGTTCCGAATCCGGGATCAGGGTCACTTCTGCCATGCCCACATCCAGCGCCTGATCGGAAAAATATTCGCCACGCAGGATCATCGGTTCCAGCAGTTGTTCGGCACAGAACTCGCGAAGATCCACGTCCGCGGCAGACATATCAATTAGCAGCACATCCCGGGCACGAAACTCAGACACCCCGTTAACGTTGACAATGACCCGCCGGAAGCGCCGCCAGCGTTCGACGCCAATAATGTTCGCGCCGTAACGTTCACGCAATTTTAAATCATCAAGACGCTGGCCAATCATCGGCGATCCGGGGCGGATTGCCAGGCGGCGCGCCCGGCCAGTGAGACGATACTCTTTGATCAGATCGCGGAAAGTACGCCGCCGCCAGCCATCACGCAGCATCTCGTCATCGCTGCCTTTCAGCATAAAGCGCATCAGTAACATATAAAGGATGCCCAGCAACAGGATCACCAGCCCCAGCGGAGTAACGCTGAAAAAGCTAAAACCTTGTAGCCCTTCGCGCAGTAACTCACTGTTGACCACCAGGTTCGGCGGTGTGGCGACCAGCGTCATCATGCCGCTGATTAACCCGGCGAAACTGAGCGGCATCATCAGGCGGGATGGGGATATGTGCATCCGCATTGAGACACTCAACACCACCGGGATAAAGATCGCTACCACGCCGGTTGAACTCATAAATGCGCCAAGCCCGGCAACGGTGATCATCAGCAACACCAACATCTTACTTTCGCTGTTGCCCGCGACGGTGATCAACCATGCGCCCATATTCGTTGCGACGCCAGTACGTACAAGGCCATCGCCAATAATAAGCAGCGCGGCGATAAGGATAACGTTAGGATCGCTAAAACCGGAAAACGCCTCCGACAGCGTCAGGGTGCCGCTAAGAACAAACGCTACAATCACAAACAGCGCGACGGCATCCATCCGTACCCTGCCAGTGGCAAACAGCACAACTGCGATACCCAGCAGACTCAACACCCAGATCAGTTCACCGTTCACAACATATCCTTGTCAGTTGATAGTCAGAAAATAGTGCCATAAAAAAACCCCACAAATGCGGGGTTAAATCATGAGATCAGGCCTTCAGCGTTACATTCACCGTTCCGTCTGGCTGCCTGATGACAGCCAGCGCTTCAAGCGTAGTGAGCACAAAATCCACCTCATCCAGACGGGGTGAATCCGCAGGGACATTTACCGCTATAACGTGGCAATCTGCCGCCAGGCCGGAGAGGATCCCCGCCGCGGCATCTTCCACCACCACGCATTCTTCTGGCGGCAACCCTAACAATTGCGCTCCCAGCAGATAAGCATCGGGTTCGGGTTTGCCGTGCATGACCTGTTCGGCGGTGACGAAAACCTTCGGCATCGGCAGCCCGGTTGCGCGATGGCGGGCATGGGCAACCGGCACCGATCCGGAAGTCACAATAGCCCAGGGAATGCCTTCAGCGTCTAAATGATTCAGTAAGGCGATAGCGCCAGGTAAGGCAGTAATACCGTCGGTATCTGAGGCTTCAATCTCTTCAAGGCGGGTGAACTCGGCGGCAATCTCCGCCTCCGATTTTCCCGCCATAAAATGGCGCAGAGAAGTAATGGCCTGCTTGCCATGGATAAAATTCAGCACTTCATCATGTGCGATGCCAAATCGGTCAGCCCAACTACACCATGCCCGCTCTACGGCGGGCAGTGAATTCACCAGTGTGCCATCCAAATCAAACAAAAATCCTTTGCACTGCACACTCACCTCCTCAGGCGTTAATGATTTGATTAATTTCGTTACTGCTCAGGTGGTACTGGCGCGGGCAGGAGTGCCAAACGCTCAGCATGCGCTGATATTTTTCCCACATTGGGGTCTGCGCATTGAAGCCGTGGGTGCCGGCGTCGAAATGGGTATAGCGGCCTTCCACATTCACCATAAAACGCACATAGCCCAGGTAACGTGCTTCCGTGGCGGCATCAAAACCGAGGAAGGTCACGCGGCGTTCGTCAATAGCAGCGGTATCTTTCAGGTTGGTCCAGGAGACATGCAACGCGTGGTACATCTCCATGATGTCGATAACGATGCGACAGGTTTCTTCTTTCAGCTCACCGAACTCACGATCAAGCTCGCGCATTTGCAGGCCGTATCCGCGCTCAATGATGGTCTGCAAACGGCGATAGCGTTCCGCATTCGCCGGATCCATCATGGTCATCATTTTATACTGATTAGATAAGATCAGACGTTGGGCATTGGTCATTTCCATCTTACGACTCCTGTGGCACATCGGCGCATTAAAAAAGATGAAGTCAGTTTACAGGTTGAAAACGATAGCTTTCTTGATTTGCCGGGGGTGTTGCATAGATCAGAAAGAAAAATAAAAAGAAGACATGTCGATGATGCCTTCTTCTATAGTAATGCCGACGATGACATTACAGATCATCAAGGAATGTTTTATCGAGTTGCTTAAAGGCGCGCTTAAGCGTGTCAGCCAGCGCCTGATAGTCCGGTTTACCTTCTACCGGCGCCAGTGCCTGGCCGGCTTGCTCAAGCTTGCCGCGCACTTCATAAAACCAGTGCAGAATCGAAGGCGGCAACGGTGTCACCGAGCGTTTCCCGAGCCACCACAGCCCCTGCATCGGCAGGCTCAGCGCAAACAGCGCAGTCGCCACCGCAGGGCCAAGCTGACCGCCGAGGGCAAGTTGCCAGCTAAGGGTAAAGACCGCCAGCGGCGGCATAAAACGGATGGCATAACGCGTGGCGCGAATCACGCGATTTTCAACAAATACCGGAGCGAGGCGCTTTTCCATGGGCCAGGTCTTCGCATAATGCTGCCCCCGGCGAAATAAACTAAAGAAACTGGCGGGGCGATTTTCTGAAGTGGACATGGCGTTACCTCAACTTCACATATAAAAATTAAAAAATTTGTGCAAAACAACAACTGTGAATGACAACGTTAAAATTTTTTGTCAATCCAACCTGGTATCAGGTATCCTGTGGCAGCCTTGACCAGGCATTAGACGAAAATCCGTAATTCGTCAAATTTAAGCTCATTATGCCACTGTCTGAAAATTGCGCAAAATAGCTTAAAATCTTATGTATTCTTCCATCATGCCGGAAAGTAAAAGAGGCATGATGTTAATCATAAATGTCAGCGTCAACCTGCGCTACGCTGTGCGACTCACTGACGTTTTTTAGCCACGTATCATAAATAGGTACTTCCATGTCGAGTAAGTTAGTACTGGTTCTGAACTGCGGTAGCTCCTCACTGAAATTCGCAATTATCGATGCTGTAAATGGTGACGAGTACCTTTCTGGTTTAGCCGAATGTTTCCATCTTCCTGAAGCACGCATCAAGTGGAAAATTGACGGTGGCAAACAAGAAGCGGCTTTAGGTGCAGGTGCCGCTCACAGCGAAGCGCTGAACTTTATCGTTAACACTATTCTGGCACAAAAACCAGAACTGTCTGCACAGCTGACCGCAATTGGTCACCGTATTGTGCACGGTGGCGAAAAATACACCCGCTCTGTGGTAATTGACGAATCCGTTATCCAGGGCATCAAAGATGCAGCCTCTTTTGCGCCGCTGCACAACCCGGCTCACCTGATTGGCATCGCGGAAGCGCTGAAATCCTTCCCGAACCTGAAAGATAAGAACGTGGCCGTGTTCGACACCGCGTTCCATACCACCATGCCGGAAGAATCTTACCTGTATGCTCTGCCGTACAAACTGTACAAAGAGCACGGTGTTCGTCGCTATGGCGCACACGGCACCAGCCACTTCTATGTCACACAGGAAGCGGCAAAAGTGCTGAACAAACCGGTTGATGAACTGAACATCATCACTTGCCACCTGGGCAACGGTGGTTCCGTTTCCGCTATCCGTAACGGTAAATGTGTTGATACGTCCATGGGTCTGACCCCGCTGGAAGGCCTGGTTATGGGCACCCGTTCTGGTGACATCGACCCGGCAATTATTTTCCATCTGCATGACACCCTGGGCATGAGCGTTGAAGCAATCAACAAAATGCTGACCAAAGAGTCCGGTCTGCTGGGCCTGACCGAAGTCACCAGCGACTGCCGTTATGTAGAAGATAATTACCAGACTAAAGAAGACGCAAAACGCGCAATGGATGTTTACTGCCACCGTCTGGCGAAATACATCGGCTCCTACACCGCGCTGATGGAAGGCCGTCTGGACGCTGTAGTCTTCACCGGCGGTATCGGTGAAAACGCCGCAATGGTACGTGAATTGTCTCTGGGTAAACTGGGCGTTCTGGGCTTTGAAGTAGACCATGAACGTAACCTGGCTGCCCGTTTCGGTAAGTCTGGCTTTATCAACAAAGAAGGCACCCGCCCTGCTGTTGTCATTCCGACAAACGAAGAGCTGGTTATCGCCCAAGACGCGAGCCGCCTGACTGCCTGATAACACACACCGCCAGCCAACGCTGGCGGTGCTGTTTTGTAACCCGTCTGCAATGACGGTAACGAAAGAGGATTAACCGTGTCCCGTATTATTATGCTGATCCCTACCGGAACCAGCGTCGGCCTGACCAGCGTCAGCCTCGGCGTGATCCGCGCTATGGAACGCAAAGGCGTTCGTCTGAGCGTCTTTAAACCTATCGCTCAACCTCGCGCTGGCGGCGATGCGCCGGATCAGACCACCACTATCGTGCGTGCAAATTCCGGCCTGCCGACGGCTGAACCGCTGAAAATGAGCCACGTTGAGTCGCTGTTGTCCAGCAACCAGAAAGACGTGCTGATGGAAGAGATCATCGCGCGCTACCACGAAAGCAGCAAAGACGCTGAAGTGGTGCTGGTAGAAGGCCTGGTGCCGACCCGCAAACATCAGTTCGCGCAGTCGCTGAACTTTGAAATCGCTAAAACGCTTAACGCCGAAATCGTGTTCGTTATGTCTCAGGGCACCGACACGCAAGAGCAGTTGAGAGAGCGTATTGAACTGACGCGCAACAGCTTCGGCGGCGCGAAAAACACCAACATCACCGGTGTAATTGTTAACAAACTGAACGCCCCGGTTGATGAGCAGGGCCGCACCCGTCCGGATCTGTCAGAGATTTTCGATGATTCATCTAAGGCGAAAGTGGTTCATATCGATCCGGCAAAACTGCAGGAAACCAGCCCGCTGCCGCTGCTGGGTGCAGTGCCGTGGAGCTTCGATCTGATTGCGACCCGCGCAATCGACATGGCACGTCACCTGAACGCGACCATCGTCAACGAAGGCGATATCAAAACCCGCCGTGTGAAATCCGTCACTTTCTGCGCTCGCAGCATTCCACACATGCTGGAACACTTCCGCCCGGGTTCTCTGCTGGTCACTTCAGCAGACCGTCCGGACGTGCTGGTTGCTGCCTGCCTGGCAGCCATGAACGGCGTTGAAATCGGCGCGCTGTTGCTGACCGGTGGCTATGAAATGGACGCCAGCGTTCGCAAACTGTGTGAACGTGCTTTCGCTACCGGCCTGCCGGTATTTATGGTCAACACCAACACCTGGCAGACCTCTCTGAGCCTGCAGAGCTTCAATCTGGAAGTGCCGGTAGATGACAACGAGCGTATCGAAAACGTTCAGGAATACGTTGCCAGCTACATCAATGCACAGTGGATCGACTCTCTGACTGCGACCTCCGAACTGAGCCGCCGCCTCTCTCCGCCAGCCTTCCGTTACCAGCTGACTGAGCTGGCGCGTAAAGCGGGCAAACGCGTAGTGCTGCCGGAAGGCGACGAACCGCGTACCGTGAAAGCCGCCGCTATCTGTGCTGAACGCGGTATCGCGACCTGTATCCTGCTGGGTAACCCGGATGAGATCAACCGCGTTGCCGCTGCGCAGGGCGTTGAACTGGGCGCGGGTATCGAAATCGTCGATCCGGATGTGGTACGTGAAAGCTATGTTGCTCGCCTGGTTGAGCTGCGTAAGAGCAAAGGGATGACCGAAGCCGTTGCCCGCGAACAGCTGGAAGATAACGTGGTGCTCGGTACGCTGATGCTGGAGCAGGATGAAGTCGATGGTCTGGTTTCCGGTGCGGTTCATACCACCGCGAATACCATTCGTCCGCCGCTGCAGTTGATCAAAACTGCACCAGGCAGCTCACTGGTTTCTTCTGTGTTCTTTATGCTGCTGCCGGAACAGGTTTATGTTTACGGTGACTGTGCAATTAACCCGGATCCGACCGCTGAGCAGCTGGCAGAAATCGCCATTCAGTCTGCCGATTCTGCTATCGCTTTTGGCATCGAACCGCGCGTGGCCATGCTCTCCTACTCTACCGGTAACTCCGGTGCGGGTAGTGATGTCGAGAAAGTCCGTGAAGCGACCCGCCTGGCGCAGGAAAAACGTCCTGATCTGGTGATCGATGGTCCGCTCCAGTACGACGCCGCTGTTATGGCTGATGTGGCAAAATCCAAAGCGCCGAACTCGCCGGTTGCGGGTCGTGCTACCGTGTTCATCTTCCCGGACCTGAACACCGGTAACACCACTTACAAAGCGGTACAGCGTTCTGCCGACCTGATCTCCATCGGGCCGATGCTGCAGGGTATGCGCAAACCGGTTAACGACCTGTCCCGTGGCGCACTGGTTGACGATATCGTCTACACCATCGCGTTGACCGCGATTCAGGCGTCTCAGCAGTAATCGTTCTTCGCTGCACTAAAAAGGCGACCCGTGGGTCGCCTTTTTATTCACAGCAGCTCCCGCGCCGCCGATATAATGTCGTCTGCCGTCAGACCGTACTCTTTTTGCAGATACTCCTGCGTACCCACCTGACCGTAACGTTCTTTAACCCCCACACGACGCATTGGCACCGGGCAGGTCTCTACCAGCACCTCCGCCACGGCCGATCCCAGCCCGTTATGAATACTGTGGTTTTCGCAGGTGACGATACGACCGGTTTTTTCGGCATAATTTTTCACCAGCAGGCGATCAATAGGTTTGAGCGTGAACATATCGATTACCGCTGCGCTGATCCCTTCCTGCGCCAGCTGCTGCGCTGCCATTAGCGCTTCTGCCACCATAATCCCGTTGGCAATCAGCGTAATATCAGTCCCATCACGCAGGACATTCCCTTTGCCAATGGTAAACTGCGAACCCGGCTGGTACACCGTGGGTGCTTGTTTACGGATCGTGCGCACCCAGTAGAAACCGTCCAAATCCGCCAGTTGCCGGAGAATATCGTCAAACATCACCGCATCGGTCACTTCCAGCACCACTGAGTGCGCAAGGCCACGGACAATACCCATATCTTCAAACGACATATGTGTACCGCCGTTATGGCAGGCAGTCACCCCGGCATCTGATGCAATGACCTTCACGTTATTGCGTTGGTAATCCAGGGACATAAACAGCTGATCAAAGCAGCGACGGCTGGCAAACGCGGTAAAGGTATGCACAAACGGTTTCCGCCCGGTCAGCGCCAGACCTGCCGCCGTGCCAATCACGTTCGCCTCCATGATCCCGCAGTTAATAACCTGCTGCGGGTATTTTTTGTGCACGCCGTCCATTGCCATTGAACTCATCAAATCCGCTTCCAGCGCAATCACTTCACTGCCCGCGTCGATCTGCGCGCTAATAAATCCTGCGTAGACTTTGCGCATCTCAATGCTGTCTTTTCCACCTACAGGAGCAACATTAATCATGCGCGGCCTCCAGTTGTTTAATGGTCTCGTTCAACGCCTGTTTCATCTCATCAGTCAGACGCAAATGGTGGGAGTTACTCAACGCCTCCAGGTACGGCACGCCCTGCCCTTTAATGCTATCAAGAATGATCAGCCGCGGACGGGCGTCCTCAGGCAGCACGGGCTTCACCGCCGCCAGTAAGCCAGCGATGTCATCACCTTTTACCGTGCAGACATCAAAACCAAAGGCGCGGAATTTGCCCTCCAGGTCGAAGGCACAAATGATCTCATCCAGTTCGCCATCCAGCTGTTGCTTATTCCAGTCGACAAAAACCGTCAGGTTGTTGAGTTTATGGTGCGCAATAAACTGAAAAGCCTCCCAGCATTGCCCCTCGTTCAGCTCGCCATCACCCACAATACAAAACACGCGATTCGGTCTGCCGGCCAGTTTATGTCCCAACGCAATACCGCCAGCGATGGATATGCCTTGCCCCAGGGAGCCGGTCGTGGCGTCCACGCCGCGTGTTTTCAAGCGATCCGGGTGGCTCGGCAGACGCGTACCGTTGCAGTTCAGTGTCTGTAACGCCTCTTGCGGGAAATACCCCTTCAGCGCCAGCGTGCTATACAGCGCTGGCCCGGCATGCCCTTTCGACAACACAAAATAATCACGCTGCGGCCAGTCCGGATCGGCAGGATCAATACGCATTACATCGCCATACAGCACTGCCAGCGTTTCCACTACCGACATGCTGCCACCGTAGTGACCAAAGCCTAAATGCGTCAGGGATTTCAGTGTCGCTACGCGGATATCCCGTGCAAACTGCCGTACTTCTTCAAGATTGCTCATGATTTTGCTCCGGAGTTCTCTTCAGCGCCATTACTGGCGGGTTTACCTTTCGAAAACAGGTTCCAGATGACCAGCGCGACAAACAGAGCAACCACGACACCCGTGATGGCAAACGGCGACATATAACGCGCCAGGTTACCCAGCACAATGCCGATGAATCCAAAGTCTGCATCGGAGAACGTCGTGTTGGCAAAGCCCAGCGCGCCGAGTACTGGCAGCAGCAACACAGGCAGGAAAGTGATCAATAACCCGTTGGCAAAGGCCCCCAGCATCGCCCCTCGACGGCCTCCGGTAGCGTTACCAAACACGCCCGCTGTCGCACCGGTAAAGAAGTGTGGCACCACGCCAGGCAGGATCAGCACCAGCTTCATCTGCCCGAGCAGGAACAGCCCAACCAGCCCGCCAAGAAAACTAAACAAAAACCCAATCAGTACGGCGTTAGGCGCATAAGGGTAGACCACCGGGCAATCCAGCGCCGGGCGAGCGTTGGGCACCAGTTTTTCGGAAAAGCCGGTAAAAGCGGGGACGATTTCCGCAAGGATGAGGCGCACACCTTGCAGAATAATGAACACGCCTGCGGCAAAGGTAATGGCCTGGATAATGGCATACACCAGGAAGTTCTGCCCGGCACTCAACTGGCTTTCCACGTATTCGCGACCAGCACAAACGGCGAGGATCATATAGATAATGATCATGGTCAGCGAGATAGAGATCGAACTGTCACGCAGGAAGCTCAGGTTTTTCGGCAGATTCATCTCTTCCGTCGAGCGCGAACCTTTTCCACATTTACTGCCAATCCATCCGGAGAGCACGTAGCCCAGCGTGCCGAAATGACCAAAAGCAATATCATCATTACCGGTAATGCGTTTCATATAGCGCTGGGCAATGGCCGGGAAAAAGGCCATCACCAGTCCGAGGATCAGCGAACCGGTAAATACCAGCCCTACGCCTTCAAACCCGGCAACCGTCAGGATCACACCAATCATACAAGCCATATAAAAAGTGTGGTGCCCGGTAAGGAATATATATTTCAGGCGGGTAAAGCGCGCCACAATGATATTCGCCACCATCCCAAACGCCATAATTAATGCGGTGGAAGCACCGTATTTTTCCAGCGCAATGGAGACAATCGCCTCGTTATTTGGAATAATGCCTTGAATATTGAAAGCATGTTCAAACATGCCACCCAGGGGATTAAGAGAGCCAACCAGCACCGTTGCTCCGCCGCCCAACACGATAAAACCAAGAATAGTTTTTACCGTACCTTTTACGACATCAGAAAAAGATTTCTTTTGTGCAACCAAACCAATCAGCGCAATTAATCCTACCAGCACCGAAGGCACTTTTAATATATCAACGACAAAATTGAGCGTTTCAAGGATAAACATATCCACCTCGCTTCGTACACATCCGTTTATGGTGTGCGCAGATAATGTTAACGGTTAGCGAAGAAAGCGCTGACTTTCGCTTCCAGTTCATTGATATCAATAATATTGTTAATCACAATCAACTGACTTTCCGGCACGCTGGCGCTGGCGGCGATATCTTTCGCCATGACAAAAACATCCGCCGCGCCCGGCGTAGCAGAAGACAAATCAGAATGTTCGACTTCTGCCTCGATATTCAGTTTTTTGAGGACTTTTTTAATATTCATTTCGACCATGAAACTACTACCAAGTCCGGATCCACAAATTGCCATTATTTTCATTTTTTGATTACCTTTTTTTTCGAGTAGAGTACGACCGCATCACCCGTTTCCGGGTAATGATTAAATTCCTGGTTAGTAAAGTTTTTCAGTAGCGTTCGATTATTTTATTAATCTCCTCAAGAGTGCTTGCGCGATGTAATAACTGCATATCTTCATCATTTGAAAATAACTCTGCCAGGGTAGCAATCATCTCGATATGGCTGTGTTTATCTGGCGCAGCCAGCATAATAATGGAGTCCACCGGGTCAAAATCCTGCGCACCGAAAGCAACGCCGCACTGCAACTTCAGTAACGACAATCCTAACCCCGTTGCTCCCTCTTCCGGTCGCGCATGCGGCATAGCAAGACCCGGCGCGAGTACATAATACGGCCCCAGTTTATGGTGTTGCGCCACGATGGCGGTGACATAGTCCGGCGTAATAATCCCCGCCGCCAATAACGGCCTTGCGCACATCTCCAGCGCCTGCGGCCAGTTTTCAACGCTATCCAGCAGTTGCACCGTCTTACCGTTAAGCCATTGGTTTAACACTTCACGCTCCTTCAGCGGCAAAAGATGAGCAAACTTTATGCAAGTCAGCGCCCGTTAGCTGTGATGATAGTCGCAAAGATAGCGCTACCAAGCAGGAGAGTCGAAAATTGTGATAGCGCTATCAGATCTGAAAACGCGGGGTATTTATCAGCAACACGCCGGATTTACAGCGTATACTGCTTTGCAGACGAACAATAAAAAATGCCTGACAAGTTGGGATCAGCAGGAAAGCGCATGTCAATTACCCGAAAACGGCGGAGTACCGGAAAAGTCACTCTTGCCGATGTCGCACAACTCGCCGGGGTCGGCACCATGACCGTCTCGCGGGCAATACGCACCCCCGAACAAGTGTCGGGTAAACTTCGTGAAAAGATAGAAGCTGCCGTGCAGGAACTGGGTTATTTGCCCAACCTGGCAGCCAGTGCGCTGGCATCGGCCTCGTCGTGGACTATCGCCATGGTGGTGCCGAGCCTCGCTGAATCAGGTTGTTCAGAAATGTTCGCCGGATTGCAGCAGGTATTACAGCCCGCAGGCTACCAAATCATGCTGGCAGAGTCGCAACACAGGCTGGAGCAGGAAGAGAAGCTGCTGGAAACACTGCTCGCGTCTAATCTCGCGGCGGCGATCCTGCTCAGCGTCGAACACAGCGACATGGTGCGCCACTGGCTGAAAAACGCCTCCATTCCGGTGATGGAGATTGGCGCAGTGCGCGCCGATCCTATCGACATGAATATCGGCATTGATAACGTCGCAGCCATGTACGAACTGACGGAAATGCTGATCAAGCGCGGTTATCAGAATATCGGCCTGCTGTGCGCCAACCAGGAGCAGTGGATCTTCCAGCAACATTTGCAGGGCTGGTACAAAGCGATGCTGCGCCACCATATGTCACCGAATCGGGTAATTAATGCTGCCGCAGCGCCAGTGTTTTCGACAGGTGCGGCGCAGTTGCCTGAATTTTTACTGGCGTGGCCGGAACTCGATGCACTGGTATGTGTCTCGGACGAACTGGCCTGCGGCGCACTCTATGAATGCCAGCGCAGGCGCATTAAAGTCCCGGAGGATTTGGCGATTGTCGGTTTTGGCGACAGCGACGTTAGCCGGGTCTGTCAGCCACCGCTGACCACCATTTCGGTGCCGCATCGCAAGATTGGCATTGAAGCCGGGCGCGCACTGCTGGCGCGCCTGAATGATGAAGAATGGGAAAACAAAATGCCGATAGCCCCGGCATTTTGCCTGCGGGATAGCTGCTAACTACTCCGCTTCCTGCACATTTTCCACGTCGTTGCTGGCATTGCGGCTCATCCACAGCGCCAGCGCTTTCAGCGAATCGTCAGTAAACTCATCACAGCGGGCGGTGATCTCTTCTGGCGTCATCCACCAGACCTCGCTCACCTCTTCTTCCTGCAGGGCAAACGGCCCGTGGGAAACGCAGCTAAACAGCCCGCCCCAGACGCGGCAGTGTTGATCTTCAAAGTAGAACTGACCGTGTTCAGCAAACGGCACGCCGGCAATGCCTAACTCTTCTTCCGCTTCACGGCGTGCGGAGTCGAGCAAATTTTCCCCCGCCTGCACCACACCACCGGCGGTAGCATCCAGCATACCGGGCATAAAATCTTTTATTTCGGTGCGGCGCTGCACCAGAACCTTGCCCATCCCATCATGCACCACAATGTAGGTTGCGCGGTGACGCAAACACTCGGCACGCATTTGCTGCCGACTGGCCTGCGCTATCACTTCATTGTCTTCGTTGACAATATCCACCCACTCCATGCCTGCAAAATGACTCTGTTCCACCATCGGGACATCTTCTCTGTATGGCGCTCTTACGGCGCGTTTCGGTTGAAGGGTAAATTACGGATTAATCGCTACCTGCGCAATAACCCGCTGATCATTAAGTGCCATCACGCTTAACACATTCTCTTCCAGCATGCCGTAGCTGGCGGTAAAACCCCCTTTCGGAATGCTGACCGAGCCGGGATTGAAATGAAAAATATCGCCCCGTTTTTCCGCGACAGGAATATGGGTATGACCATACGCCAGCACATCGCCCGCTTCGAGCGGCGGCACATCGTCAGGGCCAAACAGATGACCGTGCGTCAAAAAGACGCGCCGCTCCGGCAATAATAGTTGTTGCCACGGGGCAGTGATGGGGAAATGCAGCAGCATCTGATCGACTTCACTATCGCAGTTACCGCGTACGGCAATAATCCGGCTGGCCTGCTCATTAAGCCGCCCGGCGACCTGCGCGGGCGCATAACCTTCCGGTAATGCATTGCGCGGCCCGTGATTAAGCACATCACCCAGGATAACCAGCCAGCGGGCATCACTTTGCGCAAACAATGCCAGTACGCGTTCCGTCGCGGGCAACGACCCGTGAATATCCGATGCAAACATCAGTTTCATCACTGCACCTCATGTGAAAAAAACGCCCTATGATAACGGAAGCGGCGGCGTATATCAGCCCGCACGCTTAGCGGAAAGTGCAACATAGCGCTGGATCGATGAACGCTGCCACTGAAACGTCGCGTATTCCGCAAGCCGCGGCGGTACCTCATCGCCGTTCATCACCACGCGGTTAAGCATGGCCGCCAGATCCGCGTCGGCAATGCACCACTCGCCAAACAAGTTCGGTTTGCCATGCGCCAGCAGTTCACCCGCAATGGCAAACAGTTTATTTACGCTTTGCTGCCCCTTTTCACTTAACGGCCCCTCTTTCGCCCCGGCAAAGATAATTTCGGTAGGGCGTTCTATGCGGATCGGCATTAAATCGCTACGCAGCCAGGCCTGAATTTGGCGGGCACGGGCACGGTTTTGCCTGTCATGGGGATAAATGCGTCCCCACTCCGGCGGTGCAAAGCGCTCCTCAAGGTATTCGGCAATGGCCGACGATTCACTGAGCCTGAAATCATCAATTTCCAGCAAGGGGACGCGCTGTGTCAGTGGATAACCCGGCCAGTCCTGGGCATGCTGCGAGCCATTGTTGATGTCGATGGTTTTAAGGGTAAAGGGCAACCCTTTTTCGTGTAATGCGACCCAGGCCGACATCACATACGGGGAGAAAGAATCTGCATCAGACCATAAGGTAATTGCCGGTTCGCTCATAACATCCTCGTTTCGCAGTGGTTTTTTTGACCAAAATATAACGTCGTGTGTGTACTGTCACTGAATGAAAATTTGCGCATTTGCGCTAACACCTATACTCAAAGGGTGACGCTCATTTCCTTTCCCAGGAGTTTTGATGATAGACCTCTATTTTGCTCCCACGCCAAATGGTCATAAGATCCTGCTCTTTCTCGAAGAAGCCGGTCTTGAGTATCGCCTGATCCGCGTGGATATCAGCAAAGGCGCACAATTTAGCCCCGACTTTTTGGCTATCTCGCCGAATAATAAAATCCCGGTCATCGTCGATCATGAGCCCGCTGATGGCGGTGCGCCGCTAAGCGTCTTTGAATCGGGCGCGATTTTGCTCTATCTGGCGGAGAAAACCGGGACATTACTCAGCAGTGACCTGCGCGGGCGCGCACTCACGCTGCAATGGCTGTTCTGGCAAGTTGGCGGGCTTGGGCCGATGCTCGGCCAGAACCATCACTTTAACCAGACTGCCCCACAGCCGGTACCCTACGCGATTGAGCGCTATCAGGTTGAAACCCAGCGTTTGTATCATGTGCTGAATAAACGGCTGGAGCAGGTGCCGTGGCTGGGAGGTGAAGAGTACAGCATTGCAGATATCGCCGCCTGGCCGTGGGTCAGATCCTGGCAACGCCAGCGCATCGAACTGGAGAGCTACCCGGCGGTGTACAACTGGTTTGAGCGGATCCGCACGCGCCCGGCTACAGAGCAGGCACTGCTACAAGCCCAACAAATCTGAACCGGTCAGGCAGAGTAACCTGTTCTGATCGCTGCAAAAATTCACTCAAGATGTGCTCAGCGTCGCATGCGCTTTTCGCCATGTCACTTATGCTGAGAGGAAATCAGAATAATTTCAGGAGGGAAGCATGAAGATACTGATTACCGGCGGTACAGGCCTGATTGGTCGTCATCTTATTCCCCGCCTACTGGAGTTAAAACACAGCATCACGGTGGTGACCCGCAATCCCGCAAAAGCGCAGCAGTTGCTGGATGCGCGCGTAACATTGTGGAAAGGCCTGGACGATCGTAACCATCTCAATGACATTGACGCGGTGATCAATCTGGCGGGTGAGCCTATCGCTGATAAACGCTGGAGCGAGGAGCAAAAACAGCGTCTGTGCAATAGCCGCTGGGCGATAACACAGCAGTTGGTGGACTTAATCCACGCCAGTGAAACGCCGCCGCAGGTACTGATTTCCGGATCTGCCTCTGGCTATTACGGCGATCTTGGTGAAGTGGTTGTGACCGAAGATGAGCCCCCGCACAACGAGTTTACGCATAAATTGTGCGCGCGTTGGGAGCAGATTGCCTGCGGTGCGCAAAGCGATCGCACCCGCGTATGTTTGCTGCGCACCGGCGTGGTACTGGCGCCGAAAGGCGGCATTCTCGGTAAACTGTTACCACTCTTCCGCCTTGGACTTGGCGGACCTATCGGCGATGGCCGTCAATATCTCGCGTGGATCCATATTGACGATATGCTGAACGGTATCCTCTGGCTGCTGGATAACGACTTACGTGGGCCGTTTAATATGGTTTCCCCTTACCCGGTACGTAACGAGCAGTTTGCCCACACATTGGGCCATGTGCTGCATCGCCCGGCGATTATGCGCGCCCCGGCAATGGCGGTACGCCTGATGATGGGAGAATCCTCGGTGCTGGTACTCGGCGGGCAGCGCGCCCTGCCCAAACGCCTCGAAGCCGCGGGCTTTGCTTTCCGCTGGTACGATCTGGAAGAGGCCCTGACGGACGTGGTGAACTAATCTCCTGGCGCGCGCCGTGCGCGCCGGGACTATCACCCTCTTCGTTACGCATCGCTCAAATAACGTTGCGACATTACCCTACCCCCTTTTCCTTGCGGTGCTAAACTTTCGCCCCGGCGCCGCAAGGACTCTCCTCATGGGTGCCTCTTTTATTTGTCTGCAAAGGAACGATGCTGAACATGTCAAAAAAAGCGCGGCGGGTTGCACTGTGCTTATTGCTGGCCCTGTGGGGTGGGTGGGTATTTTATAGCTCACGGCTGCGGGTCAGAGCGTTTATGGGCGAGGATGCGCCAGATGCCGCAGTGATTGCCACCGTGACAGTGCTTATCGCTCTGTTCTGTGCCTGGCGAAGATGGCGCAGCGGTAACGCCAGCCCCTTTCACGTCCTGGCACCGTGGAAGATCTTTCTTTGCGTGCTCGCTTTCGTCGGCACCACGCTGTGGGCCATCCCGGAAGCCTGGGTGCAACTCACGGCAAAAGAGACGGTACGCAGCGAGATCATTTTTCGCCTCACATACCCGGGGCCGTCTTCAGGCCGCAATCATCACTGCGAAGCAGGCCTGCGTGTTGATGATGCCTGGTTGCACCGGCTGGTGGAGATCTGCACACATACGCACAAGGTTCCCTCGGATGCCAGCACCGTACAAATCGAAAAACGCATTGCCGCACGAGGAGCCGTGTTTGTGCGCTACCGTTTTGTCTCCGCCGCCGGGATACCGTACGGCTGGGAATATCTCTGACTGGCAGCAAAACTGCCCCACCATTTTTTGTGGCATCGCGCGCCGTGGTCCGGTGCTAAGCTTAAGCGCTTTGTCACAGGAAGAGCGATCGAATGACGTTGCAGACTCCCCGCTTTACCCTTAGCCACTTTCAGGAACACGACTGGCCTTTTTTTCTGCGTTTACGTCAGGATGGCGAGATCATGCGCTATATGGCTGAGGTCGCCTCCGAAGGACAAATCCGCACCTTATTTGACGACCGCCTGAAAGATAAAAACGCCTTTGTGATCCGCAATACGCAGGGTGAGGCCGTCGGCGATATTGGTATGCGCCCCAGCGTGCATCACCCGCACGAAGCGGATGTCGGTTATTCTATCTCACCGGAAGCCCAGGGATGCGGAGTGGCCTCTGAAGCCTTACAAGCGCTGTGCGAATATGCCTTTGCAAAGCGTGAAGTACGGGCACTCAACGCCTGGGTGCTTGCGGACAATCGGGGATCGGTACGGGTCCTGGAAAAGAGCGGTTTTCTGCGGGTTCAGGTGCTGGAAAAAGCCTTTCAGCTGAAGGGCAAGTATTACGACGACTGGGTTTTCCGCCGCGAAAAAGAGACGCTTACACGCTAACCGCCAGGGCACATCATTTACCGGAACAATATTACAGGGACAGGTCATTGTTTACGCCAACCAAAGGAAAATTAGCCCTCTTCGCACTTGTCGTGCTGGTGTGGTTTGCGTGGCTGCTCGCCACCTTCAGTCTCAGCCATAAAGTGTATTTGCGGTCCGATGCACCGGATACCTGGGTGATGGTATCCCTCGCCGTGCTGGTTGCGCTGGCGGTGGCCTGGCGCACAAAGGTGCGTGGCTATCGCCCTAAACCGCTGTTGCTGACCTTCTTCGTCACGTTGCTGTTTGTTGCTGTTACGCTGCTGTATGCTCCGGAAGCCTGGGTACGGATGACGGCGAAAACGCTGGTGCAGAGCGAAGTGACATTTTCAATTGGTCACCCTGGCCCGCCGATCACCAAAAACAAGCACTGCGAAACCGGTCTGCGTTTTTACGATCGGTGGCTACAGCGCCCGATTGAACTCTGTACACGGGATGCGATTGTCCCCCCAGGCTCACGTACCGTTCAACTGGAGAAACGCGTCACCGCCAGGGGCGCGGTCTTTACCCACTACCGCTTTATTTCTGCCGCCGGCGTGCCGCAAGGGTGGTGGCCCGTAACGCCGCCGTCACGGGCCAGGTAATGCCATCAGGCGCGTTGTTGCGCCTCTTCTTTGTGCGCTTTTTGCTGCTGCGGCACGCGTTTCGGCTGCGGCACTTTGATGATAAAGGTCAGGATCCCGGCAAAGATATACAGCCCGGTATAGGCCCACACCACGCCTACAATGTCGAAGAACGGCAGCAACGCTGAAGCAATCGCCGGTGCCACAAAGTTACTCATCCCGGCGGAGAGGTTATAAATCGATACCGCTGCGCCTTTATGGTGTGGTTCAAGCGTCGGGAACACGGCGGTCATTGGCACAAAGGCTGCGACAAAAATGCCCAACATCACTGCCGGGATCAGCGCCACCAGGAAGTTATGCCCGGCATACACGGGCAGGTAATAGAACGTCAGACTGGAGATTGCCATTCCCAGGCAACCGAACCAGCGAACCTGGCGGATCCAGCCAATATACTCCCCAGTGATCCCCCAGAAGATATTGGTAAAGATGGTGACAAAGAAGAATACCGCCCAGATTTGCAACCACTCGGAGATAGTAAAGCCCAGCCTGTCAACGAACAGCAGCGGCATGACAATGGCAAAACCAAAGAGCGACAACGTATTAATAATGCGGATCAGGCAGGCGTAGAAAATATCGCGGTTGGTAAACAGGATGGTGCCCGCGCGGGACAGCTCCCTGAACTTGTCGCGCAGGGGCAGATTCACTCTCGAGCGATCCACCGGGACGTGCCGCAAACTAAAGAAGGCCAGCAGCCCGCCGCTTGCCACCCAGGCGATGGCAAACCACAGCGTCCCAGTTTCACCAAAGGTGGGAATGGTGAGGCTCGGCAAATAACTACCGACCACGCCAATGCCGATTGAGTACATCGCCCAGAACCAGCCAGTCGCCGCTGCCAGATGCTGACGCGGCAGTACCTGCACCAGCATTAACATAAATGAGTAGATAAACAGCGGATAGGCCAGCCCGCGAATACCGTAAAACAGCAACATTAACGGATAGTTACGCAACCCCAGCCCCAGCGACATAAACAGTGCATGCATGATTATCCACAGCACAAAGCCGATGGTCATCGCCTTCTGTGGCGTGATCAACTCGGCTACCACGCCAGACGCCCACGCCGCCAGCGCTGCCGCCAGGCCATACAGCGTAAAGACCATCGCCGACTGCGCGGGCGAAAACCCCATATCCGTAATATGTTTTGACAGGAACGCCATTTCGAAGCCATCGCCCGCCATAAAAATGGCGATGGCCACAAATCCCCACAGCAGATGTTTCGGTAAGCCAAACCAATATTGTTTCGATTGCATAACCATCTTCCCGGCTTGAGAGAGAGGCCCCGACGCGGATATAGCCACCGGGGCGATGAGCGATTACGGCAGCAAAGTGCGCGCTGCCTGTTGTTGTTGATAAAGCAAGCGGAACAGCGCCAGCCGCTGTGCCAGCCAGGTACCCCGTTCAGGCTGCGGCGTATAATGCGCTGCCACAGGCGGCTTCAGGCAGACTTCCGCTTCCGCCCCGCCCTCTGCCAGCCAGGCGAGCCTCGCCGCTCCTAATGCGCCTGACGAACTGGCAGGATGCGTGACAATCGGGATTGCCAGCACATCGGCAATCAATTGCGCCCAGACATGGCTGCGCGCACCGCCACCTGTCAGGCTGCATTGTGCAATCTGCGTATTACTCAGCACTTGCAAGCCATCCGCCAGCCCAAAGGTCACGCCCTCAATCACCGCATACCCCAGCAACGCGCGGCTGGTTTCATGGCGCAGATTAAAAAAGCTGCCGCTGGCCTGCGGATCGTTGTGCGGCGTACGTTCCCCGGAAAGATAAGGCAAGAACAGCGGCGCACGGCGCAGCGCGTCGTCACTCAGCTGCGCGACCTCATCCATTAACTGACTTTCTGTCACCGACAGGAGATTACAGATCCAGCGCAGGCAGCTGGCGGCACTGAGCATCACACTCATCTGATGCCAGCGGCCAGGCAAGGCATGGCAAAACGCATGTACGCCAGAACGCGGATCGGCCTGCAAGGCATCGTTAACCACAAAAATGACGCCTGAGGTGCCAAGCGAAATAAACGCATCTCCGGGTTGCACGGCCCCGACCCCCACGGCAGAAGTGGCGTTATCCCCACCACCGCCAGCGACAATAACTGACGAACTTAATCCCCATTCGGTCGCGAGCGAGGCGCGCAACGCCCCGCTTATCTCGCTGCCCTCAACCAACTCAGGCATCTGATCTCGCTGCAGATCGGTCATCGCCAACAATTCGTCTGACCAGTCGCGCTGCGCGACATCCAGCCACAGCGTGCCCGCCGCATCGGACGGATCGCTGACGAACGCGCCGGTCAGTCGCCAGCGCAGGTAGTCTTTCGGAAGCAACACTTTCGCCACCTGGCTGTAGATCTCCGGCTCGTGACGCGCAACCCACACCAGCTTCGGCGCGGTAAAACCTGGCATGATCATATTGCCGCTTATCGTCATCATTTCCGGGTGGTGGTCGCGCAACCAGTCGCACTCGGCGGCGCTACGCGTGTCGTTCCACAGAATGCAGGGGCGTAACACATTGCCCTCACTATCGAGTAATACTGCGCCATGCATCTGGCCGGAGAGACCCATTGCGCGGATCGCCGCCCATTGTTGCGGGTAGTGTTGACGCAGCTCGCTGACAACCCGCCCGCAGGCCTGCCACCAGGCTTGCGGATCCTGCTCCGCCCAGTGCGGATGTGGGCGTTGTACGGTGAGTGCGGCATGCGCAGAACCCACAATCTCTCCGTGGCCATCCAATAACAGCGCTTTCAGTTCCGAGGTGCCAATATCAATGCCCAGGTACATAACGCCTCCCTCAGGCTGTCGCCAGTTGTGCCTGCGGTTGTTTCACCCACTGCTCCAGCTCGTTAACGGTGCGTTTGAGCAGCGCAAGGAATGCCGGTGAATTCGCCAGCTCAGCAAACAGCGCTTCGTCTGCTGCCCAAACCGCCAGCGGATCCTCCGCTTTAAAGACGGCCCGTACTGCATCTGGCTGCATAACACCATCCTGATAGGTATACGGCAGCGAGCCGTCAGCCCAGCGCCGTAAAAACAGGAAAAACAGCCCCGGCAGCACCGCCGTGGCGGACGGCGACACGCCACGCTGATAACACTGGATCAAGGTCGGCGTTACCATACCGGGAATTTTTGATAAACCATCGGCAGCGACGCGTTGATTGGTGTCTTTGATATAGGGGTTGCCAAAGCGGGCCAGCACCACATCGCGGTACTGCGCCAGGTCAAGCGGGCTTGGGGTCAGCGAGGGGATCACGTCGCGGGAAACATACTCCCAGGCCATCTGTCTGATGGCGCTCTGCCGGGTACTTTCATCAATATAATTCAGGCCAATTAAGGTGCCGGCCCAGGCAATACAGCTATGGGTGGCGTTCAGAATGCGGATTTTCGCTTCTTCCCAGGGCAATACGGACTCGACCAGCTCGACGCCAACCTTTTCCAACGCCGGGCGGCCGTTAATAAAATCATCTTCAATGACCCACTGAATAAACGATTCGCCCATAACCGGCACGGCATCTTTAATGCCCGTCGCGGCCAGCACCCTTTCGGCAACATCCGGCGTCGGGCGCGGCGTGATACGGTCAACCATCGTGTTGGGTGAAGTGGTGTTATGCTCTACCCAGTCCCGCAGCGCCTGTTCACCTTTGGCCTGCAGGAAAGAGAGAAAACCATGACGGAAGCGTTCGCCGTTATGGCGCAGGTTGTCGCAGTTGAGCAACGTTACAGGGCCGCCATTATTGGCGATACGCTGTTTCAGGATGCGGGTCAGCGCACCATACAGAGTGCGAATGCCGCCCTGCAGATCGGTTTTAATATCTGCCTGTTGCAGATCCAGCTCATGTTCCGGGGTTAAGTAATAGCCGCTTTCCGTCACGGTAAAGGCAATGACACGGGTTTCGGCATCGGCCCCCTGAGCCACCAGCGCACTGATTTCGCTATCCCAGGCCAGCACTTTGCGGATCGAGGTGATGGTTTCGTACTGGCGTTCGCCCTCTGGCGACACCGTTTCCAACACATATTCGCCTTGCTGCGCAGCCAGCGCGCCAAGCAGCGCGTTAGCGTCATCTCGAATGTTGCCTAATGCAATACTCCAGCTGTCATCACCCTGCTGCATCAGCGTGTGTAAGTACCACGCCTGATGAGCCCGATGAAACGATCCTGCGCCTATGTGCATCCACACTGCTTTTTTACCGGACATAACCCTTACCTCACATTTGAGCATTTGACATTTTTACGGGCATCTGCCCGATTGTTGATTCTATGTTAGTAGCCGTAAGTGGAATCTTTCTGTGAAGCTTATCGCGAAATTGGCATTTGCCCTTCAGATAATCTTTTGCCCATTTCCGCAATGACATCATTAAGCGGTACACTGTGTGCAGGCTTTTTCGGGGATGCGTTGATGAACAAAGAAGAGAAAAAACAGGAGCTCGCCGCCCGCGCCGCCTGGATGTATTACGTGGCGGGGCTGACGCAACAGGATATTGCCACTGCGCTGGGTTTATCGCGCCAGGTGGCGCAACGGCTGATCTCCGGCGCGCGGGAAATGGGTATGGTAACCGTCAATATCAGCCATCCGGTCACGCGTTGTATGAAGCTGGCCAGCGAATTACAACAAAAGTATGCCCTGACGCTGTGCCGGGTGGTGCCCTCAACGGGTCTGGAAAACGAGGCCATTCAGCAGATGCTGGCCGTTGAAGGCGCAGACGTAATGGCGCAATTTATTGCAGCGGATAACGCACAGGTTTTTGGTATTGGCTCTGGCAAGACCCTGCGGGCGATTATCGACGCGCTACCGTGGTTCGAGCGCCCGCAGCACCAGTGTGTGTCAATGATCGGTGCCATCGCCCGGGATGATTCCGGTACGCGCTACGATGTGCCGCTGAAAATGGCTGAGAAAATGCAGGGCAAATATTATTTTATTCCGGCCCCGCTCTACGCCGACAGCCCGGAAGATAAAGTCATGTGGTGCCAGCATCAGGTTTATCAGCGAGTCGCAGAACGGGCACTGAATGCGGACATCACCTTCCTGGGGATTGGCGAAGTCGGTCTGGGTTGCCCGCTCAATGCCGAAGGTTTTATTACCGATGAACAGGTGCGGACACTGGAAGCACAGCAGGTTGCCGGCGAGATGCTGGGCCATTTCTTTAACCACCAGGGCGAGCGTCTGCACGGCGAACTGGACACGCTGCTCACCAGCGTGCCGCTGTGCAGCCATACTCCGCGCAAGGTGTACGCTTTTGCCGGTGGTGAGAAGAAATATCACGCTATTAGCGCCGCACTGGCGGGCAAATGGGTAAACGGTCTGGTTACAGACGAGGATACGGCAGTGAAGTTGCTGGCAGAAACGCAGGCCTGATAGCCGTCGCGCCATCAGGCCTGGTGCTTATTTTAACGAACCTTTGAGGAACTGTTGCAGGCGCGGGCTTTGCGGATTGGTGAACACCGCTTCCGGCGCGCCTTCTTCTTCAATCTTGCCCTGATGCAGGAAAATAACGTGGGTGGAAACGTGGCGCGCAAACCCCATTTCGTGGGTCACAACGACCATCGTTTTCCCCTCTTCCGCCAGCTGCTGCATAATGCGCAGCACCTCGCCGACCAGTTCGGGATCCAGCGCCGAGGTCGGTTCGTCGAACAACAATACTTCCGGCTCCATCGCCAGCGCACGGGCTATGGAAACACGTTGCTGTTGCCCACCGGACAGATGCACCGGGTATTTCTGCTGCTGCATCTCGTCAATACCCACCTTCGCCAGGTATTTCACCGCGCGTTCGCGCGCTTCCTGCTTGCTTAACCCCAGCACCTGAACCGGTGCTTCCATCACGTTTTCCAGCACGGTCATATGACTCCACAGATTGAAATGCTGGAAAACCATTGTCAGGCGAGTGCGCAGCAGGCGCAGTTGATTTTTGTCAGCCACCTTCAACTGACCGTCTTTGTCGCGGACCAGAGTAATGTTCTGCCCGTTGACCACGATCGAGCCTTCACTCGGTTTTTCGAGGAAGTTAATGCAGCGCAGAAAGGTGCTCTTACCGGAGCCGGAAGAGCCGATAATGCTGATCACATCGCCGGCATTTGCCTGCAATGACACACCTTTCAGAACTTCATGCGCGCCGTAGCGCTTGTGGAGATCGATAACGTTTAATTTATTCTCAGACATCGTATTCTCAGTGTGTCGAAGACGGTTTCATATGCTGCAGCCAGCGTTTTTCCGCTTTGCGGAACAGGCTAATCAGCACATAAGAGATAATCAGATACAGCACTGCCGCAATCCCAAACGCGGTGAACGGCTGGTAAGTGGCAGAGTTAATATCACGGGCGATTTTCAGCAGATCCGGCACGGTGGCGGTAAAAGCCAGTGCGGTGGAGTGCAGCATCAAAATCACCTCGTTGCTGTAGGCAGGCAGCGCAATGCGCAGCGCCGACGGCAGAATGATGCTGCGATACATTTTGAACGACGAGAAGCCATAAGCCCGCGCCGCTTCAATTTCACCGTGCGGCACCGAGCGAATCGCCCCGGCAAAAATCTCGGTGGTATAAGCACAAGTGTTCAGCGTTAACGCCAGCACCGTACAGTTCAGGCCGCTACGGAAAAACGCATTTAGCAGTTCAGTCCCTTTCACCACTTCCAGCGTGTACATACCGGAATAGAACACCAGCAGTTGCACATACAGCGGCGTACCGCGAAAGATGTAGGTAAACAACCAGATAGGGAAGCGGATAAATTTATTGCTGGAGACGCGCCCGATAGCAAGGAATACCGCCATCACGCCGCCCATCACCACCGAGGAGATCAGCAGCCACAACGTAATGGCCACGCCGGTCAGACGATAGCCGTCACTCCATATCAAGGATTTCCAGTACTCCTGAATAATCTCGATCACAGGTCAGCCCTCTTCACACCCACGGAGTAGCGACGTTCGAGAAGAAGCAGCACGCCATTGGAAACCGTTGTAAAAACCAGGTAAATCACGCCACAGACCACGGCAAAATAGAAGGGCTCCCAGGTGCTTTTCCCGGCGAGCTGGGTGGCTTTGACCACATCTTCCAGCCCGAGCAACGATACCAGCGCGGTGGCCTTGAGGATCACCTGCCAGTTGTTGCCGATACCCGGCAGCGCATAGCGCATCATGGCCGGAAACAGGATCCGCCGGAAGGTTTGTCGCCCGGTAAAACCGAAAGCCGTGGCAGCTTCAATATGCCCTTTCGGCACCGCCATGTAGGCGCCACGAAACGTTTCGGTGAAATAGGCACCGTAGATAAAGCCGAGGGTAATGATCCCTGCGACCATCGGATCGATATCCAGTTGTTCTATACCCATCGCATCGGTCACGGCGTTAAGGGCAATCTGCAGTCCGTAAAAAATCAGCAGCATTAATACCAGATCCGGCACACCGCGGATAAGCGTGGTGTAACCTTCAAATACCCATGCCAGCGGCCGGTTTTTCGACAGCTTCGCTCCCGCGCCCGCCAGACCAATCAGTACCGCCAGCACCACCGAACTGATCGCCAGTTCCAGCGTGACTAACGCACCGTGTAATATCACTTGAGAAAAACCGTACAGCATGCAGCTTGCCCTGTCGTGTGTGGTGTTTGCCGTGTCTCTTCCCCTCCGGAATTGGGAGGGGCCGCACGTTAAGCACGGGTGGGATTACCCACCGTAAACATCAAAATCAAAATACTTTTTCGCCAGTTTGTCGTACGTACCATCGGCACGCATCTGGGCAAACGCTTTGTTCAACGCTTCACGTAACTCATTGTCTTCTTTACGCAGGCCCATGCCGGTGCCAACGCCAAACAATTTTTCGTCTTTAATCGACGGGCCGCCAAATTTGTAGGCTTTGCCTTGAGGCGTTTTCAGGAAACCTTCACTGGCAGCGACTTCATCCTGGAACGCGGCATCAATACGGCCTGCTGTCAGGTCGGAGTAAATATTGTCCTGACCCTGATAGGATACGATTTCAACCCCTTTCGGCGCCCAGTTAACGTTGCCGTAGGTTTCCTGAGTCGTGCCTTGCAGGACGCCAATACGTTTGCCTTTCAGCTTATCCAGATCCGGCTGGACGTCAGAATCTTTTGCCACCACCAGGCGCGAATCTGCCGCGTAGAGCTTATCGGTGAAGGCAATTTCTTGCTGGCGTTTTTCCGTAATGGAGAGGGACGACATAATAACGTCGATTTTTTTCGCTTTCAGGGACGGGATCAGCGCGTCCAGCGGGTTTTCAATAAAGGTACATTGCGTATTAATGCGTTTGCACAATTCCTTCGCCAGATCGATATCAAAACCCACCAGTTCCCCCTGCGCATTCTTCGATTCAAAGGGAGCATAAGTCGGGTCAGTACCAATGCGTAATTTCTGCGGAATAGCGGCAAACACAGTGGAAATGCTGGATACAGCAAGCACCAGAGAAAGGGATAACACCAGTTTTTTCATCGTTGTCCTCAACTGACTGTCTTTTATAAGGGAATTCTGTGATCGATACGGTGGCGTTATCGTGCCATTATCTGCCCCGGCATGGCAAAAGATTCCGCCTGCACACTGGCTTTTTTTGCATTCAGAATGCGTAACTATGCATTAATGCACCACAAAAGTGCAGCGAATGCGCCATCATGGAACATTTACCGTATTTATGCACCACGCCCGTTTATTGGCGTGATGCATTTTCCCTCCGATCCGGTGCCCCGGACCATGCAGTCTTACTCGCCGTAAACGTTGAAGTCGAAGTACTTCTTCGCGAGCTTATCGTAGGTACCGTCTTTACGCAGTTCGGCAAACGCTTTGTCAAACGCGGCTTTCAGTTCGGTATCATCTTTGCGCAGACCAATACCGGTGCCGTCGCCAAAGTATTTCTTGTCTTTGACCGACGGGCCAGCAAAGGCATAATCCTTGCCGGCAGGCTGCTTCAGGAAGCCTTCGCTGGCAGCGACTTCATCCTGGAATGCGGCATCGAGACGGCCAGCAGCCAGATCGGAATAGATCAAATCCTGGTTCTGGTACGCCACCACATCAATGCCCTTGGTGCGCCAGTTGTCATTGGCGTAGCCTTCCTGCGTGGAGCCCTGCAACACGCCGACATGCTTGCCTTTCAGCGACTCCAGCGTCGGCTGGATCGGCGACCCTTTGGCGGCAATCAGACGTGAATCTGCGGCGTAGAGCTTGTCAGAGAAGGCAATTTCCTGCTGACGTTTTTCCGTGATCGACAGAGAAGAGATAATGGCGTCGATTTTCTTCGCTTTCAGCGACGGGATCAGCGCATCAAAATCGCTGCCGACCCAGGTGCATTTGACATGGATCCGTTTGCACATCTCATTGCCGAGATCAATATCGAAACCTACAAACTCCCCTTTCGCATCCTTGGATGAGAACGGCGCGTAAGTGGCATCAGTACCAATACGTACCGTCTGGGGAAGCGCTGCATAAACGCTGGCGGTCGCAGACAGACCCAGCATTAAAGACAGAGCGAGAACCGTCTTCTTCATACATTACCCTCAAGTGTTCTGTTTTTATTGTGTATTGCGTTGTGTTGTGTGTCTTGCTGACTGTTAGCTTGCACGTCTTATGCCAGTTTCACGCAGGGAACGGATTACCGCGTTAAATTTGTTAATAAAACGTTGCAAGTTAGTCTTAATGATGAAAGATAGCAGGTCTGCCGAACGAACCGGAATGCTAAACAGGGTAAAGAGGGGATTAAATGTTGAGGATATGATCGCGCTTGCAGAATTGCCCCAAAAAGGCGCACGCCAGACAGCGGCGCACTATTTTGTGGCATCGCCCCCTTGCCAGCGGGTAAAAAGATCCTGCGGCAAATCGATAGCAAACTGATCCAGCACACGATTGACCGTCTGATCAATCACCTCATCAAGAGACTTCGGGCGATGATAAAACGCTGGCACGGGCGGCATGATCACTGCACCCAGCTCCGCCGCCTGAGTCATTAAACGCAGGTGCCCAAGATGCAACGGCGTTTCGCGCACGCACAACACCAAGGGACGCCGCTCTTTCAGCACCACATCCGCCGCACGCGTCAGCAGACCGTCAGTGTAGCTGTGCACAATGCCGGAGAGAGTTTTAATCGAACAGGGAAGAATAACCATGCCGGCAGTTTTGAACGAACCGGAAGAGATGCTGGCGGCGATATCACGCGCATCATGCACGACATTCGCCAGCGACTGCACATCACGCAATGAAAAATCGGTTTCCAGAGCAAGGGTCTGACGGGCGGCCTGACTCATTACCAGATGGGTTTCAACGTCCGCCACGTCGCGCAAAATTTGCAACAGACGCACGCCATAAATGGCGCCGCTGGCACCTGAAATACCCACAATAAGTTGTTTCATTCGATTATCCACCCGCCCGAAATTTTCGCAGACTTTGCCTGATTATAGAGGGCGTTGCAACAGATTGCGCCCCTCAGAACGAGGGGCGCGAAAGGATTAGCCTTCGTTGTGCATTTCTAAGCTTTCCACTTCGTTCTGACGCAGCACCGCTTTGGCATCGTCATTACGCAGCGAATCCAGATAGTCGAGATACTGCTGGTTCACATCTTTGGTGACGTAGACACCGTTAAAAACGGAGCATTCGAACTGCTGAATATCCGGATTTTCAGCGCGTACCGCTTCAATCAGGTCATTGAGATCCTGGAAGATCAGGCCATCGGCACCAATAATCTGGCGGATCTCATCCACTTCACGACCATGAGCAATCAGCTCGTTGGCAGTCGGCATATCAATGCCGTACACGTTCGGGAAGCGAATTTCCGGCGCAGCAGACGCGAGATACACTTTTTTCGCTCCGGCTTCGCGCGCCATTTCAATAATTTGCTCAGAGGTGGTACCGCGCACAATGGAGTCATCCACCAGCAGGACATTCTTGTCACGGAACTCAGCACGGTTAGCGTTCAGCTTGCGGCGCACCGATTTACGGCGTAATTGCTGGCCCGGCATGATAAAGGTACGGCCAACGTAGCGGTTTTTCACAAACCCCTGGCGGTACGGTTTACCGAGGATGCGCGCGATTTCCAGCGCAATATCACAAGAGGTTTCGGGGATCGGGATCACCACGTCGATGTCCAGATCTTCCCACTCGCGGGCAATCTTCTCGCCAAGCTTGGTGCCCATATTGACACGTGCGCTATAGACGGAAATTTTATCGATAAAGGAGTCCGGACGCGCAAAATAGACGTATTCGAACAGGCACGGGTTGCTGACCGGGTTATCGGCACACTGGCGGGTAAACAGTTGCCCTTTTTCGGTAATGTAGACCGCTTCACCGGGGGCCACATCACGCAGGAACTCAAAGCCAAGCGTATCCAGCGCCACGCTTTCAGACGCCACCATAAACTCAGTGCGGCCGTCGCCGATGTCACGCTTGCCCAGCACCAGCGGGCGGATACCGTTCGGGTCGCGGAACGCAACCATACCGTGGCCGATGATCATCGCCACGCAGGCATAAGCGCCGCGGATTTGACGGTTAGTGGCGGCAACGGCGGCGAAAATATTGTCTGCTTCCAGCGGATAATGACGGAAGTTATCCAGCTCGCTGGCAAAAACGTTGAGCAGGATTTCAGAATCAGACGTGGTGTTAATGTGGCGACGTTTCTCTTCAAACAGCTTTTTACGCAGTTCGTGGGCATTGGTCAGGTTGCCGTTATGCGCCAGCGTGATGCCGTAAGGAGAGTTAACATAAAAAGGCTGCGCTTCAGACGCGCTGGAGCTACCAGCAGTAGGATAACGTACGTGACCAATCCCCATATTGCCCTGAAGTCGCTGCATATGGCGGGCTTCAAACACATCACTCACCAGGCCATTTGCTTTGCGCAGACGGAAACAGTTGCTTGCATCAATGGTGATGATGCCTGCGGCATCCTGCCCACGGTGCTGTAACACCGTTAACGCATCATAAATCGACTGGTTTACCGGCATAACACCGGCGATACCGACAATACCGCACA
>NZ_DAMBVN010000004.1:0-307306 GCF_032052965.1 Kosakonia sp.
CCTGCACGACCCACCAATGTAAAAAAGCGCCCTAAAGGCGCTTTTTTGCTATCTGCGCATGCTAAAGATTCGACAAAATTGTCGGGAACAATTTTGAACAACGCGAAGCGTCGGCCCGGAGGGAGAGTCTCAGGATGAGACGAATGTACCTGCAGCAGGTTCGGATCGAAAGGCGAGTGAAGCGAACCATCGTGTTACCTTTTTGCATAAAAAATGACGCTGGCGGTGCTTTTTGCTCTCAGCTCTGCCTTCAGAACGACAGGCGCAACGGCAAACGAGTCTTCCTCCCCGTACAACGCGCTGACCACTACCCACACCTACAAAAATTTCCCACGACAATTTTTATGCAATCGGCTATCTTGTTTAGTATATGAAACGTTGTCGGCGTAATACTGCCATTCTTAACCGTTGTTATGGTTATTAAGTTAAGCAAGCAAAACGAGTAAGCATGATGAGCGTAATGTTCGATCCCGAAACCGCAATATATCCCTTTCCGCCAAAACCCGCGCCGCTACGTCAGGATGAGAAGCAGTTCTACCGCGAGAAAATCAAAAGCTTACTGAAAGCGCGTAATGCCGTGATGGTGGCCCATTACTATACCGATCCGGAAATTCAGCAACTGGCAGAAGAGACCGGTGGATGTATTTCCGATTCACTGGAGATGGCGCGCTTCGGTGCGAGACATGCCGCTTCAACGCTGCTGGTCGCCGGTGTGCGTTTTATGGGGGAAACTGCCAAAATCCTCAGCCCGGAAAAAACCATCCTGATGCCCACGCTGAATGCCGAGTGCTCACTGGATCTGGGTTGTCCGATCGATGAGTTTAACGCCTTCTGCGATGCGCACCCCGATCGTACTGTTGTGGTTTATGCCAATACCTCCGCAGCCGTGAAGGCACGTGCCGACTGGGTGGTGACTTCCAGCATTGCCGTTGAGTTAATTGAGCACCTCGACAGCCAGGGCGAAAAAATTATCTGGGCGCCGGACCGCCATCTCGGCAGCTACGTGCAAAAACAAACCGGTGCCGATGTTTTATGCTGGCAAGGTGCATGTATCGTACATGACGAGTTTAAAACTCAGGCGTTGATGCGGTTGAAAGCGTTGTACCCCGACGCGGCAATACTCGTACATCCCGAGTCTCCACAGTCGGTGGTTAATCTGGCCGATGCGGTAGGCTCGACCAGCCAATTGATCAACGCGGCGAAAAGCCTGCCGCATAAGCAACTTATTGTCGCTACCGATCGCGGTATCTTCTATAAAATGCAGCAGGCGGTGCCGGAAAAAGAGTTACTCGAAGCGCCAACCGCCGGCGAAGGGGCCACGTGCCGCAGCTGCGCGCACTGCCCGTGGATGGCAATGAATGGCCTGCAAGCCATTGCCGAAGCGCTGGAAAACGGCGGAGCGGCCCACGAAATCCACGTCGATGCTGCACTGCGCGAGGGTGCATTACTTCCGCTTAACCGCATGCTCGATTTTGCAGCTACACTACGTGCTTAATTTATTACTGCGTAGTATTACGCTCTGGGGGAAGAATGGATTTTTTTAGTACACAGAACATTCTGGTGCACATTCCGATTGGTGCCGGCGGGTACGATCTTTCATGGATTGAAGCCACGGGCACACTGGCGGGTTTGCTTTGTATCTGGCTGGCGAGTCTGGAAAAGATCAGCAACTATGCTTTTGGATTGGTGAACGTCACCCTGTTCGCTATCATCTTCTTTCAGATTCAGCTCTACGCCAGTCTGCTGCTGCAACTGTTTTTCTTTGCCGCCAATGTGTACGGCTGGTATGCCTGGTCGCGGCAAACTTCACAAAATGAAGCGGTCCTACAAATTCGCTGGCTATCGTTGCCAAAAGCATTAACCCTGCTGGCAACTTGCGTGGTCGCGATTGGTTTGATGACCTTCTTTATCGATCCGGTATTTGCATTCCTGACACGGGTGGCCGTCGCGGTGATGCAAACGCTGGGTATGCATGTGGCGATGCCGGATCTGCAACCCGATGCGTTCCCGTTCTGGGACGCCTGCATGATGGTGTTGTCGATTGTGGCGATGATCCTGATGACCCGCAAATATGTCGAAAACTGGCTGTTGTGGGTGGTTATTAATATCATCAGCGTGGTGATTTTTGCCTTGCAGGGCGTCTGGGCAATGTCGCTTGAATACATGCTGCTGACTTTCATCGCACTTAACGGCAGCCGCATGTGGATGAATAGCGCGCGTGAGCGAGGTTCTCACGCGCTTTCAGCTCAATGATGGTGTGAAGGATGAGGGTCAGGCTGCGCCTCGCTGAGATGGCAGTCTGGCCCGCTACAGGGCTGATACTCCATCTGTATCGTCGCATGTTCAATATCGTAATGATGAACAAGAAAATGCTGGATGTCGCCGAGCAGCTTGTCATGATCGCGCGGCGGTACCACCTGCACATGCAGCGTCATCAACGGTTTCTCACCGACCAGCCAGACATGTACATGATGTACGTCGCGGACTTCCGGAATAGCCCGTCGCAAGTGGCGTTGTAGCGCGCCAATATCCAGCGAGCCAGGCGCGCCTTCCAACAACTCATTCACGCTCTCTTTCAGAAGTCGCCACGCGCTGCGCAGCACCAGCACAGAAACCAGCACCGACAAGATAGGGTCAACTGGCGTCCAGTTGGTATAAATAATAATTAGCGCGGCGACAATCGCTCCCACCGATCCCAGCAGGTCGCCCAGTACATGCAGGGCAGCCGCGCGCACGTTGAGGTTCTTTTCCTCGCTCCCCCGGTGCAACAACCAGAACGCCAGCACATTAGCCAGCAGCCCGGCGATGGCGATGACCATCATGGTTGCTCCGGCCACGGGGTGCGGATGGTAAAAACGCTGGAAAGCTTCCCAGACAATCAAGAGAGTAATAAGCACTAACGCGAGCGCATTCACAAAGGCTGCCAGCGTGGTCAGCCGCAGCCAGCCAAACGTCCGCCGGGCGCTGGGCGGTTGACGGGCGAAATGAACCGCCAACAAGGCAAACAGCAGGGCGGCGGCATCGGTAAGCATATGGCCCGCATCTGCCAGCAGCGCCAGCGAACCAGAGAGGAGGCCGCCCACCACCTCAATCAACATAAAGACAGCGGTAACACTAAATGCCAGCAATAGTCGGCGAGCGTTAGCGTCAGCAGGGGCGTGTGAATGTGAATGCGCCATTGTCGGGATCGTGCCTCTTCATAATTATGAGCGACTTACATCATTGCAGATTTTTAGCGGATGGTGAGAAAAAAGTAAGGAGAGCCGTAGCTCTCCCTCTTGTTAAGGCTTTATACCTTACTGGGTGGTACCGTCGGTTTTGGTGTTCACATGTGTGTTATTACCATTACCTGTTTCCACTTTTTTGTTCTCGTCAGGGCAGCGACCATCTTTACACATTGAATTTTTGTGGACTTCATCTTTGGTCATATGTTGCGACGACTTATGGCTATTCGTGGCCGGATCGCCAGTGTTGATTTTGCTGTTATCAACGTTATTCGGCTCCAGATTCTGTTTCGCATCCGGGGCAACCTGGCCGGCAGACGCCGCAGCGTTTGCATCGCCGTTGCTGCTATCGGACGTGGAGGACGTTGCGGCGAAAGCACCGCCGGCGAAAGTCAGGGAAGTGGTCAGTAAAAGCGTCGCTAATTTATTCATTTTCATCATGATGCTCCTGTTCTGGTCGTTTTTACCGTGCAGAAAGCCGATAAAAGCAGCGCGAACGAATTATCACGCTCAGTGGTTAAACATGCCATTATCAACCGCTTCGGCAGCATGGAATATTAACAAAGTGCAAAATAAAAGTTATTACAGTTAAAAAGTGTAGTCGTGTTCTCTCTGTTCGCTACTTTCTGGCGGCGTTCCGCCTCATTCCAGGAATTATCCGTGCGAAGTGTAAAATCACGTTTACACTTCCTGGCTGACGAGATAGATTGGAAGGATTGCATTCATTACAAAAAGTACAGCGACACTGGAAAGATCATGAATTATCAGAATGACGATTTACGTATTAAAGAGATCAATGAGTTATTACCCCCTGTAGCGCTCCTTGAAAAATTTCCTGCCACTGAAACGGCTGCCAACACGGTTTCTCATGCCCGCAAAGCGATTCACAACATCCTGCGCGGTAATGACGATCGTCTGCTGGTGGTGATTGGCCCGTGCTCTATTCATGATCCTGCTGCGGCGAAGGAATACGCCTCGCGCCTGCTGTCGCTACGAGAAGAGTTAAAAGGCGAGCTGGAAGTGGTGATGCGCGTCTATTTTGAAAAGCCGCGTACCACTGTTGGCTGGAAAGGGCTGATTAACGATCCACACATGGATAATAGCTTCCAGATCAACGACGGCCTGCGTATTGCGCGTAAGCTGCTGCTGGAGATCAATGATTCGGGCCTGCCGGCAGCAGGTGAGTTTCTGGATATGATCACCCCACAATATCTGGCGGATTTGATGAGTTGGGGAGCCATTGGTGCTCGCACCACCGAGTCGCAGGTACACCGTGAACTGGCTTCCGGTCTCTCATGCCCGGTGGGGTTTAAAAATGGTACCGATGGCACTATCAAAGTGGCGATTGACGCCATTAACGCTGCCAGTGCACCTCACTGCTTCCTGTCGGTGACGAAATGGGGCCACTCGGCAATCGTAAATACTGCCGGTAATACGGACTGCCACATCATTCTGCGCGGCGGCAAAGAGCCGAACTACAGCGCGCGGCATGTCGCTGACGTTAAAACGGGGCTCAACAAAGCAGGCCTGCAAGCGCAGGTAATGATTGATTTCAGCCACGCAAATTCCAGCAAGCAGTTCAAAAAGCAAATGGAAGTCGGGTCTGACGTTTGCCAGCAAATTGCCAGCGGCGAAAACGCCATCATCGGCGTGATGATTGAAAGTCATCTGGTGGAGGGCAATCAGAGTCTGGAAAGCGGTGAACCGCTGGTTTACGGTAAGAGTATTACTGATGCCTGCATCGGCTGGGAAGATACCGATGCCATTCTGCGTCAGCTAGCCAATGCGGTGAAAGCGCGTCGCGGTTAAATTCTGGCAGGGAGTGCAGTTGTCTGTGACGAAAGCCCACATGCGCTGCGCTAACGGGCCAGAAACAAAAAGCCGGGCATTTTATGCCCGGCTTTTTTATTACTTCGCTTTACCCTGGTTAGCGACAGCAGCCGCTTTTGCGGCGATCTCATCCGCGTTGCCCAGATAATAATGTTTCAGCGGTTTGAAGTTTTCGTCGAACTCATACACCAGCGGTACGCCGGTCGGGATGTTCAGTTCAAGGATTTCTTCTTCGCTCATGTTGTCGAGGTACTTCACCAGCGCACGCAGGGAGTTACCGTGAGCGGCAATGATCACGCGCTCACCACTTTTCAAACGCGGCAGAATAGTGTCGTTCCAGTAAGGGATTACGCGATCGATGGTCAGCGCCAGGCTTTCGGTCTGCGGCAACTCGGCTTCGGTCAGTTTCGCATAACGCGGATCGTGACCCGGAAAACGCTCATCATCTTTGGTCAGTGCCGGCGGCGTAACAGCAAAGCCGCGACGCCACTGCTTAACCTGCTCATCACCGTATTTTTCTGCGGTTTCGGCTTTGTTCAGCCCCTGCAGCGCACCGTAATGACGTTCGTTCAGTTTCCAGCTTTTTTCAACCGGTAACCATGCCTGATCCAGCTCATCCAGAACGTTCCACAGCGTGTGGATGGCACGCTTCAGCACAGAGGTGTAAGCAAAATCGAAGGAGTAGCCTTCCTCTTTCAGCAGTTTGCCTGCTGCTTTTGCTTCGCCTACGCCTTTTTCGGACAGATCAACATCGTACCAACCGGTAAAACGGTTTTCGTTGTTCCACTGGCTTTCGCCGTGACGAACCAGAACCAGCTTAGTAACAGCCATACTCTTACTCCTGTAAGCCTGATTGAATGATAACAATTCTCATTATATTGCCGGGCAGAGACCTGCGGCAACGATTACCCTTAACCATAGCGAAAATAGTGGCGCAGTGTAAGGTGCTTGTGAACCAGGGGTTATGATTTTGTCTGTAACTGACGGTTATTTCAGCAAGATGATGAAAAAAAGCCCTCCGGAAGGAGGGCGGGGGATCAGTGCGGAATAAAGTGATATTCCGTCAGGCTGACATAGACGTCGCCGGGGAGTAAAACGCAGTCCGGCTGCGGGAAGTCCGGGCGGTTGGGGCTGTCCGGCAGGAATTCACTCTCCAGCGCCAGACCCTGCCAGGCACTGTAGGTCACACCGCCGCGGGCGGGCGTACCATCAAGATAGTTCCCCGAATAAAACTGCAGTGCTGGTGCACTGGTATACACTGCCATTTCCAGTTGCTTATCTGCCGACCAAAGGTGCGCTGCAGGCTGGCTGACGTCACCGCGGGCTTGCAACAGGAAGGCGTGATCATAGCCTTTTACTGCCTGCTGATCGGCATCGGCCAGAAAATCCTGCGCCACTGTTTTTGGCGTGCGGAAATCAAAACTGGTTCGGGCTACTGCTTTCAACCCGTCGGTGGGCAAGCCCATACTGTCCACCGGCAAATAGGCATCAGCCAGCAATTGCAAGGTATGGTTACGCACATCCGACTGTTCGCCATCCAGATTAAAGTAAGCATGGTTGGTCAGGTTAACCGGGCAGGGCTTGTCGGTTGTGGCGCGGTATTCAATGGCCAGGCGGTTATCATCACCGAGGCGGAAATGCGCTCTTGCATGCACATTACCGGGAAACCCCTGGTCGCCGTCCGGTGAGTTCAGCACGAATACCACTTCGTTATCGTTTTGCCGTTCAATCAACCAGCGGCGTTTGTCAAAACCTTCCGGGCCGCCGTGTAACTGGTTTTCGCCCTGGCTTGGCAGCAGGATGTACGTCTGCCCGGCCAGTTCAAAACGGCTGGCGGCGATACGGTTGGCATAACGGCCAATCGAGGCGCCAAGAAACGCGGTTTGACGCAGATAGTGTTCCGGCGTTGCGCAGCCGAGTAAGGCTTCACGCACGGACCCATCCTGTAACGGGATACGCGCCGATAACAGCGTGGCACCCCAGTCCATTAACGTCACCACCATTCCTGCGCGGTTGCGCAGCGTGATGAGACGAAAAGGCAGCCCGTCCGGGGCTATGGCAGACGATTCGTTTAACACTGTCCTGCTCCCTGTGAAGGTTTGCACACATAGAAGGTTTCTTTGATGCCGGTTTTTGCTTCGTACTGACGTGCGACAGCCTCTTTAACTGCAGGCACCATCGCTTCGGGTACGAGGGCAACCACACAACCACCGAAACCGCCGCCGGTCATGCGCACGCCGCCCTGGTCGCCGATAGTGGCTTTAACAATCTCTACCAGCGTATCGATTTGCGGTACGGTGATTTCAAAATCATCCCGCATGGAAGTATGGGACTCGGCCATGAGTACACCCATACGCTGCAGATCGCCTTTCTCCAGCGCGCTTGCCGCTTCGACGGTACGGGCATTTTCGCTCAGCACATGACGAACGCGTTTCGCCACCAGCGGATCCAGCTCATGGGCAACGGCATTAAACTGATCGATGCTGACATCCCGCAGCGCTTTTTGCTGGAAGAAGCGCGCGCCCGTTTCACACTGCTGGCGGCGGGTGTTGTATTCGCTGCCGACCAGCGTGCGTTTGAAGTTACTGTTGATGATCACAATGGCCACGCCTGCCGGCATCGAAACCGCTTTGGTCCCGAGCGAGCGGCAGTCAATGAGCAGCGCGCTCCCTTTTTTGCCGAGCGCAGAGATCAGCTGATCCATAATGCCGCAGTTACAGCCAACAAACTGGTTTTCCGCCTCCTGGCCGTTCAGCGCGATTTGCGCGCCATCCAGCGGCAGATGGTACAACTGCTGGAAAACGGTGCCGACCGCCACTTCCAGCGAGGCGGAAGAGCTTAAGCCCGCGCCCTGCGGCACATTTCCGCTGATGACGAGATCCGCGCCGCCAACGTTAGCGTCACGTTTTTGCAGGTGTTTTACAACGCCGCGCACATAATTTGACCATTGCTGGCTGTCGTGGGTGACGATCGGCGCATCAAGAGAGAATTCATCGATTTGGTTATCGTAATCGGCGGCAATGACCCGCACGAGGCGATCGGTACGCGGCGCACAGCTGATCACGGTCTGGTAGTCAATGGCGCAGGGCAGCACGAAACCGTCGTTATAGTCGGTATGCTCGCCGATCAAGTTGACGCGGCCTGGTGCCTGAATGGTATGGGTGGCAGGGTAGCCAAATTTCTCAGCAAACAGGGCCTGGGTGTTCTCTTTCAGACTCATTATTATTCTCCGGATTCGCGAAAATGGATATCACTCACGGCGCGCAGGCGTTCGGCAGCTTGCTCAGCCGTCAAATCGCGCTGGGTTTCGGCCAACATTTCGTAGCCAACCATAAATTTGCGCACGGTAGCAGAACGCAACAACGGCGGGTAAAAGTGCGCATGCAACTGCCAGTGTTGATTCTCTTCGCCATTAAACGGTGCCCCGTGCCAACCCATTGAGTAAGGGAAAGAGCACTGGAACAGATTGTCATAGCGACTGGTCAGTTTTTTCAGCGCCAGCGCCAGATCGCGACGCTGTTCAGCGTTTAAATCGGTCATACGCAGCAGGTGGGTTTTTGGCAACAGCAAGGTTTCAAACGGCCAGGCGGCCCAGTATGGGACCACTGCCAGCCAGTGCTCTGTCTCAACCACTGTACGGCTGCCGTCTTGCTGTTCACGCTGCGCGTAGTCGACCAGCATGGGAGAGTGGTACTGGTCCAGGTAGGCTTTTTGCAGGCGATCTTCGCGTTCCGCTTCGTTAGGCAGGAAGCTGTTTGCCCAGATCTGGCCGTGTGGATGCGGGTTCGAGCAGCCCATCGCCGCGCCTTTGTTTTCAAAAACCTGCACCCAGGGATAGGTTTGGCCCAGTTCTGCTGTCTGCTGTTGCCAGGTTGATACCACATCTTCCAGCGCGCTGATGCTCAGTTCTGGCAGTGTTTTACTGTGGTCTGGCGAAAAACAGATAACCCGGCTGGTGCCGCGCGCACTCTGGCTGCGCATCAACGGATCGCTGCTTTCCGGCGCGTCTGGCGTGTCGGTCATTAGCGCCGCAAAGTCATTCGTAAATACGTAAGTGCTGGCGTAATCCGGGTTTTTATCACCGGTTACTCGCGTATTCCCCGGGCAGAGAAAACAGTCCGGATCATGGGCGGGTAGCGTTTGCTTCGCCGGTGTTTCCTGCGCCCCCTGCCAGGGGCGCTTAGCGCGATGCGGTGAAACGAGGATCCACTGTCCCGTCAACGGGTTGTAACGGCGATGAGGATGATCCACCGGGTTAAATTGCGTCATTACGGTTCCTTTAATCAGGATAGCCCTGCGGATGGCGGGACTGCCAGCGCCAGGTATCTTCTGCCATTTCGTCGAGCGTGCGGGTGACACGCCAGTTCAGCTCTTTATCTGCTTTGGTGGCATCTGCCCAGTAAGCGGGTAAATCACCGTCGCGGCGTGGCGCAAAATGCCAGGCAATAGGTTTGCCACAGGCTTTGCTGAACGCGTTAACCACATCCAGCACGCTGCTGCCCACGCCCGCGCCAAGGTTATAAATATGCACGCCTTGTTTGCCTGCCAGTTCTTGCATGGCGGCAACGTGACCATCAGCCAGATCCATCACATGGATATAATCGCGCACGCCGGTGCCGTCAGGTGTTGGGTAGTCATTACCAAAAATAGCCAGCGAATCACGGCGACCAACGGCCACCTGCGCAATGTACGGCATCAGGTTGTTAGGAATGCCTTGCGGATCTTCGCCCATATCGCCTGATGGATGTGCGCCAACCGGGTTAAAGTAGCGCAGCAGCGCAATGCTCCAGTCCGGCTGTGCTTTCTGCAGGTCAGTCAGGATCTGCTCAACCATCAGCTTACTTTTGCCATACGGGCTTTGCGGCGTGCCTGTCGGGAAGCTTTCAACATACGGGATCTGGGGTTGATCGCCATAAACTGTGGCGGAGGAACTGAAAATGAAGTTCTTAACATTGGCGGCGCGCATGGCGCTGATCAGACGCAACGTACCGTTAACGTTGTTATCGTAGTATTCCAGCGGTTTGGCCACGGATTCGCCAACGGCCTTCAATCCGGCAAAATGAATCACCGCTTCGATAGCGTGATCGTGCAGGATCTCTGCCAGCAGCGCTTCGTCACGAATATCGCCTTCGACGAACAGCGCAGCTTTACCGCCAAAACGTTCGATTTCATGCAATACGCTGCGTTTACTGTTGCAGAGGTTGTCGAGGATGACGACGTCATGACCATTTTGCAGCAATTGGACGCAGGTATGACTTCCAATGTAACCGCTACCACCTGTAACCAGAACTCGCATGTTTAACTCCATTAGGCATATGGTATGAATAAACCTTAGCATAACAGAGAGGTGAAAACTGTGACATGGGATAAAATAGTGGAATCGTTTACACTGATTTCTCTGCTAGCCGGTTTCTCGCGTAACCGCTGGAAAAAACAAGGATTATCCTGGCATTTCCAGCGAATAGTATTAGTCCGAAAACGTCTTCACTGCTGTACAGTGAAGCAGACATTATCAGCGTAAGCCGGATAACGCCTCGTGCAGGTTATAAGTCATCAGCGACAGCCAGGCAATCAGCCCAAAGTACAAAAGCGAATATTCCAGACGTTTGCCAGGGGTCAGCGTACTGAGATTGGGCGTTTCATTGCGCCGCGCCACCATCTGCGAAACCGCAAGAAAGCAGACGATAAGCAACAGCGGGCTCGGGTGGAGATAAAAAAAGCACAACAACACCGGAACCCCGAGATACCAAATCTTACGCGAGATGGCGACCGTAATGCGTCCGCCATCCAGCGGCGGCACCGGGATTAAATTGAACAGATTAAGCAGGAAACCGGCATAGGCCACGGCCATCAGTAGCGAACTGTTCAGGTATTCCGCCAGATAATAGCAGGCAAGGGCAGCCAGCGCTCCTGACAGCGGGCCAGCAATGCCGACCCACGCTTCTGTTTCCGCATCCGGGAGTGCATCTTTCAGTGCGATCCACGCCCCGACAAACGGGATAAACATCGGTAATCCGGTATTTAATGAACGCTGCCGTGCGGCAAAGTAGTGCCCCAGTTCATGGAAAAACAGCATGGCGACGATACCTGTGGCGTAAGGCCAGCCAAACAGCGGCGCATACGTGGCGACCGACAACAGCATCGTCCCCCCGGAGAGTATAAACTTTCCGAGGGTTGCACCTTTAAACAGCAGAAGCAGCAGGCTCATCGCTATTCAACGTGGTTTTCGGTTTCGGTTGCCGATTTTTTGCGAAACAGTACTTTTTTCACGCCGACACCGGCAGCCGCGATAGCAATCAGCGCAAGCTTCCAGAACTTCAGCAGAGTGACACCGATAATCGCCAGCAGGCCGAGTTTTTTCGCCGCCAGCCCACCGATTAACGCAGCAAGGCCATAGCTGGCAATGTGGTCGGTCGAGGCATTAAAGTCGCTGTATTTTTTACCGTCGTTAAAGGTCGTGGCATTGAGCAGGGTTTTAGCCAGCGGTTTTTCCTGCTCGACAGTGCCGCGATCCGTGACCAGATTCAGCGACAGGTAACCGTGGCGGCCCAGCAGATAAGTGTTGTAGTTAACGCCCTGATCTTTTTCCGGCACATTACTGCCAATGTCGCGGATCGCGGCAGACCAGATAAGACGGTGGTTTGCCGCATCGTAGGTTGGTTTTTCAACCCAGCCGATGACCTCAATCGGCGCGATGCCTTTTTCAGCGCGATCTTTATTGCCTTCTTTGGTTCCTTCCTGCAAATTACTGAGCAGTTCCTTCGCGTCCCAGTCCTTTGCATCATCATCTTTGATATAACCGGCGTCGTCATATTCAATAGAAACAAACCCGGAAATATCATTGCTAAATACCAGCCCGTAAAAAGCATCATCATTAACAGAATTACCCAATTCACGCATGAAGACGGCCGCTTCTTTAGGCGGTATCCAGGCGAAACCCGCCGGTAAATTCAGCGTTGCCTGATCGCCTAATGTAATTTTGTGCGGGCCGTGAACACTGGCGCGTTGCATATTTTGCACCGCCTGACGCATTTGATTATCTTGTTCGCTATTCGCAGAGGAGGCACTCTCCTCAGCAAGTGCGTAGGTACTCAGGCCAAGGAAGAGCGCCGCCACCAGCGACAGGGTGCGGGTCATAGAGAGGAGTGAGGTCATAATAGTCCTGTCATTTTTCTCCCGGCGTCCATCGTCGGGATTGATACTTGCCATAATAAAAAAAGGCCACTGACAATATGGGTTGCCAGCTGGCCAGATAAAAATCGTATTTTGGATGCTAATTAAGCCTGCGTATTACAGCATATTTGCTTAATATCAGGCATCCCCAATTATTGTGGTTCCAGCACGTAGCGATAGCCGTCATCCTGCGGCACAAACGCCAGACGATGCGTAATACACGATGGCGCGTCTGCCGCATGGTGGGAAACAAATAATAGCTGCGTCTTCCCTTCATTAATCAATACATCGACAAAGCGGCGAATTAACTGCCGGTTAAGCGGATCCAGTCCCTGTAATGGCTCATCAAGGATCAGTAAGGTTGGGTGTTTAACCAGAGCCCGAACAATCAGCGCCAGCCGTTGTTGCCCCCAGGAGAGGCTGTGGAAGGGGGCGTCTGCCGTGCGGGCATCAAAGCCCAGAATATCCAGCCATTGCTGCGCCAGTTTGTGCTGCTTATCCGATACCGCCTGATAAATGCCGATTGAATCAAAATAACCGGACAGAATGACGTTACGTACGTTGGTGCTGACGCGATAGTCCAGGTGCAGGCTACTGCTGACATAGCCGATGTGCTTTTTGATATCCCAGATGGTTTCGCCGCTGCCGCGACGGCGGCCAAACAACGTCAAATCGTTACTGTAGCCTTGAGGATGATCGCCGGTGATCAAACTGAGCAACGTGGACTTGCCCGCGCCATTTGGCCCGACGATTTGCCAGTGCTCGCCGGGGGCCACGGTCCACGAAAGCTGGTTAATAATAGGACGATCGTTATAAGACACCACACCGTTATTGAGCACGATCAGCGGCGCACCCGGGGTCAGCGTTTCCCGCGCGGGGGGCGCGTCGGGATCGGGCAGGGCAATACCAGCGAGTTTCTCACTGTGCGCCAGTTGGGCAATCAGCGCCTGTTGCAACAGGGCGGATTTCTCCCCGGTATCGGTCAGGGCACAATCGACCAATACCCCGGCATTGCGTACAAAGGCGGGGATCTCATCGAAGCGGTTCAGCACCAACACCACGGTATAACCGTCGGCATTCAGTTGTGCCAGCAGCGCTGCCAGTTGTTGACGAGAGTTAACATCAAGGCCGTCGAAGGGCTCATCAAGGATCAACAAATCCGGCTCGGCCATCAGCGCCTGGCAAAGCAATGTCTTACGGGTTTCACCTGTTGAAAGGTATTTGAAACGACGATCAAGAAGAGATGTGATGCCAAACTGCGCCGCCAGCCGGGTGCAGCGGTCGGCGTCTTTAATCTCATCCTGGATAATTTCCGCCGTTGTGCGCCCGGTATCTTCCTCGCCGGGGCTGAGCATATCGGTGTTATTTCGTTGCCACTCGTCGCTCACCAGTTTTTGCAGTTGCTCGAAGGAGAGACGGGTCAGGCGGGTAAACGTCGACTCCCGGGTGCCTTTCAGCAGGGTCAGTTCACCGGCCAGTGCGCGAGCCAGCGCGGATTTTCCACTGCCGTTTGCCCCGACAAACGCCCAGCTTTCACCGGCGCGCAGGGTTAAATTTTCAAGATGCAGTGTGCGGGTATCGCTAAGACGGAACGTGCCTTGCGAAATATGCAATGATGACATGATGTATCCCATTTTTTGCAGCATTGAAGTTCAGGGATACGTGCATTACCTCAGTTTGTCAACGCAATTAGCATAACGTAGCGATAATCACGCGATCGGCATTAAAATAGGCCGTCACTTCATGCTGTTCCTGCAACTTCTCCACCTCTGCAGACGGCACGGTAGCGCAGAGCTGCTGGCCGTCCGGTAGCGTCATCAGCACTTCGCTCTGCTGCTCGCCACGCTCAATGTGACTAATACACCCGGTTAGCTGGTTATCAGCTTTTGCCGCCAGCGCGGTATCCTGGGTAATGTTGACCCACGGCGCTTTTAACAACACCAGCACCTCTTTGCCTTCGTCGAGGCCAAGCCTTTCTCCGCTTTGCGCTGTGATCGCGACTTTTAAACGTGTGGTGCCGTCTGCCAGCAGAACGTCCACATGTTGCTGAACCTGTTGGTGATCGCGGGCGGTAATAGTGCCAAACCACTGGTTGCGGGCGCTGGTTTGCAAAGAGAAGCGCGAAATGGCCGCCAGCAGGCTGTTTAAAGGCAGGGCATCGTCGTCGCTCAGCACATCAAAGGCCTTTTGCTGGATTTGTCCAAGCAGATCATAAAGTTGAATAAGGCGCTGACCGTAACGGGTTACCACTGCGCCGCCGCCGCCTTTGCCGCCTGTGGCGCGATCGACGAGCGTGTGGTCGCTCAGTTGATTCATCTCATTGATCGCATCCCAGGCGCTTTTATAGCTGATGTTAGCGTTCTTCGCACCCTGGCTAATAGAGCCTGTCTCTGCAATTTGTTTCAGCAGCGAGATACGGCGCGGATCGGCAAAAAGACGCTGCTGGAGTTTAAGAGTGAGGAGAATTTCAGCCTGCATTACACAATGTCCTGGCAAAAAGTCTATTGTGAAGGAAAACGACCTGTAAACCTAGCCTGAGGCTTGATATTGATGGCAAAGCTGCGGTTCCAATCGCACAAAAGGCGAGTGTTTTCCCGCCGGTTCAGGCTAGAATGCGTCATCCACAATATCTGGAGTCGACCATGTTAGAGTTACTGAAAAGTCTGCTGTTTGCCATCATCATGGTCCCCGTGGTGATGGCCATCATCCTGGGATTAATTTATGGTCTTGGCGAAGTGTTTAACGTTTTCTCCGGCGTTGGGCGCCGCGACCGCACCAGCCAGCACCGCTAAGCCATTTGCTAAAACGCCCACTTTCGTGGGCGTTTTACGCTCAAGATCGTTCCCTCCCTGCCGATAGTTTTCTCATATGCCCCTCATTCTTGATGGGTATTATCTTCTGAGCGGTAAACTCTGGTACTATCGTTATGTTTTTTTATATATAACGACACTCAGAGGAGTTAGCAATGGCACGTACATGGTTGCGCTTTTTTGCCGGAGCGACATTAACGCTTTCCGTTGCCGGGCATGCCCTGGCGGAAGAAAGCAAGATCACCGTTTTTGCAGCGGCATCGCTGACCAATGCGATGCAGGATATCGCGGCGGCCTATAAAAAAGAGAAAAACGTCGAGGTGGTTTCCTCGTTCGCATCCTCTTCTACGCTGGCGCGCCAGATTGAGGCGGGGGCACCGGCCGATCTGTTTATCTCTGCCGATCAGAAATGGATGGATTACGCCGTCGGGAAAAAAACGATCGACACCGCAACACGGGAAACGCTGCTTGGCAATAGCCTGGTGGTGGTCGCGTCGAAAAGCAGCAAACAGAGCGACATTACCGTGAATACAAAAACTGACTGGAACAGCTTGCTGAAAGGCGGCCGCCTGGCCGTTGGCGATCCGGATCACGTCCCGGCCGGTATTTATGCCAAAGAAGCACTGACCAGACTGGGCGCATGGGATACCCTGTCGCCGAAACTGGCGCCAGCAGAAGATGTACGTGGCGCACTGGCGCTGGTGGAACGCAGCGAAGCGCCGCTCGGTATTGTCTATGGTTCCGATGCGGTTGCCAGTAAAGGGGTGAAAGTAGTTGGCACATTCCCTGAAGATTCACACCAGAAAGTGGAGTACCCGCTGGCGATAATTGAGGGGCATAAAAACGCGACAGTGACCGCGTTTTATGATTACCTGAAAGGCCCGCAGGCTGCTGAAATATTCAAACGTTACGGATTTACGACGCACTAATGATATTGACGGATCCCGAATGGCAGGCGGTACTGCTGAGCCTTAAAGTCTCTTCCCTTGCGGTTATCTTCAGTTTGCCTTTTGGGATCTTCTTCGCCTGGTTGCTGGTGCGCTGCTCGTTTCCGGGTAAAGCGCTGCTGGACAGTTTTCTCCATCTTCCTTTAGTGTTGCCGCCTGTCGTGGTCGGTTATTTATTGCTGATTGCCTTGGGGCGACACGGTTTTATCGGCCAGTGGCTCTACGACTGGCTGGGTATCACCTTTGCGTTTAGCTGGCGTGGCGCGGTTCTGGCGGCGGCGGTGATGTCGTTCCCACTGATGGTGCGGGCGATCCGTCTGGCGCTGGAAGGTGTTGATACCAAACTGGAGCAGGCGGCCCGCACGTTGGGTGCCGGACGCTGGCGCGTGTTTCTCACCATCACCTTACCGCTGACCCTGCCGGGTATCATTGTTGGTACGGTGCTGGCATTTGCCCGCTCGCTGGGCGAATTTGGCGCGACCATTACGTTTGTCTCCAACATTCCGGGCGAAACGCGCACTATCCCTTCAGCCATGTACACATTGATTCAGATGCCGGGAGGCGAAACGGCGGCGGCGCGGCTGTGCGTGATTTCGATTGTGCTGGCGCTGGTTTCGTTACTCATTTCGGAGTGGCTGGCGCGTATTAGCCGCGAACGGACAGGGAGATAAGCCATGCTGGAGCTCAATTTCACCCAAACGCTGGGTACCCATACTTTGCGCGTGGCCGAGACGTTGCCCGCCAGCGGTATTACCGCCATCTTCGGTGTCTCTGGTGCGGGCAAAACGTCGCTGATCAATGCGATTGGTGGCCTGACGCACCCCCAACAGGGACGCATTGCGCTAAATAACCGCGTGTTGTTCGACACCAATAGCAAAATTTGCCTCCCCCCGGAAAAACGCCGTGTGGGCTATGTTTTCCAGGACGCACGTCTCTTCCCGCACTACAAAGTGTTGGGGAATTTGCGTTACGGCATGGCGAAGTCAATGAGCGGGCAGTTTGATAAGCTGGTAGCGTTATTGGGCATTGAGTCACTGCTGGATCGTCTGCCCGGCGGCCTTTCCGGTGGTGAAAAGCAGCGAGTGGCGATAGGGCGTGCGTTGTTAACCGCACCGGAATTAATGCTGCTGGACGAACCGCTTGCGTCGCTTGATATTCCCCGCAAGCGCGAGTTATTGCCTTATTTGCAGCGCCTGGCACGGGAGATCAATATTCCGATGTTGTACGTCAGTCATTCACTGGAAGAGATCCTGCACCTTGCGGATAAGGTAATGGTGTTGGAAGCCGGTGAGGTGAAAGCGTTCGGTAACCTGGAGGATATCTGGGGCAGCAGTGTCATGAACCCGTGGTTGCCGCAGGAGCAGCAAAGCAGCATTTTGAAAGTCAGCGTGCTTGAGCATCATCCTCACTACGCAATGACGGCGCTGGCGTTAGGTGATCAACACCTTTGGGTGAGTAAAGTTGATCGTCCGCTGCAAACGCCACTGCGCATTCGCATTCATGCTACAGATGTGTCGCTGGTGCTGCAGCCGCCGGGGAGCACCAGTATTCGTAACCTACTGCGCGCGAAAGTGGCTGAATGTTTTGATATTGACGGGCAGGTCGAAGTGCAACTGGACGTTGCAGGGCGCACCTTGTGGGCGCGGATCAGCCCCTGGGCCAGAGACGAATTAAGCATCAAACCCGGCCAGTGGCTGTATGCACAGATCAAAAGTGTATCGATAACCGCCTGATTACAGTAATGCTTTATAAATAAACCCGGCGATGCTATCGACGGTATTGTCGCCAATAACCACATTTGCATGGGCTTTGACCTCATCGTCGGCATTGCCCATCGCGACACCGATGCCTGCGGCCTGCAGCATACTGATGTCATTATAATTATCGCCAAACGCCACCACATCCTGCATCGACAACCCCTGCGACGTCACCCATTCGGTCAGACGTTTGCCTTTGCTATTGCCGCTGCGGGCGATGTCGACCTGATCGTGCCATGACCACTCACACGCCAGCCCCAGCGTCTGTTCAACATGCCGGCCAAATTTTTTCAGTTTTTGCGTGTCTTCGTCGGTGAGAGCGAATTTCCAGATGGCGTCAACCTCTTGCGCCGTTGCCGCCAGTGAGTCCACCTGCTGGAATACCGGGCGTTGCTCCGGCGGCAATGCCTGCGCCCAGTTGGTAGTACGCAGTACATGCCCGGTCGGTTTCTCGTAGACCATTGCATTGTCGACATACATCAGGCCGTGAATGGCGTGCGCTTCAAGCAGGGAAATAAGCTGTTGTGCCTGCGAAACAGGCATCGGGTCGGCGGCGAGCACTTTTTTAGCATGATAATCATACAAATAGGTGCCATTACAGCAAATTGCAGGTGTATCGAGCGCCAGTGCCTGATAAAAAGGATGGATGGCAACATGATGCCGACCGGTGACGATAATGATCTTATGGCCAGCGGCCTTAGCGCGAGCCAGTGCTTCGAGGGATGAGGGCAGAAGCGTTTTTTTCGGGGTAAGTAATGTACCGTCTAAATCGAGTGCAATAACGCGCGAAGTCATATCGTATTCCGTGGTCGATGTTGAAATTTTCATGTCCGGGGATGGTACACCGGGCGGGCAGATGCGCAAAATTTGCCGCCGAATTTCCGCATTCACGTGCAAACGACTATCCTGGTTATATAACGCAGAAAAAGAGAGGAAAGGAGTATTCATGAAACAAACCGTTTATACCGCAAGTCCGGAAAGTCAGCAGATCCACGTCTGGCGTTTGGCTCCTGAAGGCACCCTGACGCTTGTCCAGGTGGTCGATGTTCCCGGCCAGGTTCAGCCGATGGTCGTCAGCCCGGACAAGCGTTACCTCTATGTGGGCGTACGCCCGGAATTCCGCGTTCTGGCTTACCGTATCGCCCCGGATGACGGCGCGCTGACCTTTACTGCCGAAGCGCCATTACCGGGCAGCCCGACGCATATCTCAACCGATCACAGCGGGCGTTTCCTGTTCAGCGGCTCTTATAATGCTGGCTGCGTCAGCGTAACCCGCCTCGACGATGGCATTCCGACCGACACCGTGCAGGTGGTCGAAGGGCTGGAAGGCTGCCATTCGGCCAATATCTCTCCGGATAATCGCACGTTGTGGGTGCCTGCTTTAAAACAGGATCGCATTTGCCTGTTCACGCTGGCCGATGATGGTCAACTGACCGCGCAGGAACCGGCAGAAGTGGCGACCGTGGAAGGCGCTGGCCCGCGTCATATGGCTTTCCATCCGAACAAACGTTTTGCTTATTGCGTTAATGAGCTGAACAGTTCCGTCGATGTCTGGCAACTGAATGATGCGCACGGCCAGATTGAGTGTGTGCAGACGCTGGATATGATGCCCGCCGATTTTTCCGATATTCGCTGGGCGGCAGATATTCACATCACGCCGGATGGCCGCCATTTGTATGCCTGCGATCGTACCTCCAGCCTGCTGACCATTTTCAGCGTTTCTGAAGATGGTAGCGTGCTGGCGGTGGAAGGGTTCCAGCCAACGGAAACCCAGCCGCGCGGCTTTAATGTGGATCACAGTGGGAAGTTTGTTATCGCCGCCGGGCAGAAGTCGCACCATATTGCGCTGTATGAAATTACGGGCGCACAGGGACTGCTGACGGAAAAGGGTCGCTACGCGGTAGGACAGGGGCCGATGTGGGTGGTGGTAAACGCCCACTAAGTCGACTGACGGGCATTAGCCGCGTCGAAAAGGCCACCCGCAGGGCGGCAAAAAGCGTAAAAAAAAGCCGTAACGGATGTTACGGCTTTTTTAACAGCATCACGGGCTGGCGTTGTGCCCCCGTCGCGTGTTACTGCTTCGGTACCGCAACCACTTTGCTGCCCACGCCGCGGTTGTTAAACTCCCACATGCGGTTAAACTGCGGGTTGTTCAGCTCGCGCTGGACGTTACCTTTATCATCAACTGTGCCTGTGTTACCGGCATAGGCGCGACCAGAAACGCTGGCGTCCGCCCAGGGGTTCGCCACATTAAAGCCTTCGTTGATCACGCTATCGCGGATCACCACCTGACCGTTGGTATTGCCATCGACATCCAGTGAACGGCCAAGCTGCGCTACGCCATTTCCGGCAGCGTTAAAGCGGCTGTTTACGGCGAGGAAACCATAATAAAGGTTAGACAGTGTGGCCGGTGCAAACACATAGCCTGCCTGCTGCGTACGGGAGTTAACCACGCGGAAGTCGGTATTATCAAAGACCACTGCACCGCGACCTGCCACAATGTCCACATCGCCTTCAAGGTAGCTGTTGGTCACCAGCGTGCGGGTCTGACGATCGGTACGCAGGGTGTTGTCCACATTGCTGTTGGTCACGAAGAAGGTGTTCTGACGGCCCAGAATATTGACATTGTTGATCTGCACTTTGTCGCCATCGCTGCGCAGTGCCACGGCCTGGTGGTTACCTGCATCAACGGTATCGCCCAACGTGTTCTGAATGGTCAGGTTCTGCAGCTGCAGACCATTGTTCTGCGACCAGAATACTGCAGAACACATCACGCCCACAGTGGCGCTGCGTTTGCTCTGGCAGTTATCGAACATATACCACGCCGGTTTACCCGGCATATATTTGCCTGATGGGTTAACCAGACGACGCCAGCTGTTCGGATCCATTTCGGAGTCGATCGCCTGGCCGATTTTCACATCCTGCGCCTTCTCACCCGTACCGTAGAGGGTCACGCTACCGGAGGCTGCCGGCACATACACCGTACCGGTATATTCGCCAGGCATCACGGCAATGTACTGACGTTCGCTGGAGTGCTTGTTGATCGCCGCATCGACCGCAGCCTGGATAGTGGTATGAGTCACACCGGCTGTTCCCGCCGGGCCAACCACAAAATCGGCTTTCTCCGGCAGGCGGATGGCGAACGGTTTCCATGCCGCGCTGTCTGGCGTCATGGCGGTAAAGTAACGCTCAGCCACGAAGTTTTTCGCTTCGCCCGCGCTAAGAATAGGACGCGCCGGGGTGCCAGGCGCAGTTTGTTCAGACGGGCGTTCAGCTGGCGGGGTTGAGCTACAGGCGGTCAGTGTCACGCCAAAAGCGAGCGCCAGCGCCAGACGGGAAACCGATGATGTGTTCAAGGGGTGCTCCAGACTATGCAAAGTTGAAAAGGTTACGTCAAAGCCTGCTTTTGTATACTAAGTTGAGCGAAACAGGAAGCCAAAACAGAAAAAAGTCGTCAGTAAAAGGGTGAAAATTGCCACGGTGTTCTTAACACGGATATTCCCGCCGCACAGTGCCGGCGGCGGGGAGGATTTTCAGGGGTGCAGGGTAAGGCCTTTGATGACCTTATCCACGGCTTTTTTCGGCCCGCGCAGGGCAATGCCGACCAGATTTAGCGCGTCTGCATCCTCTTGCAGGAAAACGGCCCGATTAGCATCATCATTGCCTGTGGCGAACATCGCTTCCACATACGGGACGAGGGTCACATCGCGCTCCAGCCCTTTGCGGTGGGTACGCTGTAGATCGTCGAGCGACCCGGCAAAAATCAGCATGGGCTGACCGGCAATGCGCGGGTAATGTCGCCCGGCGGCATCGACATAGGGTTCGCCCAGCACCTCGGGCGCGGCAGACACCACCCCGGTTGCAAGAAACGCCACCACATTTAACCGTTGCCAGCTCTCCAGATCGTCTCTCACCACAAGGGCAACTTTGGTATCAAACATGCGTTTTCTTCTCCATCTGTCATAAAAAAAACCATCATCGGAGAAGTGTGTTCAGCGCGATAGAACGTTTGTGCACTGCCGCTGGAAGGCGGCAGGGGAGAGGCGATAAGCGCGCTGAAACCAGCGGCCAAGGTGGCTTTGATCGGCAAAACCGACCTGTATCGCCACCTGGGCAGGCTCGATACCGTGGCTCAGCAGCGCACGGGCAGTGCGCAGACGCAGGCGCACCAGCCAGGCGTGCGGCGTTTGGCCAAAGGCTTTCTGAAATTGCCTGCTCAGGCGAAAACGGTCAATGCCGCACTGCGCAGAAATGTCGTCCAACCCGATATCGTCGGCCATGCGGTCGTGCAGCATCTCCCTGACCTTCTGCATACGCAGCGCCGTTTCATCCGCAGGCTGAACCGCTTTGCCATCAATATGCCGGGTTAATAGCTTCAACAGATGATCGAGGCTCTGATCGCGCGCGAGTCGACCTTCCTGGTGGTGGATAGCGAAAAAGGCCTGCTGAATAGCGTGGATCAGCAGATCATCGTCGGTGAGCGTATGGCGAAAGGCCGCTTCGATTTGCGACACATCGTGCTGCCCACGTTGCTGCAACATGGTGGTGACCCACTGTTGAGGCAGGTAAAGCATGGCGTAGGTGAAGCCGGATTTATCGGGCGCATGCCCGTCATGTACCGCGCCCGGCTCGATCAAAATAGCGCGGCCGGGGCGGCTGGTGTGCAACTCACGGTGGCAATTAAAACGCTGCACGCCTTGTTGGGTTACACCGACCAGCACCTCATCATGATCGTGCGGATCATAAGCATGGCCGGTAAAATGGGCGCTGACGCTTTCAATGCCGGTTTCCTGCTCGCGACGAAAGTCCACCCAATCACCGGAGTGCATGCGCTGAGCAGCCATTTAGCTAAAGAGCGCGGTCAGGCTGGCGCTGGCCAGTTTATGGAAATGGACATTAAACCCGACCATTGCACCGCTGGCGTCTTCATCCACGTCCAGCTTGTCCACATCGAGAGCATAGACAGTAAAGATGTAGCGGTGAGTTTCGCCTTTCGGTGGCGCGGCACCACCGTAGCCCGCCTTACCAAAATCGGTGCGGGTCTGTACCGCGCCGTCTGGCAGGGGGGAAATGCCCGATCCGGCCCCCTGCGGCAACACCCGTGTATCGGCTGGCAGGTTGGCGACGATCCAGTGCCACCAGCCCGAACCGGTGGGGGCATCCGGATCGTAACAGGTGACAACAAAGCTTTTGGTACCGGCGGGAACATCATCCCATGTTAAATGCGGCGAAAGGTTATCGCCGTCATAGCCCATGCCGTTAAACACATGGCGATGCGGGAGTTTTTCTCCGTCGCGTAAATCATGGCTGAGTAACTTCATTGGTGCTCCTTGATTAGCGATGCAGTCGTTTCAATAATTCTTGTGCCGTCGCAGCGGAAGAGGCCGGGTTCTGCCCGGTGATCAAATGACCATCGGTCACTACATGCACGCCCCAATCTTCAGTGCGCTCAAATTGGCCGCCCGCTTGTTTTAACGCATCTTCCACTAAAAAAGGAACCACTTGCGTTAACCCGACCGCCTCTTCTTCGCTGTTGGTAAATCCGGTGACCCGTTTACCTTCTACCAGCGGCGAGCCGTCTGGCTTATGGGTATGGCGCAATACGCCTGGTGCGTGGCACACCGCGGCCACAGGTTTGCCTTCAGCCCAATATTTCTCAATCAATGCGATAGAGAGCGGGTGCCCGGCCAGATCCCACAGGGGGCCATGTCCGCCAGGATAGAAGACGGCTTCATACTCTTCCGTTGAAATCGCGTCGAGCCTCAGGGTGTTAGCAAGTGCGTGTTGCGCTTTGCTATCGCGACGAAAGCGTTCTGTGTCCTGAGTTTGTGCATCAGGTTCGTCGCTTTTAGGATCGAGCGGTGGTTGCCCGCCAGCGGGTGAAGCCAGCGCGACTTCAATGCCCGCGTCCTGAAATATGTACCAGGGGGCGGCGAATTCTTCCAGCCAGAAGCCGGTTTTTTTACCGGTATCGCCAAGGGTGTCGTGTGAGGTCAGTACCATTAAGATTGCCATCTTTTCCTCCGGATGCATCGCTAAAGTCACCCCGGAAGTGTAGTGCATCCGGGGTATCTGTGAGTGCGATCAGGCAGAGAACAGGTCGTGACGCTGCACGGCAGCATTGACCGCGCGGGTCAGGCATGAGAGTTGTTCGGCGGTAATAACGTAGGGTGGCATGAGGTAGATCAGGCGCCCAAACGGACGGATCCATACGCCTTGTTCGACAAAGAAGCGCTGGAGCGCGGCCATATTTACCGGCGAATGCGTTTCTACCACACCGATGGCGCCCAGCACACGCACATCCGCCACCGTGGCAGCCTCGCGCGCGGGGGCCAGTTCTGCGTTTAACTGTGCTTCAATCGCGGCGACCTGTGCCTGCCATGCACCGCTCTCCAGCAGCGCCAGGCTGGCGGATGCCGCCGCGCAGGCCAGTGGGTTGCCCATAAATGTTGGGCCATGCATAAAGCAGCCCGCCTCGCCATTGCTGATGGTTTCTGCCACCTTGCGGGTGGTCAGTGTTGCCGAAAGCGTCATCGCCCCGCCGGTCAGCGCTTTGCCAAGGCAGAGGATATCCGGCGTGATATCCGCATGCTCGCAGGCAAACAGTTTACCCGTGCGGCCAAAGCCGGTGGCGATTTCATCGGCAATCAACAAAATGCCTTCCCTGTCGCACATCGCCCGGATGCGTTTTAGCCACTGCGGGTGATACATGCGCATGCCGCCAGCCCCCTGAACCACCGGTTCGAGGATCACCGCTGCAATCTCATGGCGATGTGCGGCCATCAGGCGGGCGAATGCCACCATATCGTGCTCGTCCCAGTGGCCGTCAAAGCGGCTTTGTGGTGCGGGGGCAAACAGGTTTTCCGGCAGGTAGCCTTTCCACAGGCTGTGCATGGAGTTGTCCGGATCGCAGACCGACATCGCCCCGAAGGTGTCGCCGTGATAGCCGTTGCGGAAGGTCAGGAAACGTTGCCGTGCTTCGCCTTTCGCCTGCCAGTATTGCAGCGCCATTTTCATTGCCACTTCCACCGCGACGGAGCCGGAGTCCGCCAGAAAGACGCACTCCAGCGCCGCCGGGGTCATGGCTACCAGTTTGCGGCACAACGCGACCGCAGGCTCGTGGGTAATTCCCCCGAACATCACATGGGACATGGCATCAATTTGCGTTTTCATTGCGGCATTAATGGCAGGGTGCCCGTAGCCGTGGATCGCTGCCCACCAGGAGGACATGCCATCCACCAGTCGCTCGCCGCCCGCCAGTTGCAGTTCGCATCCCTGTGCCGATTGCACCGGGTAAACGGGCAGGGGCGCGGTCATGGAAGTGTAAGGGTGCCAGATATGGCGCTGGTCAAAGGCTAAATCGTCCGGGGTCATAATCGACTTGTAAACCAAATTAAAAAGTTTTAGGTTTACAAGTCTACACCGAATAATGAATTAACAACACCTTTTGGAGACGCCCGATGGCTCACCACGCACGCTGGACAATGTCGCAGGTTACCGCTTTGTTCGAAAAACCGTTACTGGAGCTGCTGTTTGAAGCGCAGCAGATCCACCGCCAACATTTCGATCCACGCCAGGTCCAGGTCAGCACACTGCTGTCGATTAAAACCGGTGCCTGCCCGGAAGATTGCAAATACTGCCCGCAGAGCGCGCGCTACAAAACCGGTCTGGAAACGGAACGGCTAATGGAAGTGGAACAGGTGCTGGAATCGGCCCGCCAGGCAAAACAAGCCGGCTCCACCCGTTTCTGCATGGGCGCGGCCTGGAAAAACCCGCAGGACAGGGATATGCCCTACCTCGAAAAGATGGTCGAAGGGGTCAAAGCCATGGGGCTGGAAGCCTGCATGACTCTCGGTACGCTGAATGAAAGTCAGGCGCAGCGTCTGGCGCACGCCGGGCTGGATTATTACAACCATAATCTCGACACCTCCCCGGAATTTTACGGCAACATCATTACCACCCGCACTTACCAGGAACGTCTCGATACGCTGGAGAAAGTGCGTGGCGCCGGGATCAAAGTCTGCTCGGGTGGCATTGTCGGACTGGGCGAAACGGTCACCGATCGTGCGGGCCTGTTGCTGCAACTGGCTAATCTGCCGACGCCGCCGGAAAGTGTGCCGATCAATATGTTGGTGAAGGTGAAGGGCACGCCACTGGCGGAGAATGAGGATGTCGATGCATTCGACTTTATTCGCACCATTGCTGTGGCCCGTATCATGATGCCTTCCTCTTACGTTCGTCTCTCTGCTGGTCGCGAGCAGATGAATGAACAAACCCAGGCGATGTGCTTTATGGCCGGGGCCAACTCGATTTTTTACGGCTGCAAACTGCTCACCACCCCCAACCCGGAAGAAGATAACGATCTGCAGTTGTTCCGCAAGCTGGGGCTGAATCCACAACAGACTGCGGTTCTCAGCGGCGATAATGAGCAACAACAGCAGATAGAAGCCCAACTGTTGCATGCCGATACTGACCAGTATTACAACGCGGCTGCCCTGTGAACTGGCAACAACGCATCGACAACGCGCTGAGCGAACGCCGCGCGGCAGAGGCTCTGCGCACCCGGCATGTCGTGTGCCAGGGGGCCGGACGCTGGCTGACGATAGGCGATCGCCGCTATTGCAATTTTTCCAGTAATGATTACCTGGGGTTAAGCCAGCACCCGTTCGTTGTTCGCGCCTGGCAACAAGGTGCCGAACAATTCGGTGTCGGCAGTGGCGGTTCTGGCCATGTCTCCGGCCACACGGTGGCGCATCAGGCATTAGAAAATGAACTGGCGGACTGGCTGGGGTACCCGCGTGCGCTGCTTTTTATCTCGGGGTTTTCGGCTAACCAGGCGGTGATTGCGGCGTTAACGGCGAAAGAGGATCGTATTGTGGCCGACAAGCTCAGTCACGCCTCGCTGCTGGAAGCGGCCAGCCACAGCCCGGCACAGCTGCGGCGTTTTGCCCATAACGACGTCCGGCAACTGGCCTCGTTGCTGGCAAAACCGCTCTCTGGTCAGCAACTGGTGGTCACTGAAGGCATTTTCAGTATGGATGGCGATAGCGCCCCTCTGTGTGCAATCAGTGAGACTGTGCAGCAAACGCAGGCGTGGTTGATGGTGGATGATGCGCATGGCATTGGTGTGGTGGGAGAGCAGGGACGCGGAAGTTGCCATCAACAGGGCATCAAGCCCGATGTGCTGATTGTTACCTTTGGCAAAGGCGTTGGTGTGAGTGGCGCGGCGGTACTGTGCAGCGACACGGTAGCCAACTATTTGCTGCAATTCGCCCGCCATCTGATTTACAGCACTTCAATGCCGCCTGCACAGGCGCTGGCGTTGCGCGCCGCCTTGCAGGTGATCCGAAGCCCTGAAGGTGACGACCGGCGTCAACGTCTGGCGGCGCGAATCGCGCAATTCCGCCGGGGCGCTGCGCAGTTACCGTTGGCGGTAACGGGTTCGCAGAGTGCCATTCAGCCGTTGATCGTCGGTGAGAATGCGCGTGCGTTGCGCCTTGCCGAACGCCTGCGGCAGCAGAACTGTTGGGTGACGGCGATCCGCCCGCCTACCGTACCGCCCGGCACAGCACGCCTGCGTTTAACCTTGACGGCGGAACATCAGGCTCAGGATATCGATCGTTTACTGGAGGTGCTGCATGGCGGTGAATAAACAGGCCGTGGCCGCCGCCTTCGGCCGGGCTGCACAGAGTTATGCCCGCCACGATGCGTTACAACGCCTGAGCGCCGATCTTCTGCTGTCGAAACTTGGCGACTACACAGCAGATAACGTGCTGGATGCCGGTTGTGGACCGGGGACAATGAGCCGTTACTGGCGCGGGCAGGGCAGTGATGTCACGGCCCTGGATCTCTCTGCCAGCATGCTGGATGAGGCGCGTCGCCAGTACAGCGCGCAGCAGTATGTGACGGGCGATATCGAAGCACTGCCCTTTGCCGATACCGCGTTTTCACTGGTATGGAGCAATCTTGCGGTGCAGTGGTGTAACGATTTGCATCAGGCGATCGCTGAATTACACCGCGTGACGCGCCCCGGCGGTCGGGTGGCGTTTACCACGCTGGTGGACGATTCTCTGCCGGAGCTGAATCAGGCATGGCAGGCTATCGATAGTGCTCCGCACGCGAACCGCTTTTTAAGTCTTGCTGCGATCCAACAGGCGTTACAGGGCTGGCGTTTCGATGCCGGGACGGAGCGAATCACACTCTGGTTTGACGATGCCGCCAGCGCGCTGCGTTCGCTAAAAGGTATTGGCGCAACACATTTACATGCGGGCAGGCAACAGGGACTGACGCGCGGCAAATTGCAGCGTTTACATCTTGCCTGGCCGCAACAGCAGGGTAAATGCCCGCTGAGTTACCATCTTTTTTGGGGAGTATTAACACGTGACTGAGCGTTATTTTGTCACCGGGACGGACACTGAAGTCGGTAAAACCGTGGCAAGTTGTACCTTGCTACAAGCGGCGAATTTACGTGGATTACGCAGCGTCGGTTATAAACCGGTAGCCTCCGGCAGCGAGATGACGGCGCAAGGGCTGCGCAATAGCGATGCGCTGGCGCTGCAGTACTACAGCAGCCTGTCACTGGCCTATGATGCCATTAACCCGTACACCTTTGCGGAGCCGACCTCACCGCATATTGTCAGTGCGGATCTCGGGCAACCCATTGAGGCATCGGTGATGTCTGCCGGGCTGCGGCGGCTGGAAATAGACGCCGAATGGCTACTGGTGGAAGGTGCCGGGGGATGGTTCACGCCGTTGTCTGAAACCCTGACCTTTGCCGACTGGGTCGCGGCGGAACAGTTGCCCGTGATCCTCGTGGTGGGGGTCAAGCTGGGCTGTATCAATCACGCCTTGCTGACGGCGCAGGCGGTGCAGCAGGCGGGATTAACGCTGGCCGGCTGGATAGCCAACGATGTGGTCGAGCCGGGCAGGCGCCATGCGGAGTATATGGCAACGCTTCGGCGGATGATCCCGGCACCGTTGATTGGCGAAATCCCGTGGTTTGCCCATGCAGCGGAAAGGGAAAACACAGGCCACTTTCTTGATCTCAGTGTCCTGCGCCCGGCGTCATCCAGTGCGAAAGCATCTGGTCATCCAACTGTTTGATATCCCCCCCGGCGACACTGCGCCCGCGGTGCAGCAGGCAGAAGCGATCGGCGACACGGCGAATAAACGAAAGCTGCTGCTCCGCCAGTAAGACGGTCATGCCGAAGTCCTGGTTGAGGCGCACAATCAGGTTGCCCAGTTTATGCACAAATGCCTGGCCGAGCCCACGCGTCGGTTCGTCCAGGATCAGCAGGCGCGGGTGGGTCACCAGCGCCCGCGCCAGTGCCAGTTGATGCTGGTTATCTTCTGATAATGCCGCGCCGCGCTCTTTTCGTAGCGCATAGAGCTCCGGGAACAGATCGTAAATATCCTGGCTTACGGCGCTGCGTGGCTCACCGCCCGCCAGCATCGCAATGTGCAGATTCTCTTCGATGGTCAACTGTGAAAATATCCGTTTGTCTTGCGGCACATACCCCATGCCGATGGCGCACCGGTGTTCCGCCTGCAGGCTAAGCAGATTACAGGGCGGCGCGCCAGCTTCCTGCCAGATCATGCTGCCACTCTCCACGGGGAGATAACCGGTGATGCAGTTGATGAGGGTGGTTTTGCCCATACCTGGCAACCCAATCACCGAGGTGCAGACGCCTGGGGTTAAATCGAGGTCGATGTTCCACAATGTATGCTGGTTACCGTAATACTGGTTAATTGCACGTAAGCTCAACATGGCCTGTTCCTTATCTCGGTCGGGTGACACTCAAACTCTGCAAAAGGCTTGCCAGAACGGTATAAAGACTTTTTTTTCGGATATGGCCGATCTCGCTGGCATTTAAAACGTGATGAGGAACAATCCCAGCAAAAAATGCTGCACTTTACCGGTGCTTGTAGTGATGAGTTGTGGTGCAGAAAAACCGCAAATTGTGAGGAGGATCGTCCGGGGATCTGGCGCTTCGTTAGCTGAAAATCAGCAAAAAGAAGTGATAAAAATTTTTTAGCGACCCTGATTTGGGACGACATGGGAATTTGGCGGAAGGCGGGGTATACGGCCTGGCGGCAGTTATCCACTATTCCTGTGGATAACCTTGTGTATTAGAGTTAGAAAACGCGTGGCAAGCGAGAAGGGACGCGGCTTGCGCCTGAATTGGTGCGAAACGCGGCTTTTTGCAATTATACTTATATTTCAATGCGTTAAATAAAATCAATGCCTGTAAGAAAAGTGTCATTGGCTGCCACAAAACTTTCACTGGCTGGCTTGACAATTGTTAAAAGAGAAAATCTTCTGGGGATAACCTGCAAGACCTGGTGTTTTATCTTATCCGCGTTGAAATTTTAGCGAGGAACATACCCCAGGCGCATGCGTAGAGCACATAAAGGATTTTGCTACTGTTTTTACATACAGTATTATTTATTGGCAAATCTGCGGAGGGTGAGTAAAATGTGTTACCTGCCCGCTCATTCCTTCATCAGGTAGCCGTTCATGAGTAAACCGTTCAAACTGAATTCCGCTTTTCGCCCGTCCGGCGATCAGCCAGAAGCTATCCGTCGTCTCAAGGAAGGTCTGGAAGACGGTCTCGCCCACCAGACGCTACTTGGCGTAACCGGTTCAGGGAAGACGTTCACCATTGCGAACGTGATTGCCGATCTGCAGCGTCCCACGATGGTGCTGGCACCGAATAAAACGCTGGCCGCCCAGCTGTACGGCGAAATGAAGGAGTTTTTCCCGGATAACGCCGTCGAGTATTTTGTCTCCTACTACGACTACTATCAGCCAGAAGCCTACGTGCCCAGCTCCGACACGTTTATCGAAAAAGACGCCTCGGTAAATGAACATATCGAGCAGATGCGTCTGTCGGCAACCAAAGCCTTGCTGGAGCGGCGCGATGTAGTGGTGGTGGCATCCGTTTCTGCCATTTACGGCCTTGGCGATCCGGATCTGTACCTGAAGATGATGTTGCATTTAACCATCGGCATGATCATCGACCAGCGTTCGATTCTGCGCCGGCTGGCTGAGCTGCAATATACCCGTAACGACCAGGCTTTTCAGCGCGGCACTTTCCGCGTACGTGGCGAAGTAATCGATATTTTCCCGGCAGAATCGGACGATCTGGCGCTGCGTGTGGAGCTGTTCGACGAAGAGGTGGAACGCCTGTCGCTGTTTGATCCGCTGACCGGCCATGTGGAAGCTACCATACAGCGTTTCACGGTCTACCCCAAAACACACTATGTGACGCCGCGTGAGCGGATAGTACAGGCGATGGAGGAGATCAAAGACGAGCTTGCCGATCGCCGTAAATCGCTGCTGGCGAATAATAAACTGCTTGAAGAACAGCGCCTTAGTCAGCGTACTCAGTTTGACCTGGAAATGATGAACGAGCTGGGTTACTGCTCCGGTATTGAAAACTACTCCCGTTATCTCTCCGGGCGTGGGCCGGGCGAACCGCCGCCGACGCTGTTTGATTATCTGCCTGCGGATGGTTTGCTGGTAATCGATGAATCGCACGTGACCATCCCGCAAATTGGCGGCATGTACCGTGGCGACCGGGCGCGCAAAGAAACGCTGGTGGAGTATGGCTTCCGTCTGCCCTCCGCGCTGGACAACCGCCCGTTGAAATTTGAGGAGTTTGAAGCGCTGGCGCCGCAATCCATCTACGTCTCGGCGACGCCGGGGAATTACGAGTTGGAAAAATCTGGCGATGATGTTGTTGATCAGGTGGTGCGTCCGACCGGACTGCTCGATCCGGTGATTGAAGTACGCCCGGTGGCAACACAGGTCGATGATCTGCTCTCGGAAATCCGTAAGCGTGTGCAAATTAACGAACGCGTACTGGTCACCACGCTGACCAAGCGTATGGCAGAAGATTTAACCGAATACCTTGAAGAGCACGGCGAGCGCGTTCGCTACCTGCACTCCGATATCGACACTGTCGAACGTATGGAAATTATCCGCGATCTGCGTCTGGGCGAGTTTGATGTGCTGGTGGGCATCAACTTACTGCGCGAAGGGCTGGATATGCCGGAAGTTTCGCTGGTGGCGATTCTGGATGCCGACAAAGAAGGGTTCCTGCGTTCTGAACGCTCGCTTATTCAGACCATTGGCCGCGCGGCGCGTAATATCAACGGTAAGGCGATCCTCTACGGCGATAAAATCACGCCATCAATGGCGAAAGCGATAGGTGAAACTGAACGTCGTCGCGAGAAACAACAGCGCTATAACGAAGAGCACGGCATTACACCGCAAGGCCTGAATAAAAAAGTAGTGGATATTCTGGCACTGGGCGAAGGGCTGGCGAAAACGCGTGCGAAAGGGCGTGGTAAATCGCGCACGCCGGCTCAGGTAGAAGCGGCTGAACTGGCGCTGACGCCGAAAGCGCTACAACAGAAAATCCACGAGCTGGAAGGGCAAATGATGCAGCATGCGCAGAATCTTGAGTTCGAAGAGGCCGCAAAAGTTCGCGATCAGTTGCATCAACTGCGCGATCTGTTCATTGCCGCTTCATAACTTGCTCTCTGTCACACTTTACGCTGATTCCGCCGGGCCAGCTTAATGTTGGCTTAATACAACACTGACAAACTGGCCTCCGGTTTACTGGAGGGCAGTGTGATGCAACAAATGCGTGTTCGTGAGTTTTTCGCTGTCGCCTTTGTCCTGGCGTTGGTGATCGGCTTCAGTCATATGTGGGTGTTAAGCTACTAAATGCGCTTAGCGGGTGACAGGGTGGAATTTAACCCATGCCCGCACGCCTGACTGCGTTTTTCGGTTGTGCAAAAAGAATTGCGCGTCGTGTAATTGCGCAATGCGTGAAACAATACTTAATCCCAGCCCAATTCCCCCGTACCCACTATCCATCCGTACAAACGCTTTGCTCAGCTCGCCGCTGCGGCTCTCATCGATCCCCGGCCCTTCGTCTTCCACGGCCAGCACGGGCGAGGCAGCTCCTTCTATACGCACGCTGATGGTGGTCCCCGCCGGGCTGTAGCGATGGGCATTTTCCACCAGGTTTCTTAACAGCACCCGCAGCAGGGTCACATCGCCGGAAACCGGGATTGCTTGTGCATCGAGTGGGATCACCAACTGCTGTTGCCGCCCGGCGAGGATCCGTTCCAGTTCGCCCTGAATCGGCATCACCACATCTTCCAGCAGCATCACCTGCTGGTAACTCCCTGCTGAGAAGGACTGCCCCACACGGGCCAGTTGCAGCAACTGGGCGATGTTTTCCGTCATCTGGTCAAGGCGCTGTACTAGCGGATCAACATTCAGGCCATTGGCTTTGGCCATTAACTCCAGGTGCAGGCGTAAACCGGCCAGCGGTGTACGCAATTCATGCGCCACATCGGCGGTAAACAGCCGCTCCCGATCCAGTGTTTGCGTCAGGCGCGAAACCAGTTCGTTGATCGCCGAAGTGACGGCCTCAACTTCACTGACGCTGTTGTTCAGGGTAATCGGCTGCAGGTTATCCGGGGTGCGCTTATCCAGTTCCTGTTGCAACTCAGAAAGCGGACTGGTGATGTTTTTGACCGCCTGCATACAAATCAGCAACGCCAGACCCACAATAAGCAGACTCGGTACCAGCAGGCTGGCGACCGCTTCACGGACTTCATGCTCGATCTGCTTGTGATTGTTGTGATTGTGCATGGCACTTTGCACCAGCAGCTGGATTTGTTCCTCGCTTTCATGCCATAGCCAGAACACGCTAATTACCTGACAAAACACCAAAATACCGCCAATGGTGAGCAGCAAGCGGCGGCGCATGCTCCAGTGCCTGAAGTCGAAAATAGCCATTACTCCGTCCGGTTCTCGTGATGCACCAGCATGTAGCCAAAACCGCGCACGGTGCGGATCCGGGATTTGCCGATTTTGTCGCGCAGATTATGAATATGCACTTCCAGCGTGTTGGTCGACGGCTCGTTATCCCAGTTGTAGATATCGTTGTAGAGGATTTCCCGGTGCACCGGGCTGTCGGCTTTTAGCATCAGGCGCGACAGCAGTGCGTATTCCTTCGGCGTTAAATCCAGTAACTGGCCGTCCAGCCAGGCCTGGCGGCGGGTAACATTCAGCGTCAGATTGCCGTGGGTGATTTCGTTATCGCCCTGATTGTTATGTCGACGCAGCAGCGCGCGAATGCGGGCGTTAAGTTCATCCAACGCAAAGGGCTTGACCAAATAGTCGTCTGCGCCGGTATCTAACCCGGCAACCCTGTCTTCCAGCGTGTCGCGTGCGGTCAGGATCAGTACCGGTAGGGTAAATTTCTCGCGACGCAGGCGGGTAAGCAGATGCAAGCCGTCTTCGTCCGGCAACCCGAGGTCCAGAACAATCAGGCTGTAATGGCCGTTCGCCAGGCACAGCGTGGCCTCATGCGCGGTGGATACACCATCGCAGGCATAGCCTTCGCTTTGCATTGCCAGAATTAACCCCTGCAACAGCAGAGCGTCGTCTTCAATTACCAGAATTTTCATTTAGCCTGCTCCCGGCATGACGTTAAGAGATCGTCCTGGGCACGGTACTCTTTCGTGCTGACACCCAGTATACCCAACATGGTAGGGAAGAGGTTGTCCTGCGAGACGTCCTGCTCCCGGGCATTTTTCTGCAAACACTGGCTGTTAATGCCGTAACGCTGCTGATAATCCTCCGACAACCACAGCAGCATCGGCACATGTTTTTGTGTTTCCGGCGCAATGGACCAGGGCAGGCCGTGCAAATAGACGCCGTTTTCACCAAGCGATTCCCCATGATCGGAGAGGTAGACCAGGCTGGTGGTAAATTTGTCCTGCTTCGATTGCAGCAGTTTAATTGCTTTATCAACAATATAGTCAACATACAGGATCGTATTATCATACGTGTTGACCAGTTGCTGCTGCGAGCAGGTCTGGATCTCATTGGTATCGCAGGTCGGTGTAAACTTGCGGAACTGCGGTGGATAACGGTTGTAGTACGTTGGCCCATGGCTGCCAATGGTATGCAGAACTATTACCCCATCGCCCTGTAATTTATCAATATAGCTGGCGAGATCGTGGAACAGGATCTCGTCCTGACACTCGCCTTCAATGCAAAGATCCGGCAAATTTAACGCGGTCATATCCTGCGTCGGCACGCGGCTACACGCCCCTTTACAGCCGCCGTCGTTCTCATTCCACAAAACGTTTATTCCCGCGCGCTGAATAATATCCAGCAACCCTTCCTGGTGCGCCGCCAGCTGATCATCGTAATGCGCGCGCGTCATTCCCGAGAACATGCATGGCACAGAAATGGCGGTGGCGGTACCGCAAGAGGCAGTATGCGGGTAATAGAACACATTATCGTGTTTTAACAACGGGTTCGTTTCGCGCGTATAACCGCCCAGCGAGAAGTTTTCTGCACGGGAGGTTTCGCCCAGTACCAGGATCGTCAGGTTTTTACGCGGCCCGTTTTGCATTTCCGGGCGCTGGCGCGCATCTTCGCCGAGTCTCATTAACGGCAAATTCGCCATGCTGTGGTGGGAATACCATGACAGTGAAGCGGCAATTGAATTAGAAGGACTGAGATCTTTCACCAGCTCTTTATTATTACGAAACAGCGAGGCGTAATCTTTATAAAACAGCAGCGCGACCAGCACGATAAGCAGCGCGGAAAGTACCACGCTGATAAGACGATAAATCACGCTGCGCAGTACCGAACGGGCGGGCTTAATCTTGATCCACCAGGCGATAGCCACAGCCAGCACGGCGGTAAACAGTAACGTCAGCACCATTTTTGTCGACAGCAGGGCAAAACTCTCCGCCGGCGTGGTGTCGAGAATATTGGTGATCATTGAACGATCGATAATGATGCCAAACGTCGAAATAAAGTATTGTGCCGCCGCGCTGACCAATACAAACAGGGTAATGAGCAACCGATCGAGGAAAATAAACGACGCCAGGGTGACGACAATATTAATGACCGCGAATGCCACCAGCGGCATGGAAAGAAATACCAGCCAGTTACGCAGTGAATCCACCGGCAGAAGCATAAACGCATGGTGATAGAAGACGCTGTTCAGTGGTAACGCGATATAGACCGCAAACAGAAAAATAAACAGCAGACGGCTTAAGGCGGGCCGACGAAAGTGAAACATAGCGAATCCGTGTCCGGCAATGAGTGTGACGGAAGGATGACAACGTTTTTTTAAGACAACCTTAAGAAATTAAGAAAGCGTCAGCGGGCGTTAAGATTACCCGCCCGTGGCTCAGCCGAGTTGCTGTACCGCTTTCTCCAGCGCTGCACGCAGCAGGTGGCGATCGTGACGATAGGGGATATCGCTGGCTTCCAGCACTTCCTGAATAATCAGCCGATCGCTCACGCCACTCGTGTCTACTTTTGGCCCAACGATGGCGGCATCGACAATTTTTCTCCCGACGTACTGCTCCATAATTGCCAGCTTATCGCCCAGTTTCAGGCTGGCGGCGGCCGGGCTTAGCTCTTTACCAAGATTGGCAATATAAACCACCGGTGCGGGCGTTCTTCGCAGCGCCTGTGCCAGCTCATCAAGCAGGAGGAGGGGCAGCAGGCTAGTGTAAAAACTGCCAGGGCCAATAATAATTAAATCCGCTTCGGCAATGGTTTGCACCGCTTCGCGGGTGGCGTGCACTTTGGGGAACAGCATGAGCTCCTGAATTGGGGCATGCAGTTGATCAATATTCACTTCGCCGTAAACCTGATGGCCTTCACTGTCGGTGGCCATTAAATCGACCGGTTGCTCTGACATCGGAATTAAAAAAGCATCCACCTTTAATAAATTACGAATTAAATTGATGGCTTCCAGCGGCCGCACACTCAGGTGATCCAACGCCTTTAACATTAAATTTCCAAGGTTATGCCCGGAAAGTTCGCCATTTCCGCTAAAACGATACTCAAACATGGCGGAAGCGACGCTGGGTTCGGTAATTAACTGATTGAGGCAGTTACGCATATCTCCCCAGGCGATACCGCCTTCGGAGCGGCGAATACGCCCGGTGGAACCACCGTTATCGGTGGTCGTCACAATCCCTGTTAGCCGTGAACCCAGTGAGGAAAGCGAAGACATTACACGCCCAAGGCCGTGCCCGCCGCCGAGAGCGACCACACGATCCAGGTCTGCAAGTGTGCGATTACGCATAATGATTCCTTATGAAGAATGACTCCGCTACGTTAGCGTAAATACCACCAAAAGACGATGCTGCGCGGAGGGTAAAATGACACATATCAAGGCAAAAACGGCATTTTCACGTACTCTGTGGCGAAAGTGCACGATCATATCGCTATATATTGTTTTATATAACGTTGATCGTGATGGCGGAACCCCCGCGATCGCGCTACTATCGCCCTAAGCAATGTTAGCGTTACATACAATATATACACTCAAGCCTTTGCGCCTACGTCGAAAGATACGGTGTTCTGGCCGTAGCAGAAGCTGCTACCAGGGTGCAGGAAGAAATGACTGCATCTCCCGTACTTGGAAAGGTGTACATGGCCTCACAACTTACCGATGCGTTCGCGCGTAAGTTTTACTACTTGCGTTTGTCGATCACCGATGTGTGCAACTTTCGTTGCACCTACTGTTTGCCGGACGGTTACAAGCCGGGCGGCGTCAACAATAAAGGCTTTCTCAGCGTCGATGAAATTCGCCGCGTAACGCGTGCCTTCAGTGCCATGGGTACGGAAAAGGTGCGCCTGACGGGTGGTGAGCCGTCGCTGCGCCGCGATTTTACCGACATCATCGCCACCGTGCGTGAAAACAGCGCTATCCGCCAGATTGCCGTCACCACCAATGGCTATCGTCTGGCCCGTGATGTTGTGCAATGGCGCGATGCCGGCCTGACCGCCATTAACGTCAGCCTCGACAGTCTGGATGCCCGCCAGTTTCATGCCATTACCGGGCAGGATAAATTCCGCCAGGTAATGGACGGTATCGATGCCGCCTTCGCCGCAGGCTTTGCTAAGGTCAAAGTCAACACGGTGCTGATGCGCGACGTCAACCACCACCAACTCGACACCTTTCTGGCGTGGATCAAATCGCGCCCTGTCCAGCTACGCTTTATCGAATTGATGGAAACGGGCGAGGGCAGTGAACTGTTCCGCAATCATCATATTTCGGGCATGGTGCTGCGCGATCAACTGCTCCAACGCGGTTGGATCCACCAGTTGCGCCAGCGCAGCGACGGCCCGGCACAGGTTTTTTGCCATCCGGATTATGCCGGAGAGATTGGCCTGATCATGCCTTATGAAAAAGATTTCTGCGCCAGCTGTAACCGTCTGCGCGTCTCCTCCGTCGGCAAACTCCACTTGTGTCTGTTTGGCGATGGCGGTGTAGATCTGCGCGACCTGCTACAGCATGATGCACAGCAAGCAATGCTGGAACAGCGTATTGCCGCGGCGTTAACGCATAAAAAGCAGACCCACTTCCTGCACCAGGGCAATACAGGTATTACGCAAAACCTTTCATACATCGGCGGGTGATCGCCGCAAGGAGAGTAAGATGAGTCAGGTCAGCGCTGAGTTTATTCCGGTGAAATTGGCGATTTTGACAGTGTCAAACCGCCGTGGTGAAGAGGACGACACCTCGGGCCATTTGCTGCGTGATGAGGCACATGACGCCGGTCACCAGGTAGTGGATAAGGCGATTGTTAAAGAGAACCGTTATGCCATTCGCGCGCAGGTTTCCGCGTGGATTGCCCGTGATGATGTGCAGGTCGTGCTCATCACCGGCGGTACCGGCTTTACCGAGGGTGATCAGGTACCCGAAGCGTTGCTGCCGCTGTTCGACCGTGAAATCCAGGGATTTGGTGAGCTGTTCCGTATGCTCTCTTTTGAAGAGATTGGTACATCCACTCTGCAATCTCGCGCCGTGGCGGGCATGGCCAATAACACGCTGATTTTCGCCATGCCTGGTTCGACTAAAGCCTGCCGTACCGCATGGGAAAACATTATTGCCCCGCAGCTGGATGCGCGCACGCGCCCGTGTAATTTCCATCCCCATCTTAAGAAATAAGTTATGTCACAACTGACCCATATTAATGCCAATGGCGAAGCCCACATGGTGGATGTTTCCGCCAAAGCAGAAACCGTTCGTGAAGCACGCGCCGAAGCCTTTGTCACCATGTTGCCGCAAACCTTGGCCATGATTGTCGACGGCAGCCACCACAAAGGCGACGTGTTCGCCACTGCACGTATTGCCGGGATCCAGGCAGCAAAACGCACCTGGGAACTGATCCCTCTTTGTCACCCGTTGCTGCTGAGCAAAGTCGAAGTGCTGTTGCAGGCCGAGCCGGAGCGTAACCGGGTGCGCATTGAGGCGCTTTGCCGCCTGACGGGCAAAACCGGCGTGGAAATGGAAGCGTTAACGGCGGCCTCGGTGGCGGCGTTGACCATTTACGACATGTGCAAAGCAGTGCAGAAAGATATGGTAATTGGGCCGGTGCGTTTGCTGGCAAAAAGTGGCGGTAAGTCGGGTGATTTCAGGGTTGAGAGTGATGATTAAAGTCCTGTTTTTCGCGCAGGTGCGTGAACTGGTCGGTTGCGACAGCATCGCCACTGACACCGTATTCCCCTCTGTAGAAGCGCTGCGTCAGCATCTGGCGGCGCAGGGTGACCGTTGGGCACTGGCGCTGGAAGAGGGCAAGTTGCTGGCGGCGGTGAATCAGACGCTGGTCAGTTTTGACCATCCTCTGACCCGTGGCGACGAGGTGGCGTTTTTCCCACCGGTAACCGGGGGCTGAGATGAGCGAAACCCGAATTTGTGTTGATCCCGCCGCGTTCAGTGTCGGTGACGAGTACACCTGGCTAGCCGCGCGGGACGAAGATGGCGCGGTCGTGACTTTTACCGGCAAAGTGCGTAACCATAACCTTGGCGACAGCGTCAGCGCGTTAACGCTGGAACATTATCCGGGAATGACCGAAAAATCGCTGGCAGAAATCGTCGCAGAGGCGCGCAACCGTTGGCCGCTGGGGCGGGTCACGGTCTATCACCGCGTGGGCGAACTGTGGCCTGGGGATGAGATTGTCTTTGTTGGCGTCGCCAGCGCGCACCGCAGCAGCGCCTTCGAAGCCGGTCAGTTTATTATGGATTATCTGAAGACGCGCGCACCGTTCTGGAAGCGCGAGGCCACGCCGGAAGGGGAACGCTGGGTGGAAGCACGCGACAGCGATAAACAGGCCGCGCAGCGTTGGTAATGCGTTGAGTGCGGATGTGTTACGCTTATAGGGCATTAACCTACTATTCAGGAGTGACTATGGACCGTTATCCTCGTTCTGATTCTATCGTCCAGCAGAGCCGCACCGGGCTACAAACTTATATGGCGCAGGTCTACGGCTGGATGACATGTGGCCTGCTGCTCACCGCCTTTGTGGCATGGTACGCTGCCGGAAATGAGAAAGTGATGGCGCTGGTATTCTCCAGCCAAATCACTTTTTTCGGTCTGATTATCGCCCAGCTGGCGCTGGTGTTTGTCCTTTCGGGGCTGATTCATAAGCTGAGCGCCGGTGTCGCAACTTCGCTGTTTATGCTCTATTCAGCGCTCACCGGCCTGACGTTATCCAGCATTTTGTATATCTACACTGCCGAATCCATCGCCGCGACTTTTGTGGTCACCGCCGGTATGTTTGGTGCCATGAGCTTGTACGGTTACACCACCAAACGCGACTTAAGCGGCTTTGGCAATATGCTGTTTATGGGGCTGATTGGCATTGTGCTCGCGTCGCTGGTTAACTTCTGGTTGAAGAGTGAAGCGCTGATGTGGGCCGTGACGTACATCGGCGTCGTGATCTTTGTCGGACTGACGGCTTATGACACGCAAAAGCTGAAAAACATTGGTCAACAAATTGATCTCCGCGATCATTCTCAACTGCGTAAAACCGCCATTCTTGGCGCTTTGACGCTGTACCTCGACTTTATCAACCTGTTCCTGATGCTGCTGCGTATTTTCGGCAACCGTCGTTAACAGACCGCTTTGCGATCCCGGCAAATGCCGGGATTTTTTTGCGTTTTTTTCAGTAGCCTTTCAGGGAGGATCAGGGTGAAACTGTTTGGCTGGCTACGGCCTGCGCAGGTTGCGCCGGCACAACTCATGACCGGTGTCTGCCTGTGGCTGGCGGCGGCGATGCTCTTGAGCGCGGCAGTAGCATGGTGGGTGCTGGACGTGATGGCGATTAACGCGTTTCGCACTCCCGGGCCGGCCATCGCGGTGATGATTATCCTCTGGTTCGCCACTGGCGGCCTGCTCAGTCTGTTGTTCCCCCGGGGTAAAAGCGTGGCGGCGTTGTGCGGGCTCACCGCTGTGAGCCTGATGACCGGGCTGCTCTTTGCCAGTCTGTTTTCACTGCCAGTGCTGCTGCTCCTGTTCGCGGTAACGGGCGGTATGTTTGCCGTCAGTGCTGTGGTGGCCCGTCTGGGCATTCGTGGCGGGGGGTATTTTTTTCTGATGTTGCTCACCGGCATGGGGCTGGCGGGGTTAGCGAATAGCCTGCAAGGCAGTAGCGGCTGGCTGTGGACCGGCTCCGTTATGATGGTGCTAATGTTCAGCCTGGTCAGCGTTAACAGAAGCCGGTCGATTGCCGATTCGGCACGCGGGTTGTATGCACGGGACTACACCAGCGTGCAGTGTTGCGCGCTACGTGGCGCGCTGGCCATTTATCTTGGGGTGATCACCGCGTTTTTTGAGCTGGCGCGTTTGCTGGTCGACCTGCTGGCGCTGGTGGGATCGGGCAGCAACACGTCGCGTTAAGGTTGCCGATTCAGCTCATGGCTCTTTCATTCTTCTCGCGCAGTTTTTTCGCCCGGCTCTCAAGCAACAGATAACAAATTAGCGCCAGCAGCAAGGGCAGAAAATAGTAAAGCACACGATAGGCGAGCAGAGCGGCGATGATGATGCCCTGCGAAACATGCTCCCCTGCCAGCAGAGCAAGAAATACAGCTTCCAGCACGCCAATCCCGGCCGGAATATGCACAATGACACCGGCAATACTGCTGACCAGTAATACACCCAGCACGAAGAAAAAGTCCGCTTTCATGCCCATTAACAACCAGATGATGGCTCCCATTACAATCCAGTTCGCGCTGGAAACGACCAGCTGCACAATAGCAAATCGCCATGACGGGAGTACAAGTTTATGCCCCTTCACCGTTACATGGCGGCGTTTAGCAAAGGCGCAACCCCACATATAGAGGGCAATCAGCAGCAATAAAATGATGCCGACAATGCGTAATGTGCGCTCATCGATATACCAGTGCGCCGGGAGTTGCACCACGCCGAAGGTAAAAATCAGCCCACCGAGTAAAATATACCCGAGCCAGTTAGTAGTAATACTCAGTGAAAAGATACGCGTGATAGTGCTGCCCGGCAGCCCCAACCGGGAATAAAGCCGATAGCGCATGCCGATCCCGCCGACCCATGTGCTGAGCGTTAAATTGAAGGCATAACAGATAAATGACACCAGCATCACCTGGCGTTTCGCCAGTTTATGCCCGCAGTAAGCACGCCCCATCAGGTCGTAGCAGCCATAAATCAGATAGCTGATGATCACCAGCGCCACGGCGCTCAGTAAGGCCGTGCGGTTATAGTCGCTGATCACCGTCCAGACATCACCCCAGTCGACTTTGCGGGCGTACAGCACCAATAGCACGACAACGGCGATAAAGAACAACACTGTCAGGACTTTTTTAGCGAGCCGCCAGCGCGGGTGGGATTTGGACATCAGGACTTCACCTCCGAATTTTCTACCCGATCCTGCGTTTCCAGCTCCGGCTGCACAGGCGGCTCGACTAACGCCAGCTGCGGCGTATGCGCAGGCAGCCAGCCAACCATCGCCGGGAAATGACGTAAAAAGTGGAACACAACCACGCTTTTGCCGAGGTTCCACCAGGTGCGTTTGGGTGCCATTGACTCATCTACGCGCTTGCAGTCACGGTCGATAATGCCCTGTAAGTTCTCGCGCAGCGTATGGTTGAACTGGCGATCGTGAATGATCAGATTCGCTTCCAGGTTGAGCGACAGGCTTAGCGGGTCGAGATTGCTGGAGCCGACGGTTGCCCAGTGATCGTCCATTAACGCCACTTTGCCATGCAACGGACGCCGCCGATATTCATACACCTGCACCCCGCCTTTCAGCAGGTAGTTATAGAGCAGTTCCGCACCGACTTTGACAATCGGCATATCCGGCTCGCCCTGGACAATCAGTTTAACCGTCACGCCACGGCGGGCGGCGCTGCGCATAGCATGGAGCAGCCGGTAGCCAGGGAAGAAATAGGCATTGGCGATAATCACTTCGCGGCGTGCATTGGCCAGCATTTTCAGGTAATGACGCTCAATATCATCCCGGTGCTCGTCATTATCACGCCAGATAAACAACGCCTGCGCTTCGCCCGGTTTGCGGTTCTCTTCCGGGCGATGGCGACGCCGCCGCCACCAGCGTTTTGCCGGGGCGTTGTCGGGCAGGTTTTCCAGTTCAAATTGCAGAATATCTTCCACAACCGGGCCCTCAACCCGCACGGCATAATCCTGTTTTGCTTCCGGGCCGTAATCGGTCATATGCTCTGCTGAGTAATTGATCCCGCCGACAAAGGCCACGGTGTTGTCGATTACCACGATTTTGCGGTGCATGCGACGAAAGAGATTGGTGCGCATACCTAACAAGCGCGGGCGCGGATCGTAGTAACGAAACAGCACGCCTGCGGAGGTCAGTTCACTGACAAAGGATTCACTCAGATCGGGCGAACCATAGCCGTCAAGCAACACTTCAATGTTGATGCCGCGTTTCGCCGCTTTTAGCAGCTCGCGCTGTAATTCACAGCCGACTTTATCTTCAAACCAGATAAAGGTTTCCAGAATGACGCGTTGCTGCGCCTGGCTGATCGCCTTGTACAGCGCCGGGTAGTAGTTATCGCCATTTTCCAGTAACTGAATGCGGTTCCCTTCTCGCCAGCTACTTTTCATAGGTGGATCTCCGCACTTAATGGCGCATGATCGGACAGATGGCGCCAGTTACGCAGCGGCAACGCGGTAGGCGCGCTGGCGCTGGCATTTTTCACATAGATTCGGTCAAGACGCAGCAACGGGAAACTGACCGGGAACGTCCGGGCAGGGCGGCCATGTGCGCGGGTGAAGATCTCCTCCAGCCCGGCCTGGATTTTTAACGGATGATTGGCCCGCTGCCACCAGTCATTGAAGTCGCCCGCCACCACTACCGGTTCATGCTCTGGCAGTGTGTTGACCCAGTCCGCCAGCATGGTTAATTGTGCCTGACGGTGAGCTTCCCGCAGTCCAAGGTGCACACATACCACATGCACAGGGCTACCGAGATCCGGCGGCACAATCCGGCAATAAAGCAGGCCGCGCTTTTCGCTGCCGTCGACGGAAACATCGCGATTTTCATAATATTCAATCGGAAAGCGAGACAGCACCGCGTTACCGTGATGCCCTTCGGGGTAGACAGCATTACGCCCGTAGGCGTAATCGCTCCACATGGTGTCGGCAAGAAATTCGTAGTGGGTCGTGTCCGGCCAGTTTTCGACATGTAACGGGTGCACTTCATGGGCACCCATCACTTCCTGCAGGCAGACGATATCCGCGCTGACGGTGCGTACCGCGTCACGCAGCTCAGGCAAAATAAAGCGTCGGTTAAACGCGGTAAAGCCTTTATGGGTGTTAATGGTGAGCACTTTCAATGAAAATTGTCGCGATTGTTGGGTCATAATTCTCCTGCCAGCGTCACTCTCCTGATGAAAATAAATTGTAGTCCCTGTCACAAAAAACGGCGGGGTTACGGAATTTTCCGTAAATGCGAGTACTCTTCAATCAGACTAAAATCCTCCAGGAGAGTGGCCATGAAGTGGCAACAACGCGTTCGCGTCGCGACAGGTCTGAGTTGTTGGCAGATAATGTTGCATATGCTGATTGTGGCGGTGCTGGTGATGGGCTGGACCAGCGGCATGCTGGTGCACGTCGGCTTAGGGCTGTGCGTGGTCTATGGCGTGAGCGTGCTGTTAATGCTGTTTTTACAGCGTCACCATGATGAGCGCTGGCGTGAGGTTGGCGACGTGCTGGAAGAGTTAACTACCACCTGGTATTTTGGCGCATCGTTAATTGTTATCTGGCTGCTGTCACGCGTGTTGCAAAGCAACCTTCTGTTGGCGTTGGCCGGGCTTGCCATTCTTGCCGGCCCGGCGGTGATCTCACTGTTGACCAAAGAGCGCAAACTCCCTGCAAAACCGTTTGGTTTGCATCAAGGCCGTAACCCGGCAAATCCCCACGAACATCGGTAACGGCTCAGGCGATATTACGGCGAAATAAGGCATATGCCGCTGACCCGGTGGTCGCGGCAATCACCAGTAGCGGCCAGACACTTTGCCAGACAATCGGGAAACTGGCGTCTTTCAAATAAATTTGCTTGGTAATATCAGTAAAGTGGCGAATCGGGTTTACCCACGTAATATCCTGCAACCAGATCGGCATATTCTCCACCGGCGAAACATAACCGGAGAGCAATATCGCTGGCATCATAAAGACAAATACGCCAATAAACGCCTGCTGCTGGTTAGAACAGAGTGACGAAATCAGCAGACCAAAGCCCACCAGCGACAAACCATAAATTAGCATGGTGAAGTAGAACAGCAGCAGCGAGCCTGCAAAGGGGATTTTGTAGGCCAGAATCCCCACCACCAGCACAATGGTGGCCTGAAAGGTGGCGACAATCAGTGCCGGGACCGCTTTACCAACAAATATTTGCCAGGTCGCCAGCGGCGACACCAACAACTGATCGAGCGTGCCCTGTTCGCGTTCACGGGCGACCGAGAGCGAAGTGACAATCATCACGCCGATGGTGGTGATCATGGCAATCAGCGAAGGCACCACGAACCATTTGTAATCCAGATTGGGGTTATACCAGTTACGAATTACCAGCTCGCTGTTATTGGGTTTGACCTGCCCGCTCATCAATTCCTGCTGATAATCTTTGACCATTTGTTGCAGGTAATTAGCCGCGATTTGCGCACTGTTGGAATTTCGCCCGTCGAGGATCAACTGCATAGGCGCCGGGGTGCCTGTATCCAGATTGCGGGAAAAATCCGCCGGAAAACGCACCAGCAGCAGGGCGCGTTGCGTATCAATTGTCGGGCGGATCTCTTGCGGGCTTTTCAGCAGCAAAACGTGAGGAAAAGCTTTGGCACGGGCAAAGCGTTGCGTTAATTCCACGGCATGTTTGCCGTTATCTTCGTTGTAGATGGCGATAGTGGCGTTGGTGACTTCAAGGGTGGCGGCGAAGGGAAACAGCAATACCTGCAGCAGCACCGGTAACACCAGAATGGCACGGGTTTGCGGCTCGCGCAGCAACGACTGCAACTCTTTGCGGATAAGCGTCAATAAACGATGAAACATGACTTTTCCTTACTCCAGCCTGCGTTTTGTTTTTAGCCACGTCAGCCCAATGAACATCACCGCCGAGGCAACCAGAAACAGCACATTGACCAGCAGTACCACTGGAATATTGCCCGCCAGAAACAGGCTTTGCAGGGTACTTACAAAGTAACGCGCCGGAATGATATAGGTTACCGCGCGGATCACCGCTGGCATGCTATCGATTTGAAAAATAAAGCCAGACAACATAATGGAAGGCAGAAATGCGGCATTCAGCGCCACCTGGGCGGCATTAAACTGATTACGGGTGACGGTAGAGATCAGCAGCCCCATGCCCAGCGTACTGAGCAGAAACAGACTGGTGATCAAAAACAGCAGCAGTAACGAGCCCCGGTAAGGCACGCCGAGAATAAATACCGACACCAGCATGCACAGCAACATCGCCAGCATGCCAAGAAAGTAATAGGGGATAAGTTTACACAGCAGCAGTTCCACCCGCGTTACTTCGGTGGACAGCAGAGCTTCCATCGTACCGCGCTCCCATTCGCGGGCGACCACCAGCGAGGTGAGGATGGCACCAATCACCGTCATGATGATGGTCACTGCACCAGGAATAATAAAATGCTGGCTAATGGCGGCTGGGTTAAACCAGTAGCGGGTCTGAATATCAATCAAGGTATCAAACGACTGGCCGCGATCTTCCGCCCGTTGCTGCTGCCAGAGTTGCCAGATGCCCTGAATATAACCCTGTACAAAGTTCGCAGTATTCGGTTCGCTGCCGTCAGTGATCACCTGAATCGGCGCGTTATCGCCCGCCCGCGCCATCTGCGCGGCAAAATTGACCGGAACCACCACCAACCCGCGAATGCGTCCGGCCTGCATCATCTGGATCAACTGCTGGCGGTTGTCGCTGATGGTCGCATCAATAAACGGTGAACCCGTCAGCGTGTGGGTGAAATCCAGCGCCTCTTCACTGTGCTGCTCCAGCAACACCCCGACACGCAGTTTGCTGGAGTCGAGGTTAATGCCGTAGCCGAAAATAAACAGCAACAGCAGCGGGATCACCACCGCAATGAGCCAGCTACTGGGGTCGCGCACAATTTGCCGCGTCTCTTTTACACACAGCGCGCGCACGCGCCGCCAGCACAGCGCTTTACGCATCATGGTGCTCCTTATCCCAGTTTTGAATCAGCGTAATAAACGCATGCTCCATGGTGGGATCGGCGTGATCCGCATCGGCCGTCTGCGCTTTCAGCGCGTCAGGCGTTCCGCTGGCGATCAGTTTGCCACGGTACACCAGGCCGATGCGGTCGCAATACTCCGCCTCATCCATAAAGTGCGTGGTGACCATCACCGTGACCCCTTTTTCCACCATGCTGTTGATATGCAACCAGAACTCACGGCGCGTGAGCGGATCGACGCCCGAGGTCGGCTCATCCAGAAACAGAATATCGGGTTCATGCATCAGCGAGCAGGCGAGCGCCAGTCGCTGTTTAAAACCGAGCGGTAGCGCGTCGGTGGCGTGGCTGGCTATCTCCTGTAAACCGAATGCGTCACACATGCGGGCAATTTTCTCGCGCTGTGCCTGGCCGCGCAGGCCATAGACGCCGGAAAAAAAGCGCAGATTCTGTTCAACGGTCAGGTTGCCATACAGGGAAAACTTCTGCGCCATATAGCCAAGGTGCTGGCGGGCTTTGCCGGAGCTGACTTTAAGATCCATGTTGAGCACCAGCGCCTGGCCTTCCGTGGGCACCAGCAAACCACACATCATTTTAAAGGTGGTGGACTTCCCGGCACCGTTGGGGCCGAGCAGACCAAAAATTTCCCCGCGTTTAACGGCAAAATTCACGTGATCGGTGGCAGCAAAATCACCAAATTTTTTGGTCAGCGATTTGGCTTCAATCACCGTTTCCTGCGCGTTGCCCTCTACGGTGTGCAGAATTGCGCCGAGCGGTGATTCGGCGGTTGCCGCACCGCCCAGCAAATCAATAAATGCATCCTCAAAACGCGGTGCCGTTTCCGTCATCTGCAACGGGGGCATATTATCTGCCGCCTGTACCTGTGCAGCCTGCGCCTCTTTGCGCAGGATCATACGCACCGAACGTCCCTGGATCATCGCATCACTGACTTGTGGGTGTTTCAGCAGTCTGCGCAGAAGTCGGCGGTTGTTCTCCTGCGGGCTGGAGACTAAAAAGCTGCGCCCGGCCATGGTTTGCGTCAACGCTTTAGGCGCGCCCTGATAAAGCAATTCTCCCTCATTCATAAGCAGCACATCACGGCACTGTTCAGCCTCGTCCAGATAGGAGGTGCTCCAGAGGATCAACATGCCTTCACCCGCCAGTTCATGCACCATTTGCCACAGTTCGCGGCGGGAAATGGGATCGACGCCGACGCCCGGCTCATCCAGTAACAGCACTTTAGGTTCGCCGACCAGCGTACAGGCCAGCCCAAGCTTTTGTTTCATACCGCCGGAGAGTTTCCCGGCCAGGCGGCTGGTGAACGGGGCAAGCGAGGTAAATTCCAGCAGCCGGGCAAACGTCTGCTGTCGTTTTTCCCCGGTAACGCTGCGCAGATCGGCATACAGCCTGAGGTTTTCCATCACCGTCAGATCTTCATACAAGCCGAATTTTTGCGGCATGTATCCCAGCATGGCATGCAGTTCAGCGTCCTGGCGAATGGGATCCAGCCCCATCACGCGCACCTCGCCCTGATCGGCTTTCATTAACCCGGCCAGCATGCGCATCAGCGTGGTTTTCCCCGCACCATCCGGCCCCACCAGCCCGGTGACATACCCTGCGTTAATCGTACAGTCCAGGTGTGCGACGGCGGGTTTATCCATGCCGGGAAAGCGTTTTACCAGACTGCGTAAATTAATCGTCGCTTCATTCATGGCCTGCCTCATCGCTAAAACGCAGCGTGACCGGCATACCCTGGCGCAGCGTGTCGTCAGCATCGGTGACAATAATGCGCAGACGGTAGACGAGATCGGTGCGTAAATCCGGGGTTTCGACTGTTTTCGGCGTAAATTCAGCGGTGGGGGAGACAAAACCGATTTTCCCGTGAAACGGTTGATTCGGGCGGCCGTCGGTATAAAGCAACACCGCCTGACCGGCTTTTGCGCGATGCAGGTTTGGCTCGTCAATATAAGCACGTACCCACACCGGGCGGGTTAATGACAATGTCAGCACGGTGCTGCCTGCGCTGAGCATGCTACCTGGCTCAACGGCACGCGTTAGCAGTGTGCCATCCGACGGAGCGACCAGCGTGGTGTCATGCAGGTCGAGTTGCGCCTGTGCCAGCGCCGCCTCGGCTTGTTCCAGGCTGGCTTTGGCCTGGGCGATTTCCTGCGGGCGGTTACCGGCCCGGTACTGACTCAGTTTGTCCTGGGCCGATTTCAGCGTAGCCTGCGCCTGGTCGCGTGCCGAGCGGGCATTTTCCAGATCGTTTGCCGAAATGGCCCGGCTTTTCAGCAGCCCTTGCTGGCGCTGATAGTAATTCTGTGCGTAATCGTAGGCGGCGCGTGCCTGATTGACCGCGGCGGCGGCCTGAGCAATTTCCTCATCCCGGTAGCCTGCGGTGGCCAGCGAATATTTCGCTTGCGCGGTAGCAACATTGGCCTGGGCCTGCAACAGCGCATTTTCATACGGGGCTTTGTCGATTTCACCCAGCGGCTGGCCGCGTTTGATTGCATCGCCTTCGTCCACTGCCAGCGAGGCGAGACGCCCGCCGACGCGGAAACTGAGGTTAACAGTACGGATATCGACGTTACCGTACAGGGTGAATGTGCTCTGCTGTTTACTCTGATACCACATCCAGCCACCGCCCAGCGCGGCGAGAACAACAACGACCAGCAACACGACGACGACAGGTTTTTTCATTACTCCAGGCTCCTGAGGGTTAATCCTTGCAAAATCAGATCGATATGACAGGTGATTACCTGAAAAATCAGTGCTGATTTTTGCTCATCAAACTCGGTCCAGCCTGCACGCAGCAGGAATGTTTCACGCCCCAGACGAAACGCGAGAATTTCGCCCAGTAGCGCATGGGTATGAATAATGGTTTGCGTATCTTCAGCGTCTCGCCCGGTATAGGCGGCAAGCAGGCGCGTAAGATGGCAATGCAGGGGGGCGATAACCTGATCATGTACCAGCTGGTAAGCACGGGTAGGGGAGAGCTGCTCGCGTGAAATAAACTTACTGAGGTTCAGCGTTTCGTCGTGCGTCAGCAGGGTGATCATATTTTTACAGGCGCGATGAATAAGCCCCCGGATTTCCTCTTTTTCAACGTTGGGTTGGGCCAGTAACGTTTCGGCAGCCTGAGCGTGCGGGCGGAAATTCTCATTAATAAAGTCGGCAATCCATTGCGCACAGGCGAGGTACAAATCTTCTTTGGACCCAAAGTAGTAAGTAATGGCGGCGATGTTTTGCCCGGCCTGCGCGGCAATATCTCGCGTTGTGGCATGCAGCCCGTATTCGCCAAATTGTGCAAGTGCGGCGGCAATTAACTGGCTTTTGGCATGTTCGCCTTTGCTGGTGGTTGGGATTGTATTCATGGTGGTGATGAAAATTAATCAATCGATTGATTAAATTTAGGCTGGGAGGACAAGGTTGTCCAGTATGAAAGGGGCAAATTATGCTCAGGCCGTACTTTGGGGGATAATTTATGCGTGTGATCACAAAAGCTGATACACTCCGCCCCTTCATGACATTGTGGTTTTTGTCATCAGTCAAATTATTATCTCCCTGAAAACTACACCTGTAACAGGTCGGGGCGGTGCGGAGTTGTTATGTCATTTGATGCCCTTGGCCTGAATTCGGATATCCTGCGTGCTGTTGCTGAGCAGGGCTATGTTCAGCCGACCCCTATTCAACAGCAAGCTATCCCGGCGGTGTTGCAAGGCCGCGACCTGATGGCCAGCGCCCAGACCGGTACAGGTAAAACGGCAGGCTTTACGCTGCCCTTGTTGCAGCGCCTGATTCAGAACGAACCGCATGCGAAGGGCCGCCGCCCGGTACGTGCGCTGATCTTAACCCCAACCCGTGAACTGGCGGCGCAGATTGGCGAAAACGTTGCAGCCTATAGCAAATACCTGAACATTCGCTCGCTGGTTGTTTTCGGCGGTGTCAGCATTAACCCACAAATGATGAAATTGCGCGGTGGCGTCGATGTGCTGGTGGCAACACCGGGGCGTTTGCTGGATCTGGAACATCAAAATGCACTGAAACTGGATAGCGTTGAGATCCTGGTGCTGGATGAAGCCGACCGCATGCTGGATATGGGCTTTATTCATGATATTCGCCGTGTGCTGGCGAAGCTGCCGGCGAAACGTCAGAACTTGCTGTTTTCCGCCACGTTCTCTGATGAGATCAAACAGCTGGCGGAAAAACTGCTGCGTAACCCGCTGGAAATCGAAGTCGCCCGTCGCAACACTGCTTCCGAGCAGGTGACACAGCATGTGCACTTTGTCGATAAAAAGCGTAAACGGGAACTGCTGTCGCAGATGATTGGCGAAGGAAACTGGCAGCAGGTGCTGGTATTTACCCGTACCAAGCACGGCGCGAACCATCTGGCGGAGCAACTGAATAAAGACGGGATCACTAGCGCGGCTATTCACGGGAATAAAAGCCAGGGCGCACGTACCCGCGCACTGGCGGATTTTAAATCCGGTGATATTCGCGTACTGGTTGCTACCGATATTGCGGCCCGTGGTCTGGACATCGAAGAGTTGCCGCACGTTGTTAACTACGAGCTGCCGAATGTGCCGGAAGATTACGTTCACCGTATCGGCCGTACGGGCCGCGCTGCAGCGACCGGTGAGGCATTGTCGCTGGTGTGTGTAGATGAGCACAAACTGCTGCGCGATATTGAACGGTTGCTGAAAAAAGAGATCCCGCGCATTGCCTTGGCAGGCTACGAGCCGGATCCGTCAATCAAAGCGGAACCGATCCAGAATGGTCGTGGTCAGGGTGGTGGCCGCCAGGGCAGTGGTCGCGGGCAGGGGGCCGGTGGCCGCAGTCAGTCTGCGCCGCGTCGTAACGAAGGCGAGGCGCAAAAAGCGCGCGCGCCGCGCCGCAGCGAAGGTGGCTCCCGTCGCCTTGATGGTAACCCGGCAAATGCCCAGACCCCGCGTGATAACCAGGGCAAACCGGCAGGAAATTCAGCTCGCCGTCGCCGTCCACGTAAGCCTTCTGCAGGTCAGTAATGCAGGATTAACCGGAGGCGCGATGCGCCAGCCGGTGAAGAACGCCGCCGTCGGGCTAATGCCTGCCGGCGGCGTTGTCTTATCAGGGTGTTGTGATGGGTTACCCGGCAAAACGTGCCAGCCAGCTCTGGCGGGCTTCCCGCGCACGCTGCGCCACGCTTGCCTGTGGGTCAGAATTAAAGCCGTGCCAGGCCCCCGGCCAGACATTCAGCTCCACGCTCACACCTGCGCGAATCAACCGTTGCGCATAGGTCACATCTTCATCCAGAAACAGATCCAGCGTGCCAACGCCAATCCAGGTGGGGGGTAATCCCGTCACCTCCGTAGCCCGCGCCGGGGCGGCATACGGCGAAACCCCTTCGCTGCCCGGTTCACAGCCCAGAAGCGCCCCCCAGGCAAAACGGTTATTTTCTCGCGTCCAGATAAACTCCCCGGTGACCGGATTGACATCAGTTGCGGTCGCGGTACGGTCGTCGAGCATCGGGAACATCAGGTTCTGAAACGCCAGTTGTGGCCCCTGGTGATCGCGCGCCCAGAGCGCCAGCCCGGCGGCAATGCCCGCGCCAGCGCTGTCACCCATCAAGCCAATATTACTGGCGTTGATACCCAGCATGTCGGCGTTTTCCACCATCCATACCAGTGCGGCATAGCAATCGTTCAGCGAGCCGGGAAAGCGTGTTTCCGGTGACAGGCGGTAATCGACCGAGACCACCACGCAATCGTGGCGGGCTGCTGTTGGCCGGGTCAGTGACAGCGATTGTTCCGGGCTGCCGAACAGATGGCCACCACCGTGAATATGTAAAACCCCCATTCGCCCGGCACGCGGTTGTTGCGGGGCGATGACGCGCACTCTTACCGGGGGGGTACCTATCATGTGCTCCGACATCGTCAGCGCCAGTCCATCGTGCTGGTGCATATTCTCCAGCGCGGCTAGCTGGCGTTGTTGGCGGATGGCGGGAAAGTCGGCGGCGTCAAGGGAGGAAGGTGTCCAGGATTGAATAGCGGGGCGAAGCTCAGGATCAACCAAATGCCATGTGCTCATGCGAAAACCTTTATCGTCTGCGGGTCAACGTAAAGGAAGCGCCGTAGCGCTTCCTGAATGCAACCTTACAGCACTTCGCCGTTGCTGGCGATAACCTGCTGATACCAGTCAAAACTTTTCTTCTTGCTGCGTTTCAGTGTGCCCTTGCCTTCGTTGTCTTTGTCGACATAGATAAAGCCATAGCGTTTTTTCATCTCCCCGGTTCCGGCACTGACAATATCAATCGGCCCCCACCACGTATAACCCATGATGTTGCACCCATCTTCAATGGCTTCCGCCATCGCCTGAATATGACGACGCCCATAATCGATACGCGCCTGATCGTTGATTTGCCCGCTGGCATCCGGCTCATCCACTCCGCCATAACCATTCTCGACAATAAACAGTGGCTTACGGTAACGATCCGCCAGTTCGTTGCACACAATGCGGAAGCCCTGCGGATCGATAGGCCAGCCCCATTCGGTTTTTTCAAGGAAGGGGTTATCCAGCCCGGCGGTACCGCCGGTGTCAATGCGGAACTGGCCGCCCGCCTGATGCAGTACGCTGCGGTAATAGCTAAAGCCGAGATAATCCGAAGGGTAATCTGCCAGCAGTTGCAGGTCGCCGTCGGCAATTTCCAGCTCGACGCCAGATTCGCGGAACAGACGCGGCGCGTAGGCCGGATAGTGGCCGAACATCATTACATCGGAAAAGAATAGCGAGCGTCGGCGTAATTGCATCGTAGAGAAAATATCATCCGGATTACAGGTGGCCGGGTAGACGGTACTTAGTGATAACATGCAGCCAATTTGCGCGGTGGGGATAATCGCATGACATAGCTTGTTCGCCAGCGCGTTCGCCACAAACTGGTGATGGTTGGCCTGCCAGATATCTTGCGCGCTGGCGTCGGCATCCACTGCACCGGTGGCGAATGGCATGCGGTTCATGTTATTCAGCTCGTTAAAGGTCATCCAGTATTTGACTTTTCCCTGGTAGCGCCGGAACACCGTCTCGCAGTAGCGTGCGAAAAAATCAATAAGTTGTCTGTTTTTCCAGCCGCCATATTCCTGGTAGAGCGCCAGCGGCGTTTCGTAGTGGGAAAGGGTGATCACCGGCTCAATACCGTATTTGAGCAACTCATCAAACAGCCTGTCGTAAAATGCCAGCCCTGCTTCGTTGGGCGTGGTTTCATCGCCACGCGGGAAAATGCGCGTCCAGGCAATTGACGTGCGGAAACATTTGAACCCCATTTCGGCAAAGAGCGCCACGTCTTCTTTGTAATGATGGTAAAAGTCCACCGCCTGGTGGCTGGCGTAATAGCGGCCTGGGTCGACGACTGCATCATGTTGACCGGAGGCGATGCCGCCCCGTACCACGTCGGCGATAGACGGCCCTTTACCGTCTTCATTCCACGCCCCTTCCGCCTGGTTGGCGGCAATTGCGCCGCCCCATAAGAAATCTTTCGGGAATACAGCCATTTCCGCTCCTTAATCCGTTAAATCTGCGCCGTTAGAGGCGATCAGTTTTTTATACCAGTGGTAGCTTTTCTTCAGCGATCGGGCCTGTGTGCCGTTGCCCATATCGTCCTGGTCCACATAAATAAACCCATAGCGCTTAGAGATTTGCGCCGTACCTGCGCTGACCACGTCAATTGGCCCCCACCAGGTATAACCAAACAGATCGACACCATCGCCAATGGCTTCCTGCATCTGCGCGACGTGCTGGCGCAGGTAATCGATACGGTAATCGTCATCAATCGAACCATCCGGGTTAACGGTATCCACCGCACCCAAGCCATTTTCGGCAATAAACAGTGGTTTCTGGTAACGGTCATACAGTTGATTGAGCGCCAGGCGCAGCCCTTTCGGATCGATCTGCCAGCCCCACTGGCTGGTGGGCAAGTGCGGGTTACGAATGCCGCCAGTGATCATATTGCCTTCAGCCCCTTCCAGTTTTCCCGGGTGCGCGCTGACGGTACTCGACATGTAGTAACTGAAGGAGACAAAATCCACCGGGTGCTGGCGCAGGATCTCATCATCACCGACCACTTTTTGCAGCGTAACGCCTTTCTCCGCCAGCATGCGGTCGGTGTACGCCGGGTAGTAGCCGTGCGCCTGCACGTCGCTAAAGAACAGCGACACTCGCTGCATCTCTTCGCAGGCCTGCAAATCATCCGGATGGCAGGTATGCGGATAGAGCATCTGGTAGCTGATCATGCAGCCGACCTGCGAGCCAGGAATGATCGCGTGGCAGGCTTTGGTCGCCAGGGCGCTTGCCACAAACTGGTGGTGCGCGCCCTGGTATTTGTCCTGCTCAAGATGTGGGTTGTCTTCTTCGATCACCCCCACGCTGACATAAGGATGATGTTTGACGCAGTTGATCTCGTTAAAGGTCATCCAGTACTTCACTTTTTTGCGATAGCGGGTGAACACCGTCGTCGCAAAGCGCACGTAAAACTCCACCAACTGGCGATTTGGCCAGCCGCCGTAATCGGTGACCAGCGCCAGTGGCATCTCATAGTGCGACAGCGACACAATGGGTTCGATGCCGTGCGCCAGTAACGTGTCGAAGACCTCATCGTAAAATTTCAGCCCGGCTTCGTTCGGGGTCGTCTCATCGCCGCGTGGAAAGATGCGTGTCCAGGCTATCGACATGCGAAAGCATCTAAAGCCCATTCCGGCAAACAGCGCGATATCCTCTTTAAAGTGGTGGTAGAAGTCGTTGCCTTTGCGTTTGGGGTAATATTTTTTACTGTTGGGATCCTGCGCTTCACGGACCTGCGCGTGGGTCATGCCCAGCCACTGATCGAGCCAGCGTTCACGGGGCAGTTCGCTATCAAAGGTGTAGACATCCGAGACGGACAACCCTTTGCCGTCCACGTTCCATGCGCCTTCCAGCTGGTTTGCGGCAGTGGCGCCCCCCCATAAAAACCCTTCCGGAAATGCTTTCGAAAATGCCATCTTTCTGCTCCTTATGCCGCTGTTGCGGTCAGTGTGAGAAATTCATCCCGGCTGGCGACATCGCCATTGGCTTTAACCGGGCTGATGTCGCCGTACTGTTCGCTGTTCGTCACCACCACGATCACGCTGGGATCGATGCCTTCGGCTTTCAGCGCCGCAAGGTCAAAGCTCACCAGTAAATCGCCCACTTCCACCACCTGCCCGACGGTGATATGGCGGGTAAAGTGCCGCCCGCCAAGCTTCACCGTATCGATACCAATATGAATCAGGATCTCTGCACCGGTATCGCTTTGCAGTGCCAGTGCGTGGTGAGTGTCGAACAGCGATTCCACTTTGCCGTTGACCGGCGAACGCAGCTCGCCACTGGTAGGGTAAATCGCCAGGCCTTTACCAAAAATTTCATCGGCAAAGACCGGATCGCTGAGCGTGTTCAGGGCTTTCAGTTCGCCGCTGACCGGAGCAAACAGTTTTTCTGCGCTGCGCGCCATCGGCATCGGACTCATGCCAGCGACCACCGTTTCTTCAAAGCCGAGCACCACTGTAACCACCGCAGCACACACGAAGGAGATGGCAATACTGACCAACGCCCATAAAAATGTCGGGCCAACCAGCGCCGGAAGACCGGGCAAGCCGCTAAGCGCAAAAGCATAGGTTTTGACACCCATCGCCATGGCGAAGCCGCCGCCGCAGGCACCGCCAATCAGCGCCGCAGCAAACGGGCGTTTATAACGAATATTGATGCCGTACATCGCCGGTTCGGTAATGCCCAATGCGGCACTGAAGCTGGTCGTGAGCGCCAGGGACTTTAGCTTTTTATCTTTGGCACGCAGGAACACGCCAAAAGCTGCTCCTGCCTGGCCCAGGTTGGCAACGTAGAAGAGGATTTTGAACGGGTCAAAACCCATCTGACTGATGTTGTTGATCATGATAGGCACCAGCACATAATGCATGCCGGTAATGATGATCATCGACAACGTACCGCCGACCACCACCCCCGCCACGATCCCCATGTTTTCCACCAGCCAGATAATGCCGCCAGAAAGCGCGTTGCCAGCGAAAATGCCCAACGGACCAATGGCAATCAGCGTGATGGGGGTGACAATCACCAGGCTCAGCAGCGGCACAAACATGGTTTTCAACGCGCCAGGCATGAGGCGGTCAATGCCTTTTTCTACCCGGCTGAGCAACCACACCGCCAACAAAATGGGGATCACTGTCGAGGCATAATTCACTGTGGGCACCGGCAGACTCATAAAGCTCACTGGTGCGCCGGACTTGAACAGTGTCTGGATGGCGGGGTGGAACAGGGCGGCGGCAAGCGCAACCGCAACGTAGGGGTTTGCGCCAAATTTATTGGCCGCGCTGAAGGCCAGCGCCAGCGGCATAAAGTAGAAAACGCCGTCGCTGATTGCCAACAAGATTTGATAGGTCTGGTTGCTGGTTTCCAGCCAGTGCATGGCGACCAGCAGCGCCAGTACACCTTTGAGGATACCGGCCCCGGCAATCGCCGGAATGATCGGTGAAAAAATACTGGATAAGCCTTCCAGTACAACTGACACCGGATTGCGGCGTTTGCCATGCTGCACCGCCCCACCTGCCGAAACGCCCGGCAGTAACGCCTGCAGCGCCTCGCACAGCGGTGCGACGTCGTTGCCAATAATCAACTGATATTGATCGCCGGAGATATTCACGCCAATGACGCCATCCAGTGCTTCCAGCGCCGCACGGTCGGCCTTGTCGTTCTCTTTGAGTAAAAATCGCAGACGGGTAATACAGTGAAAGAGCGAGAGAATATTGTCCTTGCCGCCGATCCGGGTAATGATCTGCTGCGCGGTATTCTGATAGTTCATGGTCATTCCTCCAGACTGCCACCTGCATTGCAGGTGTCATAACAATTACCGGTAATTGACCGGCGCGTTGTTCTTCTGGGGTTTGCCTGATTTAACAGTAACAAGCCTGGAAAGAATAGGTTTACGACTCTGCCCGTTGCACCACGTTTTCTATATGCACGGTCAGATAGAGCTTTTCCGAGTTGCTCATGGTGTGGTGATAGTTTTTGCCGACAAACTCATTAATTGCATCAACACATTTCAGGGTTGTCTGATAACGACGTTGCACCATGGCAAATAACTCTTCGTCGTCATTATTTAACACCACACCATCAATCACCCGTTGGGCAAAGAACTTCAAATGGGTAATAAATCGCTGATAGTTCAGACTGTGCTCATCGAGCGGCAGGCTAAAAAAATATTTAACAATATTCTGCAGCTGGTAAATAAGGCGCGTAATTTGCGCGGTTTTACCCATGGTGTCATTCAGCCCGGCGTTAACAATGTGCAGGGCGATGCTACAGGCCTCGCTGTCGGGTAATAACGTGCCTGTGCGTGCCACTATCATCCCCAGAGCCTGGCGGCCAATGCCATATTCTGCGGTATAAAAATGACGAACTTCCCACTCCAGCGGATTGGGCAGCACATCGTTATTTTGGCTACGTTGCAGGGCAAAATGCAGGTGATCGGCCAGCGTGACGTACAGCCCTTCGCTTAATTTGTGTGGCAGTGCATTCCGCGCCAGCGCGACAATATCGTCGGTCAGTTGCAGTATTTCTACCGGCACTTCGCTGACCAGATCTTTAAAGCGAGCGGAGATTTGCGAATCCTGCAGACGAAATATTTTTTCGATGGCTTGCTCGTCGACGACGGCGCCGCAGTGGGTATTAAAACCCAGCCCGCACCCGGTGAGAATAACCTCAAGGCCACGATCATCAATAGCGCTGACAACGTTATTATTTAATATTTGTTTGACCAGCATCGCCAACTCCTGCAAACAAAAACGGGCAAAACATAAATACAGCCGCGGACGGATTTGTCCTCTAAGTCTGCATTTAGGTTTTGCCCGATATTCGGTAACAAGCGTAATGCAGGTAAAAAACTAGCATTGCGTTGATGAATGATCAACGCGTCGGCAGGCGCATTAATGACCCGATATGCCAATTTGTGATCGGCTCTGCGAAAAATATTCTGTATCTGCGACTGGACGGTCGCTTTTAGGTACCCGCTTCCGCCTTGCAAAAACCGTTACCCCCGGCGCGCTAAAAATGCCACAATAATGGCTGTTTATACAGTATTTCAGGTTTCATCATGGCCCTTACCGCCGCGCTAAAAGCGCAGATTGCCGCCTGGTATAAGGCGTTGCAACAACAGATCCCGGACTTTATTCCCCGAGCGCCGCAGCGGCAGATGATTGCTGATGTCGCGAAAACGCTGGCGGGGGATGAGGGGCGGCATCTGGCGATTGAAGCGCCGACCGGTGTGGGGAAAACCCTCTCTTACCTGATTCCTGGTATTGCTATCGCCCGTGAAGAGCAAAAAACGCTGGTGGTCAGCACCGCCAACGTTGCGCTGCAGGACCAAATCTTCAGCAAAGATTTGCCGTTGCTGCGTAAAATTATCCCTGACTTACGTTTTACCGCCGCTTTTGGGCGCGGTCGCTACGTTTGCCCGCGCAATCTGGCCGCGCTGGCCAGTACCGAACCCGATCAACAAGATCTGCTCGCCTTTCTGGATGATGAATTAACGCCGGGCAATAAAGAGGAGCAGAAGCTCTGCGCAGCGCTGAAAGCCGATCTGGATAGCTACAAATGGGACGGTCTGCGTGATCATACGGACAAAGCCGTTACTGACGATATGTGGCGACGCCTCAGCACCGATAAAGCCAGCTGCCTGAACCGTAACTGTCATTACTACCGGGAGTGCCCGTTTTTCGTTGCCCGGCGTGAAATTCAGGAAGCGGAAGTGGTGGTGGCGAACCATGCGCTGGTAATGGCGGCAATGGAGAGCGAAGCGGTGCTGCCGGAGCCAAAAAACCTGCTACTGGTACTGGATGAAGGCCACCATTTACCGGATGTCGCACGTGATGCGCTGGAAATGAGCGCGGAAATCACCGCCGCATGGTATCGGCTGCAGCTCGATCTGTTCAGCAAGCTCATTGCTACCTGTCTGGAACAATTCCGCCCGAAGACCACGCCGCCACTGGCGACACCAGAGCGGCTGAATGCCCACTGTGAAGAGTTATATGAGCTGATTGCTTCGCTGAATAACATACTTAATCTCCTGCTGCCTGCCGGGCAGGAAGCTGAACACCGCTTTGCGATGGGGGAACTGCCGGACGAGGTGATGGCTATTTGCCAGCGTCTGGCGAAACTGACGGAGATGTTGCGGGGCCTGGCAGAGCTGTTCCTGAATGATTTAAGTGAGAAAACGGGCAGTCACGATATCGTGCGCCTGCACCGCGTGATCCTGCAAATGAACCGCGCGCTGGGAATGTTTGAAAGCCAGAGCAAGTTGTGGCGGCTGGCATCGATGGTACAGGCGTCGGGTGCGCCTGTCTCCAAATGGGCGACGCGAGACATGCGTGATGGCCAGTTGCATCTGCAGTTTCACTGTGTGGGGATCCGCGTCAGCGATCAGCTGGAAAAACTGCTTTGGCGCAGCGTACCGCATATTGTCGTCACCTCCGCCACGCTGCGCTCGCTGAACAGTTTTAGCCGTTTACAGGAGATGAGCGGCCTGCGAGAGAAGGCCGGCGATCGCTTTGTGACGCTGGACTCGCCGTTCAATCATGTTGAGCAGGGCCAAATTGTTATTCCGCAAATGCGTTACGAGCCGCTGATAGAAAACGAGGAACAGCATATTGCCGAAATGGCAACCTGGTTTCGCGAGCAAGTGGAGAGCAAAGCCCATCCGGGCATGCTGGTGCTGTTTGCCAGTCAGCGGGCAATGCAACTGTTTTTGACCTATGTTACCGAGCTGCGCTTGTTACTGTTGGTGCAGGGCGATCAACCGCGTTATCGGCTCGTGGAGCTGCATCGCAAACGGATCGATGCTGGCGAACGCAGCGTACTGGTGGGGCTGCAATCCTTCGCTGAAGGGCTGGATTTAAAAGGCGATTACCTGACACAAGTACATATCCATAAAATTGCTTTCCCGCCTATCGACAGCCCGGTGGTGATCACCGAAGGGGAGTGGTTAAAGAGCCTCAACCGCTATCCGTTTGAAGTGCAGAGCCTGCCGAGCGCCTCGTTTAACCTGATCCAGCAGGTCGGGCGGCTGATCCGTAGTCATGGTTGTCGTGGAGAAGTAGTGATTTACGACAAGCGGCTGCTGACAAAGCGCTACGGTAAACGCCTGCTTGATGCGCTACCGGTGTTTCCTATTTCACAACCGGCGATGCCCGACGTTATAGTGAAGAAACCAGAACAAAAGCGCCGCAGGCGCCGTTAACGATGTGAGCACGTAAGGAGTTTCCATGGACTACCGCACCATCATTAAAGAGATTGGCCGGGGGAAGAATCACGCCCGGGATCTGGATGTTGATACCGCGCGCGGGCTGTACACGCAAATGCTTAATGGCGAGGTGCCAGAACTGGAGATGGGCGGCATTCTGATTGCCCTGCGCATTAAAGGTGAAGGCGAAGCGGAAATGCGGGGTTTTTACGAGGCTATGCAGCAGCACACCGTCACGCTGACCCCGCCCGTGGCGAAACCGATGCCGATTGTTATTCCCAGTTATAACGGTGCACGCAAGCAGGCTAACCTGACACCGCTGCTGGCCATATTGCTGACAAAGCTTGGTTTTCCGGTATTGGTGCACGGCGTCAGTGAAGATCCTTCCCGTGTGATAACGGAGAGTATTTTTAAATTACTCGGTATCGACGCGACCCTGCACGCCGGCCAGGCGCAGGCACGGCTCGAAGGGCATCAGCCGGTTTACATGCCGGTGAGCGCGCTTTGCCCGCCGCTGGAAAAACAGCTGGCGATGCGCTGGCGTATGGGGGTGCGTAACAGTGCGCACACGCTGGCGAAACTGGCCACGCCCTTTGAACCCGCAGCGGCGCTGCGCTTATCCAGTGTTTCACACCCGGAATATCTGACTCGTGTGGGCAAATTCTTTGCAGATATCGGCGGGCGTGGCCTGTTGATGCAAGGCACTGAAGGTGAGGTATACGCCAACCCGCAGCGTTGCCCGCAGATCAACCTTATTGATACGCAGGGCGAGCGTACTTTATTTGCACGCAATGATTCGCCTTCGCAGGCCGCCCCCGTCGGGGTAGCAAAAGACGCGGAAAGTACCGCACGCTGGATAGAACACTGCATTGCGGGTCGCGAAGCGGTGCCGGAGTCGTTGAAGATTCAGTTAGCCTGCTGCCTGGTGGCGAGCGGAGAAGTGGCTTCGCTGGACGCCGGGCTGGCGCGGGTTGCGGAAAGTTTTTGACGAAAAAAAGCCCGTCACATCACTGGACGGGCAAAAACAGGGTAACAACAGGGTCAATGAGGGTGGAGCACCCCGGCAGAGGGTTATGTGCCGGGGGTAAAACTTCGGTCAGGTTATTTGTAGATAACCGCGGTGCCGCTCATTTTGTTATTGCCGTTAGCGGAAGTGATGCTGTAGCCAGATGCGCCAGCTGCTTGTGCTTTTTGCGCCAGTTTTGCTTCCAGACCGTCCAGCGTGTCTGCATTGTCTGCAGAAACAACACCGATTTTATTCAGATTTTCGGCCTGAGCCGGGCTGACGGATTGTGCAGCAAACGCGCCAAAGGAGAGGGTGGACAGGGCGATAGCAGCAACAGCATATTTAATGGTTTTCATGGTTAAATTCTCGCAGGTTATTCTGTATGGAAGACGATGTTCCGTCGATGTGATAAGTATCACGGTTTTTCGCGAGAGATAAAATCGAAGAGAATTGACGGCGTTGTTCTAAAAAATTGAACGATAGACAACTTTTTGTATTTTAAGGTTTTTATTAGGATTTGAGCGCGTATCAGCGGCCGCGTTGAAGCGTCGAAAGATTTGCGGCACATTTTGCTACGTGGCGGGAATCATTCTGTGGATGTAAAGGCAACCGCTTGCGCTGGTTACAGAGGTCAGGAAACGTCAACGTAGCTGGCTATCTTTCGAACCTCTGCGATTATATCCTGAAAATGTAGAGTTATGTAAATCTTTCTTCTGTTGGCAGGATACGCATAAACGCACCCCCGGGATCGCTTTACGACGCGCTTCCGGAATGGGTTCGCCACACTCCTCACACTCTTTTAGACTGTCGCCCGCCGGGATGTCGCGGCGAGCACGCGCGACAGCATCTTCGATCGTACTGTCGATCTGTTGTTGTACCGCATCATCGTTTGCCCAACCTGAAGCCATAATGTTGCCCTCCGTATTAACAGTATAGTCGCGCAGGCCGGATCGGCGTCGACAGCTGTTCCGGCCTGCCACACTGGCTAACGGTTATCCGGGCGAGTTAAATCAAAGCGCAGTGCTTCACTGATGCCGTAATAGGCCGATGGGCCGCCGGCACGCAGCACCGGTTGCGCTTTCGCTGTCTGGTAAATGCCCTCTTCTAAAAGCGACTCGTCGATATGTACCGCCACCACTTCACCCAGCACCAGCCAGGTATCAATGGCGCTGCCGGCTGCGCTCGTCAATTGAATGCACTGCGAAAGGCGACACTCAAAGTTGACCGGGCTTTCCGCAACGCGTGGCGCGCTAACAAGGCGTCCTGGCACTGGAGTCAGGCCCGCGCGGGTAAACTCGTCTTCACCATGCGGTAGTGAGGCGGAGGATTCATTCATCTGCACGGCTAAATCGCGGGTCGTCAGGTTCCAGACAAATTCTTTGGTTTCGCTGATATTGCGCACGCTGTCTTTCCAGCCGCTGCTGGCAAAGCCAATGATCGGCGGGCGATAATTGAAACAGTTAAAAAAGCTGTACGGCGCAAGATTGCGGCGACCCGCGCCATCCAGTGAGGCTATCCAGCCAATCGGGCGAGGGCCAATAATGGCGTTGAGTGGGTCGTGGGGCAGGCCGTGGCCCTTCGACGGTTCATAAAAATACATAGCATGTCCACGTGATAAGAAAGTTTCTTCAGCCTCACTTATTTACCCGGCCAGCGTCAACGGGTATCTTACGCCGCTGCGAACAGGAGAATGCCATGAATGCCCAGAAGCCGGGTTTACACCCGCGTAACCGCCACCATAGCCGCTATGACCTCGGGGCGCTGTGCGCCGTCAATCCGTCACTGCATGATTTTATTATTGCTAATCCCAATGGCGAGCCGACGATTGATTTTGCGCAACCGCTGGCGGTAAAAGCCTTAAACAAGGCGCTGCTGGCGCAGTTTTATGGTGTGCGCGAGTGGGACATTCCGGACGGTTTTCTCTGCCCGCCAGTACCGGGGCGTGCTGATTATCTTCACCATCTGGCGGATGTGCTGGCTGAAAGCAATCAGGGCCAGGTTCCAACACAAGCCAGCGTGCTGGATGTGGGAACGGGCGCGAACTGTATTTATCCGCTGATTGGCGCTCACGAATATGGTTGGCGCTTTACCGGTAGCGAAGTGAATGATGCGGCCTTTGCCAGCGCGCAGGCAATTATCAACGCTAACCCTGGCTTAACCCGCGCAGTGCGCCTGCGTCGACAGAAAGATCCGGCGGCGATCCTGAACGGCATTATCCATAAGAATGAGCAGTACGATGCGGTCATCTGCAATCCGCCGTTCCACGACTCAGCGCAAAGTGCGCAGGCGGGCAGCGAGCGCAAGCGCCGAAATCTTGGGCAGTCGGCCGACGGCGCGCTGAATTTTGGCGGCCAGCAGCAGGAACTGTGGTGCGAAGGGGGGGAAGTGGCCTTTATCAGTAAGATGATTGCCGAAAGCCCGTCGTTTGCCCGCCAGGTGTTATGGTTTACCTCGCTGGTTTCTCGCGGCGATAACCTGCCAGAACTCTACCGCGCTCTGACCCGGGCTGGCGCTGTGAAAGTGCTGAAAAAAGAGATGGCCCAGGGGCAAAAGCAGAGCCGCTTTATTGCCTGGACCTTCCTTGATGATAATCAGCGCACCCGCTGGGGACAGACGCGTTTCAAAGCGTAGGTTCAGCCGGTGGCTGCGGCCCTGTGCCTGACACGGGTTGCTGTAGTGCAGGGCTGCCCGGCGGGGGCAGTACCTGATAGGTTTGCACTGGCGGGCGCACGTTCGCCAGATCGAAATGTTTCTTCACCATCGTGTCGAGGGCGAAACGTACCGTCCACTGTTTAAGCGGCAGCGTGGTGAAGGTCACGCGCAGCGTAAAGGCGGTGTTGGTTAACCCGACCAGGCCGGCGAACGAAGGCTCGCCGATGATCAGCCCGCGAATATCCTCCTTTTCCAGCAGTTCAGCAACGGCATCTTTCAGCGCCTGGTTCGCTCTGTCGGCGTCTTCGTGGCGATCGACATCATAATTCGCTACCACAGAGCCAATACCGCGAACAAAGTTGGCGAAGGTCGTGATCGATGACCAGGGAATAATGTGATACGCCCCGGTATCCTGACGTACGCCGACGGAGCGAATAGTCATGCGTTCTACTGTGCCGGTTAGCGGGCCAATGGTCACCAAATCGCCGGTATTCATGCCATTCTCAAACTGAATAAATATCCCGGTGATAATATCTTTCACCAGCGTTTGTGACCCGAATGAAATCGCCAGGCCCAATGCACCTGCACCCGCAAGCAGTGGCGCGATGTTGACGCCAATTTCCGACAGCACAATCATCACTGTAATGGTACTGATCACGACCGCCAGCGCATTGCGAAACAGCGTTAATAATGTGCGGGTGCGTGCGCTGGGCAGCGGCCGGCCATGAATATCAGAGGCGAGGCGGTTTTCAATCAGGCTTGCCAGCAATGTCCAGCCCACCGCGGAAAAAAACAGGATCAGCGCAATACGGATCAAAATATCGACCGTTTTTTCACCTGCGCCATAGGTCAGCCACTGCCAGATATCAAACAGTCCCCACGCATTAAGCAGCAGCATAACCGTCACGCATACCACCAGGAAACGTGCCGTCTTCAGCGTGGCAGAGAGCCAGCCATTGAGCCGTTTTTGCAGCTCCGGATAGTTACGCTGTACCGGTGGTGAGAGCGTAATGGTTTTGTTCAGCCAGCGTGACAGCACGCCGGAAAGAAACGCCGCAATGCTCAGGATTGCCAGACTGCGAACGGTTGCGCCCATCATAAATTTCAGGCTGTTACCAGGATCGAACAACGAGAAGAAGAACAGCACAATAAAATAGGCACTTGCCAGCCAGTGCCAGACCAGGGCAAAGGCGCGGATAAACAGGCTGAAAAATGCCAGTGAGCGATCGGCCAGCGCGATCAAATGGTGCTGGATCTCTTTCTTGTTATGGAAGATCAGGTACAGCGCCCAGACCGTGATAAACAGCATAATCACCACATTTGCCAGCGCGCCAAATTGCACGTTGACCTGGTTTGAGATGATTGGCACGGCGACCAGCAGGCCATAACCAATCAGGCTGCTGAGCGCACTCAAGCGCAGGTGCCAGTAACGGGCGGTATGATCTTCAATGCGGAACGGGCGCAAGTCTGGTATGCGTGGGCAAAACACCAGCCGCAAAATGGCTTTAAAAAATTCAATCAAGGCAAACGCATTGAGGAACAGGCTCTGCTGGAAAGCAATAGTGCGGTTGCCATTATTCAGTGCGGCGCTGAGCAACTGCCCAACGAACAGTGTCAGCGCCAGCAGCAGCAGATCGATAATGAACGCGCCAATGATCATGGCGGGAAGCTGAAGCCAGTTGCTGCGATCGCGGTTTTTCCGCCGTCCCCACGCGCCCATTTTGCGGTACAGCGGCAGTACGCAGAGCCGAACCAGCATCCAGAAGGCAAACACCAGCGCGGCCAGCAGTAAAAAATATCCCGCTGCATTCACAAAGGTCTGCGGGTTAAAAGTCTTATGCGGCGATCCCATCAGGTTGCGGTACAGCTGGGCAAAGCGCTGCGCCAGCGCTTTGCCATAATAATGGCTGACTTCAGTAATGTTCTCCAGCACGGTTTTTTGTTCTTTCACCTCTGGCGGGGTGATCGCTGGCACCGACTCCTGCGTGGGCGCCGTTGCCACTTTGCGTAGCTGGTCGATCAGTTCCTGCCGCGATGCATCGTTTTCCAGCACATCGGCCAGCGCGGCATAAGCCGCTTTTTTTTGTTCCACATCCGGCTCGGTGGTTTGTGAGGCTGGGGCATTGTTGGCTGCAGGGGTGATGCCGGGCAGAGTCGCCGCATGTAGCGGCGCGCACAGCAGGCTAATCAGTAGCACTATCCACGGCATAGGCTCCTCCGGTGAGAAAATCCCGCAAAAAGATAAGTATAGATGCCGTAACGAGGCGCTGAAGAATTGGGATAAATCCAGGCGAGGGCGAAAAAAAAGCCCCTCTTGCGGGGGGCTTTGATGCGTCAGGCGACGTGTTGCAAAAATTCCTGCAAACGCGGGCTGGGCGGATTTTCAATTAACTGTTGCGGGTTGCCGTCTTCGGCAATACGACCTTTGTCGATGAAAATCAGACGCGATGCCACTTTTTCGGCAAAGCCGATTTCGTGGGTCACGATCACCATCGTCATGCCTTCTTCGGCCAGATCCTGCATTACTTTCAGTACCTCGTGACGCAGTTCCGGGTCGAGTGCCGAGGTAGGCTCGTCAAACAGCATCAGTTTTGGTTTCACTGCCAGCGCACGGGCGATAGCCACACGCTGCTGTTGACCGCCGGAGAGCTCGGAAGGGTAGTGATGCGAACGCTCGGCAAGGCCAACTTTCGCCAGCAACTCTTTCGCCAGCTTTTCGGCATCCGCTTTATTGGTACCGCGCACGCGCAGCGGGCCAAACATCACGTTTTCCAGTGCCGTCAGATGCGGGAACAGGTAGAACTGCTGGAATACCATCCCGGCTTCCTGGCGGATCAGACGCTCGTCCACTTTCGGATCGTTCACTTTCAGGCCATCCACAATCAGATCGCCGCTGGTGATCTCTTCCAGCTTGTTGATGCAGCGCAGCAACGTGGATTTGCCCGAGCCAGACGGCCCGATAATGACCACTACTTCGCCCTGTGAAATGTTGAGATCGATATTGTGTAGCACCTGGGTTTGACCAAAGTGCTTGGAGACGTTTTTAAATTCAATCACAGGATTTTCATCCTTCCTTCAAGACGACGGAGCACGATGTTCAGCGCCTGGGTAATGATCAGGTAGATCACCCCAACGGCGGTCCAGATTTCCAGTGCGCGGAAGTTGCCGGCAATGATTTCCTGGCCCTGGCGGGTCAATTCAGCCGCGCCAATAACGATAAACAACGAGGTATCTTTAATACTGATAATCAACTGGTTACCCAGCGGCGGCAGCATACGGCGCAACGCCAGCGGCATAATCACGTGGCGAATGGTTTCAACGCGTGATAAGCCCAAAGCGAGGCCTGCTTCGCTGAAGCCTTTATGAATAGACAGCACGGAGCCACGGGTAATTTCAGCGATATACGCGCCCGAGTTGATCATAATGGTGATCACGGCGGCGCTAAACGTATCGATACGGATATCGGGGAAGGCCATTGGCAGTGCGAAGTAGATATACATCACCTGAACAACGATAGGCGTACCGCGAATAACTTCGATAAACACCAGTGCGATGTGGTTAGCGATCCAGCCGCCGTAGGTACGGGCTAAACCGGCCAGCAAACCAATAATAATACCGCCTGCCAGACCGAGGATCGAAATCCACAAGGTCATCTTTGCCCCGTCGAGCAGAAGCGGAATGGCGGGCCAGATGGCGCTCCAGTCAAACTGCATAATATGTATTCCTGTATACCGTGGTGATAAAACACCGCATCTTGCACGCTGCCGTTAAGTCACCTTAACCCTTTCTGCCTGTTACTGCATACCTGGCAGGACGCCGCAGCCTTGCCGTTGCGACGCAACGTAAAAGACACTGTGTTGATATCAGGGGCGAAAACCGCCCCTGAGGTGTAACGCTTTGAATTTTATAATAATTATTTAGGCTCAGTACCGAACCATTTTTTGTAGATTTCGTTATAAGTGCCGTTATCACGCAGGGTTTTCAGCGCGCCGTTCACTTTCTCACGCAGTTCGTCGCTGCCTTTCGGGAAGGCAATACCGTACTGCTGAGCTTCCAGAGACTCACCCACCGATTTGAACTTGCCGTTGCCAGCCGTTTTGATGAAGTAAAGGATATTCGGCGTATCGTGCAGTACAGCATCTGCACGGCCGGTGCCCAGTTCCATATAGGCATTATCGATGTTCGGGAACTGACGCAGATCTTTGGTTTTGATGTTTGCTTTCGCGTAGTCAACAGAACCGGTGCCACTCTTCACTGCCAGCACTTTTCCATCGAGATCCTTCACGCTTTTAACGTCGTCGTTGTTGGCTTTCACCATTACCAGCAGACCGCTTTTGTAGTAGCCGTCAGAAAACTCAATGGCTTTTTTACGCTCTTCGGTAATGGTGATACCGGCCAGTGCCAGGTCGATGTTTTTGGTTTGCAGCGCAGGGATGATGCCGCTGAAGTCCATCGGCTTCAGTTCGTAATCCAGTTTCAGCTCTTTTGCGATAGCAGCCCACAGATCGACGTCAAAACCAACATATTTACCGTCTTGTTTGAACTCGAAGGGTACGAATGCGGTATCGGTTGCGACGACCAGCTTTTTGTCAGCAGCCTGAGAAGAAACAGCAAAGGCGAGGGCGAGTGCAGCCAGGGAAAATTTCAATACAGACTTCATAGTTTTTCCTTTTGTATCCGGGGAGCGAACCCCTGCGAGAATGAACGCAGTATGAAAAAATCATGCCAGGTTTACAACCTATTGTTTTGTAAAGACGAAGCTTTACACGATTGCACAATAAGTGTAGCAATAATGTCGTGGTGCACCATTTTGAGTCACTGTTTTGGTGCGTTTGGCGACGCGAACCTGTTTTGCTCTTATTTAGCGCAGATTCCGAGCGTAAAACAATCGGCTAATAACAATTTTGTGATGGGATAGTAACGAAGTGGTAACTTTATGAGGGGGGAAGGGCAAAGTGGTGCACTATAAAAGTGCAAACCCTCTCGTCGGGCAACGAGAGGGTCATCAGTGATGCTTATGGATTATTCAATATTGGATTCGATGAACCATAAGAATTTATCCAGATCGCGGGAAGCGGCAGTAAAGATATCGGCCGTATCTTCGTCTTTCGCTTCGCCGATGGCTTTACGCACATCATTCGCAACGATGGCATAGCGGTCAGCCAGCTCTTTCAGGTGATCCTGCACGCTGTGAATATCCAGCGGATAGCTTTTCAATGCAGTTTTGCTGTTGATCACCTGTGTGGTGCCGAGTGCCACGCCGCCCAGCTGTACCGCACGTTCGGCCATGGTGTCGAGATGATCGACGAGCGCGGTCCGGAAGCCATCCAGCATTTCATGTACGGCAATGAAGTTTGCACCGCGCATATTCCAGTGGGCCTGTTTGGTAATCAGCGACAGGTCAATGAACTGGATCACCTGGCGATTCAGCAACTCAACTGTCGCTTTTTTATCGCTATCCGATACATCGTTACGGGTATAAAGCAGATTAGACGCTTTCGTTTTTACCAGTTTAGCGGTACTCATAATCTCATATCCTCTTGATGTTTGTGTCCCAGGTAATTACTGAAACTAAGTATAGCACCTGATTAACCTTATCAGTTTTGGCTGTGCCTATCAGTTCGATAGCATAATCAAAATATAGGCGTGATTTTTGAGAAGTACCAACTAATCAAATGAATTATAAGAATATTCAAATAAGCTGGATCAGTGAAAAAGAGAATAATTCTATTTGCGAATAAATGAAGGTAAACGTAAAAAATAATTTCTGTACTATTGCGTGGATATCCGGCACAAGCGCCAACTTATGCCGGATAATAAGTATTAACCTATATCAACTTCTTTAATTCTTGTTTCCCGCCGTAGGGTCAGCGTTGATCCCATCGAGGCAATAACAATAGCCATCAGCGCCAGCACCTGCTGCATGGCCAGCGTTTCACCCAGAAAGACCATACCGGAGATGGCCGCCAGCGCGGGCTCCATACTCATTAGGGTGCCGAAGGTTCGTGTTGGCAAACGGGTCAGGGCAATCATTTCCAGAGAGTAGGGTAAAGCGGTGGACAGAATCGCGACGGCAATTCCCAGCGGTAATATCGACCAGTGCCACAATAATTCCCCGGATTGCAGTGCGCCAAGAGGAACGAAAATCACTGCGGCAATTAACGAGCCTAACGCGACCGTTGCCGGGCCATGTTCTTCACCGGCACGTTGGCCCGCGAGAATATAGATTGCCCAACATGCCCCCGCGCCCAGCGCTAATGCCGCGCCGGTTAAATCCACTTGCGAGACACTGCCACCCAGCGGCAATAGATACCACAGGCCAAGCACGGCAAGGATCACCCAAATAAAATCCACCGGGCGACGGGAAGAAAAAAGCGCTACGGCCAGCGGGCCGGTAAATTCGAGCGCGACAGCTATGCCTAATGGCACCGTCTGAATAGAGAGATAGAACATGTAGTTCATGCCGCCCAACGACAGGCCGTAAAACAGTAGCGGCAAACGTTGCTCGCGTGTGAAGCGCAAACGCCAGGGCTTGAAGATCACCACCAGAATAAGCGTCCCGAGAGCCAGACGCAGGGCTGTTACACCCGGCGCACCGACCAACGGAAACAGCGATTTAGCCAGTGAGGCGCCCCCCTGAATCGAGGTCATTGCAATTAAAAGCACCACCACCGGTACCCATACCGGCATTTTACGAGACAGCCCAGGCATCCTTTCTCCCGTCAATTTTTGTCAACTGAAAGTAAAACAACCAGTCTACTTGAATTACCTGGCGGCTGGTTGAGAGTTTGTTGAAAAAAAACCGCCAAAATTGCGTAGAATAGGTAACATCTGATGGTTAATTAACCTGTCCAATTAGGAATTATCTGGATGAACGTGCCGCTTTGAAAGCATCATAATGGCACGTTGTGCGGGAAAATGACTGTTTTTTGAAAGAGTTGGTCAGCGGTGGAAATGTTCTGTTACATGAAATGCAGTCTTAGACATCGTTTCCTGCAAAGAGTTTCTTAACTATTTTTGATATATTTAAAAACGTAGGACGTAGGATTTACTTGAAGCACATTTGAGGTGGTTTATGAAAAAAATTGCATGTCTTTCAGCACTGGCCGCACTTCTGGCGGTATCCGCAGGTTCTGCAGTAGCAGCAACTTCTACCGTAACCGGTGGTTATGCTCAGAGCGACGCTCAGGGCGTGGCTAACAAAACCAATGGTTTCAACCTGAAATACCGCTACGAGCAGGATCAGAACCCGCTGGGTGTTATCGGTTCCTTTACTTACACTGAAAAAGATCGTACCGAAGACGGCGCTTATAACAAAGCTCAGTACTACGGCATCACTGCAGGTCCGGCTTACCGCATCAACGACTGGGCAAGCATCTACGGTGTAGTGGGTGTGGGCTACGGCAAATTCCAGCAGACTGAAGCTGTTGCTAAAACCGCTGACACCAGCGACTATGGCTTCTCCTACGGTGCTGGTCTGCAGTTCAACCCGATGGAAAACGTTGCTCTGGACTTCTCCTACGAGCAGAGCCGTATCCGTAACGTAGACGTCGGCACCTGGATTGCCGGTGTTGGTTACCGCTTCTAATCGCTTCGGCGATATAAAAAATCCGCCCATGTGGCGGATTTTTTTTGCCTGCAGTTTAGAAAAATCTAGCGGCTATTGCGGGTATCGAACAGGTCCGTGCCCAGATGGTTGTAGTCAACTTTCTGTAACTTAAAGTTTGTAATGTAAACTGGCCCGGCTTTTTGCTCGGAGATGAAGCGGTAAGAATTTTTAATCTGCTCCGCTGCAATACCGGTCCACTGCGAAAAAAAGCTTAAAAAGTCATTCGCGGAACGGCGCGCTTTGATAACCCGATGGTTTTTGTCATCACTGGAGAGCACCAAAAACGGGACCTGGAAATTTTGCTGGAAGTGATCATCATGCGCCAGGTACTGCACCTCTTTGCCGCGCTCTTTAATGCTCAGCCCGTGATCGGAAAAATAGACCATCGAAAAGCTTTCGCCGGTATTGACCAGTTGTGAATAGAGCTTGCCAAGCAGATCGTCGGTTTGTGTCATGGAATAGAGGTAGCATGAGGTTTCTTTCGACTGCACGAACTCGTTGTATTTTCCACCGGTACGATCGCAAGCTTGCGGGTGTGACCCCATCAAATGCAGCACAATCAGTTGCGGTTGGGTACGTTGGGTCGAAAAGACCTGCGCTGTCATTTTCAGCAGATCTTCATCATGGGCGTTTTTGTTAGCTTCGAAATCCCCGTTTTTCAGGAACTGCACCTCATCGGCACGCTTCGCAATGCTGGCAATGGCGGTGTCATATTCACCAATCTGCCCCTGATTAGAAAACCACCAGGTCTGAAAACCTGCCCGGTTCGCCAGCGTCACAAAGTTATCCTGATATTGCGGCTTGCCGTCGACCACGCGGTTTAAGGTCAGCCCGAGGGATTTTTGCGTTGAGCCGCTTGCTGCAACATAATCCATAAACAACGTGCCGTTTACCTGGCTGGCAAACGGCGTGTTATTCCAGTGACCGCCAAATGCGCCAAGGGCATCGCGACGGGCGCTCTCGCCAATCACCACCACATAAGTATGATATTTCGGTTTGACTGCCAGCACATTCCAGGTGTCTTTCATGCGCGAAAGTTGCGTCATGTTCTCTTGTTCTTTCACCACTTCGAAATGGTTAACCGCTACGTCGCGCACGAAGCGCAGTACCGGCACACCCGTATCGATCAAGCGGAATTCATAACCGTGGAAGTGGTTTTGCACCGGGCCAATAAAGTAAGAGGCCACGCAAAAAACGGTGCCTATGGTGTCCCATTTTAGCCACGGAGTTGTCGGCACCGTGACCCGGCGGCGCAGCGAAACGATACCAAGCGCAAAGATAAAGACGCCAATCGCATAGTGATACCACGGGAAAATGGTCAGCATTTCCGTCGACTCTTCCATATTGGTCGAGTGCAGGGCCAGCAGCGTATTAAAGTTTGGCGCGCCATAAGCCTGGCCGAAGGGAAAATAGCAAGCCGCGACAAGCGAAGTGATGCCAATGACTGCTTTTTGCGCGCGTGGCGCATGACGCCACAGCACCAGCAATGCGCAGGTAAAGACGATGGCGTAAAGCACGCTAAATTCGTAACCCAGCGCAAAGTTAATCAACATTGACTGAAGGAAATAGAAACCCGTCCACGGGTTTATCGTCTGGCTGCGGAAGGCAACGGATTCTTTAAGGATTAGGCTCATTGATGCTATCGCGAAAACGCCATGTGCTCACCCTGGCGTAAGGGTCAAAACCTGCCGGACAGTGCGTGTGAAGAGGGGAGGGGGTCCGCATCTGCGAGCCGCAATTTGTGCAGGGCTGCGCAAAGATAAAGCGAGGCACAAAGAAGGTCAACACCCGGTAACCGGTTGTTTTGAGAGAATGATTGCAAATCCAGCAAAAACACGCAGTTTTTTAGATGAACGAGCCAGTATGGCGGGGAAATGTGACAGAAAAATGAAGCGGCGTACCGCGACGCCGCATTAGTGGGAAGTTTTATCGTGACTCTGCTGCGGCTTACCGTTAATCATGTCGCACAACATAGTAAGCAGCATTAAACGTACTTTAAAGGGAGAGTGACTGAACACGTGTATACACCTCTTAAACTCATTCATTTTATCCTCCTTACGTTTATCCCCTTCGATCCATGAAGAGTGAACGTATTACATACAGATATAGCACAGGCTATATTACATAGCTACGGCTAATACGTTAATTTTTTGTACTGTTTCACGGATGGTTTACAATGGCGCTTCTCTTTTATGATGCTGCACAGGCGTCACTCTGTCAGAGGAAGCACAATGAACCGTCGCGCAGGTAAGCAAACAATAAAAAAAGTGACGCTGGTAAATGTTGAAGAGCATGTAGAAGGCTTTCGTCAGGTGCGTGAAGCGCATCGCCGCGAGCTGATCGACGATTATGTCGAACTGATTTCCGATCTGATCCGTGAAGTGGGTGAAGCGCGTCAGGTTGATATGGCTGCACGCCTTGGCGTCTCACAGCCGACAGTGGCAAAAATGTTAAAACGGCTGGCAACCGTGGGGTTGATCGAGCAAATCCCGTGGCGTGGCGTGTTTCTGACCCCGGAAGGGGAACGGCTGGCGCAGGAGAGCCGTGAACGCCATCAGATAGTGGAAAGCTTTTTATTGGTGCTGGGCGTCAGTGCAGATACCGCTCGCCGGGACGCCGAAGGGATGGAGCACCACGTCAGCCAGGAAACCCTCGAGTGTTTCCGCCGCTTTACTCTGCAACATGAGCACCCGCCTGAATGACACTGCCCTTTTTCCGCGCGCTGGCGCGTGACCGTTTTTTACACCTTTTATTGCTGATCGGCATCGCACTGAGCTTTTTCGTTCCCTTCCGGCCAAAAGCCTGGCCAGGGGCGATTGACTGGCACACGATCATCACGCTTAGCGGGTTAATGTTGCTCACCAAAGGGGTTGAGCTGAGCGGCTATTTTGATGTGCTGGGGCGGCGCATGGTACGGCGTTTTCATAGCGAACGACGTCTGGCAATGTTTATGGTGCTGGCAGCGGCGCTGCTCTCCACCTTTCTTACCAACGATGTGGCGCTATTTATTGTTGTTCCGCTGACCATTACCCTGAAAAAGCTGTGTGAAATTCCGGTCAACCGATTGATTATTTTTGAAGCGCTGGCGGTCAATGCAGGATCGTTATTGACGCCGATTGGAAACCCGCAAAATATCCTGATGTGGGGGCGATCCGGGATGTCATTCCTGGCGTTTATTGGGCAGATGGCGCCGCTGGCGCTGGCCATGATGGCTACACTGCTGGTGCTGTGCTGGTTCTGTTTTCCCAACAAAGCTCTCAGTTACCATAATGGCACTAAATCGGCGAACTGGCAGCCGCGCCTGGTGTGGAGTTGCCTGGGCTTTTATCTGGCTTTTATTACCGCGCTGGAACTCAAACAAGAGCTGGCAGGGCTTGCCATTGTGGCGGTCGGTTTCCTGCTGCTGGCGCGGCGGGTGGTGCTGAGCGTTGACTGGACATTGTTACTGGTGTTTATCGCCATGTTTATCGACGTGCATTTGTTGATCCAACTCCCTGCGCTGCACCAGATCCTGAACAGCACCAGTCAGCTTTCACCCGCAGGTTTGTGGCTGACAGCAATTGGTCTGTCGCAATTTATCAGTAATGTTCCTGCCACTATTCTGCTGCTGAACTATGTGCCGCCAGACACCCTGCTGGCGTGGGCGGTTAACGTCGGCGGGTTTGGCTTATTGCCTGGGTCGCTGGCTAACCTGATCGCACTGCGCATGGCCAATGAGCGGCGTATCTGGTGGCGTTTTCATCTCTACTCTCTGCCACTGTTACTGTGGGCAGCGCTGGTCGGCTACGGACTATTCTTATTCAGATAGTGCTGATTTGTCAGTTTATCCTGGCAAATGTATAGCAACCGCCTAACTTTAGGTAGCGGTGCATCTCTGGCACCGTTATCTGACAGGACTGTTGCGATCTATGGCCGAAAATACCACGCATCCTGACGATGTTCAGGAAAATAACAACGAAAGCCCCCGTAAACGCCCCGGAAAAAAACCGCTGATTATCCTCGCCATTGTCGTTGGCGTGATGGTAATTGTTGCGCTGGTGTGGTGGTTGTTAACCCGTAACCAGGAAACCACCGACGACGCCTTCACCGATGGCGATGCAGTGACCATAGCCCCCAGGGTGGCCGGTTATGTCACCGAACTGCGGGTGAAAGATAACCAGCGGGTGAAAAAGGGCGATCTGCTGGTGAAAATCGATCCGCGCGATGCCCAAGCCCAGCACGCTCAGGCGCAGGCTCAGTTAGGCCTGGCTACTGCGCAATTGCACCAGGCGCAGGCCCAACTGGCACTGTCGAAAGTGCAATATCCGGCGCAACGTGATGAAGCCCGCGCACAGGTATTGAAAGCGAAAGCCGACCTTGCCAATGCCGAAGCCGCCTACCGCCGTCAGCGCGGCGTCGATCCTCGCGCCACAACTCAACAGAATATCGACAGCGCCAATGCACAGTTGCGTAGCGCTCAGGCCCAGCTTGCCAGCGCTCAGGCGCAGCTTGAGGTGGCGGAGCAGGTGCAGTTGCAGATCCGCCAGCAGGAAACCAACGTCGAAGCGCGCCAGCAACAGGTGGCGCAGGCGAAAGCCCAGCTGGAAACCGCGTCATTGAATTTGTCGTGGACGGAGGTGCGCGCGCCATTCGATGGCTTTATCACTAAACGTAATGTGCAAAATGGCACGTTGGTGCAGGCGGGCAGCGCCCTGTTCTCACTGGTGTCACCTGACGTGTGGGTTGTCGCGAACTTCAAAGAATCTCAACTGGAGCGCATGCGACCGGGTAATAAGGTGAGTCTGAAAGTCGATGCCTGGCCAGACAGGGAGCTGGAAGGGCATATCGACAGTATTCAGCAGGGCAGCGGTTCAAAATTTGCTGCCTTCCCGTCGGAAAACGCCACCGGAAACTTTGTCAAAATCGTGCAACGCGTGCCGGTAAAAATCGTCATTGATAAGGGTCTGGATCCGAATAAACCCTTACCGTTGGGCCTCTCCGTTGAACCGAAGGTAACGCTGGAATGACCGATCACAGCCACGATAACTGGCGTCCGGCCAGTAACCCGTGGGCGGTGGCGTGGGTCGTCACCCTCGCGGTGTTTATGGAGATCCTCGATACGACCATAGTCAACGTGGCTCTGCCGCATGTCGCCGGGTCACTCTCCGCCAGTTATGACGAATCCACCTGGGTGTTGACCAGCTATCTGGTGGCGAACGGTATCGTGTTGCCAATTTCCGCGTTTCTCAGCCGGGTATTTGGCCGTAAACAGTTTTTCCTGATCTGTATTGTGATGTTCACGGTCTGCTCGTTTTTGTGCGGTATTGCCACAGAGCTATGGCAAATCATCCTGTTTCGTATCCTGCAGGGCTTCTTTGGCGGGGGGCTGCAGCCCACGCAGCAGTCGGTACTGCTGGATTACTTTAAACCGGAAGATCGCGGCAAGGCGTTTGGCCTGTCGTCGATCGCGGTGATTGTGGCACCGGTGATGGGGCCAACCCTTGGCGGCTGGATCACCGACAACTACTCATGGCGCTGGGTCTTTTTTATTAATATTCCAGTCGGGATTGTCACGGTCCTGGCGATTTATCAGTTGCTGGAGGATCCGCCCTGGGAGCGTAAATCGAAGAAAAAACTCACCATTGACTGGCCTGGCATTGGCCTGATTGGGCTGGGCCTCGGCTGCTTGCAGGTGATGCTCGATCGCGGTGAGGATGAAGACTGGTTCAACTCCGACTTCACCCGCATTTTTGCTGTGCTGACAGCGGTGGGTATTGTCGGGGCTATCTACTGGCTGGTGTATGCGAAAAAACCGGTGGTGGATCTGCGCGCAATGGCAGACAGAAACTTTGCTGTCTCCAGCTTGCTGATGGCCGGGATGGCAATGGTACTTTACGGCAGTTCGGTAGTGATCCCGCAACTGGCGCAGCAGGACCTGGGGTATACCGCCACCTGGTCCGGGCTGGTGCTATCGCCGGGCGCCGTCCTGATTGTGTTGACCATTCCACTGGTACTGAAGTTGATGCCAGTGGTACAGACGCGCTGGATCATCGCGTTCGGCTTCTTCTGCCTGGCGGCCTCGTTCTGGTGGTCGCGCACGCTCACGCCGGATATCGACTTCACCACGCTGATGCTGTTCCGCAGCGCGCAATCCATCGGTCTTGGGTTCTTGTTTGTTCCGCTGACCACCATCGCGTTTGTCACTATACCCCGGCAGCTCAACGCCGATGCTTCAGCGCTGTTTACCATGTTCCGCAATGTCGCCGGATCGATTGGTATCTCGCTGTCAACGGCGGCGATAACCGAACGCTCGCAGGCCCACAGCGCCCATTTGTCAGAACAGACGTCGCCGTTCAACGAGTCGTTCCAGCAGGCGTTACGGTCATCGGCCGAGGCGATTCGCCATTTCACCACGCTGGCAGGCGACCCGCTCGCCACCGCCACCGGGCAGATGTATAAAACGATGATCGCACAGTCTCGGTTTCTTGCTTATATCGATGTCTTTACGCTGCTGAGTGTGGTGGCGTTAATACTGATCCCCTTTTGTTTATTGCTGTCGCCAGTGAAAAGCGAAGGCAGCGCAGGAGCACATTAATATGCCAGGGCGTCTTTCTGTCATCTTTCTCTCTCTGTGGCTTGCAGGCTGTGCCGTCGGGCCGGATTACCAGCCCGCGAAGCCGCAAACGCCCGCCCGCTTCAACGATCCGGGCGACAGGTCAGCCGCGTCCCGCACCTCTACCCAGGCGGTGAATAGCCGCTGGTGGACGACTTTTCGATCCGCGCAATTGAACAGCCTGATCGAAAGAGCCATTACCGGGAATTTATCCTTGCAGCAGACCGTGCTGCGTATTGCCGGTGCGAGGGAGCAAACTGCGCAGGCAAGCGGCGCTTTGCTGCCTGCGGTCAACGGTTCGCTAAAAGCCACCCGCCAGCAGTTGGGGCTTGAGGGTGAACTGAAGTCCAACGATGTTTATGGTCAGTTAGGAAATGCCGATCCGGCGATTACCAGTGCGCTGGGGGCGTTAACGCAGCCTGTGAACCTTTATCAAGGCAGCTTTGATGCCCAATGGGAACTGGATCTGTGGGGCAAGGTACGTCGTCAGGTTGAAGCGGCGCAGGCCCAACAGCAACAGGCGATTGAACAACGTAACGATGCCTTAGTTTCGCTGGAAGCGGAAGTGGCGCGCAGCTGGCTACAATTGCGCGGTGCGCAAAGCATTATTGCCACGTTGCAAACCCAAATCGACAGCGCGCAGCAAACTTTCGAACTGACCGATAACCGGCAAAAAGGCGGTTTAGCGCCGCAACTGGATGTCGAAAATGCCCGTGCGCAGCTGGGTAATCTTGAAGCGCAACTACCGCAGTATCAGGCGCAGGAGCGCCAGGCCATGAATGCCCTGGCGATCTTGCTGGGCAAAGCTCCCGGCGCGCTGGATAGTGAACTGCGTCAACCGCAGCCGTTGCCCGCGTTGCCAGAAATTGTGCCGACCGGTATTCCTTCCACCCTGGCGCGTCGCCGCCCGGATGTGCGTGAGGCAGAAGCGAGCTTGCATGCCGCCACGGCACAGATTGGCGTCTCGGTGGCGCAGCTGTTCCCCAGCTTTAGCCTCAGTGGTCAGTTTGGTCTGCGCAACTCGGATGCCGACTGGCTGACCGACTGGAGCAGCCATTTCTACAGTTTCGGCCCGCAAGTGTCGATCCCGATTTTCCAGGGTGGACGGCTGGTTTCCAGCGTCAAGCTGGCGCGGGCGCAGCAGGGTGCAGCTGTGCTCAACTACCGGCAGACGGTGTTAACGGCGCTGGGGGATGTGGAAAACGCGCTGGTCAGCTATCGCACCGATCAGCGACGGGAAGCCGGGCTGGAGAAAACAGTCACCGCGTTGCAGAACGCCTTTTCTCTGGCCAGCGACAGCTACCGCAAGGGCATCGCCAGCTTTATCGATGTGCTGGATGCTCAACGCCAGTTGGCGCAGGCGAGCCAACAGCGTGAGCAGGCGCGCGTGCAGAGCAGCCTTGACCTGGTGGCGCTGTATAAAGCGCTCGGCGGCGGTTGGGAACCCTATCAAAATGTGCAACTCCCTGATTATTCAGTGTTTGGTGAGGCACCTCGCGGATAATCAGAGAATTGGGCAAGAAACAGGCAGGATCCTCACATTCGCGCCTCGGGAGGATTGCGTATAACTGTCTGCGTCAACGAAACCGATTAAGGAGACGCCAACATGCGCTACAAAAAACTGGGCAATACCGGACTGTTTGTTTCTGAATTATGCCTCGGCACCATGACGTTTGGCGGTGAAGAGGGCATGTGGGGCCAGATTGGCCAGCTACAGCAGACAGAGGTCGACACCCTGCTGGGGCGAGCGCTGGATGCAGGCATCAACTTTATTGATACTGCCAACGTTTACGCCAACGGGCGCTCGGAAGAGATGACCGGCCAGGCGCTGAAAAACCTGAAAATCCCGCGTGAAAACGTGGTGATTGCCACCAAAGCGTTTGGCGAAACCGGCACTGCCGGGGTCAATTCGCGCGGGAGTTCCCGCTACCACATTATTCATAGCGTGAAAGAGAGCCTGCGGCGGATGCAGCTGGATCATATCGATCTCTTTCAGTTACACGGTTTTGATCCCGCGACGCCAATGGAAGAGACGCTTGCCGCGTTGGATAACCTGGTTCAGCACGGTCATGTGCGCTACATCGGCGTATCGAACTGGGCGGCGTGGCAAATCACCAAAGCATTGGGCATTTCGGAGCGCCTTGGACTGGCGCGGTTTGCCTCGCTACAGGCTTATTACACTATCGCCGGGCGCGATCTGGAACGCGAACTGGTGCCAATGTTGCAAAGTGAAGGCGTAGGGTTAATGGTCTGGAGCCCGCTGGCAGGTGGCTTGCTGAGCGGTAAATACAGCCGCGACGGGCAGGGCGAAGCGGGGGCGCGTCGGCTGACGTTTGATTTCCCGCCGGTGAATAAAGAACGGGCATTCGACTGTGTGGATGTAATGCGCGTGATTGCAGACAGCAAAGGCGTTTCGGTGGCACAAATTGCGCTGGCCTGGCTGCTGCACCAGCCGGTGGTCAGCAGTGTGATTATTGGCGCGAAACGCGAGTCTCAGCTTGATGACAACATAGCTTCGACCGCTATTCATCTGACGGACGACGAGTTGCAGCAACTGGATGCGGTGAGTGCTCTGCCGCGTGAATACCCAGGGTGGATGCTGGAGCGTCAGGGCGAGTACCGTCGTCATCAGTTGCAACAGCAGTCACGCTAATTCTTCTGTCGCTCGGTGTGCCGGGTAATACGGCACACCATCTTTTCTCTTCTCAGGCCGGTTCAGGCGAAGCTGCTCACCCATTAATCTTCGAAAACCGTCACAAAAACGCACTGACTTTTTTGCCCACTTTTTCGCCTTTGTCTATATGACTAGTCATATGTATGAAATGACTAGTCATGGAGAAAAGTGATGAACAAAACGTTACCGACCGGCTTTTTATGGGGAAATTCCGTTTCCAGCATGCAAACGGAGGGCGCATGGAACGAGGGTGGTAAAGGGATGTCGGTCTACGATATTCGCGAAGCCAGTGAGTTTGCCTCCGACTGGAAAGTTGCCACGGATTCGTATCACCGTTACCAGGAAGATTTCGACCTTATGCAGGATCTGGGCATGAATTGTTACCGCTTCCAGATTTCGTGGAGTCGGGTTTGTCCACAGGGGGACGGCGAGTTCAATGAGGAAGGGATCGCGTTTTACGACCGCTTTGTCGACGAATTGTTGGCGCGCGGCATTGAGCCCATGATCTGCCTTTATCATTTCGATATGCCGCTGGCACTGGCACAGCAATATAACGGTTTTGTCGACCGTCATGTGCAGGATGCCTTCGTACGCTATGGCAAAAAGATGATCGACTGCTTCGGCAGCCGGGTGAAGTACTGGCTCACCTTTAACGAGCAGAATATCTACCATATGCCGGGGGCGTTTCAGGTCGGCGGCTATTTACAGGGCGAGAAAACGCTACGCGAGCTGTACCAAATTCAGCACCATGTGATGATGTCACACGTGCTACTCACCCATTATTTGCATGATACGCAACCGGGGAAATTGATGGGCGGTATGCTGGCCCATCAACTGGTCTACCCGGCGACCTGCAAACCGCGCGATGTGTTCTGCGCCACGCAATATGACGAATTCCTCAATCAGAACCTGCTGCGGGTGTTTGCCGGGCAGGGCTACAGCCCGGAAGTGCTGGCCGTGGTCGACAGAGAAGGTTTCCGCGATATCTATTGCGATGAAGATTTGCGGCAAATAGCGCGCATGAAGAATGATTTTATGGCCTTCAGCTATTACGCCAGCAAAACGCTGGATAGCGACGCTATTGCGCCGGGCACGCCGGTTAATTACTACCTGGAACAGGGCGATAAAGCTAACCCCTGGCTGCAAGCCACTGAATGGGGATGGCAAATCGATCCGCTGGGTTTTCGCGCCATCATCACCCGTTATTACAACGACTGGCGCTTGCCGGTGTTCCCGATTGAGAACGGCATTGGTGTGATTGAAGAGTGGGATGGCGTTAACCCGATCAATGACGACTACCGGATTGCATACCACCGCGATCACCTGCAAGCGATGCAGGAAGCCATTTTCGAGGATGGTGCACAGGTTCTGGGCTATCTCGGCTGGGGCTTGATTGACATTCTTAGCTCGCAGGGGGACATGCGTAAACGCTACGGCGTGGTGTATGTCAACCGCGACAATCATGACCTGAAAGATATGCAACGTGTACCGAAAAAGAGCTACCGCTGGCTGCAACAGGTGATCCGCAGCAACGGCCGCGACATGTAAACGTGACGGATTGAGGGAGGCATCACGATGTCTGGTACGAAAATCACGCCCAATATGCAGTCGTTTGTCGATAAGTTTGTTGATTTCTCCGCCCGTCTGGCGAATCAGGTGCATTTGCGTTCTCTGCGCGACGCGTTCGCCGCCGTGATGCCGATTTTTATTCTTGCCGGGCTGGCAGTGCTGATCAATAACGTGATTTTCCCCTGGGTTTTGGAAGGGGAAACGCTGGCGCGCTTTAAGGTATGGGGTGAAGTGGTGATCAACGGCACGTTGAATATTGCCGCGTTGTTGATTGCCCCCATGACCGCATGGTCGCTGGCGCGCAATAAGAATTTCGATAATCCGGTTTCAGCGGTGGTCATTGCGCTGAGCAGCTTTATTATGATGATGCCCATGCAACTGGAGGTTGTGCCGGCAGGCGGCAAAACCACCGTGACGGTCAGCCAGATGCTCTCCTTTATTAACATTGGCACGACCGGGATTTTCGCCGGGGTTATCATCGGCCTGCTCTCCACGGAGTTGTTTATCCGTGTCGCCAGCGTGAAGCGATTCGAAATATCACTGGGAGATAATGTCCCGTCAGCGGTGGGAAAATCGTTCTCGGCGTTGATCCCAACTATCATTACCTTGTCTGTGTTCGCGATTATTGCGGCGCTCCTGTCTAACTTTCTGCACACTGATTTGATCCACCTGATCACCACGCTGATCCAACAACCGTTGCGGCAAATTAATACCAGTTTGCCGGGTACGTTGTTTATTTACAGCTTTGGTAACTTCTTGTTTACGCTGGGTATCCACCAGACGGTGGTCAACGGGGTGATCCTTGAACCCTTCTTATTGATTAACACCAACGAGAACATGCTGGCGTTTGCCAACGGTCAGCCGATCCCGCACATCATTAACAGCATTTTTGTGCCCACGTTCGGCATGATTGGCGGCACTGGCAGTACTCTGTCGTTACTGTTGGCGATCTTTATTTTTGCCCGGCAGAAATCGTCGAAGCAGGTCGCTCGCCTCGCCATCTCACCGGGTTTGTTCAACATTAATGAGCCGGTGATTTTTGGTTTACCGATAGTCTTTAACCTGCCGTTGATGATCCCCTTTGTGCTGCTTCCGGCGCTGGGGATCTGGTTTGCGTGGCTCTGTACTACGCTGGGCTGGATGTCTCGTTGTGTGGTGATGATCCCCTGGACCACGCCGCCAATCCTCAGTGCCTGGCTGGCAACGGCAGGGGACTGGCGGGCAGTGGTGGTACAGTTGCTGATCATCCTCTTTGGTGTATTCTTCTACCTGCCTTTCCTCAAAATTTCTGAGAGGGTGGCCTTAAGAAACAATGGGATAGACGAATAAACCAGAGGAAGGGCGATGGCGGCGAAATATATCACAATAGCGCGGGAAATTAAGCGGCGGATCCTGAGCCAGCAGTACGCAGCCAATGCACCGTTGCCCGATCAGTTTGCGCTGGCCGCCGAGTTTGCCTCCAGCCGGATGACCATCCAGCAGGCGATGCGCCAGCTCATTGTCGAAGGGCTGGTCTATACCCGCCAGGGGCAGGGCACGTTTATTCGCAAAAATTTTCTCCAACACTCGCGCTGGGATCTACCGGGCAGCGATTACTTTGGCGCGACCAAAACCTGGGAAAATGTTGGCGAAGTGACCAGTAAAATCATTCGCTTTGAGTTGCGTTTCCCGACGGAAAAAGAGCAGGCTTCGCTGCTGGTGGGGCCAGACGAACCCGTCTATGACTTCAATCGCTTGCGTTTACTGGAAGGTGAACCGGTGTCGCTGGAGTTTACCCTGATGCCGGTCAGCCTGGTGCCTGGGCTGAATCGTGGGCATCTTGAAAGCTCCGTCTTTCGTTATGTGCAGGAAGAGCTGGCGCTGAAGATCATGGGATCGTATCGCATCGTGCGTGCGCTAAAGCCGGGTACGGAAGACAAACGCTATCTCAACTGCGATGACACCGATCCGGTATTGGAAGTGGAACAAGTGATCTATCTGGAAGACGGCACGCCGCTTGAGTACGCGCATTGCCACTACCGCTACGATCATGGCGGAGTTATCGTGGTTAATAACGGGGGATAGTTGGCGAATGGCGAGGCGTTAACCGGCCTGCGAGGTGTGCAGACCGGTTAACACTGCCCTGTGAGCGTCATGCTACCGGGCAGGAAAATGTTACTTAGTTCAAACGTACCGGCATACCGGAACGGTTCTGTACCGCCTGATCGACGATATTGGCATCGACATCTGGCTGGTTAGTCACCGTCTGCACCGCTTTGGTCAGCGCAATCGGCACAATCTCACCACCTGTGAACTGGGCTTCGGTAGTCGACAGGGGATTATGCACTTCGATATAGCGGCTGCCATCCGGTTCGGTGGTCGCTTTTACCGGCTCGTCAATAAACTGCACGCGCGTGCCGACCGGTACGTTTTCGAACAGGAACTTGATGTCATCATTACGCAGACGCACGCAGCCGTGGCTTACGCGCAGGCCGATACCGAAGTTCGCATTGGTACCGTGGATTGCGTACAGACGGCCGATATAGAGCGCGTACAGACCCATCGGGTTATCCGGGCCGGCCGGCACGACAGGCGGCAGCGGTTGACCCATTGCAACATATTCCGCATGCATTTTGGCGGTTGGGGTCCAGGTCGGGCCAGCTTTTTTACGTTCGACTTTGGTGGTCCAGGCAATCGGCGTATCTTTACCCAACTGACCAATACCGATCGGCAGTACGATTACCGTGTTGGTGCCTTTCGGGTAATAGTAGAGGCGCATCTCCGCACTGTTGATCACGATCCCTTCGTGAACCGTATCCGGCAGGATCAGCTGCTGTGGAACATTCATCACAGTGCCGCCTTTCGGCAGGTAGGCATCAATGCCCGGGTTTGCTTCCAGCATGTTGGACAGACCCATCTGGTATTCCGCCGCAAAATATTCCAGAGGCTGTGTATTGCCTTCCGGGATAGTCACGACCTGGTTCTGGCCAATCACACGGCTGCCATCAGTCGGCAGCGGATAAGTAACAGCAGACGCGCTTTTGCAAAATCCCACGACAGCAAAGGCTGCCGCAAAAAGGGTAGTTAATTTCATGTTCATCTTATGCAAGATTATTGGCAAACGGGCCGTTGGGTTGAGAATGCAGGAAGCGCATTATATGTGCATTCCACCGTCCAGGGAATTCAGATGTGTACGAAATCACACTTTTTTCCCTTTGCTTGCAGTTTAGCGGGCTGACAGTGGGCAGGAATCTAATTCGGATTTGTGGCATAATATGGTGTTTGTCACATATTTCAGGATACTTCCGTGTTAGTTACCAGCAACGTCACCATGCAGTTCGGCAGCAAGCCGCTGTTCGAAAACATTTCCGTCAAATTTGGCGGCGGCAACCGTTACGGCCTGATTGGCGCCAACGGCAGCGGCAAATCCACCTTTATGAAAATCCTCGGCGGCGATTTAGAACCGTCGCTCGGTAACGTCTCGATCGATCCGAATGAGCGCATTGGTAAATTGCGTCAGGATCAGTTCGCCTTTGAAGAGTTCAGCGTGCTCGACACGGTGATCATGGGCCACGCAGAACTGTGGGAAGTGAAGCAGGAGCGCGACCGCATTTACGGGCTGGCGGAAATGAGCGAGGAAGATGGCTACAAAGTTGCCGACCTCGAAGTGCAGTATGGCGAAATGGATGGCTACTCAGCTGAAGCCCGCGCCGGTGAACTGTTGCTCGGCGTCGGTATTCCGGTTGAACAACACTATGGCCTGATGAGCGAAGTGGCTCCCGGCTGGAAATTGCGTGTGTTGTTGGCGCAGGCGCTGTTTGCTGATCCGGACATTCTGCTGCTCGATGAACCGACCAACAACCTGGACATCGATACCATCCGCTGGCTGGAGCAGGTGCTGAACGATCGCGACAGCACCATGATCATTATTTCGCACGACCGTCACTTCCTGAACATGGTCTGCACCCACATGGCGGATCTCGACTACGGCGAACTGCGTGTCTACCCCGGCAACTACGATGAGTACATGACGGCCGCCACCCAGGCGCGTGAACGCCTGCTGGCGGATAATGCCAAGAAAAAAGCGCAGATTGCCGACTTGCAGTCTTTTGTCAGCCGCTTTAGCGCCAACGCGTCCAAATCGCGCCAGGCCACTTCTCGCGCCCGTCAAATTGATAAGATCAAGCTGGAAGAAGTGAAAGCATCCAGCCGTCAGAACCCGTTTATCCGTTTTGAGCAGGACAAGAAACTGTTCCGTAACGCGCTGGAAGTGGAAGCCCTGACCAAAGGGTTTGATGACGGTCCGTTGTTTAAAAACTTCAACCTGTTACTGGAAGTGGGCGAGAAAATTGCCATTCTGGGGGCGAACGGCGTGGGTAAAACCACAATGCTGAAAACGCTAGTGGGGGAACTGCCTGCCGACAGCGGTACAGTGAAGTGGTCCGAAAACGCGCAGATTGGTTATTACGCGCAGGATCATGCAGAGGATTTCGACAACGATTTGACCGTCTTTGACTGGATGAGCCAGTGGAAACAAGAAGGCGATGACGAGCAAGCGGTGCGCAGCATCCTTGGGCGTTTGCTGTTCAGCCAGGACGATATCAAAAAGCCGGCGAAGGTGCTCTCCGGGGGCGAAAAGGGCCGGATGCTGTTCGGTAAGCTGATGATGCAAAAACCGAATATCCTGGTCATGGATGAACCCACCAACCACCTGGATATGGAATCCATTGAGTCGCTGAACATGGCGCTGGAGATGTATCAAGGCACCCTGATCTTTGTTTCTCACGACCGTGAGTTTGTCAGCTCGCTGGCAACCCGTGTGATTGAAATTACGCCGCAGCGCGTGGTGGATTTCAGCGGGAATTATGAAGATTATTTGCGCAGTCAGGGCATCGAATAAATTTACCGTCGTCTTTCACGCCGCAGGTGTGTTGGCTGCGCGCTCGTACCCCGGTCACTTACGTGAGTAAGCTCCCGGGGATACTCGCGCTTGCCGCCTTCCTGCGGCGCGAAATACTTAGGTAAATTGGTGGGCATGCCTGATGAGCCGGAGAAGGCTTGGCTGTGGTTCTGTCGGGCAAAACATTTTTTCACGCCGCAGGTGTGTTGGCTGCGCGCTCGTACCCCGGTCACTTACGTGAGTAAGCTCCCGGGGATACTCGCGCTTGCCGCCTTCCTGTAGCGCGAAATACTTAGGTAAATTGGTGGGCATGTTTGATGAGCCGGATAAGCCTTAACGCTATCCGGCTTTTTGTTTTACGCGAACACCCATTCGGTGGCCGCCACGCCGTTAATCAATAACTGGCGCTTATCCCCTGCCGGCAACGTCACTTTCAGCGCATTCCACGCCGGACGATAGTCGCCGCGGGTTTCGACGCGTAAATCCACCGTGCTGCCTGTGCAGCCCATTTCCCAGGTCAGCCACAGTGCATTACCCTCTTTATAGCCCCAGGACTCTCCATCATCTTCAAACAACATACCGCTGGAACGCCCCGAACCTTTCACCGGGAAGAGCTGCAATTCGCGGGTGTTATCTGCTTTTGCGTCCACATGCGTGATCCGCTCGCTCAGGGGCAGACCTGCACCGGCGCGCACCAGCAGCGGCAGGGTTTCCAGCGGCGCCGCCAGCGTCACCCACTGACCGGGCGCATACCAGTTACCGCTGTAAAAATCGTACCAGCCCGTATCGTTGGCAGGCAGCCAGACACGGCGCTCGCGCTGGCCCGGCTCAACAACGCTGGCGACTAATATGTCGCGACCCAGCAGGAAGTCATCACACTCTTCAAAGGTCTGCGCATCGTGCTCATGATCAAGGAAGGTCGGGCGCAACATCGGTTCGTCGTCCGCGTGTGCCTGCCACAACAAGGTGTACAGATAGGGCAGAAGACGGTAGCGCAACTCAATGGCGCTGCGGATCGATGGCGTGACAGCCGGGTACATCCAGGGTTCGTTCACCGTCTGGTCATCGTTCCATGAGTGAATGGTGAAACGCGGGTGCATCACACCATTTTGTACCCAGCGCACGAACAGTTCTGCATCTGGTTTATCGCCCGAAAAACCGCCCACATCGTGACCCACATTATAAAGACCCGACAGGCTCATCCCGACACCCATTCGGGTGTTATAGCGCAGGGTATCCCAGTTGGTACGGTTGTCGCCGCTCCAGGTCTGCACATAACGCTGCATTCCGGCGCAGCCGGAACGGGAAATCAGATACGGGCGCTTGTGCGGAGCAAAACGCTGCTGCGCTTCCATTGAGGCGCGCATCATCAGTAACGGCATTACCGGGCGGATATGTTTGATGGCGATGTCACGGCCAAACCCCTGGCAACGCGCTTCGCCGTCCCACACTTCAAACTCGTTATTGTCGTTCCAGGTAGAGTCAATGCCCATTTCCAGTAGCTGCGTGGTAACGCCTTCCTGCCACCACGCAATAGTCTGCGGGTTGGTGAAATCGAGGTGAGAGCCTTCATCATCCCAGAAGCTTGAGCGTTCCGGCGCATCCGCCTCGGAGTCGCGAATAAACAGCCCTTTTTCTGCCACTTCACTGTAGCGTGGGTGATCCTGCAACAGACAAGGCTTGATATTCGCCGCCAGTTTCAGTCCGGCCTCGTGGAACGCCTGGGTCATTACTTTCGGCTGCGGGACTTTGTCATAGTTCCAGTTAAAGACGTAGCGCTTACCGTTGATCGAGGTGTAGCCGGAAGAGAGCTGGAACGAGTCGCACGGAATAGCATGCTCTTCGCACAAGCGAATAAAGTTCATTAACTGGTTTTGCGCATCCGGGGCATCGGTGTAATGCATCGTTGAGCCGCTATAACCCAGGCTCCATTTCGGGCCGAACAGGGTCTTACCGGTCAAACGCACAAACGCTTTGGTGACATCCAGCGCGCGCGCGCCGGTAAACAGGTAGTAATCAATATCGCCGGCTTCTGCCTGCCAGCGACGATACGCGGTGTGATAATTATCGATCTCGTTGCCGAGATCCAGCCAGCAACTGCTGAGGTTATCGTAGAACAGACCGTAGCTGATATCATCGCGACGGGTAAGGGTAAACGGAATATGTTTATACAGCGGATCCGTGCTGGCAGCGTTATAACCCATGGCATCCAGGTTGCGCATTTCATAACGCTGGCCGTTACGTTGCAGGTTGCCCGCCTTTTCACCGAGCCCGTAAAACCGTTCCTCTTTTTTACGGCTGAGATAGTGCGCCACGCCGTCGCCGTGGGCATTAACCAGATAAGCGCTGGTTGGGCGATCGCCTGCCAGCCACTGCCACTCTCCGGCGTCATTACGGTAGTGCCACTCCAGCCATAACGGCTGATGAACCGTAACCCGCAACTGCTCGCTTTGTAGCGTTAATGTTTCTTGCTGCTGGCTCAGTGACCAGGCGGGCAGGCTAAAGCCCGACAACTCTTCACGTGCACGGCCTTCCCACGGCACGTCATCTTTCGGGGCAATGCTCCAGGTTCTGTCCAGCGCCAGCTCGCCTTTACGCTTTAGCAGCACGCGGAACAGATTTTCCTCCAGCACATACAGGCACAGGGTGTGTTGCCCGTCCACCAACAGTTCAACATGGTGATCGGCCTGCTTTTGTAACGTCCAGTTCTTCAGGGTTTTCATATCAGACATCCACAATCATGCGCGTTTCGCGCGACGTTCAGCAATAAATGCCACCAGGAAAATAGCGCCAATCAGGTCAAAGAAACCCATGGCAATAAACAACGGATTAAAACCAATTTTGTCGGCGGTGACGCCAATCAACAGTGAGAAGAGGAAGCTGGCGATCCAGGCCGCCGAGCCACGCATACCGTTGACGGTCGCCATCTGACCTTTATCGAACGATTCCACCACCAGCGCGCTCAGCATGCAGGAGATGATCTGATGACCGAAACCGCCAATCGAAATCAGCACAATGGTGATGTACGGATCGCGGGTGAGGGCGACAATAGCTAAAGAAATCATCAGGAACGCGCCAGTAACCGAACTGGCCACCACGGAGTTGACGCGGGAGCAGCCAAACCAGCGGGTATAGAGTTTGGTGAGGTAACCACTGGCTACGCTGCCGAGATCGGCAGCAAGGAAGGGAAGCCAGGCGAACATGGCGATCTGTTTCAGGTCCATACCGTGTTCTTTTGCCAGGTACAGCGGCACCCAGAAGCTGAGCACGGCCCACGCCGGTTCCGCCATAAACGCCGGAAGGGCAATACCGTAAAATCGTTTGTTTTTCGACACGGTTTTCAGTGCCGTTAAAAAGGGCAGCTTGACGGCAGGGGGCTCATTATCCTGTTGAATAAACGCCAGTTCATCTTTGCTCAGATTCGGGTGTTTCTCCGGATTGTGATAAAACGCCCACCACAGCACCACCCACACCAGCGCCAGCACGCCGGTGAACATAAAGGCGCCCTGCCAGCCAAACGAGGCGTGAGCAAAGTAGATGATCGGCGGTGCCAGCATCGCACCAATGGAGAAGCCAACACCGGCCCAGCCTGCGGCAACCGGACGTTCAGATTTCGGGAACCATTCGCCAATGGTTTTAGCATTCGCCGGGGTGGCTGCCGCTTCCGACGCGCCCATGGTGAAACGCAAAATCGCCAGGTGCAGCCAGTTACCCGCACCCGCGTGGAAGATACAGGCCAGCGCCCAAATTATGGCGCACACCATAAAGCCGACCTTCAGGCCAATCACGTCAATCAGCCAGCCACACAGCGGCTGGAAAAGGGTATAGGCCAGCTGGAAGGCGCCGACAATCCAGGAATATTGTTCTGTTGTGATCCCAAGGCTTGTTTTCAGTTCCGGTGCCAGAATACCCAGCGAGTTACGGGTGATGTAGTTCACCGTTACGCCGAATAAAAACAGCACCAGCATCCACCAGCGTAATTTTTTGACTATCCGACGGCTTTTTGTTGCCGCCATTTCATTATTAATCCCCTGGCTCATTCTTATCTCCGCACATCTTCTTGTAGGGAAGTCGAAGCGCGCCATCGGTAACGTGTTATACCGGATTGGTTCGCGTGATGATTTATGTTTAATTTTGCTGCCATCATGCATACAACTAGTATGGAAGTTGTACGACACATTTACGGTAGGGGAGAATAATCGCGCGCCATAGCGGATTTTGTGCAAGGATTCTCATAAATAGCGCAACACATCCGGCAAAATCATTATCACTCCATGAATAACAGGCTTTCTGTCTCATGAAAATTTTCCCATTATGGAAATGGAGCGAGATCACAGAATGGATAAAAAGCTCAAAATCAGCGAAATTGCGCGCCGCACGAACCTGTCGACCAGCACCGTTTCGCGCGTGCTTGCCGGGAAGGCCAACACCAGTGAAAAAGCCAGAACTGCGGTACTGGAGTGCGCCCGTGAACTGGGCGTAATGGACGGGATAGCCGCCGGGCGGTTGCTGCTCAATAATCTGATTGTTTTTGCCCCGCAACGCGCTTTTGATGAACGCTCGGACATTTTCTATTACCGGGTGATCCAGAACATCAATAAAGCGCTGGATCCGCACGAGGTTCGTCTGCGTTATTGCGCGCTGGAGGAACTCGACAGCGATGCCAATGAATTCCTCGCCAAAATGAATGCGCCGGAAACCCAGGCGGCGATCCTGCTGGGGATTGATGATCCGCATATTCATGAACTGGCGGCTGACATTGGCAAACCTTGTGTACTGATTAACTGCCGCGACGGACGCATGCGATTGCCGTCTATTGCGCCGGATCACCGCACCATTGGTGAATTTGCGGCGCGTTACCTCTTTGATATGGGGCACCGGGACGTGGTGAACGTGATGTGTCTGCGCCGTTACACCATGGATTTACGCCTGGCGGGCATTAAAGAAGCCTGGCAACAGTTCAATCTGCGCTTTAACAGTAAACGGGATCTGATCACCGTTCCCAGTTTTAGCGCCAAAGAGGCTGAGCAGCGCGTGGGGGAATGGCTTGACGATCCAGCACACAAAACACCGCCTACCGCCTTTCTGGTGGGCGGCGACTTCATGGCGGAAGGGACAATGCGCGCATTACAGCAGCGTGGGCTTCGCGTCCCGCAGGATGTGTCGGTCATGAGTATTGATGCGTTTAACCTGGCGGCAATCCAGGATGTGCCGCTCACCGCAGTTCACGTACCGCGAGACGAGCTGGGCGTAGAAGCCGTGCATCTGTTACAGCAGCGGTTGATTCGCCCGCAGTCGCCATGTGGCTCTTTACTGCTTAACGGCCTGCTTACTGTACGCGAATCGGTACGGCGGATACGTCCCGGCAGGCAACGTACCGCCGTCGAACATGAAGGGCTGTACGACGTTTAAACCTCTATCCCCAGCGCGCGCTTACCGTGAATGTTCAGGTCGTTCAGCGTAAAGCGGCCTGACCAGTCGCTTTCGTAGTTCTCGCGCGGGAAATCCCCGGGCGATGCCCCTTGCTCCAGCGCCACTTTTACTTTGCGCGCATAGGCGAGGTTTTTCTCGCAAAGCGGCGCGGCAGGAATGTACATCACGTTGCCCCAGCCTTGCTGATTATTTACAGCGGCAACGGAGTGAACCACATCGCAATGCCACCACACAGAATCACCGGCTTCCAGCGGCGGAATGCTACTCAGTGCTTCCATCAACAGCGGGTGCCAGCGTTCCGAAACCGGTAATACTCGCCCTGGCGCAACGCCACAGAGTTCATCTTCCGGTACATCATCCAGCAATGGGCGCAACAGGATCCAGGCCATCGCCTCCGGGATCGGCACCACATGAAGTAGCCCCTGGCCGGGGATCATATCCGACAGCGCCGTCCAGCCCTGGAAAGTACGGAATACCGAACACTTGGTCGTGTTGTCGACGGTGTATTCTTCGACTTCGGTGCGGTGGGCAGCATCCCACGGATCGTACTCTTCGGGTTTACCGTTAAAGACCTGCGCAAAGACGCGTTGATAGGCTGGCAGCAGCCAGCGCTCCAGCGCTCCGGAATCCGTATGTGCGCCAAGGCCTTTAGAGGTGGTGCCAGGCGGACGGCGGCGAATGCGATCCGGGTAGATCACGCTGACATCCGGATCGAAACACTGTTGCCCCTTACTGTCGAAATGCCACAAGCGGTTCAGGAAGGATTGTGCCGCCGCCATTTCACTGCTCTGGCGTGCCTGCATTTGCGCCTGTGACCAGTAAATTGGGTAGATTTCCGGGCGGGAGGCCTCCAGCGTGCCGAAGAAACTGTCGCCCGGCCCTTTGTAAACCTCATCAAAACGATTCTGGTCGAGATAATCCAGCATGGCGCGATCCCAGCCCAGCGCCTGTTCTCGCGGAAAATGTTGTTTGATGACCACACAGCCGCGCCGTTTGATCTGCGCGCGCTGTGCGTCGGTGACCTGGCCAGCAGCAATGTCCGCAAACGGAATTTGCGGCCAGACTGACTCGCCTTGTGCCTTCAAGGCGTTGATTTCCGCGACGCGAGCGGCAATCTTCGCGCTCAGGCCGTCAAAGACAGCCTGCACATCGCCTATCTGCGCGCGCAGAACCTGCTTCATCTGACGGATGGCCGCCGCAGGATCGGCGGGCAGCGTCTCATGGGTAAAAGCCATGTGTACCTCTCTTTCTTTCATTCGAAAGTAATATGTATTGCATACGATAATCTAAGTTAAAAATAAGTTAATGCAAGTTTAAAAACTTGATGAAGAGCACAAAGCGGAAAACGAAGAGAGAAGAAGGGAGAAAGCAGGAAGGGAGAAAGCAAGAAGAGAGAAGGCAAGAAGAGAAAGGCCGGAGCAGGCGCTCCGGCAGAAGATCAGCGGTTGAAGGGGGCCGTGTTATCAAGCACGGCCTGGATCACATTCAGCGCCCCCTGATGATTGTTGTCATCGGTCTGGTGATGGGCAATCGCTTTGATCGCATCACCGGCATTGCCCATGGCAAAGGAGAAGTCGGTCATGCGCAGCATTTCTGCATCATTACCGCTGTCGCCAATGGTGACGCACTGCTGCGGCGAAACCTGCCAGCGTTTAAGCAGCCGGCTGATACCATTTGCTTTATGCAGGCCAGGGATAATTAAATCCACAAAGCCAAAGCCGCTGGTCACCGGCTTCATAATGCCGTCGAGCGAAACGTGCAGCGCATCAATAAGTTGTGGGATGTCGCTGTCTGGCAAATTCAGCGAAAACTTAAACAGCGTGTCGTCAATCTGCTGAAAATCACGCACCGGTTTTAAACGGTAGTAGTGCTTCGCCATCAAATCGACAAATTCTGCCGGGGCGTTTTCACTGACGTAGGCGCTTTCCAGACCACAGGCGACAAAGTTGAGGCTGCTGTCTTTCAGCAACTCGCCCATTACCACCTGCGCTTCGTGACGCGTCAGTTCGCCGTGGAACAATTGTTGACCATGCTCGTAGACCAGCGCGCCGTTTTCGGCGACGAAGGAAATAGTCTCTTTCAGCTCCGGGAAGAAGGAGATCAACTGGTAATACTGGTTGCCGCTGGCGACCACAAACTCTATGCCACGCTGCTGAAGTTGTTTGAATTGCGCCATAAAGCGTGAGCGATCGTACTGCTTGGCGTCATCAAGGAAAGTTCCGTCCATATCCGTGACGATAACTTTGACGGTCATACCTGGCTCCTGGTTATTACTGCGACGAGTAACATTCTAGAGATAATGTGAGCCGATGCACAAATTTATTTCGAATGAAAGTAAGTGGCGAAAAAATGGGCGGGGCAGGGGGCAACGTGGCTGTTGTGTTTACCCAGGCCCCATCCTGTAAAGGCGAGGGAAAATGGCTCCCTCACCCCGGCAACGCGCAACGCCGGGGGAGGGGGAAAGTCACAATGTGTGTTCGGTGCGGGCAATAATGTCGTCCTGGGCATCCGGCGACAGAGCCGTAAAGAAGGCGGAATATCCGGCGACACGCACCACCAGGTCACGATACTGATCCGGGTGTTGTTTCGCCGCTATCAACGTCTCGCGGGAAACAATGTTGTACTGAATATGCCAGCCTTTATGCACCTCAAAAAAGGTGCGCAGTAAGGCCATCAGTTTCTGTCTGTCGCTGTCATTGCACAGCGTGGCGGGGTTGAGTTTTTGATTGAGCAGCACGCCTCCGAGGATCGCCGCTACCGGCAGTTTACCGACCGAACTCATCACCGCTGTGGGCCCGAGATGATCGGTGCCGGACGCCGGGCTTGCCCCTTCCGCCAGCGGCGTTTTGGCTTTGCGCCCGTCCGGTGTCGCCATCGTGGCGGCGCCAAACGGCACGTTAGCAGAGATGGACGACGTCCCGGCGTAATACTTGCCGCCAATCGGGCCGCGACCATAACGGGGATTGTGGTACTGCTGCAGTTCGTCGATATAGGTTTGATACGCGCGCACCAACAGAGTATCGACACTGTCGTCGTCATTGCCATATTTTGGCGCGCTGTTCACCAGCCGCTGGCGTAGTTGTTCGTGCGCAAGACCATCGAAGTCCTCTTTCAGCGCCTGTGCCAGCTGTTGTTGCCCGATTATGCCCTGCTCGAAGACCAGTTTTTTTACCGCGGCCAGGCTGTTGCCGAGGTTAGCAATACCGACCTGTAAACCCGACACCCAGTCATATTTTGCCCCGCCTTGCTTAATGCTTTTGGCCCGCTCAATACAGTCATCCACCAGTGTGGAGCAAAGAATATCCGGCACGTTCTCTTCCAGCATGGTGTCGACGACATACTCAATCTCAATCGATTTGCGCGTGAAATAGCGGATCTGTCGATCCCAGTCCTCCATTACCTCGTCGAACGCCTGGAAATTACCCGCCGACAACGCATGATCTTGCGGCAGAAACACCTTGCCGCTGGTGGCGTCGCGGCCCCCTTCCAGCGCTGCCAGCATCACGCGTGCGAAGTTGATAAAGCTCATACCGGTGCAGCGGTAGCCCCACTTACCGCCGACCGCGGTTTCAATACAGCCAATCGCTGCGTAGTCATACGCGTCCGCCGGTTCAATACCGAGTTTGATAAATTCAGGGATCACGATTTCATCGTTATTGAATGCGGGCATGCCGAAACCGCAGCGGATCACTTGCACGCAGGCGTCGAGGAAGTCATTGCTCATTCCCGCGTGGTAGCGCACGCTGAGGTTCGGTTGCGTGGAGCGCAGGCGACCGCAAGACTCGAGAATGGCGTAAGAGAGCGGGTTGACTGCATCCTGCGCGTCACCGTTATGCCACAACTGGCCGCCGATGGTCACATTCTGATAGAGCGGGCTGCCCGCGGAGGCTTTGGAGTGCGAACCGGAACGGATTTTGTTCACCTCCAGCAGTTTCAGCCAGCAGCTGTGCAACAGCTCAATGGCCTCTTCCCGTTGCAACGTCTGCTGCAACTCCACATCGCGGCGATAATAAGGATAAAGATATTGATCCATGCGGCCAAACGAGACGGAATGGCCGTTGGATTCTATTTGCAGTATCAACTGGATGAAGTAACACAACTGCAATGCCTGCCAGAATGTTTTCGGCGGCTCATGCGCAATGATCTGGCAGTTTTCCGCCATCGCCAGCAACTCGTTACGCCGCTGCTGGCGCGTCTCTTCATTCGCCATGGTACGCGCCAGTTCTGCAAAGCGCGCAATATGCAGAGTGACCGCTTCCAGCACGATGTCTGTCGCTTTCAGGAACTGCTCGCCGTGCAGATCCGCCAGTACCGTCAGGTTAATGCGTGCGCGCCGCGCCGCGACTTTCCGACGCAGACCATCAAGCCCCTGTTCCAGCAACAGCGGGAAGTTGACCGCAAGATGCGCATCGCCAGAGGTCATGTTGCCTTCTGCTTTAATGATGCCGGTTTCCAGCAGCGCTTTTTGCTCATCGGTAAACATGCCATAGCAGCGATCCTGCACCGTCTGGCCGCGCCACCACGGACAAATGTCATGCAGAACGCGTTTATTTTCGTCGCTGACGGCAAAGCCGGCACCAGGACGATCCGCCAGGTCGTCGATCTCTTTTTCAATCCACGAAACGGTATATTCCGGAAAGATCGGCGCGGCGCGGACTTCACTGGCCTGATTACCGATAATCAGTTCATCATGTTTAATCCAAATGGTGCGCTGCGCAAGGTGATGGGCCAACGCCAGCGCCCGGCGTACCGGGATCGGTTTATCCATGTTTTGCTGGTAAATCTGCGTGTAATGGCTCGCGCGTTCGGTACACACCGGCGGCTTAACAATGTGCACCAGCGCCGTTTTGTGCGCCTTAATGCGGTCAGTGAGTGTGTTCAGTTGCAGCGTCGTCATACTCTTATCCTCGTAATGTCACGCTCAGCCCGTGGCTGCAGGCATATTCTTTGGCAAAGGCCAGCAGGGCGGGCGCATCGAGCGGCTTGTCAGGGGCGGTGTAGGGTTCGCCAAGCAAGTGATACTTATTGATGCCCAGCGTGTGATACGGCAAAAAGTGGATCTCGCGGACTTTTAGCGTCTGCGCGGCAAAGTCGGTAATGGCCTGGATCGCAGTTTTATCGGCATTGAAACCGGGGATCAGCGGCACGCGGATAACGATCTGCTTCCCCGTTTGCGCCAGGCGTTGCAGATTATCGAGTACTCGCCTGGCGCTACCGTCAGTCCACTGGCGGAAAACCGCCTCATCCACATGTTTTAAATCCGCGAGGAACAGGTCAATAAAGGGCAATGAAGGTTCAATATAGCGCCAGGGCACATGCAGACAGGTTTCCACTGCCGTATGGATGCCCTGCTGGTGGCTGGCTTGCAACAGGGCTTGCGCCAGTTCAGGCTGCATAAACGGTTCGCCGCCGGAGAGGGTAAGTCCGCCGCCGCTGCGATCGTAAAAGGCTTTGTCGCGCAGCACCGTTGCGGTGATCTCTTCTACGGACCTCTGTTCGCCACAGACGCTCAACGCATGCGTTGGGCAGCAGTGGGTCAGAATATCCAGCGTGCGCTCAGTCAGTTTTTCCCGGTGAATCAGGAGATCATTCAGCGCCCGGCTGATCACGTCTGGCGCCGCCGTCTGGCACAATTCGCACCCGGCCAGGCAGAGCCGCGGATCGAACAGCAGATCCCGCGCCCGTGCGCGGCTTTCCGGGTTTTGGCACCAGCGGCAGCCCAGTGAGCAGCCTTTCATAAACACGACGGTGCGAATGCCGGGGCCATCGTGAGTGGAATAACGCTGAATATTGAAAATCATCATCATCTCCATCTTGCGTATGAAGATTAAATTACTTTCGAATGAAAGTTTGCTTGATGAAAATCAACTCACCGCGATATAGCGCAGCAGGGTTCCTAAAGTATGGAGAAGGTCACATTGTGGGCCGGTTACCGGATGGGGCCCGATAAAAGAGCTCGCCATCCGGCACGGAAACCTTAACCGCCGCACACCTCACAGGCGGGATTGCGCAGCAGCTTCATGTCGCGAAACTGGCAGGCCATCGCATCGTACATCACGATTTTCCCCGCCGCAGGGGTACCGTAGTGGGTTAATACCTTAATGGCTTCCATCGCTTGTAATGAACCAATCACGCCGACCAGCGGCGCCATTACGCCGGCTTCCACACAGGTGAGGGCGTTTTCACCAAACAGGCGGCTCAGGCAGCGGTAGCAGGGTTCGTTTTCACCCCAGGTAAAGACGCTGATCTGCCCCTCCATACGAATTGCCGCGCCGGAAACCAGCGGCGTTTTATGTCGGAAACAGCCCGCGTTAAGCTGGTTACGAATAGCGACGTTATCGGTACAGTCCAGTACCAGGTCGTGGGCGGCAATCTGCGCAAACAGTGCCGTTTCATCCAGTAGCGCATTAAGGGAGGTAAACTGCACATGTGGGTTAATGCGCTGGAGCGACGTGCGGGCGGAATCCACTTTGGCCATGCCGATCCCTGCATCGCTGTGCAGGGTCTGGCGCTGCAGATTGGAGAGGGCGACGGTGTCGAAGTCCAGCAGCGTCATCTGGCCTGTGCCCGCAGCCGCCAGATATTGCGCGGCGGCGCAGCCGAGTCCTCCCAGGCCGACCACCATTACGCGAGCGGCTTTTAACCGCTCCTGACCGTCAAAATCAAAACCGCGCAGAATAATCTGCCGGTTGTAACGCATCATCTCGGCGTCGCTGAGTTCTTCGACCATCGTTAGCCTCCGAAGAGATGATTAAACATCTCGACGTCTACCCACTCGCCATCTTCAACATTCCCGCGTTCGCGCTCCAGCACGACAAAGCAGTTGCCCTGACCAAACGAGCTGAAAATATGCGAGCCCTGGTGACCCGTAGTGCGTACTTCCAGCGTACCGTCTTCGCCCCGGCTGAGTACGCCGCGCTGAAAGTCGAGACGACCCGGGGTCTTTTTCAGGCGGCCAGCCACTCGGGCGCGAAAACGCAAGGGCTGCGCGGGCGCGATATTGCCGCTCAGTTTGGCCAGCAACGGCTGCACCAACTGGTAGAAGGTGAGCGCGGCGGAAACCGGGTTACCCGGCAGGCCGCAGAACCAACTGTGCGCCAGTTTGCCAAATGCAAAGGGTTTTCCGGGTTTAATGGCCAGCTTCCAGAAGGCGATTTCACCGAGCTCATCAAGGATTGTTTTGGTGTAGTCCGCTTCACCAACCGATACACCGCCGGAACTGATCACCACATCGGCCTGGCTGTCGGCTGCAATAAAGGTGTCGCGCAGTTTTTGCGGGTCATCCGGGATAATACCAAGGTTAATTACCTCGTAGCCCAGTTGCGCCAGCATCAGGTGCACAGTTAAACGGTTGGTATCGTAAATTTGCCCCTCTTCCAGCGGGTTCCCTGGCAGTTGCAACTCGTCACCGGTGGAGAACAGCGCTACGCGCACTTTACGCAGCACCGGGATGTCGGCAATGCCGAGCGACGCCAGCACTGGCAGTTCGGCGGCAGTCAGACGGGTACCGGCAGGGAAGACGCTGGCGCCTTGCTGAATATCTTCACCCGCCCGGCGAATGTTCTGGTTTTCACGTACTTCAGCGGTAAAACGGACGCCGGCATCTGTCTCTTCGGTCTGCTCCTGCATAACCACGGCATTGCAGCCAGCGGGAATTGGCGCGCCCGTCATAATGCGCACGCAGGTGCCCGCCGGCCAGACGCCATCGAACGGCTGCCCGGCAAAGGCTTTCCCGGCAACGGGCAACACCGCGCCATTTTGCAGATCCGCCAGTCGTACGGCGTAACCGTCCATGGCCGAGTTATCAAAACCCGGTACATTCAGGGGAGAGGTAATATCCTGCGCCACCACGCGGCCAAAACAGGCCGACAGCGGCAGTGTTTCGCTGTCGGTCAGCGGAGAAATGCGTGACAACATTTGTGACAGTGCCGTCTCGAGGGAGATCAGGCCATTTGATGATTCCATATTGATATCCTGCACAACGCGTTGAAGCCGCCATTATGGCAGAAAAGCGCCCATGCCTGAATGCCTTACGTTTACCCCATTGTAGTCACGTCTCTTTACATCGTTGTAACGACTTCCTATATTCAGAAATCTTCGCAAACAAAGTAACCCGGGCGAAAAACATGGTTAAAGCGGTGATCGCAATACACGGTGGGGCGGGTGCAATCAGCCGCGCGCAGATGAGCCCGGAAAAAGAGCAGCGCTATGCACAGGTGCTCTCTTCCATTGTTGAAACCGGGCAACGGATGCTGGAAGCGGGCGAAAGCGCGGTGGATGTGGTGACAGAAGCGGTACGGCTGCTGGAAGAGTGCCCACTGTTTAACGCCGGTATTGGTGCCGTTTTCACCCGTGATGAAACCCACGAGCTGGACGCCTGTGTGATGGACGGCGTGACGTTAAACGCGGGCGCGGTGGCGGGGGTGAGCCGCTTACGTAACCCGGTGCTGGCGGCGCGACTGGTGATGGAACACAGCCCTCATGTGTTGATGATAGGCGAAGGCGCCGAGCAGTTTGCTTTCGCGCACGGCATGGAACCGGTCGCGCCGGGGCTGTTTTCCACCCAGGCGCGTTTTCAGCAACTTCTTGAAGCGCGCGATGCCGGGCACACCGTACTCGACCACGGTTCTGCGCCGCTGGATGAGAGCAAAAAATTCGGTACGGTGGGTGCCGTTGCGCTGGATAAGCAGGGAAACCTTGCAGCCGCGACCTCCACCGGCGGTATGACCAACAAACTGCCGGGGCGTGTGGGCGATAGCCCGTTACCCGGTGCCGGGTGTTATGCCAATAACGCCAGCGTGGCGGTGTCATGCACAGGGACGGGCGAGGTCTTCATTCGTGCGCTGGCAGCGTATGACATCGCGGCACTGATGGATTACGGCGGGCTGAGTCTGCATGAGGCCGCTGAGGCAGTGGTGATGGAAAAGTTACCGGCGCTGGGCGGTAGCGGCGGGGTGATTGCCATTGATCGTGAAGGCAATGTGGCATTGCCGTTCAACAGTGAAGGGATGTATCGTGCCTGGGGTTACGCCGGGGATGCGCCAAGCGTCGGCATTTATCGTGAATAAGGAGTGTGGGGTGTCGCAAGGGTCAGAATCAGAAGCGGATGTTGTGCTTGAGGTCAGCAATTTAGCGATCGGCTTTCGCGATGAGAAACAGGTCACCCCGGCGGTACGTCATCTCTCTTTTTCACTGAAACGGGGCGAAACGCTGGCGATCGTGGGGGAGTCCGGTTCCGGCAAATCCGTCACGGCGCTGTCCCTGCTGCGCCTGATTGAGCAATCCGGTGGGGAAGTCAGTTGCGATCATATGTATCTGACGCGCCGCAACCGGCAGAAAGTGGATTTAACCACGCTCTCGTCCTCGCAAATGCGCGGCGTGCGTGGTGCCGACATTGCCATGATCTTTCAGGAGCCGATGACCTCGCTTAACCCGGTCTTTACCGTCGGCGAACAAATTGCGGAATCCATCCGCCTGCATCAGAAACTGGGACGTGAAGATGCGCTCATTGAGGCGCGGCGGATGCTGGATCTGGTGCGTATTCCTGAATCTGAATCGATCTTATCGCGTTTTCCGCACCAGCTTTCCGGCGGCATGCGCCAGCGCGTCATGATTGCAATGGCGCTATCGTGCAGGCCGGCAGTATTGATTGCGGATGAACCGACCACCGCGCTGGATGTCACCATTCAGGCGCAGATCCTGCAACTGATTGCCGTTTTGCAAAAAGAGATGGCAATGGGCGTCATTTTTATTACCCATGATATGGGCGTGGTGGCGGACATTGCCGATCGTGTGCTGGTGATGAACCAGGGGGAAGCCGTGGAAACCGGCAGCGTGGCGCAGGTTTTCCGCGACCCGCAACACCCCTATACCAAAGCGCTGCTGGCCGCCGTGCCCAAACTGGGAGCGATGAATGGCAGTTCGCTGCCGCGCCGTTTTCCGCTGATTTCCCCCAAAGATCCGCTGCGCCAGGAGGCGGAAACCGAGCAGGATACGGTGGTGCCGGGCGAACCCATTTTGCAGGTGCGTGATTTGGTCGCCCGCTTTCCGTTACGCACGGGGATCCTCAACCGTATCACCCGCGAAGTGCATGCTGTGGAAGGGGTCAGTTTTGATTTGTGGCCAGGCGAAACGCTGTCGCTGGTGGGGGAGTCCGGCAGTGGCAAATCCACCATTGGTCGCGCGCTGCTGCGGCTGGTGGAGAACCAGAGCGGTGCGATTACTTTTAATGGCGAACGCATAGATACCCTACCGGCCAACAAGTTGCAGCTGATACGGCGGGATATCCAGTTTATTTTTCAGGATCCTTACGCCTCGCTTGATCCACGCCAGACGGTGGGCGATTCGATTATCGAACCGCTGCGCGTACATAACCTGCTGGGCGAAGCAGAGGGGCGGCAGCGGGTTGAGTGGTTGCTGGAAAGGGTCGGGCTGAAGCCAGAACATGCGTGGCGTTATCCGCATGAGTTTTCCGGCGGGCAGCGTCAGCGCATCTGCATTGCGCGCGCGTTAGCGCTGAACCCGCGCGTAGTGGTAGCGGATGAGTCCGTGTCGGCGCTGGATGTGTCGATCCGTGCGCAAATCATTAATTTATTACTCGATTTACAGCGAGAGCTGGGGATCGCGTTTCTGTTTATTTCTCATGATATGGCGGTGGTGGAGCGGATAAGCCACCGGGTTGCGGTGATGTATCTCGGGCAAATTGTCGAAATTGGTCCGCGGCGTGCGGTTTTTGAAAACCCACAGCATCCTTATACGCGCAAGTTGATGTCGGCGGTTCCCGTCGCCGATCCTGCGCATCGTCACGCGCAGCGTGTGTTGTTATCTGATGATATGCCCAGCAATATCCGCAAACGCGGCGAGTCGATGCAGCGCGTGCAGTTGCAGAACGTGGGGCCGGGGCACTTTGTTGCCCGCTCGACGCCTGGCAGCACGCAATCCCGTTTTTAACTGAGCACTGGCAGGGATTTTCAGGAGAACAACATGACACAATTCGTTTCACGTAACGGGCGGCTTGCTTTCAGCGTGGTGCTTGCGCTGGCCGCGACGCCTGCCTTTGCCGCGAAAAACGTGGTTGTCGCGGTGGGGTCGAATTTCACCACACTCGATCCTTACGACGCCAACGATACCCTGTCACAGGCGGTTGCGAAGTCTTTCTATCAGGGGCTGTTCGGCCTGGATAAAGAGATGAAACTGGTCAATGTGCTGGCGGAAAGTTACTCGGTATCCGAGGACGGGCTGGTTTATACCCTTACGTTGCGCAAGGGGATAAAGTTTCAGGACGGTACCGACTTTGATGCTGCCGCCGTCAAAGCCAACCTCGATCGTGCCAGCAACCCGGCGAACAGCCTTAAGCGTTATAACCTGTATAAAAATATCGACAAAACCGAGGTGGTCGACCCGGCTACGGTGAAAATCACCCTTAAGCAGCCCTTCTCGGCGTTTATTAATATTCTGGCGCACCCGGCGACGGCGATGATCTCTCCGGCGGCGCTGAAAAAATATGGCAACGAAATTGGTTTCCACCCGGTGGGTACCGGGCCGTATGTGCTGGAGGCCTGGAACCAGACGGATTATGTAAAGGTGAAGAAATTCGCCGATTACTGGCAAAAAGGGTTACCGAAGCTGGACTCCATTACCTGGCGACCGGTGGTAGATAACAATACCCGCGCCGCAATGCTGCAAACTGGCGAGGCGCAGTTTGCTTTCCCGATCCCTTATGAACAGGCGGAAGTGTTAAAGCGTAACAGTAAGCTGGAGCTGATTGCCAGCCCCTCCATCATGCAGCGCTATATCAGTATGAATGTGACGCAAAAGCCGTTCGACAACCCGAAAGTGCGCCAGGCAATCAACTATGCCATTAACCGCCAGGCGCTGGTGAAAGTGGCTTTTGCCGGGTTTGCCACGCCCGCAACGGGGGTGGTGCCGCCGACCATCAGTTATTCTCAGGCTTATGAGCCCTGGCCCTATGATCCCGCGAAAGCGCGTGAACTCCTAAAAGAGGCCGGTTATCCGCAGGGCTTTACCACTACGCTGTGGTCGTCACATAACCACAGTACGGCGCAGAAGGTGCTGCAGTTTACCCAGCAGCAACTGGCGCAGGTGGGCATAAAAGTGCAGGTGACGGCAATGGATGCCGGACAACGTGCGGCCGAGGTCGAAGGGAAAGGGCAGAGCACAAGCGGCGTACGGATGTTCTATACCGGCTGGACGGCCTCGACCGGTGAAGCCGACTGGGCGCTGTCGCCGCTGTTTGCGTCATGGAACTGGCCGCCCACCCAGTTTAATACAGCGTTTTACCGTAATCCGCAGGTGGATAAAGATTTCACTGAGGCCCTGAAAACCACCAGCCCAGAGGCAAAAGCACGTCTGTATAAACAGGCGCAGGACATTATCTGGCAGGATTCGCCGTGGGTACCGTTGGTGGTAGAGAAACTGGTTTCGGCGCACAACAAAAAGCTGACCGGGTTTTATATCATGCCCGATACCGGATTCAGCTTTGACAACGCTGATTTGCAATAAATAACGCATTCCTCCTTGTATGCTGTCAGGGGGCATGGAACTCGCGATGCTGAATTATATTATTAAACGTCTGCTCGGCCTGATCCCGACACTGTTGATCGTGGCGGTGCTGGTGTTTTTATTTGTGCATTTACTTCCCGGCGATCCGGCGCGGTTGATTGCCGGGCCGGAAGCAGATGCGCAGGTCATTGCTATGGTGCGCAGCCAGTTGGGACTGGATCAGCCGCTGTGGTTGCAGTTCTGGCAATACATTACCCGTGTCGTACAGGGCGATTTTGGTTTGTCGATGGCTTCTCGCCGCCCGGTCGTTGAAGAGATTGCCAGCCGCTTTTTGCCCACTTTTTTGCTCACGCTCACCAGTATGTTCTGGGCGATGCTGTTTGGCCTTGGCGCAGGCATTGCTGCTGCCGTGTGGCGTAACCGCTGGCCGGATCATCTGGGAATGGCGCTGGCAGTCACCGGCATTTCGTTTCCGGCTTTTGCGCTCGGTATGCTGTTAATGCAGGTCTTCTCTGTTGAACTGGGCTGGTTGCCCACCGTCGGGGCAGACAGTTGGCAGCACTACATTTTGCCATCGCTGACGCTTGGCGCGGCGGTGGCAGCCGTTATGGCGCGTTTTACCCGGGCCTCGTTCGTCGATGTGCTTAACGAAGATTATATGCGTACCGCACGCGCCAAAGGGGTGAGTGAGCGCTGGGTTATTCTCAAACATGGCCTGCGTAACGCGATGATCCCGGTAGTGACGATGATGGGGCTGCAATTTGGTTTTTTGCTCGGCGGCTCGATCGTGGTTGAAAAAGTCTTTAACTGGCCGGGACTGGGGCGACTGCTGGTGGACTCGGTAGAAATGCGCGACTACCCGGTGATCCAGGCCGAAGTGTTGCTCTTCTCTCTCGAATTTATTCTTATCAATTTAGTGGTGGATGTGCTCTACGCCGCCATTAATCCAGCCATCAGGTATAAGTAAGGATGCGACTTTTTAACTGGCGTCGACAGGCGGTATTGAATGCGATGCCCGTGGTAAAACCGGGCCATGTACGCACGCCGTGGGATGTATTCTGGCGACGTTTTCGCCGTCAGCCGGTGGCGATGACCGCCGGGCTATTTGTGTTGCTGTTGATCCTGCTGGCGATTTTCGCCCCGTGGATTGTGCCGTTTGATGCTGAAAACTACTTTGATTATGACCGCCTGAATGAAGGGCCGTCGCTGGTGCACTTGTTCGGCGTGGATTCTCTGGGGCGCGATATTTTTAGCCGGGTGCTGGTAGGCGCGCGCATCTCACTTGCCGCCGGGGTGTTTGCGGTGCTGATTGGCGCGCTGACGGGTACGGTACTGGGGCTGCTGGCAGGCTATTACGAAGGCTGGTGGGATCGGATTATTATGCGCATCTGCGATGTGCTGTTTGCTTTTCCCGGCATTCTGCTCGCGATTGCTGTGGTGGCGGTGATGGGCAGTGGTATGGCGAATGTGATTATCGCTGTGGCGGTGTTTTCGGTGCCGGCCTTTGCACGCCTGGTGCGTGGCAATACGCTGGTGCTGAAACAACAAACCTTTATCGAATCCGCACGCAGCATTGGCGCCAGCGATGCGGTGATCCTGTTCCACCATATTCTGCCCGGAACGGTGTCGTCGATTGTGGTCTATTTCACCATGCGTATTGGCACATCGATTATCTCTGCAGCCAGCCTTTCTTTTCTCGGGCTTGGGGCTCAGCCGCCCACGCCGGAGTGGGGCGCAATGCTCAATGAAGCGCGGGCAGATATGGTAATTGCGCCGCACGTGGCGCTGTTTCCGTCACTGGCCATTTTCCTGACCGTGCTGGCTTTTAATCTGTTGGGCGATGGCCTGCGAGACGCGCTGGATCCGAAGATCAAAGGTTAAGTGTGGTGGCAGAAAGAAAAAACCCGGCGATGGCCGGGTTTTAAAGAGGTTAAACGCGCGTGCCCCACAGGTCATACTCGTCGGCGTTCTCTACTTTCACGCGGATCACATCGCCAGGTTTGACGCGGGTTTCGCCGTTCAGGTAGACCGCACCGTCGATTTCCGGCGCATCTGCCATGCTGCGGCCAATCGCACCTTCTTCGTCGACTTCATCGACAATCACCAGGATTTCGCGACCGACTTTCTCTTGCAGTCGTTCTGCTGAGATTTTCTGTTGCAGCTGCATAAAGCGGTTCCAGCGCTCTTCTTTCACCTCTTCCGGCACCTGATCCGCCAGTTCGTTGGCGGTTGCGCCTTCTACCGGGCTGTATTTGAAACAGCCTACGCGATCCAGACGCGCTTCTTTCAGGAAGTCGAGCAGCATCTGGAAGTCTTCTTCGGTTTCGCCAGGGAAGCCGACAATAAACGTAGAGCGCAGAGTCAGCTCCGGGCAGATCTCACGCCATTGTTTAATGCGTGCCAGCTGGCGGTCAACGGCTCCCGGCCGCTTCATCAGTTTAAGGATGCGCGGGCTGGCGTGCTGCAAGGGAATGTCGAGGTACGGCAGAATCTTACCTTCCGCCATCAGCGGAATGACATCGTCCACGTGCGGATAAGGGTAAACATAGTGCAGACGTGTCCAGACACCGAGTTTGGCCAGTTGTTCGCACAGGCCGACCATACTGGTTTTCACCGGTTCGCCATTGTGGAAGCCCATACGATGCTTCACATCTACACCGTAGGCGGAGGTGTCCTGCGAAATGACCAGCAGTTCTTTCACTCCGGCATCGACCAGACGTTTGGCTTCTGCGAGCACATCGCCAATCGGGCGACTCACCAAATCGCCACGCATGGACGGGATAATGCAGAAGGTGCAGCGATGGTTGCAGCCTTCAGAAATCTTAAGGTAAGCGTAGTGACGGGGCGTTAGCTTAACGCCCTGTTCCGGCACGAGGCTGAGGAACGGATTGTGCTTCGGTTTCGGCACATAGTGGTGAACATGTTCGAGCACCTGCTCATAGCTGTGCGGCCCGGTGATTTCCAGTACTTTCGGGTGTACTTCGCGGATCTGGTCTTCTTTTGCGCCCAGGCAGCCGGTAACGATAACTTTTCCGTTTTCGTTCAGCGCTTCGCCAATGGCTTCCAGCGACTCTTGCACGGCACTGTCGATAAAGCCGCAGGTGTTAACGATGACCATGTCGGCATCGTCATAGCTCGGGACAACATCGTAGCCTTCGGTGCGCAGTTCCGTGAGGATGCGTTCAGAATCCACCAGGTTTTTCGGGCAGCCAAGAGAGACAAAGCCGATTTTCGGCTGCAGGTTCACATTGCTCATATGTTCAAAAAATAATCAGTTATAGGATCTCAGGGCAGGGATTGTACAGGTCTATTGCCTGGATTTATAGGGGGGGCCTGTTACGTCGTTGATTAGCGCACGTCGGGGAGAGGGATTGCCAGCTGCTTATTTCATCGTCTCCTTACCGTCATGGCTTCACGGGTTGCTCATCGTGCCGGCAATCATTACTGATCGGAGAACGAGGAAATCTCTATTAACGACGGCATGATTCAATGAAAAATAGTACTCAGTACGTATACCCACCAAACATCCCCCGCAGGAATCTCTCAAAATAGATGGAGCTAAAACGCGGTGTTGGTTCCTTAAAGTGCCGCAATGGACATGTAAATGTTGGAACTGTTTTGCGCTATTAACGTTGCCTCTGAATTGAGGAGTATTCATTACTCATCGGTTGGTTGCAGCGTGAAGATCACTGCCCGCGCTGAGGCCTGTACCGTGACGATTGACACGCCTGTTGAGAGATGGTTGTATTACACAACTATCTACTATAAACGGGTAAAGGCATGGCAACACCTCAACTTATCAATGACATTCGTGCTGCTTCGCGGCAGATGGTGCGTGAACTGGGATTTATGAACAGCACGCTGGCGGCGACGGATTATTCGCCTTCCGCGGTCCACACCCTGCTGGAAGTGGGCATGCGCGGTTCCATTACCGCTGCAGAACTGGTGGTGTTGCTCGGCCTCGAGAAATCCAGCGTCAGCAGGATGCTGGCCAGGCTTATCCAGGCCGGTGAGTTAAAGGAGGTGCCGCTGGCCCACGATGGGCGGTTTAAACAACTGGAACTGACCGCCCAGGGAAAAGCGAGCGTGGCGCGCATTAACCACTACGGAGAGGTACAGGTCCAGAAGGCGATGGACTACCTGCCACCAGACCGACAGAAAATGGTGGCGGGGGGACTGGCGGCATATGCTTCAGCACTGGAAGCGTGCCGTAAAGATGCGCCGCTCCCTGCGGGGACGAAACCGGAAATCATCACCGGTTACCTGCCGGGGATGATTGGCCGCATCAGCGAAATGCATGCGAACTATTACTCGCGACATTATGGGTTTGGCTATTTCTTTGAAAGCAAAGTGGCGGCGGGTCTGGCTGAATTTGCGGGTCGGCTCGAGAGTGAACGTAACCACATCTGGCTCGCGGTTCAGAATGACCGTGTAGTGGGTTCGGTGGCGATTGATGGTGAGGATTTGGGCAATAACGAGGCACATCTGCGCTGGTTTATCCTGGATGATGCATGCCGCGGCTCCGGCATCGGGCGTCAGTTGCTGGCCAGTGCCATGCAATTTTGCGATCGGCAGCAGTTTTCCGCCGTGCAACTCTGGACGTTCAGCGGCCTGAATGCCGCCCGACGCCTGTATGAATCTTTTGGCTTCAGGCTGGCGAAAGAGTGGCAGGGAGACCAGTGGGGTAGCAGCATGCTGGAGCAGCAGTTCACCCGCCACCGAGTCAGTGAACAGCGCTAACGTTTCACCGGCTCGTATCCGTTCCGCATGCCTGGTAAACCATGCGGAACGGTGTTCGTCTTTAATGCGTATTGCAAGCGGGTATCACTGTCATGCTTAAAACTCGTAGCGTGCACCGAGGTTATAACGGCGTCCTTCGAGCATCGCCAGTTCTCTGTTCGAGGTGGTGTATATCGGGTTGACGTCAAACAAGTTATACACGCCCGCCATCAGGGTGATCTGTTTATTCAGATGGTAACGCGCCCCCAGATCGACCAGCGCATAGGCATCCGTTGAACTGGATTTACCGAGGTCTGGCGATTTGCTACGCCAGCTCGACCTTGCCCACAGATCCAGATCGTTTGTCGCACTCCAGGTCAGTGAAAGGTTAGCCATACTGCTCGGAAAATCATTCAGCGCATAGCCTTTATACTCACCGCTTTTTTGTTCGCTGTGCGTGTAGGTATAGTTCGCATTGGCCTTCAGGGAAGGCGTTACCTGCCAGTCACCGTTTAGCTCCAGTCCGTAAATCTCGGCATCACTGACGTTGAAATACTGGAAGACGCTTTCCGCCACATACCCGTTGTACTGGCACTGTTGGGTATCCGTCGCTTCGCAAATGGTGTAATCGCTGATTTTATTTTTAAACCGGGTATGGAAAATTGTCGCATCCAGCGCCAGCGTCTCTTTTTGCCAGTACACACCCAATTCGGTGTTGATACTCTGCTCCGGCTTCAGATCGTCGTTACCAATACCAATTTCGGAATAGGGATAGGAACCATAAACACTGGTGAAACCCGCGTTATTCTCACGCAGATCCGGTTTTTTATACCCGGCAGAAACCCCGCCTTTCAGCGCCCAGTGCTCATCCAGTGTCCAGTTTCCGTAGAGTTTTGGCGTTACGTGGTAGCCAAAATAGCTGTCATGATCCAAACGGGCAGAGGTGGTCAGTGTGAAGTCCGGCACCATCATCCAGGCGTCTTCGGCAAATAGCGCCCACCCATCGCGGGTGATTTTACTTACGGGCGTAACACCCGGAGCCATTTTATCTTCGATGCTGAAAGTGTCATTGAGCTCATTGCGCGTGAAGTTAACGCCCAGCGTTAGCTTGTGATCGCCCAGGGAGAAGGTATTCGCGCTGTTGGCTTCGAAGTTACGCTGTTCAATGAATTGTGAATCCATGCCCGGTACCCGATATTCCGTACGGGCTTTTTCATAGCTGATGAAGTTTTTTGCTTCCAGCAGATCATCGCCATACCAGGCATGTTGTGACAGTGACACGGCCTCGCGGTCGAAGCCCCAGTACCACTCTTTCTGGTTATGGCTTTTTTCCTGATGTCCACGCGTGGCATTGAGATCCCAAAGTTGGGTGTCGGTTGGCGACATCGAGATCGTGGCATCGAGATTGCCGGACTGGTGCTTTACAAAACGCTGTTTAGTTGCGCTATCGTCATCGCGGCGATCGAGATAATCTGCGCCGACGCTGATCCCAAGCTTACCGGGGATCACCGGCCCCATCACGAAAGCGTTGGTCTGATTCGTGTTGCCGTATTCGCTTTTCTCCTGCAGGAAGTAATTATCCTCCAGTACCCCGGTCCATTTATCCAGGTTCCAGGCTTTTTTGGTGATGACGTTGACCACCCCTCCAATGGAGTCGGAGCCATAGAGCGAGGACATAGGCCCACGGATCACCTCGATCCGTTCAATGGCCGCAAGTGGCGGCATAAACGCGGCTTCGGTGCCTATGCTGTGGCCATACGGGCGTGATTCTCGCGTCGCCTGTTTGATGCCGTTCACCATGTAGGCGGTGTACGTGGAGTCCATCCCGCGCATCTGAATATCGCCCGTGGCCAGCGTGCCGTGGCCATTGCCGACCAGTACACCCGGCATTTCTCGTAACGCTTCGGTGATGTTCTGGTTGGAACGCGTATTGAGCCCTTTCTCGTCGACGACGGAGATCGTTGCCGGCGCGTCGCGACGTTCCTGGCTGAAACCGGTCGCCGTGACGACCAGCTCATCTTCTTTTGCGGTGTCGCTATCTGCAGCATTCACAACGGTCGTGAGAGGCGTGAGGGCAAGCGCAATCGCCACGGACAAACGTGTCTTAGTTTTCACAAAAAATCCCTTAGAATTTGCTTAAATCGATTTTGAGAACGTAGTCCGCTTTCGTCTCTTTCTCGTCCTGTTTCACGCTGGCATAGAGCGTACTGGTGTCGGCAGAAAGGGCGAGACTGTTTGGCATCGCGGTCGTTTTAATGGTGTGTTTCAGACGGTAGCTGCTGGCGTCAATGATGCTGATTTGTCGGGCGTTACGGTGCGTGACATACACTTCATCGCGCGCGGCGTTATAGAGCACGGCAATCGAGTTGGGCGTCGGAATACGCTGAACAAGTTCGCCAGAATCGAGTTTGACGACCAGCACATCCGGGGTGTTGGTGTCGGCAATGTAGCCAACTCCCGCTGCGGTATTAAGAGCAATGTTCAGGAAGTAGTGTTTCGGCTCTGCCGGATCGACTTTCACGCGCGACAGGAGCTGCAATGTTGCGCCGTCCAGAGTAATGAGCTCGCCTTTACCGTTCACCACATAAACGTTGTTGCCGGCTTCATCCACAGCAAAGCCGACGGGTTCCAGTTTCTCCAGTGTTTTCTCCAGCGCCTGCTTTTGCGTATCCACGACCCACAGTAACCCTTTGTCTTTGGCGCCAATGCCGGAGACATACAAACGCTGATGCAGCTTATCGAGCACCACTTCACGCACGTGGGCTTTCTTATTCGGGTCGCTGTCGTCACTCAGTTGCAGTGTTTTGATGACGTTATTCGTACGGGTATCCAGCAGAGTGAGGGAGCCTTCCAGGGAGTTACCCAAATACAGGAGATGGTTTGCTTCATCCAGGGCGACGGCAAAAGTGCGTCGTTGCGTCGTGATGCGCTGATCAATTTTCAGGGAATCGGCTGCCAGGCGGAATACCAGACCGTCTGTTTTGTCCTTTGCAAAAGAAGGCGCGGAGGCAGCAAAAAGGGTTTTTTGCCCGTGGTCATAAGCCAGCTCGTACACCCCGTGGCCAAGAGGCTGAGACGGGAAATCCCTCTCGGTAAATTCCTGGGCGTATAAAGCCGCGGAAAAGAGCGCAAAGGAAAGTGCGAACACGCGAAGGGCAGTTTTGTGTGGATTCATGGTAGGCATGTAATCTTTCTTTACAGTTATTCACAAAAAGATAATGCTAATGAAAACAAATATCATTTTCAATTGCGTCGAATGAAAAGTGACCTACCATTTTTAGTACTAAACAGAAAGATGCCCCGTTGCGGGTTGAGATTGCCGGGTCGTACTGGCACTGTTATCCCGCGAGAACGGGCGAAGACGCGTGGCTGGCAAAAAAACGCACCATGATCAACAGCCAGACAAGCGAGACGAAAGGAACAAGGGTGAAGCCATTAACTGACTTAATCGATATGCAGGATCCGGGCTGGGCGGTCGTTGAAACGTGGTTAAGTGAGGCCACTAACCCTTATGAGATCCTGCCAAAAGATCCGCAGCTTGCCGAACGGGCGCTCTGTCAGTTGCAAGTGACCACCCGTTCATCCATGGGGGCGGTCGTGTATGAAACGGGCGGGTTGCTGATTGATGGGGGCTGGCTGCGTATCCTGGGCTCGGGCCACTCAAGACTGCCGCGCGACCCGGCTGCGTGGACGCAATCGGTAGCCGGTATGCAAGCTTTTGGCGGACTGCTGATTGCCGACGATGCCAGCGGTGGCTTTTTTGCCATTAACGGTGGGGGACTGGGTGAAGAAGTCGGTAATGTTTACTACTTTGCACCCGACAGCCTGGCCTGGGAAAGCCTGGAAGTCGGTTATTCGGCATTTGTGCAGTGGACGTTGTGCGGCGATCTGGCTTTGTTCTACCAAACCGTGCGCTGGCCCGGCTGGCAGGATGATGTTGCGGCGCTGGCGGGCGACAAAGTATTTTCTTTTTACCCTTTTCTGTGGACTGAGCCGCAAATGACAGCCGGGCAACGCTCGAGAACCGCCGTGCCTGTTGATGAACACTGGGCACTCTGCCAGGAATTACAACAGCAACTGGCGCAATAATCGCATGAACCGTTACAAAAACCGGGGGAGTAGGGGCTGGGCCTCTGGCGATGTATCCCTTCTTCAAGCCCAATAACCCCTTGAACACATAGGCAGAAAGTCCATTTATCCTGTTGCAATTAATAATGATTCGCATTACGTTATTGCGCGTCATTTCACTTCCCGGACAGGACTGATGCTGATAACCCCAAAAAAATATTTCCCTTTGCAGCGAGAGGTACGTTTTTGATGCAAGTAAAAAAGACGACGTCTCGATTCAACGGTTTGCGCCTGCTGGCGCTGTCGGGGTTGTTGCTGAGTTCCACAACCGCTTATGCCAGACCGGATATGACGCCGCTGGGGCCAAACATTGCCGATCGTGGGTCCGCGTTTTATCACTTTTCTGTTCGCACGTTTGATTCCGCAGATGGGCAACGGCATTACAAGGTATGGACCGGCGTACCCGGCAACACACCACCCGCAGCGGGGTACCCGGTGGTGTATATGCTTGACGGTAATGCGGTGATGGATAAGTTATCGGATAACGTCCTGCAAAAACTGTCGCAGGGTAATGCACCCGTGCTGGTAGCGGTCGGGTATCAGACACCGCTGCCGTTTGATCTCAATGCCAGGGCCTGGGACTACACCCCGGCGGCGGGCGGGAAAGCGCAGAATTTGCGCGGCAGAACCGGCGGCGGTAGCGTTGTGTTCCGCCAGTTGCTGGAGCAGACCATTGCCCCGGCCGTGGAAAAAGATCTCCCTGTCGATTCACAAAAACGCGCGCTATGGGGGCACTCTTACGGCGGCTTATTTGTGTTGGATAGCTACCTTTCCTCGGCATTTTTTACGGCATATTATTCTGCCGTTCCGTCATTAGGGCGCAATAACTTTGCATTACTCCATGCAGTCGAGCACGTTACCCGGCAAAACACCCGCACGAAATCTCTGTGGTTTATGGAAGGCGATGGCGAGCAGAGAAGCCGGGAAGAGGATAAGGTGCCAGACGTACTGAAAGCCGTGCGTGAAACAGCTTCCGCGCTGCGTGCTGGTGGCGCGCCAGTCACTTACTGGCTTTTTCCCGGTCTGACGCACGGCGCCATGTTTGCCCGTTCATTTGAGGCCGCGTTATTAGACGTGGCGGGCAATGGCCAGGACGAAAAACCTGCCCGCATTCGCTGAACCGCGCGTCTTTCAACGTGGTGTTTGCGGGAGCGGATGACGATATTTCACGCCACTCCAGTATCTGTGTCCCTTATTGTCTGCTCTTTTCCAGCCACGCTTTTCCAGTTCACGGGCAAGCAGCCTGTTCATAAAACCATGACCCATGCTGAAAACAGAGCCGTGTACTTCAGCGTGCTTAATCAAATATTCAGCGGCTTCACCGGCTCTTATTCTGGCGGCGGATCGTGACTCTGAACCAGTGATAAAGCCGAGCATCCAGCAGAGGCGAAAAACAATCAGCCATGTTTGCGGGCGCAGCCTGAGAAAGGGAACGTTCACGACAGCAAGAGGGACTTCATGCAGTTTATGAATGATCTCATCTGGTGTGTATCCTGTCGCCAGCAGTGAGGCGTGTGCGCGTCGCAGTGGACTACAAACACAATAATCGCTCTGTCCGGCCATCGATATTATTTCCGCCGTCGGCGCGCCCACAATATCTGAGGCATCGTAACCGGCTATCCAGGCTTGCATCGCACTGGCTTTGATTCTTTTCGCACTGTGCAGAACGGTAATTTCTGGCTGCCCATGGCGTATTAATGTGATATTCAATTCGCTTATTTCCCTTGCCTGGTGGGTCGAATGGGCACTATATCACAAGGGGGCCGCGAGCCATTTTTAATAGAACTGGCATGACCAACGCCATTCACCCTGCGGCGAGCGGAAGAAATAACCGATGCCGTTATCTGCCCACATCCAGTTCACTTTTTCCTCCGAGCCTACCTGGAAGACAAAATCATCGAGGCCTACCCCATGCTGAATTTCATAGGGGTAGCCGCCCACTTTAGTCTGCGGGTAGCGGTTAAATTCCCTGAAAAATATTTCTGTGGCGGCGGGATCGGCATTCACGGCGGATAAGTCTACAACGTCCCATGCGTCTTCCCATCCGGGTGCATCCTGGTGCAATGTCCAGCGCAACGGAAAAGGTTTATACGGGTGGGCAACATCGGGTAAGGGGCTCAAATTGTCGGTGCTTTTATATTCGCGAATAAGCCAGCCGTCGCCATGTTTATTATCGAAAGGGTGTTCGCGTAAATTATGAAACAGCACCAACAGGGCAATATCGCTTAGTGCTTCCGGTATCCAGGGTAATTCTGCCACCCGTATCTGCAACAACGGAAACATGGGTTCTCCCTGCCAGAGCGGAAGCCCTTCTGCGGCTAAGCCAACACCGCGGCAGAACCATGATGTAAGGGGATCTTCCGGTGGGCGAAAGCCTCCTACGGTAGCCACGCAAGCGGGGCGTAAATTTTCGCGTAACTGCTCCAGTGCGATTTCCGCGGTGATTTTGGTACTCATCAGATATTACCTGTGCCGTTAAGGTGATCCTTGGCAATTTACCCTCATATCACCGCAGAGGAAATGGCTGGAATAGAGTAGGGGGCGGACAATAAAGAGTCGCGAATGTATTTACCGTTTACCACCAATAATGACATATCCCATCCTGGCTTCTTCGCAGTGCGGATCGCCGCAGCCGCAGAGATCAATGGCCTTATGCACGGCATATTTATATCCGGCAAGGAAAGGTGCCATAGCGACATCACTTTCGTCGTAATTCCAGTAAAAGGCGATACACCAGAAAGAACGCATCGGTTGATGCTGCGCCAGCAAGTGCAATTTGGCGTAATCTTTTTGCAGCACGCGGCGCAGAGTACTTAGCCGTTTCACACATTTCAGTTCGACGTAAATATCCTGGATCGCTTTGGTTGTCTCTCTTTTTAAGACCAAATCGACAGACATGACTCTTCTGATTGCGCTGCCGGGCAGGGTCAGAGAAAACTGTTTTTCACGCTGGCACTGAAACAGCGGATGGTGCTGAAAGTAATACTGCAATTCAATCTGCAACCATTTTTCCCAGTCGTTGATCTCGCCATTGATCATTTGCATCTTTTCAATGACGACATCGTCCGCTAAAAAAACATCCAGTGAGTCTTCAATCTCTATAAAATCCCGATTATCGCCGCGCATGATTATTCCCTGATTCGATCTGTTTGCCTGTTATCGACGCTGGCGGACCTTTCTTTAACCGTCGCGGTAATGCGCTTCCATTTCATCCAGCGCGATCTGGTTTTCCAGTCCCCACTGGTACATTTGCTCAATGGGTTCGGCAAACGTTCTGCCAAGCGGCGTGAGCCGATAGTCGACTTTCGGCGGGATCACGTCATATACATGGCGGGCGATCAGCCCGCGTTGTTCCAGCTCTTTCAGTGTCTGGAACAGCATCTTCTTCGAAATGCCTTGCAGGCTGCGCTGCAACTCCCCTGTGCGGGCGCGTTCATCCGGCCAGTGATAGAGCGCGTGGAGTACCATGGTGCTCCATTTCACCGAGAAGAGATCCATCAGGCGACGCGGTGGTGAATCCGCGTAGAAAAAGAGTTTACCGTCAACCCAGGCGGGCATTGTTCTGTCCTCTGTTTATGGTCACCAAATGGTGACTACTATCAAAATAGAATCATGTTGACTATAGTCTGCCGCCTTCAGTTAGCCACAGCCAGTTCATTTGGAGGCACGATGAAAATCAACGCATTAATCGCACACGACGCGGCACGCCCTTTAACATCCGGTCAGATAGCACTGCGTCCTTTGCAAAAAAAGGATGTCGACATTGAAATCCTCTACTGCGGCGTGTGCCACTCCGATTTGCACATGGTACGTAATGAGTGGGCGGTCAGCCGCTATCCACTGGTGCCAGGGCATGAAATCGTCGGCCGTGTGGTGGCAGCGGGAGAAGAAGTAACCCATTTTAACGTGGGCGATATCGTCGGGGTGGGCGTAATGGTCGATGCCTGCCGCGAGTGCCATTTCTGCAGGCAGCATGAAGAGCAATACTGTGAAGCGGGCTTCACCGCCACCTATAACGGCATTGATAAATACACCGGCGACAGCACCTGGGGCGGCTACGCGCAGCGCGTGAGGGTCGATCAGCATTTTGTGGTGGCGATCCCGTCTAACCTGCCGCTGGCAGGTGTCGCACCGCTGCTGTGTGCGGGGGTGACGGTCTGGTCGCCGCTGCGCCATTTCAATGTCACGGCGGGCGACAGGGTTGGCGTGGTCGGTCTGGGAGGACTCGGCCATATGGCGGTAAAACTGGCCACTGCAATGGGGGCGAAGGTCACGCTATTTACCACCTCGCCGGAAAAGGGCGCCGATGCCCGTCGCCTGGGGGCAACGCAGGTTGTCGTCTCGCGTGATGCTGCGCAAATGGCGGCCTGCCAGACTTCGCTGGATTTGATTATTGACTGCGTCGCTGCCCCGCACGATTTGGATCCTTACCTGGCCACGCTGAAAACCAACGGCCGTCTGGTATTGGTGGGGATCCCTGACCAGCCGCATGCCGCGCCAGATATCACACCAATGGTGTTTCGCCGTTTGAGTATCAGCGGTTCGTCAATTGGCAGCATTCAGGAAACACAGGAGATGCTGGATTTCTGCGGCGAGCACGCTATCACCGCAGACATTGAGATGATCAGCGGAGAGGAGATTGAAACCGCCTTTGCCCGCATGCTGAAGGGCGATGTGAAGTACCGTTTTGTGATCGACATGCAGGCAACCCGCTGGTGAAAAAAAAGGCTGTCGTGCGTTGCGGCAGCCCTCACGCTTTACGAAGCAGGCGGATGCACTCCTGCGGCGTCCAGCCAGCTTTGCCTGACGGCAAGATGACCCACACCCCACCGCGCCATTGCAAATCACCATGGCTGGCGCGTGTGCATTTTCCTTTGCGCAGTATGCGCGGATTGGGTCAGGCCGACATATCATCGCGAATCACCCGGGCAGTCGTCTGCATTACACCATGCCGTTATTGCCGTGGCGCAAAAAAGCCGGGCGCTGGTTAAGGCGCGCGAACCATGCCTCAATGGCCGGTACCGGCGGGTGTTCAAACGGGGTCATCTTCCAGCGATTCACGGACAAACCCAGCACCACATCCGCCAGGGTAAACGTCTCGCCTGCGGCGAAGGCCCCGGTTCGTTGCAGTTGTTGTTCAAGAATACCGATACAGTGATTCCACTCTTTGATGCCAGCAGCGATGGCATGCTGATCGTTATATGCCGGGTTATTGCGCCCCAGCGCCGGAAATACATAGCGCCAGGCATTGTTAAACTCGGTTGCCTGCCAGTCCATCCAGTGTTCAACATTCGCGCAGGCCCGTGGCTCGGTGGGAAGCAGGTCGTTACGCCCGGCTTTACGTACCAGATAGCGGCAAATGGAGTTGGATTCCCACAGGGTAAAATCGTCGTCAATCAGTACCGGCACCATGGCATTCGGGTTTAGCGCGCGAAACGCCTCGGTTTCTGTTGAGGCAAACCCGCTACCATAATCTTCCTGCAGATAATCCAGTCCTGCTTCTTCACAGGTCCAAAGAACTTTGCGCACATTTATTGATGTTGTCTTACCAAGAATTTTCAGCATCGTGTTGATGTCCATTCCGCCTGATTGATCGTTTAAAAACAATACACCAGCAGAATGCTTTCCCGCTACGGGCCGTCTGTGCCGTTTTGCTTATTACGCGAATGCTGAAAGGAAAGACGGGTGCTGGCTGGCGGGATTCATTGGTGAGAGCTATGGTTTAGAAGTACCCTGGAGAGTTCTCTCTACGGCGGCCGGCGGGCATGGCTGGTGCGTAGGGTGTAAAGGATTATCGGTCCTGTTTATTTATTGACCTTCCTCATGCTTTTGTACAAAAAATGACCATATTATGATTTGCCACTTAGGCGAACAAGGGAGGAAACCTGTATGACCCTTGACGACATCACTCGTCGTTTATTGACGAAGTTGGTTGCGTGCAGAACCGATCTTGCCGGCTATAGCCAGTTACTGAAAGTAAAGGGATATATGTCGGTCAGTGAAACCGAACGTCTGCGCGAACGTTTTTTTGCACTTGCGCAGGAGATCCGCGATAAGGGAGAACGGCTCAGCGAGATGCCGGACCGCGATACGCGCGGCGCCCTTTATCGCGCAGAGGAGGCGCTCTCCTCTGCGGCAGTTTGCTTGATGAGTGGACGGCAGGATTGCCCGACTTACATCACGGTAAATGCCGACAAGCTCGAACGCTCCTTGAACGTACTGAATTATTGCATTCAGTATTTGAACGAGCATGCACCGCTAGAAGAAATCTGAGTTTGAAGAGGGGGAGGCGACTCCCCCTTTGTTATTCAAGTTTTTGTAAACCCCGATTCGCCCAACGCGCCACAGGCTAACCTTTATCCAGTTCATGGAATATAAAGGAGCGCCGTATGCGCCATTTCCTCCTGCTGGGTCTTTTTATCAGCGCCTCTGTGTTTGCCGCCCCGTCGGCAGTGAACGTCAATGTGCTGCAAACCAAACTCGACCATCCCTGGGCACTGGCTTTTTTGCCGGATAACCAGGGCATGTTAATCACGCTGCGCGGCGGGCAGTTGCGTCACTGGCAACAGGGCAAAGGGCTTTCCGATCCCATTACCGGTGTGCCAACGGTGTGGGCGCACGGGCAGGGCGGTTTGCTGGATGTGGCGCTGGCACCGGACTTTGCCCAGTCACGACGGGTCTGGCTCAGTTATGCCGAAGCCGGTGAGGATGATAAAGCGGGAACGGCAGTTGGCTATGGGCGCCTTAGCGAGGATATGCAGCATCTTGAACATTTCCGTACTGTGTTCCGCCAGCAGCCAAAGCTCTCGACGGGCAACCATTTTGGCGGCCGGATGGTGTTTGACGGTAAAGGCTATTTGTGGATTGCGCTGGGTGAGAACAACCAACGCGCGACAGCGCAGGATACAGATAAATTACAGGGCAAAGTGGTGCGGTTAACCGATCAGGGCAAGGTACCGGAGGATAATCCGTTTGTTGGCAAAGCGGGCGCGCGTCCGGAGATTTGGTCTTACGGCATTCGAAACCCGCAAGGTATGGCGCTGAACCCCTGGAGCCATACCGTATGGCTGAATGAGCACGGGCCCCGCGGCGGCGATGAAATTAACATTCCGCAGAAAGGCAAGAACTACGGCTGGCCGATTGCTACCTGGGGCATTAATTACAGCGGCCTGAAAATCCCTGAAGCGAAAGGCGGCATTGTCCCCGGCACTGAGCAACCTCTTTTCTACTGGAAGGTGTCGCCCGCGATCAGCGGCATGGCATTTTATGACAGTGAGACCTTCCCACAGTGGAAAGAGAAGCTGTTCATCGGCGCGCTGAAAGAAAAAGAGGTCATTGTCATGAGCGTGAAGGGCGACAGCGTCAGCGAAGATGGCCGTATTCTCGGCGAGCGCAACCACCGTATCCGCGATGTCCGCACCGGCCCGGATGGCTACTTATATGTGCTAACCGATGAATCAGATGGCGAATTATGGAAAGTCAGTCCGAATTAATAGCCCGGGTAAGCAAAGCCGCTGCCCGGCAGTGTGGCCTGAACGCGGCGTTGCTTTGCCTGACCTGTGTCTCACGTTACCGGGATCATCACCGTATTGCGAAACCCTGGCCGCTCGCACAATTGTGCATACCAGCGGGCTAAGTGGGGGCGCGGCGTCCAGCTCAGACCCGGAATGTTATGCAGGTTATAGATGAACGGCCCAACGGCAATATCGCCACAGCCGAAGGCGTCGCCGGAGAGCCATGGCTGGTTCGCCAGCACGCTGTCCAGTAACGTGAACTGCGCGTCCAGCGCCTGCTTCGCGGCCTCAATGGCGGTGTTGTTGCGCTGCCCCGGCGGTGTGCGAACCAGGCCCATCAGCACCGGGCCGTGTTGCGGAGCCAGCGTACTTAGCGCCCAGTCCATCCACTTTTCGCCCACGGCGCGTGAGGCTGGCGCATCCACCCACAGGCGGCCCTGGCCGTACTGCGCCGCCAGGTAACGTAAAATGGTATTGGATTCCCAGAGTACAGCCTGGGTTTCATCGTCGCGTAGCAGCGGCACCAGACCGTTGGGATTCATTGCCAGATAGTCGGCATCGTGGTTCAGCCCAAATTGCCCGCCCGCCAGAATATGCTCATATGGCAACTCAAGCTCTTCCAGCATCCAGCGTACTTTTTTGACGTTGGTCGAATTATTCCTGCCCCATAGCGTTATCATGCTCACCCCTTTGCCAGTGAATGTTTCAGCGTGCTCTATGGTGAGCGAAAGTTAACGTTCTGGCAACGACTTAGAAAAATCGTGCCGTAACGGGGCACGGCGCACGGTTATTGCGTAAACTTTAAAAACTTTACCCAGCGATGGTTTTTTTCGGTTCGTTTGTGCGCTATTACTCACCGTTTCTTACGGCACGGTATTGTGACGTTTTTTGAATGGATACTCGGGTGGCCTATATGAAGCATTTCTCTTTATCCCTTCGCAGCCTGGCTGCAGGCTCTGCGCTGTTGGTTCTTTTCACGCCTTCTCTATACGCAGCTGAACAAACGCCTGGTGCGCCGCCAGTTGATGCCAGAGCGTGGATCCTGATGGATTACGCCAGCGGTAAAGTGCTGGCAGAAGGCAACGCCGATGAGAAGCTCGATCCTGCCAGTCTGACCAAACTGATGACCAGTTACGTTGTGGGACAGGCGCTAAAAGCCGGAAAAATTCACCTCACCGATACGGTTACCGTCGGCAAAGATGCCTGGGCGACCGGTAATCCGGTGTTGCGCGGCTCGTCGTTAATGTTTCTTAAACCTGGCGATCAGGTGTCGGTGGCGGATTTGAACAAAGGGGTGATTATCCAGTCGGGTAACGACGCCAGTATCGCCATTGCGGATTTTGTAGCTGGCAGTCAGGACTCGTTTGTCAGCCTGATGAACAGCTACGCGCAAAAGCTTGGCCTGACCAATACTACCTTTAAAACGGTCCACGGGCTGGATGCGCCGGGGCAGTTCAGCACCGCGCGGGATATGGCGTTGCTGGGCAAGGCACTGATCCATGACGTGCCGGATGAGTACGCCATTCACAAAGAGAAAGAGTTCACCTTTAATAAAATTCGCCAGCCTAACCGCAACCGCCTGCTGTGGAACACCAGCATGAATGTGGACGGGATGAAAACCGGCACCACCGACGGTGCCGGATATAACCTGGTTGCGTCGGCCACCCAGGGGGATATGCGGCTGATTTCGGTCGTATTGGGCGCGAAAACCGACCGTATTCGTTTTAACGAATCGGAAAAATTGCTGACGTGGGGCTTCCGCTTCTTTGAAACCGTTTCACCGATCAAACCGGATGCGGCCTTCGTCAATCAGCGTGTCTGGTTTGGCGATGCCAGCGAAGCGAAGCTTGGCGCGGGTGAATCCGGTGCCATTACCCTCCCAAAAGGGCAACTGAAAGATTTGAAAGCCACGTACACGTTAACTCAGCCGCAGCTGGAAGCCCCGCTGGCGAAAGGTCAGGTCGTGGGCACTATCGATTTTCAGCTTAACGGCAAAACCATTGAGCAGCGGCCGCTGGTGGTGATGGAAGCGGTAGGCGAGGCGGGCTTTATCGGCCGGATGTGGGATTTTGTATTACTGAAGTTCCACCAGTGGTTCGGCGGCTGGTTCTCCTGACCTTAACAGGCCGTGCCCGCCAGGGGCACGGTCAGTAAACCAGCTTAATGTGGTGCGTTTTGGCGGCGTTAACCAGGCTTTCATCCGGCCGACAGTCGCTGACCAGCACGTCGAACTGGCTCATTGGCCCCATGCTGGCCGGGCGCACTTTACCAAATTTACTGTGATCCACGACCAGCACATGGTACTGCGCGCTGGACATCGCCCAGTGCTTTACCGGCAATTCCTCCAGATTAAAGCAGGTCGCGCCTTGCTCTGCATGCACACCTGCCGCCGAATAGAAGGCGATATCCGGGCGAAGATTACTCAGCGTCTCTTTAAAATTCAGCGGCTTGAAGATAGCGTTGCTGGCATGAAACACGCCGCCGCACAGAATAGCGCGACACAGGGGTTTTTCCTGTAACGCCAGAAAGGTATTCAACGAGTAGCATACGCCGGTAAATGGCAGATCCTCAGGGATGGCTTCGATGATCCACGGGGTGGTGGTGCCGCAGTCGAAAAACGCCATCTGATGCGGTTGCAGCAGAGCTGCGGCCAGACCCGCCGCCCGACGTTTCTCTTCCACCAGCCGGGTTTTTTGATCGCTTAACAGATAGTGGCTGGCGCTGCGCGGCTCCAGCACAATGTAGCCGCCTAACAGCACTACCGGGGCGCTGTTGGCGTTCAGATCGCGGCGAATGGTCATTTCAGAAACGCCCAGCAGCGCCGCCGCTTCTTTAAGATGCAGCTTGTCACTGCGCTTCAGCGCCGCCAGTAGCTGGCCTATCCGTTCGTCACGTCTTGTTTCCATAAAACCTCTGTATAAAAGAAAGCCCTGCATTGAGCAGGGCGTTCATCTTACCTTTGCCGTGGGGCTTAGTCACGCACCCAGCCACGGCGGATCAGGGTAGCAAAACAGAGGCGATAGCACTGCTGCACGCTGCGATAAAGGGCCGGGCCAAAACCTTGCCACAGGATCTGCGCCGTCAGGCAGCCGCCCATGCCGACCAGAAGGGCACCGAGCATATCCAGCGGCCAGTGGACGCCCAGATATACGCGGGACCAGGCGATCAGCAGGCCAATACCCATCAGTACCGCACCGGACCATACCCGGTGCCAGGCAAGAAAGGCGACGGCGAAAGTAAAGATAACTGTGCCATGATCGCTCGGGAAGGAGCTATCCGGCGCGTGATGCAGGAAGTTATAACCCACCTGATCGGCAAACGGGCGATCGTGCGGGAAGAAATGACCCAGTAACAGTGAGCAGCAGAGGCTGACAAACATCGCCATTGTCACTTTGATGATCAACTGGCGTTGAGCGGTGACCTGACTGCGCGGCCCCCATAGCCAGAGGCCCACCGCCAGCAGCGGCACGATGCTGATAAGATCGCTGGCCGCGAAGTCGGCAAACGCAATTAGCCAGTGAGGGGAGTCGGGTGTGGCGTTAATCCAGTAGAACAGGGCGTGATTCAGGCTCTCTAGCATACTCGTGTTACTCTTTGATTAAACAATCCAAATTGATGCGAAAGCGCCCACCTTAAAAGCGGCGCGGTGAACGGTAAAGGGGTTTTGTCTTACTCGGCTGAGAGTTAGACGATTCCTGGTTAAACCGTGAATAGCAACACGTTACTCCCCCGCACTTAAGCAAACCTTAAACGAACAAAAATGTGCTTTATTTACTCTGTGACCGCGAATTCCCTATCGCCGCCGGGTGGCTTTGATTACACTCGGCGCGATTTCTCACAGGATGAAGAGACTGCATGCAAAACCACTCCCTCTCAGGCCAACGCCTGGGCAGACGGGCGCTGTTATTTCCCCTCTGCCTGGTGCTTTACGAATTCTCGACCTATATCGCGAACGATATGATCCAACCCGGTATGTTAGCGGTGGTCGCGCAGTACAACGCCGGGATCGAATGGGTGCCGACTTCCATGACCGCCTACCTGGCGGGCGGCATGTTTTTACAATGGCTGCTTGGCCCGCTGTCGGATCGCATCGGGCGCCGCCCGGTGATGCTGACCGGCGTGGTGTGGTTTATCGTCACCTGTCTGGCGACTTTACTGGCGCAGGATATTGAACAATTTACTTTGCTGCGTTTTTTACAGGGCATCAGCCTCTGTTTTATTGGCGCGGTGGGGTATGCGGCAATCCAGGAGTCCTTTGAAGAGGCGGTGTGCATTAAGATCACCGCACTGATGGCCAATGTGGCGTTAATCGCGCCTCTGCTTGGCCCCCTGGTGGGGGCGGCATGGGTGCATGCTGCGCCCTGGGAGGGGATGTTTGTTCTGTTTGCGCTACTGGCGGCGTTTGCCTTTTTTGGTCTGCAAAAGGCCATGCCGGAAACCGCAACCCGGCTGGGTGAGCCGCTCTCCTTCAAAGCGCTGTGGCGGGATTATGCCGAGGTGATGAAAAACCTGCGCTTTGTTGCCGGAGCGCTGGCAACCGGGTTTGTCAGCCTGCCGCTACTGGCGTGGATCGCCCAGTCGCCGATTATCATCATCAGCGGCGAACAGTTGAGCAGCTATCAGTATGGGTTGTTGCAGGTACCGATTTTTGGTGCGTTGATTGCCGGTAATCTGGTGCTGGCACGCCTGACGTCACGTCGTACCGTGCGGGCGTTGATCATCCTGGGTGGCTGGCCGATTGTCGCCGGGCTGGTGCTGGCAGCGGTGGCGACCATGGTGTCATCGCATGCTTACTTGTGGATGACCGCCGGGTTGAGTCTCTACGCCTTCGGTATTGGGCTGGCGAACGCCGGGCTGGTGCGCCTGACACTGTTTGCCAGCGAGATGAGTAAAGGTACGGTATCGGCGGCGATGGGGATGCTACAGATGTTTATTTTCACCGTTGGGATCGAAGTCAGCAAACATGCCTGGCTGGCGGGTGGCAATGGTTTGTTCAGCATTTTCAACCTTGTGAATGGCCTGCTATGGCTCGGGCTGATGGTGGTGTTCCTGCGCGACAAACGGGTAGGAAATTCCCTCGAGGGGTAAAGCGGCATTCGCCTTAGCAAATGCCGCTGATGTCTCAGCAGCTTTCGGCTTCCGCTTCTGTTGCCGGTCTGGCAACCGCACGGGCGACCAGCGCGGCAACCAGCACCAGGCTTAATACCACCAGCATGGCGCTGCGTAAGCCATAGTGCTCGCCAAGGAAACCGAGCAGCGGCGGGCCCACCAGGAAGGCCAGATAGCCGGTGGTTGCTACGACGCTGACGCGGGTAGGCGCGTCCGGGCCGGTATCGCTGGCAGCGGAAATCGTCAGCGGGAAGCCGAGCGAGGCGCCCAGCCCCCACAGGATAACCGACACGCCCGCCACCCAGGCGCTGTCAACAAAGATAATCAGCCCAATGCCCAGCGCTCCTAAAATGGCGCTGGCGCGCACCACCGCCACCCGGCTGTAGCGATCGATAAACCAGCCGCCGGTAAAACGCCCCACGGTCATGCCCAGGGTGAAGCCAGTATAAATCAGCGAGCCAGACGTTGGGCTAAAGCCGTGGCCGTCGACCATTAGCAGCGGCAACCAGTCATTGGCGGAACCTTCGGCAAAGGCCATGGCCAGAACGATCACCCCAATCAGCAACAGTTGTGTATCGCGCCAGAACGGTAGCCCTTTTTTCCCGCTGGCATCATCGCCGGCGGCGTCTTTCCCGGTACCGTCGGGAATGGCGGCAATGGCCAGCATTATCGGTACGATGGCCACCAACGCCGCCAGCAGAATATGCACGTTCGCTGCCAGACCCAGCGCTGTTAATGTCATGCCGATGCCGGCGCCAACCAGCGTGCCCAGGCTGTAAAAACCGTGCATCATGGGCAGCACTGTCTTATTCATCTCCTGCTCAACTACCGCCCCTTCGATGTTCATCGCCACTTCACCAGAACCCATGCTGCCGCCAAAGAAGGCAAGGCCAACGGCAAATAACAACGGTGATGCAAACCACAAGGCCACACTGAGGATCAGCATACCCAGCACGGCAACCGACATGCTGGCGCGGATCACTTTCCGCGCGCCAAAGCGTTTCACCAGCCAGCCAGAGGCAAGAATACCGCTCATCGACCCTACCGACAGACCAAATAACACCGCCCCCATTTCTGCGGTGGAGACGGAGAGGATGTCGCGAATTGCTGGCGTGCGTGTGGCCCAGGAAGCCATTAGCAAGCCGGGCAAAAAGAAGAAGGTGAATAACGCCCATAGGCGATTTCGCAGGGCTTTGCGGGTATCGTTTGCAGTCATAGCGTCACATCGGACAAGAAAAGGTGAGACAACACTAGCAAGGAAGTGTACATTTGTACATAAATGAGTGAGAGGACTTATGGCCCGTCGACCTAACGATCCGCAGCGGAGAGACCGCATCCTGCAAGCCACGCTGGACACCATTGCTGAACATGGCATCCATGCGGTAACGCATCGCAAAATAGCCCGTTGTGCGGATGTACCGCTCGGCTCTATGACCTATTATTTTGCGGGTATTGAGGCCCTGCTCGAAGAAGCCTTTACCTGCTTTACACAGCAAATGTCTGCGCAATATCAGGCGTTTTTCGACGGTGTTGACAGCCCCGGGCGGGCCTGCGATGCGATCGCAGAGCTGATTTATAGCGCGCAGGTCACTACCGTGCGCAATATGGAATTGATGTATCAGTTGTATGCTTTTTCGACTCGCCAGCCAGGGCTAAAAAGCATAATGCAAAACTGGATGCGGACCAGCCAGACCACGCTTGAACAGTGGTTCGAGCCGGTAACGGCCCGCGCGCTGGATGCGTTTATTGAGGGAATGACACTGCATTTTGTTACCGATCGCGAACCGCTGCACCGTGACGAGATCCGTTTCATGGTCGGGCGGATCGCCGGCCTGTCAGACAGGCTGATAACACCCGTCGCTTAACCGGCAGGCATACGGGCTGACATCCGTTGCCAGGCACAGTGCAACATCGTCGGCAAAACCCCGCGCCACCAGTTCGTTAGCGGATGAACAATGGTAAAGATCCTCTTGCCGACAGGCGTTAAATGCCGCCATTGCAGCGCGAGCTTCTGGCGACATACTTTCTCTTCCCAGTGCGGCGATAATCGCTCCAGCGGCAAGGTGATCTTCCAGCGCCGGGCGCAGACTGCCGTCTGGCCAGCGTTCTCCTGCCGGGATAACGACGATGTGTTTAAACGCCGCGCAGGCCCGGGCGGTGGCGGCTCTGTTGCGAAAGCAGCCGCTAAAGACTGCCGCCCCGCAGTCGCGCGCCTGAAAAGAGAGTGTCGATCCGTTCGGTGAGGGCAACACCAGCCGGTGTCCGGCAGGAATAGTCAACAGTGATGCAGGCGAAAGAGTGTAGCGATCGCCCGCGAAGGTGCGGGTGAAGCTGGCGACATCTGCCCCGTTTTCCTGCGCAAAGCGCCGGGCGCTTTCATCCTTCCACGGCCAGGGATAAATGTGCGCCTGGTTATCATTAGCAATGCTGACACAGCTGGAGAAGGACATCACATCGACAATCACCACGCAGTCCACATGCCGGGCAAGTTGTTTCGCGGCGTTCTGCCCCCACTCCAGCCGAACGTCGAAGCGGCTTTGTTGGTACCACGTCTCATTCATCATGCGCCTCTTATTCCACACGGGTGACATCGGGATGCCGCTCACTGGCGGCTTCGTGGAAAATATCGCCCAGCCAGCCGGGGATCCCGGCTTCACTGAGATCGTCAGGAATGATAATCCCATACAAGCGTGAGTATTTATTTTCATTCCTGTCGACGCGAAAGACCTGCCAGCGGCCCTCAACGCGCTTAACACCTATATAGCGGCCAAAAACGTTATAAATCTGCATAGGGAGCCGTCCTTCCGGTTGCGGTTCTGTTAATAAAAGAGGGAACTGTCACGAAAATCAATCATCATGGTGAATAAATTCTCGCCAGTTATAGCGAGGCCGCCTATTCTTTGGGGGCAAAAATGATGAACAGCATGGTGTGTTAAATCTCCGGGAAACCCTCAATAAAGGACAACTGTGATGCTATCGTTCAGCCAACTCTGGGATAATCATCCCTATCCGGACAGCCCCTGTGACAGCTCTTTTGTCAACCAGTGTGCCATCAGAATGGGCGTGGCGCTGGAGAAGTCGGGCGTTAACCTCAACATCTATCATGGGGCGAAGTGTTACCCAGGCTTCGGCCATAACCCCAAACATGTGCTTCGTGCACAGGAACTGGCCAGTTGGCTCTTAAACCGCAAGGATCTGGTCGGCCAGGCCGTCAAGAAAAAATCCGTTACCCAGTCAGATTATGCCGGTAAAAAAGGCATCGTCTTTATTCAGGATGGTTGGGGTTCAACCGATCATATTGATGTCTGGGATGGCAGCAAAATGATGATGAAAGGCGGAAGTCCGGATTATTTTGCTTTAGGGAAAGAGGTGTGGTTTTGGGAGTTATTATGACCAGGATAATCCAGTATACCGCCGGGATTGCTGCGCTGCTGCTGAGCTGCCAGAGTTATGCCGACTCTGCCGTGACGGACAGCTTTGACTGGCAAGGCCACCAACTGGTGTTGCAGCAGGCGCAGGGTAAGTGTGAGTTGGAAATCGCTTCGCCAGGTAAAGAGAAAGCAACGCATGTGCTGAACATGACTCCACCTTGCTACTTTTTACGCCGCGGTGAGGCGCAGCCTTTGCATTACGCTTTTCCAAAACAGAACGTGAGCGCCGCTTTTATTATTCTTGGCACGCCACTCACGCCAGACGAACAAAAAACCTGGAATGTTTCCGCCTCTATGCAGTGTGGAACCCAAGGGCAGGGCGTATTCTTCACGGGCAAAACATTTCGGCTGAGTGAAAAGTCACTCAACAGAATGTTGCTATGCAAAGACAAAGGGACGGATGAGAAAAACTTTCGGTTCCTGCTGCAATAGTGCAAAAATAGCCGTAACCAGGGCCGAAAGGCCCTTTTTTCTTCACCCCTAGGGGAAAATAAGCAGGCAGGGAATGATTGTTAATACAGTGATGTGGATAATTTCGTCGATGATCTTTTTCGCCTGGATCTTCGGCATCACTCTAAAACGTTCTTTTGCCGCCAACGCAAAGCATTTTTGTCTTCTGCTGGTGGTACACGTGGCGCTTAGTATTACCGCCATTGAACTGAAAAAACGTGGCGTGGTGGTGCTGCACAAGAGCGATAGCCTGTGGCTGCGTGAGGGTCTGGCAGTACTGTTAAAAAGTTATATGGTGCTGGTGATGGTCATTATGGTGAGCTTTATGGTTGCGCTGGTCAGCCGGGGCGCGCAGCAGATGACGCATTTTCATAAAACCTATAACGCCGGGAATCTGAACCGTAACCCGGTGAAATTTTACCTGAACCGGCAGTCGGCCATTGTCTGGGGGTATCGATTTTTCTTCCTGCTGGGCGGCGTCTATATGCTGTGGGCTATCTGGTTCCGCCTGCCATTTTAACCGGCAAGTATCCTTGGCAATACGCACTGTGCGCAGGTTGAGATTTTAACGTCAATGTCTGCGTTTGTATCAGTTATATGCCCTCGCTATGCAGGGCGTTTCTCACCCCTTTCGCGAAAGGCCGCCGGGTACGTTTTCTGGTAATAGCCTTTCATTTCCCTCTCATCGAGCGACAGCGCTTTTTTCAGATGTGATGACCAAAGCAGGACGAGCGCCATCAGCATGACCACCACTCCGCAAGCCACAGCGAATAGCGTGACGCCAAGCCAGTGAAGATACCAGCCTGCAATAATCACCCCAAAAGGGTTGGCGAGGCTTGAAAGGAAGGCCGCCATCGCTGCCATACGCGCCCGGTAATGCCCGGGCGTGGCGATTGATCTTAGCGTGCTGAGATTGACATTAATAAAAATAAACGCCAGACCGCTGAAAAAAGCCAGTGCAATCGAAGCGGTCATATTCGCCACCACCACAATACCCATGACACTGCCGCCCAGACACACGAACCCCACAATGACTGTGCCAAAACGGCCCATCCCCGTGCTGAGCACCCGATTGAAATAAAGGCTGCCAGACAGCAATCCGAGGGCAAATGAACACTCAAATGCGCCCAGGTACCAGGGCGACAGGTGTAATTGTGTGATGATCCAGTAGGGCACCGCCACCGAAAAGAAGGGAAACAGCGTGAAATTAATCAAGGCAGAAATAAGGGCAATATAGCGCTCTGATTTAACATGATAAATGGCCCTGAACCCCTCACGTGTTTTGCTTAACCAGCTTGCGCTTTTGTGCGCCGGGTGCGCGGGCATGGCGCTTTTCATCAGCAACGCAAAGGCCAGGCATGAAAACCCCTGCAGAACCACAGCAACATACAGGGCCACACTTGCAGAAAACAACCCGACAAGCGACGCGACAAGCAATGGAGCGGATAACGCAATCACAGAATTGATCGCGGAACGGCTGGCAATCGCCCGGGACACCTCACCTTCTGCGACCAAATCGGGTATTAATCCCATGATCGTGGGTTCCCTCGCCGAGGCGACAGCACTGATCACAACAAGGCCAGCGGTTACGGCGACGAGATGAAAATACCCTGCAGAACAGGCGAGGGAAAGCAGCACGATCACGATGAAAACAATGCACTGGCCACTGAGGATGAATTTGCCGCGATGAAACTGATCGCCGAACGCAGCCAAAAAAGGCTTGAGATAAACCTCAGTGGCAACGGAAAAGGCGATCAGCGAGGAAAATGCCACCGCGGAATGCGTTTCCTGTAAACACCACCAGGCCAGCGCAAAACGGAACACATGCGCTGTCAGCAGGCTGAGCGTTGTGCCTGTCTGTAACAGGAAAAATCTGCGTCCGAGTTGCATGAATCCATCGATTTTCATGGTGATTTCAAAACCAGTCGACTGAGATAAATACCACCATAACGTCCTGCTAACGTGACGTACATCCCGCAAGAAAAGGTAGGGTATATTCCTTTGTTTACGTTAAGTAAAAATTAGTTCTAAGAATTATCTTAATCAGTAAAACGTATTCATTCCCAGCTTGCTTATCTTTCAGTACGGCACAGAATATCACCGGATAAACCTTATGGAGATCAGCAGGAAATGGCGTACATCGCAGCAACGCCCCGAGCTTATATTGGGCAATCTGTTGGGAGTGGTCAATGTGTGGCTTTTACACAAAAAGCAGCCAATATGCCTCGTACAGTAAACTGGAAGCGCGGTGCGCTGGTTAAAGGAAATATGAATATCGCACCAGGAACAGCGATAGCGACATTTGATGACAATGGCCAGTATGGCAACCATTCGGACGGACGCTCTCACGCGGCCATATATATGGGACAAGATTCAACGGGTATACAGGTATTGGATCAGTGGGTAGGGCATGGTTTTGACAGAAGTGGTGCAAAGGTTGCTGTCCCTAAACCTGTAAGCCAAAGAACAATAAGTTTTACTCCCAAAAGCCGTGCTGAAAACGTTGGAGGAAATTATTATGTTGTGGAGTAAGGCAATTCTTTTAGCCTCTGCTATCTCGCTATTTTCTACGGCCGTCTACGCTGAAAAAATAACCTGTCCTGAGGTCTTAAAGGATAGCGGTAAAATATACCGAATGAATATGGTTAGCGTTTTTGAGGGTAAGCCAGAAAAACTGGTCGATTTGATGCCCGATACCGATGACAACATGATCTGGACGCTAAAACAATCTCAGCAAAATGTAAAAGCACAGCATACGGCTATGTACCTGGTATGCCGGTATAAAGGGACAGATAAAACAGCGACACTGAAAATTCCTGCGTCGGCGAAACAATGCACAGCATGGTTTGGGGATAATAAAAACCAATTTTATGCCGCCTGCGAATAACGTTAACAGAGCATGCCTGATGTACTGCTACTGTGGCGGCATGACAACCGGTGTCGGTTGTTCTCAGGCAACAAAAAACCCATCAACCTTGAACCTAAGTGGCGGGGTTGATGGGCTCCACAAAATGGGGACATCAAAGAAAAGCAGTGGCACTAGTTATGACTGACACTCCAGAAAAAAGTTCTGCTCGTAACGGAAATATTTTTCATCTTCAGACTTATCCGAGGCCAGGCCAGATGATGATGATCAATGTACCGGCTAACGTCAGCAACACGTTGGCGATGGCGTAAGTGCCCGCATAGCCCAGCGCCGGGATATTGCTTCGCGCGGTATCGCTGATGATCTCCATGGCCGGTGCGCAGGTACGCGCCCCCATCATGGCACCAAACAGCAGGGCGCGGTTCATCTTCAGCACATACGCGCCGAACAGGAAACAGATTAGCACCGGCACCAGGCTAACAATCAAACCGGCCACCAGCATCTGGCCGCCCACCGCGCCCAGACCATTACCAATCCCACTGCCCGCGCTCAGGCCAACGCCGGCCATAAACACCATCAAACCAAACTCTTTTACCATCATCAGCGCGCCCTGCGGGATATAGCCGAAGGTCGGGTGGTTGGCACGCAGGAAGCCAAGCATGATGCCGGCAAACAGCAGGCCTGCAGCATTCCCGACGCCGAAACTGAAGGAACTAAACTGGAAGGTGATCATGCCGATCATCAGGCCGACAATAAAGAACGCGCAAAAGGCGAGCAGGTCGGTAACCTGACTGTGAATGGAAATAAAGCCAATGCGATCGGCGATGGTTTTCACCCGGCGTGCATCACCGCTGACCTGCAATACGTCGCCTTTGTTGAGCACGATGTTGTCATCGATCGGCATTTCAATCTGGCTGCGGATCACGCGGTTCAGGAAACAACCGTGATCGGTAAGCTTAAGCTGTGCCAGGCGGCGACCCACTACGTTATGGTTTTTGACCACGATCTCTTCGGTAACGATGCGCATATCGAGCAGGTCGCGGTCGAACACTTCTTTGCCGTTGCGGAAACTCGGATCGAGGCGCGCATGCGCATCCGGGTAGCCCACCAGCGAAATCTCATCACCCATTTGCAGAACGGCGTCACCGTCCGGGCTGGCAAGTATGCCATTACGACGAATACGCTCGATATAGCAACCGGTCTGGCGGTAAATCCCCAGCTCTCGCAGGTTTTTTCCATCGGCCCAGGCCACCAGTTCCGGGCCCACGCGATAAGCTCGGATCACCGGCAGATAGACTTTACGGTGAGCATCGGTATCGAGCCCGCGTTCCCGGGCAATTTGTTGGGCGCTGGTCTGCAGGTCTTGGTGTTGCAGCTTCGGCAGATAGCGGGCACCAAAGATCAGACTCACCAGACCAATTAAATAGGTTAACGCATAGCCAAGGCTGAGGTTATCCAGCGCGCTGGAGAGTTGGCCGCTTTCCATGCCTGAGTGGCGCAATGTATCGCCCGCACCGACGAGTACCGGGGTTGATGTCATGGACCCTGCCAGCATCCCGGCGGTCAGGCCGATATCCCAGCCGAAGAGTTTGCCTAACCCTAACGCAATCAACAGGGCGCTGCCGACTAATACCAGCGCCAGCATCAGGTAATTCTTACCATCCCGAAAAAAAATGGAAAAAAAGTTAGGCCCGGCTTCAACGCCGACACAGAAAATAAACAGCATAAAGCCCAGGTTTAGTGCATCGGTGTTAATGCTGAAATGCTGCTGACCCAATAATAATGAAACGACTAAAACGCCAATGGAATTACCGAGTTGTACTGAACCAAGGCGTAATTTACCGAGACAAAGCCCGAGAGCCAGAACGACAAACAATAACAGTATGTAATTCCCGTTTAACAAATCTGCGACGTTTATATTCACGGAGGCTAACTTCTTGTTTACTTGTAAGCTGTTGAAAGAAATGGTTATTTAAGCTAGTGTTTTGTTTGTGCGCTGACGTAAAAAATCAGTGCCATACCAGAACTTCCTCACAAAACAAAAACTGGCCGCTAGTTTAATCGTATTGGATTACAACGGCTAGTGAGAATCGCGTATTCACTCGGGTACTTTTTTAGGCAAGGATCGCCACCATGCTTTATCTGTCCGGACGTTCTTTTTGAATGAATGATAAGTACGCCAGAGAAAGTTTCAGGAGGATTGTTTGAAGAACAGACAAAGTTGGATCGGTTTTATTTGCTGTTTTATCCTTTTTATTGCGGTTTGCCTTTTTCTGATCCTAAAGGTGCGCGCTGAATTACCGGGTTCTGCGCATCCTGAATTGGGGCTACTGCTGTTCATCATTCCTGGTGTGGCGGGCTGCCTGGTTTCGCGCCGTCGCCATATCATATTGCCGCTGATGGGCGCGGTTGTGGCTGCGCCTGTCTGCTATGTACTGGCTCATCTGTTGTTAGCCCCGGCTCGCCCGTTCTGGCAACTGGTGGCATGGATGTTCAGTGCGGTGTTCTGGTGCGGCATTGGCGGGTTAGGCTGCCATTTTTTGCGAAATCTGTGTCACGCTCAGGCCGGTAGCAGAAAATAAAACGCCCTCAGCAGAGGGCGTTTTTCTTGTATCAGGCAAACAGGCCAAGATTCGCTTTGGCATAAGCTTCAAAGTCGGTATATCCGCCAATGTGCTGCTGATCGAGGAAAATCTGTGGCACGGTCTCAACCGGTTTGCCCACGGTTTTTTCCAGATCCGCTTTGGTGATCCCTTCAGCGTGGATGTCCACATAACGATAATTAAAGTCATCGCGCTCGTTGGTCAGTTTTTCTGCCAGTTCTTTTGCGCGTACGCAATATGGGCAGCCAGGGCGGCCAAAAATTACAGCGAACATGCTCTCTCCCAATCTTTAATTGACTACCGGCTATGATGACCATAACCGACGGTGAGGGAAAGCAGGTTATGCCTGTTGCTTTAATTTTTGCAACCTTTCAGCGCAACGCACGGTAATACACGCCGGGCAAGCTGGCCTATACTGGAGGTCTTGTTTATCCGGGGGATTATTCATCATGACACCGACGATTGAATTGCTGTGCGCCCATCGTTCCATTCGCCATTTTACCGATCAGCCCATAACTGAAGCCCAGCGTGAGGCGATCATCGCCAGTGCGCAGGCGACATCCAGTTCCAGCTTCCTTCAGTGCAGCTCGATTATTCGGGTGACCGATCCGGCCCTGCGTCAGCAGCTGGTCACGTTAACCGGCGGGCAACCCCATGTAGCGCAGGCAGCGGAGTTCTGGGTGTTCTGCGCAGATTTCCATCGCAATTTTCAGATCTGCCCGGAGGCTAACCCTGGCCTGGCGGAGCAGTTACTGTTAGGTGTGGTTGATACCGCGCTGATGGCGCAAAATGCTTTTACGGCGGCGGAATCGCTGGGGCTGGGCGGTGTGTATATTGGCGGCATTCGTAACAATATTGAAGCAGTAGGGGAGCGGTTGCAGATCCCGCGGCACGTTCTGCCCCTGTTTGGCCTGTGCCTTGGCTGGCCTGCGGACGATCCGGGACAGAAACCGCGTCTGCCTGCTCAACTGGTGGTGCATGAAAATCACTACCAGCCGCTGGATGAAGCGGTACTGGCAGAGTATGACCGGCAAATCGCGCACTATTATCAGACACGTGGTAGCAACACCCGCACCGATACATGGAGCGATCATATTCGGCGGACCATCATTAAAGAGAGCCGTCCGTTTATTCTTGATTATTTGCATAAACAGGGCTGGGCGACACGCTAATTCCCGTTCATCCTGCACGTCGCTACGTGTATTATACGCGGGCTTTAACCGGTCTTCTTAGCGAGGTGCAGGGTGAAAATAGCCATATTATCCCGGGATGGAACGCTCTATTCATGTAAACGTCTGCGAGAAGCCGCCATGCAGCGCGGCCACGTCGTCGAAATCCTCGATCCGCTTTCGTGCTATATGAATATCAGTCCTGCGGCATCGTCGATTCACTATAAAGGCCGCCAGCTGCCGCATTTTGATGCGGTGATCCCGCGTATTGGTTCAGCCATCACCTTTTACGGTACCGCCGCCCTGCGCCAGTTCGAAATGCTGGGAAGTTATCCGCTGAATGAATCTGTTGCGATTACCCGTGCCAGAGACAAGTTGCGTTCTTTACAACTGCTCGCGCGGCAGGGCATTGATTTGCCCCTGACGGGCATTGCCCACTCTCCTGATGACACCAGCGATCTGATCAATATGGTAGGCGGTGCGCCGCTGGTGGTGAAACTGGTTGAAGGCACGCAGGGTATTGGCGTGGTACTGGCCGAAACCCGGCAGGCTGCCGAAAGTGTGATCGATGCGTTTCGCGGGCTAAATGCACACATTCTGGTTCAGGAATATATCGCAGAGGCCAAAGGCTGCGATGTGCGCTGCCTGGTAGTGGGTAATGAAGTGGTGGCGGCGATTGAGCGCCGGGCGAAAGAGGGCGATTTCCGCTCGAACCTGCATCGCGGCGGCGTGGCGACGGTTGCGACTATCTCGCCGCGTGAGCGCGAAATGGCGTTGCAGGCCGCACAGACACTGGGGCTTGACGTGGCCGGGGTGGATATTCTGCGCGCCAATCGGGGGCCGCTGGTGATGGAAGTGAACGCATCCCCAGGCCTTGAAGGAATAGAAAAAACCACCGGGGTGGATATTGCAGGGCGGATGATCCAGTGGATTGAACGCCATGCCACGCCGGGGTTTTGCCTGAAAACAGGCGGGTAGGTCGATTTTCCTGCGCTATTAATGGTATGGCTGACGCTTTTTGCGTAAGCTATGGGCAATTTTTTTCAGTAAGAGAGCACTGCTTTATGGATTCACTCGTCGTTCCTGGTCTGGACACGCTTCGTCACTGGCTCGACGAACTGGGCATCACCTTTTTTGAGTGTGATAACTGCCAGGCATTGCACCTGCCGCATATGCAGAATTTTGACGGCGTGTTCGATGCCAAAGTCGACCTTGTTAATGACATTCTGCTTTTTACCGCCATGGCTGAAGTCAAGCCTTCTGCGCTGCTCGCGCTGGCCTCCGATCTGTCCGCCATTAATGCCAGCTCACTCACGGTTAAAGCGTTTCTGGATATTCAGGATGATAACCTGCCCAAGCTGGTGGTCTGTCAATCTTTATCGGTCGGCCCTGGCGTCACGTTTGAGCAGTTTGCCTGGTTTGTTCGTCAAAGCGAAGAACAGATCTCGATGGTGATTATGGAAGCCAATGCGCATCAGCTGTTATTCACTTCCGGGGAAGAAGACCTGTCGGCTGCTGAAGAGTCGCACAATTTTCTTCACTGACTCGTCGTCGCATTAGCGCAGTCGCTGCCAGAGCGACTGCATAATAAATATTATTATTCTGCAATTAACCTTTTCTTAAAGCATTATTCACCGCCAATCCTCGCGTAACGGCTTATCACATAGACACTTCTTGCATAAAAAATTGATAAAAGGCGTTTTTTAATCTGACCTATAGCCTCAAACCCTGGCTACAGTTATTCTTGCGGTGCTTAAAATAGCATGCGGCGTCCGCCGGAAGCGTTTTCTGCTCCGGTGCTGTGCAGAGTGACAAAATATGCATGATTCTTGCATATCTTAAATGCGTACACTTAGTTCGTAGATTGACGAACTTTCCAGAAGGAATGAGATATGACCGCCTTGAGTAAAAAATGGGTATCGGGTCTTGTTGCGGGTGCGTTGATGGCTGTCTCTGCCAGCACGCTCGCAGCGGAGCAAAAGACGCTGCATGTTTATAACTGGTCTGATTATATTGCGCCGGACACCGTCGCGAATTTCGAAAAAGAAACCGGCATTAAAGTCGTTTACGACGTGTTTGACTCCAACGAAGTGCTGGAAGGTAAATTGATGGCGGGCAGTACCGGCTTCGACCTGGTGGTGCCATCTGCCAGCTTCCTTGAGCGCCAGCTGGCGGCCGGTGTTTTCCAGCCGCTGGATAAAAGCAAGCTGCCGAACTGGAAAAATCTCGATCCGGAAGTGCTGAAAATGGTCGCTAAACACGATCCGGATAACAAATACGCTTTCCCGTATCTGTGGGCCACGACCGGCATTGGTTATAACGTCGATAAAGTGAAAGCTGCACTCGGCAAAGATGCGCCGGTGAACAGCTGGGATCTGGTGCTGAAACCCGAAAACCTCGAAAAACTGAAAAGTTGCGGTGTCTCCTTCCTGGATGCACCGGAAGAGATTTTCGCCACGGTGCTGAATTACCTCGGCAAAGATCCGAACAGTAGCAAGGCGGATGATTACAGCGTTGCAGCCACCGATCTGCTGCTGAAGCTGCGTCCGAATATCCGTTACTTCCATTCCTCGCAGTACATCAATGATCTGGCAAATGGCGACATCTGTGTCGCTATCGGCTGGGCTGGTGATGTCTGGCAGGCTGCGAACCGCGCTAAAGAAGCGAAGAATGGCGTAAACATCTCCTATACCATTCCGAAAGAGGGCGCGCTGGCGTTCTTCGATGTCTTCGCTATGCCGGCAGATGCGAAAAACAAAGACGAGGCTTATCAGTTTCTTAACTATCTGATGCGCCCGGATGTGATCGCCCACATTAGCGATCATGTGTTCTACGCTAACGGTAACAAAGCCTCGGTACCGCTGATCAGCGCCGAAGTGCGTGATAATCCGGCTATTTTCCCGCCGCCGGATGTTTTCGCCAAACTGTTTACGCTGAAAGTCCAGGATCCGAAAATCGACCGCGTCAGAACCCGCGCGTGGACTAAAGTTAAAAGCGGCAAATAATTCAATCACCTGACGGGTGAACTGCTGCACCGGGGCAGTGCAATTGCCCCACAAATGGACAGAGGCGTTGGCCCTCTGTCCAGTCATTTGTACGACAACCCGTTGATACGGGTCGATGTTTTTGCCGGAGAGCACTTGAGTGAATGACGCTATCCCCCGCCCACAGGCGAAGAGCCGCAAGGATCTGACGCCGCTGCTGGAAATCCGCAATCTGACCAAATCCTTCGACGGCCAGCATGCTGTTGATGATGTCAGCCTGACCATTTATAAAGGCGAAATTTTTGCCCTGCTCGGTGCATCCGGCTGTGGCAAATCGACGCTGCTGCGTATGCTCGCCGGTTTTGAACAGCCCACTCACGGGCAGATCATGCTTGATGGTGTGGATCTGGCGCATGTGCCGCCCTATCTGCGACCGATCAATATGATGTTTCAGTCTTATGCGCTCTTCCCGCATATGACGGTGGAACAGAACATTGCCTTCGGCCTGAAACAAGACAAGCTGCCAAAAGCGGAAATCGCCAGCCGCGTGGCAGAAATGCTGAGCCTGGTGCACATGAGCGAATTTGCCAAACGCAAACCGCATCAGCTTTCGGGCGGGCAGCGTCAGCGCGTTGCGCTGGCTCGTAGCCTGGCCAAGCGGCCAAAACTGCTGCTGCTTGATGAGCCGATGGGCGCGCTGGATAAAAAACTGCGCGACCGCATGCAATTAGAAGTGGTGGATATTCTTGAGCGCGTAGGCGTGACTTGCGTAATGGTAACGCACGATCAGGAAGAAGCCATGACCATGGCCGGGCGTATCGCGATCATGAATCGCGGTAAGTTTGTGCAAATTGGCGAGCCGGAAGAGATATACGAACACCCGACAACCCGTTACAGCGCGGAGTTTATCGGTTCGGTGAATGTTTTCGAGGGGCTGTTAAAAGACCGCCAGGATGACGGGCTGGTGATCGAGTCACCAGGGCTGGTGCATCCGCTGAAAGTCGATCCCGATGCTTCCGTCGTGGATAACGTGCCTGTTTATGTGGCGCTGCGTCCGGAAAAAATCATGCTGTGCGACGAGCCGCCCGCTGATGGTTACAACTTTGCCGTAGGTGAAGTGGTGCATATCGCTTACCTGGGTGACCTCTCTATTTATCACGTGCGTTTGCAAAGTGGGCAAATGATCAGCGCCCAGTTGCAGAACGCGCATCGCTACCGTAAAGGCGCACCGACATGGGGCGATGAAGTTCGTCTTTGTTGGGATGCGGATAGTTGTGTGGTTCTGACGGTTTAAGGAGCGATGATGAGTACACTGGAACCACCGTCCCGCGTCGCCAAACCGGGCGGTCTGACACTGTGGCTGGCGCGTATGCAAATGCGCCACGGGCGCAAGCTGGTGATTGCGCTGCCTTACATCTGGCTGATGCTGTTGTTTCTGCTGCCGTTTTTGATCGTTTTCAAAATCAGCCTGGCAGAGATGGCGCGGCAGATCCCGCCGTACACTGACCTGATTGAATGGGCTGATGGTCAGCTGACCGTGACGCTGAATCTGGGCAACTTCCTGCAACTGACCGATGATCCGCTCTATTTTGAAGCGTATCTCCAGTCGTTGCAGGTGGCGGCGATTTCCACGCTCTGTTGTCTGCTGTTGGGCTACCCGCTGGCGTGGGCGGTGGCACACAGTAAGCCATCAACGCGTAACATTCTGCTGTTGCTGGTGATCCTGCCGTCGTGGACGTCATTTCTGATCCGTGTTTATGCATGGATGGGGATCCTGAAAAATAATGGCGTGCTGAACAACTTCCTGATGTGGCTGGGCGTTATCGATCAGCCGCTGACGATCCTGCACACCAACCTGGCGGTGTATATTGGCATTGTGTATGCCTATCTGCCGTTTATGGTGTTGCCGATTTATACCGCGCTGACGCGTATCGATTATTCGCTGGTGGAAGCGTCGCTGGATCTTGGCGCCCGCCCGCTGAAAACTTTCTTCAGCGTCATTGTGCCGCTGACCAAAGGCGGAATTATTGCCGGGTCGATGCTGGTGTTCATTCCGGCGGTGGGGGAGTTTGTGATCCCGGAACTGCTGGGCGGCCCGGATAGCATTATGATTGGCCGCGTGTTATGGCAAGAGTTCTTTAATAACCGTGACTGGCCGGTGGCATCGGCGGTGGCGGTGATCATGCTGCTCCTGCTGATAGTGCCGATCATGTGGTTCCATAAACACCAGCAGAAACAAGGGGAGGGCCACGCATGAACAACTTACCGGTAGTGCGCTCGCCGTGGCGTATTCTGATCCTCGTGCTCGGCTTTACCTTTCTGTATGCGCCAATGCTGATGCTGGTCATCTACTCGTTTAACAGCTCAAAACTGGTGACCGTGTGGGCGGGCTGGTCTACGCGCTGGTATGGCGAGCTGTTTCACGACGATGCGATGATGAGCGCGGTGGGGCTGAGTCTGACCATTGCTGCCTGTGCGGCCACCATGGCAGCGGTGCTGGGTACCATTGCAGCGGTGGTCATGGTGCGTTTTGGCCGCTTTCGTGGCTCCAACGGCTTTGCCTTTATGATCACGGCACCGCTGGTGATGCCGGATGTGATCACCGGTCTGTCACTGCTGCTGTTGTTTGTCGCTCTTGGTCATGCGATTGGCTGGCCTGCGGATCGCGGCATGCTAACCATCTGGCTGGCGCACGTCACCTTCTGTACGGCTTATGTGGCAGTCGTTATCTCTTCGCGCCTTCGTGAGCTGGACCGCTCAATAGAAGAAGCCGCGATGGATTTGGGCGCAACGCCGTTGAAGGTGTTCTTTGTGATCACCCTGCCGATGATCATGCCCGCGATTGTCTCTGGCTGGCTGCTGGCGTTTACCCTCTCGCTGGACGATCTGGTGATTGCCAGTTTTGTTTCCGGCCCGGGCGCGACCACCTTACCAATGCTGGTCTTCTCCAGCGTGCGAATGGGTGTGAACCCCGAAATTAACGCGCTGGCCACTTTGATCCTCGGCGTGGTCGGTATTGTGGGTTTTATCGCCTGGTATTTAATGGCCCGCGCGGAAAAGCAGCGTGTCCGTGACATCCAGCGTGCAAGGCAAGGCTGAAGTTATTAGAATCGGGAAATTGTGTTGCTGATGCCGCGCCTGCCGCGGCATTTTTTCACAGGGAAAACACCGAATTGGGATCTGTTAACAAGACAGCGCATCATGCGAAGCTGAATGTGCCTGCCCTGGTGCAGGTGGCGGCTATCGCCATTATTATCATTCGCTGTGTAGATATGCTGATGGTCATAAACGTGCTGGGCGTGCGCGGGATGATTGATTTTGTTCAGCGCAGCGCGCAGACCTGGAGTCTGACGCTGATTTTCCTGGGCAGCCTGCTGCTGGTGTTTATTGAGATCCTGTGTGCGTTTTCCGTGGTGAAAGGACGCAACTGGGCGCGCTGGCTCTATCTTGCTGCCCAGGTCGTTGCCAGCGGCTATTTATGGGCTGCATCGCTGGGCTATGGTTATCCGGAATTGTTCAGTATCCCGGGCGAGTCGCGGCGCGAAATTTTTCGCTCGCTGGTGATGCAAAAACTGCCGGATTTGCTGGTGCTGTTCCTGTTGTTTATCCCCTCGCCAAGCCGACGCTTTTTCCGTTTGCAATAACGGTGGTACAATCCCGCCCCCGCAAAACGAAAGGCTTTATTATGCAGTGCGCACTTTACGATGCTGGTCGTTGCCACTCCTGTCAGTGGATTGAACAACCCATCGCCACGCAACTCACCGCGAAAATGGACCATCTCCGCCACCTGCTGGATGGATTACCCGTCGCGCAGTGGTGTGTGCCGGTGAGTGGTCCGGAACAGGGGTTTCGTAATAAAGCCAAAATGGTGGTCAGCGGCAGCGTCGAAAAGCCGCTGTTGGGCATGCTGCATCGTGACGGTACGCCGGAAGATCTTACCGCGTGCCCGCTCTACCCGCCGACATTTGCCCCGGTTTTTGCCGCACTCAAGCCGTTTATTGCGCAGGCTGGATTAACCCCCTATAACGTGGCGCGTAAGCGTGGCGAGTTGAAGTACCTACTATTAACAGAGAGCCAGCAGGGCGGTGACATGATGCTGCGTTTTGTTCTGCGCTCGGAAGCTAAACTCGCGCAATTGCGCGCCGCGCTACCGGCCCTTCAGGCTCAGTTACCGCAGTTGAGAGTGATCTCCGCGAATATTCAGCCAGTGCATATGGCCATTATGGAAGGGGAGCATGAAATCTTCCTGACGGCGCAACAGGCGTTGGCGGAAAATTTTAACGGCGTACCGCTGTGGATCCGCCCACAGAGTTTTTTCCAGACCAACCCAACGGTAGCAAGTTGTCTGTATGCCACGGCGCGCGACTGGGTGCGGGCGTTGCCGGTGGCGCATATGTGGGATTTGTTCTGCGGTGTCGGTGGTTTTGGCCTGCACTGCGCCACGCCGGAAATGCGCCTGACTGGCATTGAAATCGCGCCGGAAGCCATTGCCTGCGCAACGCTATCTGCCCAGGCGCTGGGGCTGAAAAATCTGCAGTTCCAGGCGCTGGATTCCACGCAGTTCGCCACCGCGCAAGGCGACGTGCCGACGCTGGTGCTGGTTAATCCGCCAAGACGTGGTATTGGCGCACCCCTGTGTGACTATTTAAGCCGCATGGCACCGCCTTACATTGTTTATTCCAGCTGCAATGCCAGCACCATGGCCAGTGATATTCGCCGTCTGCCGGGCTACCGTGTTGAACGCGTGCAGCTGTTTGACATGTTCCCGCATACTGCCCATTACGAAGTGCTGACGTTGCTGGTTCGACATCCTTAATTTTCGTCAATGCCCTATCCGGATCCTGGTGGCATAATGCTCCGGCGTAAATAAACAATGGATAAAATGATGAAAATAAAAATGTTATTGCCGGTCATTCTCTTCGGCCTGGTGGGATGTACCTCGGTCCGTGTCACGCCGTTAGCGAAAACAGAAGCCATTAACCGGATTTGTATTCAAAAAAATGATGCGGTAAAAGTCAGCGATCTGTTGCCTGTTGTGCAGCAACGGCTGACGTACAACCATATCCAGTCGGTGGTGTTCAGCGGCAACCGTCCGGATAATTGCCCCTATATCATGAACTATACGGCGCGTCGTACCTGGGATGTGGTGCCGTATCTCTCCTCTGCCGAATTTACCATCAATCGTGATGGCGTGATGATTGCCTCGGCAGAGTTCCATTTACGCGCCGGCGGTGGATTGTCACTGATGAAATGGCGCGGAACAGACTACAAAATCAACCCGGTGATTGACCGCCTGGTTGGCGCCGCCGATTGATTCAACACCTCCCACAGCCACGCTACCCGGGTGTGGCTGCTTTAAATCGCGCATTCTGCCGCTTATTTACGCTTGCGCGAGATTATATTCTCGCTGTCTGCCGCAATTTTTGGTTTTTATACCAGGCTTAAGCATTAGCAGGTCAACTGATAATGTGGGGCAGAATGAAAGAGCAAAAACGATCAACGATTGGTATCGCGCCATACGGCGGTTCAGCAGGTGGCTGGGGCGCGCTCAAAGCGGTGGCGGACGCACTCCGCGGCCAAATGTCAGTCAAACAGGACGTGATTGCACTTTTCAAAGTTAACCAGCCGCAAGGGTTTGATTGCCCAGGCTGCGCATGGCCCGATCCACAGCATACCTCCTCGTTTGAATTTTGTGAGAACGGCGCGAAAGCGGTGTCATGGGAAGCAACCAGCAAACGCACCACGCCTGAATTCTTTGCTGCTCACACCGTCAGTGAGCTGTGGCAGCGGAATGCTTTCGAACTGGAAGGCGAAGGGCGTTTAACGCACCCGATGAAGTACGACCCGGCCAGCGATACCTATCAACCCGTTGACTGGGACACCGCTCTGCAAGAGATCGGCGAACATCTGCAAGGTTATCAGGACCCTAATAGTGTGGAGTTTTATACCTCTGGACGGGCCTCCAATGAGGCGGCATTCCTCTGGCAACTGTTTGCGCGTGAGTATGGAACAAATAACTTCCCGGATTGCTCGAATATGTGCCATGAACCGACCAGCGTGGGGTTACCGGAGTCAATCGGTGTGGGTAAGGGGACGGTGGAACTGGACGATTTTGACCATTGTGACCTGGTGCTGTGCATTGGGCATAATCCCGGCACGAACCACCCGCGTATGCTCGGTACTTTGCGGGAAGTTGCCAAACGCGGTGCCACCATCGTTGCTATCAACCCGTTGCGGGAAAGGGGGCTTGAACGTTTTACCTCGCCGCAAAGCCCCATTGAGATGCTGGCGTTAGGCTCTACCAAACTGGCCTCCACCTATTATAAAGTGCGGGTTGGCGGCGACGCCGCGATGCTCAAAGGAGTGATGAAAATCCTGTTGTCGATGCACGAAGAGGCGCAGGCAAAAGGCGACGCCGGCGTGATTGACGAGGCATTCATTCGCGAACATACACAGGGGTTCGAGGCGCTGAAAGCGGATCTCGACGCCACTGACTGGGATCATATTCTTAAGCTCTCCGGCATGGATCGCAAAGAAATTCAGAATATTGCCCGACTTTATGCCGATGCAGAGCGCACCATTATTTGTTATGGAATGGGCATCACGCAGCACCAGTATGGCACGCAAAACGTGCAGCAAATTGCTAACTTATTGCTGCTGCGCGGCAACATTGGCAAGCAAGGCGCAGGCATTTGCCCGCTGCGCGGTCACTCGAATGTTCAGGGCGATCGCACGGTTGGCATTACTGAAATTCCCGCTCCGGCACTGCTGGATCGCATTGAAAATGTATTCGGTTTTACGCCACCACGTGAGCATGGTCACGGTGCGGTGGCGGCAATCCAGGCGATGCGCGACGGTAAAGTCAACGCTTTGTTGTGTCTGGGGGGTAACCTGGCAGAAGCGATTTCCGATCCGCAAACCACCTTTCCGGCGATGCGTAAGCTTGATCTGGTGGTGCATATGGCCACCAAGCTCAACCGTTCGCATTTACTGCTGGGGAAACACAATTATCTGCTACCGGTATTAGGTCGCACAGAAACCGATATGCAGCAATCGGGGGCGCAGAGCGTGACGGTGGAGGACTCGATGTCGATGGTACATGCCTCGCGCGGTACGCTGACCCCCGCCTCGCCGCACCTGAAATCTGAACCGGCACTGGTTGCAGCTCTGGCTAAAGCAACCCTGCCGGATACCGTGGTCGATTGGGACAAAATGGTGCGCGACTACAATAATATTCGCGATGCGATAGAAGCGGTCTTTCCCGATTTTCACCAGTACAACGAACGGGTAAAAACACCTGGCGGGTTCCGTCTGCCTAACGCTGCATCCGTCCGGGTGTGGAATACGCCTTCGGGCCGGGCTGAATTTAAAGTGATGCAGGGAATAAACGAAGATCCGCGATCGCTGAAATGCCACGATTTGGTGCTGACCACACTGCGCAGCCACGATCAATACAACACTACGTTGTACGGGCTTAACGATCGCTATCGCGGGGTGACCGGGCGTCGTGACGTGCTGTTTATTAATGCCGATGAAGCCGAGAAGCGTGAGCTACGTGTGGGTGATCAGGTGAATGTGGTTGCACTCGATCCGCAGGGCAACCCGACGTCGCGGCGGATGGAAAACCTGACCATTGTGGTGCTGGATATGGCACCGGGGTCGGTGGGCGCATATTACCCGGAAGCAAATGTTCTGGTCCCCCTCGACAGCCACGACACCAAAAGCGGTATTCCGGCGTATAAAAACGTGCCTGTTGCGATGGAGCGTGTTCAGGTTCCGTCAGTGACGTCCGGGGCGCGGCGGTGAAGGAAGGTGAGGAAATAAACCCGATGAGTCGAAGCTCATCGGGTTATGTGCAGATTACTGCGGGAACCACTGGTCGCTGATTTTCTGATACGTGCCGTCGGCTTTAATGGCTTTCAATGCGGCGTTCAGTTTTTCCAGCAGGGCTTTATTGTCCGGACGTACCGCAATGCCAAGGCCGGTACCAAAGTATTGCGCGTCGGTCACTTTTGGCGTAGCAACCCCCAGTTGTGGGTTGGTTTTCAGCCACTCATTTACTACTGCCGTATCGCCGAAGACGCCATCCAGACGGCCATTTTTCAGGTCGATAATCGCATTCTGGTAGCTGTCATAGGCCACTGTTTTGACTTCCGGGTGCTTATCCTGCAGGTATTTCTGGTGTGTGGTGCCGTTTTCCATACCGATACGTTTACCTTTCAGATCCTCAAAGGACTTGAAAGCGTCTTTTTTGGCAATAACCAGCGCAGAGTTGGCATAGTACGGTTCGGTAAAGGCAACCTGTTTACTACGTTCCGGCGTGATATCCATACCCGAAATCACCGCATCATATTTTTTAAATTTCAGTGCCGGGATCAGGCTGTCAAAGGCGTGGTTCGTGAACGTGCACTCTGCCTGCATCTGTTTGCACAGCGCATTGGCCAGATCGATATCAAAACCGACGATTTTGTTGTTCGCATCCATCGATTCGAACGGCGGGTAGGTGGCGGAAACGCCAAAATTAATTTTATCAGCAGCAGAGGCACCTGCGGCGAAAGTGGCGAGAAGGGCGGCCAGTATCAGTTTTTTCATTATGGAACTCCTGTCTGTCAATCTTATTGTTGTTGCCGTGTCTGAGGCATGGGCTAACAATGCCATCTACTGAATTTATATGCAACAAAAATGCTTAACTATTTTATGTGGCCAATAAAAAAGGCGGGTAATAAATGCGTTACCCGCCTCGTGTTTATTATTTATGCAATCAGTTGCGACGTTCGAAAGCCAGCGCTTTGCGTTCAATCAGACGCATCATCAGGGTCAGCAGACCATTCACCACCAGATAAATCAGACCGGCCGCACCAAATACCATCACATCGTAGGTGCGCCCGTAGAGCAACTGTCCATGCCCCATCACTTCCATCAGCGTGATGGTGTAGGCCAGCGAAGTACTCTTAAACACCAGCACCACTTCGTTGGAGTAGGAGGAGAGTGCACGTTTAAACGCATAAGGCAGCAAAATCGCCAGCGTCTCTTTTTTACTCATTCCCAGTGCCTGGCAGGATTGCCATTGACCGTCCGGAATAGCACGAATCGCCCCGTAAAAAAGCTGGGTGGTGTAGGCGGCGCTGTTCAGCGACAGTGCCAATAGTGCGCACAGCCACGGCTCCGACAGCAAATGCCAGATTACCGGGTAGTTCTGCAATGTCGGAAACTGCCCCGGCCCGTAGTAGATCAGGAAGATCTGTACCAGCAGCGGTGTGCCGGTAAACAGGGTAATGTAACCGCGCACAATCAGCGTCAGTACCGGTGTTTTCAGGGTCAGCACAATGGTGAACACCAGTGAAAGCACCAGCGCAACCACCAGTGATGCCACGGTCAGCGTCAAACTGGTATGCAGGCCTTTGAACAGTTCGGGTAAGAATTCCAGCATCAGCCCGGTCTCCGTTCAAAGCGCGTGGCGCGCAGATCAATACGTTTAAGGATCCACTGGCTGAGCAGGGTGATCACCAGGTAAATCGCCGCCGCCACAATGTACCAGGTAAACGGCTCCTGCGTACGGGTAGCGATACTTTTGGTTTGCAGCATCAGGTCGTTAACGCTGATCAGCGACACCAGCGCGGTGTCTTTGAGCAACACCAGCCACTGGTTCCCCAGCCCTGGAAGCGCATGACGCCACATTTGCGGCATCACCAGACGGAAGAAGATCGCCGCTTTCGACAGACCCAGCGCCTGGCCGGATTCGCGTTGCCCATCCGGTACGGCTTTCAGCGCGCCGCGCAGCGTTTGCGAAGCGTAGGCTGCATACAGCAGTGACAGGGCGATCACACCACAAAAGAAGGGGCTGACATCAAAGTTCTCAATCTGTACCTGTACCGGAATGCGCACGACACCCAGGTTGATGGAAAAACCATCGGAAAGCACCAGTAACAGCTGTGAGGAGCCAAAATAGATAAACAGCACCACCAGGATTTCAGGCAAGCCGCGCAGCAGTGTGACCCACGCCGTGCCAATCCATGCAATGGGACGCCATTTAACGGACTCCCAGACGGCAAAGATCATTGCCAGAATCAGGCCGATGATCAGCGCACAAACGGCAAGGCCGACGGTCATCCCGGCGGCGCTCGCTAATGGAAACATTTCGTTCATTAAGTATTACTTCTGGAACCATTTGTTATAGATGGTCTGGTAAGTCCCATCTTTCTTCACTTTTTCCAGCGCAGTGTTGAATTTCTGCTGCAGTTCAGTGTTGCCCTGACGTACGGCGATACCTAAACCGGTGCCGAAGTACTCTTTATCAGTCACTTTGTCGCCTACTGCAGCCAGTTTGGCATCTGCTTTCAGCCACTCGGTCACTACGGCGGTGTCACCAAATACCGCATCAATACGACCGTTTTGTAGGTCGAGACGGGCGTTCTGATAGCTGTCGTAAGGTACGGTGGTAATTTCCGGGTGCTTATCGTTAATGAATTTCTGATGCGTGGTGCCGTTTTGTACGCCAACACGTTTGCCTTTCAGCTGGTCGATGCCGGTGAACTTGCCCTGCTGGCCAACAAACAGCGCAGAGTTGTCATAGTACGGGGTGGTGAACAGTACCTGTTTTTCACGCTCCGGGGTGATATCCATGCCCGCCATCACTGCGTCGAAACGACGGAATTTCAGGCTGGGGATCAGGCTGTCAAATGCCTGGTTGGTAAAAGTACAGGTAGCGTCGATCTCTTTACACAGCGCGTTAGCCAGATCCACGTCAAAACCGACGATTTTGTTGTTGGCGTCTGTGGATTCAAACGGAGGGTAGCTCGCTTCGGTCGCGAAGCGGATGGTCTGGGCTGCGGTAGCGCTAAGGCTGATGCTTGCAAGTAGCGCGGCGATCAGTACTTTTTTCATTGTCATTATTCCCGATTCTTCAGTGAGATAGGTAGTATTTAAACGCGTCGGTCTGCGGCGCGGCAAAGCAGCCCGCATCCCCTTGCTCAACAATGTGACCGTTTTCCATATACACCACGCGGCTGGCTGTCTTGCGCGCCACTTCCACTTCGTGGGTCACAATAACCTGAGTAATCCCGGTTTCTGCCAGTTCACGAATGATGCTGACGATCTGTGCGGTGATTTCCGGATCGAGCGCTGCGGTGGGTTCATCAAACAGCAGAACCTGCGGTTCCATCATCAGCGCACGGGCAATCGCCACACGCTGTTGCTGCCCGCCAGATAAATGCAGCGGATAGCGATCGCTATAGGGCGTAAGGCGTAAACGTTCCAGCAGCTTTTCGGCACGCGCCAGTGCCTGATCTTTGCTTAAACCGAGCACGCGGCACGGTGCTTCAATCAGGTTTTGCTGCACGGTCAGATGCGGCCAGAGATTGTATTGCTGAAACACCATACCCACATTCTGGCGCAATTCACGGATCGCTTTATCTGACGGGGTTTTGGCAAAATCGAACTGATTACCGGCAATGCTTAACTGGCCGGAACGCGGCATTTCCAGCAGGTTGAGTACGCGCAACAGCGAACTTTTACCCGCACCGCTTGGGCCGAGCAGCACCAGGGTCTCGCCCTGAGGGCAATCCAGTGTGATATCGAACAGCGCCTGGTGCGCGCCATAAAAGCAATTGATGCTGTTTAATTTAATACTCATCGAAGCAGTCTGATAGCAATTGAGGCCGCAAATAGTAACGTTGACAGAATAGTTATGCAATATTTGTGCGTTAAAACTTAAAAATAAACCAAGTTCATACATAAAGTTAGCACAAAATACCGGGGCGGGAGGGAACCAGGCATAAATGTCGGCATTCGTCGCGGAATGCCAGACATTTTGCGGGGATTATTTATTCAGCTTGCATACAGTCACCGATGGGCAAGGGACTGGCGCAGCGTGCCTGATGGAGCATTGATCTTACCGCCCAAATAGCGCACATCATCCACTGCCCAGCACTGGCCTTCACGGATCATCAGCACTTCATCTTGCCACTGCTGGCTGCCCTGGCTCAGCGTGACGCGCAGGGGAATATTTCGTGCATCGGTATTCGGCATGCTCGACGCGCTGGCGACATTCGCCCCGGTTGGCGCAACACTGTGGCTGGAGAACGGGTCAGCTTTCAGTAATGCAGCGTTACGCGTGTCGCGGCTGGCATCGGCGAGTGTTTTAGCGAGCGAGTCGCTCAGGTAGGGACGCAGCGCGTCCAGGTTGCTGTTGGGATGGGCAATACGGTAGTCGTAAAATTGTTGCGCGACACTATCGGGGCCGCCTTCAACACACGGGCCGCTACGAGTACCAATATCCTTAAATGCCGGTGTGACAGTGGTACAGGCGCTCAATAACAGCGCGCAGGGCATTACAACAGACAAAACGGAATAGCGCATGATGATTTCCTTATTTCTCTTAAGATGTCACTCCCTTTCAAGAATAGTGTATTGATCTGATAATGTGTGTCGTAACGCACTGATGACTAAAAGGAGAAGACGATGCAATTTTCCACAACGCCAACCCTCGAAGGGCAACCAATCTTTGAATACTGCGGTGTGGTCACCGGGGAAGCCATTCTCGGGGCGAATATTTTTCGCGACTTCTTTGCTGGCATCCGCGACATCGTCGGCGGGCGCGCCGGATCGTATGAAAAAGAGCTGCGCAAAGCGCGGGAAATTGCCTTCCACGAACTCGGTGAGCAGGCCAAAGCGCTGGGAGCAAATGCGGTCGTCGGTATTGATATTGATTATGAAACTGTCGGCAAAGACGGCAGTATGTTAATGGTCAGCGTCAGTGGTACGGCGGTGAAAACGCGCCCATGAAAAGAGGGATAGTCATACTGCTGGCGTGGCTGCTGGTGGGATGCGCGAGCGAAAAAGGCATTATTGATAAAGCCCATTACCAGCTTGATACCCGACGGCAGGCACAGGCGGCTTACCCCCGGGTAAAAGTGCTGGTTATTCACTACACGGCAGACGATTTTGATGTATCACTGGCCACACTCACCGATAAACAGGTCAGTTCGCACTATTTGATCCCGGCCAGCCCGCCGCGCCATGGCGGAAAACCGAGGATCTGGCAACTTGTGCCGGAGCAGGATCTTGCCTGGCATGCTGGCGTCAGCTTCTGGCGAGGGGCAACGCGGATTAACGATACCTCCATCGGTATTGAACTGGAGAATCGCGGCTGGCGTAACACTCCGCAAGGAAAACAATTCGCGCCTTTTGCGCCAGCGCAAATTACTGCGTTGATTCCACTGGTAAAAGATATTGTTGCGCGCTACAACATTGCCCCGCAAAACGTGGTAGCGCATGCGGATATTGCCCCGCAGCGTAAAGACGATCCGGGGCCACTGTTCCCCTGGCAGGCACTTGCTGTTCAGGGCATCGGGGCCTGGCCGGATCGAGAGCGCGTGGCGTTTTATCTGCAAGGGCGTCCGCCGTATCAGGCTGTTGATAACGCTTTGTTGCTCGATTTACTGGCGCGCTATGGCTATGAGGTCAAACCGCAAATGACGCTGGAGCAACAGAAACGGGTGATCATGGCGTTTCAAATGCATTTCCGCCCTGCATTGTGGAATGGGATGGCGGATGCCGAGAGTGTGGCGATTGCCGAAGCATTACTGGAAAAATATGGGCAGGCGGGATAACCGCTGCAGGTTTATTAATGACGAGGTCAACGCACATGATGTGTCGCATCATCACCGGCATGCTCCTGATGGCGGCTTTTTCAACGCAGGCTGCGCTGAAGCCGGTGTACGGTTGTTCTTACTGGAATAAAAAAACCGACACACTGGAAAAGCTCGACAAATGCGCAGCAGTAAAAGAGGGCAAACTGGTGTTCTTGCCGGATCTGTTCGCCAAAAGCCACGATGTGGATGGTATGTCGTGGGTCGGGTTATATGATTACACGCGCGATGCGCAATTGCCGGATGCGGATTATTACGTGCGTTCCGCGGATAATTACCTGTCAGTGGTTCACTTTGATAACGGTCCGGACTGGTTTGTCGAAGGGCTGGTGCGCTCCCGGCAGAATGGCAAAGTTGGCTACTGGGATGACACGTTTCGCAACCGGATTGCACCGCAGTTCGATTATGCCTGGCAGTTTAATGCGGGAAAAGCGCTGGTCTGCAATGGCTGCGCGCCGCAAAAGGATGGCGAGCACGTAGCTCTGATGGGCGGTCAATGGTTCTACATTGATAAAAACGGCCAGCGCGTCTCTGAAATCAAGTCAGGGCCGTTTTAACCCGTCTTAGCGGTGCAACGTGCCGTGGTCTTTTAGCCAGTACGCCGTGCGTTCAATGCCTTCATCCAGCGTGACAATCGGCGTATAACCCAGCTCTTCTTTGGCTCGGGAGATGTCCAGCGTAAAGTCGAAATTGAGTTTCGACACGCCATAGTGAGTAAAGGCCGGCTCTTTCGAACGCTTATCGCCGAAGTGCTCCATACTGCGTGCCACCATATCCAGCATCGCATAGGGAACCGAACGGATACGGCAGTGAATATTCAGCTCATCAATCAACTTCTGCACAATGCTGCGTAGCGAGCGTGGTTCACCGTTGGTGATATTATATGCGCGCCCGGATGGCAGGTTGTCGCAATGTTGCTGGCTCGCCAGCCACATCGCATGTACCGCATTTTCGTAGTAGGTCATATCCACCAGCGCATCGCCGCCACGGGGCAGTAATACGCTGCGGTAGTGGTGCATCATTTGCGCCAGACGGGGAATAAACACTTTGTCGTGCGGGCCAAAGAGACTTTGCGGGCGCAAAACAGTAAAGCGGGTGTTGGGGTTGGCCTGAGCGAGCAGATCGATCACTTCTTCTCCGGCTGCTTTGCTGCGTGCGAATTCGTTAGCAAAGCGAACAGGGCGAAACGTCTCCTGAATATCCCGGTGGTGATGATAATCAAAATAGAGTGAAGGGGAGGAGATATGAATGAAGTTCCGCACTCCCCACGCCACCGCCCATTCACCCAGGCGACGGGTGGCACGCACATTGGCGAGATCAAAGGCTTGCTGAGTGCCCCACGGCGAAGTAAAGCTGGAGCAGTGCCACAGCGTGTCGATTCCGGCGAGCATCACCTTGGCCTGCGATGAGACCAGCTCGGTCAGATCTGCATGCACAAACTCCGCGCCCATTTTGCTCAGCAACTTGCCCATGGCTTCGTTGCGGCCAGTTGCCCGGACGCTGATACCTTTTTGACGGAGATATTCGACCGCGTTTCGGCCTAAACCGCTGGTGGCGCCCGTGACCAGAACCTTCATATCAATCCACTAGTTTGAATGGCATTTATCGCGCGCATTCTTCCGTGAATTACGCCGCTATGCAATGGGATTGATGAAAGAAAAACGGTTAACGTCAGACTTTTTCTGCATTTTGTTCTGCCAGACGGGCAATTTTTTGCGCCATCCCACGAAAAATGAACAGGTGCGCCGGGAACATCGCCAGCCAGTAGCCCAGCCCTGGCATACCGTGTGGATGCCACCAGGCGCGGACATCCAGTAGCCGGTAATCACCTTTGTCGGTAAGGGTAAAACAGAGCCGTCCCAGACCGGGCGCTTTCATGCCAAACAACAACGCCAGTTGTTCCTCGGGTTCGACGATGATCACTTTCCAACTGTCTACCGCGTCGCCAGTCTGTAAATATGCCCGATCCGGGCGGCCACGCGGCAGTTTATGGCCAGCCAGGTGATCCAGCGCGGCACGCGCCTGCCACAGTAAATTGCCAAAAAAGTAACGCTCTTTACCGCCGATCCGGTTTACCACGTCCCATAATGCGCTCAGGCTGGCGCGGGTTTGTACCGTATAACCCGCCTGTTTGGGGTAATAACCATACTGCGGGCGCCAGCGGGAAAATGCCTGCGGGTCATAGCCCCAGTCGCTGGAGTTGACCAGTTTTTCCTCTTCCTGCAGCGTGCGCCGAACCGCGTCATCAAATGGGATCAGCGTTTGAGGGATCAGGCGACGCAGGGCGCGGTCGTCCGCCAGCAGATCGTGCTTAAGCCCCTGGATCAGGGCTTTCGCTATGGAGGGCGGCACCGAGGTGATCAGATGCAAAAACCAAACGGAAATGAGCCGTGTCGGCAGCGGGATGGGGATCAGCGGACGGTGTACACCACTGACGGCCATAAAATGGGCGAACTGATGCTGATAACTCAGCACGTCTGGCCCGGCAGCTTCAAAGACGCGGTGTTCCGGGGCCGGGTGGTTAAGTAACGCCAGCAGATAATAGAGCAGATTTTCCAGCGCAATCGGCGTGGTACGTGAACGTACCCAACGCGGCGGCGTCAGCACCGGCAGGTTAAAAACCATATCACGCATGACTTCGAACGCTGCCGAGCCCGCACCAACAATGATCCCGGCTCGCAGCTCGGTGACCGGCGTACCCGCTGCCCGCAGCAGATCGCCAGTATATTGTCGGGCCAGTAAATGATCGGAATCTGTCGCGCCCGGGGCCTGCAATGAGCTGAGGTAAATCACCTGCTTAACCGGCGTTTCCCGTAGCGCATCACGCACATTGAGGGCAATTTGCCGCTCATGTGCTACCAAGTCGCCACGTTCACCCATGCTGTGCACCAGATAGTAGAGCGTATCGACATCCTGTAACAGTGCGGGCAGCTCTTGTGGCCAGTAGAGATCAACACAGTGAAAACTCACCCCCGGCAATGACTGTTTTTGTAACCGGTTCAGGCGTCTCGCCACCGCTTTCACGTGATGGCCCTGCTGACTCAGCGCAGTGACCAGCCGTTGCCCAATATAACCGCTGGCGCCCAGCACCAGGATCCGCTGCGCCACATGCTGCTCCTTAACGTTGTAAAAAGGCTTGCCAGTGGCGAACGACGTCTGCCAGTTGCTGACGATCCACATCAAGATGGGTTACCAGTCGCACGACGGAAGAGGCGTTAATCAGGACGCCGCGTTCGCGCATAAACGCGCCCAGCGCCTTCGCCGGCTCGCCCACGCGGATAAACAGCATATTCGTGTCATGGCGCATGACATCCGCGCCGATCTCGCGCAGCTGTGCGGCCAGCCAGGCGGCGTTCTGATGATCGTCTTTCAGACGGGCAACGTTGTGTTTCAGAGCATACAGCCCCGCTGCCGCAAGGAAACCTGCCTGACGCATCCCGCCGCCGGTCATTTTACGCCAGCGAAGCGCACGGGCAATAAAGACGTTGTCGCCAAGCAACAGTGAGCCGACCGGTGTACCGAGGCCTTTCGACAGGCAAATCGTGAACGAGTCACAATATTGTGCAATGTCTTTTAGCGCGCAGTCATACTCTACCAGGGCATTGAAGATACGTGCGCCGTCAACGTGCAGCGCCAGCCCGCGTTCACGGGTAAATTCCCATGCCTGTTGCAGGTAGTCGCGCGGCAACACTTTGCCATTATGGGTGTTTTCCAGACTGAGTAATTTGGTGCGGGCGAAATGGATATCATCGGCTTTGATTTTGGCAGCGACTTTATCCAGCGGCAGCGTACCATCAGCGGCGGCATCAATCGGCTGCGGCTGAATACTGCCCAGCACTGCGGCACCGCCCGCCTCATAGAGATAGTTATGCGCGCCCTGGCCGACAATGTACTCTTCTCCGCGTTCGCAATGGCTGAGCAGGGCAACCAGATTGGCCTGGGTACCGGTCGGCAGAAACAGGGCAGCTTCTTTGCCACTGAGTTCTGCGGCATAACGTTGCAGTTCATTCACCGTCGGGTCATCCCCGTACACATCATCCCCGACCGGCGCGGCCATCATCTGTTCGAGCATGGCGCGCCCCGGGCGGGTGACGGTATCACTGCGTAAATCAATCACGGCATTTCCTTATCTTACGATGGGTCATGCCTCTTTTTACCTGAGCCAGTTGGTTTTCGCCAGTTCGATCACTTCATCGCCGCGGCCGCTAATAATGGCGCGCATCATATACAGGCTAAAGCCTTTGGCCTGCTCCAGTTTGATTTGCGGCGGGATCGCCAGCTCTTCTTTCGCGACGGTAACATCCACCAGTACCGGGCCATCCGTAGCAAAGGCCCGTTGCAGCGCATCATCCACGTCGGCGGAGGACTCCACGCGAATGCCTGGAATACCGCAAGCCTCGGCGATGCGGGCAAAGTTGGTGTCGTGCAGTTCCGTGCCATCGGTCAGGTAACCGCCTGCTTTCATCTCCATAGCCACAAACCCCAGCACGCTGTTATTAAAGACGATGATTTTCAGGGGCAATTTCATCTGTACCACTGAGAGAAAATCGCCCATCAGCATACTGAAGCCGCCATCACCGCACAGCGCCACCACTTGTCTTTCGGGATGGGTGGCCTGCGCACCCAGCGCTTGCGGCATCGCATTGGCCATGGAGCCGTGGTTAAACGAGCCCAGCAGGCGGCGTTTGCCATTCATTTTCAGGTAGCGAGCCGCCCATACGGTTGGCGTGCCAACATCACAGGTAAAAATGGCGTCATCATCGGCGAAGCGACTAATCTGCTGGGCCAGATATTGCGGGTGAATCGCTTTATCGCTCGGTTTGGCCAGTTCGTCCAGGCCTTTCCGTGCCTCACGATAGTCAGACAGCGCCTTATCCAGGAAGCGGCGATCGGTTTTTGCTTCCAGCAAGGGTAACAGGGCAGCAAGCGTGGCTTTGATATCACCGACCAGCGCCATATCGACTTTGCTGTGCGCACCGATACTGCCAGGATTAATGTCGATCTGAATAATTTTTGCGTCGGTAGGGTAAAAAGCGCGGTAAGGGAACTGTGTGCCCAGCAGCACTAAGGTGTCGGCGTTCATCATGGTATGGAACCCGGACGAGAAGCCAATCAACCCGGTCATGCCCACATCGTAAGGGTTGTCATACTCCACATGTTCTTTACCGCGCATGGCGTGCACAATCGGCGCATTCAGTTTGCCGGCAAAGGCCAGCAATTCCTCATGCGCGCCCGCACAGCCACTCCCGCACATCAGCGCGATATTGCTCGAATAGCGCAACAGTTGCGCCAGTTTTTTCAGTTCTTCTTCTGTAGGGGTAACGACGGGTTGCGGTGCGCTGTACCAATTGCTGCTGGCAGATTCGGGGGCGGGCTTGAGCGCCACGTCGCCGGGCAGCACAATCACGGACACCCCTTTATTGAGTACCGCGTTGCGCATGGCAATCGCCAGTACCTGCGGGATCTGCTCCGGGGTGGAAACCAGTTCGCAATAATGACTGCATTCGCGAAACAGCTCCTGTGGGTGGGTTTCCTGAAAATAACCGCTACCAATTTCGCTGGAGGGAATATGCGCCGCGATAGCCAGCACCGGAACATGGTTGCGGTGGCAATCAAACAGACCGTTGATCAGATGCAGGTTGCCTGGCCCGCAGGAGCCGGCACACACTGCCAGTTCGCCGGTAAGCTGCGCCTCTGCCCCGGCGGCAAACGCGGCCACTTCCTCATGGCGTGTCGGCATCCAGTTGATGGTGCCCATGCGATTGAGACTGTCGCTCAGGCCATTAAGGGAGTCTCCAGTCACGCCCCAAATTCGTTTTACGCCGGCCTGTTCCAGCGTTTTGGCGATATACGCTGCCACTGTCTGTTTCATTTAACGCGCTCCTTTTTGTGATCTTGCTTACAAGCTTAGACAATGAATGCGTGACAGTGAGAGATTGCGCTGACCCTGAATAAAACAGGGGTTTATTTTTCTTACAGTTCGGAATATTCTGACAATGGTCGATGAAAACAGGAATCATTTCAAATGGTTAAATCATTGTTAAACTCAGTTAATAATATGTTTTCGCATGAGGATTTCGGCAAGTTATTGCTGCGCTTGCTGGTGGGCGGCTTAATGTTATTCCACGGTCTGCACAAGTTAATCGGCGGTATTGATGGCATCGCCGGTATGCTGGCAGCAAAAGGGATCCCGGGCTTTGTGGCTTATGGCGTGCTGGTGGGTGAAGTGCTGTGTCCGATCCTGCTCATTCTTGGCGTGTTTACCCGCCCGTCAGCGCTGGTGCTGGCGTTTACCATGGTGGTGGCCTGGTTACTGGTTGGGATAGGCAAAACCGGGACGCTGGATGCAACCGGCGCGTGGGCTATTGAAAGTATTGTTTATTTCTTTATCGGGGCACTGGTTGTTGCGTTTATTGGCGCAGGCCGTTATTCCGTGGCGCCAGCCTGGAAGTAGTGCGAACCCGCACATCTTTGTTAACGCTGATCACACGTCATAAAAAAACGCCCTTCATTATAAAGGGCGTTTTGCTTTATCAATGCCTTACGCCAGCACCAAATCCCCTTGTGGGTGGCAGGAGCACGCCAGCACATAGCCGTCGGCAATCTCCTGTTCTGTCAGTGTCATCGTGCTGCTCACGGTATACTCGCCGGAGATCACCTGCGTTTTACAGCAACCGCAAACGCCCGCGCGGCAGGCGGCAACCACCGGCATTTTATTGCTTTCCAGCGCCTCCAGCAGGGAGCTACCGACGGGGGCATAAAACGTTTTCAGCGGAGAAAGCTTGCTGAATTTCAGCCCGCTTGTTGCGGCTTCTGCCACCGGCGTAAAGAATTTTTCTTTAAAGAAATATTTCACGCCCAGCGCTTTCACTTCTTGTTCAACCCAGTCCATATAAGGCGCCGGGCCGCAGGTCATGACAGTGCGTTGTGCCAGGTCCGGCACACAGGTAAGCAGTTCACGGCTCAGACGGCCAGCGGCAAAGCCGGTGGTCGCATTGTTTTCTGCCACCAGCGTGACCGGATAATCACGCCATTCGTCGGCAAAAATCACATCTTCCGGCGAACGCACATTGAAAATGACCTGAACATCCGCGTGCGGGCGGTTTTTCGCCAGCCACCGGCGCATGGACATAATTGGTGTCACGCCGCACCCTGCCGCCAGCAGCAACAGCTTATCGTTTGGCTTATCGTCGCAGGTAAAATCCCCCTGCGCGGCAGAAAGCCACAGATAATCGCCGCGTTTCACCTCTCGTGTCAGCCATTGCGAGCCTGCGCCATCATCAATACGACGTACGGTCAGCGTAATGTATTCGCTCACGCCCGGCGTGGATGAAAGGGTATAAGCACGGAGCGTTTCCGCGCTGTTGCGAATGCTCACCAGCGCGTATTGCCCGGCACGGTACGGGTAGTAATCATGGCACAGCAGCGACAACGTCCAGACATCCGGCGTTTCCTGCCGGATGTGGTGAACCTGCATACGCCATGGGCATTGAGGGGTTGGCATGGTCATCGTTAACTCCTTACGCGCTCAGCAACTGCTGCATATCCTGTTCAACGGTCGTTACCTGGCGCAGGCCGAATTTTTCGTTCAGCACCGCCAGCAGATCCGGTGTCAGGAAGCCAGGTGCGGTCGGGCCGGTAACAATGTTGGTGACGCCAAGTGAGAGCAACGTCAGCAAAATGACAATTGCCTTTTGTTCGAACCAGGAGAGCACCAGCGACAGCGGCAGATCGTTGACGCCGCAGCCCAGTTTCTCTGCCAGCGTTACTGCGAGAATAATCGCAGAGTAGGCGTCGTTGCACTGACCGGCATCGATCAGGCGCGGCAGCCCTTCAATGTTGCCGAAGTCGAGCTTGTTAAAGCGATATTTACCGCACGCCAGTGTCAGGATCAGGCAGTCGTCCGGCACCTGGGTGGCAAAGTCTGTGAAGTAGTTACGTTCACCGCGCGCGCCGTCACACCCGCCCACCAGGAAGACGTGACGCAGTTTTTCGCGGCTTACCAGATCGATCAACGAATCCACCGCGCCGAGCAGGGTCTGGCGGCCAAAACCGACGGTGATCAGATGTTCGATTTCGCTGAACGGGAAACCTGCCATTTGCTGTGCCTGATTAATCACCGGCGCGAAATCGTCACCTTCCAGGTGGTTCACGCCCGGCCAGCCGACAATGCTGCGGGTCCAGATACGATCGTCATACGCGCCAACGGTCGGATCGATAATGCAGTTAGAAGTCATCACAATCGGGCCAGGGAAGCGGGCAAATTCTACTTGCTGGTTCTGCCAGCCGCTGCCGTAGTTACCGACCAGATGTTTAAATTTACGCAGTTCCGGGTAACCATGCGCCGGTAACATTTCGCCATGGGTATAGACGTTAACGCCGGTGCCTTCGGTTTGTTGCAACAGATTGTAGAGATCTTTCAGGTCATGGCCGGAAATCAAAATGCACTTACCGGCAACCGCTTTAACATTCACCTGGGTTGGCGTCGGGTGACCATACATGCTGGTTTCACCCGCGTCGAGAATACTCATCACGCTGAAGTTCATCTGGCCAATTTCCATTGAACATTCCAGCAGCGCGTTCATATCGGCAGGCCAGGTTCCCAGCCATGCCATAATTTTGTGGTAACGCGCGTAGATATCATTGTCGTACTGCCCGAGAACATGGGCATGTTCCATATAAGCCGCAGCACCTTTCAGACCATACAGGCATAGCAGACGCAGGCCGAGAATATTTTCGCCAATCGCGGCTTTATCTTTGTTCGGGGTAAATTCGGTGGCCTGACGTTGCAGTTCACCCAGATCGTCGCTTACCAGTTGCAGGTCGGCCATCGGGTTGTTCACGCTGGCCTGGGGATCGATCGCGAGGCAGAGCGCTTTCAGCGCCTCACGTTTGGCAATCGCCTCACGGGCATAACCCACAATACGCGGGGAATCGAAGTTGACATTGGTCAGCGTAGAGAAGAACGCACGCGGAGCGAAGCTATCAACCTCATGGTCGATCAGGTCGTAATCGCGGGCTTTGCTGGCCCAGGCGGAGAGCCCCTGTAACGCGGCAATCAGCAAATCCTGAAGGTCGGAGGTTTCGGCGGTTTTACCGCACATCCCCTGCGCATACGCACAGCCATTTCCTGCCGGGGTTCGGATGGTTTGTTCACATTGCACACAGAACATGGTCACACCTATATTATGTTAAAGTTATATTTGAAATACATGTTTAAGATTATGCTGGCGTGCGGAGGCTTAAAAGGTCTTTTGTGTGCAAATTAAGGGGAGATTGATTTAGCGCAAGTTTAGCGGCAGAGATCTACCGCCAAAGAGGTATCAGGCAGAGAAGAAGGCCATCAATAATGGCACCAGCAGACTGAGCACAAAGCCATGCACAATGGCTGCGGGCACCAGTTCCAGCCCACCCGAACGCTGCAGCACGGGTAAGGTAAAGTCCATAGAGGTGGCGCCGCACAAACCCAGCGCTGTGGAGCGACTGCGGCGAACAAGTCCAGGGATTAACATAATGGCGATCAATTCACGCGCCAGATCGGTAAAGAACGCGGCGCTGCCAATGACCGGGCCAAAGGATTCTGTTAACAAAATACCGGATAGCGAATACCAGCCAAACCCGGAGGCCATTGCCAGACCGGTTTTCATTGGCAGTCCTAACAGCAAGGCGTTGATCACGCCGCCCGCCAGTGAACTGACAACAACGACCACTGAGATAATCATGCCACGGCGATTCAGGACAATCTGTTTCAGCGTCATACCGCTGTTACGCAGCTGAAGGCCCACTAAAAACAGCAGGAAAATCAATGTATATTCACTGGCTTCAGTCGCGTGCTCTAAAAAGGCCAGCCCGCTAAGACCGAGGGCGAAACCGAGCATCACCACGCCGCAAAGGCGCAGGGATTCCAGCGCCATGGCAATGCGTGAGGGCAGCTTTTCCTGCTGATGCTGGTGTTGCCAGGGCAGGGATCGTTCCAGCCACAGCAACGCGGTCGCATTACACAACAGGATCACCGTTACGCTCACGGCACTGTAATGAAAAATAGACAGCAGGTTGCTGCTGAGGTTATCCAGAAACGCGAGGCTAATACCCATAAAAAACAGGATCAAATAAACAATCCAGCTCAATAATTTATTAATCCAATGCAGGGTGGTGCGGTGGCGCAGCGGAATAAGATAGCCGCCAATCAACGGCAGAAGAATAATTAACAATCCTGAAAGCATGAACAGCCCGAATCCTTGCAAAATGTAACACTCGGGTAACACACTACCGAATGGTGTGAAATGAGTAAAGCAGCGAAAAGCGAGCAAGATTATGCACATTAGCTTCGCTTACTTCGCGCCAGTGAGAAAAAGGCGATCGTCGTTTTCCTGCAGCGCGTACGGCCAGTCACTCCGCCGATCGGCAACCTGTTATTCTGATGGCCCATCCGGAACATCCAGGAGAGCGCGTAAAGGGTGACAATTCCTCTTTATGCGCACCTCTGCCAGTAAGTCACCTTTTTACCAATGAAATTTTGTACTTAGCGCGTGATTTGCTGCTTTTTACCCCGCTATACTGCAAGCACTGGATGCTGAAATGCTCGGGAAGATCGGAGGACGCATGATTCTGGAGCGCGTGGATATTGTCGGGTTTCGCGGCATCAATCGTTTATCGCTGATGCTGGAACAGAAGAATGTGCTGATTGGCGAGAATGCCTGGGGTAAGTCGAGTCTGCTGGATGCGCTCACTCTGCTGTTGTCACCCGAAACCGAACTCTACCATTTTGTGCGCGATGATTTCTGGTTCCCGCCTGGCGATGTGCAAGGGCGCGAGCACCACCTGCATATTATCCTGACCTTTCGTGAGTCGGAGCCGGGCCGACATCGCGTTCGGCGTTATCGCCCGCTGGCTGACTGCTGGGTTCCCGGCGCTGACGGTTTTCACCGCCTGTTTTATCGCCACGAAGGCGAGCTCTCTGAAGATGGCAGTGTCATGACGCTGCGTGGTTTTCTTGATGCCGAGGGGCAACACTTGCCGCTGGAGGATATTGACGAGATGGCGCGCCATCTTGTGCGGCTGATGCCAGTGCTGCGCCTGCGCGATGCACGTTTTATGCGGCGCCTGCGCACGGACGGTATCCCCGATGCGCCGGGTATGGAAACCACGGCCCGCCAGCTTGATTTTTTGAGTCGCGAGTTGGTTTCCCGCCCGCAAAACCTGACCGATGGGCAGATCCGTCACGGGTTATCAGCCATGGTGCAACTCCTTGAACACTACTTTTCTGAACAAGGCAGCGGTCCATCGCGTCAGCGCCTGATGCGTCGCCGCTCTCATGATGAGCAGCGTAGCTGGCGTTATCTGGACATTATCAACCGCATGATCGATAAACCCGGCGGGCGGATGTACCGGGTGATCTTGCTGGGCTTTTTCTCTACCCTGTTGCAGGCCAAGGGGTCTGTGCATCTCGATCGTGATGCCCGGCCTTTACTGCTGGTGGAAGATCCGGAAACACGGCTGCATCCGATTATGCTTTCCGTGGCGTGGCAGTTGCTGAACTTGCTGCCATTACAACAGGTGACAACGACCAATTCGGGGGAATTACTGTCGCTGACGCCGGTAGCACAAGTGTGTCGGCTGGTGCGCGAATCCTCCCGCGTAGCGGCCTGGCGTCTCGGTCCGGGCGGCTTAAGCGCTGAAGATGGTCGGCGTATTGCTTTTCACATCCGTGTAAACCGTCCTTCTTCGTTGTTTGCCCGCTGCTGGCTACTGGTAGAAGGCGAAACCGAAAACTGGGTGATCAATGAACTGGCGCGCCAGTGTGGTCACCATTTTGATGCCGAAGGGGTAAAGGTGATTGAATTTGCCCAGTCCGGTTTAAAACCGCTGATTAAATTCGCCAGGCGGATGGGCATCGAATGGCATGTTTTGGTGGATGGCGATGAAGCCGGGAAAAAGTATGCGGCCACGGTGCGCGGGTTGTTGGATAACGATAATGACCAGATCCGCGATCATTTAACGACGCTGCCCGCACTGGATATGGAGCACTTTATGTACCGGGAAGGCTTTGCGGATGTCTATCATCGTGTGGCGCAATTGCCGGAAAACGTGCCGATGAATATGCGTCGGGTGATCACCAAAGCCATCCATCGCTCTTCAAAACCGGATTTGGCTATCGAAGTGGCGATGGAGGCTGGCAGACGGGGCGTTTCCGCCGTACCGCATCTGTTTCGTAAAATGTTTTCTCGCGTGTTGTGGCTGGCACGCGGCCGGGCTGACTAGCGCTGGCAGCGGCTCGTTGCCTGCAAATGTAAGCTATCAAGCAACTCGTAACGGCGACGATATTCCGCGCGTTTTTTACTGGCGATCTCTTCCATTGGCTTGCGCGGCATGGTCAGCGGCAGCACAAAGTCGCCGCGACTGTCGGTTTCAGCCCCCAGCGATGCCCAGAAACTGTTGTAATCGGCGTGCAGTTTGTCCTGTTTTTTCCGGCGGTAGCGCACGCTGCGGTAAATGTGCGTTTCGTTACTGACTGCGCGAATCGCTTGCACGTCCAGACACTGCCCCAGCGCCATCGCGGTTTCTACCAGCAGGCGTTTGGGGAACAAACCATGGCAGGCCTTGGTAGCAGACTGGATCCGATCGTGTGGTACGTGTGCCTTCGCCCCCTGCAAACCACCAATGTAAAGCGTGCGCTTCCCATCAACCAGGCAGAAGGTGAAGGTCAGCTCTGCCAGCGTGGTTTGCCCGGCATCACAGATCATCAGCGTGGCCTCACCCTCTTTATCCTGCATCGGGTTGGCATACAGGTGCAGCGAGTAAGTTTGTTCATCTTTGCCGTTCAGTACTGCCAGCTCGGTGCCGATTTTGCTTAAATAACCGTTTACCACCGCAGCAGGTAAAAGGCGGATCATATTTTCATAGTGCCAACACAGCGCATGACTGGCTTCGTTGCGGGACATATTGATCGACAACCACGGGCGGTGTAACCGGCAGGGCAAACCGGGCTGCACCTGCAGCATCTGCGGCAATTGCGGCAGGCTCGCAAGGCGAGTCAGATAGCTGGCCGTGCTGATCGGTGTGCTTAGCGAGCGCAGTAAAAACTTTCGACGATAGGCGGGGTTTTTCCAGGCCAGGCCTGGCGTCAGTGTTCCGGAAGTTAATGTGCGGAAAAGTTGCCAGGCACTGGTGGGGAAAGGGGGCTCAGAAGTAGAAAAATCAGCAAAAATAGACATGATAAAATCCGGAAGAAACGGGAGGAGGTTATTGCAACAGCGGCTGTCTCAACGCTGGTTAAATGAAATATGGAGAAATTAAGATTATTCTGTTTCGTTGATGTTTCGTTTAGATAACATTGGTCTCTATACAACGCACAGTCCGACAATCTGGAATTTTTATGAATCTGAAGGGAAAACGCAGGACGGGAATGATTGTGCTGGCAGTAGCGGTTTTACTGGCGGCGTTCTGGTTGTGGGGCAAGCTCAATGCACCTGTCGTACAGTATCAAACGCTGATTGTCCGCCCCGGCGAGCTGCAACAAAGTGTGCTGGCCACCGGCAAGCTTGACGCCTTACGCAAAGTGGACGTGGGCGCGCAAGTCAACGGTCAGTTAAAAACTTTGTCGGTCAGCATTGGTGATAAGGTAAAAAAAGATCAATTGCTGGGTGTTATTGACCCTGAGCAGGCGCAAAACCAGATTAAAGAAGTGAATGCCACCCTGATGGAGTTGCGTGCGCAGCGTCGCCAGGCGCAGGCGGAATTGAGGCTGGCGAAAGTGACGCTGGCGCGCCAGCAACAGTTGGTCAAAAGCAATTTGATCTCACGTCAGGATCTGGATACCGCCATTACCGATGTCGCGGTAAAAGAGGCGCAAATTGGCACTATTGACGCACAGATCCAGCGTAACCAGGCTACGTTAGACACGGCCAAAACTAACCTTGATTACACCCGTATTCTCGCGCCCATGGCGGGGGAGGTCACCCAAATCACCACCCTGCAAGGGCAGACCGTCATTGCGGTGCAGCAAGCGCCGAACATTCTGACGCTGGCGGATATGAGCACCATGTTAGTCAAGGCGCAGGTATCCGAAGCGGATGTGATCCACTTGAAACCGGGGCAAAAAGCCTGGTTTACCGTGCTTGGCGATCCCGGAACCCGTTATGAAGGCGTGTTAAAAGATATTCTCCCAACGCCGGAGAAGGTCAATGACGCCATCTTCTATTACGCCCGTTTTGCCGTGCCGAACCCGCAGGGTATCCTGCGTCTGGATATGACCGCACAGGTTCATATTCAGCTAATGGGGCAGAAAAATGTGTTGACGATCCCGCTGGCGGCGCTGGGCGATCCGGTCGGTGACAATCGTTATAAGGTGAAAGTATTACGCAATGGCGAAACCCGCGATCGTGAAGTGACCCTCGGAGCCCGCAACGATACCGAAGTGGTGATTGTTAAAGGGCTGGATGCGGGTGAAGAAGTGGTCATCGGTGAGCTGAAACAGGGGGCGGCGCAATGAGTGCGCTGCTTGAGCTAAACGGCATTCGTCGCAGTTACCCGTCCGGTGACGGGCAGGTGGAAGTGTTAAAGGGTATTAGCCTGTCTATTCAGGCCGGGGAGATGGTGGCGATTGTCGGAGCTTCGGGTTCCGGAAAATCGACGCTGATGAACATTCTCGGTTGCCTGGATAAACCCACCAGCGGAACCTACCGTGTAGCGGGTACGGATGTTTCCACACTGAATAGCGATGCACTGGCGCAGCTGCGTCGTGAGCATTTTGGCTTTATCTTTCAGCGCTACCATCTTCTCTCGCACCTGAGTGCGGCGCAAAACGTTGAAGTTCCGGCGGTGTATGCTGGCACCGAGCGTAAAGCCCGTCTGGCTCGCGCCCGTGAGTTGCTGGCGCGTCTGGGGCTGGAGGAACGCGCCGATTATCAGCCATCGCAGCTTTCTGGTGGCCAACAACAGCGTGTGAGTATTGCCCGCGCGTTGATGAATGGCGGGCAGGTGATCCTTGCCGATGAGCCAACCGGCGCGCTGGATAGCCACTCAGGCGACGAGGTGATGGCGATTTTGCACCAGCTCCGCGATCGCGGCCATACGGTGATAATCGTGACCCACGATCCTCAGGTTGCCGCACAGGCGGAGCGGGTGATTGAAATCCGCGACGGTGAGCTTATCAGTAATCCCCCCGCGAGGGAGAAAGCTGCAACGCCAGCGTATCCGGAGGCTGGTGTGATGCGGGCAGGCGGCTGGCGTCAGTTTGTCAGCCGTTTTAATGAGGCACTGACCATGGCCTGGCGGGCGATGGCGGCCAACAAGATGCGCACGCTTCTCACCATGCTCGGTATTATTATCGGCATCGCGTCGGTGGTATCGATTGTGGTGGTGGGCGATGCCGCCAAACAACTGGTGCTGGCGGATATCCGTTCGATTGGCACCAACACTATTGATGTCTACCCGGGCAAGGATTTTGGCGATGACGATCCACAATATCGGCAGGCGTTAAAATATGACGATCTGGTGGCCATTCAGAAACAGCCCTGGGTGCGTTCAGCGACACCTTCTGTCTCGCAAAATCTGCGGTTACGCTCGAACAACATTGATGTTGCCGCCAGTGCTAATGGGGTGAGCGGGCAATATTTTAACGTCTACGGCATGACCTTCAGTGAAGGGGCTTCCTTCAATGATGAACAGTTGAAAGGACGTGCGCAGGTGGTGGTGCTCGACAGCAATACCCGGCGTCAGTTATTTCCTAATAAAGCATCAGTGGTGGGAGAAGTCATTCTTGTCGGCAATATGCCCGCCACGGTCATTGGCGTGGCGGAAGAGAAACAGTCGATGTTCGGCAGCAGTAAAATCCTGCGCGTCTGGTTACCCTATAGCACCATCGCCGGGCGCATTATGGGGCAGTCCTGGTTGAATTCGATCACCGTGCGGGTGAATGACGGTTACAGCAGCGAACAGGCCGAGCAGCAGCTTACCCGGCTGCTTAATTTACGCCACGGTAAGAAGGATTTCTTCGTCTGGAACATGGACGGCGTCTTGAAAACAGCAGAAAAGACCACACGTACTCTTCAATTGTTCCTGACCCTGGTGGCGGTGATTTCGCTGCTGGTCGGCGGGATTGGCGTAATGAACATCATGCTGGTGTCCGTGACTGAGCGTACGCGTGAAATTGGCATTCGTATGGCGGTGGGCGCCCGTGCGGGCGATGTATTGTCGCAGTTTCTTATCGAAGCGGTGTTTGTGTGCCTGGTTGGCGGTGCGCTGGGCGTCGTTCTGTCGATGCTGATCGCATTTACCTTGCAGCTTTTTTTGCCCGGCTGGGAAATTGGTTTTTCTCCCGTGGCCCTGTTTACCGCATTTTTGTGTTCAACCTTTACCGGCGTATTGTTTGGCTGGTTGCCGGCGCGCAATGCGGCGCGACTGGATCCGGTGGACGCGCTGGCACGCGAGTAATAAAAATGCCAGCCGATTGGGCTGGCATTTTATCCGGGGCATGTACACAATTAATTAAGAAGCGTCAGGCCATAGCCTCTACTTCGACGGGCACGATGAGACTGGCATGATTGCCTTTAGGGCCCTGGTGTACATCAAACCGGACAGTTTGCCCGGCTTTTAGCGTTCTGTAACCATCCATTTGAATGGTGGAGTAATGTGCGAAGATATCTTCGCCGCCGCCTTCAGGGCAGATAAAACCGAACCCTTTGGCATTGTTGAACCACTTAACAGTACCCGTTTCCATGCTTCGACATCCTTCGTAAATCTTATTTAAGTAAGATGGAATGAACCGGTGGCAGAGTGTGGGGGCTGTTCAAAACCTCGCCAACTCTCGAGAGTACAATTTAGAGAAATCGAATAACGCGTCAAGCGTTTGGCTGGGGTTCTGGGAGGCGACGCATCAAAATTTTGAAGCAGTTAACGGTATGAAGGAAGAATGTGACAGCCGTCGCGGATGGCAACGATAGATGATAGTTATCTGACAACTGATGTAGATTGAAAATGCATCTAGACTCATGTAATCGGCCGATTAAACGCCGCCGGAACCTGTAACCTAAGATGAAAAGCTAACGATGGGTAAAAGCAATAGCTGGCTGGATTTCGAACAATTGGCGGAAGAGAAACTGCGCGACGCGCTGAGTCCGCCATCCATGTATAAAGTAATGTTAATGAACGATGATTACACGCCGATGGAATTTGTTATTGACGTGCTACAAAAGTTCTTTTCTTATGATGTAGAACGTGCAACGCAACTGATGCTCACGGTTCACTATCACGGGAAGGCCATTTGCGGTGTCTTTACTGCAGAGGTCGCGGAGACGAAAGTCGCCATGGTGAACAAGTATGCCAGGGAGAACGAACATCCGTTGTTGTGTACGCTGGAAAGAGCCTGATTTCAGGCAATAAAACTTGGGGGAGGTGCCTATGCTCAATCAAGAACTGGAACTCAGTTTAAATATGGCTTTCGCCAGAGCGCGCGAGCACCGACATGAGTTTATGACCGTCGAGCACTTGTTACTGGCTCTGCTCAGTAACCCATCGGCCCGTGAAGCGCTGGAAGCGTGTTCCGTGGATTTGGTGGCGCTGCGGCAGGAACTCGAAGCCTTCATCGAACAAACCACACCCGTTCTGCCCATGAGCGAAGAGGAGCGCGATACGCAACCGACGCTCAGCTTCCAGCGTGTTCTTCAGCGCGCGGTGTTTCACGTTCAGTCTTCCGGCCGCAGCGAAGTGTCTGGTGCTAACGTGCTGGTCGCCATCTTTAGCGAGCAGGAGTCCCAGGCGGCTTACCTGTTGCGCAAACATGAAGTGAGCCGCCTTGATGTGGTGAACTTTATTTCGCACGGCACGCGTAAAGACGAGCCGGGCCCATCATCTGACGCAGGCAGCAGCAGTAGCAGCAGCCAGGCGAGCAGCGAAGAGCAGGCAGGCGGGGAGGAACGTATGGAAAACTTCACCACCAATCTCAATCAGCTTGCTCGCGTGGGCGGTATCGATCCGCTGATTGGCCGTGGCAAAGAGCTGGAGCGCGCTATTCAGGTGCTCTGTCGCCGGCGTAAAAATAACCCCTTGCTGGTGGGCGAGTCCGGTGTGGGTAAAACCGCTATTGCCGAAGGTCTGGCGTGGCGTATCGTGCAGGGTGATGTGCCGGAAGTGATGGCCGACTGCACCATTTACTCACTGGATATCGGGTCACTGCTGGCAGGTACCAAATACCGTGGTGATTTCGAAAAACGTTTTAAAGCGCTGCTGAAACAGCTTGAGCAGGACAATAACAGCATTCTGTTTATCGACGAGATCCACACCATCATCGGTGCGGGCGCTGCGTCCGGTGGGCAGGTGGATGCCGCGAACCTGATCAAGCCGCTGCTCTCCAGCGGTAAAATCCGCGTGATGGGTTCAACTACCTATCAGGAGTTCAGCAACATTTTCGAAAAAGATCGTGCGTTGGCGCGTCGTTTCCAGAAAATTGATATCACTGAGCCATCTGTAGAAGAAACGGTGCAGATTATCAATGGCCTGAAACCCAAATACGAAGCACACCACGATGTACGTTACACCGCTAAAGCGGTACGTGCAGCCGTGGAGCTGGCGGTGAAGTACATTAATGATCGCCATCTGCCGGATAAAGCGATAGATGTGATTGACGAAGCAGGGGCGCGTGCGCGCCTGATGCCGGTCAGCAAACGCAAGAAAACCGTCAATGTGGCGGATATCGAATCGGTTGTGGCCCGTATTGCGCGTATCCCTGAGAAGAGTGTTTCTCAGAGCGATCGTGACACGCTGAAAAATCTCGGCGATCGCCTCAAAATGCTGGTGTTTGGACAGGATAAAGCCATTGAGGCCTTAACCGAAGCCATCAAGATGAGCCGTGCAGGGCTGGGTCAGGACCATAAACCGGTCGGCTCCTTCCTGTTTGCTGGCCCCACAGGGGTGGGTAAAACCGAGGTGACGGTCCAGCTGTCGAAAGCGCTTGGCATTGAGCTGCTGCGTTTTGATATGTCCGAATATATGGAACGTCACACCGTCAGCCGTTTGATCGGTGCGCCTCCTGGCTATGTTGGGTTTGATCAGGGCGGTCTGTTGACCGACGCAGTGATCAAGCATCCGCATGCGGTGTTGCTGCTTGATGAAATCGAAAAAGCGCACCCGGATGTCTTCAACCTGCTGTTACAGGTGATGGACAACGGCACGCTAACGGATAATAACGGGCGTAAAGCGGACTTCCGCAACGTGGTGCTGGTGATGACCACAAACGCCGGGGTACGGGAAACTGAGCGTAAATCCATTGGCCTTATCCACCAGGATAACAGTACCGATGCGATGGAAGAGATCAAAAAGATCTTTACGCCGGAGTTCCGCAACCGTCTGGACAACATTATCTGGTTCGATCATTTGTCGACGACGGTTATCCATCAGGTGGTCGACAAGTTTATTGTCGAACTCCAGGTGCAACTGGATCAGAAAGGTGTGTCGCTGGAAGTCAGTCAGGAAGCACGCGACTGGCTGGCCGATAAAGGCTATGACCGCGCAATGGGTGCACGCCCGATGGCGCGTGTTATTCAGGATAACCTGAAGAAACCGTTGGCTAACGAGCTGCTGTTTGGCTCGTTGGTAGATGGCGGGCAGGTGACCGTGACGCTGAATAAAGAGAAGAATGAACTGGAGTATGACTTCCAGAGTGCGCAGAAGCACAAACCGGAAGCTGCGCATTAATCTCTGACGTTAATGTAAAAACCGGGCTCTGAGAGGCCCGGTTTTTTTACGCCCGTTATTTACGGTTTCAGCATAAATTTGATGCGTCAGGAGGATGCCAGACGCGGATCGAAAACAAAAGGGTGTTCTTTCACTGTTTTCAGCAGGGTACTGAAGCCTGGGTGATGCGGATTTAAAACGGCATTGTTTTCCAGTGGAACCACGCAGGAAGGCACGACCAACGCCACACTGCTGTTGGCTTCCAGCCAGGCGGTGCCCAGATCCATTGTAGAGAGCGGAGCGGGGTATTCCTGCCAGTCCGCCGGCAGCCATTGCGTGTCCAGAAACTCAATGTCCTTGTCCGGGATCTCTATGCTGAACAGCCCATACTGACGCAACATACTGTCGCTATGGATGTGCACCAGCATCTCAAGTGCAGCCAGTGAAATTGAAGAGGCGACATACACCGCCGGATGGCCTTTATGGTTCCATCGACCGCCGTAAAGGTTTGCGCCGCTACCGGTCCAGGCTTCGCTGGCGTAGCGGCGGGTAACCAGACGGTAGAACATCACGCAAACACCCCATGTTCCAGTCGGCCGATCAGATCGGTCACTTCCAGTGCGCCACTTTCGGTTGCTATCAACGAAATTGGGGCGACGTCCCCCAACGCACGCACCGGCGTTTGTAGCCAGCTGTACGCCATTTTTTTATCGCCAAAAAAATGCACTGCTGCATCTACGACTCTGACCAGCCGGGCTATACGCTCACTCTCATCGGGTGTCAGGGTGCGGCCTGCGCTTTTTCGCCGTGCAACATTGCGTTCGTTAATACCCGTGACCCGCAAAATGTCCGATCGCGACATTTCCGTCCATTGATGAATGTTATCGAGAATGCTGACAGGTAAACCTTCATTTAGCATTTGGACTAATTTTATGCCCCTGTTAGCGGGAAAACCCGCAAAACGCCAGAGTGCATTTTCAGCCGGTTTTTGATCCGGGCTCCAGGTTCTCATGATCCCTCCTGAATGCAGACATTTGTCAGTACTTAGTATAGACAATTGGCAGAGGTGTTTAAAGTTTAATCGCAGAGGGGATGAATACGGCGCAAATAAAAAGGCCGGGATAACCCGGCCTTAAAAAGAGGTGCACTCAGCGGTGCCAGCGGAAGATCTTAGCGGCTACGGAAGACAATGCGGCCTTTGCTCAGGTCGTACGGGGTCAGTTCCACAGTCACTTTATCGCCCGTCAGAATACGGATGTAGTTTTTACGCATTTTTCCGGAGATATGCGCAGTGACCACATGGCCGTTTTCCAGTTCTACGCGGAACATCGTATTAGGTAACGTTTCCAGAACGGTACCCTGCATCTCAATATTGTCTTCTTTGGCCATCTAATCCTCGGGGGTATCACTACCATAATTTTTGAATCGGCAAGATAATGCCGAAGTTCGTCTGTTAAGTAAAGATTTGTGCTGATAAAACACAGCAAAACGACTTTTGCATATTACCCTCACGCCACACATCACGACGCGTTAAAAGCGCAGTCGATAAGGGGAGCGGTGAAATATAACGAAGGGCATCCCTGATACGAACAACTCCCGGGTGAGGCGGGGCAACAGGCAAAAGCAACGCTGAGCGTCCATTATAACACCCTGATAAAAAATGTGCCGAAAACATTCTTCAGAGAGATGAAAACAGCGTTCTGGGCACCCAAAAATGGGACGGCAGCGCTTTTTTGCGCATTCCGGCGACATGCAAGAGATAATCCCGGCGGGGAATTTCAACCGCACCCAGCGAGGCGGTGTGGCTGTTCAACACCTGGCAGTCAATGAGCTGACCACCACAATGCAAGAACGCCTGGCTGAACACCAATAGCGCCGTTTTAGAGGCGTTTTCACGGCGACTGAACATGGATTCGCCACAGAATAGCGTCCCCTGCGCTACGCCATACATGCCGCCAACCAGTTGCTCATTTTCCCAGACTTCAATGGAGTGCGCATGCCCCAGTTCATGCAGACGGTGGTAAGCCATCACCACATCCGGCGTGATCCATGTTCCTTCATCGCGATCCTGCGAGCATCCATCAATGACCTGACCAAAAGCATGATTTACCGTGACGCGATAAGGGGAAGTTTTATGAAAACGTTTCATGCTGCGGCTGAGATGGAAGGCGTCCGGCCACAGTACCGCGCGCGGATCCGGCGACCACCACAGGATAGGGTCGCCCGGCGAAAACCAGGGGAAGATACCGCGCTGATAGGCCATCAACAGACGCGCCGGACTCAAATCTCCACCCAGTGCCAGCAAGCCGTTGGGTTCACGCAGTGCTGCCTCAGGCGAAGGGAAGGCGATAGAATGACGAGATAGCTGAACCAGACGCATGACAACTCTGCTCCACAACGCGACCAGGGACCCTTCTTAATATCGTCATTTTGGTCGTTTCACTTTAGCGTTACCGCCACGGGAACGGCAAAATGACGAATATTCACTTACAGACGCTGCTTAAACTGGTAATAACGCCCCTGTTTCGCCATTAACGCTGCGTGATTACCTTGCTCAATTATTTGCCCGTTGTCCATCACAATTATCCGATCGCAACGTGCCAGGCCGCGCAGACGGTGCGTGACCATCAGCAGCGTTTTTCCCTTCATTACTTCTGCAAGTAATTCAAGAATCTGACTTTCAGTAGAGGCATCCAGACCCTCTGTGGGTTCATCCAACAGAACGAGTGGCGCGTCGTGCAGGAGCGCACGGGCAATCGCCAGACGGCGCAGTTCGCCGCCGGATAATTGGCGGCCACCTTCGCCCAGCCAGGCGTTCAGGCCGCTGTCGTCGAGTAGTTTTTCCAGCCCAACGCGGGCCAGCATAGCACTCAATGCCTCATCGCTGGCCTCTGGCGCAGCCAGCAGTAAATTATCACGCAGGGTGGCGCTAAACAGGTGTACACGCTGCGGTACCATACTGATGAGATTGCGTAAGTCTGGCTCCGAAAAATGACCGATTGGCTGGTCATTCAAACGGATCTCGCCCTGCTGCGCATCCCATGCTCGCGTCAGCAGTTGCAACAGTGTGGACTTACCGCAGCCGGTGCGCCCCAAAATGGCAACATGTTCACCTGCGGCGACGGAGAGCGATATGGCCTCCAGTACGCGTTGCGGCTGGCCTGGATAGCTGAACGACAGTGCATCGAAATCGACGGCAACGTGGGTTGGCACAGCGCTATTGCCCGACGGAAAGGTCACTTCCGGCTGGCATTCGGTGAGTTGTGTAATGCGTGTCGCAGAGGCAATGACCTGCCCGAGATGCTGGAATGCGCCCGTGACGGGCGCCAGCGCTTCAAAAGCTGCCAGCGCACAGAAAACAAATAACGCAATCAATGCACCTGGCTGTGTGTTACCGCCCACGTCGCCAGAGGCAAACCACAGCATGGCGATCACGGCACCGCCGCTAATTAACAACATTAATGCCTGCGAGGCGGCCGTCAGATCGGACTGGCGACGCTGAGCGTCATGCCAGCTTAATTCTGTGTTTTCCAACGCCTGTCGGTAACGCTGGCTGGCACCGAAAATCGTCAGTTCAGCCTGGCCTTGCAGCCAGTGCGTGAGTTGCTGGCGGTACTCGCTGCGCAACAACGTCAGGTTTTCGCCCGCAGGTTTACCCGCGCGGTAAAACAGCGGTGGCAGGATAAACAGCGTGGCCAGCATAATCCCGCCCAGCAACAGAGCCAGCGAGACATCCAGCATACTCAGACCCACCATGACCACGATGATCACCATCAGCGCGCCCACGAGCGGTGAAATCACGCGCAAATAAAGGTGGTCGAGGGTATCGACATCCGCCACTACGCGGTTTAACAGATCGCCCTGGCGAAAACGGGCTAAACCGGCAGGGGAGAGCGGCAATAGCTTGCTGAAAGTCGTCACGCGCAAGTGTTCCAGTACGCGGAAGGTTGCATCGTGGCTGACCAGTCGCTCGAAATAGCGTCCGGCAGTGCGGGTAATGGCCGCGCCACGCACGCCAGCGGCAGGCAGCATATAGTTAAAACTGTAGAGCCCGGCGACGCCCGCTACGGCGGAAGCGGAGAGGAACCAGCCGGAGAGTGTCAACAGACCAATGCTGGCCAACAGGGTGATAATGGCGAGGATCACACCCAACATCAGCAGCCATTTGTGGCGCTTATAGAGTGCGAGATAAGGCAATAATGCGCGCATTTAGATCTCCTCCTGGCGATGGGCAAGAAGGTCAGCAAACGCCCCCTGCGAGGTGGCAAGAGCGTCATAATGGCCTTGTTCAATGATTTGCCCGTCCTGCATCACCCAGATAGCATCCCATTCGGTCAGATTTTCCAGTTGATGAGTCACCATCAGTGTCGTCTGCTGGCGGGACGCATCGTTCAGTGCCTGCATGACGCGTTGCTCACTGTGGCTGTCAAGGCTGGCGGACGGCTCATCCAGCAGCAACAATTTGCAGGGTGCCAGCAGAGCACGCGCAACGGCGACGCGCTGAGCCTGACCGACGGAAAGCCGCACGGCCTGATCGCCAGGCTGCGTTTCCAGACCTTCCGGCAAAAGCGGCAGAAATTCACTCACCCAGGCTTTATCCAGCGCCGATTGCAATTCATCCTCGCTGGTATCAGGGCGGGAAAGCAGCACGTTTTCGCGCAACGTGGTCGCTGGCAATTGCGGGTTTTGCCCAACCCAACTAATGGCTTCGCGCCAGGCATCGGGGTCGAGATCCCGCAACTCTATGCCATTGACGCGCAGTGAACCTTCATAAGGCAGGAAACCGGAAAGCACATTGATAAGCGAACTTTTCCCGGAGCCGCTGCGACCGACCAGTACGATCCTCTGCCCGGCAGACAGGGTAAAATTCAGCGGCCCGGCAAGCACGGCGCCTTCGGGCGATTTCAGCACCAGATCGCAAGCGGTGAGCATAATTGGCTCATCGCTTTTCAGCGTGATATCGCCGCGTTGCGGATGGGCCAGTGGTGCTTCCATAAACGTTTTCAGGCTGTCGGCCGCGCCAATAGCTTGTGCTTTCGCATGGTAAAAGGTGCCCAAATCGCGCAGCGGCTGGAAAAATTCCGGTGCCAGAACCAGTGCCAGAAAACCGGCAAATAGCGTAACGCCTGTGCCATAGTGGCCGAAATCGAGTTCCCCAAGATAGGAAAAACCGAAATAGACGGCGACGACGGCAATAGAGAGTGAGGTGAAAAATTCCAGCACACCGGATGATAAAAATGCGAGGCGCAGTACTTCCATCGTGCGGCTACGGAAATCCTGCGAAGCACGACGAATGTTATCGGTTTCTGCCGCGCCGCGGCCAAAAATACGCAGTGTTTCCATACCGCGCAGCCGGTCAAGAAAATGACCACTCAATCGTGCCAGCGCTTTAAAATTGCGGCGATTAGCATCCGCCGCGCCCATCCCGACCATAGCCATGAACAACGGGATCAACGGTGCGGTGGCAAGCAATATCAGCGCGGCTGCCCAGTTGATGGGAAACAGAGTGATCACGATCAGCAGCGGTACGCTGGCAGCCAGCGCCATTTGGGGTAAGTAACGTGCGTAGAAGTCATGCATATCGTCGATTTGTTCGAGGATCAGTGTTGCCCAACTGCCCGCAGGTTTACCCTGAATCCACGCCGGCCCGGCCTGCTGTAAGCGATCAAGCACGCGGCGACGGATCTCAAAGCGGATATGCGCACCCGCATGAAAGCCAACGCGCTCACGCAGCCATACCACCCAACTGCGTAGAATAAAGACCAGAACCAGGAGAATGAAAGGCAGCAGCAGCGCTTCGCGCGGGATGTTTTCCATAATCATATGATTGAGAATACGCGCGAGGATCCATGCCTGCGCCACAATCAACACGCCGCTGACAACGCCAAGCAGGCGAGATGCAGTCAGCCAGCGACGGGAAATAATGCTTTGCTGTTTTAACCAGCGAGTAAGTTCTTGTTGACGGGTTTTATTCATTGCGCGCTTTGCAGGTGAAGTTATCGAATTTTTAGCCTGCGCAATGTTACATCGGGGCAAAAATAAAGGCGACTTATAGTCGCCTTTTTTACCTTTGTTACTGACTTGTAAAGATTATTTACTTTCAGCCAGTCCGTCGAGATAACGCTCCGCATCCAGCGCTGCCATACAGCCTGTACCCGCTGATGTTATCGCCTGACGATAAATATGATCCATCACGTCGCCTGCTGCGAAAACACCCGGAATACTGGTTTGGGTTGCGTTGCCGTGAATACCGGATTGCACTTTAATGTAGCCATTTTCCAGCGCCAGTTGGCCTTCGAAAATGGATGTGTTCGGGCTGTGACCGATGGCGACAAACAAACCCGCTACGTCCAGCGTCTCAATATTGTCCGCATTCTGCGTATCACGCAGGCGTAAGCCACTCACGCCCATCTGGTCGCCAGTGACTTCTTCCAGCGTACGGTGGGTGTGTAGCACGATATTGCCGCTTTCAACTTTATCCATCAGACGCTTGATCAGGATTTTCTCCGCGCGGAAGGTGTCGCGACGGTGAATAAGGTGAACTTCAGAAGCGATATTCGCCAGATAAAGCGCCTCTTCGACGGCGGTATTGCCGCCACCGATCACGGCGACTTTCTGGTTGCGATAAAAGAAACCGTCGCAGGTCGCGCAAGCGGAAACACCGCGGCCTTTGTACGCCTCTTCGGATGCCAGCCCCAGATAACGAGCGGAAGCACCGGTAGCGATAATCAGTGCGTCACAAGTGTATTCGCCGCTGTCGCCGATCAGACGGAATGGACGGTTCTGCAAATCAACGCTGTTGATATGATCGAAGATAATTTCGGTATCAAATTTGGTGGCATGTTCATGCATGCGCTCCATCAGCAGCGGACCGGTCAGATCATGCGGGTCGCCCGGCCAGTTTTCCACTTCAGTTGTGGTGGTGAGCTGGCCGCCTTTTTCCATACCGGTAATCAAAACGGGCTGCAGGTTTGCACGCGCAGCATAGACCGCAGCGGTATAACCGGCAGGGCCTGAACCAAGGATAAGCAGCTTACTGTGTTTGGCCGTACCCATGAAATCCTCATTATTGTTTGGCAGACATTGGGCTGGATTGTAGGGAATTTGACGGCGTAAAAAAAGGGTGCGGCGATTTTGTTAACGATATGTGTAATAGAAATAGCCGATGGCTGGGTTTCATATCGACGTGAGACATAACAAATTCTACTGAAAAATGGTGAGTTATAAGGTGATAAAATGAGGAATAGAGAAGGGCGGTGATGAATATCTGGCACGTTGTACTAAAAAAAGATGTTTTGCTTTGACAATCCCCTGCGCATTTGCGAAAACATCTGAGGAAGAAAAAAAGCAGTGTTTCGCGCGTGACCCTAATTCATGCATGTAAATGCCATTTTTACCGGGCTAGTGAAATCTACGCATGGCGTGGACAGACGCCATTCGTGATATCGATAGCTGCCGTCGGGCAACGGTCTTCTTAATATAGCCCCTGGGATTACGCGCCGTGCCATTTTAAAAACACGCGGACGTACCGCGACGGGCAAAGACTCTGAACAGTGAAGTGCACAGGGTCAAGACAGGAGTAGGGAAGGAATACAGAGAGACAATAATAATGGTAGATAGTAAGAAGCGCCCTGGTAAAGACCTCGACCGCATCGATCGTAATATTCTGAACGAATTGCAAAAAGATGGGCGTATTTCCAACGTCGAGCTTTCTAAACGAGTGGGACTTTCCCCGACGCCGTGCCTCGAGCGTGTGCGCAGGCTGGAAAGACAAGGGTTTATTCAGGGCTATACAGCGCTGCTGAACCCGCATTATCTGGATGCGTCACTTCTGGTTTTTGTTGAGATTACTCTGAATCGTGGCGCGCCAGATGTGTTTGAACAATTTAACGCCGCAGTGCAAAAACTTGAAGAAATTCAAGAGTGTCATCTGGTTTCAGGCGATTTTGACTACCTGTTAAAAACGCGTGTGCCGGATATGTCTGCATACCGTAAACTTTTAGGGGAAACCCTGCTGCGTCTGCCAGGCGTTAACGACACCCGCACATATGTAGTGATGGAAGAAGTTAAACAGAGCAATCGTCTGGTTATTAAGACGCGCTAATACGGAACAGGTGCACAATCGCTGTTTTTTGATTACACTCCTGTTAATCCATACAGCAACAGTGCCGGGGAGACCCGGCGCTGTTGTCCGTTTTAGCATCAAGGACCTGGAGAGCCTGTCTTGAGCCAGGAATACACCGAAGACAAAGAAGTCACACTTACCAAATTAAGCAGCGGGCGTCGACTCCTGGAGGCGTTGCTGATCCTCGTTTCACTTTTTGCCGTTTGGTTGATGGCGGCGCTTCTGAGCTTTAACCCGTCGGATCCCAGTTGGTCGCAAACCGCCTGGCATGAGCCTATCCACAATCTGGGCGGTCAGCCTGGCGCATGGCTCGCCGATACGCTGTTTTTCATTTTTGGCGTTATGGCTTATACCATTCCGGTGATCATCATCGGCGGCTGTTGGTTTGCCTGGCGTCACCGTGCCAGTGAAGATTACATCGATTATTTTGCCGTATCGCTGCGCATGATTGGCGCGCTGGCGCTTATTCTGACCTCATGCGGTCTGGCGGCCATCAATGCAGATGATATCTGGTATTTTGCTTCCGGCGGCGTGATTGGCAGCCTGCTTAGCACGACGCTGCAACCGCTGTTACGCAGTAGCGGAGGCACGCTTGCTCTGCTTTGTATCTGGGCTGCCGGGCTAACGCTCTTCACCGGCTGGTCATGGGTCACCATTGCCGAGAAGATCGGTAGCGTCATTCTGAATATTCTCACCTTTGCCAGTAATCGTACGCGACGCGACGATACCTGGGTTGATGATGAAGAATATGAAGAAGAGGACGACGAAGCACCTTCTGCAGCGCCGCGTGAGTCCCGCCGTGCACGTATATTGCGGGGCGCACTGGCCCGCCGCAAACGGATCGCTGAGAAATTCGCCAACCCGATGGGCCGAAAAACCGACGAAGCACTGTTCTCCGGTAAGCGGATGGACGATGACGAAGAAGAGATCGCGTACAGTGCGCGTGGTGTGCCCGCGGATGCGGATGACGTCCTGTTTTCCGGGCATCGCGCGACTGAAGCCGAACAAGAGTACGATCCGCTGCTGAATGGTCGCAGTGTCACCGCACCGATCGTTGCCGCTGCCGCCGCAACCACGGCCGCACAGGCTTATGCGGCACCATCCGAACCCTATATTCCGCCGCAACAGGATGTTGAGTGGCCCTATGCGCAGGCACCCGTTCCTGTGCAGGAACCCGCGCCGGTTCAACATGCTCAGCATACAGAACCTGCAGCTTACCAGCCTGAACCGTATGCGACGCCAGAGTGGCAGCAACCCATGGCAGAAACGTCCTGGATGCCGGAATCGCCTGGCGCCTCGCTGACACCTCACGAAGAAGAACGCTACGCACCGCTGGCAAGCGATCCCTTACCGTGGCAGGATGCGCCGCAGGCTGCCCCTGTGCATGAACCTTTGCCAGAGCCTTTACCGGAGCCGACTGTCGAAGAAGTGAAACAGACTCGCCCGCCGCTTTACTATTTTGAGGAAGTGGAGGAAAAACGCGCTCGTGAACGTGAGCAGCTTGCCGCTTGGTATCAACCCATCCCGGAACCTGCGAGCGCTGCACCGGTGCCTAAACCGGCAGAGCCAGTCAAACCGTCTGCTCCGGTTATCGACCAGGATATTATCGCACCTGTTGCCGCTGGCGTTCAGCAGGCCACTGGCAATGTGGCTACTGCTGCTGCCACTGCGGGGCCAGTGTTCAGCCTTGCCACGGGCGGCGCCCCGCGCCCGCAGGTGAAAGAGGGGATTGGTCCGCAACTGCCGCGCCCTAATCGCGTGCGCGTACCTACCCGCCGTGAACTGGCTTCGTATGGTATTAAACTGCCGTCTCAGCGGATGGCAGAAGAGCGTGCCCGCGAAGAAGAAGTGCGTCACGGTGAGGATGACGATGCGGATATGCTGCAACAGGATGAGCTGGCACGACAGTTTGCGGCTACCCAGCACGATCGTTATGGCGATGAGTATCAGCATGACATCCCGCAATATCACCGGCAGCCACATTTGAGCGAAGATGAAGCTGAAGAAGCTGAACTGGCACGTCAGTTTGCTGCCTCTCAACAGCAGCGCTATGCGGCAGAGCAGACTACCGCGACGCCGGCATTTATGCCCGAAGACTTTGCGTTTTCGCCGATGAAAGCGTTGGTGGATGAGAGCCCGAGCGAGCCGCTGTTTACACCGGGTGTAATGCCCGAATCTGATGAGTCTGTTGCGCAACCGCAGCAGTATCAACAACAACCGCCGCAGCAGATGCACCCTTATCAACAGCCGGTGCAGCCTCACTATCAGCAACCTGCCGCGCAGCAGCCGTTGCATCCTCATTATCAACAGCCGGCCGCGTCGCAACCGCAACAGCCGGTGCAACCTCATTATCAGCAACCTGCTGCGGCGCAACCTCAGCAGGCCTCACCGCCGCCACAGGAAAGCCTGATTCATCCACTGTTGATGCGTAATGGCGACAGCCGGCCGGTGCAAAAACCGACTACACCGTTGCCCTCGCTGGATCTACTGACCCAGCCGCCAGCGGAAATCGAGCCGGTAGACACCTTTGCCCTCGAGCAAATGGCACGGCTGGTTGAAGCGCGTCTGGCAGATTTCCGTATCAAAGCCGATGTGGTGAACTACTCGCCAGGCCCGGTTATAACCCGGTTTGAACTGAACCTGGCGCCGGGGGTTAAAGCAGCCCGAATTTCTAACCTCTCCCGCGATCTTGCGCGTTCGCTGTCGACAGTGGCCGTACGTGTGGTGGAGGTTATTCCGGGCAAACCGTATGTCGGTCTTGAGCTGCCGAATAAGAAACGTCAGACGGTGTATCTGCGAGAAGTACTGGACTGCGTTAAGTTCCGCGAAAACCCGTCACCATTAACCGTGGTGCTGGGTAAAGATATTGCGGGCGATCCGGTGATTGCCGACCTGGCTAAAATGCCTCACCTGCTGGTGGCCGGTACCACCGGTTCCGGTAAGTCGGTGGGTGTGAATGCCATGATCCTCAGCATGCTGTATAAAGCGACGCCGGAAGAGGTGCGCTTTATTATGATTGACCCGAAAATGCTTGAGCTTTCTGTTTACGAAGGCATTCCGCATCTGCTGACGGAAGTGGTCACCGACATGAAAGACGCGGCCAACGCGCTGCGCTGGAGTGTTAACGAGATGGAACGCCGCTATAAGCTGATGTCCGCGCTCGGTGTACGTAACCTGGCGGGTTATAACGATAAAATTGCGGAAGCTGCGCGAATGGGGCGCCCTATCCCGGATCCGTACTGGAAACCCGGTGATAGCATGGACGTCCAACATCCGGTGCTGGAGAAACTGCCGTACATCGTGGTAATGGTCGACGAATTTGCCGACCTGATGATGACCGTCGGCAAAAAAGTAGAAGAACTGATTGCTCGTCTGGCACAGAAAGCGCGTGCCGCAGGGATCCACCTGGTGCTCGCAACGCAACGCCCGTCGGTAGACGTTATTACGGGTCTGATTAAAGCGAACATTCCGACCCGTATTGCTTTTACTGTATCGAGTAAGATCGATTCGCGCACCATCCTCGACCAGGGCGGGGCGGAATCCCTGCTTGGTATGGGTGATATGCTCTATTCCGGGCCAAACTCCACCTCTGCGCCAGTACGTGTACACGGTGCATTTGTTCGCGATCAGGAAGTGCATGCTGTTGTACAGGACTGGAAAGCGCGTGGTCGCCCACAGTATGTCGATGGTATTACCTCCGACAGTGAAAGCGAAGGTGGCGCAGGTGGCGGCTTTGATGGCGGTGAGGAACTCGATCCGTTATTCGATCAGGCTGTCAATTTTGTGACGGAAAAACGTAAAGCGTCTATTTCTGGCGTACAGCGTCAGTTCCGCATTGGCTATAACCGTGCGGCGCGCATTATCGAGCAGATGGAAGCGCAAGGGATCGTCAGCGAGCAGGGGCACAACGGTAACCGTGAGGTGCTTGCGCCGCCGCCGTTCGAATAAGTCGATAACCACGCTCTTCTGCCTCCCTTTTTATGAGACGCGAAAAGGGAGGCAGTTCTGCTTCTGAACGATTTTCTTTAATGTCTCCAGTAAACCTCCAATAATGCGATCTACCCTGTGTTTGACGCAGGCGCATCTGTGTTGCAGCGAACAGGAACGCGGATCCCCACCGTCACTTCTCCCCGACCCGTTCATATGCGGGCACGTTACTGCCACGCTATTTAATTGGTTAACAAATGTACCGGATGCTGCAAAACGTATTTCCTAAAAACAATAAGTAGGCGCCAGAACGCTTTGTGGCCAGATGATCTTTCAGGTTTTTTACCGCGAAATTGCGTAGCCAAATTGGTATAGTTAAGACCGCTATTTACATTAGTCTGTTGACTGGCAGCATGATAATTCTCAAGGAATCAAGATGAAAAAAATTGCCATCACCTGCGCCCTTGTGGCGAGCTTTGCCGCCAGCAATGTCTGGGCGGATGCTTCCAGCGATCTGAAAAGCCGGCTCGATAAAGTCAGCAGCTTCCACGCTACTTTCACCCAGAAAGTGACGGATGGCAGTGGGGCTGCCGTACAGGAAGGTCAGGGCGATCTGTGGGTAAAACGCCCGAATCTGTTTAACTGGCATATGACCCAGCCGGATGAAAGCATTCTGGTTTCGGACGGGAAAACCCTGTGGTTCTATAACCCGTTTGTGGAACAGGCTACGGCGACTTGGCTGAAAGATGCCACCGGTAACACGCCGTTTATGTTGATTGCCCGCAATCAGACTAGCGACTGGCAGCAGTACAATATTGCGCAAAATGGCGACGATTTTGTGCTGACACCGAAAAGCAGCAACGGCAATCTGAAACAATTTACCATCAACGTTGGCCGTGATGGCACCATCCACCAGTTCAGTGCAATTGAGCAGGATGACCAACGCAGCAGTTATCAATTGAAATCACAGCAAAACGGCGCCGTTGATGCCTCGAAATTCACTTTTACCCCGCCGCAGGGCGTAACGGTTGACGATCAACGTAAGTAAGAGGCGCGCATGAGCAACATGTCGCTCGATTTCTCCGATAATGCGTTTCAACCTCTGGCCGCACGTATGCGGCCAGAAAATTTAGCGCAATATATTGGCCAGCAGCATCTTCTGGCGCCAGGCAAACCGCTGCCGCGTGCGATTGAAGCCGGGCAACTGCACTCGATGATCCTCTGGGGGCCGCCGGGCACCGGAAAAACGACGCTGGCGGAGGTAATAGCCCGCTATGCCAGTGCGGACGTGGAGCGTATCTCGGCGGTCACCTCCGGCGTAAAAGAGATCCGCGAAGCCATTGAGCGCGCGCGCCAGAATCGTAATGCCGGTCGGCGCACCATCCTCTTTGTTGACGAAGTCCACCGTTTTAATAAAAGCCAGCAAGATGCGTTTCTGCCGCATATTGAAGACGGTACCATCACGTTTATCGGCGCGACCACTGAGAATCCCTCCTTTGAACTCAACTCGGCACTGCTCTCTCGTGCGCGTGTTTATTTGCTGAAATCCCTCGCTACTGAGGAGATTGAGCAAGTATTGACGCAGGCAATGGAAGATAAATCCCGCGGTTACGGCGGTCAGGATATTGTACTGCCCGATGAGACCCGGCGAGCGATTGCTGAGCTGGTGAATGGAGATGCGCGGCGTGCGCTCAACACGCTGGAAATGATGGCCGATATGGCCGAGCTGGGCAGCACTGGCAAACGCGTACTGAAAGCGGAACTGTTGACCGAGATCGCTGGCGAACGCAGCGCGCGTTTCGATAACAAAGGCGATCGTTTTTACGACTTGATTTCCGCACTGCATAAATCGGTGCGCGGTAGCGCGCCGGATGCGGCGCTTTACTGGTATGCGCGAATCATTACGGCAGGTGGCGATCCGTTGTATGTTGCGCGGCGTTGCCTGGCGATTGCATCAGAAGATGTCGGTAATGCCGATCCCCGTGCTATGCAGGTCGCTCTTTCCGCCTGGGATTGTTTTACCCGCGTAGGGCCAGCAGAAGGGGAGCGTGCTATCGCGCAGGCGATTGTTTATCTCGCTTGTGCGCCGAAGAGCAACGCGGTCTACACGGCGTTTAAAGCGGCGCTGGCGGATGCGAGGGATAAGCCGGACTATGATGTCCCGGTCCATCTGCGCAATGCGCCAACGAAGCTGATGAAAGAGATGGGCTACGGACAGGAGTATCGCTATGCGCATAATGAAACGAATGCCTATGCCGCTGGCGAAGAGTATTTCCCGCAGGAGTTAGCACAAACGCGCTATTATCACCCTACGAACAGGGGGCTTGAAGGCAAGATTGGCGAAAAGCTCGCCTGGCTCGCCGAGCAGGATCATAAAAGCCCTATAAAACGCTACCGCTAGTGCGGGCGTTGCGGTAAGGTTACTGCTGTATATCGCCGACCGCAGCCTGCGGTCGCACTCTCTTTTATTTCAATTCGATAAGCACAGGAAAAGCATGCTCGATCCCAATCTGCTGCGTACCGAGCCAGACGCAGTCGCTGAAAAACTGGCACGCCGGGGCTTTAAGCTGGATGTAGATAAATTACGTGCGCTTGAAGAGCGTCGTAAAGTCCTGCAGGTCAATACTGAAAATCTGCAGGCAGAACGCAACTCGCGATCGAAATCCATTGGCCAGGCGAAGGCACGCGGGGAAGACATCGAGCCATTACGCCTGGAAGTCAACAAGCTGGGTGAAGAGCTGGATGCAGCAAAAGCCGAGCTGGAAACCCTGCTGAGCGAAATCCGCAATATCGCGCTGGCTATTCCGAATATTCCGGATGACTGCGTACCGGCCGGGCGTGATGAAAACGACAACGTTGAAATCAGTCGCTGGGGCACTCCGCGTCAGTTCGACTTTGAAGTGCGCGATCATGTTACCCTGGGCGAAATGCACAACGGGCTGGATTTTGCCGCAGCGGTAAAACTGACCGGTTCCCGCTTTGTTGTGATGAAAGGTCAGATCGCCCGCATGCATCGCGCGCTGGCGCAGTTCATGCTCGATCTTCACACCGAAGAGCACGGCTATGCAGAAAACTACGTGCCGTATATGGTGAACCAGGACACGCTGTACGGTACCGGTCAGTTGCCGAAATTTGCCGGCGACCTGTTCCATACCCGTCCGCTGGAAGAAGAAGCTGATAGCAGCAACTATGCGCTGATCCCGACAGCGGAAGTACCGTTGACCAACCTGGTACGCGATGAGATCATTGATGAAGACGATCTGCCGATCAAAATGACCGCGCATACGCCATGTTTCCGTTCTGAAGCGGGTTCTTATGGTCGTGATACCCGTGGCCTGATCCGCATGCACCAGTTCGATAAAGTCGAAATGGTGCAAATCGTTCGCCCGGAAGACTCAATGGCGGCGCTGGAAGAGATGACTGGTCACGCTGAAAAAGTATTGCAACTGCTGGGCCTGCCGTACCGCAAAATTCTCTTGTGTACTGGCGATATGGGTTTTGGCGCCTGCAAAACATACGACCTGGAAGTCTGGGTTCCGGCGCAGAATACCTACCGTGAAATCTCCTCCTGCTCCAACGTATGGGATTTCCAGGCTCGCCGCATGCAGGCGCGTTGCCGTAGCAAATCCGACAAGAAAACCCGTCTGGTGCATACGCTGAACGGGTCCGGTCTTGCGGTGGGGCGCACCCTGGTTGCCGTGCTGGAAAACTACCAGCAGGCCGATGGCCGTATCGAAGTACCGGAAGTATTGCGACCTTATATGAAAGGTCTTGAGTACATCGGTTAATCAGCTTTTGCTAAATATCTGAAGGCGCCTGCGGGCGCCTTTTTTACGGCCGGTATTCAGCGACTTCTGCGCAAATTTCATCATGAATTTTTTCGACCGATATTTCCGTTATATGGTAGCTATTTATTTTCATAATCAATGAGATGAGTTGGTTTTTTATTGTTTGCTGTCAGGGCTGGATGAATTTTATCAATCGTCGTGGTGCAAATCGTGTCAGTGCCTAAAAACGGTGGATTGACAATGTTTTTGCCGGTGGCATGATGCGCACGACTTCTGAACTTCCTCACGGTTTTTACCCATGACCACCTATACCCGGCCAGTGCTGTTTCTGCTCTGTGGCCTGATGCTGTTGACGCTGGCGATCGCGACGCTGAATACGCTCGTGCCCCTTTGGCTCGCTCATGAAGATTTGCCCACCTGGCAGGTCGGTATGGTCGGCTCCTCCTATTTTACGGGCAACCTGCTTGGCACATTATTAACCGGTCGTTTGATTCGCCGTCTGGGTTTTAACCGTAGCTACTACATTGCTTCGCTGATTTTTGCCGCAGGTTGCGTCGGGCTGGGGCTCATGGTGGGCTTCTGGAGCTGGATGATTTGGCGTTTTATCGCCGGTGTTGGCTGCGCCATGATATGGGTTGTGGTTGAGAGCGGCCTGATGTGCAGCGGCACTTCCCGTAACCGTGGGCGTCTGCTGGCGGCTTATATGATGGTTTACTATGTCGGTACAGTGCTGGGCCAGTTGATGGTCAGTAAACTGCCGACTGACCTGATGAGCGTACTGCCGTGGGTCACCGGGCTGGTGCTTGCGGCCATCCTGCCGCTGCTCTTCACCCGGATTGTGAATCCGCAGAGTGAAGAGCAGGGCGCGACCTCAATGTGGCCAATGCTGCGTTTGCGCCAGGCTCGTCTGGGTGTCAACGGCTGTATCATTTCCGGGATCATTCTGGGCTCGCTTTACGGCCTGATGCCGCTCTATCTGTCACATCAGGGGATTAGCGATTCGGGCATTGGGTTCTGGATGGCGTTGCTGGTCAGCGCGGGCATCATCGGGCAATGGCCCATTGGCCGCCTGGCCGACCGTTTTGGTCGTTTGCTGGTGCTGCGCGTACAAGTTTTTGTGGTGATCATGGGCTGTTTCGCCATGTTAAGTAATGCGGCAATGGCACCGGCGCTGTTTGTGCTGGGTACGGCGGGGTTTACGCTTTATCCGGTGGCGATGGCGTGGGCATGTGAAAAAGTGGACCACCACCAGCTTGTGGCAATGAATCAGGCGTTGCTGCTGAGCTATACGATTGGCAGTCTGCTGGGGCCGACCCTGACAGCGATGCTAATGCAGAGTTATTCCGACAGCCTGTTGTTTATTATGATTGCTGGCGTTTCATTTATCTATCTGATGATGCTGATGCGCAAAGCAGGACATCATCCGACGCCGGTGGCTCATGCCTGATCGGCAGCAATAAAAAAGCCACAACATACACGCTGTTGTGGCTTTTTTGTCTCCGGTTCTGTCAGTACATCACTTTATGTCCGTACTGCTCCAGGATGCCTTTGACGCGATCCATAGTCTCTTTTTTCGGCGGGTGAATACCGTCCAGCTTGTACTCTTCACCCATCGCCACCCACTTGTGTTTACCCAACTCGTGATAGGGCAGCAGCTCGATTTTTTCAACGTTACCCATATCGCGGGTAAACTCCCCCAGCCGATGGGCAGAATCGTCATCATCTGACCAGCCCGGCACCACGACGTAACGGATCCAAACTTTGATGCCTTTCTTCGAAAGATACTCGGCAAACTCAAGCGTGCGATGGTTAGAAACCCCGACCAGATTCTGGTGGATTTCGTCGTTCATCTGTTTCAGATCGAGCATCACCAGGTCGGTCACTTCCAGCAATTCATCAATCACTGGATCGTAGCGGCGCACAAAGCCGTTCGTGTCGAGGCAGGTATGAATACCTTCTTTCTTACAGGCGCGGAACCAGTCGCGGACAAATTCTGCCTGCAGGATGGCTTCACCACCAGAGGCAGTAACACCGCCCCCGGAAGCGTTCATAAAGTGGCGGTAGGTGACGACATCGCTCATCAACTCTTCAACGGTAATTTCTTTACCGCCGTGCGTGTCCCAGGTATCACGGTTATGGCAATACAGGCAGCGCATCAGGCAGCCCTGGAAGAAGGTAATAAAGCGAATGCCCGGGCCGTCGACCGTGCCGCAGGATTCAAAGGAGTGAATGCGACCAATAACTGACATTGCGGTGTTTTCTCCAGATATGGCCCATCCGGGGCCTGTGTCTGCGCAGTTTGATTCCTTCTGCACTAAGTCTGTTCTGGCAGATATCCAGCAATAATAGATGGCTGACAGAGCCTACTTCAGGTGTTAAAAAGGCCCCACTTGCGTGGAGCCTTTATTGTACGCTTTTTATCTCGCGATTTCAGTCAATACCATTACATGGTCTGAGTGAAAGTACGGGTAATAACGTCCTGCTGTTGTTCTTTAGTCAGGGAGTTAAAGCGTACTGCGTAACCAGATACACGGATGGTCAGCTGCGGATATTTTTCCGGGTTTTCCATCGCATCGAGCAGCATTTCGCGGTTCATAACGTTCACGTTGAGATGCTGACCACCTTCGATGGAGGCTTCATGGTGGAAGTAACCATCCATCAGGCCTGCCAGGTTGGTTTTACGTACTTCGTCGTCTTTACCCAGCGCATTCGGAACGATAGAGAAGGTGTAAGAGATACCATCTTTAGCGTAGGCGAACGGCAGTTTGGCAACGGAGGTCAGAGAGGCAACAGCACCTTTCTGGTCACGGCCGTGCATTGGGTTAGCACCCGGTCCGAACGGTGCGCCAGCGCGACGGCCATCCGGGGTGTTACCGGTTTTCTTACCATACACAACGTTAGAGGTGATGGTCAGAACAGACTGGGTCGGGATCGCGTTGCGGTAAGTCGTCAGTTTCTGAATTTTCTTCATGAAACGTTCAACCAGGTCAACCGCCATGTCATCGACACGTGCGTCGTTGTTACCAAACTGCGGGTATTCGCCTTCGATTTCGAAGTCGATAGCCAGACCGTCTTCGTCACGAATCGGTTTAACTTTCGCATATTTGATAGCAGACAGGGAGTCAGCCGCAACGGACAGACCTGCGATACCGCATGCCATCGTACGGATAACGTCACGGTCGTGCAGCGCCATCAGAGAAGCTTCGTAGCTGTACTTGTCGTGCATGTAGTGGATGACGTTCAGTGCGGTGACATACTGTTTAGCCAGCCAGTCCATGAAGTGATCCATGCGATCCATCACTTCGTCGAATTTCAACACGTCGCCTTTGATTGGCTCAGACTTCGGACCAACCTGCATTTTCAGTTTTTCATCAACGCCGCCGTTGATAGCGTACAGCATGGTTTTCGCCAGGTTAGCACGCGCACCGAAGAACTGCATTTGTTTACCCACAACCATCGGGCTTACGCAGCAAGCAATCGCATAGTCGTCGTTGTTGAAGTCCGGACGCATCAGGTCGTCGTTCTCGTACTGCAGAGAAGAGGTGTCGATGGAGACTTTAGCAGCGAATTTTTTGAAGTTCAGCGGCAGTTTTTCAGACCACAGAACAGTGATGTTCGGCTCCGGAGACGGCCCCATGGTATACAGGGTGTTCAGGAAGCGGAAGCTGTTTTTGGAAACCAGAGTACGGCCGTCAACGCCCATACCGCCGATAGATTCAGTTGCCCAAATCGGGTCGCCAGAGAACAGCTCATCATATTCAGGGGTGCGCAGGAAGCGGACCATACGCAGTTTCATGACCAGGTGGTCAATCATTTCCTGCGCGTCTTGTTCAGTGATTTTGCCTGCTTTCAGGTCACGTTCGATGTACACGTCCAGGAAGGTGGATACGCGACCGAAGGACATTGCAGCGCCGTTCTGGGACTTAACCGCGGCCAGGTAGCCGAAGTAGGTCCACTGGATAGCTTCCTGAGCGTTGGTAGCCGGACCAGAGATATCGCAACCGTATTTAGCGGCCATCTCTTTGATCTGACCCAGAGCACGATGCTGTTCAGCGATTTCTTCACGCAGACGGATTGTCGCTTCCAGGTTAACGCCATTTTCCAGGTCAGACTGCAGAGACTGGAACTGGGCATATTTGTCTTTCATCAGGAAGTCGATACCGTACAGCGCAACGCGACGGTAGTCACCAATGATACGGCCACGGCCATAAGCATCCGGCAGACCTGTCAGAACGCCAGATTTACGGCAGTTCAGGATGTCTTTGGTGTAAACATCGAATACACCCTGGTTATGGGTTTTGCGGTATTCGGTGAAGATTTTTTTCAGGGCCGGGTCCAGTTCGCGGTTGTACGCTTTGCAGGAACCTTCAACCATTTTGATCCCGCCAAACGGGATGATGGCGCGTTTCAGAGGTGCTTCAGTCTGCAGACCAACGATTTTCTCCAGCGCTTTGTTAATGTAGCCCGCGTCATGAGAAGTGATGGTAGAGGCAACGGAAGTGTCAAAATCAACTGGCGCATGGGTGCGGTTTTCCAGTTTAACGCCTTCCATTACTTTGTCCCACAGCTTGGTGGTCGCGTCAGTTGCGCCAGCCAGGAAGGACTCGTCGCCTTCGTACGGGGTGTAGTTTTTCTGGATGAAGTCGCGTACGTTTACTGCATTCTGCCAGTCACCTTTCGCAAAACCTTCCCAGGCTGTGGCTAATTTTTCATTAAGCTCGGACATGTAACACCTACCTTCTTAAGTGGATTTTTTATTTACTGCCTGAAACAACCATTAATGATGATCGTTGCCACGCAGGTAAATGACCCAGTATGTCAACCCGACTAATAATCCTCCACCTATGATATTCCCAATTGTTACAGGAATCAGGTTATCAGTGATGAAGTTCATTATTGTCAGGTGAGAAAAATTTTCCGGGCTTGAACCGACTGCGGTCCAGAACTCCGGGCTCGCAAAGTTGCGAATTACGATACCCATAGGGATCATAAACATATTTGCGATGCTGTGCTCAAAACCACTGGCCACGAACATCGCAACCGGTAGCACCATAATCATCGCTTTATCCATCAGACTACGGCCGGAATAACTCATCCACACGGCCATGCAGACCATCAGGTTTGCCAGGATACCCAGTGCAACAGCTTCGACAAATGTATGGTGCAGCTTATGGTCTGCGGTCTGCAGCACGTTTAAGCCCCACCCGCCATTGGCAACCATATACTCGCCAGATAACCACATCAGCAGTACAAACAGCAGTGCCCCTACGAGGTTGCCGACATAGACATTGATCCAGTTACGGGCCAACTGCCCCCAGGTGATACGGCCACTGGCTTTCGCTACAACAATCAGCACGGTCGAGGTAAACAGATCCGCACCGCAAATGATGCAAAGAATCAAACCCAGTGAGAAACAGATACCACCAATCAGTTTAGCAATACCGAACGGCATCGTCGCTGTACCGGTGGTAGCAGTGATATAGAAAACAAAAGCGATGGAGATAAATACCCCTGCGGTGATCGCCAGGTAGAAAGTCTTAAGCGGATGTTTAGTCGCTTTATAGACACCAGCTTCTTCGGCAACTTTGGCCATCTCTGCTGGAAGTATAAGATCAAAAGGGTTGTCAGCTTTCACACTAACTCTCTCTTTATTAAGTCGGCGACGAGATACTAACAAAGCATTATAGAAGAGAATTTGATATGGATCATATCTCGCCTGGCTTATAGGACCGCAAAGAGCGTGGTTTTTCTACGAATGCGGAGTAACTTGTTGATTATCCAAATAAAAATAAATTTTAAAAATTGCAAAATGAGTTGAATTTTTTTATTCCGCCTCCCGGGAAACAGTTAATTAAAATGGAGTAATTGCCATAGGTATTAACAATATTAGTTTAGGATGATATTAATATTTACCCAACTTTAACTTAAATATTACATACGGCGCTCATTGCCAAAAAATAAATAAAAAGGGGCAATAAAATTGCCCCGTAATATAGCGTAGACCTTTCATTAAGCCTACAGATTGTCATGCTATTTGTCGCTATTTCGACCAGAACGCACGTTTGGCGCGTTGTAATTTTTCGTAAGCGGCTAACAAAGACTGATGCGCCGGGAAGGCTTGCAATGTTCCGTCTGCGGGTTGCAGGTCATAGAACGGTGCTTCACCACTCAGCGCCGCACTGGCGGCTTCAACGGCTTGTGCGCCATACATGCGTACAAACGCATTCAAATATTGCAATGGCTGACGGTCTTCTTCCTGCGCCAGCAGCAATAACGTTTGCAGGCAACGGTAGTAGTTTGCGCGCTCGGCGCTAAAGATCGAGGCGTTAAACTCCATAGTCCACTCGGTCCAGGCCAGTGCCTGATCCAGATCACCGCCTGCCAGGGCTAACATCGCTTTCAGTTCGCCAATGCGCAGCGTGTACCAGCCATTGTCTTTGCCTGTCGCCAGACCCAGCAGCTCACGCACGCGGGTAAAGTCATCATGACCTTCATCATCCAACTGGGCGATAAGATCAAGATAGGCTTCTTTATCCCACTCGCTGCCCGGCAGAGAGAGGATAGTCTCGCGAAGATGCGTTCCCATGGTGTTGTTTGCCAGCCAGAGATCTTCGGCCGGATAGATGTCGGACATACCCGGTACCAGAATGCGGCAGGCATACACGCCAAGATGCTCATAATCGGCGATATACACTTCCTTATCTTCGGCCTGGAAGATCGCCATCAGGGTGGCGAACTCCTCTTCCGTGGTGCCAGCAAAGCTCCAGTCAACGAAGGGGTAGTCGGCATCCTGTTTAAACAGATCCCAGGAGATCAGACCGCTGGAATCGATAAAGTGCGTTTCAAGATTGGCATGCTCCGCCACTTCTTCATCGTCAAAGGTTGGCGGGGTAAAGACGTCCAGGTCTTTCAGACCACGGCCTTGCAGCAATTCGGTTACGGTACGTTCCAGCGCTACGCCAAAGTCGGGGTGCGCACCGAAAGAGGCAAAACAGGTGCCGTTAGCCGGGTTGAACAGCACGACACAAATCACCGGGTATTTGCCGCCGAGCGAGCCGTCATAAGCAAAAATTGGGAAACCTTCCGCTTCCAGTTTAGCGATGGCTTCCACCACGCCCGGATAACGTGCCAGTACCTCCTGCGGAATTTCTGGCAGGCTGATGCTCTCGGCAATAATGCGGTTTTTAATATGACGTTCGAAGACTTCCGACAGCCCCTGAACACGGGCTTCGTTGCGGGTGTTGCCTGCAGACATGCCGTTGGAGACATACAGGTTACCGACAATATTCATTGGAATATAGACCGTTTGCTCATCGGACTGACGGGTGAACGGCAGGGCGCAGATCCCACGCGCGTCATTACCGGACTGCAAATCAACCAGCATACCCGCGGCAAGTTCGTTCTCCGGATCGTAAAAGGCGCGCAGACGAGCATCCAGAATACCTTCCGGCAGGCTGTCGTCTTCCGGCAGTGGGAACCATTTTTCGTTCGGGTAATGAACAAATTCACCCTGTGCGACGGCGTCACCCAGCCAGAAATCAGCAAAGAAATAGTTGGTGGACAGACGTTCGAAATACTCGCCCAACGCGGAAGCCAGAGCGGCTTTTTTGGTGGCGCCTTTGCCGTTGGTAAAGCACAGCGCGCACTCTTTATCGCGGATATGCACAGACCAGACGTTCGGAACCGGATTCAGCCAGGAGGCCTCTTCGATGTTAAAACCAAGATCGGTGAGCTTTTGCTGAAAGCGAGCGATGGAATCTTCCAGCGCGGCATCTTTGCCGGGAATAAATGTTTGAGTCATGGCAGTCACTTTTTTCGTACGTAAAGCGCGCAATGATACGGGTTTTGCGTGACTGACGCTATCTTCGACGCCAGCCCGGCGAAAATAAAACTTCTGGCTATGCTTATGGAAAATAACTCACTGTTCAGGCACAAAAAATGAAAGCATTTGACCTGCATCGCATGGCGCTTGACAAGGTCCCCTTTGATTTTCTGGGGGAGGTCGCGCTGCGTAGTCTCTATACCTTTGTTCTGGTCTTCTTATTTCTCAAAATTACCGGACGCCGCGGTGTGCGGCAGATGTCGCTGTTTGAGGTGCTGATTATCCTGACATTGGGGTCAGCCGCCGGGGATGTCGCCTTCTACGATGATGTACCGATGCTGCCGGTATTAGTGGTGTTTATCACTCTGGCAGTGCTTTATCGGTTGGTAATGTGGCTGATGTCGCACAGTGAAAAGCTGGAAGATTTACTGGAGGGTAAACCCGTAGTGATCGTGAAAGAGGGTGAACTGGCATGGGAAAAGTTACATGAAGAGAACCTGACGGAGTTTGAGTTTTTTATGGAGTTGCGCACCAATGGCGTTGAACAGCTAGGGCAGGTTCGCCTGGCGATTATGGAAACCAATGGGCAACTCAGTGTTTATTATTATGCTGATGAAGAGGTGAAGCCCGGCCTGTGCATTTTGCCGGAAGGCTGCAGCGAGCGTTTTAAAAAGGCGCCTGAAGACGGAGAATATGTCTGTGTGCGCTGCAGTAAGATTGTCTCTTTACGCGCCAATGAAAAGAAAAATTGCCCACGATGTGCAAATCCGGAATGGTCGAAGGCCAGCCGGGCAATTCGCATCACATAACAGGGTTTTTATCGGGACTCTTTGGGCAATACAAAACTTTCTGCTATGTGATTTAGCGCACAACTTCTTCCCCGCGGCTATTACCCGTTGCGGCCTGTGGCGCTGGATGATAAAACCGATGTCACAGGAATAACTTATTGCTTTATAGCGTGGTGAGGGGAAATGACTCAGGTCTTTAATTTTAGTTCTGGCCCGGCAATGTTACCGGCGGATGTGCTCAAACAGGCGCAACAGGAACTGTGCGACTGGCAAGGGCTTGGCACATCGGTGATGGAAATTAGTCACCGCGGCAAAGCGTTTATCCAGGTGGCTGAAGAAGCAGAAAAGGATTTTCGCGATCTGCTGAACATTCCCTCCAACTATAAGGTTCTGTTCTGTCATGGCGGTGGGCGCGGCCAGTTTGCCGGCGTTCCGCTGAACTTGCTGGGCGATAAAACCACCGCAGATTACGTTGATGCTGGCTACTGGGCAGCAAGCGCAGTAAAAGAAGCGAAAAAATACTGCCAACCGAATGTCATTGACGCAAAAATCACTGTTGATGGCCTGCGTGGCGTTAAACCCATGCGCGAGTGGCAACTGAGCAGTAACGCGGCCTATCTCCACTACTGCCCGAACGAAACCATCGACGGCATCGCTATTGACGAAACCCCCAATTTTGGTGATGTGGTGGTGGCGGCAGATTTCTCCTCGACTATTTTGTCCCGCCAGATCGACGTGAGTCGCTTTGGCGTGATTTACGCCGGCGCACAGAAAAACATCGGCCCGGCCGGGTTAACGCTGGTGATCGTTCGCGAAGATCTGCTGGGTAAAGCGCATCAGGCCTGCCCGTCTATCCTCGACTATTCCGTGCTGAACGAAAACGACTCGATGTTCAACACGCCGCCGACGTTTGCCTGGTATTTGTCCGGCCTGGTATTTAAGTGGCTGAAACAGCAGGGCGGCGTTGCCGCAATGGATAAACTTAACCAACAAAAATCCGAGCTACTCTATGGTGTTATCGATAACAGCGATTTCTACCGTAATGATGTGGCGAAAGCTAACCGTTCTCGCATGAACATTCCGTTCCAACTGGCAGACAGCGCGTTGGACAAACTCTTCCTTGAAGAGTCTTTCGCTGCAGGTCTGCATGCATTGAAAGGCCACCGTGTGGTTGGTGGAATGCGCGCTTCCATCTATAACGCCATGCCGCTGGCTGGCGTTCAGGCACTGACGGACTTTATGGTCGACTTCGAACGTCGCCACGGTTAATCGCCGCGTTTAGCGTACCCCCGTAGTTGGACTACGGGGGTTTTATTCTTTTTGTAGAGAGTGAAGTTTCATGGAATCCCTGACGTTACAACCCATCGCGCGGGTAGATGGCACCATCAATCTGCCGGGTTCGAAGAGTGTCTCTAACCGCGCCTTGCTGCTTGCCGCATTTGCCCGTGGCACCACCGTTCTGACCAACCTGCTGGACAGCGACGATGTGCGCCATATGTTGAATGCCCTCAGTGCGCTGGGAGTTCATTACACCTTATCCGCCGATCGCACCCGCTGCGAAGTGACGGGCGTTGGCGGCCCGCTGCAGTCGACTAAATCACTGGAGCTCTTTCTCGGTAATGCCGGTACTGCTATGCGTCCGCTGGCGGCGGCACTGTGCCTGGGCGCCAATGATATTGTGCTGACCGGTGAGCCGCGCATGAAAGAGCGTCCTATTGGGCATCTGGTGGATGCGCTGCGTCAGGGCGGTGCAAAAATTGATTATCTCGAACAGGAAAATTACCCTCCGCTGCGCTTGTATGGCGGCTTTACGGGGGGGGATGTCAGCGTTGATGGCAGTGTCTCCAGCCAGTTTTTAACCGCACTGCTGATGACCGCGCCGCTGGCACCGCAGGACACTGTCATAACGATTAAAGGCGATCTGGTGTCCAAACCGTATATCGACATTACCCTGCATCTGATGAAAACCTTTGGTGTTGAGGTCGAAAACCAGCAGTACCAGCGTTTTGTCGTGCGCGGTAACCAGCAATATCACTCTCCGGGTCAGTATCTGGTGGAAGGGGACGCCTCATCAGCGTCCTATTTTCTGGCAGCCGCCGCGATTAAAGGCGGTACGGTAAAAGTGACCGGTATTGGCCGCAATAGCGTGCAGGGCGATATCCGCTTTGCCGATGTGCTGGAAAAAATGGGCGCGACAGTGGTCTGGGGCGATGATTATATTGCCTGCACCCACGGTGAGCTGAACGCGATTGATATGGATATGAACCATATCCCGGATGCGGCAATGACAATTGCCACGGCGGCGTTGTTCGCCAAAGGCACTACCCGGCTGCGAAACATTTATAACTGGCGCGTAAAAGAGACGGACCGCCTGTTTGCGATGGCAACGGAGCTGCGTAAAGTCGGGGCGATGGTGGAAGAGGGCGAAGACTATATTTGCGTCACGCCGCCGGCAAAACTGCAGCTGGCGGAAATCGGGACCTATAACGATCATCGTATGGCGATGTGCTTCTCGCTGGTGGCGTTGTCGGACACACCGGTGACGATTCTCGACCCAAAATGTACTGCCAAAACGTTCCCGGACTACTTTGAACAGTTGGCCCGCATTAGTACCCTTGCCTGAGACGCATTTCTCTCCCGCCTGACCAGGGCGGGAGGATCTACCCGCTATTGTTGAGAGTGTCGCCCGCCTTTTGCGCCATGTTACTATTCGCCCGGGATTCTTTCCCGCGATTCAACTCGTTAAACATGGACTGTCTATGAAAAAAACAATGATTTTCAGCTGCCTGATGGCGGCAACTCTGGTCTCTGGCTGTAAAAACATGGGTAGCATCAACACTGATGCGCTGGCTAAATCCGGTATGTCTGCCTACAAAGCGGCGACGCTTAGTGATGCAGATGTGAAGGCGCTCTCTGAGCAGTCTTGTGCGGAAATGGACAAGCAGAACAGTGTGGCGCCAGCTTCCAGCACTTATGCGAAACGCCTCGACAAAATCGCCAAAGCGCTGGGCAACAATATCGATGGCACGCCGGTGACCTACAAAGTCTATATGACCAAAGAGGTTAACGCGTGGGCAATGGCGAATGGCTGTATTCGCGTCTACAGCGGTCTCATGGATATGATGACCAACAATGAAGTCGAAGCCGTGCTGGGTCATGAAATGGGGCACGTGGCACTGGGCCACAGCCGCAAAGCGATGCAGACAGCCTATGCGACACTGGCTGCGCGTGACGCCATCTCCGCCAGCAGTGCGGCGGGTGCGCAACTCTCTCAGTCTCAGCTTGGTGATCTTGCAGAGAACATGATTAACTCCGCTTTCTCGCGTAGTCAGGAATCCGCTGCTGATGATTTCTCCTATGATTTGCTGAAAAAACGTAATATCAGCCGTCAGGGATTAGTCACCAGCTTTGAGAAACTGGCGAAGCTGGATGCCGGTTCTGAGAAGTCGATGTTTGATTCTCACCCGCCTTCAGCGGAGCGTGCTCAGCACATCCGTGAGCGCATTGCCGCTGATAAGAAATAAGTCCCTCTTGTCGGGCTGGTGCAAATCAGCCCGCTTCCTGCACAATTCTTCTACACTCAGCTTCATATATTCCGTTATTCGCACACGGGAGTAACTATCGTGTGCATAGCCGCGTATAATGCGCGGCGTTTATGTAACGGTATGCCTTGATTAAGGAGAAAAAGATGACAGCAATTGCCCCGGTAATCACCATTGATGGGCCAAGTGGTGCAGGTAAAGGCACCCTTTGCAAGGCAATGGCGGAAGCGTTGCAATGGCATCTGTTGGACTCAGGCGCAATTTATCGTGTGCTGGCGTTAGCGGCGTTACACCACCATGTTGACGTGACCTCTGAAGAGGTACTGGTTCCGCTGGCCGCGCATCTGGATGTGCGTTTTGTCTCGACCAATGGCAACCTGGAAGTGATTCTGGAAGGCGAAGATGTTAGCGGTGAAATCCGCACTCAGGAAGTGGCGAATGCGGCATCGCAGGTGGCAGCCTTTCCGCGCGTGCGCGAGGCGTTGTTGCGCCGCCAGCGTGCGTTCCGCGAAGCGCCGGGCCTGATCGCCGACGGGCGCGATATGGGCACCGTTGTGTTTCCCGATGCCCCGGTGAAAATTTTCCTTGACGCCTCTTCTGAAGAGCGTGCGCACCGCCGTATGCTGCAGTTGCAGGAGAAAGGCTTTAGTGTTAACTTTGAACGCCTTTTGGCCGAGATCAAAGAACGCGACGATCGCGATCGTAATCGCCCCGTTGCGCCGTTAGTGCCTGCTGCCGATGCTTTAGTACTCGATTCAACCCGTTTAAGCATTGAGCAAGTGATTGAGAAAGCGCTACAATATGCTCGCCAAAAATTGGCCCTCGCATAATTGCGACCGAATTTGCAGTACCCCCGTTGCAATGGAGTGACAGCGGGTATGTTAAACAACCCCATCCGGCATGGAGCCAGGTGGACGTTAAATATGAAACCTGAAGATTAAACATGACTGAATCTTTTGCTCAACTGTTTGAAGAATCCTTAAAAGAAATCGAAACCCGCCCGGGTTCCATCGTTCGTGGTGTTGTTGTTGCTATCGACAAAGACGTAGTACTGGTTGACGCTGGTCTGAAATCTGAGTCCGCCATTCCGGCTGAGCAGTTCAAAAACGCCCAGGGCGAGCTGGAAATCCAGGTTGGTGACGAAGTTGACGTTGCTCTGGATGCAGTAGAAGACGGCTTCGGTGAAACCCTGCTGTCCCGTGAAAAAGCTAAACGTCACGAAGCTTGGATCACGCTGGAAAAAGCTTACGAAGACGCTGAAACTGTTACCGGTGTTATCAACGGCAAAGTTAAAGGTGGCTTCACTGTTGAGCTGAACGGTATTCGTGCGTTCCTGCCAGGTTCTCTGGTAGATGTTCGTCCGGTCCGTGACACTCTGCACCTGGAAGGCAAAGAGCTTGAGTTCAAAGTAATCAAGCTGGATCAGAAGCGTAACAACGTTGTTGTTTCCCGTCGTGCGGTTATCGAATCCGAAAACAGCGCAGAGCGCGATCAGCTGCTGGAAAACCTGCAGGAAGGCATGGAAGTTAAAGGTATCGTTAAGAACCTCACTGACTACGGTGCATTCGTTGATCTGGGCGGCGTTGACGGCCTGCTGCACATTACCGACATGGCATGGAAACGCGTTAAGCATCCGAGCGAAATCGTAAACGTTGGCGATGAAATCACTGTTAAAGTGCTGAAATTCGACCGCGAACGTACCCGTGTATCTCTGGGCCTGAAACAGCTGGGCGAAGATCCGTGGGTTGCTATCGCTAAACGTTACCCGGAAGGCACCAAGCTGACTGGTCGCGTAACTAACCTGACCGACTACGGCTGCTTCGTTGAAATCGAAGAAGGCGTTGAAGGCCTGGTTCACGTTTCCGAAATGGACTGGACCAACAAAAACATCCACCCGTCCAAAGTTGTTAACGTTGGCGACGTAGTGGAAGTTATGGTTCTGGATATCGACGAAGAACGTCGTCGTATCTCCCTGGGCCTGAAACAGTGCAAATCTAACCCTTGGCAGCAGTTCGCTGAAACCCACAACAAGGGCGACCGCGTTGAAGGTAAAATCAAGTCTATTACTGACTTCGGTATCTTCATCGGCCTGGACGGCGGTATCGACGGCCTGGTTCACCTGTCTGACATCTCCTGGAACGTTGCAGGCGAAGAAGCAGTACGTGAATACAAAAAAGGCGACGAAATCGCAGCCGTTGTTCTGCAGGTTGACGCAGAGCGTGAGCGTATCTCTCTGGGCGTTAAACAGCTCGCAGAAGATCCGTTCAACAACTACGTTGCACTGAACAAGAAAGGCGCAATCGTAAACGGTAAAGTGACTGCAGTTGACGCGAAAGGCGCAACCGTAGAACTGGCTGACGGCGTTGAAGGTTACCTGCGCGCTTCTGAAGCTTCCCGTGACCGCGTTGAAGACGCAACTCTGGTTCTGAATGTAGGCGACGACGTTGAAGCTAAATTCACCGGCGTTGACCGTAAGAACCGTGTAGTTAGCCTGTCTGTTCGTGCGAAAGACGAAGCTGACGAGAAAGATGCAATCGCTTCTGTTAACAACAAACAGGAAGAAGGCAACTTCTCTAACGCTATGGCTGAAGCTTTCAAAGCAGCGAAAGGCGAGTAAGTTACTCCCAACCTCGCGGACTGTAGTGACGAAGTTAACGTGCTACAGTCCGAAGGATGACGAGTCACTTGACAGATTGCAGGATTCGTCCTGTAATCAATGACAAAGGGCGGCTACGGCCGCCCTTGTTAAAGCTAGTAAGCGAATTTTTGCCTTGAAGGAAACCGGAGGAATCATGACCAAGTCAGAATTGATAGAAAGACTTGCAAGCCAGCAATCTCATATCCCGGCAAAAGCTGTGGAAGATGCCGTAAAAGAGATGCTGGAGCATATGGCCTCTACTCTTGCCCAGGGTGAGCGCATTGAGATCCGCGGTTTCGGCAGTTTTTCTCTGCACTATCGTGCTCCTCGTACCGGGCGTAACCCGAAAACAGGCGACAAAGTGGATCTGGAAGGAAAATACGTTCCGCACTTTAAGCCGGGTAAAGAATTACGCGACCGCGCCAATATTTATGAGTAAGGTTTAGCGAGTCGCTAAAACTTACACAGCAAAAAAGCACCCGCAGAGTGCTTTTTTGTTTCCTGTCGTTCGGTATTCCCTGCGGCCTTGATCGCAATGATACCTGCGTAAAATGTAACGCAGCAAAAAAGTTTCTGCCTGCGCCGCAAAGCTCTAAAATCACTCCAGACAGCACCACGGTAGCGTCACATACTCTCCGGCAACAAGGAGTCAGATATGACGTTACCAGCGCTTGCCGCCTGTATTTTATCGGGCATTTTGCCCCTGCTCGTGTTACCCGTTTTACCCGACATTGGCGTTGTCTGGTGTGCGCTGGCATTCGGTTGTGTGCTTGCCTGTTACCGCGCGCCCATGTTGCGGTACAGCGGCTATACCCTGATCTTTTTTGCATGGGGGATCCTTGCCGCGCAGCAATCCCTCTGGCCAACACAGCACCTGCCCGGAAGCAATCGTCGCGTTGAGATAACTATCACAGACACCGACAACATGACCCGACACCGGGGGAAAATCATCCGACTGAACGGGGAGCGTCTCTTTCCGGCACCGGGTATTGTGCTCTATGGCGAATATTTGCCGCAGCAAGTTTGCGCCGGTCAACGTTGGGCAATGACCGTCCGGGTGCGGGCTGTCCATGGGCAACTGAATGAGGGGGGATTCGACTCGCAGCGCTATGCACTGTCGTCCCATTTACCCCTCAATGGGCGGATCATTAACGCCGAGGTGCTGGATAGCCGCTGCAGCTGGCGTGCGGCGTATTTACAGTCGCTGAAAGAGCGACTGGCTTCCTACTCCTGGCAACAGGTCATACTGGCGCTGGGTATGGGGGAGCGATCCGCACTGGATGGCGAAGTGAAAGATGTCATGCGGCAAACAGGGACGGCACATCTGATGGCGATCTCGGGTTTGCATATCGCGCTTGCCTCGATGATGGGATGGCTGCTGGTGCGTGTTGCACAGTTCTGCTTTCCCGCCCATGCGATTGGCTGGCATTTGCCTCTGTTGACCGGGGTGGGCTGCGCGATGAGTTACGCCTGGCTTACGGGGTTGCAGCCCCCTGCGTTACGCACCGCAATTTCGCTTGGCGTCTGGGCTGCTTTAAAGTTGTCTGGCCGGTTATGGTCGCCATGGCAAGTCTGGCTGTGTTGTGTTGCAGCAATCATTGCAACCGATCCGCTGGCGATACTTTCCGACAGCCTTTGGCTCTCAGCCTTTGCTGTTGCAGCGTTGCTGTTCTGGTATCAGTGGGTGCCCGCGCCATGGAAGCAGCAGCGTAAATGGGTGCGCGCATGCCTGAATCTTGTGCACCTACAAGTGGGGATGACGCTGCTGCTTTTACCCATCCAGTTGTCGGTTTTCAACGGGATCAGCCTGAGCTCACTCATCGCCAATCTGGTGGCGATACCGCTGATCACATTCATTACGGTGCCATTGATCCTGGCCGGTATGGTGCTGCATTGGGTGGGGCTGTCGCTGGCAGAAACGGCATGCTGGTATGGTGCAGACAGGTCGCTGGAGATCGTGTTTGCGTTTCTGCGCGGGTTACCCGCCGGCTGGCTGAGCATAGACAGGCGTTGGCAGAGGCTGGCCTGGGCACCCTGGTTTATGTTAGCGGCTGCGCGTTTTCGCTTGTGGTGCCATTCTCCCGCGCTCTGCATAGCATGCTTTGTCACTCTGGCATTCCCCTTCTGGCGGTCTGAGCGGGCAGGGGAGTGGTCGGTCCATATGCTGGATGTCGGGCATGGGCTGGCTATGGTGATTGAGCGTAACGGCAAAGCGCTTCTCTTTGATACCGGGAATGCCTGGCCGGGTGGAAACAGCGGCGAACAATTGATCGCGCCATGGCTTCGTTGGCGAGCATTAGAGCCCGAAGGCGTTATCCTGAGCCATGAGCATTTGGATCACCGGGGGGGCCTTGAAAGTTTGCAGAAATCCTGGCCCGCAATGTGGATACGCAGTCCGTTGGGATGGGGCGATCATCAGCCTTGTTTTCGCGGCGAGAACTGGCAATGGCAGGGATTAAACTTTCGTGCGCATTGGCCGCTGCCGGGCGAAAAAAGAACGGGGAATAATGGTTCATGTGTGGTGAGCGTTGATGATGGGCTGTATCGTATTCTGCTGACGGGCGATATCGAAGCGCAGGGCGAAATGACCATGCTGAGTCACTACTGGCAGCATCTTAAAGCTACACTGGTACAGGTTCCCCACCACGGCAGCAATAGCTCCTCGACGCTGGCGTTTATTCAGCGTGTGGGAGGCGAGGCCGCGCTGGTATCGACATCGCGTTATAACGCGTGGCGATTACCTTCGCCCAAAGTGGCTGAACGCTACCGTCAGCAAGGGTATCGCTGGTTGGATACGGCCCATCAGGGGCAGATCACCGTCTCTTTTACCGCGCGCGGCTGGGAAATCCATAGCTTACGAGATCAACTTTTACCTCGTTGGTATCATCAGTGGTTTGGCGTCCCCAGCGATAACAGGTAGAATATGCGGCTATTTCAACAAGTGCTGGTTTTTTGAATGCAGAACGATAAAGATCTCTCCACATGGCAGACCTTCCGCCGCCTCTGGCCAACTATTGCGCCTTTTAAAGCGGGTCTGATCGTGTCGGGGATAGCGTTAATCCTCAACGCAGCCAGCGATACGTTTATGCTATCGCTGCTCAAACCGTTACTGGATGATGGTTTTGGTAAAACGGACCGTTCAGTGCTGCTGTGGATGCCGCTGGTGGTTATCGGGCTGATGATCCTGCGTGGTATCACCAGCTATATCTCCAGTTACTGCATTTCCTGGGTGTCCGGAAAAGTGGTAATGACCATGCGCCGTCGTTTGTTCGGCCATATGATGGGGATGCCAGTTTCCTTCTTTGACAAACAGTCTACTGGCACCTTGCTGTCACGGATCACGTATGATTCCGAACAGGTCGCATCCTCCTCGTCCAGTGCTTTGATCACTGTAGTGCGTGAAGGCGCGTCGATTATCGGCCTGTTTATTATGATGTTCTGGTACAGCTGGCAACTGTCGGTGATCCTGATTGTACTGGCACCGATTGTCTCAATTGCCATCCGGGTGGTGTCCAAACGTTTCCGTAATATCAGTAAAAACATGCAAAACACGATGGGGCAGGTGACCACCAGTGCGGAGCAGATGCTGAAAGGGCATAAAGAAGTACTGATGTTTGGCGGTCAGGAAGTGGAAACCAGCCGTTTCGAAAAAGTCAGCAATAAGATGCGCTTGCAGGGCATGAAAATGGTCTCTGCCTCTTCCATCTCCGATCCGGTGATCCAGCTGATCGCTTCCCTGGCGCTGGCGTTTGTACTCTATGCGGCAAGCTTCCCGGCAGTAATGGATACTCTTACCGCAGGGACCATCACCGTGGTGTTCTCGTCAATGATCGCCCTGATGCGGCCGCTGAAATCGCTAACCAACGTGAATGCCCAGTTCCAGCGCGGTATGGCGGCATGTCAGACGTTGTTTGCGATTCTGGATAGCGAGCAGGAAAAAGACGAAGGTACCCGGGTTATCGAACGTGCTCGTGGCGATATCGAATTTCGTAATGTGACCTTTACCTACCCGGGCCGTGAAACGCCGGCGCTGCGTAATATTAACCTGACCATTCCGGCGGGCAAAACGGTTGCGCTGGTGGGGCGCTCTGGCTCCGGTAAGTCAACCATGGCCAGCCTGATCACGCGTTTTTATGATATTGATGAGGGGGAAATCCTCATTGATGGTCACGATCTGCGTGAATATAAGCTCACCTCTTTGCGCGATCAGGTCGCACTGGTGTCGCAGAATGTACACCTGTTTAACGATACCGTAGCCAATAACATTGCCTATGCGCGTACTGAAAAGTACAGCCGCGAGGAGATTGAACAAGCGGCGAAAATGGCTTATGCCCTCGACTTTATCAACAAGATGGATGAAGGGCTGGATACGGTCATTGGCGAAAACGGTGTTCTGCTCTCTGGCGGCCAGCGTCAGCGTATTGCCATTGCCCGTGCGCTGCTCCGCGATAGCCCTATCTTGATCCTTGATGAAGCCACTTCGGCGCTGGATACGGAATCTGAACGCGCTATCCAGGCTGCGCTCAATGAGTTACAGAAAAACCGTACCTCAATGGTAATCGCTCACCGCCTGTCCACCATTGAACAGGCTGATGAAATTGTCGTGGTGGAAGATGGGCGCATCGTTGAACGTGGCAGCCATGCTGAACTGCTGGCGCATCGCGGTGTTTATGCACAACTTCACAAGATGCAGTTTGGCGAATGATTGCCCGCATCTGGTCCGGTGAATCGCCACTGTGGCTGCTGCTGTTACCGCTCTCCTGGCTCTACGGCCTGGTGAGCGTTGCCATCCGTTATGCTTATCGCCTGGGTCTGAAAAAGGCCTGGCGTGCGCCGGTGCCGGTGGTCGTGGTGGGTAATCTGACCGCCGGCGGCAACGGTAAAACCCCGGTGGTGATCTGGCTGGTGGAGCAGCTGCAGCAGCACGGTGTCCGCGTGGGGGTTGTTTCACGCGGATATGGCGGTAAAGCGGAGCGTTACCCTCTGTTATTGGAGGCCACGACCACAACCGACCAGGCCGGGGATGAGCCCGTTCTGATTTATCAACGCACTGGAGCACCGGTCGCGGTGTCCCCTGTGCGTGCCGATGCGGTGAATGCGGTTCTGGCCCAACATTCGGTGCAAATCATCATTACTGATGATGGTTTACAGCACTATCGGCTGGCGCGAGATATTGAAATTGTTGTGATTGATGGGGTCCGGCGTTTCGGTAATGGCTGGTGGCTGCCTGCCGGGCCGATGCGTGAGCGCGCTTCACGCCTGAAGACGGTCAATGCGATTATTACCAATGGCGGGGTAGCGAAAACCGGTGAGATCCCGATGCGCCTGCGCCCCGGTATGGCCATCAACCTGCGAACGGGTGAGCGCCGCAACGTGAGCGCACTGGCCCATGTCGTCGCCATGGCCGGTATTGGTCATCCTCCGCGTTTTTTTACTACCCTTGCTGAGTGCGGCATCACGCCGGAAAAAACCGTAGCGCTGGCCGATCATCAGGCGTTGTCGCATGCGGATGTTCGCGCGCTGGTGCAGCCCGGTCAGACGCTGATCATGACTGAAAAAGATGCCGTTAAGTGCCGCGCATTTGCGGAAGATAACTGGTGGTATTTGCCTGTCGATGCGCAGCTGGAAGGCAAACAGGCGGAAAAGCTACTGCAGGAATTGCTCACTCTGGCGCGCTGAAGATCGTCACACCGGCTGCGCCCTGTTGACTTAACAGGAACCCCCATGTCTGTGCCGCACCTTTCATTGACCGCTGCCCGTCATTTACACCTCGCCGCCCAGGGCTTGCTGCGTAAACCATCCCGTCGGGCAACGCCCGGCGATATCCTGCAAACTATTAAGCGTATGTCGCTATTGCAGATCGACACGATCAACATTGTTGCCCGTAGCCCTTATCTGGTGCTATTTAGCCGGCTGGGTGCCTATCCGCAGCAGTGGCTTGACCAGGCGCTAAGCGGCGGCGAACTGATGGAATACTGGGCGCATGAAGCCTGCTTTCTGCCGCGCGAAGATTTTCCCCTTGTGCGGCACCGGATGTTGTCGCCGGATAAGATGGGCTGGAAATATCGCCAGGCCTGGATGGAAGAGCATGCGGGTGAAATCGCGCAACTGATTGCCCATATTCAGCAGCATGGCCCGGTACGCTCAGCAGATTTTGAACACCCGCGTAAAGGGACCAGCGGTTGGTGGGAGTGGAAGCCGCATAAGCGCCACCTGGAGGGATTGTTTACGGCCGGAAAGGTAATGGTGATTGAGCGGCGAAATTTTCAGCGGGTGTATGATTTAACGCACCGGGTGATGCCGCACTGGAACGATGACCGAGATCTGCTGCCGCAGGCGGAGGCGGAATACCACATGCTGGCGAACAGCGCCCGCAGCCTGGGGATATTTCGTGCGCAATGGCTGGCGGATTATTACCGTCTGCGTCGGCCCGCTTTGCCTGTTTTACTGGAGCGTATGCAGGCTGAAGAGAAGATTTACCCGGTAATGGTTGAACAACTGGGGCCAGCCTGGCTGCATGCCGGGTTATTGCCGCTGCTTGAGCAGGCGCAGTCTGATAAGCTTCGCGCCACGCACAGCGCTGTGCTGTCGCCGTTTGATCCGGTCGTCTGGGATCGTAAACGCGCGGAGCAGTTATTTGGTTTCAGCTACCGGCTTGAGTGTTATACCCCGGCACCTAAACGGCAGTTCGGTTATTTTGTCCTGCCACTGTTGCATCGGGGGCGTCTGGTCGGGCGTATGGACGCCAAAATGCACCGGAAAGATGGGGTACTGGAGGTTATTGCGCTCTATCTTGAAGACGGTATCAAGCCGGGCGCCTCGCTGGAAAAGGGGCTGCAAGGGGCAATAACAGATTTTGCCCGTTGGCAGGGCGCGCAGCGGGTGATCTTCTCCCGCTTGCCGGAGGGGTTATTTATGGCTGCGCGCGCAGGCCTGGAAACAGGCGCGGTGTAAAAATTGAATATGTTAAGCTTAACCCGTTAATCGTCGGTGCATCAGGAGGAAAAATGGATCACCGTTTACTTGAAATCATCGCCTGCCCGGTTTGTAACGGCAAACTTTACTACACCCAGGATAAGCAGGAACTGATCTGCAAAGTCGATAGCCTTGCTTTCCCGGTGCGTGACGGTATTCCTGTGTTACTGGAAAACGAAGCGCGTTCGTTAACTGCTGAAGAGAGCCGTCCATGAGTTTTGTGGTGATCATTCCCGCGCGTTACGCTTCCACGCGACTGCCAGGAAAACCGCTGGTCGATATCAATGGCAAACCGATGGTCGTGCATGTACTGGAGCGCGCCCGTGAATCGGGAGCCGAACGCATTATCGTGGCGACAGACAATGAAGATGTTAAGCGTGCGGTGGAAGCGGTCGGCGGCGAAGTCTGCATGACCCGTGCCGATCATCAGTCTGGCACCGAGCGCCTGGCGGAAGTGGTAGAAAAATGCGGCTTTAGCGATGATACCGTCATTGTCAACGTGCAAGGCGATGAGCCGATGATCCCACCCGCCATTATCCGCCAGGTTGCAGAGAATCTGGCGGCGCGTAATGTCGGCATGGCGACGCTGGCAGTGCCGATCCACAGTGCAGAAGAAGCGTTCAATCCCAACGCCGTAAAAGTCGTGACAGATGCCGAAGGGTATGCGCTCTATTTTTCCCGCGCGACCATTCCTTGGGACCGCGATCGTTTTGCGCTTTCCCGTGACGCTATCGGCGATACATTTTTGCGCCATATCGGTATTTACGGTTATCGCGCAGGGTTTATCCGCCGTTATGTCAGCTGGCAAACCAGTCCGCTGGAACAGATCGAGATGCTGGAGCAACTGCGGGTGCTCTGGTATGGCGAGAAAATTCATGTGGCGGTGGCCAGCGTGGTGCCCGGCACGGGCGTGGATACGCAAGAAGATCTTGAGCGCGTGCGCGCAGAACTGCATTAATCCTTCCATCCCCTCCTTGCGGAGGGGATTTCTCTCTAAACAGCTAAATTATTAAAATGTTTTGATCTCATCAGGGTGACATCTTTCAACCTGGCGCTCATTATAAAAGCAGTAGTATTGATGAGGGCAATCTTCTATGGAACAACTGCGCGCCGAATTAAGTCATCTGCTGGGGGAAAAACTGAGTCGTATGGAGTGCGTCAGCGAGAAACCTGACTCGGCACTCTGGTCGTTATATGACAGTAAAGGCAACCCGATGCCATTGCTGGCACGGAGTTTTTCTACTCCAGGTCTGGCGCAACAGCTGGCCTGGAAGATTTCGATGCTGGCGCGCAGCGGTACGGTGCGCATGCCGGTGGTATATGGTGTGATGACCCACGAAGAGCATCCGGGGCCAGATGTGTTGCTGATTGAGCGGCTGCGCGGCGTGCCCGTCGAAGCGCCTGCACGGACCCCGGAACGCTGGGAACAGTTGAAAGATCAAATCGTCGAGGGCTTACTCGCATGGCACCGGCAGGATAGCCACGGCTGCGTGGGCACTGTCGACAGTACCCAGGAAAATATCTGGCCATCCTGGTATCGCCAGCGGGTGGAAGTGCTGTGGACGACCCTTAACCAGTATCATAATACTGGCCTGACCATGCAGGATAAGCGTGTGTTATTCCGTACCCGTGAATGCCTGCCCGCACTCTTTGATGGGTTTAACGACAACTGCGTGTTAGTGCACGGTAGTTTTAATTTACGCAGCATGCTGAAAGATGCACGCAGCGATCAACTGCTGGCAATGGTCGGGCCGGGTATAATGCTTTGGGCGCCGCGAGAGTATGAGCTGTTTCGCCTGGTCGATGGCAACCAGGCGGAAGATCTGCTCTGGCACTATTTGCAGCGTGCGCCGGTGGCCGAGTCCTTCCTCTGGCGACGCTGGCTCTATCTGTTATGGGACGAAGTGGCGCAACTTGTGAGCACCGGGCAATTTAGCCGCACCCACTTCGACCTTGCGTCAAAATCACTGCTCCCCTGGCTCGCCTGAACTGCCTTTCAACCATTGCCAGACCCTGCCCAGGCTTTCGTAACCCACCCGGTCGCTGTGCATCAGCCAGACCGGGGAGGGGATCACGCGTTCCCACGGGTTGAGCGGCGAGGTAATCGCCAGTTGGTTCGCCGGAGCGGGTAGCGGATGCAGCCCAACATGCTGGAAGAAAATCATCGCCCGGGGAAGATGTGACGCGGAGGTCACCAACAGGAATGGAGCATCGCCAATCGCAGCTTTCACCGCTGCCGCTTCTTCTTCCGTATCTTTGGGCTTATCCAGGGTGATGATTTCGCTGCGCGGAATACCGAGGCTTTCCGCGACGCGCGCCCCGGCTTCCGCCGTGCTGACAGGATTGGTTTTGGCCGCCGCACCGGTAAAGATAAGCTTCGCCCCCGGGTTTGCCTGCCACAGGCGGATCCCTTCATTCAGCCGTGGCAGACTGTTGCTGATCAGATTGGAACTGGGTGCCCAGTCATCATTCCAGGTGTAGCCTCCCCCCAGGATCACGATGTATTTCACCTGCTGCGTACCGCGCCAGGTGGGGTACTTATCCTCAATGGGTTTTAACAAACCGTCTGCGACAGGTTGCAGGCTTAACAGCAGTAAAACCAGCCAACCGACACTGATAAATGCCTTGCCCGTTTTTTGCCAGCGGCTGAACCATACCAGCACGAGGCCAAGACCTATCAACAAAAGTAAAAACGGGAGCGGCAGCATCATGCCACCGATGTATTTTTTGAGGGTAAAAAGCACCGTATCCGTCTCCTTTTTGACCATACAGCAGGCGATTTCAGCCGATCTTACATCAGATGGGTTCATTATCGGTACGGCTGTGACAAAATAGCGGTTTTGTCAGAAGCGCGGAGCGGCCATGACGGATCGAAACTTCGACGACATCGCGGAGAAATTCTCACGCAATATCTATGGCACGACCAAAGGTCAGTTGCGCCAGGCGATCCTCTGGCAGGATCTGGACGTATTACTGGCCTCAATGGAACCAGACCGTTTGCGGGTGCTGGATGCCGGAGGTGGAGAAGGGCAAACCGCGATCGGTATGGCGCAACGCGGCCACCATGTGACGTTGTGCGATGTGTCGAAAGAGATGATCGCACGTGCGCAGACAGCGGCGGATGAGAAAGGTGTGAGCGGTAACATGCATTTTGTACAATGCGCCGCTCAGGATATATCACAGCATTTAGAATCGCCGGTTGATCTGATATTGTTTCATGCTGTGCTTGAATGGGTCGCAGAACCCGTCAGTGTATTGCAGACCTTATGGTCGATGCTGCGCCCGGGCGGAGCGCTGTCATTGATGTTTTACAATGCCGACGGGCTGTTAATGCACAACATGGTGGCAGGGAATTTCGACTACGTGCAGGCAGGCATGCCGAAACGCAAAAAGCGCACCCTTTCTCCGGACTATCCCCGGGTTCCTGCGGATGTTTACGGCTGGCTTGAACAGATTGGCTGGCAGATAACCAGCAAAACCGGCGTGCGGGTTTTTCATGACTATTTGCGTGAAAAGCACCAGCAGCGCGACTGTTTTGACGCCTTGCTGGAACTTGAAACGCGCTATTGCCGTCAGGAGCCGTATATCAGTCTCGGCCGCTATATTCACGTGACCGCGCTTAAGCCGCAAATCGATGGAAGGATAAACGATGAGTGAATTTTCCCAGACAGTCCCCGAACTGGTTGCCTGGGCCAGAAAGAATGATTTCTCCATCTCGTTGCCGGTCGACAGACTCTCTTTTTTGCTGGCTGTCGCGACGCTTAACGGCGAGCGCCTGGATGGTGAAATGAGCGAAGGTGAACTGGTAGATGCTTTTCGTTACGTCAGTGATGCGTTCGAACAAACCAGTGAAACGATAAGCCAGCGCGCCAACAATGCCATTAACGATATGGTGCGTCAGCGTCTGTTAAATCGCTTCACCAGCGAAATCACGGAAGGGAATGCAATCTACCGTCTGACGCCGCTGGGCATTGGGATCACGGATTATTATATTCGTCAGCGTGAATTTTCCACGTTGCGACTCTCAATGCAGCTTTCCATCGTCGCGGGCGAATTAAAACGCGCGGCCGATGCGGCGGACGAGGGCGGGGATGAATTTCACTGGCACCGTAACGTCTATGCGCCGTTAAAATATTCGGTGGCGGAGATCTTCGACAGCATCGATCTGACCCAGCGACTGATGGACGAACAACAGCAGCAGGTGAAGGATGATATCGCCCAGTTGCTGAACAAAGACTGGCGCGCCGCGATTTCCAGTTGTGAACTGTTGTTGTCAGAAACGTCCGGTACATTACGCGAACTGCAGGATACGCTGGAAGCAGCCGGCGACAAGTTGCAGGCCAACTTGTTGCGCATTCAGGATGCAACCCTGGCGCACACTGACCTGGAGTTCCTCGATCAGCTGGTATTTAACCTGCAAAGTAAGCTCGACCGTATTGTTAGCTGGGGGCAGCAGGCAATCGATCTGTGGATCGGGTACGACCGTCACGTACATAAATTCATTCGTACCGCTATCGATATGGATAAAAACCGCGTCTTCGCCCAGCGCTTGCGTCAGTCCGTGCAGTCCTATTTTGATGCGCCGTGGGCGCTGACCTACGCCAGTGCCGATCGATTGCTCGATATGCGCGATGAAGAGATGGCGCTGCGCGATGAGGAAGTGACCGGCGAATTGCCGCCGGATCTGGAATTTGAAGAGTTTAACGAGATCCGAGAGCAACTTGCAGCAATGATCGAACAGCAACTGGCCATCTATAAAACGAAAGGTGTGCCGCTGGATCTTGGTCTGGTTGCTCGCGAGTATCTGGCGCAGTATCCCCGCGTTCGTCATTTCGACGTGGCGCGCATTGTGGTTGATCAGGCGGTACGTCTTGGCGTAGCGCAAGCAGATTTCACCGGCCTGCCGCCGAAATGGCAGCCGATTAATGATTACGGAGCCAAGGTACAGGCGCATGTCATCGACAAATATTGAACAAGTGATGCCAGTCAAGCTGGCGCAGGCGCTGGCAAACCCTCTTTTTCCGGCGCTGGACAGCGCGCTGCGCGCGGGTAGACATATCGGCCTGGATGAACTGGATAATCACGCCTTTTTGATGGATTTCCAGGAGTATCTGGAAGAGTTTTATGCCCGCTATAACGTCGAGCTGATCCGTGCGCCTGAAGGTTTTTTCTATCTGCGCCCGCGTTCTACCACGCTTATTCCGCGCTCAGTACTGTCGGAACTGGATATGATGGTCGGAAAAATCCTTTGCTACCTCTATCTCAGCCCGGAACGTCTGGCTAATGAAGGCATCTTTACCCAACAAGAGCTGTATGACGAATTGCTGTCGCTGGCGGATGAACCGAAACTGCTGAAGCTGGTCAACAACCGTTCGACCGGTTCAGATCTTGATCGACAAAAATTGCAGGAGAAAGTCCGTTCCTCATTAAATCGCCTGCGCCGGTTGGGCATGATTTGGTTTATGGGCAATGACAGCAGCAAGTTCCGCATTACCGAATCGGTGTTCCGTTTCGGCGCAGATGTGCGCTCTGGCGATGATCCGCGTGAAGCGCAACTGCGCATGATCCGCGACGGTGAGGCAATGCCTGTGGAAAACCACCTGCAGCTCAATGATGAGCCGGAAGACAATCAGCCGGATAGCTCGGAGGAAGAGTAATGATTGAACGCGGAAAATTTCGTTCGCTAACGCTGATTAACTGGAACGGCTTTTTTGCCCGCACCTTTGACCTGGATGAGCTGGTAACAACCCTGTCCGGGGGCAACGGTGCAGGGAAATCCACCACCATGGCGGCCTTCGTCACCGCGCTTATTCCGGATCTGACGTTGCTGCACTTCCGTAACACTACCGAAGCCGGGGCGACCTCCGGCTCGCGTGATAAGGGCCTGCACGGGAAACTGAAAGCAGGGGTCTGTTACTCGGTGCTGGATGTGATTAACTCCCGGCATCAGCGCGTGCTGGTGGGGGTGCGTCTGCAGCAAGTCGCCGGGCGCGATCGCAAAGTGGATATCAAACCCTTTGCCATTCAGGGGTTGCCGACGGCCATGCTGCCGACACAACTGTTAACCGAAACGCTGAACGAGCGCCAGGCGCGCGTGCTTTCGTTGCAGGAAGTGAAAGACAAACTGGATGCGATGGAGGGCGTGCAGTTTAAGCAGTTCAACTCCATTACCGATTACCATGCGCTGATGTTCGATCTCGGCATAGTGGCGCGTCGACTGCGTTCGGCGTCGGATCGTAGCAAATATTATCGCCTGATTGAGGCCTCGCTATACGGCGGGATTTCCAGCGCCATTACCCGTTCGTTGCGCGACTACCTGTTGCCAGAAAACAGCGGCGTGCGTAAAGCCTTCCAGGATATGGAAGCCGCGTTGCGTGAAAACCGCATGACGCTGGAAGCCATCCGTGTTACCCAGTCTGACCGCGATCTGTTTAAGCATTTGATCAGCGAAGCCACTAACTATGTGGCGGCAGATTATATGCGCCATGCCAACGAGCGGCGGATCCATCTGGATAAAGCGCTGGAGTATCGCCGGGAGCTGTTTACCTCGCGCCAGCAACTGGCTGCGGAGCAGTATAAGCATGTCGATATGGCGCGGGAGCTTTCCGAGCATGCCGGATCGGAAGGGGACCTGGAGGCCGATTATCAGGCTGCCAGCGATCACCTGAACCTGGTGCAGACGGCGCTGCGCCAGCAAGAAAAAATTGAGCGTTACGAGGCGGATCTCGACGAGTTGCAGATCCGCCTGGAAGAGCAACATGAAGTGGTGGCGGAAGCCGCCGAACGTCAGGAAGAAAACGAAGCGCGTGCCGAAGCCGCCGAACTGGAAGTGGATGAGCTGAAAAATCAGCTTGCCGATTACCAACAGGCGCTGGATGTGCAACAGACGCGTGCCATCCAGTACAACCAGGCGCTGCAGGCTTTACAACGTGCAAAAGAGCTGTGCCATCTGCCGGATCTGACCCCAGAGACGGCTGACGAGTGGCTGGAAACATTCCAGGCAAAAGAGCAGGAAGCGACGGAAAAATTGCTGTCGCTGGATCAGAAACTGAGCGTAGCGCAAACCGCCCATAGCCAGTTTGAACAGGCGTACCAGCTAGTTGTGGCCATCAACGGCCCGCTGGCACGTAATGAAGCCTGGGAAGTGGCCCGTGAATTACTGCGCGACGGCGTAAACCAGCGCCATCTGGCAGAACAGGTGCAACCGTTGCGTATGCGACTGAACGAGCTGGAACAGCGCCTGCGTGAACAGCAGGATGCCGAACGCATGTTAGCGGACTTCTGTAAGCGCCAGGGTAAACAGTACGACGCAGAAGAGCTTGAGGCGCTGCACCAGTCGCTGGAAGCGCAAATCGCTGCCTTGTCCGATAACGTTGCCGTTGCAGGCGAACAACGTATGGCGATGCGTCAGGAACTGGAACAGCTACAATCGCGCATCCAGTCGCTGACCAAACGCGCGCCCATCTGGCTGGCGGCGCAAAGCAGCCTTACGCAACTGTGCGAGCAGAGCGGCGAAGAATTTGAATCGGGTCAGGATGTCACGGAATACCTCCAGCAACTGCTGGAGCGGGAACGTGAAGCTATCGTTGAACGTGATGAAATCGGCGCGCGCAAACGTGCGGTTGATGACGAAATTGAGCGCTTAAGCCAGCCGGGCGGGGCCGAAGATGCTCGCCTGAATGCACTGGCGGAGCGTTTTGGCGGCGTGCTGCTGTCGGAAATTTATGACGATGTCAGCATTGACGATGCGCCGTATTACTCGGCGCTGTATGGGCCATCACGCCATGCGATTGTGGTGCCGGATCTGTCGCAAATTGCCGAAATGCTGGAAGGGCTGGATGATTGCCCCGAAGATCTCTATTTAATCGAAGGCGATCCGCAATCCTTTGATGACAGCGTGTTCAGCGTAGACGAGCTGGAAAAAGCGGTGGTGGTGAAAATCGCCGACCGTCAGTGGCGTTACTCCCGTTTCCCGGCTCTGCCGCTGTTTGGCCGCGCGGCGCGTGAAAGCCGCATTGAGAGTCTGCACGCTGAGCGTGAAGCGCTGGCGGAACGTTTTGCTACGCTCTCCTTTGATGTGCAAAAAACACAGCGTCTGCATCAGGCCTTCAGCCGCTTTATTGGCAGTCATCTGGCGGTGGCATTTGACGACGATCCGGAAGCGGAAATCCGTACCCTTAACAGCCGCCGCGGCGAGCTGGAACGGGCTATTAATAACCACGAAAACGACAACCAGCAAAGCCGTGTGCAGTTCGAACAGGCGAAGGAGGGCGTGGCGCAGCTTAACCGCTTGCTGCCACGTATCAACCTGCTGGCGGACGACACACTGGCCGATCGTGTGGACGAAATCCAGGAGCGCCTGGACGAAGCGCAGGAAGCCGCGCGCTTTGTTCAACAGTTTGGCAATCAACTGGCGAAGCTGGAGCCGGTGGTGTCAGTGCTGCAAAGCGACCCGGAACAGTTTGAGCAGTTGAAAGCGGATTACGCGACGTCGCAGCAAGTGCAGCGTGATGCGCGTCAGCAAGCCTTTGTGCTGGCGGAAGTGGTGCAGCGCCGTGCGCATTTCGGTTATTCGGATGCGGCGGAGATGTTCAATGGTAATAACGATCTGAACGAGAAGCTGCGCCAGCGTCTGGAGCAGGCTGAAGCGGAGCGTACCAAAGCCCGCGAAGCCATGCGCAGCCACGCCGCGCAGTACGGTCAGTACAACCAGGTACTGGCCTCACTGAAGAGTTCGTTTGATACCAAAAAAGAGCTGCTTAACGATCTGCAAAAAGAGTTGCAGGACATTGGCGTGCGCGCCGATGGCGGTGCTGAGGAACGGGCGCGTATTCGCCGCGATGAGCTGCATGCGCAACTCTCCTCTAACCGTGCACGTCGTAACCAGCTGGAAAAAGCGCTCACCTTCTGCGAAGCGGAGATGGACAATCTGACCCGCCGGTTACGCAAACTGGAGCGCGATTACCACGAAATGCGTGAGCAGGTGGTGACTGCAAAAGCAGGCTGGTGCGCGGTCATGCGCATGGTGAAAGATAATGGCGTGGAACGCCGCCTGCACCGACGTGAACTGGCGTACCTCTCCGGCGACGAGTTGCGTTCAATGTCGGATAAGGCCCTGGGTGCGCTGCGCCTGGCGGTGGCCGACAACGAACATCTGCGCGATGTTCTGCGTATGTCTGAGGATCCAAAACGTCCTGAGCGCAAAATCCAGTTCTTTGTGGCGGTCTACCAGCATCTGCGTGAGCGTATCCGTCAGGATATTATTCGCACTGACGATCCCGTTGAAGCCATTGAGCAGATGGAGATCGAGCTGAGCCGTCTGACAGAAGAGTTGACCTCCCGCGAGCAGAAACTGGCGATCAGCTCTCGCAGTGTGGCGAATATTATTCGTAAAACCATCCAGCGCGAGCAGAACCGCATCCGTATGCTCAACCAGGGGCTGCAAAGCGTCTCTTTCGGCCAGGTTAACAGTGTGCGACTTAACGTTAATGTTCGCGAAAGCCACGCCACCCTGCTGACCGTGCTGTCGGAACAACATGAGCAGCATCAGGATCTGTTTAACAGTAACCGCCTGACATTCTCGGAAGCGCTGGCGAAGTTGTATCAGCGTCTTAATCCGCAGATTGATATGGGGCAACGTACGCCACAGACCATTGGTGAAGAGCTGCTGGACTACCGCAACTATTTGGAGATGGAAGTAGAGGTCAACCGGGGCTCCGATGGCTGGTTGCGTGCGGAATCCGGTGCACTCTCGACCGGGGAAGCGATCGGTACCGGTATGTCGATTCTGGTGATGGTGGTGCAAAGCTGGGAAGATGAAGCACGTCGCCTGCGTGGTAAAGATATCTCCCCGTGCCGTCTGCTGTTCCTTGATGAAGCAGCGCGTCTGGATGCCCGTTCTATCGCCACACTGTTTGAACTCTGCGAACGCCTGGAGATGCAGCTGATCATCGCGGCACCGGAAAATATCAGTCCGGAAAAAGGCACCACCTACAAACTGGTGCGTAAAGTCGTGCAGAATAACGAGCATGTGCATGTTGTCGGCCTGCGGGGTTTTGCCGCGCAGCTGCCGGAAACATTGCCGGGTACGGCAGACGCTTCCTAGCGAATGCATAACCAGAAAGGGCGACAGCGATGTCGCCCTTTTTTATTTTTGTGGCTATGCCTGACCGGGTTTTATCTTTAAACTTCTTTACATTAGGTAAGGCAAATGCTTTTTAGTGTTTATATACTGAAAGAGAATGACAAGTTCGTACGCGCAATGTGAGAAACAGGGGGCAAGGGATGTTGCTTAAGAAGTTGTATGGTCGTCGGATGTCAGCGCTGAGTTTGTGTCTGGCATTTGCATTCGCTCCACTGTTTAATGTGCAGGCTGATGAGCCTGAAATGGTGCCTGTCGACAGTTCTGCAACGCCGGGTGAACAGCCTACGGTGTTGCCACAGCCGCTGGCGCAATCGCCGGCGACTGCCATGATGGCCGGTATCACGCCTTATCCATCGGGTGTCGATGTGGCGGCAGTGCGGGCGCAGTTGCAGTCGCAATTGCCGGCTAACTGGACACCGGTCTATATGAATCAGCTTGCTGCGCTGTATGCTGCGCGCGGGCAAAAACCGATGTGGGACAACCGCGACGCCGTCCAGGCATTTCAGCAACAACTGGCGGAAGTCGCTATCGCTGGTTTCCAGCCGCAATTTACAACCTGGGTAGAGCTGTTAACCGATCCGAATGTTTCCGGGCAGGCGCGCGATATTGTGCTTTCAGATGCCATGCTGGGCTACCTGCAGTTTGTGGCCGGTATTCAGGCGAAAGGCCAGCGCTGGCTTTATAGCGATAAGCCATACACCCTTGCTGTACCGGCGCTTTCCGTGATCAACCAGTGGCAAGTGGCGCTTGATAACGGCACGTTGCCCACCTTTATTAACACTCTTGCGCCTCATCATCCGCAGTATGCCGTAATGCACCAGTCATTGCTGTCACTGGTGGCGGATTCCCGCCCGTGGCCGCAACTGACCGGCAAGGCTTCGCTGCGTCCTGGCCAGTGGAGCAACGATATCCCTGCTTTGCGCGAGATCCTGCAACGCACGGGGATGTTAGATGGCGGGCCGAACATAGCCCTGCCAGGAGATAACGTTGCTGTTAGCCCCTCTGCGCAACCGGTGAGTAAAACGGCCAGTGCGCGTGGGCCCTACGATCGTCAACTGGTTGAAGCGGTAAAACGTTTTCAGTCATGGCAGGGGCTGCATGCGGATGGCGTGATTGGTCAGTCAACTCGTGACTGGCTGAATGTTTCCCCGGCGCAGCGTGCGGGCTTGCTGGCATTAAATATCCAGCGTTTGCGTCTGCTGCCGGGTAATCTCGCCACCGGTATTATGGTTAACATTCCGGAATATTCGCTGGTTTACTATCTCAATGGGAACCCGGTGCTGGCTTCACGGGTGATTGTCGGCAGGCCGGATCGCAAGACGCCAATGATGAGCAGCGCCCTGAACAATGTGGTCGTCAACCCGCCGTGGAACGTGCCGCCGACACTGGCACGGAAAGACATTCTGCCGAAAGTATGGAACGACCCGGGATACCTTGAACGCCATGGCTACACCGTGCTGCGCGGCTGGAACAGTAACGAGGCGATCGATCCCTACATGGTCGACTGGGCGACGATTACGCCGTCGAACCTGCCTTTCCGCTTCCAGCAGGCGCCGGGAGCGCAAAACTCGCTTGGGCGTTATAAGTTCAATATGCCGAGTTCTGACGCCATCTACTTGCATGATACCCCCAACCATAACCTGTTCCAGAGAGAGACGCGCGCGCTGAGTTCTGGCTGTGTACGGGTGAATAAAGCGTCTGAACTGGCGAATATGCTATTGCAGGATGCGGGCTGGAACGATACGCGAATTTCCGACGCGTTAAAGCAGGGTGATACCCGCTACGTTAATATTCGCCACGATATTCCGGTCAATCTCTATTATTTGACGGCATTCGTCGGGAGTGATGGTCGAACGCAATATCGTACAGATATTTACAATTATGATCTGACGGCGCGATCGGGCGCACAAATCCTGGCAAAAGCCGAACAATTAATCAGGTAAATGAAGCAGTTCGTAAAATAACGTTGTCGTAAGAGAAGGTGAAAAACGGGCCTTGCAGGCTACAGAGCCCGTATTTACTGGGATGAGGCAACCTTGACGTGGCGTTTGATGCCCGGTAAGGTGCCTCTCGTGCGCAAAAGTGCATACATTACGTTCAATTTTGTTTTATCTGTAGACCTGATTACCATGGATAAATTTGACGCTAATCGTCGCAAATTGCTTGTGCTAGGTGGGGTTGCTCTTGGTGCATCCCTCTTGCCAGTACAGGCGTTTGCCACCCTTTCTACTCCGCGCCCGCGTATTCTGACGCTTAATAATCTCCATACCGGGGAATCTATTAAAGCCGAGTTCTTCGACGGCAGGGGCTATATTCAGGATGAATTAGCTAAACTTAACCATTTTTTCCGTGATTATCGCGCGAATAAAGTCAAAAGCATCGATCCGGGATTGTTCGACCAGCTTTATCGTCTGCAGGGGCTGCTTGGAACACGCAAACCTGTACAGCTCATTTCGGGTTATCGTTCTGTTGACACCAATAATGAACTGCGCGCGCACAGTCGCGGTGTGGCGAAAAAGAGTTATCACACCAAAGGACAGGCTATGGATTTCCATATTGAAGGGATTTCACTGAGCAATATTCGCAAAGCTGCGTTATCTCTGCGCGCTGGTGGTGTAGGATATTACCCCAGCAGCAACTTTGTGCATATTGATACCGGGCCGCTACGGCACTGGTAAAACTCAGGCCTGAGCTACAGGAGCAGCATGAACTATCGCATTATTCCGGTTACCGCGTTCTCCCAGAACTGTTCGCTTGTCTGGTGTGAACAAACCCAACTTGCCGCCGTGGTCGATCCCGGTGGTGATGCGCAGCGCATCATCGACGAAGTAAAAGCGTCGGGCGTGACGCTGACGCAGATATTGCTGACGCATGGTCATCTTGATCATGTCGGGGCGGCAGCCGAACTGGCGCAGCACTATGGTGTGCCAATTATTGGCCCGGAAAAACAAGATGAGTTCTGGCTACAGGGCTTACCGGCACAGAGCCGTATGTTTGGTTTAGAGGATTGTCAGCCTTTAACGCCGGATCGCTGGTTGAATGAAGGCGATACGGTCAGCGTCGGGAAGGTGAATCTGCAGGTGCTGCATTGTCCTGGTCATACGCCAGGCCATGTGGTGTTCTTTGATGCGCAGTCGCGCTTGCTGGTTTCTGGTGACGTGGTCTTTAAAGGCGGCGTTGGGCGCAGCGATTTCCCGCAGGGCAACCATGCGCAACTGATCGACTCGATCAAGCGCAAATTGCTGCCGCTGGGGGACGATGTGACCTTTATTCCAGGGCACGGGCCGATGTCGACGCTCGGAAATGAACGATTGCATAATCCGTTCCTGCAGGACGAATTACCGGTCTGGTAAACCCGCAACAAAAAAGGTCGCCGCGGCGACCTTTTTACTTTCACGGGCTATTACAGCACCGCGACGATAGCTTCACATAGCGGTGACATGTTATCCGGCGTCATGCCCGCCACATTGATACGCCCGGAGGCGACGGCGTAAATGCCAAACTCTTCGCGCAGACGCAATACCTGCTCTTTGGTCAGTCCGCTGAACGAGAACATACCGTTTTGCCGCGTGATAAAGCTAAAATCACGATCTGCCCCTTTCTCCTGCAATGTATTCACAAACAGCAGACGCATACGCTGAATGCGCTGGCGCATGTCGGTCAGTTCTTGTTCCCAGATGGCGCGCAGGGCATCGTTGCTGAGAATCGTCGCGACCACAGACGCACCGTGCGCCGGTGGGTTAGAGTAGTTGGCGCGGATCACCGATTTCATCTGGCTGAAAGCACGATCGGCGCTCTCTGCATCAGCAGCAACCAGCGTACAGGCGCCCACGCGCTCATTGTACAGGCCAAAGTTTTTCGAGAACGAGCTGGCAACCAGCAGTTCTTTATGCAGCGCGGCAAAGGCGCGTAAACCTTCTGCATCCTCTTCCAGACCGCGAGCAAAGCCCTGGTAAGCGAAGTCGAACAGTGGCAACCAGCCTTTCTCTACCGAGAGCTTAGCCAGCGTTTCCCACTGTTCCAGTGTCGGATCGATCCCCGTTGGGTTATGGCAGCAGCCGTGGAACAACACCACATCACCTGCCTGCGCGTTATTCAGGCTGGACAGCAGCCCTTCGAAATCCAGCGCGTGGTTTTGCGCGTCATAGTAAGCGTATTCGCATACTTCCAGACCCGCAGAATTGAAGACGCCTTTATGGTTCGGCCAGCTTGGGTTGCTTACCCAGACGCGTTTTGCGCTGGTGTTCCTGGCGAGGAAATCCGCCGCAACACGCAGACCGCCAGTACCGCCAGGGGTTTGCGCCGTACGTGCACGTTTGTCATTGATAATCGCGTTGCCTTTGCCGAACAGCAGTTCCTGAGTACAACGACCAAATTCAGGAATACCGTCAATGCCGAGGTAATTCTTGGTGTTTTCATTTTCCAGCAGATAAAGCTCCGCTTTTTTTACGCTGGTCAGCACCGGAGTCTTGCCGGTTTCATCCTTATAGACGCCGATCCCTAAGTTGATTTTATTGGGGCGTTCATCGGCGCGAAACAGATCGGCCAGACCCAGAATGGGGTCGGCGGGGGCGGCGGTTATATTTTCAAACATGACGAGGTTCCATTTTGATGACAGAAGGGAAATCCGCTATCAGGTTAACGGCTGTGACACAAATTGCCAACCGTTTGCGATAAAAAGCGCGACACTTTTCAAAAGTTGCTGGTATTTCTGATTTACATATAAAAAAACAGGGCCGAAGCCCTGTTTGATATGCATATAAACAGTCGAGGGTGACTGATTAGAACTGGTAAACGAGACCTACAGCAACGGTGTCGTCAGAGTTGATGCCCAGTTTGTTGTCTTTGTCGATCTGGTTGATCTGGTAATCAACATAGGTAGACATGTTTTTGTTGAAGTAGTAAGTTGCGCCCACTTCGATGTAGTTGATGAAATCTTCGCTACCAATACCTGCAACATCTTTCGCTTTAGATTTGTAGTAAGCGATGGACGGACGCAGACCGAAGTCGAACTGGTACTGTGCTACAACAGAGAAGTCCTGAGTTTTGTTCAGGTAACCGCTAGTAGAAGCGCTGGCACCCGGAAGTGTGGTGCTCATGCGGGTAGCATTACGGGTTTCACCGTACAGTGCTGCCAGGTAGATATTGTTCGCATCATATTTCAGACCAGTTGCCCACTGCTCAGCTTTTTCACCAGACGTGCCGTAATTGGTGTTAGCCTGCTGGTCATTGGTACGGTCAGCTGCGCCGTAAGCGCCAACGATGCCGAAGCCCTGGAAGTCATAACTTACAGAAGTCGCCCAGCCGTCGCCGTTGGAACGCGTTACGTTATCAGAACGCTCGTTTTTGCCGAGGTACTGAACACCGAAGTTCAGACCATCAACCAGGCCGAAGAAGTTGGTGTTACGGTAAGTCGCCAGACCGCCGTTACGGCCAGAGAAGAAGTTGTCGCTATTGCTGGTATCACCACCGAATTCCGGCAGCATATCGGTCACACCGATAGCGTCATATACCAGACCGTAGTTACGACCGTAGTCGAAAGAACCTGCGTCGCCGAATTTCAGACCAGCAAATGCCAGACGAGTTTTATTATCGGTCTGAGCATCTGAACCTTCAGAGTTGTTACCCTGGAAGTTGTATTCCCAACGACCATAACCAGTCAGTTGATCGTTGATTTTGGTTTCGCCTTTGAAACCCAGACGAGCATAGGTTTTGTCGCCGTCGTTACCATCGTTGTCAGAGAAGTAATGCAGACCTACAGCTTTACCGTAGATATCTACTTTGTTGCCGTCTTTGTTGTAGATCTCAGCAGCGTTAGCTGCACCCGCTACCAGCAGGGCAGGGATAACCACTGCCAGGATATTGCGCTTCATCATTATTTATTACCCTCATTGGTTTTTTTTGAACACCTGCCACTGCCGCCAATAAATTCCGTCAATAAAAATTTACGGAACTATTGATGAGAGTTTGGTGTCTTTCTGTGTCTGAGAGGCATCTTTCCAAACATGTACACGTTACGCTAGCCTGAAAGTGCTACAAATGTCTTAAAGCAGTAACAAAAAGAAATATTGTGTAAGAATTTATTAATTTTGGGGAACTTTGTGAACCACCTCAAAATTCAGAACTGACTGCTGATAAAAACAACACATCCTTTCCTATTTATATGAATTACTTATATTTAATTGAGATAATGTCTTTTCTTATCCAGGAATCGTTCTCATCATGCTTTTTCTTATGACGACGTTTAGCCATCCAGATAGCCGTGTCTTTTTTAACCAAACGTGCGAACTTTTGCCTTTACGCCTTGCAATAATTTGCCATGTGAATTGTCTGTAAGAAGTATTTAGCGGGGAAATTTCAGGAGAAGCGGAAGGCGCAGCGCAGGTAAGTGTGTAAGGGTTTGAAGAGGGTGTTAGTGATTGTTACCAGCACTGGAATAAAAAAGGCCAGCGCGATGGCTGGCCTTTTGGCAAACATTAAAACGTTGCGCTGCGTGGTGTGCGCGGGAATGGGATCACGTCACGAACGTTCTGCACGCCGGTGACATAAGCGATAAGACGCTCAAAACCCAGTCCAAAACCGGCGTGCGGTACAGTGCCGTAGCGACGGAGGTCGCGATACCACCAGTAATCTTCTTTATTCAGACCCATTTCGGCCATACGGGCATCCAGCACATCCAGACGCTCTTCACGCTGCGATCCGCCGATGATTTCACCGATCCCCGGTGCCAGCACGTCCATTGCGGCAACAGTTTTACCGTCGTCGTTAAGGCGCATATAAAACGCTTTGATATCTTTCGGGTAGTTTTTCACCACTACCGGCGCTTTAAAGTGTTTTTCCGCCAGATAACGTTCATGTTCAGAAGCCAGATCGACGCCCCAATACACCGGGTTTTCGAAAGTCTCGCCGCATTTCTCGAGGATGGCTACCGCGTCGGTGTAATCCACCTGTGCAAAATCCGCTGCGATAAAGCGCTGCAGACGGCCAATAGCATCTTTGTCGACGCGCTCTTCAAAGAATTTGAGGTCGTCCATACGTTCGTCGAGGACGGCTTTAAAGGCATACTTCAGCATCGCTTCGGCCAGACGGGCGTTATCGTCCAGGTCGGCAAAAGCCACTTCCGGCTCCAGCATCCAGAACTCCGCCAGGTGGCGGCTGGTGTTGGAGTTCTCTGCACGGAACGTCGGGCCGAAGGTGTAGATTTTTGACAGGGCGCAGGCGTAAGTTTCGCCATTGAGCTGGCCTGATACAGTCAGGAAAGACTCTTTACCGAAAAAATCTTTGTCATAGTCCACTTTGCCTTCAGGCGTACGCGGCAGGTTTTCCATATCCAGCGTCGAAACGCGGAACATTTCACCAGCTCCTTCAGTATCGGAAGCGGTGATCAGCGGCGTGGAAACCCAGAAGAAACCCTGCTCATCGAAGAAACGGTGCAACGCCTGCGCCAGCGTATGACGAACGCGCGCAACGGCACCGATCAGGTTAGTTCGCGGACGCAAATGCGCGACTTCACGCAGATACTCAATGCTGTGGCGTTTCGCCGCCATCGGATAGGTATCCGGATCTTCAACCCAGCCAGTCACTTCAACGTGTGTGGCCTGAATTTCCAGGCTCTGGCCTTCACCCGGCGAAGCCACCACTTTACCGGTGACAATTACGGAACAGCCGGTGGTCAGACGCAGCACTACGTCATTGTAATTGGGCAGAGAATTATTAATAACGGCCTGTACAGGATTAAAGCAGGAGCCGTCATAAACGGCGAGGAAGGAGATACCAGCTTTAGAATCTCGGCGGGTGCGCACCCATCCGCGTACGGTGACTTCGCTGTCAACGGCAACGCGGCTATGGAATACGTCGGCTACAGGCACAACGCTCATAATATTCTCTCTGTTAATAGTCGGAAAAAATAAACACTTGTCCGCCCGATAAGGGGGAATATCTATGTTACCTGGCATACGCCATCAGACAAGCAGAATTCGCAGGAACAATTAATAAATTGTCGGCAAAAAGAAGGGAGCCGTCTGGCTCCCTGATGATTAGCTGGCTTTTTTCACCTGCGGCAGGTCAAACGCTTTGCGCAGGGCGCGAACAAACGCCTTATCATGGCAGATGGTTTTGCCGGGGCTGTCCGATAATTTAGCCACCGGTTTGCCGTTACACTCGACCAGCTTAATCACAATATTCAGCGGCTTAACGTCAGGGATATCGCACGTTAAGCGGGTACCGATGCCGAAGCTGAGATTAACCCGTGATGAAAAGTGGCTGTAGAGATCCAGCGCTTTATTGAGATCGAGGTTGTCAGAGAACACCAACGTTTTGGACAGCGGATCGATACCCAGTTTTTCATAATGGGCGATGGCTTTTTCACCCCATTCCACCGGATCCCCTGAATCATGACGCAGTCCCTGATAACGGGTCGCGAATTCCGGGCCAAAGTCGCGTAAAAACGCATCCATCGTAATACAGTCGGTGAGCGCAATCCCTAACTGACCCGGATACTCTTCCAGCCAGGCCGCAAGGGCAGCACGCTGGCTGGTGGCAAGGCTTGGGCTGATTTGCTGATGCGCCTGGAACCACTCATGTGCCTGGGTGCCCATTGGCGTCAGGGAAAGACGGCGTGCCAGGTCGTAATTACTGGTACCAACAAACCAGGGTTCCTGTTGAAGGCGTTGCACAATGGCTTGCTGCACATCGCGTGAGAAACGACGACGGGTGCCGAAGTCCATCAGACGGAAGCCGGACATATCCAGCGCGGCGGTTCTTACAGCAAAATCCGCCAGCTTTTCTTCCAGATGCAGCAGAGCCTGCTGCACACCCATCTGTGGTGAGCGGCAACGGTGTACCACTTCACTGATCATCGCCAACAGCGGCACTTCCCACATAATCACTTCACGCCACGGGCCGGAAAGACGAATGTTGAGCTTGCCGTTGTCGTTGCTGATCGTGACCTGTTGCGGGTCGTAACGGAAGTTACGCAGCCAGTCGAGGTAATCAGATTTGAAGAAAGGGAGGCTGGACAGCCAGCGGAACTCGTCATCCTGCAAGCGCAAATGTTGCATGGCATCGACGTGTTCGCGGATCGCGTCAGCATAGATGCCGAGCAGGTCGTCGCCGCGACAGCGGAATTCTGCGGTTACGTGCACATCATAATAATGATGGAACACCGCCTGCTGCATATGCAACTTGTAAGCGTCGGTATCCAGCAGCGTTTGCAGACCAGGGAAAGCGAGTTGAGTCATGGCGCGCAGTAGCATCCTCTTACAGGAGCGTTTAGTACAATAAACAAAGCAGGTAAGTTGCTGGAGTATACCTTGTTTACCAATTTATTGAACCCCGATCACACCACATCGCACAGAATGGGTCGATGGCATTTCGTGCCTCTTGTTGCATAAATGTAGCAAACAGAGCGTTTCCCTCTGAAAAGATGAAGATTCTGCGTGGCGCGTTTTACGCAACCGGAATAGACTGGAGTCGTAACCACACAGAAGATGCTAAAGGTTTTTTATGACACAACAGCCACAAGCTAAATACCGCCACGACTACCGTGCGCCGGATTACCTGATTAGCGATATTGACTTGACCTTTGATCTCGACGCTGCCAAAACCGTCGTCACTGCGGTGAGTAAAGTGTCACGCCATAGCGCCTCTCCTGTACCGCTGCGTCTGGATGGCGGCGATCTGACGCTGATTTCCATCCATGTTAACGACACTGCCTGGACCCAATATAAAGAAGAAGGCAACCAACTGGTGATCGACGGTCTGCCGGACCGCTTTACGCTACGCATCGTTAATGAGATCAGCCCGGCGGCGAATACTGCGCTGGAAGGGCTTTATCAGTCCGGTGAAGCACTGTGCACTCAGTGCGAAGCCGAAGGGTTCCGCCATATTACCTGGTATCTTGATCGCCCGGATGTGCTGGCGCGCTTTACGACCAAACTGATTGCGGACAAAACCCGCTATCCGTTCCTGCTGTCCAATGGTAACCGTGTCGACCAGGGCGAACTGGACAAGGGTCGCCACTGGGTACAATGGCAGGATCCCTTCCCGAGACCCTGTTATCTGTTTGCGCTGGTGGCGGGGGATTTTGACGTTCTGCGCGACACCTTTACGACCCGCTCCGGGCGTGAAGTGGCGCTGGAGTTGTATGTCGATCGCGGTAACCTCGACCGCGCACCGTGGGCGATGACCTCGCTGAAAAATTCCATGAAATGGGATGAAGCGCGTTTTGGACTGGAGTACGATCTCGACATTTATATGATCGTGGCTGTCGATTTCTTCAATATGGGGGCAATGGAGAACAAAGGGTTGAACATCTTCAACTCGAAATATGTTCTTGCCCGTACCGATACCGCCACCGACAAAGATTATCTCGATATCGAACGCGTGATCGGCCATGAATATTTCCATAACTGGACCGGTAACCGCGTGACCTGCCGCGACTGGTTCCAGCTCAGCCTGAAAGAGGGGCTTACCGTGTTCCGCGATCAGGAGTTTAGTTCTGATTTAGGGTCACGCGCGGTAAACCGCATTAACAATGTGCGCACCATGCGCGGCATGCAATTTGCGGAAGACGCCAGTCCGATGGCGCACCCGATCCGTCCGGATAAAGTTATCGAAATGAATAACTTCTATACACTGACGGTGTACGAAAAAGGGGCTGAAGTGATCCGCATGCTTCATACCCTGCTTGGTGAAGAGAACTTCCAGAAAGGGATGCAGCTCTATTTTGAGCGTCATGATGGCAGCGCAGCGACCTGCGACGATTTTGTGCAGGCGATGGAGGATGCATCCAATATCGATCTGTCTCATTTCCGCCGCTGGTACAGTCAGGCAGGCACACCGATTGTCTCGGTGCAGGATGATTACAACCCGAACACCGAACAATACACCCTGACCATCAGCCAGCGCACCCCGCCAACGGCGGAGCAGCAGGAGAAGCTGCCGCTGCACATCCCGTTCGATATTGAACTGTACGATAACGAAGGCAAGGTGATCCCGTTGCAAAAAGGCGGGCATCCGGTGCATCACGTGCTGAATGTGACGCAGGCCGAACAGACGTTTGTGTTTGATAATGTCTACTTCCAGCCGGTACCGTCGTTGCTGCGTGAATTCTCTGCGCCGGTAAAACTGGAATATAAATGGAGCGATCAACAACTGACCTTCTTAATGCGCCATGCCAGCAATGACTTCTCACGCTGGGATGCGGCGCAAAGCCTGCTGGCGACGCACATTAAACTCAATGTGGCGCGTCAGCAGCAGGGGCAGGCGCTGTCGCTTCCTTTGCATGTGGCAGATGCTTTCCGCGCGATCCTGTTGGATGAAACCATCGATCCGGCCCTGGCGGCGGAGATCCTGACTTTGCCTTCGGCGAATGAAATTGCCGAACTGTTTGAGGTGATTGATCCGCTGGCAATTGCCACGGTGCGCGAAGCGCTGACCCGCACGCTGGCGACCGAACTGGCTGATGAGTTCCTTGCCGTGTATAACGCACATAAACTCGACAGCTATCAGGTCGAGCATGCAGATATTGGCAAACGTGCATTGCGTAACACTTGCCTGCGTTATATCGCCTTTGGCGATGCACAACTGGGCGACAAACTGGTCAGTAAGCAGTATCACGACGCCGATAATATGACCGATGCGCTGGCAGCTCTGTCTGCAGCCGTGGCGGCGCAATTGCCTTGCCGCGATACGCTGATGCAGGAGTACGACGACAAATGGCATCATGACGGTCTGGTGATGGACAAGTGGTTTATTTTGCAGGCAACCAGTCCGGCAGATAACGTACTGGAGACGGTGCGTGGATTGCTGAAACACCGTTCGTTTACGCTGAGCAACCCGAACCGTATTCGTTCGCTGATTGGCGCCTTTGCCGGCAGTAATCCGGCGGCGTTTCATGCGCTGGACGGCAGCGGTTATCAGTTCCTGACTGAGATGCTGACTGAGCTGAACAGCCGCAACCCACAGGTGGCCTCGCGCCTGATTGAGCCGCTGATCCGCCTGAAACGCTATGATGCCAAACGTCAGGCAATGATGCGTGCGGCGCTGGAGCAGTTAAAAGCGTTGCCGAACCTCTCTGGCGATTTGTACGAAAAAGTCAGTAAGGCACTGGCGTAACAAAGAAGAGGGGCGCTGTTCGCGCCCCTTTTTGTCGATCAGGCCTGGCGGGTTCGCGGTACCACCGTGTTTTCCGATCCGCGGCGCTTCATTACCCGGTTCAACACTTCCTCTTCCAGTTCCGCCAGCCGTACCGATCCCAGACGACGCGGTCGCGGAAGATCAATACTCAAGTCCAGGCCAATTTTGCCTTCTTCTATTAATAAAACGCGATCGGCCATGGCAACCGCTTCACTTACATCGTGCGTCACCAGCACCACCGTGAATCCCTGTTCCTGCCACAGTTGTGTGATCAGCGCCTGCATCTCCAGGCGGGTTAACGCATCCAGCGCACCAAGCGGTTCATCCAGCAGCAGCAGCCCCGGTTTGTGCACCAGCGCACGCGCCAGCGCCACACGCTGTTTCTGCCCGCCAGAGAGCGCCGCAGGCCACTCCGATGCGCGCTGTTCCAGCCCGACAGACTGCAGCGCCTGCTGTGCCGCGTTGCGCCAGGGCCCTTTTAATCCCAGCCCGACATTATCGATAACCGACTTCCACGGCAGCAGCCGCGCATCCTGAAACATCATGCGCGTGTCGCTCTGAATGCTGGCCAGTGGCGTTGTGCCCGCCAGCAGTTCGCCGCGGTTTGGTGATTCGAGCCCCGCCAGCAAGCGCAGCAGGGTGCTTTTGCCGCCACCGCTGCGACCGACCACCGCAACAAACTGCCCGGTGGCGATATGCAGATCAAGCCCATTCAACACCGGTTTATCGCCATAGTGTTTGCTTACGCCACTCAGTAACAGCGGGATCCCCTGATTCAGCTTTGCCGTATTCATGCGTTTGCCTCCTTCCCATGATAAGCGGGGTGCCAGCGCAGCCACAGGCGTTCCAGCAACTGCGCGCTGACATCGGCGAGTTTGCCGAGCAGGGCATAAAGAATGATCGCGACCACCACCACATCGGTTTGTAGAAATTCGCGGGCGTTCATCGCCAGGTAACCGATACCGGCATTGGCTGAGATGGTTTCCGCCACAATCAGCGTGAGCCACATCAGGCCGAGGGCGAAGCGCACACCCACCATAATGGAAGGGAGTGCACCGGGCAGGATCACATGGGCGAACAGCGCAAAACCGGACAAACCATAACTGCGCGCCATTTCGACCAGTCCGGGATCAATGTTGCGAATGCCATGCCAGGTATTGATATAGATCGGGAAAAGCGTACCGAGCGCGACGAGGAAAATTTTGGCACTCTCGTCAATGCCAAACCACAAGATCACCAGCGGGATCAGCGCAAGATGCGGTACGTTACGCAGCATTTGGATGGAGGTATCCAGCAAACGTTCGCCCCAGCGAGACAAACCGCTGATCAAACCCAGCGCCAGACCGATACTGCCACCAATGGAAAAGCCGATAGCCGCACGCCAGGAACTGATGGCCAGGTGCTGCCACAGTTCGCCGCTGGCACTCAGGGTCCAGAACGCTTCCAGCACCCCTTCGGGCGAGGGGAGAATACGCGTAGACAACCAGCCTGCTGATGAGGCAATTTGCCAGATAATCACAATCCCGGTTGGCAACAGCCACGGCGCAATGCGCAACAGCGTTTTGTTCTGTGCAGCCATCTGTGCTCCTTAGCTCTGCGCCACTTTTCGTGGAATAAATTCATTCGCCACTGTCTCGCCCTGTAATAGCAATGGCTGAGGCTGCGGGATCCGCGGGATGGCGACATCAAGGTGAGGGAACAGTAATTCACCTACGCGGTACGCCTCTTCAAGATGCGGATAACCGGAAAGGATAAAACTGTCGATACCCAGCGCGGCATATTCGTTAATCCGCGCCGCTACGGTTGGCCCGTCGCCGACGAGCGCCGTTCCTGCGCCGCCGCGTACTAACCCGACGCCTGCCCACAGATTCGGACTGATTTCCAAATCGCTACGCCGACCTTTATGCAGGGCGGCCATCCGCTGCTGGCCAACCGAATCCTGCCGGGCGAAGGCGGCCTGGGCCGTTGCAATCGTCTCGTCATCAAGATGAGAAATCAGACGATCTGCGGCCTGCCAGGCTTCGGCATTGGTTTCGCGCACAATAATATGCAGACGGATGCCAAAACGCACTTTACGTCCGTGTGCTGCTGCTTTTGCGCGGACCTGGTCAATCTTCTCTTTCACCGCTCCAGGGGGCTCACCCCAGGTGAGATAAAGATCGACTTGCTCTGCCGCAAGATCCTGCGCCACATCCGATGAACCACCGAAATAGAGCGGAGGCCGCGGTTGTTGAACCGGCGGGAAAAACAGCTTTGCGCCACGTACATGGACATGTTTGCCCTCAAAATCCACCGTTTCCCCTTCCAGCAGTCGGCGCCAGACATGTGTGAATTCCGACGACACTTCGTAACGCTCGGTATGGTTCAGAAACACACCATCGCCTGCCAGCTCCTGCGGATCGCTACCGGTGACCAGGTTAAACAGCGCGCGACCATTAGAGAGACGATCCAGCGTGGCGGCCTGGCGTGCGGCCACGGTGACTGATGTAACGCTTGGGCGTAGAGCGACGAGGAATTTAAGGCGCTGCGTAACCGGGATCAAAGACGCGGCCACCAGCCAGGCGTCTTCACAGGATCGCCCGGTCGGGATCAGCACGCCGCTAAATCCCAGCCTGTCCGCCGCCTGGGCGATTTGCTGCAAATAGGCTTGATCAACAGGCCGGGAGCCGTGGTCAGTGCCCAAATAATGACCATCACCATGGGTGGGTAAAAACCAGAACAGATTCAGGCTCATAACTTCGCTCCTTGTTGAGTTGGCTGCCAGATGCGGGTGCGAATATCGACTTTTTTCGGTAACAGATGGTTGTCGTAGAAAAGATCGGCTGTCTGCTGTTGTAACGCTGCCGTGGCCTCGTTGACCGGTACAATTTTGGTTGGCGGACGGTGATCAAAATAGGTGGCAATGACGGGTTGCGGTAATCCCATGGTTTTTGCCAGCAGCGCGACACTTTCATCACGGTGACTAAGGGTGAGGGCATCCGCTTCGCTAAAGGTGTCAAGTACGCCCTGAATAAAGGCACCGTTTTTTTCTGCATAGGGGCGGGCAGATAAATAGAAGGAGCCGGTCTGTTTCAGCGTGGATCCATCTTTTAATACTCGCACACCACCTTGTAATAGGGCGGCGGAGTAGTACGGATCCCAGATTGCCCAGGCATCGACATTCCCTTGCTGGAATGCCGCGCGGGCATCTGCTGGCGTCAGAAACACGGGTTGTATGTCAGTAAATTTCAGCCCGGCCTGTTGCAGCGCGCGCAGCAGCAAATTATGGGAGCTGGAGCCTTTTTGTAACGCCACTTTATGGCCTTTTAACTCACCGACGGTTTTGATAGCACTGTTTTCTGCCACCAGGATCACTTCGGCTTTTGGTTTCGGCGGCTCAACGCCAACGTAGACTAAATCGGCACCCGCCGCCTGCGCAAAGATCGGCGGGATATCGCCCGTGCTGCCGATATCAATACTGCCGACGTTAAGCGCTTCCAGCATTTGCGGGCCGGCCGGGAACTCGACCCAGGAAATTTTGGTGTTCGGGTAGCGTTTTTCCAGTAAGCCATGGCTTTTAGCCAGCACCATACTGACGCTGCCCTTTTGGTAGCCAATGCGTAATGCCTCTGGCGCAGGTTCTGCCGCCTGTGTCCAGGTCGCCACCGTCAATAATCCGCTCAGTGTCAGCCAGCGGGCGGGATGATTAAAAAATTTAAACATGAGCCACTCCCTGTGGTCGGTGAAAGTCAGGGGCCTGAATATCGCGGCGGTGCAGCGCCTGCCAGAACGTTTCCAGTGCGCTGTCCAGCCGGATTTGCAGGTTGGGGCTCAGGCCGGGTTTGTGTTGATAATCCAGCACCTGGCTGTCGTCGGCGAAGACGCCGTGCAGGATCTCCTGGGCTTTTAGCGCACTGAGCACTGGCTTGAGTGCGTAATCAACCGCCAGCATATGTGCCACCGTACCGCCCGTGGCCAGAGGCAGCACCACTTTGCCTTCCAGCGCGCGTTCGGGCAGTAAATCCAGCAATGTCTTCAGCGCGCCGGAAAACGAAGCCTTATAGATAGGGGTGGCGACGATCAAACCGTCGGCCTCTTTCAATTGCTCAATCAACGTTTTTAACGCCGGGCTGTCGAAGCGGGCATAAAGCAAATCTTCAGGCGCGAAGTTATGCAGGTGCCAGTGGCACACGTCGATATCCTGAGCACTCAAATGCTCGCGGGCATATTCCAGCAACGCGCTGGAGCGGGAAGGGAAGCGCGGGCTTCCGGCAAGGGTGACAACGCGCATACAAGCTCCTTATAACCAATTGTTTGCTTTTAGGTAACATTCATAACAATTGATGTCAGTGTGACAGAGCCGATTTATTCCACTAAATGCTTTATTTGAAGAAAAAATGCTAAAAATTGCATAAAGAGAAAGCAGCCAGGGAAACGATTGCGCCCAAAGACGCTTTTTTTGCCGCAGGTCAATTCCAATTGCCGGGGGTTTCGCAGATAATACGCCCCCGGTTTGCACACCGGGAATCCAGGAGAGTTCATGTACTATCCCTTCGTTCGTAAAGCCCTTTTCCAGCTCGATCCTGAGAGCGCTCATGAATTAACATTTCAGCAATTACGCCGTGTGACCGGCACGCCGCTCGAGGCGCTGGTGCGTCAGCGTGTACCGGAAAAACCGGTTCAATGCATGGGGCTGACCTTCAAAAATCCGCTGGGACTGGCGGCAGGTCTGGATAAAAATGGCGAATGCATTGATGCACTCGGCGCGATGGGGTTTGGCTCCATTGAGATCGGCACGGTAACGCCACGCCCGCAACCGGGAAATGATAAACCGCGGATCTTCCGTCTGGTTGCTGCCGAAGGCTTGATCAACCGCATGGGCTTTAATAATCTCGGCGTGGATAACCTGGTCGAGAATGTTAAAAAAGCCCACTTTGATGGTGTACTGGGCATTAATATTGGCAAAAATAAAGATACACCTGTCGAGCAGGGAAAAGATGACTACCTGATTTGCATGGAAAAAATCTATGCCTATGCGGGTTATATCGCTATCAATATCTCCTCGCCGAACACGCCGGGGCTACGTACCCTACAATATGGCGAAGCGCTGGATGATCTCCTGACCGCGATTAAAAATAAGCAAAGCGATTTGCAAAACATCCATCATAAATATGTTCCGGTGGCGGTGAAGATCGCGCCGGATCTTTCTGAAGAAGAATTGATCCAGGTGGCCGACAGTTTAGTTCGTCACAATATTGATGGTGTGATCGCCACCAATACCACACTGGAAAGATCGCTCGTTCAGGGAATGAAACATTGTGATGAAACCGGTGGTTTAAGTGGACGTCCACTGCAATTAAAAAGTACTGAAATAATCCGTCGTCTGTCGCAGGAATTAAATGGCCGTTTGCCGATTATTGGCGTTGGCGGTATCGACTCGGTTATCGCTGCGCGCGAGAAAGTTGCTGCAGGCGCAACGCTGGTACAAATCTATTCTGGTTTTATTTTTAAAGGCCCACCGCTGATTAAAGAAATCGTCACCCATATCTAATCTTTTTTTCCTTACTGAACCACCAGGGCTTTATTTCCAGCCCTGGTTGTTTTATATTCCGTCACTGTTGCTAATTTAAACATTATAGTCTTTTATTATTGGGTAATAACCGAGGCGGCAGAACAGGATGAAAAAGTAACAGGATGTTTAAGGGACGGGGGGAGAGAAATGCGAATTAAGCCTGACGATAATTGGCGTTGGTATTTTGATGACGAGCATGATCGAATGATGCTCGACTTAGCCAATGGCATGTTATTTCGTTCCCGCTTTGCCCGTAAGATGCTGACGCCCGATGCTTTTTCGCCATCCGGTTTTTGTGTTGATGACGCCGCGCTCTATTTCTCTTTCGACGAAAAATGCCGCGATTTAGATTTATCTCATGAGCAGCGAGCGGAACTGGTGCTCAATGCGCTGGTAGCGATTCGTTTTTTGAAACCGCAAATGCCAAAAAGCTGGCATTTCACTGCGCACGGTGATCTCTGGTCGCCTGTCATCGGTGAAGGTGCCTGCGTCTGGCTGAGCGATACGCAAGAGTGCGTAAATCTGCTGGTGGTTGAGACAGGCGAAAATGCTGCGCTCTGCCTGCTGGCGCAGCCGTGCGTGGTGATCGCCGGACGCACGATGCAGCTCGGCGATGCGATTAAAATCATGAATGATCGCCTGAGACCGCAAACGCATGCCAGCAGCCTGCGCTATGAGCAGGCTGTTTAAGCCTCCAGCCGAAGCGCTGTTTTAGGTATACAGCTACAGCAGAGAATTGAACCGTCTCCGGCGATGGCCGATTTTTTCATGGCGCTGACTTCACCTTCCACCAGACGTATGCGACAGCAACCGCAAATCCCCGCCCGGCAGGAATAAGGCACGCGAATCCCCTGGTTTTCCAGTTGCTCCAGCAATACCTGCTGATTATTGCCGCGGAAAGTCTGCCCCTGCCAGTTAATTTCTACCGTGTTGGTCGGCTGTATATCCGTTTCTAACGCCTCTTCCACTTCACCGGCACCGTAAAGCTTCGCCGGTGCGGTCGCCAGTACCACGACCTCGTCACCGACACGGATCACCCCACTATTACGGGCAATTAAATTCTGACCGAAATTCACATCACCCGTATCTTGTGCAGTGCGGAATCTCTGCAATGTCGCCAGGGGTTCACCAGAAGGATGTTTCTGGCCACGCTCCGGGCTGACCGTAGTGAAAACACAACGGCTGCAGGGCTTCACCACATCAAACACCACATCACCCACCCGCAGCACTTTCCAGCTATCTTCTTCCCAGGGCTGTGCGCCTGTTACCACCAGGTTGGGGCGAAACTGCTCCATTTTCACGCTGGCCGGGCACCGGTTCTGTAAATCACGCAGTGAGGCTTCGTTGGTCAGCAAATAGGGGAAACCGTCGGCGAAGGATAAGGGCACCGCTTCATGCCGCTTGACCCGGCGGGTCAGGGTTGCGCCCACCCAACGTAGCTGTACATCACGGGCAAAAAAGCCGCTAAGCCACTGGTTAATCGCCGCCGGCGCGATCAGAGCGGTGAAATGGTTCCCCCAAACTTCCGTTGGCGAGGCTTCAGGAGCGAAGTCGCCAAAGCGGATCAGCGCGCTGCTGCCGTCGGGGGCGGTCAGATGCAGACCATCGGTGAGCGGCGACGGCGTAAAGCGCACCATCTGCGGAAACTGCCGGGCAGTCATAAAGGTGCCATCGGGCTGGGTAATCATAAAAACGCGGTCAAAGGCAAGGCCGCTGATGTCGGCAAAAGCATGCGTCAGGCCAATACCGCGCATGGATTTCACCGGATGGATAAAAAGACGTGAGAGAGTCGGCACGTCTTACCCCCTGTCAGACGAAAATTAGCCCTCAACTTTATGACATGAACGCCAGATTAGCTATAATGCGCAACAATTTTCGTTGAGTATAAGTGACATTATGATTTCTCTGTTTGCCAGTACGGCCCGCGGGCTGGAAGAGCTGTTAAAAACTGAACTGGAAAAACTCGGTGCCGTCGAGTGCCGTGTGGTTCAGGGTGGTGTCCATTTTGAAGGTGACACGCGGCTCCTGTACCAGAGCCTGATGTGGAGTCGTCTGGCTTCGCGTATTATGCTGCCGCTCGGTGAGTGTAAGGTTTACAGCGACCTTGACCTCTACCTTGGCGTGCAGGCGATCCCGTGGACAGAGATTTTCAATCCTGGCGCGACCTTTGCCGTCCATTTTAGCGGGCTGAATGAAGAAATTCGCAACAGCCAGTACGGTGCATTGAAAGTAAAAGACGCGATTGTCGATAGCTTTACCCGCAAAAACTTGCCGCGTCCAAACGTCGAGCGCGACATGCCGGATCTGCGCATTAACGTGTGGTTGAATCAGGAAACGGCCAACATCTCGCTGGATCTGAGCGGTGAAGGTCTGCATTTACGTGGTTATCGCGATCGTACCGGTATTGCGCCGATCAAAGAGAATCTCGCAGCCGCTATTGTCATGCGTTCTGGCTGGCAGCCGGGGACGCCGCTGCTGGATCCCATGTGTGGTTCCGGCACTTTGTTGATCGAAGCTGCGATGGCTGCAACCGACCGGGCTCCGGGGCTGCATCGCGGTCATTGGGGTTTTGGCGGTTGGGCGCTGCACGACGACGCCATCTGGAAAGAGGTTAAAGCCGAAGCGCAAACCCGTGCGCGCGAAGGGATCGCGGCTTACCCATCGCGCTTCTACGGTTCTGACATTGACGCGCGGGTGATTGAACGTGCCCGTAGCAATGCCCGTCGCGCCGGCGTGGGCGAACTGATCGCTTTTGAAGCAAAAGACGTGGCGCAGTTAACTAACCCGCTGCCGAAAGGCCCATACGGTACGATTATCAGCAACCCGCCCTACGGTGAACGTCTTGAAAGCGAGCCGGCGTTGATTGCGCTCCATAGCTTGCTGGGGCGGTTGCTGAAAGCGCAATTTGGCGGCTGGAATCTGTCGCTGTTCAGCGCCTCTGTCGATTTGCTTAATTGTCTGCAGCTGCGCGCTGAGCGGCAGTTTAAAGCTAAGAATGGCCCGCTGGACTGTGTGCAGAAAAACTACCATCTGGCCGAAAATACGGGTGAAGCAAAGGCCCCGGCGATGGCGGAAGATTATGCAAACCGCCTGCGCAAAAACGTGAAAAAGCTGGAGAAATGGGCGCGTCAGGCGGGGATCGAATGCTATCGCCTGTACGATGCCGATCTGCCGGATTATAACGTGGCAGTGGATCGTTATGCGGATTGGGTGGTGGTGCAGGAGTACGCCGCGCCGAAAACCATTGATGCGCAGAAAGCGCGCCAGCGTCTGTTTGATATTATTGCTGCCACGATCCATGTGCTGGGGATCGCGCCAAATAAACTGGTGTTGAAAACCCGCGAACGGCAGAAAGGCAACAATCAGTATCAGAAGATGAATGAGAAGGGCGACTTTATGGAAGTGAGCGAATATAACGCTCGCCTGTGGGTTAACCTGACAGATTATCTGGATACGGGTCTGTTCCTCGATCACCGCATTGCGCGTCGCATGTTGGGGCAGATGAGTAAAGGCAAAGATTTCCTCAACCTGTTCTCTTACACCGGTAGCGCCACTGTGCATGCTGGTCTGGGCGGCGCCCGTTCCACCACCACGGTAGATATGTCCCGTACGTATCTCGAATGGGCTGAACGTAACCTGCGTCTGAATGGCCTGAGCGGCCGTGCGCATCGCCTGATCCAGGCCGATTGCCTTGGCTGGCTGCGCGAGACGGATGAACAGTTTGACCTGATCTTTATCGATCCGCCGACCTTCTCTAACTCGAAGCGTATGGAAGACTCCTTTGATGTGCAGCGCGATCATATGCGTTTGATGGAAGATCTCCAGCGTCTGCTGCGCAAGGGCGGTACCATTATGTTCTCCAATAACAAACGTGGTTTCCGTATGGATCTCGACGGGCTGGCGAAACTGGGTCTGAAGGCACAAGAAATTACCCAAAAAACGCAGTCGCAGGATTTCGCCCGTAACCGTCAAATCCATAACTGCTGGCTGATTACCGCAGCCTGAAAGGAAAAGTAAATGTCATTAATCAGTATGCATGGCGCATGGCTGTCATTCAGCGACGCGCCGCTTCTCGATAATGCCGAACTGCATATCGAAGAAAACGAGCGCGTCTGCCTGGTCGGCCGTAACGGTGCCGGTAAATCCACGCTGATGAAAATCCTCAACCGGGAAGTAAACCTGGATGATGGTCGCATCGTTTATGAGCAGGATTTAGTGGTGGCGCGTCTGCAACAGGATCCACCGCGCGATGTCACAGGCAGCGTCTACGATTTTGTTGCCGAAGGGATTGAAGAACAGGCCGAGTACCTCAAGCGTTACCACGATGTTTCGCACCTGGTGATGACCGACCCCAGCGATAAAAACCTGGCTGAACTGGCGCGTGTCCAGGAGTTACTGGATCACCACGGCCTGTGGCAGCTGGAAAACCGGATCAATGAGGTTCTGGCGCAATTGGGGCTGACGGCGGATATGTCGTTGTCGGCACTGTCCGGCGGCTGGTTGCGTAAAGCCGCATTAGGGCGCGCGTTGGTCAGCGGCCCGCGGGTACTGCTGCTCGATGAGCCGACCAACCACCTTGATATCGAAACCATCGACTGGCTGGAAGGGTTCCTGAAATCGTTTGGTGGCACCATCATTTTTATTTCGCATGACCGTTCCTTTATTCGCAATATGGCAACGCGCATTGTCGATCTCGATCGCGGTAAACTGGTTTCTTATCCGGGGGATTACGATCAATATCTGTTGGATAAAGAAGAAGCCCTTCGCGTGGAAGATCTGCAAAACGCTGAGTTTGATCGCAAACTGGCGCAGGAAGAGGTGTGGATCCGTCAGGGCATTAAAGCGCGTCGTACCCGTAACGAAGGCCGCGTGCGCGCTCTGAAGGCTATGCGCCGTGAACGCAGCGAGCGCCGCGAAGTGATGGGTAGTGCAAAAATGCAGGTGGAGGAAGCGTCCCGCTCCGGCAAAATCGTCTTTGAGATGGAAAACGTTAACTATGCCGTTGACGGGAAAACGCTGGTTCGCGACTTTTCGACTCAGGTTCAGCGTGGTGACAAAATTGCACTGATTGGCCCGAACGGCTGCGGTAAAACCACACTGCTGAAGCTGATGCTTGATCAACTGAAAGCAGATAGTGGCCGCGTGCATGTGGGTACCAAACTGGAAGTCGCCTATTTCGACCAGCACCGTGCCGAGCTGGATCCGGAAAGAACCGTCATGGACAACCTCGCGGAAGGTAAACAGGAGGTGATGGTCAACGGTAAGCCGCGCCATATCCTTGGTTATCTGCAGGACTTCTTGTTCCATCCGAAACGGGCAATGACGCCAGTGCGCGCGCTTTCTGGTGGGGAACGTAACCGACTGCTTTTGGCGCGTTTGTTCCTGAAGCCCAGCAACCTGTTGATCCTCGATGAACCGACCAACGACCTTGATGTCGAGACCCTGGAATTGCTGGAAGAGCTGATCGACAGCTACCAGGGCACTGTTCTGCTGGTGAGCCACGATCGTCAGTTTGTGGACAACACGGTGACGGAGTGCTGGATTTTCGAGGGAGAAGGGCGGATTGGTCAGTATGTAGGCGGTTATCACGATGCGCGCGGGCAGCAATCTGCTTCCCAGGCGCAGAAGCAGGCCGCGGTGAAAAAAAATACGGAAACGCCGGTTGCCAAAGCAGAAACTGTCAAACGAAGCGCCAACAAACTAAGCTATAACCTGCAGCGTGAGCTGGAACAGTTGCCCCAGAAGCTGGAACAGCTGGAAGCTGAACTGGAATCGCTGCAGGCCCAGGTGGCGGATGCCGCGTTCTTTAGCCAGCCTCATGATCATACGCAAAAAGTTCTGGCTGATATGGCTTCGGCGGAGCAGGCGCTGGAAACAGCGTTTGAACGCTGGGAGTATCTGGAGGCTTTGAAAAACGGCGCATAAAGGGAGTCAGTATGTGTGAACATCACCACGCTACCCGTCACATTCTTTGTTCACAATGTGACTTGCTGGTTGCGTTGCCGTCGCTGGAACATGGTCATAAAGCCACTTGTCCTCGCTGCGGCACCACACTGACGACCGAGTGGGACGCGCCGAGGCAGCGTCCCACTGCTTATGCTATTGTCGCGCTATTCATGTTGCTGCTCTCCAATCTGTTTCCTTTCATCAATATGAAGGTCGCGGGCGTCACCAGTGAAGTCACACTGCTTGAGATCCCCGGCGTAATGTTTTCGGAAGATTACGCCAGCCTTGGCACGTTTTTTCTGCTGTTTGTCCAACTGGTGCCAGCTTTCTGCTTGATCACCATCCTGCTGCTGGTCAACCGCGTTACGATGGATTTTCGCCTGAAAATCGCGCTGGCGAGGATCCTGTTTCAGCTGAAAAGTTGGGGGATGGCTGAAATCTTTCTTGCTGGCGTGCTGGTGAGCTTTGTGAAATTGATGGCTTATGGCGATGTCGGCATTGGCAGTAGTTTTATTCCCTGGTGCCTGTTCTGTCTGCTGCAATTGCGTGCGTTTCAGTGTGTTGACCGCCACTGGCTGTGGGATGACATTGCTCCGGCGCCGGTTGTACAACAAACATTGCATGTGGGCGTCCCGGGCATTCGTCAGGGGCTGCGTTCATGCCCGTGCTGCACAGCGATTGTGGCGGCGGATGATCCCGTTTGCCCACGTTGCCATACGCGCGGGCGTGTGCGGCGTAAAAACAGCCTCCAGTGGACCATGGCATTACTGGCCACCGCCGTTCTGCTCTATCTTCCCGCTAATATTTTGCCGATTATGGTGACGGATCTGTTAGGCGATCGCATGCCCTCGACGATCCTCGCCGGCGTGATTTTGCTCTGGAGCGAAGGCTCCTACCCCGTGGCGTTGGTGATCTTTATTGCCAGTATTATGGTGCCGACCCTAAAAATGATTGGCATCGCCTGGTTATGCATTGATGCGAAGGGGCACGGCAGACGCGATTGTGAAAGGATGCACCTGATTTATGAAGTGGTTGAGTTTGTCGGGCGTTGGTCAATGATCGACGTGTTTGTTATCGCAGTACTGTCTGCGCTGGTGCGTATGGGCGGATTGATGAATATCTATCCTGCGATGGGGGCGATTATGTTTGCACTGGTCGTTATTATCACGATGTTTGCGGCAATGACTTTTGATCCGCGTTTAAGCTGGGATCGCGCGCCAAAAACGCACCATGAGGAGTCGTTAAAGCATGGAGAATAAGAGTGGGGAGGCCAAGGTGCAGAAGGTAAGAAACTGGTCGCCGGTATGGATTTTCCCGATCGTCACCGCCCTGATTGGCGCCTGGATCCTGTTTTATCATTACAGCCATCAGGGGCCGGAAGTGACGCTGATCACCACCAATGCAGAGGGCATTGTTGGCGGAAAGACCACCATTAAAAGTCGTAGCGTGGATGTTGGCGTGGTGGAGAGCACCACCCTGACCGATGATTTAACCCATGTTGAAATTAAAGCGCGACTCAATTCCGGGATGGAAAAGCTGCTGCATAATGATTCGGTCTTCTGGGTCGTGAAACCGCAAGTGGGGCGCGAAGGCATCAGTGGGCTGGGAACGCTGCTTTCCGGCGCGTATATCGAACTTCAGCCGGGAGTAAAAGGAAACAAGCCGGAACAGTATAATTTACTGGATTCTCCGCCGCTGGCACCGCCAGACGCTAAAGGCATCCGGGTGATCCTCGACAGTAGCAAGGCCGGGCAACTGACCGCTGGCGATCCTGTCCTGTTCCGTGGCTATCGCGTTGGTTCTGTCGAAACCAGCACGTTCGATACGCAAAAACGCACTATGAGCTATCAGCTCTTTATTAATGCGCCAAATGACCGGCTGGTGACGAGCAATGTGCGTTTCTGGAAAGATAGCGGCATTGCCGTGGATCTCACGTCGGCCGGCATGCGGGTTGAGATGGGGTCGCTGGCCACGTTGTTCGGCGGCGGCGTGAGTTTTGATGTACCGGAGGGCGTCGATCTTGGTCAGCCGGTGGCGGAGAATACGGCCTTCACGCTGTATGACGATCAGCGCAGTATCCAGGAGTCGCTCTATACCGATCATATCGACTACCTGATGTTCTTCAAAGACTCCATCCGCGGCCTGCAGCCAGGAGCACCCGTTGAGTTCCGCGGTATTCGTCTGGGTACCGTCAGTAAGGTTCCATTCTTCACTAAAGGTATGCGGCAGGCGTTGAATGATGACTATCGCATTCCGATCCTCGTGCGCATTGAGCCAGGGCGCTTGATTAACCAGCTCGGTGAAGATCCCGATATGAGCGCGCATCTTAATGAATTGCTAAAACGCGGCCTGCGCGGCTCTCTGAAGACCGGCAATATTGTTACCGGCGCACTGTATGTCGATCTCGATTTCTACAACAACGTGCCTGCCATCAATGGCATGCATGAATTTGCTGGTTATCAGATCATCCCTACGGTGAGCGGTGGTTTAGCGCAGATCCAGCAGCGCCTGATGGACACGCTGGATAAAATTAATAATCTGCCGCTGAATCCGATGATCCAACAAGCAACCAGTACTTTGTCGGAGAGTCAGCAGACGCTTAAACGCTTGCAAACGACGCTGGATAATTTGAACAAGATAACGGCCAGTCAGTCGATGCAGCAACTGCCTGCAGATATGCAAAGCACTCTGCGCGAGCTAAACCGCAGTATGCAAGGCTTCCAGCCCGGTTCAGCGGCTTATAACAAAATGGTGGCGGATATGCAGCGTCTTGACCAGGTTCTGAGAGAGCTTCAACCAGTGCTAAAAACCCTCAACGATAAGAGCAATGCGCTGGTGTTCGAAGCGAAAGGGAAAGACGATCCGCAGCCAAAGAGGGCGAAACAATGAAAAAATACATTCTGACCGGCATTGTCTTGCTGCTGACGGCGTGCAATAGCGGTAGCGATAATAAACGCTACTACCAGCTTCCCTCGCCAACGCAAACTGCGGTACAGACCAGCACAGGGCAGGCACAGGGAAGCCGCCAGCTGTGGGTTGAGCAGGTTTCCGTACCGGATTATCTGGCGGGCAACGGGGTGGTTTACCAAACCACCGATGTGCAGTTCGTTATCGCCAATAATAATCTGTGGGCCAGCCCGCTTGATCAACAGCTACGCAATACGCTGGTGGCAAACCTCAGTAACCAGCTACCGGGTTGGGTTGTGGCGTCGCAACCGCTGGGTAGCGAGCAGGATACGCTGAATGTCACTGTAACGGGCTTTCATGGGCGCTATGACGGGCGGGTTATTATCAGCGGCGAGTGGTTACTCAAGCATCAAGGGAAGCTGGTGAAACGGCCATTTCATATTGAGCTCAAGCAGCAGCAGGATGGTTACGATGATATGGTGAAAATGCTGGCGCAGGGGTGGCAGCAGGAAGCCGCCAGTATCGCGACGGAAATACAACGTCTGCCATAACGAAATATAATGGTTTACAGACCGCCAGAAGCGTAAGCCCTGGCGGTTTTTTTTATCTCTTTTGCCTCAGAACGTTACTTGTACTCGATCACATTTCTTGTACAAATGAACCATCGAATAGTTCACATTTATGACACTGGCGTGAATTTTGCGCATTGACGGCAAAGTCGATTCAAGGTATTCGTAACCTGTGGTTGCACATTTAGTGACCACTGTTTTCTTTTCCACCAGATCAAATAATGAGGGAAACGAGGCATGAAGAGACAAAAACGAGATCGCCTGGAACGGGCACATCAACGTGGTTATCAGGCTGGTATTACTGGACGCCCGAAAGAAATGTGTCCGTACCAAACCCTGAATCAAAGGTCCGAGTGGCTGGGAGGCTGGCGGCAAGCCATGGAGGACAGGGCCGTAATTGCCTGATCTGTCTCTTTAAAAAAGAAACCTCCGCATTGCGGAGGTTTCGCCTGTACAGGGTAGTGAAACCCAATATCAGAATGCAGACGTGTCCTGGAACAGACCGACTTTCAAATCATTTGCGGTATAAATAACGCGACCATCCACCAGCACTTCACCGTCAGCCAGACCCATGATCAAACGGCGGTTAACAATGCGCTTGAAGTGGATACGGTAGGTAACGAGTTTCGCGGTCGGCAGGATTTGACCGGTAAATTTGACTTCACCTACGCCCAGCGCACGGCCTTTACCTTCGCCACCCAACCAGCCCAGATAGAAACCAACCAGCTGCCACATTGCGTCCAGACCCAGACAGCCTGGCATCACAGGATCGCCAATGAAATGGCAGCCAAAGAACCACAGGTCCGGGTTGATATCCAGTTCAGCTTCAACATAGCCTTTATCAAAGTTACCGCCGGTCTCAGACATTTTGACCACACGGTCCATCATCAGCATGCTAGGGGCCGGCAGTTGCGGGCCTTTTTCACCAAACAGTTCGCCGCGACCAGAGGCAAGAAGATCTTCTTTTGTATAGGATTCGCGTTTATCTACCATGTTCTCAGTAAGCCTTATTTGTAGTTTCGGACGCAGGATAGCTAACACGTGTACGCTGAACAAGTCCGATCAGTTTTGACTAAACCAATTTAACCAGCGAAGCGGCCACGGAAAACGATGACGAGCATCTTGTTGCATCGCCTGGGCGATACGTTCCTGGATGGCTTGCTTAAGGTTATTCTGCCCTTCAGCATCCCATGACAGGCCAGTTAATAAGGGTAGTGCATCCGTCACGTCATCGACCGCCCAAATGAAAAATTGCTTCGCCTCCATGGCATCCAGCAGACTTTGTGGCAGGGATAAGTGACGGACATTCGCCGCAGGAATAATGACACCTTGTTCACCCGTCAACCCACGTTGCTGGCAGATGGCGAAAAAGCCTTCGATTTTCTCGTTCAGTCCGCCTACAGGTTGCGCACGACCAAATTGATCCACGGAACCGGTAATCGCCAGGTTTTGATTCAGTGGCACTTCAGCTAACGCGCTGATCAATGCACATAATTCAGCCATGGAGGCACTGTCACCGTCTACTTCACTGTAAGATTGTTCAAACGTGAGTGAAGCGGAGAAGGGGAGTTGCTGTTCTAAATCCAGCTCAGCCATCAAAAAGGCCTGCATGATCATCATGCCTTTGGCGTGGATATTGCCGCCGAGTTCTGCTTTACGCTCAATGTCATTGAATTCGCCGTCGCCCGTGTGGACAACGCACGTAATGCGCGAGGGCTCGCCGAAGGCACGCGGATGACCAGGAAACTCAATGACCGACAGCGCATTTATCTGACCAATACGTTCACCTTCAGTTTCGATCAGGATCTGCTCAAGTAAGATCTCATCCTGCATACGCTCGGCCAGGAAGCCTTCCCGCCATTCACGCTGTGCAAGCATGGTCTGAAGTTCTTCACCACTAAACGTCTCGCTGGTTGACATAGCGGCAACTTCGCGCAGTTGCCGCATAAGCCACAATGGGCACAGGGGCAGTGTTTCCTGATCGCCCGTATAGCGAACCGCTTCACGGATAAGCGTCTTCCATGCATCCGTGGCCGGGCAGGGAAGCTGTGCGCAGTGCGCGGTTTGCTCAACCCAGCGGCGCCATACTGCCATCGTTTCAGCATCGGCAATCTGCAATGTTTCTTCGTATTCGCTGTAAATGGCCTGCGAAGCGAGTTCTGGTTCCATCTCCTGGAATTCAGCCAGAGAATCGCGTTCACCGATAAGGATGACCTTCAGATCCAGCGGCATCGATGGAACGATTACCGGCAATGGCCGTGACTCGTCAAACGAGACCCAGTCGAAACGACGACGAGTGATCATGCTTTTCAGACGCATCCACAACAGCGGCTGGGCTAACAGAGTGCGCAACGAAATCACCAGGATGCCGCCATTTGCCTGATGTACCAGACCAGGTTGCAATGTGATTTCATGGTTAAACTGACGCAGGCAACCGAACAATTGCTCTGCTTCCACCCAGTCAGCAATGACGACCCGCTGATGACCCACGAAGTTAGCCGTCGGATCTTCAGTAGTTTCAAAGCGGATTTCTGCACCATTGATATGATATTGACCGCCTGTTAGCGGCCGCGCTTCAGCGCTCATTTCATCGGCAGCGTTAGCGATAAGCTCGAGATATTCGGCTTCTTCTGGCGCTTTGGCTAATAAAAAGCGCGACGTTGCCAGCGGATAAAGCAACTGCTCCAGCGCGTACTGTAATCGGGGTTGCGTATCGGCCAGTGAAAAGTCGGTGCCTTGCGCCAGCTCAGACGATTCAAATATTTCCTGATAGCTATCGGTATCAGGAATTACGTCGTTCCATTCGAGTTTTGTAATGGTCAAAGTCGTTTTTTTAGTTGGGTGTAAAAGCGGGGATTATACCGTAAACACCGGTACAGCACACGGATTACCCGACGCAACCACGGTCACGATCCAACGTGGATGATTTCTTTTCAGCAGAGCCGCAAAAAACTGATATTCTGAACTGAGTTACACGGTAACGTTGAGATCGCAATGAAATATCAACAACTGGAAAATCTCGAAAGCGGCTGGAAATGGAAGTATCTGGTGAAGAAGCATCGTGAAGGGGAATTAATCACGCGCTATATAGAAGCCAGTGCTGCTAAAGAAGCAGTCGATGTATTGTTGACCCTTGAAAATGAGCCGGTACAGGTTAATAGCTGGATAGTGCAGCACATGAATCCCGCGCTGCTCAACAAGATGAAACAAACCATCCGGGCCAGGCGCAAGCGGCATTTTAATGCTGAACATCAGCACACGCGTAAGAAATCCATCGATCTGGAATTTGTTGTCTGGCAACGGCTTGCCGGGCTTGCGCAGAGGCGCGGGAAAACATTATCAGAAACGATTGTACAGCTGATAGAAGATGCGGAGCATAAAGAGAAATATGCCAGCCAGATGTCGACGCTAAAGCACGATCTACAGGCATTATTAGGCAAAGAATGACGCGTGCTGTTTGTTTTACAAATAGCAGGCAATAAAAAACCCCGCTCACAGGCGGGGTTTTTTAGACGGAAACTTAAGCCTGAGGCTGAGTTACCACGTCTTTGCTGCCACGAACTTCGATCTCAACACGACGATCCGGAGCCAGGCAGTCGATCAGCGCAGCGCGCGGTTTCACGTTGTCACAGGTATTGCCAGTAACCGGCTGGGATTTGCCCATACCACGTGCGGAAACTTTGTTCGCCGGGATACCTTTAGATACCAGGTAATCAACAACGGACTGAGCGCGTTTTTCAGACAGACCCTGGTTGTAAGCGTCAGAACCGATACGGTCGGTGAAGCCCAGAACCACTACGGAACCGTCTTTCGGATCCAGGTTGCTCAGCTGGCTGTACAGCTGATCCAGCGCCTGCTGACCTTCCGGTTTCAGGGTAGCTTTGTTGAAGTTGAACAGAACGTCAGACTTCAGAGTGAAGTGCTTGGTCTGTACTTCCGGAGCCGGAGCCGGAGCCGGAGCTGCTACAACCGGTGCAGCATCTTCTTGCTGGCCGAAACGGTAGGAAACACCAACGCTCAGCAGACCGTTATCCGGACGTCCACCAACGGTATTTGCATCACCGATGTTGTTAGTCCACTGGTATTCCAGACGGGTAGCGATGTCGCGGGTAACTGCCCACTCAACACCACCAGCGAATACTGGGGAAACACCGGTGTCGTGATCTTTGAAACCTGCGTTGTTCTGAGCGTCTGCACGCCATACCATACCACCCAGACGGGTGTACAGATCCAGGTCATCAGTAATCGGGTAACCCAGTTTAGCGGTCAGCTGAACGCCCTGAGCTTTAAAAGCACCGTTTACGGTATCGCCTTTGTACGGCATACGGCCTAACCAGTCGTAGCCCATTTCAAAGCCAACGTACGGGTTAACCTGATAACCACCGAACGCACCAGCACCTAATTGGCTTTCGTGAGTCGGGCCATCGTTAGGGATCTGGTTGTTACCAACATCGTGGAACTGAGACCAGCCCAGTTTAGCACCTGTATACCAGGTGTTATCTTTCGGAGCGGCCTGCGCTACGGTAGCGAAGCCAGCCAGTGCCACTGCAATCGCGATAGCTGTCTTTTTCATTTTTTGCGCCTCGTTATCATCCAAAAATCGCCATGGGAATCTCTCAGAGAAGCCACGGTTAAATCCTTCACCGGGGGCATTGCTCATTTATAACTCAGCAGATATCTTTACCGATATCCTTGGCTTATGCCGAGCACCCCTGGCGATGTAAAGTCTACAACGTAGTTAGAAACTTACAAGTGTGAAGTCCGTCAGGCATATGAAAAAAAAGGCTTTGTGTACACATTATTTAACATTTCTGACTAAGCTTTAGTCGATATGATTTACCCGCAAAGCAGGCTGGACGAGCTTTGTCGCTGTATTTGACAGAGAAAAGGTACAAGCCAACTATTAATAAAAAATATCCTGGGATAAATCTTAAATTTACTCAATGATACAAATTTGAGTGAATTTTTATCCCCGATAGCTGTCTCGGAGCCAAAGGATCATGACGAACGGGACGCATTACGAAACCAATAGCGTTACCTTCTTCTGCGGCCATTGCCAGACGCCGGTGTTCTTCTTCCGTTAATTCTTCAGCATGCCAGCCAATTACAACACTATAATTACCGGTGCGTAATGCGCGAATCATCGATTCCAGAGTAACGTCAGGCGATAGCTGATTAAGTTGCATAACCTTGGTCAGGGGAAGACCTGCGGCTTGTACCCAATCACGGCTTAACTTTTGTTGGGGCGTTAACCACAATTGCCAGCGTGATTGTTGGCCCAACTGCTGCAGTAAAGGAAGCAAAAGAAGTTGCGTCATCATGGGCTGGTCTTCGCGATAGACCACTTCGCTAATCAACCCTGTCGTGACGCTGGTGGGTTCAACACGCTTAACGGTGCTGAGTGCGGAAGCGAATGTTGTTGAACGATTAGCATAACCAGAAGTGTACATAATCAATCCAGCCCTTTGAGTTACTGTATAAACATACAGTAACCTTTGGACGTTCAAAGATCAACCTCATTTTCTGAAACAAACTCGCAATTTTGTTTTGTCGCAGCTTCACAAAGTAAAATTTGCTTGCCGTCCTGCCCACAGTTGCCTATTTTCCTGATTAACGGATCCGTTACCTATCTTAATGTCGTTACTACGTGATTTTAAAGGAATAATCATGGAAGAGCTGTCACACCAACGGATTCATCAATCGTGTAAATACCTGTCCTCGCTCGGGGAAATTCGCCATCGCGCACATTTTGGTGGCTATAGCCTGGCGGTGGACAATACCATCTTCGCTCTGGTGTCTGTAGGCGAACTTTATCTCCGCGCTTGTGAAGAAAGTACACACTATGCCATCACCCGTACCGCACCTCTGCTGAGCATCAACAGACGCGGACGTCAGGTCTCGTTAAATTACTATTTCGTCAACGAGGGCTTATGGAGCGATCGGACGCTCTTATTGCAGTTGGGGGAATTGTCGCTCAACGCTGCACGACGCGATACGCTACAACGATCTGTGCAGAAGCGATTAAGGGACTTGCCGAACGTGACATGCCAGCTTGAAACCTCATTATGTGGAGTGGGGATAACCGATGTGCAGACGCTGCGCATGCTTGGGGCGAAGGCCTGTTGGCTGAAACTAAAAAGAGTGAACCGACATCTTAGCGTAAATGTTCTTTTTGCGCTGGAAGGGGCAATCAACGGTTTACATGAAGCAGCACTCCCGGTGCAAAAACGCCGGGAGTTAATTGAGTGGCTTAATGAATTGCAGGTTAAGGGAGCAAAAGCTTACTGAAGGATTTGCCGTTTCAGTCGGTACACTTCGGGCAATAAAGCAATTAACAGCCCAATTTGCTGAAGCACCAGAGGGGCTTTGCTGTCCGGTCGTGGTTCGAGATGTTTGATACGCTGTGATAATTCGGCGAGTGCGGCCTGCACTCGCCCTTCACTGCCCGGTAAATGATGCAGTGCATCATCTACATAGCAGACGGCGTCATCAAGCAGTCGAAGGATCTCCGGTTGCGTAAGCTGCTCGCGATGTGCTCCCAATGCTGAAATGTAACTGGTAAAGGTATGGTTCAGGCATAAGAGCCGGAACGCTGCATCGCGAAGTTCTGGCGTGGCGCCCGGTTCTGAAGACATATTCGATACGACAGAGGCCAGTTCCGCATCTCGGTTATAAGCATTACGCCGTGCAATCCGGTAGGCCAGCCGGTTATCCCGCCCCTGGTGATATTGTTCCAGGATGGCATCGAGGTAACGGCAATTCGCGTTGAAAGCCTGCTCTGTTATTCTGGAAAGGTGGCGAAAACGCCAGTCCGGCCAGATAAAACTCACCGCAGCCCAGGCAATAGCACAGCCGATAAGCGTATCAATAATGCGGGGAACCGCCACTTCATACCCTTCGCCCAGCAGGTTAAAGCAGAGTAGAACAAGTAACGTAATAAACATGGTTGCATGGGCATACTGTATGGTGCGAAAAGCGAAAAAAAGCACCCCGGTGATCACGATGAGTACCAGTTGTCCTTCATGTGAGGGGACAAAATAGAGAACAGGTAAGCCAATAGCCACACCAATCAGCGTGCCGATCACTCGCAGGGTTAAACGATGGCGGGTCGCATTATAGTTTGGCTGGCAAACAAACAAACTGGTAAGCAGGATCCAGTAACCATGCTGTAAACCTGTCACCTGGATAAAAGCGTAACCGACGCACAGCACGACGGACATGCGAATAGCGTGGCGGAACAGGGCGGATTCAGGTGTCAGGTTGTTGCGAAGCCGTAGCCAGATATCGCTGAAGCCACTCAGCCGATCATCAGCAAGCTGCTCTTCTGTGTCGCTGGGCTGTTGCAACTGCGGTTGCCCGGACTCTATGGTCGCGAGCTGAGCATCAATGGCGCGTAAGTTGTCGAGCAGAAAACCCAGCGCTTTCAAATGTTCCGATGATGTCGTGCCATTCGCCCGAATGCGGTCCAGCGCAGCATCAAGGTGAACAAATGCTCTTTCGAAGCGCGCGTCATGCTGATAGGGCGTACGCAGCAAAATGGCGCGGGCGAACTGGGCGCAGGCCAGAGATTGCATTGACAGTAGCCGCTGAAAACGGAACATAACATCGCTATAGCGGAAGTGCTCGCGCAGGGTCTGGTATTGAATATGTGAAGAGCTGGCGCGTTCATGAATATCCTGCGCGACAAAATAATAATGCAGCGTTTGACGAGTGCTACGTTGCCCGCGATCGCCGCGCAAACGGGTAAGCAGCGTGGCTTTAGTCTGGTTGAGCGTCGTGACCAGTTGACCATTGGCGAGGGCGAGATCGTAAAAGGGAGCCTGGCTCTCATCTTCAATATCCGGATCAAAGAGACGCGCTTTGAGCTCCAGATAGTGCGCCAGCCCTTCGTAGCAGCGCGACAGGTTATCCTGGAGGGCACGAACAGGAAAGACCAGGTGCCCAACTAACGTTAAAACGTTAAACCATATAGCGCCAGCGAGCAGTAACAGGGGCTGTTGATACCACTGCTCAAAAAGCGATATCCCCAGCATGGTATAAATCGCGATTAGCAGCGCGCCAAAAGCAATCGTGGCGTAACGTTGGCCCAGTCCTCCCAGCAGGATAAAACCAATCGTTGAACTGACCAGGCCAATGGCGAATAACCACGGCCAGGGGTATAAAAGTTCGACAGAGGCTGAAGCAATAAAGAAGCAGAGCAGCGTAATAAGAAGATTGCGTAGCCGCCCGGTAAGGCGGTCGTCCAGATCCGCCAGTGCGGCTGCGACCACACCCAGAGTAAGCGGGATAGTCAGCTTGACCTCTTGCAGCATCCAGGGCAGTACTGCAGTTCCGCAGAGCGCGATAAAAATCCTGACATTATAGAGCCAGGCACTGTTCCATGTGTAACGGCGAATAAGAGGACTCAGCATAATGAATGACGATCCGTTTACTGAAAACGGCGACGCGCGTTAGCTTCGCGCGCGGCGCGGGCTGTTTCGACCGAGACGACCCGGCGGCCAACCGGCCATAATGCAATAGCGGCAATCTTGAAATTCGCCACGCCGACGGGAATACCAATAATGGTCATGCACTGGGCGATCCCCGCAACGATATGCATGATGCAGAGCCACCAGCCGAAAAGAACAAACCAAAGAATATTCAGCACGGTACCGCCAACGTTCAGCAGCCCGTTTTTACCCTGAGGCGTTAGTTCGTCGACATGAATCGCTTCATTACCCCAAGGGATTAGCGAGAGTTTAGTGATTTCCCAGCAAGAGCGCGTCAACGGCAGGGTAACAATTAACAGAATGCTCACCAGCGTTGCCACTAACCAGCCCAGGGTGGTGGCAAAACCGCCAAGAACAAAGTTGAGAATATTCAGAATGGTACGCATAAAACCTCAGTGCAATGCAGTAAGCGAAATATCCCCGCAATTGTAACGATTTTTTTGGCTGGAGCACCAATTCTCTGGCAGGTAAACTGACAAACATTGTCACAAGCTGAGAACGATAAGTCATGGAATTGAAAGCGACGTCATTGGGAAAACGGCTGGCGCAGCATCCTTACGATCGCGCGACGATCCTCAATGCAGGCATAAAAGTGGCGGGAGACCGACATGAATACCTTATTCCTTTCAACCAGCTACTGGCAATAGAGTGCAAACGCGGGTTGGTCTGGGGTGAAATGGAGTTCCTGCTTACGGATAAAAAAGTTGTTCGTCTCCATGGTACGGAATGGAGCGAAACCCAACGTTTTTATCACCATCTCTACGAGCGCTGGAATAACTGGAGCGTGGAAATGAGTGAAGTTGCGGCAGGCGTTTTATCCAGACAACTGGATGTGATTGCCGGTCGCGTTGAACAAAAAAAGTGGTTAACGCGCAAACAGGTCAGTGGTCTTCAGCAGCAATTACAGCAAGCATTCACGGCGCTACCTATACCGACCAGCCGCCTGAATGAGTTCGATAATTGCCGCGAACTGTGGCGTCAGTGTCAGGAATGGCTTAACGATCTTGAAGGCCGAAGGGCACAGCATAACCAGACTTATACCGATGCCATGCTGACGGAGTATTCGGCGTTTTTTGATCAGATCGAAACCTCACCTTTAAATCCTGCGCAAGCGCGCGCGGTCGTCAATGGTGAACAAGCATTACTGGTGCTCGCTGGTGCCGGTAGCGGTAAAACCTCTGTTCTGGTGGCGAGAGCAGGATGGTTATTGACGAGAGGAGAAGCGGCGGCCGATCAGATCCTGCTATTAGCCTTTGGTCGCAAGGCGGCACGGGAAATGGATGAACGTATTCGCGCACGGCTGCATACAGACGAAATCTCCGCTCGTACTTTTCATGCTCTGGCGCTACATATCATTCAGCAGGGCAGTAAAAAAGTGCCGCAGATCAGCGAACTGGAGGGCGATACATCAGCTCGTCTGGCGCTGTTAACCGAAAGCTGGTGCCAGCAATGCAGTGAAAAGAAAGCGCAGGCTAAAGGTTGGCGGCAATGGCTGGAAGAGGAGCTCGCGTGGAGTGTTCCGGAAGGCAACTTCTGGGAAAACGAAAAATTACAACGGCGTCTTGCTCCGCGGCTGGATCGTTGGATTGGCCTGATGCGTATGCACGGTGGCGCGCAGGCAGAAATGATTGCCAGTGCGCCTGAAGAGATACGTGATCTGTTTAGTAAGCGTATTAAGTTAATGGCGCCTTTGCTGAAAGCCTGGAAAACGGCCTTAAAAGCGGAAAATGCCGTCGACTTTTCTGGCTTGATTCATCAGGCGGTGAATGTACTGGAGAAGGGGCGTTTTATCAGCCCGTGGAAACATATCCTGGTGGATGAATTTCAGGATATTTCGCCGCAGCGGGCACTGCTGTTGGCGGCGCTGCGTAAACAAAACTCACAGACTACGCTATTTGCGGTGGGGGACGACTGGCAGGCGATTTATCGGTTCAGTGGCGCGCAACTCTCCCTGACTACGGCGTTCCATGATTATTTTGGCGAGGGCGATCTCTGTGCGCTGGATATCACTTATCGTTTCAATACGCGGATTGGTGAAGTGGCGAATCGCTTCGTTCAGCAAAATCCATGGCAACTGGCGAAACCGTTAAACAGCCTGACAGCAGGCGATAAGCATGCCGTTACGCTGCTGGGGCAAGATCACCTGGATGCCCTGTTGGATAAATTGAGCGGCTATGCCACGCCAGAAGACCGTATCCTTGTTCTGGCCCGCTATCATCATGGCAAACCCACCAGCCTGGAAAAAGCTACAACGCGCTGGCCTAAATTACAGCTCGATTTTATGACAATCCATGCCAGCAAAGGCCAGCAGGCAGATTATGTGATTGTGTTAGGGTTAAACGAAGGGACAGATGGTTTCCCTGCGCCAGCCCGCGAATCCATAATGGAACAAGCGCTGTTGCCCCAGCCAGAGGATTTTCCTGATGCGGAAGAGCGGCGTCTGCTGTATGTCGCGTTAACCCGCGCACGGAAACGTGTCTGGCTGTTGTTTGACAAAGAGAACCCGTCGCGCTTTGTCGACATTCTTAAATCGCTGGATGTCCCGGTAGCAAGAAAACCCTGAAATCAGGCGGCGCGAGCCGCCCGATCTTATTTCAGTCGTTCAGAAAGGTAGCGTTGATAATCGGGGATCAGAATTTCAACCGGCGTATTGAACTGCGGGGAGGCGATAATAAAGTCCGCAGTGGACAAGTTCGTCGCAACCGGAATATTCCAGACCGTTGCCAGTCGGAGAAGCGCTTTTACATCCGGGTCATGTGGAACGGCGTTCAGCGGATCCCAAAAGAAAATTAAGACATCAATTTTCCCTTCGGAAATTAACGCGCCCACCTGCTGATCGCCACCCATCGGCCCGCTCAGCATGGCATTCACTTCCAGCCCTGTTGCGCGCTGGATCAAATTTCCGGTCGTGCCTGTCGCATATAACTGATGTTGCGCTAACACCGATTGATGCCGTTCTACCCACTTCATTAACATCTGCTTGCAGTGATCGTGAGCGACCAAAGCGATATGTTTGTGCTCGGGTAGGGTGCGAGTCGTTAATTCCATATTTTTTTCCGTCAGTGATTTTTTCTACAGATTACTGGAAGCGCTTGTTGCTGCAAGAGAAGTCGCCAAAAAAACTGAAAATGGTTGAGTTCCACAGTTTGATTTACACTTTGTGCATTCGCCCGGAGGAAACCATGAAAGAAAACGATATCGCAGGTATTTTACAATCAACTCAGACTATTGCGCTGGTAGGGGCAAGCGATAAACCCGATCGCCCGAGTTATCGCGTAATGAAGTATCTTCTGGAACAGGGTTACCATGTGATCCCGGTTTCGCCAAAAGTCGCGGGTACGACGCTGCTGGGGCAGCAAGGTTATGCGACACTGGCCGACGTGCCAGAAAAAATTGATATGGTTGATGTCTTCCGTAACGCCGAAGCCGCGTGGACTGTCGCGCAGGATGCCATTGCGGTAGGTGCAAAAACCTTGTGGCTGCAGCTTGGTGTTATTAATGAGCAGGCCGCCGTGCTGGCGCGTGAAGCGGGGTTGAACGTGGTAATGGATCGTTGCCCGGCTATTGAAATCCCGCGTCTCGGGCTGGCGAAATAAAACACCCCGCACAGGCGGGGTGAGATCAATTACGCAGGCGCGGTGCCTGAAGTTGTTTACGAATGGTGCGCGCCAGTTCGTCCATCGAGGGTTGTTCCGGATGTTCATCCGTCACTTCGCTGGTCAGTTGCGCTTCTGCAAGATAGGTATGGACGGGTTGCCCATCATCATCTTCCATCACCACGTGATACCAGGGCAGTGCGCGCAACTCGTCATTCACCGCCAGTTCATCGGCGGAGGGTTCGTCAAGAGAATATTCGGGGTCGATATCGACCACTACGCCAAGATAACCCAGCAGTGAGTGGCGAACCTGCTGGCCGATACCGAATTTGCTGGCAATCATTGTCACCTCCCGGGAGCCTTGCATAACACGAGATATGTAGGCAAAGCTCCAAAATTCAAGTTACATGACGCGACAGGCAAACCCTTTCAGATACAGCCCTTCCGGGTAGGTAGCGATCACAGGGTGATCGGCGGCCTGACGGAACTGCTCTATAAATTGTATATCACGACCAGCATCTATTGCGGCATCTGCAATGATTTTCTGAAATAAATCTGTGGTCATCAGACCTGAGCAGGAGAAAGTGAGCAATACACCGCCCGGGTTGAGCAGCTGGATCGCCAGCATATTGATATCTTTGTAGCCGCGGCAGGCGCCCATCAACTGGCTTTTGTTCTCGACGAACTTTGGCGGATCCATGACGATGACATCAAACGTTTCTCCCTGATCGCGATATTTGCGCAGCAGTTTGAAAACGTCATCGCGAACAAACTCCGCCTTGCTCAAATCCAGTTTATTCAGAGTGACGTTTTGCTTTGCTACATCAAGCGCTTCTTGCGACGTGTCTACACTCACAACCTGACGACAACCGCCCATCAGGGCAGAAACCGCAAAACCGCCAGTATAAGAAAAACAGTTCAGAACACGCTTGTCCGCCACATAGCGGCGTGTTGCCAGACGGCTGTCACGCTGATCGAGGTAGTAACCCGTTTTATGCCCGCCCTGAATGTCGACAAACAATTTCATGCCGTTTTCTTCAATCGGCAGCAGGGCTGGCGGCAGTTCTCCCAGTACCGGGCCTTGCGTCAGTTCCAGACCCTCTTTCTTACGTACGGCAACATCGCTACGATCGTAAATTGCGCAATGCGGGTACAGCGTTTGCAGTGCCGAGAGCAGAGCCGGGCGCTGATATTCTGCGCCTGCGCTTAATAACTGTAGGACAAGAAAATTACCAAAGCGGTCAATGGTGACGCCGGGTAACCCGTCGGATTCCCCGGCGATGAGACGATAGCTATCCAGTCCGTCGCGCTGCGCCAGCCAGTCGCGCCACTGTTGTGCCTGCTGGAGGCGACGAGTGAAGAACGCGATGTCGATACTTTCATCTTTATCGAATGTCCAGACACGCGCACGAATTTGTGACGCCGGCGATAAGGCACCGCGCGCCAGCCATTTGCCCTGGTGATCGACAATATCCACGGTTTCTCCGAGGCTGGCTTTCCCTTCCATACGGGCAACCGCGCCGGAGAAAACCCAGGGATGACGGCGTAATAAAGATTTCTCACGCCCTTTGGCTAACACTAAACGTACACTCATATTTGGCTATTCTATAAACTGAAGAAAATGGGCGCTATTGTCACGGGTTCGCCCGGTAAATGCAACGCGCCAGTACGGAAAGGGGAATGAAGATGGCACATGTCTGCACAAAAGCCTGGGTACATGGAAGGGTACAGGGGGTGGGGTTTCGCTATAGCACACAGCATGAAGCCAAACGCCAGGGCCTGACGGGTTACGCCCGTAATCTGGATGATGGAAGCGTCGAAGTTCTCGCGTGTGGTGAGGCCGAAAGTGTTAACCGTTTGATCGAATGGCTTAAAGCCGGAGGACCACGCAGCGCACGTGTTGACAGAGTTCTTACGGAACCCTGTCAACCAGACCGGGAATGGGACGATTTCAGTATTCGCTATTAAATACACTTCACCGGTTTAGGCAGGCCCGCTATTTTCGTTGCCTGCTTCGCAGGCCCTTTTGGGAAAAGGCGGTAGAGATAGCGGCTGTTGCCTTTTTCTTCGCCGTACTTGTTCGCCATGGCTTTTACCAACATGCGAATGGCTGGCGAGGTATTGAACTCCAGATAAAACTCACGCACAAAACGCACCACTTCCCAGTGCTCGGGGGAGAGAGCAATTCCCTCTTTGTCTGCGATAGCCTGTGCCAGCGGCTCGCTCCAGAGTGCACTCTCTTTCAGATAGCCTTCGCTATCGGTTTCGATTTCTTTGCCTTCAAAGATCAACATTGTTTTTCACTACCTCAGCCAACAACGGCGGGAGTGTAGCAAAAAATAAAGCCCCGCATAAGCGGGGCTGAAGGCAGTTCTTTGCGGCTTAGTCTCTGCTGGCAAAACCGAGGATGCTCAACAGGCTCACGAAGATGTTATACAGCGATACGTACAGGCTCACCGTGGCGCGAATGTAGTTGGTTTCACCGCCATGAATGATGTTGCTGGTTTCAAACAGGATAGCGCCGCTGGAAATCAGAATAAATACCGCGCTAATAGCCAGATGCAACGCTGGCAACTGCAGGAAGATATTCGCCACCATACCAATCAGCACAACGACAACGCCAGCCATCAGCATACCACCGAGGAAAGACATATCTTTGCGAGTTGTCAGTACATAGGCCGAGCAGCAGAAAAACACCAACGCGGTGCCGCCGAGCGCCAGGCCGATCACATCGCCCATACCGGCAGAAAGGTACGCATTCAGCATTGGCCCCAGGATATAACCGAGGAAGCCAGTAAAGGCGAATGCAGCCAGGATACCGGTCGGCTTGTTGGCGAGCTTATAGGTCAGGAACATCAGACCATACATCCCGACTAATGTCAGGATTAAGCCCGGCGACGGCAGCATCAACACGGTACTGGCTGTCGCGGTAATGGCGGAAAAGGCCAGTGTCAGGCTCAGTAAGAAATAGGTATTGCGTAAAACCTTGTGCGTGCTTAGCAGGGAAGTGCGATCACGCGATGAAGAAATAATACGATCCATGAGTCACTCTCTTATGACAGATGTAATTAATTGTGGAGTCTAAAAAAGACTGGTTCCCTGACAAAGTTGTTTTACCCATCTTTACTCATAAAGCAAGTCTGTTTGCACGGTGACTTTTGCGTAAAAACGGGCAGACGATGCCACAAGCGATAAATGTGAGGCAAATCCATACTGGTGTCTTATATGTCACTGAAATCCATTGCCCTCTAACCATTTGAGCGCTAAGAGTGTTATGGCATCGTCATTATGTTAACTATCAAGGCGAAGGGACATGAAAAAACAAACACAAAAACATATCGCACTCTCTTTTTTGACTGTCAGCATGTTGGGCGCCTCTGCTGCCTCTTATGCGGCGACAGTGCCAGCCGGAACGACGCTGGCGGAGAAACAGGAACTGGTACGTAACAATGGCAGTGAACCTGCATCGCTTGATCCGCATAAAGTTGAAAGCGATGTTGAGTTCAATATTGTCAGAGACATGTTCGACGGACTGGTGTCGGTCAGAAAAGATGGCTCTATTGAACCGGGTCTGGCAGAAAAATGGGAAAATAAGGACAACACGGTCTGGATTTTTCATCTGCGACCTGGGATTACCTGGTCTGATGGTACCGCGATTACGGCGAAAGACGTGGTCTGGAGTTGGCAGCGGTTGGTGGATCCGAAAACGGCTTCCCCTTACGCCAGTTACCCCGGCAATATGCATATTGTGAATGCGGTTGATATTGCACAGGGCAAAAAATCACCTGATACGCTGGGTGTAAAAGCACTGGATGACATGACACTTGAAGTAACACTGTCGCAACCGACGGCGTATTTCTTGCCGATGTTAGGGCATCCTTCACTGGTAACGCTGGACCCGGTACTGATTGGCCGTTACGGCGACAAGTGGACGAAGCCAGAACATATTGTGACCAGCGGCGCTTACAAAGCGACAGAGTGGGTCGTGAATGAACGTATCGTTGCCGTGCGCAATCCGCGCTATTGGAATGACAAAGCGACGGTCATCAATAAAGTGACTTACCTACCAATCAATTCGGAAACCGCAGATGTAAATCGTTTCAAAGCGGGTGAAATTGACATTACGAATACCATCCCGGTGAACCAGTTTGCCCAACTGAAAAAAACGCTTGGCGATCAGGTTAGTGTAGTGCCGCAGTTAGCGACCTACTATTACGAGTTCAATACCACCAAGCCACCCTTTAACGATCCGCGCGTACGCCGGGCGCTCAATATGGCGCTGGATAAAGATATCATCGCCGATAAAGTGATGGCGCAAGGTCAACGTCCTGCATGGGTTATCAGTCAGCCTGAAATTGGTGGTGTAAAAATCGTCCCGCCAGAGTACGCATCGTGGCCACGTGAAAAAAGGCTGGCGGAAGCAAAGAAACTGCTGAATGAAGCGGGCTTTAATGAGCAGCATCCGCTGAGTTTTAATCTGCTTTACAACACCATGGAAACGCACCAGCGCATTGCCATTGCCGCGAGCTCTATGTGGAAGAAAAATCTGGGTGTTGAAGCCAAACTGCAGAACCAGGAGTGGAAAACGATGCTGGATACCATGCATAACGGTACTTTCGATGTTGTACGTTATGCCTGGATTGCCGATTATGATGATGCGGCGACGTTTTTGAATAATTTCTGCACCGGGGAGAGTGAAAATACCAGTCAGTACACTAACCCAGCTTATGACGAAGCCTTGCATAATGCCGCAAAAGCGAAAGATATTGCGGAACGAGGCAAATATTACCAGCAGGCGGAAGATCTACTGGGCCAGGATGTCCCGGCCATACCGGTGTATCACTATGTGCGTACCCATTTGGTCAAACCATGGGTAGGTGGCTTTGACCCCGACACTCTTGGTTTCTTCCTGACGAAAGATATTTATATTAAAAAGCACTGAGTGTTTTTACAGCGATTGCGTTGAATAAATCATCATAATGCTGATATTTCAGGCGAATAACACACTTTTGATGATTTTTCAGGCAAATAAACATTCTTGGTCTTTACAGACGACACTGGGATGTTTATAGTGCGCCTCATTCCGGAAGTGTGGCCGAGCGGTTGAAGGCACCGGTCTTGAAAACCGGCGACCCGAAAGGGTTCCAGAGTTCGAATCTCTGCGCTTCCGCCAGATTAAACAAGGGGTTACCAAAAGGTAACCCCTTTGTTTTTTTGGTTTATAGTCCATTCATCGAAGCTTTCCAAATTCTGACTGTTTCGCCGCAGGTCGTAGCATGGCTATCAACTTCATTTTTCGCTCACGAACCTGTACTCGCCCTCTTTTTTGAACCAATAGGCTTTGTTGCAGAACACGTGCAGCGACACAACGAGCCCTGCGCTACACAGTTACTATCAATGCACGTGGGATAAGAGCGGGATTAGCGTTTCGAAAACGCAAACCAGCCAGATGGCAGGTCATATCATAAAAGTATTGCTGGCAGGGGAACGAAGCGGAGGAGAAATATCATTGATTTTCCTCCACCTCAGGAGCATGTCAGGAAGGTTAAATCTTCGCGCCTAAAATTCTGGATGCGACAGCTTTTGCGGCTTCAAGTTTTGCTTTCCCCGCTTCGGAATGTGTGCCAGATTCGAATGCTTTGAAGTTAAGTTCAATGTTCTCCACTGCTTTTTCTACAAACACTCTAGGCAGTTCTGAGCAAATGGACTGAAAAATTATTTCATATGCTAAAGCACGACACTGAAGATCATTAATCACTTCTTCTACTGGCTTCATAACCTCTCCTTAAGAACAGTATGACAATCACCCACAGACAAAAAATGTCCGTCTCGAGTACCTGTGCGATATGAATATTTACTATCGTTCAGTTAGACAAATAACACCAGAGAAAGCCGTGACCAAAGCGGGCCGGACCCATCGAAAGACATATCGAAGCCGGTTATAGGTGCGGTAACGCCATTCTGCTACTAAAACCCCGGTTCGAAAATTAACGCCCATGCCGTATCAGGCGATCTTTTTTGGGGGGATGGATGCCCGTGATGATCCGTGTCCTGGTTTTCGCATAGACGTTCGCGGTGCAGGTAAGGACGCCACCGTCTGCCGTTATGGCTGCATACTGCCACAAGGCACAAAAGCTTTCAGAGTACCAATCTCCGGGGGCATCCCTGATTAAAAAGGGCTACCGAAAGTAAACCCTTTTATTTTCTCGCCTTCGGTCAGCGCGAACCATTTTTCACTTACCTTCCAGGGGAGAGAAGCATACCGATCAAGCCGCTAAATGCTTACTCGATCTGGTACGGGTGAAAATGGGTGTCAGCTGTGCAATTTAGCGCAGTGAACGGGTGCAATAAAAAATAGGCCGCTTACCGATAGAGAATACAAAACCATCATTACCCAGGTTGTGAATGGAGTAAGTTATTTGTTTTTGCGGATAAACATAAAAGTCCGGTAACATTTGAGCGATAATCTCATCGGGTAATGATTCAACATTAGCAAATTTGTGAATGACACTGGATTTGAGATGGTAGATGTCTTTATTGTCAGTCCAGCTATAAGAAATATCTCGTCGAATATTTCCTTGCTGATGAACACCTTGTGCATAGGTGCCACTTACCGAAACAACACCTTTCTTTTCATGTGGTGTGTACATGAAATCCAGCGTTAAATCTGCACGAGCATCACCGTGAAAAACGACGATAGTCGCTGAGCATGCATCTGAATGGAGAAGCTGTAATTTCATCCTGTCATAAAAATAAGGTAGGCAAGCACCAGTGATGAAAAATAATATTAAGAAGCAGAGCGTTTTCCCCTTAGTCATCGTTCACCCCCCGAAAAAATAGCGAGGTGCATTCGGGCGAAGTGGAAGGTGAAAGTTCATTTTTGCATAAAAATGCCGTCAGGGTGGGAGACGTTCTGGATAAATAAGCGTAAATCCAGGGATGCGTGCGGCAATCCAGACCGGTACTTTTTATTATGTTGCTAATGTGTCCGTCATTATTATCGCCATCATAGGCATCATTGTTTGCATAAAAATTACAGCCCTTTTCTTTTTCAATCCAACGATACGACTGAAATAAAACGGGGGCTCCACTGATATGTTGAAAGAGTAGTGTGGTCAGCATTCCCATAATGAAAGAAATAAGCATGACGATAGCGAATGCTTTCCAGTGCAGACGTTTCGGAGAAGGCTTTTTAATGTTGATTGACGGCACTCCAGCCAAAAGCAATGGAGTACTATGAGGTAATGTTTCGTTAGTGGGGATCTCGTTGTTCGTTGTATTGGCAGTGTCTGGAACAAACTCAGACATAACTTCCGCTTGCCTGTAAACCTTCACACTGGCATCAATCTGAAAGCCTTTTCTAGGGATCGTCGCAATGAGTCTTCTGTCTGTTTCTCCAACGGCGCGTAAGCCACGCCGCACGATAGAAATGTTTTGATAAAGGGTATTGGCGGGCACCAACATTCCTTCTTCTTCCCAGACTTTTTTAAAGAAATCTTGTTGAAGTACAACGTTGGGTGAGGCTTCCAGCAATAGCAGAAGACACCGGCTTGCCGGAGATGTTAATGTGACACTGACCTCAGGATTATTTGCAGAAATTAGCTTTTTGGATCCCGGTCTGAATTCAATGTTATCGTTGATAATCCAGTGCATATATTGATTATGACGAGGCCGGAGGCGCTGTCCCTTTTAGAATAAAATCTTCATTGATTAATAGCTTCCCAGATATTTATTTCAACATACCGTTGTGTTAATTACCATTCTTTTTACAAGAAAATGTGTGTCTTAACGTTAATATCTAAAGGTATGCTATCTATTCTGTATTTAATTTACAATAAATAGAAATACATACCTCTATGTAATTATTGAAAAAAGTTCAAGCCACTTATTGCTTTAAATTAAACTACGTGAACGTCTAAAATTTTTGTAAGAGGGCATGCAGTTAGTCATTCGCATAAATTATTGGTCTTGATGAATCTTTCATCGTAGATAATGATTGTACTCGAAGCATGTTTTAACGCCGGGAGGCGAAGAATATCACCCGGACGCAGATACCAGGATTCACCCTCTTCTTCAGTTGAGGTGCAAAACGGCTTTATCAGCAGTTTGAACCAGGTATTGCCGGTATTTTTAAAGGTCCCGTTAGTACGATTATACGCCCACTTAAAATTTATTTTACGCGGCCTTACAACAAGCACTGTATCTAACACAACCACTGGCATCATACCTACGGAGCTGGTTGCAGTGCGGGCGATATTGCGATTCTCAGGCGAAATTTCATAAAAAATAGCGCGATAGTAACGTTCTTTGTCGTCATGAGGACCATTGTATTGAAATTTAAAAAAATCTCCCTCGCTGGGTTGCAGTACCAATTGCTTTGGTGTGTAAAGCAGTTCGCCAGGAAATACTGGCGTGCGAATCTCATTTGCGCCAGGTTTGTCAATGCCAAACACAGTGACCCTGTAAAGGCGAGCCGACACGTTATTATTGACGATATATTTACTGACAACCGACTTTTCGGGCGCCATCGAAAAAGTTAGATTTCCTGCATAAATAGCCTGAGATGGCTTGGGCAGAATGAGTATCATCAATAAGAATATATTTTTAAAAGAGTTATGGAACATTTCGCCACGTCGCCTTTACTCTGATCTCCCCGGCTGCGCTTACGTCTCCGTACCATTGATCCCCCGTTAATGAATAAAGGGACTGTGGGGAATCCATTGCCACAGAAAACCTCACTGTTGATTTGTTCATGAGCCCGTTGTTGCCATTACTGTCGATCCAGGGAGACTCCACCCAGAATGCATCCGTCATATCCCGCCACTGACCATCACAGCCAACATCATAGGTTCTCATGTCGCCGGTACGGGTGGCGAAACTGAGGTAAGCCGGAAAGGGCACTTGGGTCAGGCCGTCCGGGGAGCTAAAAATACACCAGGAACGGCCCTGTAATGACTGGGTGGGGCCTGAAACGTTAATCATGACTTCATCTGCAGCGGTTTTGCCATTCGTGGTAACGGTATAATCAAAATCCAGAGAAGGATTTCCGTTACCGACATTGCCTTGTCGGGTTGGATTAGCAACCGCATCGCTGGAAATGATGCTTATGCTAAAATCACGTGGTTTAATGATAAGCTGACTCGATGTTGAAAATTCATACCAGCCTGATTCAGGTGCAGTAATATTACGCAGGCGGAAATTGAAGATGTCTCTTGAGTTCACATCACTGATGCCCAGATCGACCATTTTTTTCAAAAAGTTTGAAGATAAAAATACAAAGACCGAATACCAGCCTTTCATATCATTGAAGGTATAATAATTTATCATGCCATTAACGGTTTTCCATGACTGGCCATCAAGGCTGAACTGCATGTCACCGGACGATATTGCTGCTTCAAGCGCGGCATTTTTAATGGATGGGAAAATCTGAATGGAAGTATTACTGAGGCCATTTTGATTCAAAACATAACTCATCATACGGCATGCAACACCGCTATTTCTGCCTATTACCTGAAGAAAGCAGCCGGAGCTATCGGCGCCTAATGTTGGTTTGCCATCACTGTTAATGAAGATTTCAGACAGAGCTGATGTGTTATAAAGTTTTAATTGTGCACCTTTCGTGAAAGAGACTTTGCGGGTATACCAGAGGCCTGTCGCCATATTCTGGCAACGTTCGCCTTGACTGGCGTTGTAACTCTCGCGAGTTTGACAACCATTAATCGTCATTGAAAAGTTACTGCCAACCGGGATGCTATTAAGTTGTTGGTAAAATTGGTCGGACATCATCCCATGCATCCATTTCGCCCCACCGGGAGGCACAACAACGCCATAGAACCCCTGGTTATCGGTCATTTCTGGTTCGATCAAACTGGTATTTGCATCACAGCCGGAGTAATGGCTAATACAGCGTAAACCCGAGAGCGGGTGGGCAACAGGGGAGTTTTCGAGCCACATGTCAAATCTCCAGTTGCTGTTTAAGAGAGTGTTATAGCCATTATCGATATAACCCAGGCTCTGTTGATAAAGTGAACCTTTAAGCGTGGTCCAGCGATTGGAACCGGTCATTCTCGGATCCAGTGCGCCTGCAGGGGTCACAAAAAAACTATCATCGGTGTCATTTTCAACAAAGACATATTCGCGGGTTGGTGCATCACTGAATACTGTTTTTGTCACGGCAGAAAACGCGGGATAAGTAACAGCAATTAAAATAAGAAAGAGATGTGTAGGATATCTTTTAACCCGCATGGTTAAACTCCGTTGGCGTTGTACTGGCATATGATTTTAAACCCCGGCAAATAACATCACCTACCCAAATAGCCCCCCGTGCGTCGCTAATATCCAGCTCCGTTTCACAGCGTTTATTATTGCCATAGTAAAAGTCTATGACAGGGTATTTCTTATCAACATCCATCACAAACTCACCATTATTGTCGGTCTGTGCCCGGCCGACATGGTTGTTGATTGGGGCATTGGCAAGTGATGTCCCATCTTCTGCGTGTATGCGACCGAATACAGTGACGATCTGTTTTATTGTCGGCTCAATAATGACAACATTGCCTGGGTAAAGCGTAAGCGAACTCTTTCTGCCGCTGGAAATATCATAACTATCCAGCGAGTTTTTGCTGTTTTGAATTTCAATTTCATACGTATTGTAAGATTGCAAGGGGATATAATTACGTGAGCCGGTTAATTGTACAGCTCGTCCGTTAACCCTTGCTGAAAGTTGGCCTTCGTCTTCGATATCCGTCCGGATAATAATGCCAGCATTGCCTTCATTACTACCACTGGCCACTATTTCTTTTCCCTGCCAGCCAATACTACCGCTGGAGGTTAAATTAGCATTGATATAACCGTCAGCACCACTATTTACATTGACCGTACCAGAGGACAATCTCGATTCGTATCTTACGCCAGCCCCACCACTGAACGCACGATGACCCTGAGCCGAGCCTGAAACCACATGAGAAATATCAGCACCGACATTACGAATAATGCCTTCGTCATACGTTTTCTGTACTGCAATATTCGCCGCTGTGTAACCGTCCTGGTGCGTCATTCCAGTACGAAGCCAGTTTCCCAATGGCAGAGAAAAATCTAGCGCCACGTATTTTTGAATACTTGAACTGTTGCTGTAGAGTCCCGTTTCATACCGTTGTACGCCGAGGCGTAAGCCCAACGAGCCGAAAACGCCGTTATACAGTGGCTGCGCGTAATCAACCAGGTAGTAGTGACTCTTATGATAACGATCTTCATTATAGCTGGCACTTAGCGAACCGAGCCTTGACCACAGCATATTGCCGTTTAGCGAAAGACCAACCGCGCGGTTATTAGCCCTATTGCGACGTAACGCATTACCAATGTTCGTCTTTTCCTGGCTAACCCATATTGAACTGAAGCCGCCGGGCAGTGCCATGCTCATATTACTGATTAGGCTCCATGAACGGTCTGAAGAGGCCATATTCTGCAGATTTATGTTTAAAAAATCGTCGACTGGCAATGACAGATTCGTTTCGACGATGCTTAGCGAATTGTAGTTATACCCTGTCGCCATCCAACGAGAATTACTCAACATGCCTGAGGAAGAGACGCCAATAATGGTAGTGTCACGTGCTTTTTTTTCATTGCCCTCTTCCGGGTACCAGTCATTCATATGTATCCGGCCACCCCATATCTGCCAGCCAGTAGCAATGCCAGCCCCGGTATTCTGCGAGAAGATTTTATTTACGCGCTGGATACTTTTATTGATCGTTTTACCGTTAACTACCACTTCAACAGTGATGTCATAAATGCCGTGCGGTAACCCACGGGTGTCAATTTCATGACTACCCATATTAAAATTCTGAATGCTCAGTAACTTATTATCGCGATACAGGAGAGCTTCCCCGGCAGAGGGGAAAAAGGCAATGATCGGCGTAACGGAATGAGAAGAATCAAATACAGTCGAATTTGCATTATTCCCCCAGGAGAAACCATAAGCCTTACCGGAGGAAATAGCGGTAATCGGGCCAAGAGATTGCAAATTCCATGTATCAAGCATGCCCGCCGCGAAGCGGTAACCCGCAAAATCGCGTTCATACATCGCCTTATACATGGCAGTTTGTTGGTGCGCAGTTCCCATACCATAAAGCGTGCCATCGACAAAGATATGATGTTCACGCATCGCCAACGCTTCGTTAAGAGATAAGTAACTTGAGGTATTATTATCTCCGTCTGGCGTCTGGTTGCTATATATGCCCAGAACATAGTTAAGCGCACTGCTGAGTTTTTTTCCGCTTGATGCGCCCATATGCGCTGTATGCTTTTGCAACAGTGTTGCTAACGCCTCAGGTTTTATCACCAGTTGTAACGTAAGTTGCTGAAAATTAAGATGCAGAAAAGCATTATTGTTAAGTGTAATTTCCATGTGTTGATCAAAAGCGACGTCAGTAAGGTCGATTAATTTGTCGCTTGTTTCATCATTCAAATGAGCATTCTCGTCATGGCGTTCGAGTTCAATTCGACGTATCTTTAACGTGTTATCATCCATCAATATCAAAGCGCGACCTATACGCTGATCATCTTTGTTATCATGCGCATTATTTAGATGTATAAATAAAGGTATATTCATGCCGTCATGCAGAGCTTTATTAAAAGTCTCGGGTATTATCACGCCGCCAAAATTTATAATATTCTGGTTGTTGGCACAGGCATTATTGATTGCATTGAATGTCATCGTGGTGAATGCTATTAAAAAACAAATGGCTTTTCTATCCATAATGAACATTAGCGTCACTCCATGACAACTTATCTATTTAATTGGTAAGAATTGTTCAGCTTGCCATGCCGCAATGCGACTTTCAGGATCCAGTATGTTTACTTTGGTAAATTTACGCGTGCGCCCTGGAAGTAAAAAATAGTTTTCATGGCATTGATCACCCTTCCCAATTTCCTGACAGGAACCGTAAGCAATTATGCGAAGAGTTGCATTGCCGGTATTTGAAACGCTGCCGTTGGTATAGTGGTAGTTATAGTGGGCCTTGCGCGGAGTGACGACCAGGATCGTGCTGATCCTCGCTGAAGCCGTTGCCATAGCGCTACGCACACTCTTATTCTGTTGTTCCATACTGAGAGCCTGGTCTGTCCAGATAATGCGATAGTATCGCTCTTGATTGTCTTCAGGTCCTTTATAATAAAAGCGGATTGTTTCAGAACTATGTGCGGGCAAAAGAGTACTGCCTGGTGTGTAGAGAATTTCATCTTTATTTTCCATAGGAATGATCTTCCCCTCAGCAAGGGGGGACGTGATTCTTTCTATGTCAATATTGATAAGGCGACCGGATGACGTCGTATTTTTGATTTCTTTACTTAACATGACGCTATCGCTGTAGATGAATGAAGATATATCTCCAACATCCAGCGCCCACGTGGGGAAATTAAAACTTACCAGCAGGCTCATCGCAGTAATGAATTTTTTCATAGAGATACCCGTATGGTTAAACAGGAGCAATGACATGCTCCTGTTTCGTCGCCACTATGTTCAACTGGTCCAGGTTGCATCGAACTGAACACTAACATCACCGCTCCAGACTCCTTCCGGAAGCTGGCTGAAGTCTGACATGGGCGCCGTTCCATTGGTCGTGCCACTTATGATGGAGAAGGTGAAGTTCTCCTGAGCAGAAGATTTGCCACTGGTTTTGTAGCCATTTGACAACGCGCTAAGATTTCCACCCATGATCCCGCCTGCCGTGTCAATTAATGTCGTATCAGTGCCTTTTGCTAAGGGGGTTCCCTGATAATTGACACCGACATCTAACGTCGATCCGGAGCCATCAAGCTGGGTTAAGGTGTTGGCGACCAGGCGTGAAGTCAGTTTGAATGCCGTTGCCGTGGTGTCCCCGTCAATAGAGACATCAAACAGTCCTTTTTGCGAGTTAAATGCGTTTAGCCCTGCCGCATATTGGAAAGATAAACTTCCCAGAGGCGTGACGGCCAATTTGCCTGACGTGTCTTTTTTGGCCGTAGCCTGCCAGCTTGCAACTGCCTGAGCGGTTATATCAGCTGCCTGTGCAGCCTGAATACCCAATGCAGAAAAAAGGATGAGTGCCGTTACATTATGTTTCATTGTCAATTACCCTCAGTGAGTTAAATATGTCTGCAGTAAAACGACTGCTTCTCTTTTGAGTAAACTATGCGAGCGCTACACGTTTAGTTGAATAGTTAACATTGCTCCTTATTTATTTAATGAGCCGGCATTTGTTTTGCACATATTCTTAATCATACGCTTATCGATTATGGTGAGGCTTATCAATATAAAGGTCCTCACATGACTGCTCGATGATAATAATTCTCTTTTTTGAGCTTTATAAAATCATGGAAATTTGAGTTAGAGAGAATAACATCACGAAAAGTCGCCAGTTAGTAAAAAAAGCTGTTCGAAAAATGATATTAGTAGTGTTAAAAGTTTTTATCATAAAATAATCTTATTTTTCAATGTGCTGCTGTGCAATTTTAGCGTTTCTTTAACATTTTGGCTTAACGCTTTACGGGGTTGTTTGGGGTATTTAAGTCAGTCGATAAAATATTAGGGAGCATTAATGTGATGATTTAAGATATAACTTGCATAAAATATCAAGTCTTGTATAAGCGTTTTGATTCGGCTTGCTATTAGGAAGTTAATGTTATGAAAAAATCTTTCTGAAAAATGTTTTATGTCAGCAGGTTGAATATAGTATCTACATGATCTTCCATGAACAGCTTTATTGATGTTCTTATAAGGGTATGCCATATTTTTCTTTACTATGTAGTAACAGTTATTAAGCCATGGAATAAAAAACTGAGTTGTATATTCCCTAAGCCAATACAAGAATTTTATGGAAATGAATTTTTCATGTGGATTAAGGATGAATTCATTTGATTTATTTGGGGCGGGCGTTATTTTTTGTAAAAATCACAAGGAGAGGGGGGCCAACTAAGTACTGATTATTTACAAGGCGCCTCGGGATAACTGCAGGAACAGAGTGGCTGACTACGCGCATTCGCGTAAACACGGAGGCATGAAATCTTTTTCAGCAGTGGATAGTCACACCGACAGAAAAATTATAAGGCATGCCTGTTCCAGGCTTGAGAACAATATGAAGAGATATCTCCTACGGGTTACATTTTTTATCGTGTTGGTAACGAGTCTGGACTCTGTTGCCGAACCTCAACTGGAACGGTTGGTTAAAGAACAGCGAAAAAACGACAACAGTAATCTTTTTGAGAACAAAATTGATAAAAAAGATGTGCTTTCTGGCTTACCTGACGACAGCGAGTTAACCTTTGAATTGCCTGAAGAAGCGTTATGTTACCCAATAGATAAAATGATTATTGAGGATCAGTTTATTCGCCTAACGAAGATCAGCAACACAGTAAAATTCTTCATGGGAAAGTGCCTCGGGGTAAAAGGGCTTGAAAAAATATCGCAAGTTTTACAAGATGCTCTGATTATGGCCGGCTATGTGACTTCACGTGTGCTGATACCCTCTCAGGACCTATCATCAAAGAGACTGATCATGCGTATTGTGCCGGGGCGAGTAGGCGATATTATTATTGAAAATGCAAACATATCGAAAAATTCCCTGCCTTTTTCAACAGGCGATATCCTCAATTTAAGGCATATTGAGCAGGGGCTGGAAAATATACAAAGAACACCCTATACACAGGTAAAGATTGATATTGTGCCAGGGGGGGATGAAAGCCAAAGCAATATTATCATTAAAATTGAGCGCGCAAAGACATGGAACGTCAGGCTTGTGTATAACAATTGGGGAGAAGGCTCCACGGGTAAAAATTTGTATAGCGGGGTTGGCTATCTCTATAATCTGGCCAGAGTCAGTGATATTTTTTATTTATCAGGCACGCGAAGTACAACCGGAGCATATGACAATGTGAGTGCATATTATAGCCTGCCGTTTGGTTTTTGGGCGTTCGACCTCTTCTACAATACCAGCCACTCACGGCAAAAAGTGAATGTTTCAGCATTTTCTTTTGATTATTTAGGCAAAAATGAGTATTTCAATTTCAAAACTTCAAGAACACTCTTCAGAGATAAAGATAAGAAACTTTCAACCAGTGTTGAGGCCATACGACGCAAAGCGAAGTATACCCTTGGTGATGTCAATCTCGCTTTGCAGGAGCGAAACATGGGGAATTTTCGGCTTGCGGTCAATTACAAGCAGTACTTCTATGATGCAACCCTGGATGTCGCACTTGGCTGGCAACGTTTTTGCCGATTATTTGGCGGAAAGAAAACACCCGATATGTTGTCAGGTTCGGTAAGTTCAAACAGCAATATTATTACCGTGAATCTTGACTATACAAAATGGTTAGAAATATTAAATCGTCCATTTTTTTATAATATGAATATTGGCGTACAATACTCTCCGGATACACTGACTTTACAGGATCAATTTTCTGTAGGTGGCCGATGGACGGTGCGTGGCTTTGAAAATAGCACCGGCGTTGATGGCAATTCAGGTAGTTATATAAGAAACACTCTCAACTTTATTACAGGCTATCACGATACCTTGCTTTACGTGGGCGCAGATTATGGGCAAGTATCAGGCACGTCTGATTTGTCTGTTTCTGGAATTAACACCAAACTTGCAGGCGCGGTTATAGGTGGAAAAGGAACCCTTGAATCGTTCGGATATGATATTTCTGTATCAGTGCCACTAATGAATAATGCCTCTTTTGAAAATGATCGCTTCACGGTAAGTGCAAATTTTTCCTATCAAATCTAATGGTGTATTTTGCGCGGCTATCGGGTAGATGAAGTGGTTTTTATAAAGACTACTTTTGACGGAAACTCTTTGTCTACATTAATCAAAATTCATTTGAATGAATGACGCCAGCGCTGCTGTCGGCATGCTCTTTGTAATAATATTGCGCAGGAATAAGCCAGTTTTCTCTCCGCCTGAAAGGATCAGGCGGAGCAGCTTTGATGATGAGTGTTCATTGGTGTGGTTTCAGTCTTTCCGGTTTTAAGACCTGCTGGTGAGAAAAACCGACATCATCGAAGAGGTTTTCACTGATCAATAGCAGGTCGTTTATTTTTTTTCCACCCAGCTTTTTACAGGCTCTGTTACGATAGGCATAGACTCGCTTTGGCGATAAATTCATAACGCTGGCTATAAAGCTAATGCTTTTTCCCTTTAACGATTCTTTCAGTATCGTATGCTCAATAGCATTCAGCGAACTTTCTGTTTGCTTGATGATTTTTTTCTTTTTCACCACCCGCTTGATAGCATTCTTGATTTCTACTAACGAAGCTTTAGCTTTGAGGACTTCATCCGCTTGATTAATGATAATGTTTCTGCTTACATCAAGGATGACTAATATTTTGCTTAATTTACTTATTAGTGCAATCTCTTTTGCATATGACTTATTTTGTGCTTCAATATGAAGTATGATAACGTCATCCAACGACAGGTTATCGAGGTCTAAACCTTCAAGTTCTACTGGGATAATATTCCATTCTTTAGGCAGGGTTAATGAGATAATGCCTTTTTTGAAATAAATGTTATTACTGATTATATATATATTCATTCGCCATCCGTTTCAGTATTATCTAAAGGATCCTCTATATTGTAATGCTGGCGGAAATCTGTCTGGCAATTAAATTGTCTTATATAAGGAAATAAACGCTTAAGAAAGAGCTAAGCTTAAGATTCAGCTTTATTAGGCATTTGACATCATCAGGTTAAACTCAAGGCTCTGCCAGAGTAGCTACAAATCTGTAACAATGATCATAAAGGTTTCATCCAGTATCTCGGTCTTATGAAAACTACTCACCTTGTTGATTAATCCCACCAGGTAAATCCTGATGTCATCCATGCAGGGCAAGTCATTAGCGGTATGGGTGCATTTTTCATGTTAACGATTATAGGTCTATAATATTTTCAGTGCTGTATAAACTGGCTCTTATCTGGATTCATATTCTGTATTTGCAGGTCTTTTATTTATTTAAAATGCATATGCGTTTGTTTTACGAGATATCGTTCTGAGCCATGGCGGATCGAGTGTTCAACTCATCTCTCTATTGCTCGTACGGATTATCTTATACCAACCGCCACAGAGGGCTGACGTCCTGACATCGGCCCTGATGAAGCGCTCTGCCGACTCTAGCGTAAGGAACTCACTGATGGAGACTTACTTCAAGAATATGAAAGATGAGTGGTTACAGCTGCTTGAGCAGACTGCTCCACGGATCCGTCTGATGGCCTCTGAACTTGCCCGTAGTCATGCGTATGACCTGAGCATGCAATTTTATAAAACGGTGCTGGCAGATACCCACGCTGAAGAGTTTCTGTCTAATGAACAGGTGGAGCGGCACCTGAAAAAGGCGCTGGAGGAGTGGATCATCGATGTTCTGTCCTGTAACACGGAGGATATCGATCGGCTTATTAAAGTTCAGCAGGATGTCGCAGAGGTCCATGCCCGTATTGGTATTCCTGTTGAACTGGTTGAAATGGGTTTTCGCGTCCTTAAGAAATCTATTTATCCGGTAATTCATGCCAGCCCTCAGAACGCTGAAGACAAACTGGAAGTTTACCATTACGTTATTAACAGTATCGATCTGGTGATGGAGATTATGTCCCGATCCTTCACCTTTACAGAACACAATGCAATAAAGGAAGATGAGAATTATCGTATCTTTTCTCTACTCGAGAATGCAGAAGAGGAAAAAGAACGCCAGGTCGCAGCGCTGTTAACGTGGGAAACTGAAATTGTTTACAAACTGACACTCGATAATGATCTTGGTAATAGCGTCCCGCTCAGTCAGTCTGATTTTGGGCTATGGTTTAATCATAAAGGTCGGCACTATTTTAGTGGCATTGCCGAAGTCGGTTATATTGCAAACTTAATACAGGAATTTGACGGCGTTTTTCGCTCAGCCAGGCAAGCATCGCGTTTCCTGAATAACAAAGCGCAGCGCGTAAAATTTATGATTCAGGTCAGGAATACCATCTCGCAAATCGTGACTTTGCTTCGTGATCTCTTTGAAGAAGTCTCCCGCCATGAGGTGGGCATTGACGTTCTTACCAAATTACTCAATCGGCGCTTTTTGCCGACCATTTTCAAGCGGGAAGTTTCGCTGGCTAATCGTACCGGTATCTCTTTAGCCGTTTTAATAATTGATGTTGATAAGTTTAAACAAATTAATGATACATGGGGGCATCACACTGGCGATGAAATTCTCAGTAAAGTGGCCTATGCGTTTTACGATAATGTGCGCAGCAGCGATTTTGTGTTCCGCTACGGTGGCGATGAATTCCTTATTATTCTGACCGAGGTGAAAGAGGTTGACGCATTGCGCATTGCCGAACGCATTCGCATGCGGGTTGAAAAAACCAATATCAAAGCACCTGATGGGCAAGCGATCCCGCTTTCGTTGTCGATTGGTGTTGCAATGTTTCAGGGGCACCCTGATTACGAACGCATGATCCAGCTGGCTGATGAGGCGCTCTACGTAGCAAAAAAACGCGGGCGTAACTGCGTTGAATTATGGAAAGCGCCTTCTGAATAATGTCTTTAAATGCGTTGCGTCCATAATCTGCCGAATATTGATTTCTCTTTTATATGTTCTGAGCCTCATCACTTTTTGCGCCAGTCCACACTCCGTGGCGCGTGTCACGGTGCGCTGTCATAAATGTGTCACACTCTTTTTCCGGGATACAAAAATAGAGAGGAAACAGGATGAAAAAGATCTTTTGGTTCAGTGCGCTCGCCGCGGCGATGGCAACACCTGCGGTGATGGCGCAAACCGTGCCACAAGGGTATCAGTTACAACAAGTGCTGATCATGAGCCGGCATAATTTGCGCGCGCCGCTGGCAAATAATGGCAGCGTGCTGGAACAATCTACTCCGAATAAATGGCCGGAATGGGATGTACCTGGCGGGCAACTCACCACGAAAGGTGGCGTGCTAGAAGTGTATATGGGGCACTACATGCGCGAGTGGCTGGCGGAGCAAAAGCTGGTCGCGAATGGCGAGTGCCCGGAGTCAAAAAGTGTCTACGCCTGGGCCAACAGCTTGCAACGTACTGTTGCGACAGCGCAATTCTTTATCAATGGCGCTTTCCCTGGCTGTGATGTGCCGGTTCATCATCAGGAAAAAATGGGTACTATGGATCCGACCTTCAACCCGGTGATCACTGATGAGTCTGCGGCGTTCAGTGAGCAGGCGGTAAACGCGATGGAAGCACAGCGCCAGCAATACGCCTTAGGCGAAAGCTATAAGCTGCTGGAGAAGATTGTTCATTACGCACAATCACCCGCCTGTAAAGAGAAGCATCAATGCTCGCTGGCGGAGGGCAAAGATACCTTCAGCGCCAAATACCAACAGGAACCCGGTGCCTCTGGGCCGCTCAAGGTGGGAAATTCCCTGGTGGATGCGTTTACCCTGCAATATTACGAAGGGATGCCGATGGATCAGGTTGCCTGGGGCGAAATTAAAAATGAGCAACAGTGGCAAACGTTATCGAAATTGAAAAACAGTTATCAGGACACGCTGTTTACCTCAGCGGACGTCGCGCGCAATGTAGCAAAACCGCTGGTGAAATATATCGACAAGACGCTGGTCGAAGAGGTCGGGAGCGCACCAAAAATCACCTTGCTGGTAGGCCATGATTCCAATATTGCTTCGCTACTGACGGCGCTGGATTTTACCCCTTATCAGCTTCACGACCAGCATGAGCGCACGCCGATTGGCGGGAAGATTGTCTTCCAGCGCTGGCATGATACCGCAGGCAAACGGGATCTGATGAAGATTGAATATGTCTATCAGAGCAGCGAACAACTGCGAAATACCCAGCCTCTTACCCTCAAATCACCGGCGCAACGGGTTACGCTGGCGCTGAAAGGATGCCCGGTAGATAACGCGGGATTTTGTCCGATCGAGAAGTTTAATGCAGTTATGCGCGACGCCGCGAAGTAAAGTAAGACTCCCCCGCGTCAGCGGGGGAGGGAAGCACTACACGTTTTGGCGCTCTATGGTTTGTTCACCCCAAAAAAGCGTGTCCTTGTCTGTCTTTTCAAAAGCACGAAGCAGGACTTCGTCGCTGCCTTCTTCCCAGATTTGCTCCGCCAGCACTTCGTCATACTCCGCCAGTTCAAAAATCGCTTCAGCAATTTCTGGCGATGTATTACGTAAACTGGCCCATTCACCTACGCGGTGCGCTTTCGCTTCTTGAGTTGGCATCGGTATCCTCCTGTAGAAGTTAGCCGTTCAATTTAACTGCCAGACCGGCAACATACTCACCCTGATAACGGGCAATCGCCAGCTCTTCGGCACTGGGCTGCCGCGAACCATCGCCTCCGGCAATGGTGGTCGCGCCGTATGGCGTACCGCCGCGCACTTGTGAAACATCGAACAGTTCCTGCGCAGCGTAGCCGATGGGAACAATCACCATCCCATGATGTGCAAGCGTAGTCCATGTTGAGGAGATTGTGTGCTCCTGGCCACCGCCGGTACCCGTGGAGCTAAATACGCTCGCCAGCTTGCCATACAAAGCACCAGAGGCCCACAGTCCGCCGGTCTGATCGAGAAAAGTACGCATCTGCCCGGACATGTTGCCAAAACGGGTTGGCGTACCAAAAATAATCGCGTCATAGTCCGCCAGTTCCTGCGGCGTTGCCACAGGCGCATTTTGGGTTTTTCCGCCCGATTTCTGGAACAATTCAGCGGGCATCGTTTCCGGCACGCGCTTAATCACGACGTCCGCGCCATCAACCTTCTGAGCTCCTTCGGCGATAGCATGCGCCATCGTTTCAATGTGTCCATACATGGAATAATAAAGCACCAACACTTTAGCCATTTCTGTCACTCCTCGGTTTGACGTTAGCAGTCCGCATAACGCTGCACTCATTTAAGCGTATGCCGGGGCGCAAAGAGTGCAAGTAAGAGCGCCATTTCTTTGATAAATGGCAGATAAACAGAATGCGCGCTGCCGTTGCAATTTGACACATTTTGGCTCGCGACTGTTTTTAAAGACATAAGAAGAACTTATCTGTTTCGCTTCGGTAAGCGTTGCCAGTCGGCACTTAACCTGTTGCAGAATATTACCGGTGACTGGCTGAAAGGCGTTCATCCACTAAGCTTAATCTCACGCGGCGCGGATAAAGGCTCTGCCTTAACGCCGTGAGGTGAAAGGATCCTCTTTTACTGAATGCAGTATGATGTCTGATATTTCACTTATCTGGAGGTGAGAGATGGCAAACCATCGTGGTGGTTCAGGTAATTTCGCTGAAGACCGTGAAAGAGCATCAGCAGCAGGTCGTAAAGGCGGTCAACAGAGCGGCGGGAACTTCAAGAATGATCCTCAGCGCGCTTCTGAAGCAGGTAAAAAAGGGGGCAAAAACAGCCATGGTAGCCGCAGTAGCAGCTAACGTTGGTGGCGAATAACGCTGAACCGTTGTCGCCAGCCTCACCGCCGGGGTAACCCGGCGGTTTTTTATTGCCTTGCGCAGATGGCCCACTCACCGCAAACTATGGCGTTTTCCCTGTGCTGGTTGTGCTATGTCTTTCTCTCGCTACGCCTTTTCCGTAAAACCACAAGAAGCTTTACTCATCCTGATCACCCTGTTCTGGGGCGGGACGTTTCTGGCTGTACAGTACGCCGTATCGCTAAGTGGCCCGTTTTTCTTTGTCGGGTTGCGCTTTGCCACGGCCGCGCTGGCGGTGGCTTTGCTGTCATTGAATGTGTTGCGTGGCATCACCTGGCTGGAAGTGAAAGCAGGGGTAGTGATCGGTGTTGCCATTGCATTGGGATACAGTCTGCAGACCTGGGGGCTGCAATTTATCCCGAGCAGTAAATCGGCGTTTATTACCGCGATGTATGTGCCGCTGGTGCCGCTACTGCAGTGGCTTTGCCTCGGGCGTTTGCCGGGATTAATGTCCTGTATGGGAATCGCGCTGGGGTTTACCGGCTTGCTGCTGCTGGCTGGGCCGGAAGATCATCTGCTGGCACTGGGTAAGGGAGAGATCATTACGCTTGCCAGCGCACTGGCGATTGCGGCCGAAATTATTTTGATCAGCGCCTGGGCCGGGAAGGTGAATGTCCGTCGGGTAACGGTGGTGCAACTGCTGACGGCTTCGTTGGTGGCATTTTTTGCGATGATCCCAACTGGGGAATTTGTGCCGCCGCTCTCCGGTGGCTTGCTATGGGTAGCGCTGGGGCTGGGGATTTTCAGCGCCATTATTCAGGTAGTGATGAACTGGGCGCAGCGCAGCGTGTCTCCCACGCGCGCAACGGTCATTTATACCGGCGAACCGGTATGGGCCGGGGTTTTTGGTCGCCTGGCGGGAGAGCGCTTGCCGCTGCTGGCGCTGCTGGGCGGCGCGTTGATTGTGCTGGGCGTGCTGGTTAGCGAACTAAAGCTGAAAAAGCACAACGCGTCGCTGCCCACACCGGATGCGGAAGAAAAACCGTAAACGCGTTTTGCTGGCATAAAACATGGCAGGAAACGTCTTTATCACTAAGTAAGAGCGCGTAAAAACAGGGCGCAGGATCGAGGTGTCCTGTGCCATTTGTTATGCTGCAGCCAACCAAAGGAGAGCATAAATGGCACAGGGTAAAGTGAAAGGTGCTGGTAAACGCAGCAGAGCAGTAAATGAGAAACGGCAGGCAATTCTGGCTGCCGCACTGGAGGTCTTTTCGCGGCTGGGCTTCCATGGTGCACGGCTGGAACAGGTGGCGGAGGGCGCAGGCGTCTCCAAAACCAATTTACTCTATTATTACCCGTCGAAAGAGGCGCTCTATATTGCCGTGCTGCGCCAGATCCTCGATATCTGGCTGGCCCCGCTGAAAGCGTTCCGCAGCGACTTCGCACCGCTGGTGGCCATCAAAGAGTATATTCGCCTGAAGCTGGAGGTTTCCCGCGATCATCCGCAGGCTTCAAAGTTGTTCTGTCAGGAGATGCTGCAGGGCGCGCCGCTATTGAAAGCCGAATTGACGGGTGATTTAAAAGCGCTGGTGGATGAGAAATCAGCCATCATTGCTGACTGGATAGCCCATGGCAAACTTGCCGCCGTCGATCCGCACCATCTCATTTTTATGATTTGGGCCTCCACCCAGCACTATGCGGATTTCGCCAGCCAGGTGGAAGCCGTTACCGGTGCGACCTTACAGGATGAAGCGTTCTTTTTACGCACCGTTGACAACGTACAGCGGATGATTATCGAAGGTATCCGCGTGCGTTAATGTGCAGGCGGCAATGGGCAGCTCATATCACCTTCTTCACATTGCAACAGCGAGGCCAGCCAGGCTTCACGCTCGTTGGTTTTATCTGCCAGGCACTGGTTTTGCACCATAGGTTGTGCGCTGCCACCATCGACCCCAGAGCTGACGAAAGCGCAATCACTGTCGCGCAGGGTGATCCAACTTTGCTGGGCCTTTTTCAGCAGTGTCGCCTGTGCCGGGGTCGCGCGTTTGAGCGCGGTTTGGTAAGTCTGGTTGAGTTTTTTATCTGCTGCCTGATACTGCCCGGCGGTACAGCTATTGAGTTCGGATTGCGTGGCGGCGTTATCACACTCGTCGGCAAATGCCACGCTGCTGAGCAACAGCGCCGTCAGCGCCAGCATGCTACGTTTCATCAATGTTCCCCTGTTAACAACGTCAGTACAGCCGTTTAATTAACATAGCACCTGTCCGATGTCACCTGAATGTCAGCGCAGCGCTGGTGCGTGACTAAGGGTAACGGCTTAAAACCTCCCTTAAACACGGGGTAATGCCATGCCGTAATGCGCGACGGTAAACGCTACCGGAAGGCCGGATTACCTTTCTCGTTTCAGTTCTCAAATCTGTAAATTAATTTTGTCGGCACTACGACCGTTCGGGCGGAAAGAGACGTGCTGTGATGTGTAAATGATAATGATTTGTTTCTATTATGTTATATATTGCATTTATTTTAACATTTACAAAGAAGTTCTTGATGAGAACATCTTTAATTTTAACTTAAATTTAACTAAAATTTTACTTTTAATTTACATTTTTGGGCGTTGATCACAATTCATAAAACGACGTTGTTTTAGCTCTTCCCTTCGTTGTTAACCTCCCTTCCGCGACTTTCCTCTGTCCTCAAGAAAGGTACAACTATGAAATTCAAACTCGCATTACTCAGCGCAGCCCTCATTTCTGCAAGCATGGTATCTGGCCAGGTTGTTGCCGCGGAAAAGTACGAAATCGCCGTGGTGGCGAAAGTGACCGGTATTCCATGGTTTAACCGTATGGAAACCGGCGTCAACGAGGCGGCGAAAAAACTGGATGTGAATGCTTACCAGACCGGGCCGTCGACGCCGGATCCGGCGCAGCAGGTAAAAGTGATTGAAGATCTGATCGCCAAAAATGTTAATGCCATTATCGTGGTGCCAAACGACGCGAAAGTCCTGGAGCCGGTGCTCAAGAAAGCGCGCGACAAAGGCATCGTCGTGCTGACGCATGAATCGCCGGATCAGCAAATTGGTCAGTGGGATATCGAAACCATCGACAGCGAAAAATATGCCCAGGCCAACGTCGATGAGCTGGCAAAAGATATGGGCGGGAAAGGCGGCTATGCCATTTACGTCGGTTCGCTGACGGTGCCACTGCACAATGCCTGGGCCGATTACGCTATTAAGTATCAAAAAGAGAAATACCCCGAGATGTTTGAAGTCACCTCGCGTCTGCCGGTAGCCGAAAGCATCGACAAATCCTATGCCACTACCCTCGATCTAATGAAAACCTATCCGCAAATGAAAGGGGTAATTGGTTTTGGATCGCTGGGACCGATTGGCGCGGGCCAGGCCGTGCAGAAGAAAAGGGCGAAAGACAAACTGGCGGTTGTGGGCATTGCCATGCCGGGCCAGGCTGCGCCGTATTTAATGCGTGGCGATATCAAAAAAGCACTGCTGTGGGATCCGCGTGATGCCGGCTTCGCGCTGGTGACCGTGGCTGATCAACTGCTGCAGGGTAAAGAAGTAACCTCCGATCTGACGATTGACGGGCTGGGCAAAGCCGATGTCGATATGGAGAAAAAAGTCATCCGCTTCAACAAAATCCTCGAAGTTACTAAAGATAACGCGCAATCACTCGGCTTCTGAATTTTTCAGGCCACATCAGGGAACCGGAGCCCGGCCGCAAGGCCGGCTCTTTTCGCAGTACGTTTAACTATCGCGTCCCCGAGGGCGCAGGCAGGGGTATTGTCGATGACAGACACCACCGCATTTATCACGCTTGAGAATATCAGTAAGCGATTCCCCGGCGTGCTGGCGTTGGATAACGTGGATCTGACGCTGAAAAAAGGCGAGGTGCACTGCCTTGCCGGGCAAAATGGCTGCGGTAAAAGCACCATCATCAAAGTCATCTCCGGGGTTTATCACCCGGAAAAGGGTGCCAGCATCGCGCTGGATGGCAAATTGTTCCACCATCTTACGCCGCAACTCTCCGCACATTACGGCATTCAGGTTATTTACCAGGATCTCTCGTTATTCCCCAATTTTAGCGTGGCGGAAAATATTGCTGTTCACCGTTATCTTCCGGGCGGCGATCTGTGGGTACTCAGAAGCGCGATGCGCGCACAGGCGCTGGCGGCAATGGCGCGAATTGGCGTGCGCCTTGATCCGGATAAAAAGGTGGAAAAACTCTCGATAGCCGATCGTCAGCTGGTGGCGATTTGCCGGGCCATTGCCGCCGATGCGCGGCTGGTGATCATGGATGAGCCGACCGCCTCACTGACGCGCCAGGAGGTTAACGGCCTGCTGCGGGTGGTGAACGAGCTGAAAGCGGCAGGCATTTGCGTGGTGTTTGTTAGCCACCGTCTGGATGAAGTGATGGAAGTGGCCGATCGCATCAGCGTCATGCGTGACGGCAAGCTGATTGGCACCTGGCCAGCGCAAGAGCTGGATAGTCATGAACTGGCTTATCTGATGACAGGTCAGCGTTTTCATTACAGTCCGCTACCGGAAAAACCGCCGGTGGATCAGCCGCCGCTGCTGGAATTGCGTCACCTCAGCCGTAAAGGCAAATACCGCAATATCAACCTGGCACTGCGTAGCGGCGAAATCGTGTCCATTGTCGGCCTTCTGGGCGCAGGTCGTACTGAACTGTGCATGAGCCTGTTTGGTATGGCCCGGCCACAGGATGGCGACATCCTGATTAATGGCAAAGCCGTCAGGTTACGCAATAACCACGATGCCATTCGCCATGGCATTGGCTATGTCTCGGAAGACAGGCTGACGCAGGGGCTAATAATGGATCAATCCATTTATGACAACACCATCGTGACCGTCTTCGACAAATTGCATACCCGCGCCGGGTTACTCGATCACCTCAAGGCGCAGCAACTGTTCACTGAACTGATTCGTGAACTGAACATAAAAGTGTCTGATCCCAGCCTGCCCGTCAAAACGCTTTCCGGGGGGAACGCGCAGCGTATTGCCATCGCCAAATGGGTGGCAACGCAGCCGCGGATTTTGATTCTCGACTCGCCGACCGTGGGGGTAGATATCGCCAATAAAGAGGGGATCTACCAAATTGCCCGTCATCTGGCGGAGCAGGGGATGGCGGTATTGATGATTTGCGATGAAATCCCCGAAGCGTATTACAACAGTCACCGTGTGCTGGTGATGCGTCAGGGCGAACTGGTGGCGGAGTTTAATCCCCTTCGCTGTACAGAACAGGAGATCGCGGAGGTGGTCAATGCGTAACGCAGCCCTTGCTCGCCTCGTGGGGCAACACGAATTCTGGCTTGGTCTGCTGGTGATTGCGCTGGCAATTGGACTGAGTATCGGAACTGACGAATTTCTAACGCTGGGGAATCTGACGGATGTGGCGACCAGCTACGCCATTCTCGGGATCCTCGCCTGCGGCTTATTTGTGGTGCTGATCTCTGGCGGTATTGATATCTCGTTTCCGGCAATGACGGCGATAGCCCAATACGCCATGGCCAGCTGGATCATTGCCCATGGCGGTAATTTTGCGGTGGCGTTGCTGCTGTCGGTGGCGGTGGGGCTGCTGCTCGGGCTGATAAATGGTTTTCTGGTGTACTGGTTACGCGTGCCCGCGATCATCATCACCATTGCCACGCTCAACGTCTATTACGGATTGCTGGTTTACGCCACCAAAGGCACCTGGTTGTATGGTTTCCCCGACTGGTTTATGAACGGCATCAACTGGTTCTCCTTCACCGCCGCAGACGGCTACGACTATGGCCTGACATTGCCGTTACTGTGCCTGGGCGCCACCCTCATTTTTACCGCCGTGCTGATGAATCACACCCGGCCTGGCCGCCAGATCTATGCCATGGGCGGTAACCGCGAAGCGGCTTCCCGTCTGGGGCTGAATCTGCTGAAACTGCATTTTTACGTCTATGGCTATATGGGCATCCTGGCGGGTGTGGCGGCGGTGGTGCAGGCGCAAATTACCCAGTCAGTGGCACCAAACTCATTACTCGGTTTTGAGTTGACCGTGCTGGCGGCGGTGGTCCTCGGCGGCACCAGTATGAGTGGTGGACGCGGTACCCTGACCGGTACGCTGCTGGGCGTTGTGCTGCTGGGGTTCCTTCAAAATGGCCTGACATTACTTGGCGTCTCTTCTTACTGGCACACGGTACTGAGCGGCGCGATCATTCTGGTGAGCATTAGCGCTACTGCCTGGAACGAAAAACGCAAACTGGCAAGGGAACTTTAAGATGAAATCCATCGTCCGATTTCTGCCCGGTGACGCCATCATCCGCTTGCAATGCGTGATTATTATCGTCGTGGCACTGGTCTTTTCTGCCCTGCTGGGCAGCCGATTTTTCAGCGTGGCTAACTTTCAGTCCATCGGCTCGCAACTGCCGATCCTTGGCATGCTGGCGCTGGGTATGGGCATGACCATGCTGACCGGCGGTATAAATCTGTCGATCATCGCCGGGGCGAATGCCTGCTCACTGGTGATGGCGGCAGTCATTGTAATGCACCCCGATAACCCGCTGTTCATGGTGCTGGGGTTGCTGGCAGGGCTGATGGTGGCTGTTGCCATTGGTGTTGTTAATGGCGCATTGGTGGCGTGGATTGGCGTGTCGCCGATCCTTGCGACGCTCGGCACCATGACGCTGATTTCCGGCCTGAATATTTTGCTCTCAAATGGCACGGTCATCTCTGGTTTCCCGGCTGCCATTCAGTTTCTGGGCAATGCTACGCTGCTCGGCATCCCGGTAGCGCTGGTGTTGTTTCTTGTGGTGGCGATACTGCTGTGGGTGCTGCTGGAACATACCACGCTGGGGCGCAGTCTCTACCTGGTGGGGTCTAACGAGCAGGCCACGCGCTACAGCGGCGTGAATACGGTGCGGATACAGATCTCGGTATATGTCATCTCCGCCATACTTGGCTGGGTTGCGGCCATCTTAATGATGGCGAAATTCAACTCGGCGAAAGCAGGCTACGGCGAATCCTATCTTCTGGTCACTATTCTGGCTTCGGTACTCGGCGGCATTAACCCCGACGGCGGCTTCGGGCGCGTGCTCGGTCTGGTGCTGGCGCTGGTGGTGCTACAGATGCTGGAAAGCGGCTTTAATTTGTTAGGCATCAGCAGTTATTTGACCATGGCGCTCTGGGGCGCGGTGCTGATCCTCTTTATCGCATTACAACATCGTAAAGCCTGATGTCAGGAGAAAAAGAATGGCGAGCTATTTCATTGGTGTAGATGTCGGGACTGGCAGCGCCCGCGCAGGGGTATTTAATCTGACCGGCCGTATGGTCAGCCAGGCAAGCAGGGCGATTGAGATCTATCGCCCGCAGGCGGATTTTGTTGAGCAGTCCTCCGACAACATCTGGCAGGCAGTCTGTAATGCCGTTCGCGATGCGGTAAACCAGGCGGACATTAACCCGATTCAGGTCAAAGGTCTGGGGTTTGATGCCACCTGTTCGCTGGTGGTGCTGGACAAAGAGGGAAAGCCTCTCACCATCAGTCCTTCCGGACGCAGTGAGCAGAATATTATTGTGTGGATGGATCACCGCGCGATTTCACAGGCTGAACGCATTAATGCGACCCATCATCGGGTACTGGATTACGTGGGCGGGATCATTTCGCCGGAGATGCAAACGCCAAAGCTGTTGTGGCTGAAACAGCATATGCCTAACACCTGGGCCAATGCCGGGTATTATTTTGATCTCCCGGATTTCCTGACCTGGCGGGCGACGGGCGATGATACGCGCTCGCTCTGTTCGACAGTCTGCAAGTGGACCTATATGGGGCACGAAGATAAGTGGGACACGAGCTATTTCCGCCAGATTGGACTCGAAGATCTGCTGGAGCATGATGCAGAGAAAATCGGCCGTTATGTGAAAACCATGGGCGAACCTTTAGGCCGTGGGCTGACACAACGCGCAGCAACAGAGATGGGGCTGATGCCTGGCACGGCTGTCAGTGTCTCGATCATTGACGCGCATGCCGGCACGCTCGGTACGCTGGGAGCGAGTGGGGTGTCGGGCGATGTGGCGGATTTTGATCGTCGCATTGCGCTGATCGGCGGCACCTCGACCGGGCACATGGCTATCTCGCCACAGGCGCGTTTTATTGGTGGCGTATGGGGGCCGTATTATTCGGCGGTGTTACCTGGCTACTGGCTCAACGAGGGAGGACAGTCGGCCACGGGCGCGTTAATTGATCACATTATTCAGTCACATCCATGCTACGAAACGCTGCTGGGCCAGGCCAAAGCGCAGGGGCAAACCATTTACGAAGTGCTGAATGCGCTGTTGCGTAAAATGGCCGGTGAGCCGGAAAACATCGCGTTCCTGACCCGTGATATCCATATCCTGCCGTACTTCCACGGGAACCGATCGCCGCGTGCTAACCCCACGTTAACCGGCGTGATCAGCGGGCTGAAGCTGTCGCGCACACCGGAAGATATGGCACTACATTACCTGGCGACCATCCAGGCGATTGCGCTTGGTACGCGCCACATTATTGAAACCATGAATCAGAGCGGTTACAGCATAGATACGGTGATGGCCAGCGGTGGCGGCACGAAGAACCCGATCTTTGTTCAGGAGCATGCCAACGCGACCGGTTGTGCCATGTTGTTACCCGAAGAGAGTGAAGCGATGCTGCTTGGCGGGGCGATGATGGGCACCGTGGCGGCCGGGGTGTTTGACAGCTTCCCGGAAGCGATGTCGGCCATGAGCCGCATTGGTAAAACGGTGACGCCACAAACCAACCGCATCAAGCAGTATTACGATCGTAAATACACCGTGTTCCATGAGATGTATCAGGATCATATGAAGTACCGCACCCTGATGCAGGAGGAGGCATGAGCACAGGCTGGCGTCAGGCATGCGATGCCTGGCAGATTTACAGTCAGGAGATGGCGGCGCTGAGCAGCCATCTCAATGAGACTCTGTGGAATGCATTGATGGCCGAATTGCGAGGTTGCCGGGGCAAAATTGCGGTCACGGGGGTAGGCACATCGGGCATTGCCGCCCGTAAGATTGCCCATATGCTGGCCTGCGTGGAACGCCCGGCGATCTGGCTCAACGCTACCGATGCAGCACATGGCGATTTAGGCTTTCTGGAACCGCACGATCTGATGATTATGCTGTCGCGCGGTGGCAATTCGGATGAGTTAACGCGCCTGTTGCCTGGGCTGGCCAAAAAGGGCGTTGGGATTATTAGCGTCACAGAAAATCCGGACTCCGCGATTGCACGTGCTGCACGGCTGGTCATTTCCACGGGCGTGAAGCGCGAGATCGATCCGCTCAATATGCTCGCGACCACCTCGATTGTGCTGACGCTGGCGATTTTCGATGCTGCGTGCAGCTGCCTGATGCGGGAAAGCGGCTATTCTAAAGAGACATTATTGTCGGTGCACCCCGGCGGTGATGTCGGGCTTACCCTGAGAAAAAAAGCGCCTTAAGGCGCTTTTTTATGGCGAGTACTTTGCGACACAGGCCGGGTGGCGTTGCCGCTTACCCGGCTTATCGCGTGCTTAGCCGATGGTCATCAGGCTGGCGTTCCCGCCCGCAGCGGCGGTATTGACGCTCAGCGAGCGCTCCACCCACAAACGCTCCAGCAGAATATTGGTTTCGCCACGGGCAAAACCCTGTACCGAGACAATCGCGCCACTGCGGGCTGCCACGTTTTCGCACAGCGCCACCAGTTGATCCGAGTCACCGTGGAAGATCACCGCATCGAAGCGTTGCGCCATTAATGCATCGGTTTTGGCGAACTGGATCCGTTGTTTGACGCTATCGGGCAATGCGGAGGCCATGTCGCGATGCAGCGCATCATCCGGCCACAGTACCTGGCTTCCGCAGGCCAGCACTGCTGCCAGTTGTACCAGCGCATCTTGCTCGTTATCCGCCACACACAGTACGCGTTCCCGTGGTGCCAGCGTCCAGCTGTTGCGTTCGCCGGTTGGCCCTTGCAGCTGACGCTGTGTGCCGGTTTGCGCAAGTTCGCCGAACTGCCGGCACAGCGCCTGTAGCGCCGGACGCGCATTCGCCCATGCACTTAAGGCTTCGAGCGGCTGTAGCAGTATTGCTTTCAACTGAGCATCAAGCGGTGCATTGGCATCATGGCGGGCCAGTGTTTTTTGTACTGCCTCTTCCGGGCGGCTGCTCAGCAGGCGGTAAAGATAAAGCGGCCCGCCAGCTTTCGGCCCGGTGCCGGACAACCCTTCGCCACCGAAAGGCTGCACCCCGACCACTGCGCCCACCATATTGCGGTTAACATACAGGTTGCCGACATGCGCATTCCCCGTGACCTGAGCGATCGTCTCATCGATACGGGTATGAACGCCAAGCGTCAGGCCGTAACCCGACTCGTTAATCTGGCCGATCAGCTGATCCAGTTGGTGACGGCGGTAGCGCACCACATGCAGAACCGGACCGAAGACCTCTTTTTTCAGCTCATCAAAGCTTTCCAGCTCAATCAGGGTCGGTGCAATAAAGGTACCGTTACGCCATTCGCCTGCGTCTTCGCTGTGTTCGCGCACGGCCTGGAAGACCGGGCGGCCTTTCGCCCGCATCGCCTGAATATGTTTATCAATGTTTTCCTTCGCTTCCGCGTCGATCACCGGGCCGATGTCTGTTGTCAGGCGGCCCGGATTTCCCATCCGGCACTCTGCCATGGCGCCCCGTAGCATGGTGAGGGTGTGCTCTGCGATCTCTTCCTGCAGGCAGAGTACACGCAGCGCAGAACAGCGCTGACCGGCGCTATCAAATGCCGAGGCCAGCACATCTACCACTACCTGCTCTGTGAGTGCGGAAGAGTCGACGATCATCGCGTTCATACCGCCTGTTTCGGCGATAAGCGGCGTCGGGCGACCCTGTGCATCCAGACGGGTGGCAATGTTACGTTGCAGCAAGGCCGCAACATCTGTGGATCCGGTAAACATTACGCCACGTACCCGCGCATCGGCGGTGAGTTGCGCGCCGACCGTTTCCCCGCGCCCCGGCAGCAGTTGCAGAACCCCGGCCGGTACGCCTGCTTCCAGCAAAATCGCTACCCCCTGGGCCGCAATCAACGGCGTTTGCTCCGCCGGTTTAGCCAGCACGCTGTTGCCAGCGGCTAGCGCGGCGGCAATTTGCCCGGTAAAAATTGCCAGCGGGAAGTTCCACGGGCTGATACAGACCACCGGCCCCAGCGGGCGGTGCGTTTCGTTGTCAAAATCAGCGCTGACCTGGCCTGCGTAATAACGCAGGAAATCGACGGCTTCCCGCACTTCGGCAATCGCATTGCTGAAGGTTTTACCCGCTTCGCGCACCAAAATGCCAATCAGTGACTGCATCTGATCTTCCATCAGTACGGCGGCGCGCTGCAGAATGGCTGCACGTTCCTGTGGTGGGGTGGCAAACCAGATAGGCGCGTGACTTACTGCGTTGTCCAGCGCCTGCTCAACCTGGTCCGGGCTGGCTTCGACCACATAACCGACAGTGTCTTTTGGCTCGGCTGGGTTTACAACGGGCTGTGGCTCGCCTTCCATCACTACCGCCTCCAGTACCGGGCGGGCGTACCATTTCTGCGCGGCGCTGTTGAGCAGGGCAGAGGAGAGCGAAGCCAGACGGTGTTCGTTGGCCAGATCCAGCCCGGCAGCGTTAATGCGCCCCTCGCCATACAGCGCTCGCGGCAGCGGTATTTTCGGGTGTGGCAGGCCGACCAGACCTTCTTGCGCCGCGAGTTTTTCCACCTCGGCGACCGGATCTGCCACCAGGGCATCCAGCGGCAAGGTGTTATCGGCGATGCGATTGACAAAGGAGGTGTTGGCACCATTTTCCAATAAGCGACGCACCAGATAAGCAAGCAGTGTTTCATGGGTGCCGACCGGCGCATAGATCCGGCACGGGCGGTTAAGCTTGCCGTCGGCCACTTTGCCGACGACTTGCTCATACAGCGGTTCTCCCATGCCGTGCAGGCACTGGAACTCATACTGGCCAGGGTAGTAGTTCTGCCCGGCCAGTTGGTAAATAGCCGCCAGCGTGTGGGCGTTATGGGTTGCGAATTGCGGGTAAATCAGGTTTGGCACCGAGAGTAATTTTTTGGCACAGGCGAGGTAAGAAACGTCGGTATAAACCTTGCGGGTGTAAACCGGGTAGCCTTCCAGGCCTTCCATTTGCGCGCGCTTGATTTCGCTGTCCCAGTAGGCGCCCTTCACCAGGCGGATCATCAGGCGACGGCGGCTGCGTGTGGCGAGATCGATAAGGTAGTCAATCACAAACGGGCAGCGTTTCTGGTAAGCCTGAATCACGAAGCCGATACCGTTCCAGCCGGCCAGTTCCGGTTCGAAGCAGAGTTTTTCCAGCAGATCGAGCGAGATTTCCAGACGATCGGCTTCTTCAGCATCAATGTTGATGCCAATGTCATACTGGCGCGCCAGTAACGTAAGTGACTTCAGACGCGGATAGAGCTCTTCCATCACGCGGTCATATTGCGCACGACTGTAACGCGGGTGCAGCGCCGAAAGCTTAATGGAGATGCCAGGGCCTTCATAAATGCCGCGCCCGTTAGAGGCTTTGCCGATGGCGTTGATCGCCTGCTGATAAGACACCATATAGGCCTGGGCATCGGCAGCGGTCAGTGCCGCTTCACCTAACATGTCATAGGAGTAACGGAAGCCTTTGTCTTCCAGTTTGCGTGCATTGGCCAGCGCTTCGGCGATGGTTTCACCAGTGACGAACTGCTCTCCCATCAGGCGCATTGCCATATCGACGCCTTTACGGATCAGCGGCTCCCCGCTTTTACCGATAATGCGATTCAGGGCGTGCGAGAGGTTAGCTTCGTTATGGGTCGAAACCAGGCGGCCAGTAAACAGCAGCCCCCAGGTCGCGGCATTGACGAATAACGACGGGCTGCGACCGATATGAGATTGCCAGTTGCCGTTACTGATTTTGTCGCGGATCAGCGCGTCGCGGGTGGCTTTATCCGGAATACGCAATAATGCTTCGGCAAGGCACATTAGCGCCACGCCTTCCTGCGACGAGAGTGAGAACTCCTGCAATAAACTTTGCACCATACCCGCACGTCCGGTGGCCGTTTTCTGGTTACGTAATTTTTCGGCTAACTGGTATGCGAGTTTGTGCGCATTTTCCGCGACGGGTTGCGGCAGGCGAGCCTGCTCTAACAGCATTGGCACGGCATCGGTTTCTGCCCAGCGCCAGGCTCCCGTGATCGCCGCGCGTGATACCGACTGCGGCAGGATCTGCTCGGCAAAATCCAGGAACGGCTGGTGGATCTCTTCGGCAGTAAGTTGCGGTTCATCGTCATGGCCGTTGCTCCCTGCTGCGCCTGCCAGTTCCGGCAGCGGTTCATTGCTTTCCAGCTTTTCCAGATAATTAAAAATGGCTTGTTTAATCAGCCAGTGCGGCGTGCGATCGATAGTCGCCGCTGCGGCTTTGATCCTTTCGCGCGTGGCATCATCAAGCTTGACCCCCATGGTAGTGGTGCCCATGCTCTGCTCCTTTTTTACAGTGTTCTGCGGTTCAGGCTGAAATATCTACCATGTTGCAACTTTGTGCAACCTTGTTAAATGTGACCTGGTTGGCAACGTCAAAAATGAATGGATTGTTAATTGTTGGTAACAAGGAAAAGCGCGGCATAACTTGCCGCTAAGCCAGGATTTATGCGGCAGGTAACACTTTTATAAGGTGCAACCTTTAAAAGTGTGACACAGTGCAACCTATACAAATTTGATATTAAGCACGGGATGAATTTGATGTAAATGCTGTGTTAAATCAATTGTGCATAAGCGAGCCTTCCGGCAGGATACGGTCGCCTAAAACAACAAGTACGCACCATCACCCCGTTCCGGTGGTGGATAAAAGCGGCAAAATAATCCTTTGCCGAAAAGAATCCTGGAGAATCCTTCATGGCAATTAGCACACCGATGCTGGTGACATTTTTTATTTATATCTTTGGCATGATATTGATCGGTTTCATCGCCTGGCGTTCTACGAAAAACTTTGACGATTATATTCTTGGCGGTCGTCGTCTTGGGGCTTTGGTCACCGCATTGTCTGCCGGTGCATCCGATATGAGCGGCTGGCTGCTGATGGGCTTGCCGGGCGCGATTTTTATTTCCGGGATTTCCGAAAGCTGGATTGCCATCGGCCTGACGCTGGGGGCGTGGATCAACTGGAAACTGGTGGCAGGGCGTTTGCGCGTTCACACCGAGGTGAACAATAACGCGCTGACATTACCGGATTATTTCACTGGCCGTTTTGAAGATAACAGCCGCCTGTTGCGGATTATCTCGGCGGTGGTGATTTTGGTGTTCTTCACTATCTACTGCGCTTCCGGCATCGTGGCGGGCGCACGGCTCTTCGAAAGCACTTTCGGCATGAGTTATGAAACGGCGCTGTGGGCCGGGGCGGCGGCGACCATTCTCTACACCTTTATTGGCGGTTTCCTGGCGATTAGCTGGACCGATACAGTACAGGCCAGCCTGATGATTTTTGCGCTGATCCTGACGCCGGTCATTGTGATTATCTCTGTCGGGGGCTTCGGCGATTCCCTGGACGTGATCAAACAGAAAAGCATTGAAAACGTCGATATGCTGAAGGGGCTGAATTTTGTCGCTATTGTGTCGCTGATGGGCTGGGGACTGGGCTATTTCGGCCAGCCGCATATCCTGGCGCGTTTTATGGCGGCGGATTCTCATCACACTATTGTGCATGCCCGCCGTATCAGTATGGCGTGGATGATACTGTGCCTTGCTGGCGCGGTTGCCGTGGGCTTTTTTGGCATTGCGTACTTTAGTAATAACCCGTCGGTCGCTGGCGCGGTGAACCAAAACGCCGAGCGCGTGTTTATCGAGCTGGCGCAGATCCTCTTTAACCCGTGGATCGCCGGTATTTTGTTGTCCGCTATTCTTGCGGCGGTGATGTCGACCCTGAGTTGTCAGTTGCTGGTCTGCTCCAGCGCGATCACCGAAGATTTCTATAAAGCTTTCTTGCGTAAAGGAGCGAGCCAGACGGAGCTGGTGTGGGTCGGGCGTGCAATGGTCCTGTTGGTGGCGTTGGTGTCTATTGCGCTGGCGGCTAACCCCGAAAACCGTGTTCTTGGACTGGTAAGCTACGCGTGGGCTGGTTTCGGCGCGGCGTTTGGCCCGGTGGTGTTGTTCTCGGTATTGTGGTCGCGTATGACCCGTAACGGCGCGCTGGCGGGGATGGTTATCGGTGCGGTAACGGTACTGGTATGGAAACAGTACGCGTGGTTGGGTCTGTACGAAATTATTCCCGGCTTTATTTTCGGTAGCATGGGTATTGTGGTGTTCAGCCTGCTGGGCAAAGCGCCTTCTGCGGCCATGCAGCAGCGCTTCGCCGAAGCCGACGCGCATTACCACTCTGCGCCGCCATCCCGTTTACAATCAGAGCAATAAAATATTGAAGTAAAAACCCGCTCCGGCGGGTTTTTTTATTGCTAAATAACTGTAATTAGGCTGTTATCTTCCGACACATAACAATGAGGATAACCTATGAAGTTGATGACAGGGGTCACCGCACTGATACTGGCGGGCGTGCTGACCGGTTGTGTCGCACCTGCCAGCAAACCCTCGGCCACGGCCGCCGTTCAACGCTGTAAAGCAGAAAATCAAATGCAGCAAACCACACTGTATTTTGGTCTGAACCGTCCGGCGGGTAAGGCCATTACCGCCCAGGAGTGGCAACAGTTTGTGGATGGTGATGTGACGCCGCGTTTTCGCGATGGGTTAACGGTGTTTGACGCCAGGGGGCAGTGGCTGGGAAATGACGGTCACGTTGCCCGCGAGGCCAGCAAAGCGTTGATGCTGATCCACAGCGCGGATGCACAGAGCGAGAAGAATATTGAAGCATTGCGCGGGGTTTACAAGTCACGCTTTGCGCAGGAGTCGGTTATGCGTGTTGACCAGCCGGTCTGCGTACAGTTCTGATGCTTTCCCTCTCCCCGCAGGGAGAGGGAAAAACTTACAGTACTGCCCCCGCAAAAGCGGCTGAAAGCAGACTCACCAGTGTCGCGCCGTAGACCAGGCGCAGGCCAAACCGTGAAACGGCATTGCCTTGTTGTTCATTCAGCCCTTTAATGGCGCCCGCCACGATGCCGATAGAGGCAAAGTTAGCAAAAGAGACCAGGAACACGGAGAGAATGCCCAGACCGCGTGGCGTCATACTGGCGGAAATTTTTTGCAACTCGATCATTGCCACAAATTCGTTTGCCACCAGTTTTGTCGCCATAATGCTTCCTGCCTGCAGCGCATCGCTCAGTGGAATGCCAACCAGCCATGCCAGCGGGTAGAAGACGTAGCCAAGCAACTGCTGGAAGCTGAGCCCAAACAGCGCGGAAAACAGTGCATTCACTGCGCTGATCAGGGCAATAAATCCAATCAGCATCGCCAGAATAATCATCGCCACCTTGAAACCAGCGAGAATGTATTCACCAAGCATCTCGAAAAAGCTCTGCGACTCGTGAAGTTTTTCCAGTTTGATCTCTTTTTCTGTTCCCGGGCGGGAGGGGTTAATCACCGACAGAATAATAAACGTGCTGAACATGTTGAGTAACAACGCGGCGACGACATATTTCGCATCCAGCATGGTCATATAAGCGCCGACAATCGACAACGACACGGTCGACATGGCGGTGGCGGCCATAGTGAACATACGACGCGGGGAGAGATCGGCGAGGATGCCTTTATAGGCGATAAAGTTTTCTGACTGGCCGAGGATCAGCGAGCTGACCGCGTTAAACGATTCCAGTTTGCCCATGCCGTTCAGCTTTGACAGCAGGGTGCCGATCAGGCGAATAAACAGTGGCAGAATGCGCCAGTGTTGCAAAATGCCGATCAATGCCGAGATAAATACAATCGGGCACAGCACGCCGAGGAAAATAAACGCCAGCCCTTTTTCACTCATGCCGCCAAAGACGAAAGCGGTCCCTTCACCGGCAAATTTCAGCAGAATTTCAAAAAAGCCGGAGACATGTTTAATCAGCGTCAGACCGCTCTGAGCATGTAAAAAGAACCACGCCAGCGCTAACTCAATCACCACTAATTGCAGAATAAAACGGATACGGATCTGACGGCGATCGAAACTCACCAGCCAGGCCAGCGCAAGGATCACTACCAGCGCCAGCAGAAAATGCAGGAAATTAATCATAGCGTTATGTGTGCAGATAAACAGGGCGTTTATTTAGCCATAGCGGCTGCGTTGGGTAAATACAAAGTTAAAGATTTGTAAGCAAGATTTTTGCAATATTTCAATTACTTCTGCATAACGTGCCAGCCCTTACAGTTAGGCTGCTACGCATTTACATCCATTTATCATTCTCATCATATTTCGCTTGAGTTTCCTTGCGTCGTAATGATAATCACTATCACTAGAATTTACTTTTCTTTGCAACCTTTGACCGCGCATGACAGTAGGGGCGTCCTCCATGTTTGTTCCATTTCTTATTATGTTACGTGAAGGCCTCGAAGCGGCACTGATCGTCAGCCTGATTGCCAGCTACCTCAAGCGCACCCAGCGCGGGCGCTGGATTGGGGTGATGTGGATCGGCGTTTTCCTTGCCGCCGCACTTTGCCTGGGGTTGGGCATTGCCATTAACGAAACCACCGGCGAGTTCCCGCAGAGAGAGCAGGAACTGTTCGAAGGGATTGTCGCGTTAATTGCGGTGGTGATCCTGACCTGGATGGTGTTCTGGATGCGTAAAGTATCGCGCAACGTCAAAGTGCAACTGGAGCAGGCAGTGGATAACGCGCTGGCGCGCGGGAACAACCACGGCTGGGCACTGATCATGATGGTCTTTTTCGCCGTTGCGCGCGAAGGGCTAGAGTCGGTGTTCTTTTTGCTGGCGGCGTTCCAGCAGGATGTGGGCATCTGGCCGCCGGTTGGCGCCTTGCTCGGCCTCGCCACGGCGGTAGTGCTCGGCTTCTTACTCTACTGGGGCGGGGTTCGCCTTAATCTTGGCGCCTTTTTCAAATGGACCAGCCTGTTTATTTTACTGGTTGCCGCAGGGCTTGCGGCGGGCGCTATCCGCGCCTTCCATGAAGCGGGCCTGTGGAATCACTTTCAGGATGTGGCGTTCGACCTAAGCAATGTGCTCACTACGCACTCGCTGACCGGTACGTTGCTGGAAGGGATCTTTGGTTATCAGGAGACGCCGAGCGTCAGCGAAGTCACCGTCTATTTTCTGTATCTCATTCCGGCGCTGGTGCTGTTTGTCTGGCCTCCGCGCGCGGGTTCGCAACCGTCGCGTGCTGCGCCGTAATCTCGTTATTAGTTGGCATCGTTACAACATACTTATTGAAGGGAAGGGTCATGGTGATTCATTTTCGTCGTAGTGCAATACAGGTAGGGATCGCAGCGCTGTTCGCCTGTGCGTTGGGTGCGCAGGCTGCGGATGTTCCGCAGGTTAAAGTCACGGTAACGGACAAGCAATGTGAGCCGATGAACCTGACGGTGAACGCAGGCAAAACGCAATTTGTGATTGTTAACCACAGCCAGAAAGCGCTGGAGTGGGAGATCCTGAAAGGCGTCATGGTGGTGGAAGAGCGAGAAAACATTGCTCCGGGTTTTAGCCAGAAACTGACCGCCAACCTGCAGCCGGGTGAATATGACATGACCTGCGGTTTATTAACCAACCCGAAAGGCAAATTAATTGTTAAAGGTGAAGCGACGGGTGATGCGGCAAAAGGCGACGCGTTGCTGAGCCTCAGCACGGCGATCACCGACTATAAAGCCTATGTGGTTGCCGAAACGGCACAGTTGGTTACCGGAACCAAAGCCTTTACCGACGCGGTGAAAGCAGGCGATATCGAAAAAGCGAAAGCACTGTATGCGCCGACGCGCCAGCATTATGAGCGCATTGAGCCGATTGCCGAGCTGTTCTCCGATCTGGATGGCAGTATTGACGCGCGTGAAGATGATTACGAGCATAAGGCCGCCGATCCGAAATTTACCGGCTTCCATCGCCTGGAAAAAGCCCTGTTTGGCGATAACAGCACTAAAGATATGGGTAAATATGCTGATCAGCTCTACACCGATGTGGTCGATCTGCAAACCCGAATTAATGAGCTGGCCTTCCCGCCCTCGAAAGTGGTGGGGGGAGCTGCCGGTCTGATTGAAGAAGTCGCAGCCAGCAAGATCAGCGGCGAAGAAGATCGTTACAGTCATACCGATTTGTGGGATTTCCAGGCTAACGTGGATGGCGCCCAGAAAATTGTTGATTTGCTGCGTCCACAGTTGCAGAAAAACAACAGCGAATTGCTGGCGAAAGTGGATGCTAACTTCAAAAAAGTGGATGCCATTCTTGCCAAATACCGCACCAAAGAGGGCTTTGAAACCTACGACAAGCTGACAGACGCCGATCGTAACGCGCTGAAAGGGCCGATCACCACACTGGCAGAAGATCTTGCCCAGTTGCGTGGCGTGCTCGGACTGGACTAACACCATGAGTCAACATGATAACCACGGCGTCAGCGAGCCTTCCCGGCGCCGTTTATTAAAAGGAATGGGCGCGCTGGGCGGCGCGCTTGCGCTGACAGGCGGATGCCCGGTAGCGCATGCCGTCAAACCGCAGAGCGCGCCGGGTACGCTGTCGCCCGATGCCCGAATGGAAAAGCAGCCTTTTCTCGGTGTTCATCAGGCCGGGATTTTAACGCCGCAGCAAGCTTCCATGATGCTGGTGGCCTTTGATGTTCTGGCCGCAGATAAAGCGGATCTTGAACGTTTGTTTCGCTTACTGACACAGCGCATCGCTTTTCTTACCACTGGCGGCCCGGCGCCGGAGACGCCGAACCCGCGCCTTCCGCCGATGGACTCCGGTATTCTCGGGGCCTTTATTGCGCCAGATAATCTGACCATGACGGTTTCTGTTGGTCAGTCACTGTTCGATTCTCGCTTTGGTTTACAGAAGCAGATGCCGAAAAAGCTGCAGAAGATGACGCGTTTTCCCAACGATGCGTTGGACGCGGCATTGTGCCACGGCGATCTGCTTCTTCAGATTTGCGCGAATACTCAGGATACCGTCATTCATGCGTTGCGCGACATCATTAAGCACACGCCTGATTTACTGAGTGTTCGCTGGAAGCGTGAAGGATTTATCTCTGAGCACGCGGCCCGCAGCAAAGGTAAAGAGACACCGGTTAACCTGTTAGGTTTTAAAGATGGCACAGCCAACCCGGACAGCAGCAACAATGCGCTGATGAACGAAGTGGTGTGGGTTACGGGCGATCAGGGCGAACCCGCATGGGCCGTTGGCGGTAGCTACCAGGCAGTGCGGATTATTCAATTCCATGTAGAGTTCTGGGATCGCACGCCGCTGAAAGAGCAGCAGACGATCTTTGGTCGTGATAAGCAGTCTGGCGCACCGTTGGGTCAGCAACATGAACATGATGTTCCGGATTACGCCAGCGATCCCGATGGTGAGGTGATTGCGCTGGATAGCCATATCCGGCTGGCCAACCCGCGCACCAAAGAGACGCAGTCAAGCCTGATGATGCGCCGTGGCTATAGCTATTCGCTAGGCGTGACCAACTCGGGCCAACTGGATATGGGGTTGCTGTTTGTCTGCTATCAGCATGACCTGGAGAAAGGTTTCCTCACGGTGCAAAAACGTCTCAACGGCGAAGCGCTGGAAGAATATATTCGCCCAATCGGTGGCGGGTACTTCTTTGTTTTGCCTGGGGTAAAAGAGTCGAATTACTATCTTGCCCAACCGCTGCTGGAAGCGTAAAAGATCCTATCCTGCCCGCAAACGGGCAGGATAATCTATTATCTGTAGTATTCAGACATACTTTTTCTGCCATCCAGATATCATTTTTTTGTATTAGAAAGTATCTGTTATCATTCTGTAATATTCCTTGCAGATACTCTTTTGAACGACGCAGTGGTCTTGCACGTTATGGTTACGTAAAAATAATGTTGCAAATATGATAAGCTTTGATGTAATTATTGAAAGCGTTGAGACCCTGCGGTGATGACGTCACCTGGAGATCGCGGATGGTAAGGTCCACTAGCGGACAATCAAAAAGACCACGCAAAACCCGGCACGGAGGTGCAACCTCCGGCAGCGACTTCTTCGCCCCTGAATTTTCTTCTTCTTTTTTTACTCCCCTTTCCAACGATGTGACAGACGATGCTGCTGTCCGTTCTGTTACGTCATTTTCAAAGGCAAGCCATGGCTTACAAGGAAGCCAACCCTCAGACGTTTGTGCGCATAATCGCGTTAACCAGGACGCGTGTGATGTAAACCAACAACTCAAGGTGCTATCCATGGGAAGACAGAAAGCAGTGATCAAAGCTCGTCGTGAAGCGAAACGCGTGCTGAGACGTGATTCACGCAGTCATAAACAACGTGAAGAAGAGTCGGTCACCTCGCTTGTGCAGATGAGTGGCGTAGAAGCAATTGGCATGGCGCGGGACAGTCGTGATAACTCGCCCATCGCCGCGCGCAATGAAGCTCAGGAGCACTACCTGAATGCTATCGAGAGTAAACAATTGATCTTCGCAACGGGCGAAGCCGGATGCGGTAAAACATGGATCAGTGCGGCGAAAGCGGCAGAGGCCCTGATCCATAAGGACGTGGAAAGGATTATTGTCACCCGGCCGGTCCTGCAAGCCGATGAAGATCTTGGCTTCTTGCCCGGTGATATTTCCGAGAAGTTCGCGCCTTATTTCCGGCCTGTTTATGACGTGCTGGTAAAACGGCTGGGCGCGTCCTTTATGCAATACTGCCTGCGACCTGAGATCGGTAAGGTGGAAATCGCGCCGTTCGCCTATATGCGCGGACGTACATTTGAAAATGCGGTGGTTATTCTTGATGAGGCTCAGAATGTCACTGCTGCGCAAATGAAGATGTTTTTAACCCGCCTCGGGGAAAACGTGACGGTGATCGTCAACGGTGATATTACCCAATGTGATCTGCCGTCTGGCGTTCAGTCGGGTCTGAGCGATGCACTGGCACGTTTTGAGGAAGATGAGATGATCGGCGTCGTGCGCTTTAACAAAGACGATTGCGTACGTTCTGCGCTCTGCCAGCGCACGCTGAAAGCCTACGATTGATTCGCTAACCTGAAAACCTGGCCTGCCGCTGGCGGGCCAGGTTTTGCTCCCCCCTGGAATTTGCCTTTCCTGTAGATAAAGTCTGGTTATACCTTTGCCGATAATTGCTTTGGCCTAAGCGGGTTTGCCGCTTGCGCCAGACTTTTATTGCCCTTTGGTAAGGATATCAACCAATGAAAATGCCCGGAAAATTCTCTGCGCTCGTTATCCCGCTGATGCTGGCGGGGTGTAGTAACAAACCCCTTCCTCCCACGGAAAAAATAGTACAAACCACGATTATTAAAGCGGACAACGGTTCGTCGCTAAAAATCGAAGGATATGAACAGCTCAAAACCGATTTCCATACGCCGACGGATACCTCGCTACGCTACATCACGCGTGCTGATACCAGCAAAGTGGTGGCGTTAAAGACCTTGAGCTTTATTGCTGGCGCTTTTGCCGGCGGTGCCCAGGAAAGCGGATTTACCAAAGATCAACTGACCGGAACGCCCATCACCACGTTATCCAACCCATCGGTGACATTTTTTAGCACCGGGATAGAAGAATCACTGAAAGCGGCAGTGGCGGAGAAAAAGGCGGGGCAATTGCAGCACCCGATTGAGATCCGACCCTATGTCTGGATGCTGGTTTACGAAAATCTGTCCGGTGGGGAAAATTATGAACTGCACTATTCAACGATGATCAGCCGCAGTAAAGATAACCCGACCAAAAAATACGATGGTGCCAGTGTGAACTGTACGCCAGAGCCAATAAAACTGCCGCTGGCAGAGTGGGAAGCCAATAACTACCAGAAAGTGAACGATGTTACGCGCACGTATATGGCTAACTGCCTGCGCGAGTTTAATGAAATTAAAGAGCAGTTTTTGCAATAACATTGGGCGGGCGGTGGGAGAAATGACTTGTCTTCCCCGCCCGTTGTCGAACCCGGTCGTGGGTTCTCATCCCCCCGGCAGGAGGAATATAAAAGAAAAAAGCCCGTACGCTTGTACAGGCTCTTATCTGAAATGATGGCGGTGAGGGGGGGATTGACTCGCTTTG
>NZ_DAMBVN010000005.1:0-256245 GCF_032052965.1 Kosakonia sp.
TGCCTGTCACGCAGGGGGTCGCGGGTTCGAGTCCCGTCCGTTCCGCCACTTATTTTAAGAACCGTATCTCTCACGAGATACGGTTTTTTTTCGTCTGTTGTTTATATAATAAAAGGGCAATTAAGCCCTTTTAGTCGATCACTCCCAACGTTTTAGCAGCAGGCTGGCATTAACGCCACCGAATCCAAACCCATTTGATAACGCGTATTGCATGCTCAATTGACGCGCTTCCAGCGCCACCAGATTAACGCCATCTGCTTCAACATCGGGGTTGTGCAGGTTCAACGTTGGCGGAATTATCTGTTCGCGCAGAGTCTGAATGGTAAAGATGGCCTCAATTCCCCCCGCTGCGCCAAGCAAATGACCTGTCGCCGATTTCGTGGAGGTTACTGCCACCGGGTTAGCGCCAAAAACGCCTTTGATCGCCGCCAGTTCACCTTTATCACCTACCTGAGTCGAGGTGGCATGCGCATTAATATGCTGAATATCTTCTACTGAAATACCTGCCTGACGAATTGCGGCCTCCATTGCCCGGCGTGCGCCATTACCGTCTTCGGGGCCTGCAGTAAGATGATACGCATCAGCACTGGTGCCATAACCCACCAGTTCAGCAAGGGGCGTCGCTCCACGCGCCAGTGCATGTTCCAGTGATTCAATAACCAATAATCCGGCGCCTTCTCCCATCACAAACCCGTCACGATCGCGATCAAAAGGACGAGAGGCGGTTTCAGGTGCATCATTAAAGCTGCCCGACAAAGCTCTCGCCGCGGCAAAACCGGCAAGGCTGACGCGGTGAATTGCAGCCTCGCTGCCACCACACAACGCGATATCCGCTTCACCACTGCGGATCAGACGTGCGGCATCACCAATAGCCTGCGCACCGGCGGCACACGCTGTCACGGGCGCGCCGATCGGCCCACGAAAACCATAAGCAATTGAGACATGCCCGGCCGCGAGGTTAGCGAGAAAAGAAGGAATGGTAAAAGGAGAGAGGCGTCGTGGTCCCCGCGAGTCCGTGGTACGCACCGCGCTGGCAATCTCACCAAACCCGCCAATGCCTGTCGCAATAATGGTGGCAGTACGATCACGGGCAGCTTGATCCTCCGTGAACCACTTTGCCTGGGTCAGCGCCTCATGCGCGGCAACCAATGCAAATTCGATAAAGCGATCCATCTTTTTGCGCTCTTTAGCCGGGATGACGGCCAAAGGAGCAAAACCATGCTGCGGATCGTCGTCGACAGAAGGAACCTGTCCGGCAACTTTACATGCGATATCGTCGACAATCTCGTCAGCAAGACGTGTAATCCCGGATTTTCCCTGCACGAGGGATTGCCAGACATGCGATACGCCGCAGCCCAACGGGCTCACGATCCCCATCCCTGTCACGACAATGCGTTTTTGCGCAATGCTCATATTCTGTTCTCCTCTTTATGACCTGGCCTGCGGAACAAACCGCGCGGCATCAAAACTGACTTTGGCGTGTCTAAGAACGGCTGTGTGCGGCTTTTCGCTACGACAGCAGATATAGCGAATTGAACGTTTCTGGCGTGTGTTTGGCCCATAAAAGCGCCTTCATTGCTTACTGCCCGGCCTCAGGGCTTGCACCTGAGTAGTGTTGCGGAAGGAATTTCTGTCCGTTATCACCGGCACGTTTGCGTTCCAGATAGTCGTGGCGATAGCGCATAAGGGGAGATGCTGCAGGGCCGGGGATCATGCGGTATTTTTCTGGTGTGATGGGCTGGCCTGTGGCTTTGTCGACCAGGATAGGCTCAACCCTGCGCTGTGTTTCACTCTCTACCAGATGGATTTGCTCCCCTTCTGGTGCAAAATGGCGATTTCCCCATTCTGCCAGTGCTAGCAGCACCGGGCGGAAATCATGCCCGCGGGCAGTTAAATGGTATTCATAACGTGGCGGAGCGCTGCTATAACACACTTTTTCCAATAACCCATCGTCTACGAGCTCTTTCAGACGGCGCGACAGAATATTCGGCGCAACATTAGCGCTTTTCTGGAATTCATCAAAGCGGGTGAAGCCAGAGCAGGCATCACGCAGGATCATCATGCTCCAGCTATCTCCTATACGCCCCAGGCTACGGGCGATGGGGCAAGGGGCGTGGCAAAGTGGTTCGTTTTTCATCATCAATCTCTGGTGGCAGTATGATTTCTGTGCTCACGGTGACATAGTGACTTTTAAAATGCAAGTCACATGGCTTTGCCAGAACGGTGCATTATTGCTTTCATCGCAAAAATCCTCTGCTTATCAGGCCCTTTTTCCCGCTGCGGCGAGTGGTGATAATCACTTCACTGTTTTGGAACTCGATAAAAAAGAGGAATGATGATGTCTGTACCTGCATTTGGTCTTGGCACTTTCCGTTTAACGGATGACGCGGTGATTGCATCTGTCACCAACGCGCTGGAGCTGGGATATCGTGTTATCGATACCGCACAAATTTATGGTAATGAAGCTGCGATTGGTAAAGCCCTGGCGCAATGCGGGATCCCGCGTGAGGAGTTGTTTATTACCACGAAAATCTGGACGGAAAACCTGGGTGAAGAGGCGCTGATCCCCAGCCTGAAAGAGAGCCTGCAAAAGCTGGGCACCGATTATGTTGATCTAACACTGATCCACTGGCCTTCGCCGGGAGCCGCAGTGCCGGTTGCTGTTTCTATGCAGCAGTTGATGAAAGCAAAAGAGCAGGGGCTGACTCGTCAGATTGGCGTGTCCAACTTTACTATTCCGTTGATGGAGCAGGCGATTGCTGCCGTCGGTGCGGAAAATATCGCCACCAATCAGATTGAGCTGTCGCCGTACCTGCAAAACCGTAAGGTGGTGGGCTGGGCAAAACAGCATGGCATTCATATCACTTCGTATATGACGCTGGCTTATGGCAAGGCACTGAAAGATGAAGTCATTAGCCGCATTGCCAGTAAACATACTGCCACGCCGGCACAGGTGATCCTGGCCTGGGCAATGGCAGAAGGCTACGCCGTCATTCCTTCTTCGACAAAACGTGAAAATCTTGCCAGCAACCTTGAAGCACAATCGCTAATGTTGGATGCAGAAGACAAAGCGGCGATTGCAGAACTGGATTGCAATGATCGTCTGGTGAGCCCGGAAGGCCTGGCGCCTGAGTGGGACTAAACGAGACCACAACGGGAGCATAGCTCCCGTTGTTCAGCGGGGAACATGTTCGCTGATAAAGTCGATAAAGGCGCGAATACGTGTGCTGACGGCCCGATCGCTGTAATAGACTGCGCTAAAGGGCATCTCCACCGGCAGGCGTTTTTCTGCCAGCAGTTCCACCAACTCACCGCTGGCCAGTTCTTTATCGATCATATAATCCGACAGGCTGGCGATGCCGTTACCGCCCAGACACAGATGCTTCAGCGTTTCTCCGCTATTAGACGAAATGTCTGGCGTGACTTCATAAAGCTGACCATCCGCAGACGCGATCGGCCAGGTATTTAGCGTAGCCGGCTCGGTAAAGCCCAGGCAAATATGCTGAGCGAGTGCCTCTACAGATTCTGGTGTTCCGTGGCGGGCTAAATAGTCCGGCGAGGCTATAATCTTGCGATAGCTTTTAAATAACGGGCGTGCGCGCAAGCTGGAGTCGGTAAGTTTGCCGACGCGGATCGCAACATCAACTTTGCGTTCAATCAAATTGATAAACGTCTCACTTGAGACCAGCGATAAATTAATTTGTGGGTAACGTTCGCGAAAAGGCTTAATCAGCGGCATCAGAAAATGCAATACTACTGGCGTAGCGGCGTCAATTCGCAGTGTACCGCGCGGCACGGATGTGGTTTCCATGATCTCCGTTTCTGCCGCCGCCATCTCCTGCAGCACACTTTGCACACGTCGGAAATAACGCTCGCCCTCTTCGGTGAGACTCAACTGGCGCGTTGTCCGGTTAAGCAGATTAACACCAAGCTTGTTCTCCAGCTTTTTAACTGCACGGCTGATCGCCGAATTGGCCTGTCCCAGTCGTTCCGCTGCGCGGCTGAAACTGCCGCTTTCAACCACAGCGACAAAAATCGCCAGTTCTTCTGAGGTCGTTTTCATTTTTGCCTCTGTAGCAATATTGCAACGCTATTATTCATCCTCAGACTATTTAACCATGATACTCACCCTCAAGCCACGCAGGCTGTGCTACCGTGAAGTGATGAAGCACTTACTCACTTCAACGGAGTGTTTTTCTCCCTATTGGCGTTGAAACTGTGCGCTACAATCCCTATAACTGAAAGACAGCCAGGGACCAGGGCGCAGAAATCAATGAGGTTTGAAGCCGAAAGTGCCAAAAAATACCTATGCCATGCGTTATGTTGCCGGACAACCTGCGGAGCGTATTTTACCGCCGGGGTCTTTCGCGAGTATTGGTAAAGCGTTGCCCGCCGGGGTGCCGCTGAGCAGCGATGACAAAATCCGTGTACTGGTGTGGAATATTTTTAAACAACAGCGTGCTGAGTGGCTGTCGGTACTTCAGAATTTCGGCAAAGATGCTCACCTGGTTCTCCTGCAAGAAGCACAGACCACGCCTGAGCTGGTGAGGTTTGCGACCACTAACTATCTGGCTGCCGATCAGGTCCCTGCCTTTGTTTTACCGCAACATCCTTCTGGCGTGATGACACTCTCCTCTGCGCATCCTGTTTATTGTTGCCCTTTGCGCGAACGTGAGCCGATTCTGAGACTGGCAAAATCGGCGCTGGTCACGGTTTATCCGCTGCCCGACCAGCGCAATCTGATGGTCGTGAATGTTCATGCGGTGAATTTCAGTCTGGGCGTGGATGTTTACAGTAAACAACTGCTGCCGATTGGCGATCAAATTATGCGTCATGTCGGGCCAGTGATTATGGCCGGTGATTTCAATGCCTGGAGCCGCCCGAGAATGAACGCGCTTTACCGCTTCTCGCGGGATATGTCGCTGCGCCAGGTACGATTTACGGATGACAATCGTCGACGGGCCTTCGGGCGCCCGCTGGATTTTGTCTTTTACCGCGGTTTAAATGTGCAGGAAGCATCGGTGCTGGTTACCCGGGCCTCTGACCATAATCCGTTGCTGGTGGAGTTCACGCCCGTCAGGCCGGGCAAGTAACGGCGACAAACAGGCGAAAAAAAAGCACCGGGGGAATCGGTGCTTTTTTTATTGGTCAGGATCAGGAATCCGGCGTGCTGCTGTTTTTCACAAACAACGTCAGCTGATCGCCCGGCTGCAGATTGTCTGTATCGCTATTCCAGCGCATAACATCTTTGATGTTCACGCCGTGGCTCTTCGCGATACTGGACAACGAGTCGCCTTTGCGTACGCGATAGGTAATGCTATCGCTGTTGCTGGCAAGCCGCTGTGCACTTGTGCCTGCACCGATGGTAAGACTCTGGCCCACTTTCAGGTTCGCACCGCGAAGATCGTTCCATTGCTGGAGATCCTTCGTGGTCACGCCAAGGCGTGCTGCGATAGCAGAAAGGGTATCGCCAGAGCGAACCTTATAACCGCGCGTGGTCAGCGGTGTATTCTCAGCAACCAGCGTAGGTTGCACGGCAGCAATTTCGCCTGAAGCCAGCGATTCACGCAGCTGATCTGCATGTTTCTGCGGCACCATAACATATTGCGGCCCTGCTGAACCCAGCGTCGACCCTTTAACACCTGCGTTAAAGGCTTTCAGCTTGTTCACTGAGATGCCCGCCATTTCCGCCAGTTGTTCAACCTCAACCGGGCTGCTCAACCTGACGCGTGCCAGCGCACGGCTTTCATCTGGTGTTGGCAGACTCACGCCATAACGCTTGCTGTTCTTGAGTATGTCGCTCAGGGCCAGCATTTTCGGCACATAAATTTTGGTTTCCTGCGGCAACGACAGCGACCAGAAGTCCGTGGGTTTACCCCGCGCTTTGTTCGCTTTTATTGCCTTCAGAACGCGGCCTTCACCACTATTGTAAGCGGCAACAGTCAATAACCAGTCGCCGTCAAACATACGGTTAAGACGCTGCATCATGTCGAGTGCGGCCGTCGTAGACGCCACAACATCACGACGCGCATCGTAGCTGCGTGTCTGTTTTAAACCATAATTACGCCCGGTGCTCGGAATGATCTGCCAAATGCCTGCGGCATTGGCGCCAGACGTCGCGTGTGGGTTAAAAGCGCTCTCCACTATGGGTAGTAGTACCAGTTCCATGGGCATGTTACGTTTTTTAACTTGCCCTGCTATCCAGTACATATACGGCTCTGCCCGTAAAGTTACATCGTGGAGATAGCTCTTATTGCTTAAGTACCTTAGTTTCTGTTCGCGAATCCGGCTGTTTTCCGGAATTCCCATCTTTAGCTCGTCGCTAATGGAAGCCCACAAGTCGCTGTTACTCTGGGCGGCAAATGTTCCATCGTCCATCCACCGCGCCTGACTTGTAAACTTCCCAGCTTCCCCTTGACCAGCTGCAGAAAGGCTCTGTGCGTGCTGTTGGACCGTGCCATCGCGATTGGAGGCCTGGCACCCCACGAGCAGGACAGAGGCGAATAATATCGCTTTTGCCTTCATGTGTGTGTCAATAGTAGTTGCTTAAAAGACGAGCGATCATAACGGCGAAGTTTTCAAAAGGCAACCCGGAAATATCAGAAGTTATCTTTCTTTGACCGTAACCATGCAAAACGTGCTTCTGAGTGTTGCAAATTTGTTTCTTGGTTAATAACGTCAATTAAATCATCATCTTCGGTGCGTAAAAATAAATTAATTTGCCGCTCTTTTTTCAGAATAACGGGCAGTGTGCTTTGATTTTTTGCACGTAACTCCTTAACTTTTCGATAGTATTCGTTAAGTGCCCGATCCTGGGGCAGAATGCTCAGCGCAAACTTCATATTTCCTAAAGTGTATTCGTGGGCGCAACAAATCACCGTATCGTCCGGAAGCGCATTAATCTTACAAAAGGATTGATACATCTGCTCTGCCGTCCCTTCGAAAAGTCTGCCACACCCGCCAGAGAAAAGCGTGTCACCGCAAAACAGATAAGGAAAACTGAAGAAACAGATATGTCCTAAAGTGTGGCCTGGCGTGGCAAAGACAGAAAATTCATGCCCCAAAACGACCACAGAATCACCTTCAGCAACCACCTGAGTTGCGCCCTTATCTTGTGTTTCCGCAGGGCCGTATACCACAAGATCGGGAAAGCGTTGCAAGAGTTCTTTCACACCGCCCACGTGGTCATTGTGGTGATGGGTTAAAAATATCGCTTCGGGTTGCCAGCTATGCGCTTCAATGGCGCGCACGACAGGTGCTGCTTCGCCCGGATCAACGATCAGACAGCGTCCATCGTCATTATTCAGCACCCAGATGTAGTTATCCTGAAACGCGGGAATACTGTTAAGATTCATAAATTACCTCTCAAAGCGTAGCGGAAGGTTGTGATGAAACCGGCAAGGACTCCTCGAACATTCGTAGCACCTGCAAGCTGGGGCGACATACCCAAAGGCGCCTGGTACCGCGAGTCCCTGGAAGGTGAACTTAAGCCATGGCTGGCAAAAATGTACGGATTTCATTTACTTAAAATCGGTAATCTTAGCGCGGAAATCAATGTCGAAAGTTGCGCTATTTCCCATCAGGTGAATGTCTCACTGGCTGGCGAGCCGGCGCAAGTCAGAGCCGATCCGTTGCATCTCCCCTTTGAAGAGAAATCGATCGATGCCTGCCTGCTGGCGCACACGCTGCCCTGGTGTACCGATCCGCACCGCCTGTTACAGGAAGTCGACCGCGTATTGATTGATGATGGCTGGGTAGTGCTGAGTGGTTTCAACCCCATCAGCCTGCTTGGGCTCAGCAAAGCCATCCCGTTTGTGCGCCGTAATCCGGCGGTAAAAAGCCGGATGTTCACTCTGATGCGCCAGCTGGACTGGCTATCATTGCTGAATTTCGAGGTGTTACATTATAGCGGTTTTCGCGTGCTGCCCTGGACCAAATCTGGCGGGAAACTGCTCAGCACGCATTTACCTGCTCTGGGGTGCATGCAGTTGATTGTGGCCCGCAAACGCACAATTCCCCTGACGCTAAATCCGATGAAGCAGAGCCGTAACAAACCGCACGTCCGGCAGACGGTCGGCGCGACCCGCCAGTCTTAGCTTTCGGGTTGATAGCCCACATCTTCCTGGGTTGGGTTCATTGCGGCTGCCCGCGCCAGCTCATCGCAACGTTCGTTTTCTGGATGCCCGGCATGGCCTTTGACCCATTCCCAGCGGATTTGATGTTGGCTGAGCGCCGCATCCAGCCGCTTCCAGAGATCGACATTCTTGACCGGCTTTTTATCGGCTGTTTTCCAGCCGCGTTTTTTCCAGTTGTGGATCCACTGGGTGATCCCCTGGCGTACGTACTGGCTGTCTGTGCTGAGCACCACTTCGCAATGCTCTTTTAACCCTTCCAGCGCCACAATCGCCGCCATTAGCTCCATGCGATTGTTGGTAGTGAGACGATAACCCGCGCTGAAGAGCCTTTCATGTTGGCGATAGCGTAAAATCGCACCGTAGCCACCAGGGCCTGGATTGCCAAGGCAGGATCCATCGGTGAAAATTTCTACCTGTTTAAGCATCTCTGGTAGACTTCCTGTGTTTAAAACGACAAGTCTGACATAAATGACCGCTATGAGCACTGCAATTACACGACAGATCGTCCTCGATACCGAAACCACCGGTATGAACCAGATCGGCGCCCACTATGAAGGGCACAAAATTATTGAAATCGGTGCCGTGGAAGTCGTGAACCGTCGACTGACGGGAAATAACTTCCATATCTACCTGAAACCCGATCGGCTGGTGGATCCGGAAGCGTTCGGCGTTCACGGTATTGCCGACGAATTCCTGCTGGATAAACCGACCTTTGCCGATATTGCCGATGAGTTTATTGAGTATATCCGCGGCGCGGAACTGGTGATCCATAACGCATCGTTTGATATCGGCTTTATGGACTATGAGTTCAGCAAGCTGAATCGCGGGATCCCTAAGACCGAAACCTTCTGCAAAGTTACCGATAGCCTGGCGCTGGCGCGTAAAATGTTCCCGGGCAAGCGCAACAGCCTGGATGCACTCTGCTCGCGTTACGAAATCGACAACAGCAAACGTACACTGCACGGGGCGTTACTTGACTCCCAAATCCTTGCTGATGTCTATCTGATGATGACCGGCGGCCAGACATCGATGAAGTTTTCGATGGAAGGCGAAGGTCAGTCACAGGCAGGGGAAATGGGTATCCAGCGTGTTGTCCGCCAGGCAAGTAAGTTGCGCGTTGTTTTTGCCAGTGATGAGGAGGTAGTAGCCCATGAATCCCGCCTCGATTTAGTGCAGAAGAAAGGCGGAAGTTGCCTGTGGCGTGGCTGAATCGCATTGTAATATCAGTAAAAAACGCGACATGGGCGATTTTTGCAGCAAACGATTTAAAACGAAAGAAAAAGCGTTGACGGCGCATGGCGCAATACGTAATATGCGCCTCGTTCCCTGAAGGGAACACAACGCGGAGCGGTAGTTCAGTCGGTTAGAATACCTGCCTGTCACGCAGGGGGTCGCGGGTTCGAGTCCCGTCCGTTCCGCCACTATTCAGAAGGCCTGAATCAGTAATGATTCAGGCCTTCGTCGTTTTTACTCCTTCACGGCTACCTGCTGCGCGCTAAATCCGCTGCTTACCCTCTCACGTTCATGGCGCGCCATCCAGCGATAGCAACCCGCGCCGAGGAACGCACCGATAAACCAGCTAAAGTTGGCCACCTCATGCAAGGCCGGAATAAAACTGATCACCAGGCCAATAATGACTGCCGGTACCAGTGCCGCAATGGCTTTTGGATTGAAGCCATTTTTGTACCAGTAGCGGCCTTGCGGTGATACGGTGAAAAGATCATCAATAAACACTTTCCCGCGTTTGATCAGGTAAAAATCTGCCAACAGAATGCCAAACAATGGCCCGATAAATGCCCCCAGTACATCCAGTGTGTAGTGGATAAGTTCCGGTGACTGGAACAGATTCCACGGCGTCAACAGGACTGAACCGACTGCCGCGATCATCCCGCCGGTGCGGAAGCTGATGTTTTGTGGCGAGCAGTTAGAAAAATCAAAAGCTGGTGAGACAAAGTTAGCAACAATGTTGATGCCGATGGTCGCGGTGATCATGGTCAGCAGGCCAATCGCCATTGCCAGACTGTTGCCAATATGGCTTACCGTTTCAATCGGATCAGTGATCATCTTGCCAAAGAGCGACTGGGTGCCGGACACGATCACCACAGTCACAATCGAAAACAGTAAAAAGTTAAATGGCAGTCCCCAGCGATTGCCGCGGCGGATCTCCTGCATGCTCTTGCCGTAACGTGAAAAGTCGCCAAAGTTAAGCAGCGGACCGGAGAAATAAGACACCACCAACGCTGTTGCGGTGATCATCTGCCAGGTTTGTTCACCTGCGGTCAGCTGTTTGCTGGCCAGGGTAAATGAGATGCCATCAAAACCGGTTTGGTAAAGGATCCAGCCCGCCAGCGCCAGCATCACCACATAGACTGCCGGTCCGGCGACATCGATAAAGCGTTTTATCGCACTCATCCCATGCCAGAACACCAGCGCTTGTAACACCCACATGATGGAGAAACACACCCAGCCAAGATGCGACAACCCAAGGAAATGCCCCTGAGTCATTGGCGCGAGGGCAGGCCAGAACTTCAGCATTACCAGCATCAGCGCGTTTGCCGCCAGATAGGTTTGAATACCGTACCAGGCAAAAGCGATTAAGCCACGGATGACGGCAGGAATATTGGCGCCGAATACGCCAAATGCCTGGCGAGAAATGACCGCGTAAGGTACGCCCGCCATTTGGCTGGGTTTAGCGACCAGGTTTGCGCACAATTGCACAATACAGATCCCCAGTAGCAGGCAGATCAGCACCTGCCAGCTGGCCAGTCCGAGGGCGAAGAAGCTGGCGGCAACCACATAGCCGCCCATGCTATGCACGTCGGACATCCAGAAAGAGAAAATGTTGTACCAGCTCCAGTTCTGATTGCGGGTCGGCGCCAAATCATCATTCGTCAGGCGCGGGCTATAACGTGCATCGTAATTAGGTTCAAGATTTGGCATGGATTCTGCTCCTCTGCATACAGATAGTGACGGTGTGTCTGTGGGCTCACGTTGCATTAACCAGGCCAGGTTTTAATTTTTTGTATACAAAATAAATTAATGATGTATACAAAAATGGAACGACTGAGTAATAAAGGAAGGGCGCAATGAATCATCCTGCGGGGCTACAGACCCCATCAGATCTGGAAGATAAAGAGAATTTCATCTGGCAGTCGCTGATGACCGCCATTGTTGAGCATCAATTACCACCGGGAAGCAAATTGCCGGAAGAGGCACTGGCCGAGGTTTTTGGTGTGAGCCGAACCGGCATTCGTAAGGTACTGACGCGCCTTGCGACAGTGCAAATGATCACCATGGCGCCCAGGCGTGGTGCATTTGTCGCCAACCCAGGCGTTGAAGAATCGAAAGCCATTTTTACCACCCGCAAGATGATTGAGTGCGCAAACCTGGCGCAGGTGCTGGAACATTTACAGCCGCCGCATCTTGCCGGGCTGGAGAAGATCATTGCGCAGGAAGAAGAGGCGCACCACAGCCACGATGGCGCGGCAGCAATCCGCCACTCCGCTGCTTTTCACATTCAACTTCAGGCCATTTCCGGTAACGCGGTAGTGACCGATATCATTACCACGCTGGCACAGCGTTCTTCGCTGGTGATTGCCGCCTGGGGTGCGCCCTGGCAGCGCGGGTGCCGCTGCGACGACCATGATCACCTCATCACGCTGCTGCGTAATAAAGATTTGCCGGCGCTGAGTCACACCATGTCCCATCACTTCGATAATATTCTGTCCAGCCTGCGCTTTGAGCGCAGTGGAGAGACACTACCTGATTTTGCCCGCCTGTTCGGCACACCGGGAGAACACGAATGAACGCGTTTTGTATACAAGTTATCAACCCTAACACCAGCCCGGAAATGACCCGGACCATTGCCCAGGCAGCACGACGCGTGGCGGCAACCGGCACGACAATCCTCGCCAGCTGTCCGACCCAGGGTGTGGAGTCCATTGAAGGCCATTTCGATGAGGCAATTGCTGCCATCGGGGTATTAGAGCAGATCAAACAGGGGAGAGCGCAGGGGGCGCAGGGGCACGTTATTGCCTGTTTTGGTGACCCCGGTTTGTTGGCCGCCCGCGAAGCGGCTACCGGGCCTGTGGTGGGCATTGCCGAAGCCGCAATGCATATGGCGACGCTGGTGGCGACGCGCTTTTCGATTGTAACGACACTACCGCGCACAGTGATCATTGCCCGTCATCTGTTGCGTCAGTATGGCTTTGAACACCACTGTGCCGCTGTGCATGCCATCGATTTACCTGTGCTGGCGCTGGAAGATGGCACGGGCCTTGCACAGAAAAAGGTACGCGAACGTTGTATACAAGCGAAACGGGAAGATAACAGTGGCGCAATTGTGCTGGGGTGCGGCGGTATGGCGGATCTCGCGGATGCGCTGACCCAGGAGCTGGGGATCCCGGTCATTGATGGTGTCACGGCAGCGGTGAAAATGGTGGAATCCCTTCTCGCGCTTGGCCTGGGCACCAGTAAATATGGCGATCTCGCGTATCCCAATAAAAAGCCGCTTTCCGGATGTTTCGAAAATCTCTGCTGAAAGCGGCCCTGTATAAAGAGGTCAAATCAGCATGCAAGCAGCAACGGACAAACCTTTCTGGCACTTTACCGCTGACTATCCGCGCGATATGGCAGGCTACGCGGGTAAGCCGCCCCATGCTCAATGGCCTGGCGGAGCGCGTATTGCGGTTCAGTTTGTCCTTAACTTTGAAGAAGGCGGCGAAAATCATGTGCTGCATGGCGATAACGGTTCGGAGCAGTTTTTGTCAGACATTATTGGCGCTGCCAGCTACCCGGCACGCCATATGTCGATGGACTCACTCTATGAGTACGGCTCCCGCGCCGGTTTCTGGCGCATCCATGAAGCGTTTCAAAAACGTGGTCTGCCTCTAACGGTCTTTGGCGTGGCGATGGCGCTGGCACGCAACCCGGCGATTGTCGAGGCAATCAAAGCGGCAAACTACGATGTGGTCAGCCACGGCTGGCGCTGGATCCATTATCAGGATATGGATATCCAGACCGAGCGGCAGCACATGCAGCAGGCGGTTGAGATCCTGCATGCGCTTTTCGGTAAAAGGCCGCTTGGCTGGTATACCGGGCGCGACAGCCCAAATACCCGCAAGCTGGTGGTGGAGCAGGGCGATTTTCTTTATGACAGCGATTATTACGGTGATGATCTCCCTTTCTGGACCACTGAAGCGGGCAAACCCCATCTGATCGTCCCCTATACGCTGGATACTAACGATATGCGTTTTGCCACCGCGCAAGGGTTCAATACCGCCGAGCAGTTCTACACCTACCTGAAAGACAGCTTTGATGTGCTGTACGAAGAGGGAGAAAGCGCACCGAAGATGATGTCCGTTGGTATGCACTGCCGTTTGCTTGGTCGCCCCGGGCGATTCAGGGCGTTACAGCGTTTTCTTGATTATGTGCAAAGCCACGACGATGTGTGGATCTGCCGCCGCCAGGACATTGCCGAACACTGGGTGCAACACCACCCGTTTCAGGGGTGATTTGGCGGGCATTTGCCCGCTGGCCGCGGGCGTTTAACGCACCAGACGGAGCTGTTGTAAATTGCCGTCCAGCTGCAAGTTAGTTTGCAATCGCGCTACATCCCGGCAGGTGAACGCCATCGCTTTATGCTGCGCCAGCTTATGCCGCCACTTTTCAGGGGCCTCATCCAGGTGCTCATACAGTGCCTCCAGTGTGGGGAACTGGCTGAGCAGCTGGGTGGCGCTTTTTGGCCCGATACCGGCGACGCCCGGAATTTTAGAACTGCTGATGCCCGCCAGTCCCCAATAGTCCGGTAGCTGCTGCGGCGTGACGCCATACTCCTTTGCAATGAAAGACGCATCCAGCCAGCGTTTCTGAAAATAGTCACGAATACGGATTGTTGGAGAAAGCAGCTGACAGTAGCCTTTGTCTGTGGAGACGATGGTTGCCTGCTGCCCGGCCTGCGCCATTTTCACCGCCAGCGTAGCAGCCAGATCGTCTGCTTCATTACCCGGGGTTGCCCAGCAGCGAATGCCGCGTTGCTCAAAGGCTGCGCGCAGAGCGGGCATTTCGGCATGCAGTGTGTCTGGCATCGGCGGGCGGCCTGCTTTGTAATCGGGCAAAAGCTGGTGACGCCAGCCCTGATTACGGGCTTCATCATCAAACACTGCAACGGCATGCGTGGGCTGACTGTGCACAATCAATTGCGCCAGCGCGTGCAGGCAGGTATCCACGCAGGGCGATCCCTGTACAGCATGAATTCGGCGAATGAGATTGAGTGCGTCGACAATTAACAGATGTGCCACAGAAACCCTCCTTGAAATCGGGGCTAAGGGTAACATTGCAAGCAAATCGGCGCTATGAATCGGGGCGTGATCGGGAAAATGCCTCGCAAAACGAGGCATTTCGGGCAGGATTAATCGCAGGTCACAATTTTCATTGCCAGGCCGCCGCGCGATGTTTCGCGGTACTTGGCATTCATATCTTTACCGGTTTCGTACATGGTCTCGATAACTTTATCGAGGCAGACGCGCGGCTCGCTGGTACGGCGCAGTGCCATACGGGCAGCGTTCACGGCTTTTACTGACGCGATCGCATTGCGTTCAATACAAGGCACTTGCACCTGGCCGGCAACCGGGTCACAGGTTAACCCCAGGTTATGCTCCATGCCAATTTCCGCCGCAATACAGACTTGTGCCGGGCTGCCGCCGAGCAGTTCCGCCAGGCCCGCCGCCGCCATAGAACAGGCTACGCCAACTTCGCCCTGGCACCCTACTTCGGCCCCGGAGATCGACGCATTCATCTTGTACAGTGAGCCAATAGCGCTGGCCACCAACAGATAACGCGCGAGCGAGTTAGCATTAACCTGACGGATAAACTTGTCGTAGTACGCCAGCACGGCCGGTACGATCCCGCAAGCGCCGTTAGTCGGAGCGGTAACGACACGGCCACCCGCGGCGTTCTCTTCATTGACCGCCAGCGCGAACATATTGATCCAGTCAACAACCGCCATCGGATCGGTGGTGGTTTTGTCGCTGCTAACCAGCATACGTCGCAGCGCGGCCGCACGGCGCGGAACACGCAGTTTACCCGGCAATACGCCTTCAGTGACGATGCCCCGTTCGATACCGCCGCTCATCACTTCCCATACGCGGGCCAGGTGCTGCTCCAGCTCAGTTTTGCTGTGCAACGCCAGTTCGTTCTGCATCATCAGGCCAGAGAGTGACAAACCGGTCTCTTTGCAATGCTGTTGCAGATCCGCCGCCGTTTTGTACGGGTACGGTACTGCTACCGGATCGCTGGAGGTTTGTCCGAAGTGGGCCTCATCAACGATGAATCCGCCGCCGATGGAGTAATAAGTCTGGCTATAAAGTATCTTCTCGCCGGCAAGCGCAGTAATACGCATACCATTTTCATGCAGCGAGAGGTTATCGGCATGGAAGTTCATGCACTGATCGACCGGAAACTCGACTTCGTGTTCACCGTTCGCCAGCAGCAGACGGCCATGCGTATTAACGTCCTGAATGAACCCTGGAATCGCATCGATGTCGACGCTGTCCGGCAGGTTTCCGGCAAGGCCCATAATGATGGCGATATCGGTGTGGTGCCCTTTCCCGGTCAGTGAGAGCGAGCCGTAAACATCCACCACTACGCGGGTGACGTCGTGCAACATGCTGCGGGCAATCAGATCGTCTGTGAATTGCTTACCGGCTTTCATTGGGCCAACGGTATGCGAACTGGAGGGGCCAATGCCGATTTTAAAAATGTCGAATACGCTGATCATGACGCATTATCCATTGCAAAGAGGAACGCGCCGCCCGTTAAAGACGGCGCGAAAAAGATTAGCTGAACAGGGAGAAGAAGATCGCGGAGATAGCGATAAGACCCATGATAACGATAAATACGTTGCTGATATGGCCGCTGTATTTACGCATTGCCGGTACTTTGGCGATGGCGTACATCGGCATCAGGAACAGGATCATCGCGATAATCGGACCGCCGAGGGTTTCGATCATCCCCAGAATGCTTGGGTTCCATGTTGCGACCGCCCAGGTCGTCAGCAGCATAAACAGCGCGGTAATGCGGTTCAGCTTGTTAATTTCAATGGTTTTGCCTTTGCTACGCAGCGACTTAATAACCATACCGTTGAAACCTTCACGCGCGCCCAGGTAGTGGCCAAGGAAGGATTTGGTAATGGCGATCATGGCAATGATCGGCGCCATCCAGGCAATCAGCTCCACATTAAAGTGGTTTGCCAGGTAAGAAAGGATTGAAATGTTCTGCTCTTTCGCTGCGGCCAAATCTGCCGGAGAGAGGCTCAGCACGCAGCTGAACACAAAGAACATGACCGTCAGCACCATCATGATGTGTGCGAATGCCAGAATGCGTGAGCATTTGCGCTCCGCTTCAACGCCGTATTCTTCACGTTTTGCTACTGCAAAAGAGGAGATGATCGGGGAGTGGTTAAAGGAGAACACCATTACCGGAATCGCCAGCCACAGGGTCATCCACAGACCGTGACCGGTCGCAGAAGCACTACCGAGGGACAGGGTTTCCAGCACCGCGCCGTTCCACTGCGGGATCAGGTAGACCGCCAGCAACATCAGAGCAATAACAAACGGGAATACCAGAATACTCATCGCTTTGACGATCATCTGCTCGCCAAAACGCACGATTGTCATCATGCCAACGATCAGGATCAGCGACAGGATAGCGCGCGGCGGCGGCGTCATGCCCAACTGGTGGCTCATAAAGCTGTCGACCGTATTGGTGATAGCCACGCTGTACACCAGCAGAATAGGGTAGATAGCAAAGAAATAGAGCAGGGTAATCAGCTTACCTGCACCAATACCGAAATGTTCTTCTACCACTTCGGTGATGTCTTCGCCCGGGTTTTTACCGGAAAGCACAAAACGGGTCAGGCCACGGTGTGCGAAGAAGGTCATTGGAAAAGCAATAATCGCCATGATTATCAGCGGGATAAGTCCGCCAACGCCGGCGTTGATTGGCAGGAATAAAACACCCGCACCGATCGCGGTGCCGTAAAGGCCCAGCATCCACATGGTGTCGGTCTTCCGCCACGAACTGCGCGTTTCTGTCGAAGCGAGCGTGCTGGTTTGAGTCGTTTCCATTTATAAATCTCCTGGGAAAAGCAAAATGCTGTCATCACGGGTAAAAAGAACACCAGCAACGTCAACGGTAATATTAAATTTGGTCAATTACGGTTTTTTTATAATTTCTTTCCGTAACTATTGGCGGCGGAAAGATACATTTATGTTATGACTCTATCAGTGATCAGGATCGCAATTGCAATAATCTACCTTTTATGTGGATATATTTAGACCATCTCACTGGATTACGATCATCAGGTGGGATTTATGGGTGAGAAGGCGTCCGTCAGCCAGATTTGCGATCGAAATCTCACTCAGCAAAGAGGATAAAACCGCTATTAAACGCTTCAATTGCAGTGATTTATCAACATTATGGCCAGTTGAAATATACGAATAGCTTATAGAGGCGTTTGATTGCTGCGGGAGAAAAATCCGAGGTATAAGGGCGACTTATTGGTCGCCCTTGTCGATCAGGCACATATTTCGTAGCAGGGGATATAGGCGGAGCCAGGAAGTTTCATACGGTGCTGGGCGACAAAGCCCTGCAGTAGATCGTCCATGCGGCGCATCATTTCGCTGTCGCCGTGAATTTTGTAAGGGCCGAACTCCTCAATCGCCCGGATGCCCATCTCTTTCACGTTACCCGCCACAATGCCAGAGAAGGCACGGCGCAGATCTGCCGCCAGCACTTCCACCGGTTGGTCCGGGTAGAGTTTAAGGTTCGCCATATTCTCGTGCGTGGGTTCGAAAGGTACCTGCAGATCCGGCGCAATACGAATCGACCAGTTGAAGCTATAAGCATCGCCAGTGTTGCGGCGGTTCTCTTTCACCTGCGGCATTGCTTTTTTCATCAGGCGGGCCACTTCTGCCGCATCATTAATGATAATGGTGTAGTGGCGTCGCGCGGCCTCGCCCAGCGTATTGACGATGAATTCATCCAGCACGCGGAAATAGTCAGCGCTCTCTTTCGGCCCGGTAAGGATCAGCGGCAGAACCTGATCTTTGTTCGCCGGGTTCATTAAGATCCCCAACAAATAAAGCAGTTCTTCTGCGGTACCTACGCCGCCTGGGAAGATAACGATCCCGTGAGCGATACGCACAAACGCTTCCAGACGTTTTTCAATATCCGGCATGATGATCAATTCATTGACCAGCGGGTTTGGCGGTTCAGCGGCAATGATTGACGGTTCGGTCATGCCAATAAAACGGCCTTCTTTATAACGCTGCTGCGCATGGCCGACGGCGGCACCTTTCATGGGCGCTTCCATCGCTCCTGGCCCGCAACCGGTGCAGATGTTCAGCTCGCGCAAGCCAAGCTGCGTACCGACGCGGCGGGCATAAAGGTACTCCGTTTCATTAATGGAGTGACCTCCCCAGCAGACCACCATGCTCGGCGCTTCGCCAACGTGCAGCGCACGGGCGTTACGTAAAATGGAGAAGACCAGATTGGTAATATGGATTGAGCTTTCCAGATCCAGATGCTGGAACCGCCCGGCGTTACTGATTTGCCCATTCACGAACAGAATATCGCGCAATACCGCAAACAGGTTGGCCTGTAGCGAACGGATAATCCGGCCGTCAACAAAGGCCTCTTCCGGTGGGTTGATAAGTTCCAGCTTCACGCCGCGTTCACGGCGCAACACGTTGATATCAAAACTTTCGTAGCGGGACAGCAGCTCTTTGCTGTTATCTGTCAGGCTCCCTGAGTTCAGTACAGCGAGCGAACAGTTGCGAAACAGTTGATACAGGTCGCTGCTGGCCGTGCGTTTAAGCATATCGACTTCCAGCTGCGACAACATATCCATTGAGCCAAGCGGGCTAATATGTGTAATCAAGTGAACTCCTTACGGGACGAAAATTTTATCTTCCCTGATGATTACAATAGCCCTGGCTTATGACGTTTAACAACCCGCGCACGGAATGTTTTACTGGCGCACCAGTCGCCCGGTTGCCGGAACGAAATCGGTGTTGGTTCGCCAGGGGTTAATGTCCAGCCCACCGCGACGGGTATAACGCGCATACACGCTCAGTTTTTCCGGCTGACAAAACCGCTGAATGTCCGTGAAAATACGCTCCACACACTGTTCATGGAACTCATTGTGATGGCGGAATGAAACCAGATAACGCAGCAATTTTTCACGGTCGATTTTTGCCCCGCGATACTGGATTTGCACAGATCCCCAGTCAGGCTGGTGGGTAATCAGGCAGTTGGATTTTAACAGATGGCTGACCAACGTCTCTTCGACCACTTTTCCGCTTGCTGCATCGCGGAGTAATGCAGCGTCAAAATCGTAATTACCGATTTCAATATCCTGGTCATCAATGCAGGTTCCATGAAAGTGAGCAATCGGCTGGCCTTCCATTTCATCAATACGGTAAAGCGCGACAGTAACGTCACCTTGCGCGCAGGCGCTCAGATCGCGCGCCAGCGTGGCGCGTACCTCATCCCAGTTCGCAAACCGGGTCTGGTTGAAGCTGTTGAGGTACAACTTGAAGCTTTTTGATTCCACCAAATTCAGGCTGGCGTAATCCAGTTCCACATGGCCCACCGCGACCTGCGGTAGCCCTTTCGCATTCAGCCAGGAGAGTTCGTACAGCGTCCAGATATCTGCGCCGTGAAAGGGCAGATTATCGGCTGTTAACCCCAGCGGATCGCGATTCAGCGAGCGGGGAACGCCCTGCAGCAGCGTGGCGTCGTAGGTGTCGCGGTAATCGGTGGCTTTGCCAAGCGTCAGGCCAGACAGCGCCTGGTGGTTATCATAAGAAGACATGTTTCATCGCCATTTTGCAGGTAAACTATGCGACAGAGTTTATCCTGGCTTATGTGAAGAGAGAAATCGGTGGAAAAAGAGACGGCGCTGGCCCTCGAAGCCTTTACCCAACGTTATTGTGACGCGTGGCATGAACAACACGGCAGTTGGCCACAGAGCGAGGAGCTTTATGGCGTACCTTCTCCGTGCATCATTTCTTCCACTGCCGATCGTGTTTTCTGGCAGCCACAGCCGTTCCCGCCTGGGCGAAATGTAAACCCGATTGAACAGGCAATGGATATTGTGATACAACCTGCGGTCCACGCGTTCTATACCACGCAATTTGCCGGTGATATGACGGCGCGTTTCGCAACGGAAAGCCTGACGTTGCTGCAAACCTGGAGTGAAGAGGACTTCCTGCGTGTTCAGGAAAACCTGATTGGTCACCTCGTCACGCAGAAAAGACTCAAACTTTCGCCTACACTTTTTATTGCCACGCTCAATAGCGAGTGGGACGTGATTTCGCTTTGCAACCTGAGCGGCGAGGTCATCAAAGAAACGCTGGGAACGCGGCAACGGGTTGTTCTTGCACCCACCCTGGCGGATTTTTTGCGTCAACTCGAACCCGTTGTGTAATCCACTATACTACTCCCCTTGTAAGAGATCTCTTACACGACCTGTAGGAGATCGCCTGTTCTAATCCCTTTTATTCTCTGCGCCATCTCTTATTAACTTATTTAATATCAGTAGATTAATCTTATAACCCCTGCTTTTAGTGGCTTCTTTCACTGGATTATTTGCGTTAAGTCTCCTTGTAAGACAGGCCGTAATGGGGGATTCTATCTCTGTCGACACGGAGTGCGACGCTGAAGCGTACATCAGGATGATGTTGCTTCGAAGGACACACCAGAAGGTGCTGCAAGGAAGGTCTCAGGAACGAGGCGAGAGGAAAACGCAGGTAAGCGTAAAGGACACCTCCAGGACGGAGAATGTGAGCCGATCAGGATGCACGGCGGATCAGGAAGATCAGGGACACGCTTTAAGGATAAGGCTATGTCACATCGGGGTGGTGTGAGCATGATGCGCTGTTTAAGGATGAACTGGTCAGGAGACCACAGGAAAAGTTGTCAAGGATGAGCAGGGAGCACAATAGGTAGCTGGACTGCTGCAAAACGAACCGGGAGCACTGTTTTTTACAGTGCTCCCTTTTTTTATTTCTCTCACTCTTTGGTATCCTGCGCGCCAGTTTGTTTTATATCGGGGGAGATATGACTCTTCATGACCACGTGCGCCAGCAGCTCCAGCTTCTTGAAACCCAGTTGCGCGAACACGATTTATGGCAAAGCACCGTGCCTGATGCCAGCGCTTTCGCCAGTACCCAACCCTTTTGCATGGACACGCTCGCGCCGTTTGAGTGGCTGCAGTGGGTTTTGATCCCGCGCATGCATGCCCTGCTGGACAGCGGGCAGCCGCTGCCGCAAGCGTTCGCTATTGCACCCTATTATGAGATGGCGCTGGATGCAGCCCATCCTCATCGCGACGTTATGCTGCACCACTTGCAGCAGCTCGATGCCTTGTTTAACGACGACGAAACCTGATGCTGGAAATCATTTACCAGGATGAATGGCTGGTCGCGGTCAATAAGCCGTCGGGCTGGCTGGTGCACCGTAGCTGGCTGGATCGCGATGAGAAAGTGGTGGTAATGCAAACGGTGCGTGACCAAATTGGCCAGCACGTTTTCACTGCGCACCGTCTCGACAGACCAACGTCCGGCGTCTTGCTGATGGGGTTATCCAGCGAAGCGGGGCGTTTGCTCGCACAACAGTTTGAGCAACACCGGATCCAGAAACGCTACCATGCGATCGTGCGCGGCTGGCTAATGGAAGAGGCGCTGCTGGATTATCCGCTGGTTGAAGAGCTGGATAAAGTGGCGGACAAATTCGCCCGCACTGATAAAGGCCCGCAGCCTGCGGTAACGCATTACCGTGGGCTGGCAACCACCGAAATGCCCGTCGCTACCGGCAAGTTCCCGACGACCCGTTACGGCCTTGTAGAACTTGAGCCGAAAACCGGGCGCAAGCATCAATTGCGCCGGCATCTGGCGCATTTGCGCCATCCGATTATTGGCGACAGTAAACACGGTGATTTACGGCAAAACCGCAGTGCGGCTGAGCATTTTGGCTGTCAGCGTTTAATGCTCCATGCCAGTCAGTTAACGCTTAAGCATCCGTTTACTGGTGAGCCGTTAACCTTACGCGCCGGGCTGGATGATATCTGGATGCATGCGTTGTCGCAGTTCGGGTGGCGGGGACTTCTCCCTGAGAATGAAAGGGTTGAGTTCTCTGTGCTGAGCGGTCAGGATGAGGGCAGTCTGGACTTATCCAAGGAGTGAAAATCATGGCGGACGTTGGCATTTTTGTGGGCACCATGTACGGCAATTCGCTGTTGGTGGCAGAAGAGGCGCAGGCGATCTTAACGGCGCAAGGGCACAACGCAACGGTATATGAAGATCCTACGGCGGCGGACTGGGACAATAATCAGGGGCGATATGCGCTGGTAGTGACCTCGACCACCGGGCAAGGAGATTTACCGGATAGCATCGCGCCGCTGTTTCACCATCTGCGCGATAAGGTCGGCCACCAGCCGGCGCTGCGTTACGGTATGATCGCGTTGGGCGATAGTACCTATTCTCATTTTTGCGGCGGCGGTAAGCAGTTCGATGCGCTATTACAGGAACAGGGTGCGCAGCGCATTGGCGAGGTACTGATGATCGACGCCAGTGAAGATCCCGAGCCGGAGAGCGTCGCCAATCCGTGGGTTGAACACTGGGCAACGCTACTGAAATAATCATTCTCCTCTCCCTTCAGGGAGGGGAACCCCCCTATTTATATATACCCTTCCATCATTGTCGTCAGGCGATCCGCAGGGTGATAGCGCCACCACATTATGCGCAAACTGAATCGAGTAAGTTTCAGGCAAACGCCCCGTATTTTTCGCTCATCATCGGCAAAAAGACGTGCATTTCCACGGGGTCAAGCGACCCGTTTCACATTTTTTAAAACCGCCAGGCTTTTGACCATTCCGCGACGCGATCAGTTTTCATTTCCGTGAGGTACTCCCCATACGCCTGGGCTAATGCCATAAACCACCGGGCAGGGGTGACAGAATGTTGTGGTGTTGCACGGTGAGAGTTACCAGGCCGCTTTTTATACTTTTTCTCGCCAGTTAAAAAAATGCAGTCCGCATGGGATAGCGACCCGGCAGGGAAACTGCAAAAACACAGACATCATCCTGCCTGCCCCTACAGGTTGTGCCGTACAGGATGAATGTACATGAACATTGATGCTTCGGGAGTACAACCATGAGTACATTTAGCCAGACGGCGAGCGGTGCTGAGAAGCGCACAAACGCACGCTACTGGATTGTGGTGATGCTGTTTATCGTCACATCCTTCAACTACGGCGACCGCGCCACGCTGTCGATTGCCGGCTCGGAGATGTCCAAAGCCATTGGTCTGGATCCGGTCGGCATGGGGTATGTCTTTTCTGCGTTTTCCTGGGCTTACGTTATTGGCCAGATCCCGGGCGGCTGGTTGCTTGACCGCTTCGGCTCTAAACGCGTCTATTTCTGGTCTATCTTCACCTGGTCCCTGTTTACCTTGCTGCAGGGCTTTGTGGACGTGTTCAGCGGCTTTGGCATCATTGTGGCGCTCTTTACGCTGCGCTTTATGGTCGGCCTGGCTGAGTCTCCCTCTTTCCCTGGCAACAGTCGCATTGTCGCGGCCTGGTTCCCGGCGCAGGAGAGGGGAACGGCGGTGGCAATTTTTAACTCCGCGCAATACTTTGCCACCGTCATTTTCGCCCCGATCATGGGCTGGCTGACCCACGAAGTGGGCTGGTCGCATGTCTTCTTCTTTATGGGCGGATTAGGGATTTTCATCAGTCTGCTGTGGCTGAAAATGATCCACGAGCCCAATCAACACCCAGGCGTCAACAAGAAAGAGCTGGAGTACATTGCCGAAGGCGGTGCGTTGATCAACATGGATCAGAAAAGCGCCAAAGAGAGCGTTCCATTCTCCGAAAAATGGGGCCAGATCAAACAGCTCCTCTGCTCGCGCATGATGATCGGGGTATATGTGGGCCAATATTGCATTAATGCGCTGACCTACTTCTTCATTACCTGGTTCCCGGTTTATCTGGTGCAGGCACGCGGTATGTCGATCCTGAAAGCGGGCTTTATCGCCTCGATTCCGGCGATCTGCGGCTTCGTAGGTGGAGTGCTGGGCGGTGTGATTTCCGACTGGTTAATGCGTCGTTATGGTTCGCTGAATATGGCGCGTAAGACCCCTATCGTTCTGGGCATGCTGCTCTCCATGAGCATGGTGTTCTGTAACTATACGGACTCGGAAACGCTGATTATCGCGTTTATGGCGCTGGCATTCTTCGGCAAAGGCATCGGTGCACTGGGCTGGGCGGTGATGGCCGATACGGCGCCAAAAGAGATCAGCGGCCTGAGCGGCGGCCTGTTCAATATGTTTGGCAATATTTCCGGCATCGTCACGCCGATTGCCATCGGCTATATCGTGGGTACAACCGGTTCGTTTAACGGTGCGCTGATTTATGTCGGTATCCATGCGCTGGTAGCGGTATTGAGTTATCTGGTACTGGTGGGTGACATCAAACGCATCGTACTGAAACCTGTCACAGGACGTTAAGAATGAATACGCAAGCAAGCCCCATTATCACAGAGATGAAAGTCATTCCCGTGGCGGGACATGACAGCATGCTGATGAACATCGGCGGTGCGCATAATGCCTGGTTCACCCGCAATATTGTGGTGCTCACAGATAACGCCGGTAACACCGGCGTTGGAGAAGCGCCAGGCGGTGAAGTGATTTATAAAACGCTGGTGGACGCCACGCCGATGGTGGTTGGCCAACAAGTCGCTCGGCTGAACAAAGTGGTGCAGCGCGTCCACAAAGGCAACCAGGCGGCGGACTTTGATACTTTCGGCAAAGGCGCCTGGACCTTTGAACTGCGCGTCAATGCGGTAGCAGCACTGGAAGCGGCGTTGCTGGATCTGTTAGGCAAGGCGTTGAATGTGCCGGTATGCGAACTGCTTGGCCCCGGCAAACAGCGTGACGCCGTTACCGTGCTCGGTTATCTGTTCTATGTGGGCGATCGCACCAAAACCGATTTGCCCTACCTCGAAGCCACGCCGGGGCAGCACGAGTGGTATCACTTGCGCCACCAGCAAGCGATGAACAGCGACGCCGTGGTACGCCTGGCGGAAGCCTCGCAGGATCGCTACGGTTTTAAAGATTTCAAACTCAAAGGCGGTGTTCTGCCTGGCGAGAAAGAGATCGACACTGTGCGGGCGTTGAAAAAACGCTTCCCCGATGCGCGCATCACCGTCGATCCGAACGGGGCCTGGCTGCTTGATGAGGCCATTAGCTTGTGTAAAGGGTTGAATGATGTGCTGACCTATGCCGAAGATCCGTGCGGCGCAGAACAGGGCTTCTCCGGGCGCGAGGTAATGGCGGAATTCCGCCGCGCCACCGGCTTGCCGGTCGCCACCAACATGATTGCCACCAACTGGCGCGAAATGGGACACGCAGTGATGTTAAACGCTGTCGACATTCCGCTGGCCGATCCCCATTTCTGGACGCTCTCCGGCGCGGTGCGCGTGGCGCAACTGTGCGATGACTGGGGCTTAACCTGGGGTTGTCACTCCAATAACCATTTCGATATTTCGCTGGCGATGTTTACCCATGTGGGCGCAGCAGCCCCAGGCACGCCGACGGCCATTGATACCCACTGGATCTGGCAAGAGGGCGACGCGCGCCTGACCAAACAGCCGCTGGAAATCCGTCAGGGCAAAATTGCCGTACCCGATGCACCAGGACTCGGTGTCGAACTCGACTGGGATCAAATTGAAAAAGCGCACGCCGCATACAAAAAGTTGCCTGGTGGCGCGCGTAATGACGCAGGCCCGATGCAATATCTCATACCTGGCTGGACGTTTGACAAAAAACGCCCCGTTTTTGGACGTCATTGATAGATAGAAAGGATAAAAAATGAGTACATCTACTTCCACTCCAGTGGTCACGGCCATGCAGGTCATCCCGGTTGCCGGCCATGACAGCATGCTGATGAACCTGAGTGGCGCGCATGCGCCGTTCTTCACCCGCAATATTGTGGTTATCAAAGACAATGCCGGCCATACCGGTGTGGGGGAGATCCCCGGCGGCGAGAAAATCCGCCAGACGCTGGAAGACGCGATCCCACTGGTTGTTGGCAAAACGCTGGGCGAGTACAAAAATGTCCTTAACGCCGTGCGCAATTGCTTTGCCGATCGCGATGCGGGCGGCCGTGGCTTGCAAACTTTTGACTTGCGCACCACCATTCATGTTGTGACCGGGATAGAAGCTGCCATGCTCGACCTGCTCGGCCAGCACCTGGGCGTTAACGTCGCCTCTTTGCTTGGCGAAGGCCAGCAGCGCAGCGAAGTCGAGATGCTCGGTTACCTGTTCTTTATTGGCGACAGCAAAAAAACGCCGCTGCCCTACCAGAGCCAGCCGGATGACAAATGCGACTGGTACCGTGTACGCCACGAAGAGGCGATGACCCCGGATCGGGTGGTGCGCCTGGCTGAAGCTGCCTGGGAAAAATATGGATTTAACGATTTTAAACTGAAAGGCGGCGTGCTGGCGGGCATGGAAGAGGCGGAAGCGATCTCCGCGCTGGCAAAACGCTTCCCACAAGCGCGCGTGACGTTAGATCCGAACGGCGCCTGGTCACTGGATGAAGCGATCACCATCGGTAAGCAGCTCAAAGGCGTACTGGCGTATGCGGAAGATCCGTGCGGTGCTGAGCAGGGCTTCTCCGGGCGTGAAGTGATGGCAGAGTTCCGCCGTGCGACCGGGCTGCCAACGGCAACGAATATGATTGCCACCGACTGGCGCCAGATGGGCCACACCTTGTCGTTACAATCGGTGGATATCCCGCTGGCCGATCCGCACTTCTGGACTATGCAGGGGTCGGTGCGCGTCGCGCAGATGTGCCATGAATTCGGCCTGACCTGGGGTTCACACTCCAACAACCACTTTGATATTTCGCTGGCGATGTTCACCCATGTCGCGGCAGCTGCACCGGGGAAAATCACCGCGATTGATACGCACTGGATCTGGCAGGAAGGCAACCAGCGCCTGACCCGTGAACCGTTTGAAATCAAAGGCGGCATGGTGCAGGTGCCGGACAAACCCGGCCTGGGGGTTGAACTGGATATGGATCAGGTGATGAAAGCGAACGAGCTGTATAAAAAACACGGCCTCGGCGCACGTGACGATGCCATGGGGATGCAGTACCTGATCCCGGACTGGAAGTTTGATAACAAACGTCCGTGCATGGTGCGTTAACGAGGAGTGCCAGTCCTTGCGGGGGCTGGCATTTTCCGCTGACTTCCGGGTGTATGCTTGCGACAGTGACTATGCGTAAGGATGGCTTATGAAAATTGTTATCGCACCGGACTCCTATAAAGAAAGTTTGAGTGCTCTGGATGTAGCGACCGCGATTGAAAGCGGCTTTCGCGAAATTTTCCCCACTGCGGAGTATGTAAAAATACCGGTTGCGGATGGCGGTGAAGGGACGGTCGAGGCCATGGTCGCCGCAACGGAAGGGCGTATCGTGAAGGTGGCGGTAAAAGGGCCGCTTGCTGAGCCGGTAGAGGCGTTTTACGGTCTGTCTGGCGATGAAAAGTCGGCGTTTATTGAAATGGCGGCGGCCAGCGGGCTGGAAATCGTTCCGCCAGCGAAACGCGATCCACGCGTGACAACCTCCTGGGGGACTGGAGAGTTGATCCGCCATGCGCTGGATGCGGGCGTGAAACATATCATCATTGGCATTGGTGGCAGCGCGACCAATGACGGTGGTGCAGGAATGGTGCAGGCGCTGGGCGCCAAATTGCTGGACGACAAAGGCGAGCAGATTGCGCCGGGCGGCGCCGCACTGGAAACCCTGGCGCGCATTGATATTGGCGAGCTGGATAAACGCCTGGTGGAGTGCCGCATTGAGGTGGCCTGTGACGTGACCAACCCGCTGACGGGCAAAGAGGGCGCTTCGGCAGTATTTGGCCCGCAAAAAGGGGCCACGCCGGAGATGATCGCCCGACTGGATGAGGCGCTGGGGCACTATGCGAAAATTATCGCCCGCGACCTGGATTTGGATGTGCTGCATTTGGCGGGCGGCGGTGCTGCAGGCGGCATGGGCGCAGCGTTATACGCGTTCTGCAAAGCAGAATTGCGCCAGGGGATAGAGATCGTGACCGATGCGCTGTCGCTGGATAAGCACGTTGCCGATGCCGATCTGGTGATCACCGGCGAAGGGCGGATCGACAGCCAGACCGTGCACGGGAAAGTACCGGTAGGGGTGGCGAAAGTCGCGAAGCGTTACGCGATCCCGGTGATTGGCATCGCTGGTAGCCTGACGGCTGACGTGGAGGTTGTGCACCACCACGGCATCGATGCGGTATTCAGCGTCATCTACAAAGTGTGTTCGCTGGATGATGCGCTGGCGAATGCCGGGGAAAATGTGCGCATGACGGCCCGCAATGTGGCCGCTGTGCTGAAAGCGGGGCAAACTTTATAACCCGGTGCCGGATAGCGCTAACGCCTGTCCGGCCATATCCTCCCCGCCGGCCGGATCACGTCGCGCCGCGACCCGGCTGGCTAACCAATCAGTCGGCGTGCTTCCCGCGTAACATTGTCCATCTCATCAAGCAATTCCAGAAACTCTGGCTCGAGTTCTTCGGCCGGCACTCCGCTACGCAACTGATGCTCAATCAAATGGCATAAGTTTTTCAGCCGCGGCACGCCGCTATAACCGCAACTGCCATGGAGTTTGTGAATACCTTCCGACAGGCCTTGCGGGGCTTCGCCTACCAGTTGTTCTTCGACCATATTGCGAATTTCCGGCAGGAACTCGATCAGCATTTGCAGCATTTCTCGAGCCAAATCAGTTTTCCCGGCAGCCTGACGCAGCGCCAGTTGCCAGTCGAGGGTCACGTCCGAATTAATCTCCGGCGCGGTGGGCGCAGTGGAAGGTTCAGGCGGCGTTAACCAGGTGCTGATGTCCGGGCCGGGTTTGTAGCGCAGCAGCAGATTATGCAGTTTGTCCTCTTCGATGGGCTTCGCCAGATAATCGTTCATCCCGGCGCTGAGTAGCTTCTCTTTTTGCCCTGCCATTGCGTGGGCGGTTACGGCAATGACCGGCGTTTGCTGCTGGTGGGGGAGCTGGCGGATCAACTCGCAGGCGCGGATCCCGTCCATATCCGGCATCTGAATATCCATTAATATCAGATCGAACTGTAGCTGTTTTGCACGTTCAATCGCCTGCATGCCGCTTTCACACAGGACGACATGTTGCACCTGATCTTCCAGTAATACGCCAATAAGCTTCAGGTTTGCCGGGTTGTCGTCCACCGCCATGACCGCCATCGGCAGTTTGCTTTCATCCGCTAACGCGGTCTGCGCAATGCGCGTGGAGCGGCAATATTCCGTCAGTGCTGGCAGCAAACGCGTGCTGGTCAGCGGCTTAAGCAGGCAGGCTGCGGCACCATCCTGCTTGAGGGTTTCGGCATCCACCTGCGCATGGCACGGCAGTGCCAGCAGTAAATAGTTCGTCATCGCCGCCGCTCTGGCGAGGCGATCATGCTGCATGCTCAGGGGTTCGCGCACCGTAACCGGGATAGCCATCAACAAAATATCGTAGTGCTCCTGCGGCAGGGCAGAGAACGACGGGCTGTAAATCACCTCCAGCGGCGTCTCGCTCAGCACATCCAGCGTACTTTGCGCCGCAGCGGTGTTCGGCTCCACATAAGCCAGCCGTTTACCTGCCAGACAGCCCGTGCCTGGCATTTCGCTTATCGCGTTGGGATTGAGGTCAAGATTGATATGGAACCAGAAGGTCGAACCGCGATTCGGCTGGCTGTGGAAGGAGATATCGCCCCCCATCTCATTGACCAGTTTTTGGGTTATCACCAGGCCCAGCCCGGTACCGCCGTGACGCCGTGAAATGCTGGCATCGGCCTGACGAAACGCCTGAAACAACCGCGATTGATCGCGCTCGGGGATACCGATGCCGGTATCGCGGATTTGCACCTCAACCTGTACTTTGTTATTGCTGATGGCGCGCTTTTCGACCACCACATCAATGTTGCCGTTCTCGGTAAATTTGATGGCATTGCCCACCAGATTGGTGATCACCTGCTGTAAACGCAGCGGATCGCCAATCACATTATCCGGCACATCGTTTTTGATGTTCAGCGTCAGTTCCAGCCCTTTATCGTGAGCGGAATGTGCCAGTAGGATCACCACTTCATCCAGCGTATTGCGCAGCGGGAAGGGGATGCTCTCAAGGATCAGTTTGCCCGCTTCCAGTTTGGAGAAATCAAGCACATCGTTAATGATCGCCAGCAGATTATTGGCTGAACGCTCAATGGTCAGTAAATGGTCACGCTGGGTCGGGTTGAGTTCCGATTTCAGCGTCAGGCGGGTAAACCCAATCACTCCGTTCAACGGCGTGCGCAGTTCATGGGACATATTGGCCAGGAACTCAGATTTAATGCGCGCCGCTTCCTGGGCGCGCTTTTTCGCCAGATCCAGCTCAACGTTTTGAATCTCCATCTGCTCCAGGGTTTCCCGCAGATCGGAGGTGGACTGGTCAATATTGTGCTGCATCTCTTCGTGGTAGGCCGCCAGCGACATCGCCATCGAGTTGATGCCGTTTTTCAGCATATCCAGTTCGCCCAGCATAAAGCCTTCAACGCGACTGTCGAGTTGCCCGCGACGAATGCGATCGACGGTATTGACCATATTACGGATTGGACTGGTGACGTCGCGCATGAGTCGCCAGCCGAAAATCAGCGCAATGCCGATGCAGAACAGGATCATCAGACTGGAGATAAAAATCTCTTTGTACTGTTGTAAGCGGACCGACTTCAGATCCAGCTCCAGTGCGACATAACCGAGCATATTGCCGGTAATACTATCTACCGGGAGCGCCGTATTCGCCGGAACGTAGCCTTCTGAAAGGATCGGCGTGCGTAGCACCATGACATCGCCGTGTCGGGTCACGCTCAGCTTGCGTGGAAAAGGCTGCCCTTCCGCCAGTTTCAGATCATCGCCATCGAGCTGAAAATTGGACGATACGAAGACGTTATTCTGCCCGTCATAAATCGAAATCGCCCGTACAATGTCCGAATGGCGGCGGTGCAGCACGCTAATAAGCTGACCGATAGCGTCTTTGTCCTGCAACGTCATGCTGTACTCGCTGGAGACGGCCAGCGGTTCGATAATACTGGCTCCGGCGTCTTCCAGTTGACGCTGTAAGTCGTTATAGCGATGAACCACGAAGAAGATGCTGAGCAGCACACCGATAAGCACAGTGGGAGCCAGGATCAGGATCATCATGCGTGCGCGCAAGCTGTAGTTGGTCATGGAGTTCCGTTATGGGAGAATTAGGCCATTAATCTGTAATTGAGATATTCCCTGCAATGGCGCAATTCTACTCTGCAAAACGACGCGTGACGACTAGTCAGAAAATAACCGTAACCGTAAACGACCTCGATCCTTTTGGCCAGGGGGTTGCGCGCCATAACGGTAAGGCATTGTTTATTCCCGCTCTTCTGCCTGGCGAAACGGCAGAAATCGTCCTCAAAGAGGACAAACGGCAGTTTGCCCGTGGCGAGGTGAAACGTCGCCTGAACGACAGCCCCGAGCGCGTTTTGCCCCAGTGTCCGCATTTTGGCATGTGCGGCGGCTGCCAGCAGCAGCACGCCAGCGTTGCACTGCAGCAACGCAGCAAAAGCGCCGCGCTGGCGCGCCTGATGAAGCACGAAGTGAACGATGTGATTGCCGGCGAGCCGTGGGCCTACCGCCGACGCGCGCGCCTCAGCCTGAGCTGGCAGCCCAAAACACAGCAGCTGGATATGGGGTTTCGTCATGCCGGAGGCAGCGAGATTGTAAATATCCGCCAATGCCCTGTTTTGGTGCGCCGTCTTGAAGCATTGCTTGTGCCGCTACGCGAGTGCCTGACGCAGTTAAAAGCCGCGCGTCACCTTGGGCATGTCGAACTGGTCGATGCGGATAACGGGCCGCTGATGGTGTTGCGTCATACCGGCGCGTTAAGTTCGGCCGATAAAGAAAAACTGGAACAGTTTTCGCATTCTCACGACCTTGCGCTGTATCTCGCACCACAAAGCGAGATACTTGAACACGTTAACGGAGAAACTCCCTGGTACAGCTCGGACGGGCTACGCTTAACGTTCAGTCCGCGCGATTTTATCCAGGTCAACGACAGGGTAAATCAGCAAATGGTCGCGCGTGCGCTGGCCTGGCTGGATGTGCAGCCAGGCGACAGGGTGCTGGATCTGTTCTGTGGAATGGGCAACTTCACACTGCCGCTGGCGAAATATGCAGCCAGCGTGGTCGGGGTCGAAGGGGTTGCCGGGCTGGTGGCGAAAGCGCAGGAAAACGCCCAAAAGAATGGCTTGCAGAATGTGACATTCTTTCACGAAAATCTGGAGGAGGATGTCACAAAGCAGCCGTGGGCCAGCCGTGGGTTTGACAAAATTTTACTCGACCCGGCACGCGCGGGCGCGGGCGGTGTGATGCAACATATTATAAAATTATCACCGGCGCGGGTGGTGTACGTTTCCTGTAATCCGGCTACGCTTGCTCGCGACAGTGAAGCGCTTTTAAACGCAGGTTACCAGATCCAGCAGCTAGCGATGCTGGACATGTTCCCACACACTGGCCACCTGGAATCGATGGTATTGTTTGTGGATCACCAATGATTAATTTCGGCTTGTCGAATTCGGCAGGCCCGGTCCCTGAAAGGAGAGGACAATGGTTGCGGTACGCAGTGCGCATTTGAACAAAGCGGGTGAATTCGATCCGGGAAAATGGATCGCGAGTCTGGGCATTACCAGTCAACCGTCGTGTGAACGCTTAACCGAAACCTGGGCATATTGTCTGCGCCAAACACAAGGGCACCCGCACGCGGAAATATTGCTGTCGCGCGGCATTGAAATGGTTGAAATCCTCTCAATGCTGAGTATGGACATCGATACGCTGCGTGCCGCACTGCTGTTCCCACTGGCGGATGCCGAAGTGGTCAGTGAAGAGGTGCTGAGTGAAAGCGTCGGTGCGTCGGTAGTCAACTTGATCCATGGCGTGCGCGATATGGCGGCTATCCGCCAGCTTAAAGCCACCCACACTGACTCCGTCTCTTCTGAACAGGTCGATAACGTTCGTCGTATGCTGCTGGCCATGGTGGACGATTTTCGCTGTGTGGTCATCAAGCTGGCGGAACGCATTGCCCATCTTCGCGAGGTGAAAGACGCGCCAGAAGATGAACGCGTGCTGGCGGCCAAAGAGTGCACCAATATCTATGCGCCGCTGGCTAACCGTCTCGGCATCGGGCAACTGAAGTGGGAGCTGGAAGATTACTGCTTCCGTTACCTGCACCCGGCGGAATATAAACGCATTGCCAGGCTGCTGCACGAACGCCGTATCGATCGCGAACATTACATTGATGAATTTGTTGGCCATTTACGCGCCGAGATGAAAACCGAAGGCGTGAAAGCCGAAGTTTATGGTCGCCCTAAACATATCTACAGCATCTGGCGCAAAATGCAGAAAAAACATCTCGCCTTTGATGAGCTGTTTGACGTGCGTGCCGTGCGTATTGTGGCCGAACGTTTGCAGGACTGCTACGCGGCACTGGGGATTGTTCACACTCATTATCGCCACCTGCCGGATGAGTTTGACGATTATGTCGCCAACCCGAAACCCAATGGCTACCAGTCGATTCATACTGTGGTGCTGGGGCCGGGCGGGAAAACGGTAGAGATCCAGATTCGTACCCGCCAGATGCATGAAGACGCCGAGCTTGGCGTGGCGGCGCACTGGAAGTACAAAGAGGGCACGGCGGTGGCTGGCAGCCCGCGTTCTGCCCACGAAGACCGCATCGCCTGGCTGCGCAAGCTGATTGCGTGGCAGGAAGAGATGGCCGACTCCGGCGAAATGCTCGACGAAGTACGCAGCCAGGTGTTCGACGACCGGGTGTATGTGTTTACGCCAAAAGGCGATGTGGTGGACTTACCGGCAGGTTCCACGCCGCTGGACTTTGCTTATCATATTCACAGTGACGTGGGCCACCGCTGCATCGGTGCGAAAATCAGCGGGCGCATTGTGCCCTTCACCTACCAGTTGCAAATGGGCGATCAGATCGAAATCATCACCCAGAAGCAGCCGAACCCAAGCCGCGACTGGCTGAATCCTAACCTGGGTTACGTGACTACCAGCCGCGGGCGCTCGAAGATTCATGCCTGGTTCCGTAAACAGGATCGCGACAAAAATATCCTTGCCGGGCGGCAGATCCTCGACGACGAGCTGGCGCATCTGGGAATCAGCCTGAAAGAGGCGGAAAAACACCTGCTGCCGCGCTATAACTTCAATGAAATTGAGGAGTTACTGGCGGCAATAGGCGGCGGTGATATTCGTCTCAATCAGATGGTCAATTTCCTGCAAGCGCAGTTCAACAAGCCCAGCGCGGCAGAGCAGGATGCCGCTGCGCTGAAACAGTTGCAGCAAAAAACCTTCACGCCGCAAACGCGCAGTAAGGACAATGGGCGCGTGGTGGTCGAAGGTGTCGGCAATCTGATGCACCATATCGCGCGTTGCTGCCAGCCGATCCCCGGGGATGAAATCGTCGGCTTTATTACGCAGGGGCGCGGGATCTCTATTCACCGTGCTGACTGCGATCAGCTCGAAGAGCTGCGCACAGTGGCACCGGAGCGTATTGTCGATGCCGTGTGGGGCGAAAGCTATTCTGCGGGCTACTCGCTGGTCGTGCGTGTCACCGCTAACGATCGCAGTGGGCTGCTGCGCGATATCACCACCATTCTCGCCAATGAGAAGGTCAACGTGTTAGGCGTTGCCAGCCGGAGCGATACCAAACAGCAACTGGCCACAATCGATATGAATATCGAAATTTACAACCTGCAAGTGCTGGGCCGCGTGCTCGGTAAGCTTAACCAGGTGCCCGATGTGATTGACGCCCGCCGTTTGCACGGTAGTTGATATTCTCTTCACTCGATCCTCTCCCATAGGGAGAGGATCACTACTTTCATTTCAGGGATTTCTCATGACTCAAATCGACCGTTTGCTCGGGATTATGCAACGCCTGCGCGATCCGGAAACCGGCTGCCCGTGGGATAAGGAACAAACTTTCGCCACCATTGCCCCTTACACGCTGGAAGAAACCTACGAAGTACTGGATGCTATCTCCCGCGAAGATTTTGATGATTTACGCGGCGAGTTGGGCGACCTGCTATTCCAGGTGGTGTTTTATGCGCAAATGGCACAGGAAGAGGGGCGTTTTGACTTTAACGACATCTGCGCGGCTATCAGCGACAAACTGGAACGCCGTCACCCGCATATCTTTGGCGATGCGCACGCAGAAAACAGCACCGAGGTGCTGACGCGCTGGGAACAAATCAAAAGCGAAGAGCGGGCGGAAAAAGCGCAACATTCCGCGCTGGATGATATTCCGCACAGCCTGCCGGCGCTCATGCGCGCGCATAAAATCCAGAAACGCTGCGCGACCGTCGGTTTCGACTGGGCAACGCTCGGACCGGTGCTCGATAAAGTGTATGAAGAGATCGATGAAGTCATGCACGAAGCAAAACAGGCTGTTGTTGATGAAGCCAGACTTGAAGAAGAAATGGGCGATTTGTTGTTCGCCACCGTCAACCTTTCCCGCCACCTTGGTGTCAAAGCCGAAGTCGCGCTGCAAAAAGCGAACCTCAAATTTGAACGGCGTTTTCGCGAGGTCGAGCGAATTGTAGGCGAACGCGGCCTGGAAATGACAGGTGTCGATCTGGAAACAATGGAAAATGTCTGGCAACAAGTAAAACGCCAGGAACATGATCTTTAACGGATTTGTTCCGGTAAGCGCTGTTTGTGTGGTTTTTTAAATAACAAGCGGTTGATTTACGTCAAAAACATTTACCCAAAAATGGCTATTTTCACACTCCTTAAGTTTGTTGAAATGCCTTGAGAATCGCCTCTTCGAGTAATTCGGGACGCAGCAAGGCGGCAACCGGGCGAATCTCCAGATGCACAGAATGGCAGTGTGACGGGGGTTCGCGAAGGAAGCCAATGCAGATGCGGCCTGAAGAACGAAGGAGAGGGCAATGAAAGTTTGTGGCACAGGCCATCCTCGGGTATACTGCTTTCCCGTCCTGGTTATTCCATCGTCTTTTAAACCTAACTTCTCAGGTTCAGCATGACAACGAACTATATTTTTGTGACCGGCGGGGTCGTATCCTCTCTGGGTAAAGGCATTGCCGCAGCCTCCCTGGCAGCCATTCTTGAAGCCCGTGGCCTCAACGTCACCATGATGAAACTCGATCCGTACATCAACGTCGATCCGGGTACAATGAGTCCTATCCAGCATGGCGAAGTGTTCGTTACCGAAGATGGCGCTGAAACCGATCTGGATTTGGGTCACTATGAGCGCTTCATTCGCACCAAAATGACCCGCCGCAACAACTTCACCACCGGCCGTATTTACTCTGAAGTGCTGCGCAAAGAGCGTCGCGGCGACTATCTGGGTGCGACCGTACAGGTTATTCCGCATATCACCAACGCCATTAAAGAGCGCATCATCGAAGGTGGTGAAGGCCATGATGTCGTGCTGGTGGAAATCGGCGGTACTGTCGGCGATATCGAATCCTTACCGTTCCTTGAAGCGATCCGTCAGATGGCGGTAGAAGTGGGCCGCGAGCGCACACTCTATATGCACCTGACGCTGGTGCCGTACATGGCCGCTTCCGGGGAAGTAAAAACCAAACCGACACAGCACTCTGTAAAAGAGCTGCTCTCTATCGGTATCCAGCCGGATATTCTGATTTGCCGTTCCGATCGCGCGGTTCCTGCTAATGAACGTGCAAAAATTGCTTTGTTCTGTAACGTTCCAGAAAAAGCTGTGATTTCTCTGAAAGACGTCGATTCCATTTATAAAATCCCGGGCCTGTTGAAATCACAGGGGCTGGACGATTATATTTGTAAACGATTCAGCTTGAACTGTGCGGACGCAAACCTGGCCGAATGGGAACAGGTTATTTACGAAGAAGCGAATCCGTCAGGTGAAGTCACCATCGGTATGGTCGGTAAATACATTGAACTGCCGGATGCCTACAAATCGGTGATTGAGGCGCTGAAACACGGTGGCCTGAAAAACCGCGTGACCGTTAACATCAAGCTGATTGATTCGCAGGATGTGGAAACGCGCGGTGTCGAAATTCTGAAAGGCCTGGATGCTATCCTCATCCCTGGCGGCTTCGGCTACCGTGGTGTGGAAGGCAAGATCGCCACCGCACGCTATGCGCGTGAGAACAATATTCCTTATCTGGGCATTTGCCTGGGTATGCAGGTTGCGTTGATTGAATTTGCGCGTAACGTCGTCGGGATGGAGAACGCCAACTCCACGGAATTTGTGCCAGACTGTAAGTACCCGGTAGTGGCGCTTATTACCGAATGGCGCGATGAAGACGGCAACGTTGAGCAGCGTTCGGAGAAGAGCGATCTCGGCGGCACTATGCGCCTCGGCGCGCAGCAGTGCCAGCTTGATGATGGCAGTCTGGTTCGTCAGTTGTACGGTGAGCCGACGATCGTTGAACGTCATCGTCATCGTTACGAAGTCAACAATATGCTGTTGAAACAAATTGAAGCTGCGGGTCTGCGTGTTGCAGGCCGTTCCGGTGATGATCAGTTGGTCGAGATCATTGAGGTGCCGAATCATCCGTGGTTCGTTGCCTGCCAGTTCCATCCGGAATTTACTTCTACGCCGCGTGATGGGCATCCGCTGTTTGCCGGCTTTGTGAAAGCCGCCAGCGAGTACCAAAAGCGCCAGGCGAAGTAAAAAAGTTACAACAGCAACGCGTACCCCAGGGTACGCGTTGTTTGTCTGGAGTTTTAGTTTAACTTGTACTGAGGAAAACCTAATGTCCAAAATCGTTAAAGTCATCGGTCGTGAAATCATCGACTCCCGTGGTAACCCGACTGTTGAAGCCGAAGTACACCTGGAAGGTGGTTTCGTAGGTCTGGCAGCTGCGCCGTCAGGTGCTTCCACTGGTTCCCGCGAAGCGCTGGAACTGCGCGATGGCGACAAATCCCGTTTCCTGGGTAAAGGCGTCACCAAAGCTGTTGGCGCGGTTAACGGCCCGATCGCTCAGGCTATCCTTGGCAAAGATGCCAAAGATCAGGCTGGCATTGACAAGATCATGATCGACCTGGACGGTACCGAAAACAAATCTAACTTCGGTGCAAACGCCATTCTGGCTGTGTCCCTGGCCGCGGCCAAAGCAGCTGCTGCTTCTAAAGGCCTGCCGCTGTATGCGCACATCGCTGAACTGAACGGCACCCCGGGCAAATACTCCATGCCGGTTCCGATGATGAACATCATCAACGGTGGTGAGCACGCTGACAACAACGTCGACATTCAGGAATTCATGATTCAGCCGGTAGGCGCGAAAACAGTGAAAGAAGCCATCCGTATGGGTTCTGAAGTTTTCCATCACCTGGCGAAAGTGCTGAAAGCGAAAGGCATGAACACTGCAGTCGGTGACGAAGGTGGTTATGCGCCGAACCTGGGTTCTAACGCAGAAGCACTGGCTGTTATCGCTGAAGCGGTTAAAGCTGCTGGCTACGAGCTGGGCAAAGACATCACCCTGGCAATGGACTGTGCAGCGTCTGAGTTCTACAAAGACGGCAAATACGTTCTGGCTGGCGAAGGCAACAAAGCGTTTACTTCTGAAGAGTTCACTCACTTCCTGGAAGATCTGACCAAACAGTACCCGATCGTATCCATCGAAGACGGTCTGGACGAATCTGACTGGGATGGCTTCGCCTACCAGACTAAAGTACTGGGCGACAAAATCCAGCTGGTGGGTGACGACCTGTTCGTAACCAACACCAAGATCCTGAAAGAAGGTATCGAGAAAGGCATCGCCAACTCCATCCTGATCAAATTCAACCAGATCGGTTCTCTGACCGAAACTCTGGCTGCAATCAAAATGGCGAAAGATGCTGGCTACACTGCTGTTATCTCTCACCGTTCAGGCGAAACTGAAGATGCAACTATCGCTGACCTGGCGGTAGGTACTGCAGCTGGCCAGATTAAAACCGGTTCTATGAGCCGTTCTGACCGCGTTGCTAAATACAACCAGCTGATTCGTATCGAAGAAGCGCTGGGCGAGCAGGCACCGTTCAACGGTCTGAAAGAGATCAAAGGCCAGGCGTAATCGCTAAGCATTGATACTGATAAAAATGCCAGTCGTTTGACTGGCATTTTTTTTGACTATTTAAAGTCGACTTCCATCTGTTGCGGGATAGACAAACCGCGCGTCGTCTGGACGCAGCGGGCAATATAATCAGTAAAGCGCGGGGGTTTCGGCATTCCCATGCTCAGCAACTTATCATTACTGAAACGGACATTCAGTGTGGCAAAAGCACCGTACAGGCGCATGGCCTTCAGCATTAAACGCTCATTGCACGGGCCGAAGATATCTTTCAGCTCGCGGCGCATCTTCACCAGCGTCTCATAACTGACCTGTGCATACTTATCGCCGACCGGGGCTTTCTCCAGCGCCTGCGCCATAGCATGGTCAATATCTGCAAAACGGACGCTGTTCTCCTCACCGGCAGAAATATGCACTACTTCGCCACGCGCAATTTCACCACCGAGCAGCATAAGCAGCGCATCGGCGCAATAATCCACCGGGATCACATCAACCCGATCCTCCAATGAGCACATAAATTTTTGCAGCATCAGCCCCATGCTGAACACCCAAAAAATGCTGGTTGAAGGCTGGCAACCGTGACTGGTATGACCCACAACAATCGACGGACGGGCAATAACGAGCGGCAGCGCCGGGCACGTTTTGCGCATCAGTTGTTCAATCGTGGATTTAGAGTGCGTGTAAGCCACCAGATGCTCGGCATTCTCGCGAAATTCCGCGCTTTCCGGCACCAAAGAATCGGGTTCTGGTGTACAGGACATGGCGGTACCCACATGCAGAAAACGTTGTAAACCCGCAACCTGCTCCATACGGCGGGCAAAGGCAAGCGTCCCTTCAACATTCACCTTCCATACCAGCGGGTTGTTGCCAAACGAGGCCACCGCAGCGCAGTTCAGTACCTGAGTTACCGACTCCAGTCGTGGATCATCCAGGAAGCTTTCCGGTTCACCCAGGTCCCCCAGCAGGATCTGGTCAGATGTCAGTCGCTGCAATTTTTCTTCACTGAGATTAAATTTGCGCATGTTGCGCTTTACGCGTTCGATGCCTGCTTCGGCATTTTCTGCGCGAACCAGTAATAATAAGTGCATCGCTTCATTGCTGTTGAGGATTTTTTCTAATACTGCCCCGCCAAGAAAACCCGTAACGCCAGTTATTAATAATGTATTCATGAATGCTATCTCACATGGTCGATGGCCGGATTTTAGGCACAGAAAGCTAAACGCGAGATAAATAACATTACGCCGGGAAAAGAGGGGTCTTAAGCTTATTTTAAGGTAACGGCAAAAGGGGATTTAACTTTGACATGCAAGAATTTAAAAAAATTCCATGGTAGAGAACTAAATATTTATCTTGCTGTTTTTAAATAATTTATTTTTTATTAATTTCATTTGTCGAAACTGTTTTAAATAATTCAATATGTAAAAATAAACACGTTTGGTTACACCATTTCATGCCAGATTTAAATTGTTACCGGCAGGTATTTCTGCGACGAAATCACATTAACCCTGCCTGATAGTGACCGGGTATTTATCTCCCGGTTTTTCAAGGCCGTGACATCACCAGTTGCCTGATGAGCCTCCGCCATCGCTGGAACCGCCATCACCGCCAGAACTGCCGCTATCGCTACTACTGTGACTTGTACTGTCGCTACTGCTGTAGTGGGTGCTGTCGGTGCTGCTCCAGGTTGCCGCACTGCTGCGTAGGGTGCTCGTTTGCCTGCTTTCACGGTACTTCTGCCTTCCTGCTGCGGTCAGACGCATCGGGTAAATCAGCCAGACGCCGAACACCATCAGCATAATAGAGGCGGGTATTGCCGCGCTGAACCACACCCAGGGAATAAGCCACGGCGCATTGTCGCTAATAAACAGCAGCACCAACGCCAGCGGGAAAGAGACTATAAATAACGTCACCAAAACGCGGATCATGCCTTTAAGCGTCAGAAAGACAATCAGCAATACCAGCAGCGGCAGCGTTTTCCACAGAGAGAACCAGGCCGTCAGTTCTTGCCAGAAAGAGGGCGTTTCTGCGACCGGGAGCGGTTGACTGGCAAGTACCGTAGTGATGCCTTCAACACCGCGGATGATGCCGGTACTCAGATCGTCGAGCCTGAAAAAGGGGAGCATATGTTCGTAGATAATACGATTGGCGAGCGTGTTGGTGAGCATCTCTTCCAGCCCCTTGCCCACCTCAATTCGCACTGCGCGATCCTGCCAGGCGACCAGTAACAGCACGCCGTCATTGCGTTGCGCATTGCCAAGCTGCCACTGGTTAAATACCTGGTTGGCAAAGCGATCGATATTCTCACCCTGTGTCGTAGAAACCACCAGCACGGCAGTTTGAGTTCCGGTTCGTTCATTCAGCCCGTTGACCTGTTGGGAGAGTTGCTCGCGTTGCCATGAGGTTAATAAATCATCAGGATCGTTAACAAAGCCGCGCATCGCGGGAACCGGAGCAGCCAGAGCCTGGGCGAAAAAACCGGTCAGTACCAGCAATAATGCCAGTAAGCGTGCCATAGAGATCATCCTTGCAAGGCAGATAAAAGGGCTAAACACCCTGGCATAATAGCGGCTATCCGGAATTGATGACAATTGACTATAACTGGCAGTAAGCATTCCCTGGGGGGCATAGCCGCGCAGCGTGGCGCAAATGGCACATGATCCCCTGGCGGTTATCTGTAATAATGACCTCTTTACTCCTTCAATAAGAGCGATGATGCAGTACCCGATTAACGAGATGTTCCAGACCCTTCAAGGCGAGGGTTACTTTACCGGCGTTCCCGCCATTTTTATTCGTTTACAGGGATGCCCGGTTGGTTGCGCCTGGTGCGATACCAAACACACTTGGGATAAGCTTGCGGATCGGGAAGTGTCGCTGTTTAGCATCCTTGCAAAAACCAAAGAGAGCGACAAATGGGGCGCAGCAGACAGCGAAGAGTTGCTCGCCATCATTCAACGTCAGGGATGGACGGCCCGCCATGTGGTGATCACCGGCGGCGAACCCTGCATTCATGATCTTATTCCGCTCACCGCCCTGCTGGAGAAAAACGGTTTTAGCTGCCAGATTGAAACCAGTGGCACCCATGACGTTCGCGCATCGCACACCACCTGGGTAACCGTGTCGCCCAAGGTCAATATGCGCGGTGGCTATGATGTGCTGCAGCAGGCGCTGGAACGTGCCGATGAAATTAAACATCCGGTTGGCCGGGTGCGTGATATTGAAGCGCTGGACGCGTTACTGGCGCAGCTTAGGGATGACAAGCACAGGGTAATTGCCCTGCAGCCAATCAGCCAGAAAGATGATGCAACGCGATTATGTATCGAAACCTGTATCGCCCGTAACTGGCGATTGTCGATGCAGACGCATAAATATTTAAATATTGCCTGACAATAAACCCGCCACTGGCGGGTTTATTTTTTCTTCACTCTGGTCCTGTTTGCGCGACATATTATCCGGATAATCCTCACCGCCTTCCTGAATCATCCATGTCGGTTATTTTCCTTGCTGTCATCGAATTGGATTCAGGAAAATCTTGTCTTTTTAATCATGCCCTGTCTTCTCACCCAACGTATTCCCTTAAAGGAACACCTGACCCAGGTTAACCGGAATAAGGCAAATACGCACAACGGGTGCCGGCCAGTTAGCAGGAGATCATTCTTCCTGGCTCCGTGGCGATGTGAAGCATCATTCTGGCGTGAGCGATGGCGGATTTTTGATGCGGGAGAAAGACAGGGAATCGGCGTCAGCCCTTTGCGATGAAGGGCTGACTGCCAGTGCGGGATTACTCGCCGCGATAGACACAACCTGCGGTGCAGGTTTCTTTTATCATCACCGCGCTTAACAGCGGCATAATCGGTTTCATCTGATCCCAAATCCATTTTGCCAGTACTTCGCTGGTTGGGTTTTCCAGCCCCGGGATCTCATTCAGATAATAGTGATCCAGGCGGTCATAGAGGGGTTTAAAGGCCGCTTTTAACTCGGCGAAATCCACTACCCAGCCGGTATAAGGATCCACTTCGCCGGTGATCTCCAGACGCACCATAAAAGAGTGTCCATGCAGACGGCCGCACTTATGCCCCTGCGGTACATGCGGTAAATGGTGAGCGGCTTCGAAGGTGAAATCTTTAAACAACGTGGTAGACATAATGCACTCTCAGGCTTAAAAAACCGCCGCATGGTAGCGGAAATGACCTTTTTTAGCATTAATTAAAATCGGCAAAAGTGATTACCACAGCATGTATGGAGGCTAATTTTTGGTTTCACTATAAAATTCAATGGATTAATCAACCGCTTTTAGTGTTAATAACTATAACTAAAACAGGTTAGTTCTTTTGGTTATTTATTATTTCCAACCTTTCTTTAATTGTTATTATCCCCACCGTTAACCTTAGTTTCACTTGGTTTTTCTACATTATAACCCCGCAGGATTTTGCGTTGTCGCCAACTCACTCGCGCCGTGCAAAACGAAGAGGGATTTTTTTGCTACTGGAACATAACGACGCATGACGACTCAGGCCCCACCTTCCGCGTTGCTCCCGTTAAATTCGGAGCAACTGGCGCGCCTTCAGGCGGCCACGACTGACTTAACTCCGACCCAGCTTGCCTGGGTTTCCGGCTATTTTTGGGGCGTGCTGAACCAGCAGCCTGGCGCTGTTGTTGCCGCACCGGCTGCGGCGGCTGAGGTTCCGTCCATTACCCTGATTTCCGCCTCGCAAACCGGCAATGCCCGCCGCGTAGCCGAAGCGCTGCGTGATGATTTACTGGCGGCAAAACTTAACGTCAACCTTGTCAACGCGGGCGACTATAAATTCAAACAGATTGCGAATGAGAAGTTATTGGTGATCGTGGCATCGACCCAGGGCGAAGGTGATGCCCCGGAAGAAGCCGTGGCGTTACATAAATTCCTGTTCTCTAAGAAAGCGCCAAAACTGGAAGGAACCGCCTTTGCGGTGTTCGGTTTGGGCGATACATCGTACGAGTTTTTCTGCCAGGCCGGGAAAGATTTCGACAGTAAGCTGGCAGAACTGGGCGCCGAGCGCTTGCTGGATCGCGTGGATGCCGATGTCGAATATCAAGCCGCCGCCGCTGAATGGCGCGCCCGCGTGGTAGAGGTACTTAAAGCTCGCGTACCAAAAGATACCCCTGCGCAGGCGGTGGTGTCGGCGACAGGGGCGGTGAACGAGGTGTTCTCCAGCCCCTATACCAAAGAAGCACCGCTGACCGCGAGTCTGTCGGTCAATCAGAAAATTACCGGTCGCGATTCAGAAAAAGACGTGCGCCACATTGAAATCGATCTTGGCGATTCAGGACTGCGTTATCAGCCGGGCGACGCACTGGGCGTGTGGTATCAAAACGATCCGGCACTGGTGAAAGAGTTGGTTGAACTGCTGTGGCTGAAAGGTGACGAACCGGTCACTGTCGACGGGAAAACCCTGCCGCTGTCTGACGCGTTGCAGTGGCATTTTGAACTGACAGTTAACACCGCCAATATTGTGGAAAATTACGCCACGCTGACCCGCAGCGAATCACTGCTGCCGCTGGTCGGTGATAAAGCGCAATTGCAGCACTACGCGGCGACTACGCCTATTGTGGATATGGTGCGTTTCTCACCCGCGCAACTGGATGCCGCCGCGCTCATTAATCTGCTGCGCCCGCTGACACCGCGTCTCTATTCAATAGCCTCTTCGCAGGCGGAAGTGGAGAGCGAAGTTCACATCACTGTCGGCGTTGTGCGTTATGACGTTGAAGGTCGCGCTCGTGCTGGCGGCGCGTCCAGCTTCCTTGCCGATCGCGTGGAAGAAGAGGGCGAAGTCCGGGTATTTATCGAACATAACGATAACTTCCGTCTGCCCGCCAATCCGGAAACCCCGGTGATTATGATTGGGCCGGGTACCGGTATTGCGCCATTCCGCGCCTTTATTCAGCAGCGCGCCGCCGATGAAGCGCCCGGTAAAAACTGGCTTTTCTTTGGCAATCCGCACTTTACCGAGGACTTCCTCTATCAGGTTGAGTGGCAGCGGTATGTGAAAGAGGGCGTGCTGAACCGTATCGATTTAGCCTGGTCCAGGGATCAAAAAGAAAAAATTTACGTACAAGACAAACTGCGCGAACAGGGTGCGGAATTGTGGCGCTGGATCAATGACGGTGCGCACATTTATGTCTGCGGCGACGCCAATCGTATGGCGAAAGACGTCGAGCAGGCTTTACTGGACGTGATTGCCGAATTCGGTGCGATGGATGCCGAAGCGGCGGATGAATTTTTAAGTGAGCTGCGCGTTGAGCGCCGTTATCAGCGAGATGTCTACTAATGAGCGAAAAACATCCTGGCCCTCTGGTGGTCGAAGGCAAACTGGCCGATGCCGAGCGCATGAAGCTCGAAAGTAACTTCCTGCGCGGCACCATTGCGGAAGATTTAAACGACGGTCTGACGGGCGGATTCAACGGCGATAACTTTCTGCTGATCCGCTTTCATGGCATGTATCAACAGGATGACCGCGATATTCGCGCGGAGCGCGCAGAGCAAAAACTCGAGCCGCGTCATGCCATGCTGCTGCGCTGCCGTTTGCCTGGCGGTGTCATCACTCCCACCCAGTGGCAGGCGATCGATAAATTTGCCCATGACAACACGATTTACGGCAGCATTCGTCTGACTAACCGTCAGACTTTCCAGTTCCACGGCATTCTGAAGAAGAACGTGAAGCCGGTGCATCAGATGTTGCACTCCGTCGGGCTGGATGCGCTGGCGACCGCAAACGACATGAACCGTAACGTGCTGTGCACCTCCAACCCTTACGAGTCTGAACTGCACGCCGAAGCGTATGAGTGGGCGAAGAAGATCTCCGAACACCTGCTGCCGCGCACCCGCGCATATGCAGAGATCTGGCTGGATCAGGAAAAGGTCGCCACCACCGATGAAGAACCGATCCTTGGCCCAACCTATCTGCCGCGTAAGTTCAAAACCACGGTAGTTATCCCGCCGCAGAACGACATTGACCTGCACGCCAATGACATGAACTTCGTGGCAGTAGCGGAAAACGGCAAACTGGTGGGCTTCAACTTGCTGGTGGGCGGCGGTCTTTCTATCGAACATGGTAATAAGAAAACCTATGCCCGTACGGCGAGTGAGTTTGGCTACCTGCCAATTGAACATACGCTGGCGGTAGCCGAAGCGGTGGTCACCACCCAGCGTGACTGGGGTAACCGTACCGATCGTAAAAATGCCAAAACCAAATACACGCTGGAGCGCGTTGGCGTTGAAACGTTCAAAGCCGAAGTTGAGCGCCGGGCAGGGATCAAATTTGAGCCGATTCGCCCGTACGAATTTACCGGTCGCGGCGATCGTATTGGCTGGGTAAAAGGCATTGATAACAAGTGGCACCTGACGCTGTTTATCGAAAATGGCCGTATTCTGGATTACCCAGGCCGCCCGCTGAAAACCGGTCTGCTGGAAATTGCTAAGATCCATAAAGGGGAGTTTCGCATCACCGCTAACCAGAACCTGATTATTGCCGGTGTACCGGACAGCCAGAAAGCGAAAATCGAGAAACTGGCGCGCGCCCACGGATTGATGGACGCGGTGAAGCCGCAACGTGAAAACTCCATGGCCTGCGTCTCGTTCCCGACCTGTCCGCTGGCGATGGCGGAAGCGGAGCGTTTCCTGCCCTCTTTCGTCGACAACGTCGAGGCGGTAATGGAGAAGCACGGCGTAGGTGACGATCACATTGTCCTGCGTGTGACCGGCTGCCCGAACGGCTGCGGCCGCGCGATGCTGGCGGAAATCGGTCTGGTGGGCAAAGCACCGGGTCGCTATAACCTGCACATTGGCGGTAACCGCATCGGAACGCGTATTCCGCGGATGTACCGTGAAAACATTACCGAACCCGAGATCCTCGCATCGATTGACGAACTGGTCGCCCGCTGGGCGAAAGAGCGCGAAGAGGGTGAGGGCTTTGGCGACTTTACCGTGCGCACGGGCATCATTCGCCCGGTGCGCGATCCGGCGCGGGATTTCTGGGAATAACCCCCTGCAAGCCTGGTAGCGCTGTGCTATCAGGCCATTAACGCAGTCTGTCGGCCTGATCCGCAATGCGCTATCAGGCAACGAACACAGTGAGGAACTTATGTCCAAACTCGATCTGAATGCGCTGAACGCGCTGCCGAAAGTGGATCGCGTGCTTCAGCTCGCCGAAACGAATGCGCAACTGGAAAAGCTCAATGCCGAAGCGCGCGTCGCCTGGGCACTGGAAAACCTGCCGGGTGAGTACGTTCTCTCCTCCAGTTTTGGTATTCAGGCAGCAGTAAGCCTGCATCTGGTTAACCAGGTGGCGCCGGGGATCCCGGTGATCCTTACCGATACCGGTTATTTGTTCCCCGAGACGTACCAGTTTATTGATGAGTTAACGGACAAGCTCAAGCTCAACCTGAAAGTGTACCGTGCGGCGCAAAGCCCGGCATGGCAGGAAGCACGTTACGGCAAACTGTGGGAGCAGGGCGTTGAAGGCATTGAGAAATACAATGACATCAACAAAGTCGAGCCGATGAACCGTGCGCTGGCGGAATTGCACGCGCAAACCTGGTTTGCCGGTCTGCGCCGCGAGCAGTCCGGAAGCCGCGCCAGCCTGCCGGTGCTGGCGATCCAGCGCGGCATATTCAAAGTACTGCCCATTATCGACTGGGATAACCGCACGGTGTATCAGTATCTACAGCAGCATGGTCTTGGCTATCACCCGTTGTGGGATCAGGGCTACCTCTCGGTAGGCGACACCCACACCACCCGTAAATGGGAACCCGGTATGGCGGAAGAAGAGACGCGCTTCTTTGGCCTGAAACGCGAATGCGGGCTGCACGAAGGCTAAGCGTTATGCCCCTCTTCTACGAGAAAGAGGGGTTTTTTTATCCCATCAGGCTGACATGCGCCGCCACAATGCGCCAGCCCCAGGGAAACTTAACCCAGGTCTGCATCTGGCGCCCAATGCGCTCGCTGTTTTCTCGGGTGAATTCCGTACTCGCTACAGCCATATCGTCGCCAAATGTGGTGATGGTGGTATTGCGTAGCTGCCGTTCCAGCCCTGCGGAGGGGCGCGCATGGCGAAAATCACGGATGGCGGCAATGCCATAAAGATTTTCCGTTGCGCCGTAGCGCACGGTGCGTTCGTCATCCCAGAACAACTCATCCAGCACATCCACATCGTTACTGATTAACGCCTGTTCGTAACGGTAAAACGCCGCAGTGACTTCGTTGAGGATCGCCGGGCGGTTGATATTGTCTCGGTTCATTCTGCATCCTGTGAATAAAGAATCCCACTCTGTTCCAGCCGCCATGCGGCCTGTAAACAGTGCACTTCCTGCCAGGGTGCACCAATGATCTGCACGCCAATCGGTAAACCACTACCGGTATTGAGCGGCACCGTGACCACCGGCAACCCCAGAAAAGAGATGGGCTGCGTTAGCATGCCCATACTGGCTTTAACCGGCAGATCACACCCATTAATGCGCACGGTAGACGCGCCAATTCGCGTGGCAGTGCAGGGTGTCGCTGGCGCCAGTAACAGGTCGACATTGTTGAACAGGGGCAGCGTGTTATCGCGAAACCAGCCACGGAACCGCTGTGCCTGCAGGTACCATGCGGAGGGCGTCATCACGCCGGCCAGCAGACGCTCACGGGAGTTGGCTTCAAACCGGTCTGCATCACTGCGCAAAGCCGGAAGATAGTGATTTCCGCCTTCCGCCGCCGAAAGTAAAAATGCCGCCGTTCGGGCTAATTCGGCCTGCGGAAGAGTTAGCGTATCCGCCGCGCCCAGCGCCTGCGCGACGCGAGCGACGGCCTGACGCGCATTGTCATCACACCAGTCAGAAAAAAAACCGCCCAGCACGGCGCAGCGTAGTGTCGTTGAGCTTGTTAATTGCGGTAGCGCTGCTTCGTCGGGGCGGGAAGACTGCCAGCGGTCGTCTGCATCGTGACCCTGCAGGGTATCGTAGACGCGCGTCAAATCGTCTGTACTACGCGCCAGCGGCCCAATATGATCGAGACTGGCGACAAACGGGTGGCTGCCGCTGCGCGAAAGGCGGCCAAAGGTGGGTTTCAGACCATAAATGCCGCACAGCGAAGCGGGCACGCGAATGGATCCATTCGTGTCGCTGCCCAGCGAGAAGTTCACCATCCCGGCGGCAACGGCTGCGGCAGAACCGCCGGATGAGCCACCCGCCACGCGTTCAGGATCGCGCGGGTTGCGCGTTGGGCCGTAATGGCTGTTCTCGGTGGTGAAACCATAGGCGTAGGCATCCATATTGAGTGCCCCTGCCAGCGTCGCCCCGGCACAGTGAAGCTGGCGCAGGGCGAAGGCATCCTCCGCTGCTGGCGGTTGTGTGCTGAACAGCTCAGCCCCGGCAAGCGTGGTTATCCCTTTAATATCAAAAAGGTTTTTCACGGCGTAGGGTACGCCTGCCAGTGCGGGCAACGTTTCGCCACTGGTAAGGCGTTGATCGATCGCCACCGCTTCTGCCAGCAGCCTTGGCGCCGTGATCTCCGTAAAAGCGTTCAGCCGCGGGTTGTGCTGCGCAATGCGCGTCAGCGTTTGCTGCGCCAACTCCGTGGCGCTGAAGTGCTTTGCCCGCAGGCCGCGCTGGATCTCCCCAATCGATAAGCTCATAACCGGTACTCTCCTGCAACGTCCTGACGCTGTGGCAGGGGAAACGCCATCAACGGCTGCGCCATATCGGCAATACGGCGCAGTTGCACCTCCAGCTCCGCGCGGCGCTCATCATTCAGCGGTACCGACAGCAATTGCTCCATCAGCCGGATATACGCCGGCCAGTCGATCTCTGTGTTGTTCATGCTTGCTCCTTAAAATCCGGCGGCGCTGCCGTTGCTGCGAGGATCAAACGCCCCTTCCAGCATGCCGTTGGTATGACGCACAATCGCGCCCGCATGCCCGGTCGCCTCACTTAATCCGGGCAGCCACTCCACCTCATGGCCCCGCTCACGCAGTGCCAGAAAGGTTTGTTCACTAAAGTTTGCTTCCAGTTTCAGGCTGTCGGATGCCTGCCCCCAGGTGCGCCCCAGTAGCCAACGTGGCGCGCAGACCGCCGCCTGCAACGGCATTCCTTGCAGGATATGACGGGTAAAAATGGCTGCCTGCGTTTGTGGTTGCCCGTCGCCACCCATGGTGCCATAGACCATAGTGCGCCCGTCTTTCAGCCGTGCCGCGGCGGGATTCAGCGTATGAAAAGGTTGCTTGCCCGGCATGAGTGCCAGCAAATGCGAGGGATCGAGGCTAAATGCCGCCCCGCGGTTTTGCAGCAGGACGCCACTGTCGGGCAGCACCACTCCGCTGCCGAATTCATGGTAAATACTCTGGATAAACGAGACGGCGAGCCCATTTTTATCGACGACTCCCATCCAGACCGTGTCACCTGGCCCTTTGCCCTCGCCCCATGGCGCAGCACGATATTCATCAATGCTGGCGGCAAGCTGTTCCAGTGGCACCTGTTCCAGCAGGCTCTGGACCGGCAACGTTACATGACGGGGATCGGTGATATAGCGATCGCGCAGGCCAAACGCCTTCTTGGTGGCTTCCACTATGCGGTGGATGGTTTGTACTTCGTTGGCCTGCGCCATCTCAAGGTGGTCGGTAATGCCGAGGATCGCCAGCGATACCAGCCCCTGAGTCGGTGGCGTCATATTGAACACGTCGCCCTGGCTATGCTGGAGCTTAAGCGGTACGCGGCGCTGAGCGCGGTGCATCGCCAGATCCTGGGCGGTGATGGGGATGCCCAGCGTTTGCATTTCATCGGCTATTTGTTCTGCAAGTCCTCCACGATAAAAACTGTCCAGCCCGTCGGTGGCCAGCCGGGTCAGCGTGCGCGCCAGCCTCGGTTGGCAAAACCGGCTTCCTGCCATCGGCACAGCGCCCTGAGGGAGAAAGGTGCCGGCAAAACCGGGAACATCGACCAGCTCCTGGTATTTGCTCTGCGTGGCGTTGGCCTGCGAATGGGTTACCGGGATCCCGTCGGCGGCATAGTGGATTGCGTCCGCCAGCAGGCGTGAGAGCGGTAACGGTGCGCTGCCCAGTGCCGCAGAGACGTTTAATGCTTCATCCCAGCCGCTGAGTGTACCGGGGACGGTAAGCGCGGCCAGCGTACCGCGATGAGGAATATGCGTATGCCCGGCATACAGCGCCTGGGTCGCCTGTTGCCCGGCCGCACCACTGGCATCAATGGCCAGCGCTTCGCCCTGTGGCGGCACAATCAGCCAGAATCCATCACCGCCAATGCCATTCATATGAGGGTAGGCGACCGCAATCGTAGCGGCGGCGGCAACCATCGCCTGAATGGCGTCGCCGCCGTGGCGTAAAACCGACAGTGCCGACTCGCTGGCGAGATGGTGTGGTGTTACCGCCATACCCGAGGGGGCCATATTACTTTGCATCGTTACGCTTCCTGTTTCTTCCGGTAAGTGGGAAAGCGTAAGCAAGAGGCGTTCCAGATTGACGACATGTGTTTCACTGTGTCAGCTTATCGTGAAACAAAAGTTGCAGGAGAAGCTATGCAGCAGCTGGATGAACGACTGCGGGCGTGCTATGACCAGCTTTCGCCCCAGGAACAACGGGTTGCCTCGTTTATTATCGATCATTTTGACGATCTGGTGAGTTATAACAGTGCCGAGCTGGCGCGGCTGAGCGGGGTGTCAAAGGCCACGGTTAGCCGCCTGTTCAAGCGGCTGGGTTACGATCGGTTTAAAGTGATGCGCGATGAGCTGCGCACGTTGCGCCAGAGCGGTATGCCGTTAACGGAAAACCGCGACGCTGTACAGGGCAATACCCTGCTGGCGCGTCACTATAAGCAGGAAATGGCGAACCTGACGCAGTGGGTAAACGCGCTGGATAGCGGGCAGTTTAACGCGGTGATCGACGCGCTGGCGCAGGCGAAAAGGATCGTGATTATTGGTCTGCGCAACAGTGCGCCGGTGGCGCTGCACCTGCGCCAGCAGTTACTGCAAAGCCGTGGCCAGGTGCTGATTGTGCCGCAGCCAGGGCAGACCCTCGCAGAAGAGCTGGTGGATATCACCCCTGCCGATATGGTGGTGGTGGTGGCTTTTCGTCGTCGGCCACGGGTGGTGCGACCGCTGCTGGAAGCACTGCATAAGCAGGGCGTACCCTTGCTGGTGATCAGCGAACCGCAGGCCACGGCGATAAAAGCCCTGTGCCGCTGGCATATTAGTCTGCCGCTGGACAGCGTCTCAGCCTTCGACAGCTACAGCAGTGCCATGAGTCTGGTCAATCTGTTGGCGAATGCCTTGTTGCACACCACCCTGACGGAAGGACGGCAACGGATCCATCACATTGCTGCGCTGTACAATGAACTGGACGAACTAGAACAGCGTTGAAGCACTAAAACAGTGCGTCTGCACCATGTCGTTGACGTATAACGGGGCGTTCTTCGCCCCGACAGGTTTCCTTTTACTCCCACTCTTTCTGCGCTTGCAGGTGCTGGTGCTGCGTAATTGTCTATGGCACATTAGTTGCAGAAATAAACTTAAAGAATCTTTCGTTTCATCGTCTGTGTGATTGCACACCAAAGGATGCGCCCATGTTCGATTACCCGCAGTTCCCGCAAATCAATCCACCTCAGCGCTTGTTAATGGGGCCGGGGCCTATCAATGCCGATCCGCGCGTGCTGCGTGCGATGGCGAGCCAACTGGTGGGGCAATACGATCCGGTCATGACCGGGTATATGCAGGAGGTAATGGCGCTCTATCGCGGCGTATTTCGTACCCAGAACCGCTGGACGATGTTGGTAGATGGCACATCCCGCGCGGGTATTGAGGCGATTCTGGTGTCTGCCATACGCCCTGGAGATAAAGTGTTGGTACCGGTTTTTGGCCGCTTTGGGCATTTACTGTGTGAAATTGCCCGCCGCTGCCGTGCCGAGGTGCACACTATTGACGCCCCCTGGGGTGAGGTATTTACGCCGGATCAGATTGAAGACGCCATCGCGAGGGTGAAACCGCGTTTGTTACTGACCGTGCAAGGCGATACCTCCACCACCATGTTGCAACCGCTGGCAGAACTGGGGGAGATTTGCCGCCGACACGGGGTGCTGTTTTATACCGACGCGACAGCATCACTGGGAGGCAACGTGCTGGAAAGCGATGCCTGGGGCCTGGATGCCGTCTCCGCCGGGTTGCAGAAATGCCTTGGCGGCCCCTCCGGCAGCGCGCCTGTCACCTTAAGCCCGGCGATGGAAGCGGTGATCCGCGCGCGCAAATGTGTCGAGCAGGGTATCCGTACCGATGCTCATCAGGACGGTGCTGACGAGATGGTCTACTCCAACTATTTCGATCTCGGCATGGTGATGGATTATTGGGGGCCGGAGCGCCTGAATCATCACACTGAAGCCACCAGCATGCTGTTCGCCGCCCGCGAATGCGCGCGCATTATGTTGGAAGAGGGCATGGAGAATCTCATTGCCCGCCATGCGTTGCACGGGCGCGCTTTACTGGCGGGGATCCAGGGGATGGGGCTGGCCGTGTTTGGCGACATCAAACACAAAATGAATAATGTGCTTGGGGTCGTGATCCCCCGCGAAGTGCACGGTGAGGAAGTGCGTAAACGCCTGCTTGAGGATTTCCATATTGAGATTGGCACCTCGTTTGGCCCGTTACAGGGCAAGATCTGGCGCATTGGCACCATGGGGTATAACGCGCGCAAAGATTGCGTATTACAAACCCTGACCGCGCTGGAAGCGGTACTCAACCGTTTAGGGTTCCGCACCGTTCAGGGCGCCGGGATGCAGGCGGCGTGGGATATCTACGACGGAGCAATAGGATGATGACCGCAGAGCAGGCCGCGCGCGCGGCGCAGCGGGTGCTGGCGCGTTGCGACATTCTGGCGCACATCAGCGAAACCCCGGATCAGTTAACCCGAGTTTATTTGTCGCCGGAGCATATGCAGGCTAATGCACAGGTTGCAGAGTGGATGCAGCAGGCAGGCATGCAGACCTGGCAGGATGCTGTGGGCAACGTTTGCGGGCGCTATGAAGCGGCGCAGGAGGGGGCTCAGGCAATACTGCTGGGCTCACACCTGGATACCGTGCGTAATGCCGGGCGTTATGACGGCATGCTCGGCGTATTAACGGCCATAGAAATTGTCGACGGGTTACACCAGGCGAACCTGCGTGGCAGCCAGGCGATTGAAATCGTGGGCTTTGCTGATGAAGAAGGTACGCGTTTTAATATCACTTTGCTCGGCAGCCGCGGCCTGACCGGGAGCTGGCCCGCGCACTGGCTGGATTGTGAAGATGCCCGGGGGATCACGGTGGCGCAGGCGCTGGCGAATGTCGGGCTGGATGCATCGCGTATTGCCGAAGCCGCGCGCCCGCAGGCGGATTTTTCGGCTTACCTGGAGCTGCATATTGAACAAGGCCCCGTACTGGAGCAGGAAGAGCTGGCGATGGGGGTGGTTACGGCTATCAATGGCGCGCGTCGCCTGACCTGCCGTTTTACGGGTGAAGCCGGGCATGCCGGAACAGTTCCTATGCGCCATCGCCGCGATGCGCTTGCTGCCGCCGCCCAGTGGATAGCGTTTATTGAACAGGCCGCACAGCAAGCCGGGCCGGAACTGGTGGCCACTGTCGGCACGCTGCAGTGCGAACCTGGCGCGGTAAACGTTATCCCTGGGAGTGTGACGCTGACGCTCGATATTCGCAGCCCGCATGATGAGCAACGTGACGCGCTACTGGATCGTTTACTAAGCCAGGCAAACGAGATTGCCGCCCGGCGCGGGCTGAGTTTCAGCCATGATATTTTTTACACTATTGCCGCAACCCCTTGCGACGCATTACTGCGTTCACAACTGGCCGACGCGGTGCAGAAAGTGCAGGGAAGGGCGCTACAGTTGCCAAGCGGTGCGGGCCACGATGCCATTGCTATAGCTGAACGCTGGCCATCGGCAATGCTGTTTGTGCGCTGTGAAAAAGGGATCAGTCACCATCCGGCAGAGCGCGTAGTGGCAAGCGATGTTGCGCAGGCTCTCCAGGCCATGAGCCATGTTGTGCAACGGCGCATACTGATGTGTGACGAGATAAGGCAACCGGGGTAGCAGAGTAATGGAGACAGTTACCTGCCGCGCTCTGTCCTGCAATGGCTGCGCAAGGTACCGCCTTTTCCTGCGCAGCGCATTAGGCGTAATGCGCATCATCACCTAAGGCCCTCTCGGGCCGTTGCAGTCCAGTTAAGGCCCCTTTTCCCGCAGGGGAGAGGGGAATATGCAAGACAGGTTTACCCAAGCGTAAACGGATCGGCGTCCTGCCAGGCGGGGAACTTCTCGCGGTAGTCATTGAGCGCGCTTAATGACAATTCAGCGTCAATGCGAGTGGCCAGGTGCGGCTCGGCGGTGGCGATGATTTCGCCCTGTGGGCTGATGACCCGGCTGTCGCCGCGATAGTGGTGGCCATTGCCGTCAGTGCCGACGCGGTTGCAGCCTGCCACCCATGCGAGGTTTTCGATGGCGCGCGCCACCAGCAGCGATTGCCAGTGCAGCGATCGCGGCGCGGGCCAGTTGGCAACGTACAAGAGCAGATCATAATCGTTGCGATTGCGCGACCACACCGGGAAGCGCAGGTCATAACAAACCAGCGGCAGAATACGCCAGCCGCGCCACTCAAACACCACCCGCTCGTGACCGGCTTCATAGTGATGGTGCTCATCCGCCATGCGGAATAAGTGGCGTTTATCGTAGAAGTGCACCTTGCCTTCCGGCTCCACCAGTAAAAAGCGGTTCACCGCCCCACGCCCGGTTTGCAATGCGGCGCTGCCGGCAACCAGCGCATTGGTCTGGCGGGCTTTCTCCTGCATCCACGCCACCACGTCTTCCTCTGGCATCGACTGTTTAGCCGCTTCCATCGCAAAGCCGGTGGTGAACATTTCGGGTAACACAATCACATCGCGCCCGGTGACCTCTTCCAACTGGATGTCAAAATGGCGCAGATTGGCTGGCCCGTCCATCCAGACTAACGGTTGTTGTAACAGCGTAATTTTTAAACCCGGCACAGTGTCGACTCCCCGTAAGACAGCATTTTCACACTGTAGCATGGCAAGAAAGAGAAAAAACCCGCGATAAGCGGGTTTTGGCAGAAGGGTTAACGCGGGTGCGCGGGAGGTGGCAATATCAGGCTGCTTCCACCTTGCGCACCTTTTCCGGCGCTTTTACCACCGGTTGGGTCGCCAGGGCATCGGCCTCGAAGTCATCGACATTGATGCTGCGCAGACGGCTGGCCTCCGCTTTTATCAGCAGTGCGGCTTCATCCTGGTTGATAAGCCCGGCCGCCAGTGCCTGTTGTGCCAGGTCATCGAGACGCGTGAAGGGCAGGTTTTTCCCCAGCTCTTTGCAGACGCGTTGGTGAATCGGATCGGCAGCCATCACGTCCAGCAACGCTTCTTCCAGCAGACCGACCGGGTTATGCGCGCTGGCGGTCAGGTACTGGCCGCGGCCAATACGCGAACGGGTTGCGCTTGGGGTTTGCAGGATCTTCGCGACTTTATGATCCAGCTTATCGGACGGCGCCAGATAGTGACGACCCGTCGGGAAGATCATTACGCTCAGCGCGCCAGCAACAAAGCGGTTAGGGAAGTTGTCCAGCAGATCGCTCATCGCCTGCTCTGCCTGATGAAGCGCGTCCTGCACGCCCCAGTGAACCAGCGGCAGATCCGCTTCCTGGCGTCCTTCATCGTCGTAACGTTTCAGTACAGCCGAGGCGAGGTAAAGCTGGCTTAACACATCTCCCAGGCGTGCAGAGATACGTTCGCGGCGTTTCAGGCTGCCGCCGAGCACCGCCATCGACATATCTGAGAGCAGCGCAAGGTTGGCGCTCAGGCGGTTCAGATGCTGGTAATAACGTTTTGTGGCATCGCGGGTTGGCGTTGCGCTGGTTAAACCGCGTGTCAGGCCCAGCCAGAAGCTGCGGACGGTGTTGCTGCCCACGTGACCAATGTGTTTGAACAGCAGTTTATCAAAGGCATCCGCATCGTTATTTTGTGCGGCGGCCATCTCATCCAGGACATACGGATGGCAGCGAATGGCGCCCTGACCGAAGATCATCATGGTACGGGTCAGGATGTTAGCCCCTTCCACGGTGATGGCAATCGGCGCACCCTGGTAAGACCGGGCAAGGAAGTTGCTCTCGCCGAGCATAATGCCTTTACCGCCAGCAATATCCATCGCATCGATGATGGACTGCTGACCACGGTGGGTGCAGTGATATTTAACAATCGCCGACAACACCGCCGGTTTTTCGCCGAGCATAATGCCGTAGGTGATAAGTGACGCTGCGGCGTCCATCACATAGGCGTTACCGCCAATGCGGGCTAATGGCTCTTCAATCCCTTCCATTTTACCGATAGAGACTTTGAACTGTCGGCGAATGTGGGCATAAGCACCAATACCCATTGCGACCGATTTCACCCCGCCGGTGGAGTTGGACGGCAGGGTGATCCCACGGCCAACAGACAGACATTCCACCAGCATACGCCAGCCCTGACCGGCCATTTTTGGCCCGCCAATAATGTAATCAATCGGTACAAAAATATCGTTACCACGGGTCGGACCATTCTGGAACGGTACGTTCAGCGGGAAGTGGCGGCGGCCAATTTCCACACCGGGTGTGGTGGTTGGGATCAGCGCACAGGTGATACCCAGTTCTTCATCGCCGCCCAGTAATTTATCCGGATCGGAGAGTTTGAACGCCAGGCCAAGCACGGTCGCAATCGGCGCCAGCGTGATATAACGTTTGTTCCAGGTCAGGCGCATACCGAGCACCTGCTCGCCCTGCCAGTCGCCCATACAAACCACTCCGGTATCCGGAATGGCACCTGCATCAGAGCCCGCTTCCGGGCTGGTGAGTGCAAAGCATGGGATTTCCAGACCACGCGCCAGACGCGGCAGGTAGTGATCTTTCTGCGCCTCTGTACCGTAGTGTTGCAGCAGTTCGCCTGGGCCTAAGGAGTTGGGAACGCCGACGGTGATGGCCAGAATGCCGGAAACGCCTGCGAGTTTTTGCAGCACGCGTGCCTGGGCATAGGCCGAAAACTCAAGACCGCCGTACTCTTTTTTGATGATCATCGCAAAGAAACGATGCTCTTTTAAGTACGCCCACAATTCCGGCGGCAGATCGGCCATTTCATGCGTGATCTGGAAGTCATTCGCCATGCGGCAGGCTTCTTCGACCGGGCCATCAAGAAACGCCTGTTCTTCGGCGGTCAGGCGCGGCTGGGGATAGTTGTGCAGTTTTTTCCAGTCCGGATTGCCGCGGAACAGGTCGCCTTCCCACCAGGTGGTGCCAGCGTCGATGGCTTCTTTTTCTGTGCGCGACATGGGCGGCATCACTTTGCGGAAGCCGCGGAATACCGGAACAGAAATCAGCGCTTTGCGCATCGGCGGCAAATTAAACGGTACCAGTATGATCGCCAGTGGCAGCAGAACCCAAAGCGACCACAGGCCAGAGAGGCCCAGCGCGGCGGTCCACGCCAGTAAAATCAGGCTGCTGAGCAGCAAATTAACCCGGTGGTAAAACAGCACCCCGAGCAGTACAACCGTTGCGATAAGGCTCAAAATCATCATAGAAAAAAGCTCCCTGTCTTGTAGGAGGTCTGACCACTTGTGATGATATGGTTGTAGTGGAAGCGAATTCTTTTATCAATGTGTTTACAAAATAATTACAACCTGGTTCACATTGTTGAAGGCAATTTGCGCACGGATAACGAAAAACGCCCGGTTCGGTGTAAGGCTTTAGCTTCTCGCCCGGCACGCTATCCGGTAAACTTGCCGGTGTTATTTACATTTATGCTGAAGGATATCCTCATGTACCAGGATCTGATTCGTAACGAACTGAATGAAGCGGCGGAAACGCTGGCGAACTTTTTGAAAGATGATGCCAATATTCACGCTATTCAGCGCGCGGCGGTCTTGCTGGCAGACAGTTTCAAAGCCGGTGGTAAGGTGTTGTCCTGTGGTAACGGCGGCTCGCATTGCGATGCCATGCACTTTGCCGAAGAGCTGACCGGGCGCTATCGCGAGAACCGTCCGGGCTACCCGGCGATTGCGATTTCGGATGTCAGCCATCTCTCGTGCGTCAGCAATGATTTTGGTTACGATTATGTCTTCTCGCGCTATGTTGAAGCCGTCGGCCGTGAAGGTGACGTGCTGCTGGGCATCTCCACTTCCGGTAACTCTGGTAACGTGATCAAAGCGATTGCCGCCGCGCGCGAGAAAGGGATGAAAGTGATCACTCTGACCGGTAAAGACGGCGGCAAAATGGCCGGCACGGCGGACATTGAAATTCGTGTACCGCATTTCGGTTATGCCGATCGTATTCAGGAAATCCATATTAAAGTTATCCATATCCTGATTCAGTTGATCGAAAAAGAGATGGTAAAAGGCTAATTTAAAAGGCTATTTTATTTGCCGTTTTGACCACGGGCAGTGTCCGAAACCCTCATGTACTGCATGTACGCTCCGGTTTCAGTGCGCTGTCCGTGTCCAACTGACTGCAACAATTTCGCCTTCTCTGGTAATGGCGCTATGTGGGGGGATGTATGTGCGAACTGCTCGGTATGAGCGCCAATGTGCCAACCGATATCTGCTTTAGTTTCACCGGGCTTGTTCAGCGTGGCGGCGGCACCGGGCCGCATAAGGACGGCTGGGGCATTACCTTCTACGAAGGCAAAGGCTGCCGCACATTTAAAGATCCGCAACCCAGTTTTAACTCCCCCATTGCCAGGCTGGTGCAGGACTATCCGATTAAATCCTGTTCCGTGGTGGCCCATATTCGGCAGGCTAACCGGGGAGAAGTGGCCCTCGAAAATACCCATCCTTTTACCCGCGAGCTGTGGGGGCGTAACTGGACCTACGCGCACAACGGGCAGCTTACGGGTTATAAGACGCTGGAAACGGGCAATTTCCGCCCGGTGGGTGAAACCGACAGCGAGAAAGCGTTCTGCTGGCTGTTACATAAGCTCACGCAGCGCTATCCGCGCACGCCAGGCAATATGACAGCGGTGTTTAAGTTTATTGCTGAGCTGGCCGTGGAACTGCGTAAGAAAGGCGTGTTTAACATGCTGTTGTCGGACGGGCGTTATGTCATGGCATTCTGCTCGACCAACCTTTTTTGGATCACGCGTCGCGCGCCGTTTGGTGTGGCGAAGTTATTGGATCAGGATGTGGAGATTGATTTTCAGCGGGAAACCACACCCAATGATGTGGTAACCGTGATTGCTACTCAGCCGCTCACTGGCAATGAAACCTGGCACAAGATCATGCCAGGCGAGTGGGCGTTATTTTGCCTGGGGGAGCGTGTAGTTTGATGCCAGTTGCGGCTGAGCAGAGGTGTTCAGCGGCTTGCTAACCACGTAGCGACCATCCACAACCGAAACGACCGGCGGTTGGTGGGTGGCGGCGAAATAGTCATAGCCAGGCTTAAGTTGCTTCCAGAAATCCGCATACGTTGAGTACTTATGACGCTGCATGTTAGCGTCGGTCATGCGGAACGGGTAAATACTCAGCTGAACATTAGGCTGACCGAAGACCAGCGCGGCAGTGACAAACTGGAAAATCTCGTCAATGTTGGAGTCGGTCATGGCGTAGCAGCCAATCGAGACGCATGCACCGTGGATCATCAGATACTTGCCTTCGTAGCCGTGAGCGCGGTCATAATTGTTCGGAAAGCCAATATTAATAGCTTTATAGAAGCGGCTGTCCGGCTTGAGCTGGTTGCGCTGCACAGAGTAAAAACCTTCCGGGCTTTTGAAATCACCCTGGCGCTGTTTGGGGCCTAACCCGCCTGAGTAATTGCAAATCTTGTAGCTGTCGAGGAGCTGGTACTGCTCGCCCATTTTGACGTAGAGATCAAGGGTGCGCTCTTCTTTGAAGATTTGGATATAAACCGGCGACCCCATCAGTTGCTGCTTGAATTCTTTGCTGACCGGCGTGACTGAACCATTGCTGCTTACCAGCCCGGCAAACGAGACGCACGGCATCAGAAGCATCGCAATAAATAATGCGATTTTGCGCATACTACTTGTTTCCTTGATAAAGCGAATACCACATTGCCAGGACGGCAAAGGAAGCCCAAAATTCAGACTATTCTGTTTTGGAGCGCCCACATTAGCATTACGGCATTTTTTCGCAAGCCCCAATACACTTCATCCTTCACGCTGTCTCTTTGTTGGCTGCGCCTTCCCACCCCGGTCACTTAATTATGTAAGCTCACGGGGATGCTCATGCTTGCCGCCGCGACACAGCGCGAATGATTTTGTGTATACCCTTCACCTTCACGCTGGTTCTGAGTTGGCTGTTATGGGGCGGAGTGCGAGGGATCGAGTCTGCCCGCGTCGTTTATGCTGCCGTTTGCAGATGACGTATTTTGATCCTAAAAGCGCCGGATTAACAGCCGACGGGGGATTTTTCTGTCTGTTTTTCGCAACCTTATGCGCTCGCTTCTCATTTAACCTGAATGTGCTGTATACTTATCCAGTGTTCTTTGAGGGCGTACGCATGCGCAAAATCATACATGTCGATATGGACTGCTTTTTCGCGGCGGTGGAAATGCGCGACAACCCGGCGCTGCGCGATATTCCAATTGCCATCGGCGGCAGCCGCGTTCAGCGTGGCGTGATCAGCACCGCCAACTACCCGGCACGTAAGTTCGGCGTGCGCAGCGCCATGCCAACGGCGATGGCATTAAAACTTTGCCCGCACCTTACGCTACTGCCTGGCCGTTTCGACGCCTACAAAGAAGCCTCGAATCAAATCCGCGATATCTTTTCCCGCTACACCTCACGCATTGAACCGCTCTCGCTGGACGAAGCCTACCTTGACGTTACCGACAGTCCTCACTGCCACGGTTCGGCGACATTAATGGCGCAAGAGATCCGCCAGACCATTTTTAACGAAACACAACTTACCGCCTCAGCAGGCATAGCACCGGTGAAGTTTCTCGCCAAAATCGCCTCCGATCTCAACAAGCCCAACGGGCAATATGTCATTACACCGGCGGAAGTGCCGGCATTTTTACGCACGCTATCGCTCAGTAAAATCCCCGGCGTGGGGAAAGTCTCCGCCGCAAAGCTGGAAAGCATGGGGCTACGTACCTGTGCAGATGTGCAGAACAGCGATTTGGCCTTGCTGCTTAAACGCTTTGGCAAATTTGGCCGCGTATTATGGGAGCGCAGCCAGGGCATTGATGAGCGGGAAATTAGCAGCGAACGACTGCGTAAATCTGTTGGAGTAGAACGTACCCTCATTGAGGATATTCACCACTGGGAAGAGTGCGAAGCAATTATTGAGCATCTTTACCCGGAGCTGGAAAAAAGGCTGGCAAAAGTTAAACCCGATCTGTTAATTGCCCGCCAGGGGGTAAAATTGAAATTTAATGATTTCCAGCTTACCACCCAGGAGCACGTATGGCCGCGTTTAAATAAAGAGGATTTACTGGCAACCGCTCAGCAGGCCTGGAATGAAAGGCGCGGCGGGCGTGGCGTGCGGTTGGTAGGTTTACATGTGACGTTGCTCGATCCTCAACTTGAGCGCCAACTGGTATTAGGCTTATAAAAACTACTAAAATTTATGGTAGCTATTTATCAGCGGCTTCTTTATTATCTCGGGCGCTTATTCATTCCCTATTTACTGCAAAGGAGGTTCACCATGACACAACATGCCCTGATTTCTCTTTGCAGACCTTTCCAGGATTAATTCTTTGTAATATTGCCCCTGGTTTCGTCTGCCAATTCCTTTTATTTATCTACATATGGATTGGTATATGGGCAATTCTATTTGTCATATCTCTGACGCTATTTCGTATATTGCTTCAGAAAATCTTTGGATCGAAGGTTCAGCGATCCAGCAACTTCAAACGACGGCAGCATTACCGGGTATGGCCCGAGTTGTTGGCATGCCGGATCTGCATCCTGGACGCGGTTACCCGATTGGCGCGGCATTTTTCTCTACCGGTCGTTTTTATCCGGCACTGGTGGGCAACGATATTGGCTGCGGCATGACATTGTGGCAGAGCGACCTGCCGCTGCGGAAATATAATGCCGACAAATACGAAAAACGCCTGAGCACACTGGGCGATACCGCGACATCAGCATGGCTGGATGAATATGTCCCGCCGGCGTTGCAGGATCATCCTTACCGCGCGGCGCTCGGCTCTATTGGCGGCGGCAACCATTTTGCCGAGCTGCAACAGGTCGACAGCGTGGCGGATAGCGCCCTTTTCGCGCAGAGCGGGTTTAACATTCAGCATTTGCTGTTACTGGCGCATAGCGGTTCGCGTGGCCTTGGTCAGGAGATCCTGCGTCGTCATGTCGATGCATTCTCCCATGCCGGGTTGGCAGAGGGCAGCGATGCGGCCCGCGACTATCTGGCTGAACACCATGACGCGCTGAACTTTGCCCGCGTCAACCGCGCGCTGATTGCGCGGCGAATTCTCGGCCATCTCAAAGCCGATGGCACACCGGTGCTGGATGTGGCGCATAACTTTGTTGAGCCGTGCACCGTTGGCGGCAAGAGCGGCTGGCTGCATCGCAAAGGCGCAACGCCGGACGGGCAGGGGCTGGTGGTGATCCCCGGTTCACGTGGGGATTACAGTTGGCTGGTCAAACCGCTGATCAGTGAACAGAGCCTCTTCTCTCTGGCGCACGGTGCCGGGCGCAAATGGATGCGCACCGAGTGTAAAGGTCGCCTGTCGGGCAAATTTTCCCCGGCGCAGCTGTCACGCACCAGTCTGGGTAGCCGGGTGATTTGCCGCGATCGTCAGTTGATTTATGAAGAAGCGCCGCAGGCTTATAAATCTATCGACAGCGTTATGGCCTGCCTGACCGATGCCGGCCTGGTGGTTCCCGTGGCGCGTTTACGCCCGGTGCTAACGGTGAAAGTGAGCGGGGAGGCAGGCGAATGATGTTATTGCAACTCTCTTCCGCGCAGGGGCCAGACGAGTGCTGTCTGGCCGTTGGCAAAGCGTTAGCCCGCTTAATGGCTGAAGCGCAGGCGCACAACGTGGCGCTGGATGTGGTGGAAACAGAACACGGGCGTAACGAGGGGACTTACCGTTCAGTGCTGGTATCGCTCGATGGCGATGATGAGCAGGCGCTCAGTACCCGCTGGTGTGGGACGGTGCAGTGGATTTGCCAAAGTCCGTATCGCCCGCATCACGCGCGTAAAAACTGGTTTATTGGCGTCGCGCCGTTCACCGCCCAAAGCCAGTCGCTGGCGGGGGAGATCCGTTTTGAAACGTTGCGATCGTCCGGACCAGGCGGGCAGCACGTGAATAAAACCGATTCCGCCGTGCGTGCTACGCACATTGCCAGCGGCATTAGCGTTAAAGTGCAGTCCGAGCGCAGCCAGCGTGCCAATAAACGGCTGGCGACATTGTTAATTGCGCACCGTCTGGAGCAGGTAAAAGAGGAGGAGCGCGCGGCGATGAAATCTGAACGGCGGCTGTTTCACCATCAGATTGAACGGGGAAACCCAACGCGGACGTTTAAAGGTCTGGCGTTTAAACCGCAATAACGGGTGAGGAAATGTCCGCGCCGGGCGGCGCGGACATGGCGCTTACTTCGCCGGAATAGCTTTCAGCAGTTCGGTCAGCAGGGTCCAGTAGTGGCCCACGCTTTCGATATGCACTTGCTCATCTGGCGAGTGCGGCCCGGTAATGGTTGGCCCAATGGAAACCATGTCCATATCCGGATACGGTTTTTTGAACAGACCACATTCCAGACCGGCATGGATCACCTGAATGTTCGGGGTCTTGTTGAACAGACGCTGGTAAGTTTCACGCACCAGCGCCATCACTGGCGAATGGGCATCTGGCTGCCAGCCAGGGTAGCCGCCTTTCGGATGGGTCGTGGCTCCAGCCAGCGCGCCGAGTGACTCCAGCATGCTCACCACGTACTCTTTTCCACTATCGACCAGAGAACGGATCAGGCAGACGATCTCTGCGTGGTCATCCTGCAGCGTTACAACGCCGACGTTAAGTGATGTTTCGACCACGCCTTTGGCGACATCGGAGTTACGGATCACACCGTTTGGCGTCGCATTCAGCAGACGTACAAACGTATCGCGGGAGGCGGTGGTCAGCGCGGCTTTGTCGCTGGTGGTGCTGTCGAGCAGAACGGTCAGGTTCTTCTCTTTCATCTCCAGCTCGTTTTTCAGGATTGCCAGATAGTCGTTTGCCAGTGTTTTCAGCTGTGCGGCTTTGTCTGCCGGTACGGCCACGGTGGCAATCGCTTCACGCGGGATGGCGTTACGCAGGGTGCCGCCGGTGAAATCGAGCAGACGCAAATCCAGTTCCTGGGCATGCGCGGCGAGGAAGCGGACCAGCAGTTTATTGGCGTTGCCCAAACCGACATGGATCTCAGCGCCGGAGTGGCCGCCTTTCAGGCCTTTCAGCGTTAGCTTAAAGGTTTCAAAGCCCGCCGGAACAGCTTCGCGGGTTAACGGCAGGTGGGTGATAAAATCGATACCGCCTGCGCAACCCATGTAGATTTCACCTTCTTCTTCGGAATCGGTGTTAATCAGAATGTCGGCCTGCAACCAGCCAGCCTGCAAACCGAATGCGCCATCCATGCCGGCTTCTTCAGTCATGGTCAGCAACACTTCCAGCGGGCCGTGTTCAACGCGGTCATCTGCCAGTACTGCCAGTGCAGACGCCATACCGATGCCGTTATCCGCACCCAGTGTGGTGCCGCGCGCTTTAACCCACTCGCCGTCGACATACGGCAGGATCGGATCTTTGGTGAAATCATGCACCGTGTCGTTATTCTTCTGCGGCACCATGTCCAGGTGCGCCTGCAGTACCACCGGTTTGCGGTTTTCCATGCCGGTCGTTGCCGGTTTACGGATCAGAATATTGCCAACCTGGTCGCGCTCTGCATGAAACCCTTTTTCCTTCGCCCAGCCCATAATGTGTTCGGCCAGTTGTTCTTCATGGTAGGAGGGGTGAGGAATGGAACAAATTTTGGCAAAAATATCCCACAGCGGTTGCGGAGATAGTTGAGACAATTCAGACACAATGAGTCTCCTTACGAAGCGCCTGCGAAACATTACCTTGCAGGCCACAGGGTTAAATTAACGAGCATCGCAAGACAGCCTTGCGAGATGGCGTTGAGAATAACACTTATTGCCTGTTTACGAGCACAGGAACATGTAAAAAGCACCTGCAATGCCGGGTAACACTGGTTTTTAGCGCTTCAGATCTCTATAATCTCGCGCAACCTATTTCCCCCTAGAATACTTTTTAAGCCATAAAACACAGGCTGGGACACTTCACATGAGCGAAAAATACGTCGTCACCTGGGACATGTTGCAGATCCACGCACGCAAACTTGCCGCCCGATTGATGCCTTCTGAACAATGGAAAGGCATTATCGCCGTTAGCCGTGGCGGTCTGGTGCCAGGCGCATTGCTGGCGCGTGAGCTGGGCATTCGTCATGTTGATACCGTTTGCATCTCCAGCTATGACCACGATAACCAGCGTGAGCTGAAAGTGCTGAAACGCGCGGAAGGCGACGGTGAAGGCTTTATCGTTATCGACGATCTGGTGGACACGGGCGGCACGGCGGTTGCAATCCGCGAGATGTATCCAAAAGCCCACTTCGTTACCATTTTCGCTAAACCGGCTGGTCGCCCGCTGGTCGACGATTATGTTATTGATATCCCGCAGGATACCTGGATTGAGCAGCCGTGGGATATGGGCGTTGTCTTCGTCCCGCCGATCAGCAGCCGCTGAGGCTTCATCTGCATTTCTTTCAACGCCCGGTTTTGCCGGGCGTTGTTCATTTTAAGGCGCAACAGGTTACAATAACCTCCGGTGATAGATACATGGAGGCTGCGCGCTATGTCCCAGTCAAACCTCAGCGAGACGCTGTTCAAACCCCGTTTTAAGCATCCGGAAACGTCGACGCTGGTGCGTCGTTTTAATTCTGGCGCGCAGCCGCAGATGCAATCCGCGCTGGATGGCAAAAACGTGCCGCACTGGTATCGCATGCTCAACCGGCTGATGTGGATCTGGCGCGGCATTGATGCCCGCGAAATCCTCGAAGTTCAGGCACGCATTGTAATGGCCGGGGCGGAACGCACCGATCCGGAACTGTACGATACGGTGGTCGGTTACCGTAATGGCAACTGGATCTACGAATGGTCAGTACAGGCGATGCAGTGGCAACAAAAAGCGATGCAGGAGCAGACGGCGGAGCTGAGCGGTCGCCACTGGTTGCATGCTTCCAGTCTGTACAGCATTGCCGCCTACCCGCACATCAAGGGCGATACGCTGGCCGAACAGGCACAGGCGCTGGCGAACCGCGCCTACGAAGAAGCGGCGCAGCGTTTGCCAGGATCGATCAAAGAGATGGAGTTCGCCATTCCGGGTGGTTCGCCAGTGACCGGGTTCTTACATATGCCGCCGGGTGAGGGCCCTTTCCCCACCGTGCTAATGTGTGGCGGGCTGGATAGCCTGCAAAGCGACTATTACACCCTGTTTGAACGCTATTTCGCCCCGCAGGGCATGGCAATGCTGACACTGGATATGCCCTCGGTGGGCTTCTCTTCAAAATGGAAGCTGACGCAGGACTCCAGCCTGCTGCACCAGCATGTTCTCAAAGCCCTGCCGAACATTCCGTGGGTTGACCATACCCGAGTTGCGGCATTTGGTTTTCGTTTTGGCGCGAATGTGGCGGTACGCCTGGCGTACCTGGAAGCGCCGCGCTTAAAAGCCGTGGCCTGTCTTGGGCCGGTGGTGCACGCTCTGCTGAATGAGCCGCAGCGTCAGAGCCGGGTGCCGGAAATGTACCTTGATGTTCTCGCCAGCCGCCTGGGCATGCATGATGCGTCAGATGAAGCGCTCCGCGTAGAACTGAACTGTTATTCATTAAAAATGCAGGGGCTTCTCGGGCGCCGCTGCCCGACGCCGATGCTGTCCGGCTTCTGGCAGAATGATCCCTTTAGCCCGGAAGAGGAGTCGCGCTTAATCACCTCGTCATCCAGCAATGGCAAGCTGTTAGAGATCCCGTTTAAGCCGGTGTATCGCAATTTTGACAGCGCATTGCGGCAAATCACCGGATGGATCAACCATCATTTCCGTTAATAGATTGATAAATTCTATTGATTTGGTAAAACAGTTGCTTCACAAAAGGAGATCGCAATGACGTTACCGAGTGGACATCCGAAAAGCAGGTTGATTAAGAAGTTTACTGCGCTTGGGCCTTATATCCGCGAAGAGCAGTGCGAAGATAACCGTTTTTTCTTCGATTGCCTTGCTGTTTGCGTCAACGTTAAACCCGCACCCGAAAAGCGTGAGTTCTGGGGCTGGTGGATGGAAATGGAAGCGCAGGAAAGCCGTTTTACTTACCGCTATCAGTTCGGCCTTTTTGATAAAGAGGGTCAATGGAAACCGACAGCGATAAAGGATCAAGAAGTCCTCGACCGCCTGGAGCAAACGCTGCGCGATTTTCACGAGCGTGCGCGTACCTTACTGGCGTCACTTGAGCTTAAGCTGGAACCTGCCGACAACTTCAAAGAGTCTCTGAAACTCCCCGCGTAACGCCCCCGATAAAAAAAGCCCGATCGCATCTCGCGTATCGGGCCTGCACTGGCATCGTCCAGTGTTTTCCTCAATCAGGATAAAAACATGCCCTCAACGGAGGGCATGCCATATAACGAGGGTGTTACAGGTTAGATAACTTAGAACTGGTACGTCACGCCCACGGCAACGACGTCGTCGTTTGCGAGGCCCAGTTTGTTGTCGTCTTTAAGCTGGTTGATTTTGTAATCAACCATCGCAGAGAAGTTTTTATTGAAGTAGTAAGTCGCGCCTACGTCGATGTAATTCACCAGATCTTCGTCGCCAATACCGTTTTCCATGTCTTTGCCTTTGGTCAGGACATAGCCCACAGACGGACGCAGACCGAAGTCGAACTGATACTGGACAACCGCTTCAAAGTTCTGCGCTTTGTTCGCAAAACCCAGAGACGAGCTGACCGGGGTCATATTGTAAGACACGCCGTACATGGTGGCGATATACAGGTTATTGGCGTCGTATTTCACGCCAGTTGCCCAGGCTTCGGCGTTCTCGCCGCGACCCAGCGCCAGAGAGGTGTTCTGGGCGTTGGTACGGTCAGAGTTAGCGTAGGCGCCAACGATAGTGACCGGGCTGCCGCCGAAGTCATACGCCAGAGAGGTACCCCAGCCGTCGCCATTCTGCTTGATGACGCTGCTACGGCCGTTTTCATTTTTACCCTGGTATTGCAGGGTGAAATCCAGACCATCAACCGCACCGAAGAAGTCGGTGTTGCGGTAAGTCGCTACGCCGCTGGTGCGTTTGGTCATAAAGTTGTCGGTACGGGTCAGAGAGTCGCCGCCGAATTCCGGGAACATATCCGTTACGGAAGCCACATCGTACAGCACGCCGAGGTTACGACCGTAGTCGATTGAACCGAAGTCTTTGATTTTCAGACCAGCAAATGCCAGACGGGTTTTCTGACCAGAGGTGCTCTCGTCGTTGTTGCCCGCAAACTCAGCTTCCCAACGGCCAAAGCCGGTCAGCTGATCGTTAATCTGAGTTTCGCCTTTGAAGCCGAAACGCACGTAAGTTTTGTCACCGTCGTTGCTGGTATCATCGCTAAAGTAGTGCATGGCTTTTACTTTGCCGTACACGTCCAGTTTGTTGCCGTTTTTGTTATAAACTTCTGCTGCGTGAACAGAAGAAGCCGACGCAACAACGCTCATCACCATTAATGCCAGAGTGCTCTTTTTCATTTTGATTCCTGATTTAACTAACGCGCTAATATTCGCTGGGCCTTTACGCCCCGTGAAAAAACAGAAAGGGTTTTAACGCTGCGAAATTAAAGATTTATGACAAATTCAGAATATTTTTAAATATGTGTATTTTTTTGTGTTTGCCATAAAAGTGTCAAATGGCGCCGCTACGCTTGCTGATCCCGCGCAACAAACCGGTGGGCTATTTACACTGGCAGTTGGCAAGCGCCCTCACTCCTGTTACAACGTCTGATTACGTCAGGTTTTCCTATTATTTCCTTAAAAAAACGGCAGAGAATCATGAGTGACAGCCAGACGCTGGTGGTAAAACTCGGCACCAGTGTTTTAACGGGCGGTTCCCGTCGCCTGAACCGCGCCCATATTGTGGAACTGGTGCGCCAGTGCGCCCAGCAACATGCCGCCGGGCATCGTATTGTAATTGTGACGTCCGGGGCGATTGCCGCCGGGCGCGAGCATCTGGGTTATCCGGAACTACCCGCGACCATCGCCTCCAAACAGCTGCTGGCCGCAGTAGGGCAGAGCCGTTTGATCCAGCTCTGGGAGCAGATGTTTTCCATTTATGGCATTCATGTGGGGCAGATGCTGCTGACCCGTGCCGACATGGAAGATCGCGAACGCTTTCTTAACGCCCGCGACACGATGCGTGCCTTGCTGGATAACAATATCGTACCGGTGATCAATGAAAACGACGCCGTCGCTACCGCTGAAATTAAAGTGGGCGACAACGATAACCTCTCTGCGCTGGCAGCGATCCTGGCCGGTGCCGATAAGCTGCTGCTACTGACCGATCAACAAGGTCTGTTTACCGCCGATCCGCGCAATAACCCTGAAGCCGAACTGATTCAGGATGTTTACGGCATTGATGATGCGCTACGTGCCATTGCAGGTGATAGCGTTTCTGGCCTGGGGACGGGCGGAATGGGCACCAAATTGCAGGCCGCCGACGTGGCTTGCCGCGCCGGCATCGACACCATTATTGCTGCGGGCAGTAAACCCGGCGTGATTGGCGATGTGATGGAAGGTATTGCTGTGGGCACCCATTTCCATGCGCAGGAATCGCCGCTGGAAAACCGCAAACGGTGGATCTTTGGCGCGCCGCCGGCAGGGGAAATTACGGTTGATGAAGGGGCGACAGCGGCCATTCTGGAACGCGGAAGCTCGCTGCTGCCAAAAGGCATTAAAAGCGTGACAGGCAATTTCTCCCGTGGTGAAGTGATCCGTATTCGTAATCTTGAAGGTCGTGACATTGCTCATGGTGTGAGCCGCTACAACAGCGATGCGCTGCGCCGTATTGCGGGGCAACACTCGCAGCAGATCGACGCCATTCTGGGCTATGAGTATGGCCCGGTCGCTGTTCACCGCGACGATATGATCATCCGTTAAGGAGAAGAAGTATGCTGGAAGAGATGGGCATCGCTGCGAAGGCAGCGTCATACAAACTGGCATTGCTCTCCAGCCGCGAGAAAAACCGTGTGCTGGAAAAAATTGCCGATTATCTGGAATCGCAGTCAGCAGAGATCCTGCAGGCCAATGAGCAGGATTTGCTGGAAGCTCGCCGTAATGGATTGAGTGAAGCCATGCTCGATCGTCTGGCGCTGAACCCGGCACGTTTAAAGAGCATCGCCGACGATGTGCGCCAGGTTTGCAAGCTGGCGGATCCGGTGGGTCAGGTGATCGACGGGGGATTGCTGGACAGCGGCCTGCGTATCGAACGTCGCCGCGTCCCGTTGGGCGTGGTTGGCGTGATTTATGAAGCGCGGCCGAATGTCACCGTCGACGTCGCTTCGCTGTGCCTCAAAACCGGTAATGCCGCCATTTTACGCGGTGGCAAAGAAACCTGGCGCACCAATGCTGCGACGGTAAAAGTGATCCAGCAGGCACTGGAAGAGTGCGGCTTACCTGCCGGTGCGGTACAGGCGATTGAGAGCCCGGATCGCGCGCTGGTGAATGAAATGCTGCGTATGGATAAATACATCGACATGTTGATCCCGCGCGGTGGGGCTGGTCTGCACAAGCTGTGTCGCGAACAGTCAACGATCCCGGTGATCACCGGCGGTATTGGCGTGTGTCATATCGTGGTGGACGCGTCAGCAGAAATCGAACCGGCGCTGAAGATTATAGAGAACGCCAAAACCCAACGCCCGAGCACCTGTAACACCGTTGAAACGTTGCTGGTGCATCAGGGCATCGCGCAGCGTTTCTTGCCCGAACTGAGCAAGCAGATGGCGGAAAAAGGGGTAACACTTCACGCTGATGAGCCTTCGCTGGTGTTGCTGCAAAACGGCCCGGCAAAGGTCGAAGCGGTAAAAGCGGAACAGTATGACGATGAGTTTCTGTCTCTGGATCTGAACGTGAAAATCGTCGCCGATCTGGATGACGCGATTACGCATATTCGCCAGCACGGTACGCAGCATTCTGATGCGATCCTCACCAGGACGTTAAGCAATGCAAATCGTTTTGTGAATGAAGTGGATTCATCTGCCGTTTATGTCAATGCCTCTACACGCTTTACCGATGGCGGGCAGTTTGGCCTGGGCGCGGAAGTCGCTGTGAGTACCCAGAAGCTCCACGCCCGTGGACCAATGGGGCTGGAAGCGCTGACGACCTATAAGTGGATCGGTTTTGGCGACGATACCATTCGTGCTTAATTGAAGAGGGGTGATGCAAAAGTAGCCGTTTGATTCCCAAGGGCATTGACGCATCCCCCTCTTAGTTTTAACCTTCTACTCCGTGATTCACGTTCGTGGACACATCGCAGGGCCGATATAGCTCAGTTGGTAGAGCAGCGCATTCGTAATGCGAAGGTCGTAGGTTCGACTCCTATTATCGGCACCACTAACCTCGCGGGTTTACGCTATTTTCACCAGCTCAGCAAAAGCGCCTTGTGCCATATTTGTGCCATTCCCCACCAGAAAATGCCGCTTGTCTCAACTTTATTGATTTAGCGATCTCACGCATCAAGTCATTACATGACGGCGTTCGTTCCTCGTAACGCCATTTTCCGGAGCAGCCGATCATTGCCGTGTGTAAATTCGTTGAAGCCAGAAGCACTATCAGGGATGAGCGCTGTTCTGGCTCGGTTTCAACGGCGACAGGTTTGGTTTACAGGGAAAGGAAGTGACAGATAAATTCCCCTGGCCGGGCAAAGAGAACTGCGCTTACATGCGCAGCGCATCGACACTTTCCGTTCGCAAGTCCACGACTGTTTTTAGACTGGTTTCAATACAGTGAATAATCTCTTCGCGCGGGCCGTTGCGCCAGTCGGCGCTTGAGTAAAAAGCATCCAGAACAGCAGCCATTTGCTCAGGGCTCTCAAAAGCACGAATCAGATAGTAGCAATCCGGGTCATGCAGAGAGTGACCAAACGACACGACATCAATCCCGTGGTGTTGATGAAGGGGAACGCTAACTTCCCGCATGATAGTGTGAAATGCAGTACCGGTGTCTTTGCGTAATGCGTACTGCAATATCTCAATAGTTTTCAATATGTTATCTCCCTCGATACATTCAGGCTTCCCTGGCGATGACGATAAAGTAAACCAGATCGTGCTACGAAGCGACGACTAATCTGGCTACGTTCGTTAACAGAAGCGGTGATCTGTGGCTCAGACGATCAAGGTCATCTTCCCGTTTAGCGGTACATTTCACTTCGGAAAGATAAGCAGAACGTGTCGAAAGCTGACTTCAATAGCACGCATTGGTGAATTATCACGAGCGCATTGGACATTTCGTGCTTTTTTTGAACAGTAAACGAGAATAGGTAACGATATATCGTAGGAATATTCTTAGTTGTGCCATGCTTGATCCGATTGTGATGCAGGAAATGCTGATATGAAAAACGGTTGTTACCGGATCCAGCATGAAGGCATTGTGCAGATAGCCTGGTTTACTAGCGATGGAGCTGAAGAAGCTGAAAATGTAGCCTCTCTCACCGGCATATGGCGGCTTACAGAGGGATATGACATTCATCATGGTGACACTGTAAAAGTGCTTGAAGGGCCACTCACTGAGCCTCATGTATAAAATTGCGTGTATGAGAAGATTTTAAACTTAAATTGCCGGGGTGGAAACCTGGCAGGTAAGATAATAACTGACCAGTTCGGGAGGACTGGTCACTTTATTTTTCGTCACACATAGCAAAAGACATCTTCCTTATTTGTCAGCAACAAAAGCCCCTGTTTTTCATTTTTTAGAGCAGCCTCAGGGAAATAATTTATATTTTCGGTGGTTTGTATTCCCGTTTATAATCCGGTTACCCATAAAAATAATCGTAGAAAGCATTAAAATTCTCGCTGCCAATAACAGGCGAAACGCGCGCGGCTAATTCATCTTTGAAAATTTGTTTCACCTCGTCATTATCATCGGCGATATCAAAAATTTGATAACGGCCATAAACCAGGTCGATAAGTTCAGCCAGTGAAACGATAAAGTCTGTAAAACAGTTTGCTATTCTGAAAGGTTCGCCCACGTCGTAATTTGCGTATACAGGCGTATTTTCTTCATCGAGTGCGGCGATTAGTGGTTTTCCGCCACCTATGTCATCGCCTATTACCAGTGCATTTGCCGGGAGATAACGGTAACCCGTTTGTCCTTTTACTAATTCTGAGGCAGCGTAAATCTTTACGGGGGTGAAACCCGTTTCAATTATTAGATTTTCTGGGTTATAGTTTTTATAGAGGTAATTCAGTTCAGCAGAGCAAAATACATTGGCCGGGAAGAAGGCCGCCAGATCGTTAACCTGCGTAAAATGCCCGGTCAGTGAATGCTTTTCGCACGTGTTAACCCATTTTTCTAACGCATTTTTTATATCGCTCACCGGTTAACCTCATAAATAACAGATTTAAAAATCCAGATCGACACTCACAACACCCGATGCATCAGCTTGCGGATCCTGAACCTCAAGCAGCATGATAAAGGCTTCGAAAGAGTCTGCTATTTTTGTCATTCCTGAAATTACCACATCATCACCGTATACCGGGTCAGACTCATGATCCCAGTACCAAACCTGACCAGAAAGCGCGCCCTGCAGGCGCAGGCAGATCTGATTATCACCCGATGAGGCGCCAATGGCTAACCATTGCGAACCAGTATCTTGCCGGTAGGTCTCAGCCGCTCCGAAAACACTCTCTTCGTTCCCTGATTGACTCAGGCCGTACAGAGATGAAAGGGAATCATACCCGTTATCATCGGCCCAGGGAGAAGGTTGTAATGCTTTGAATAGCACATTCTCTTTAAACACGATGGTCGCGCCAAAATGACATAAAAAGGCGCGATAATCCGCAGGAAGGTGTCCCGTTGACGTTTCAAGTGCCCTGAGATGTTCCTGCAACGTATCAAAGGATATTGGCACAGGCAATGCGCCATAATGTTCCAGTTTTAATAACGTGCTCATTTGCCTTGTGTGAATATCCCTCGTGACTTTCGATAAATGGCAGGCATTCGCTGGAACCGTTTTACACGCTTATTTATAGCCCGGTTTGTCCTGCCATCGGCACAGAAGATAGCTTACTTATCCTTGCGATTGGACTTATTTTTGAGGGCAGCAATCCCTACAAAAACGACGATTACCAGTGGAATAATCCAGGCTAATTTAGGCATGATATATGACAATGTGTCCATGTAATCCTCCAAAAAGTGTAACAGCGCTGCGGCAGTAAGAACGACGAAACCACCCTGTTGGGGCGCGCAAACTACCTCGCATCAACCGACGTCCCGCTGACAGGTTGTACCTTATTTCCCTTGTTCAATCAATCGGATGGGGCTTAAGCTACGACATTATTATTGTTACCCTGCGCTATTTCGCTTAAATCCCTCTCGTTAGCCTTCTCTTTTTCCCGTGCGCTTTTAAGATTTTCCTGATGACTACGAATTGCAGGATAAAGGCTACAATCTGTAACCAACTATTAGCCGCTATTTCAGATCGTTTATTTGCGATCGACACATAAATCCATTCGTGCGGCAAAGAATATATTATATAAAACGCCATTATATTGAGTGTGTGAAGCTAACTATCACGCCATGCAATTATCAATCTAGACGTTCACGTTTAATTAATCGTTGTGATTTGGCTGTGCACATTATCGGCCAGCCAGTTTGTTCAAATAAAGTCTAATAAATCAATAAAATTCAGGTGGCGATAATCTTTTTATCGCTTCGTTTGGAATGATATGGTCAAAATATGAGGTGTCAGTGATGAAGGTCGGACACATTAAACAACGCGTCAGAAACCATCTCAAATCGTTAAAAAAGAGGGTTTCGAATCTGCATAAAAAATGGATATATCGCAATAATTTCAGTTCTGAAGTACTGTGGATTTCGCTGGGTGAAAACTGCCTTCCGGACGATATTCTGCGGCGACATCACCGAAAATCGTTCAGCTCTGTTTTTTCATCGGGGCGATCGAACATCGAATATATTCTGCAAATGGAAAAAGATGATTACCGGAACTTATTGAAACCGGAATTTTTGCAACCTTTTCCAGACGGTGCGCATACAGTGGTTCGCTCAACGTGTTATAACCGTTGTACAGGGCACTATAGCGAGAGGCATATGCTGGGTTTTGAGTTTACGCACCATGACCCGTTAAACATTAAGGAAGATCATCGCGCCTTCAAGCGTCGTATCGAACGTCAGCTCAGCTATCGGGGAACAAAAAATTTTGTTTTTCTTTATCACCACCGCATCACGGAGCAATCGGATCTTCTGCTTTTAAAAGCGCATTTGAATGAATTTTTGTCGTTGTACAACACGGGCGGTTGCGAATGCAAAATGGTGCTTTTCTATCAACATATCATTCCTCAGGCGTCGGCGAAGCATATCGATTTCACCCCACATGACAGCGGATTACTGGAGTTCGTCTGCCACACGCATGAGATATGGGGAGGCGATGATTTGGAAACGTTCTGGGCGAAAAAAGATGATGCGCTCTTCGCCGATATGTTCACTACCGTGGATCGTTACGCGCCAGATACAGAGACACGCCACACCGGCGCTACGCTCGTGACAGCAGGCACGCAAGCGCCTTTATGACAGCTGGCATGTCTCGCGTTACGGGGCATGAGGATGCCAGGACGGAAATAAAAACGCCCCGACAGCGGAGCGTTTTTTGCATTGTGGGCACGCCGTGACGCCGAGAAAATCAGCTGCGATTTTCTTCAATAAAGTGCGCCAGATCCGCCGGGGTTTTCAGTACGGTAGCGACTTCTGTCGGTGGGATCATGCAGCCGTAAACGTCCTGCACTTCCAGCACCATATCCACAGCGAGGATCGAGTCGAGAATATCCGATTCGATCAGCTCATCGTTGAATCCCACTTTGCGGGATAAGATCTTTTCAAACAGCGCGAGAATTTCTTGTTCCATAATATTTTCCAGAATAATCAGTTAGTGCGGGCGTGCGTATCCAGCAACTTGCGGTCGATTTTGCCGTTAGGATTCAGCGGCAATGCGTCTTTAATAATGATTTGCGAAGGCACCATATAGGGCGGGATCACCTTCGACAGGGAATGTTTAATCACTTCGGGTGCCAGTTCTGTCACACAGAACGCGGCAATACGCAGCACGCCGCCGCCGGATTTCATCAGCGGCAGAACCACCGCTTCGCTGATACCGGACATGGCCAGCAGGCGGTTTTCAATTTCGTTGATTTCAATGCGATAGCCATTGAGTTTGATTTGGCTGTCGTTGCGACCCTGGCAGTACAGCAGCCCGTCCTCGTAACCGAGATCGCCGGTACGGTAACCGCGGTAGGCCTCTGTTTCGCGGTGCAGCAACTTTTCTGCATTCTCTTTCGCCAGCCCGAGATAGCCGCGCATGACGTTTTTACCCCAGATGATCAATTCGCCGTCAGCGGTAATTTCCATTCGTGACTCTGGCATCATTGCACCGACCGGCAGCAGATCATTGTCGCTGTTCAGGATCGCGTCGGTTATCTCAATGACGGTGGTCGCAATGGTCGCTTCTGTCGGGCCATAGGAGTTGAGGATCTTTGCCTGTGGGAAACGGCGGCGTAGTTGTTTCACCAGCGCTTTGTTGAGCACTTCGCCAATAAACACAAACACATTTAGCGCGGGCAAATAGTCGCTGTTGAACTGCGGCGACAGCAGTTTCTGGTAGGCGAAAGAGGGCGTTGAAACCCACACCGAAACGTCGTTGTCTTTCAGACGATCGAGCCAGTTGTCTGCGGCGATATCTTCTTTTGCATTCAGCACAATGTGCCCGCCGGTTGCCAGGTTCGCCAACAGCGGTATCAGCGACAGATCGAAGCTGAACACGGCATGGTTCATCAGGACCGGTTTTTCCGGCAGCGCAAAGTCCTGCCGCACCCACTTCATAAAGTGCCACAAACTTTCTCGCCCGATCTGCACCCCTTTCGGTTTGCCGGTGCTGCCAGAGGTAAACATGATATAAGCGAGATCCTGCTCGACCAGTGGCTGGCCAGTCTCGCCAGTCGCGATAAACTGGCGGGTCGCCACATCGTAATACCAGGGAGCGTTGGCCAGCTGGCAAATTTCTTTCAGCCGCTCCTGTGGGTAGATGCAATCCACCGGGATATACGGAATGTTGTGCAGCAAACAGCTGTAAATCGCCACGGCAAACTCCGCCTGCTGATGCCCATATAACACCACCGGCGCACCGGCAATCTGAGGGCAACGCTGGTAACGTTGCAACCAGTCGGTGACGGCAGCGGAGAGCTGCAGCCAGGTCAGAGCCTGGTCGCTGCCGCTAATGGCCAGTTGCTGCGGGTTGGCGGGATCGAGTAATGCCGCACGCAGGAAATCCTGCAATTCCTGAAGCTCGTAATGAAGGTTCATAGAGGTGACATTCCGCTAAAAATGTAGAGAGAAGCCGCAGCGCTTGCCAGCGTTAATAGACGCCCGCAGAAGCTCACAACCGGATACTGAAGCCAGTTATTGAGCGCCGGGCTGCGTTTGGCTGACCACTGAAGCATGTTATGCGCAACGGAAATGGCGCCAAACAGCGCGCCGCTGATAACATAATGTCGTTCAAGTCCGTTCCATGCCCCCATACAAAACAGGGTGCAGAAGATACCGATGTTCTGCGCCAGGGTTTTGTTCTGACGAAAGAAATTGAGCTTCATCAGATTCATATACACCGGCATAAACACCACGTCCCGCAGCCACTCCGACAGGCTGATATGAAAGCGTCGCCAGAAATCCTGTGGATTCTTCGCCAGGATCGGCATGTTAAAGTTCGCCGGGATAGTAAGGCCAAATAACCGCCCGGCGCCGATCGCCATATTGCTGTAACCCGCAAAATCAAAATAGAGATAAGCGCTGTAGGCCAGCGACATCACCACACCGACGGTAAACGTAAACGGGCGATGGCCCCACGACGCAATCACCAGGTTATCGATCAGCATGGCAAATAAAAATTTCTGAATAATACCGGTGAAAATCTGTTCTATCGCCGTTAAAAACTGCTCACGACTAAGCGCAAATACCGGTTTATTAATGTCGTTTACCCATGTCCGCCAGCGATACATAGGGCCGGCCAGGATAATAAACGGCATAAACAGATAGCAAAAATAGTGCAGGATGTTGCGGTCATCTTTTTTATTGCGGTAGAGCAGCACATCAATGGCGCGGAACGTCATAAAAGAGAGACCGATCATGCCCCAGTGGTTGTTGAGGTGTAACTTCACTAAAAACAATGGCAGCAATGTCAGGCTGACTGCCTGCCAGGTTTTTAACCAGCCTTTCTCTTTTAAGGACACCACAAGATAAAAGCTCAGGAATACCGCCACGGGAACCACATAATCCCCCTGGAAAATGTATCCCCAACCGACTGCCGCCAGCACGGAGAATGCCGCTAAATAGGTCAGCCGGAAACGCAATACGCGGTTAACCAGCGCAAAGACCAGCGCGGATGAAAACAGAAAGAAAAAAAAGGTTCCGGAGCTATACATCATTCATTCCTCAGAACTTTTGATACTCAAAATGCACTTTTATATTCATGCTTTCATCAACAGAGGACCACGCAATGATGGTGACCGCCAGAAAGAGATAAAGGAAAAAAAGCCGGATAGCGTATTTCATCATTTAAAACTCTCAACAATAAAGCGATCCATCGTTACCCATGCCAGGTCCGTGGGGTGCAGACGATCCCAGTTCCAGCCGTCCTGATATGGCATCGAGTACATATCCAGATAGGGGATATTGTTTTCTTTGAGGATCGCCGTCGTCTGCGTGACCGCAGGCTGAACCAGTTCGGGGTTTTGCACCGCACGCCGGTTAATCGCGTCGATAATCACCACGACCTGAACATGACGCTCTTTCAGCAAGTTAATCATGGCGCGGAAGGCGTTCAGTTGTTCTGGCAGTACCGGGGAGTCATCCCATACTTCGGGTTTTTCCCCTGGGATATACACCGACTTGTCCATCCACAGTGTGGCGGCGCTTTCGTGACGGGACTCGTTCAGCTCACGGGCGTGCGCCAGTTCGCGATCCCAGTCTGGCGTTATTGAAGTAGCAGGCTGCAGGGGCCAGGGCTGTGCAGGCTCGGGCTCAATGTGCAGCAACGCCAGCCAGTCGTTTTTAATCAACGTGCAGAAATTGGCAAACTGGAAACTAACTTCCTGCCAGATATTGTCCAGGCTCCAACCTGCGATCTTCATTTGAGCAAACGTTAAATGGCTGACCTCTTTTTTATCAATCTTCTGTAAATAATTGACCAGGAAAGGGCGAGTCTGCTCATTCTGCATTAAAGGATTAAAAATTGGGGCCGGGAAAAGGTTGGCAAAAATAGCGGGCGGAACACCATTAGAATAAAAACTGTCAGGTGCCAGTAACAAAACGACTTTGCTGTTTGCGTTAAGGTCGTTTTTAAAACGTGAGAACAGTAAAAAATGTGTAATACTGTCATAAAAGCTATCGCCAAACGCCACTACCGGACGATGCAAATCATTATTCAGATAATTATATACAGCGTAATGTTCATCTTCAGAGGTGGCGACTTCAGAAGCGCCAATGAAAAAAATCGCATTACCCTGTAAAGCGTGAGAAATAGTCGCCATCTTTTCCGCTTGTTCTTTTTGCGTTCCTTCCATTGATTTAATCAACGGCTGAAATTTAAGCGGCGGATTGAAGCTTGTCACCAGCGGGTGAGCACTCAGGAACAGGATGGCGAGGGCCGCCATCAGGATATGTAGGCAGAGAGCATTTTTAAGTTTCATTATAATTTTAAGAAAACATGATATTCATTTGTTTAAAATTTGTTGGGTTTTAACTTTACAGATAAACCGTTCTCTGTGTTCTCGACACTATATACCAGCCACTGGCTGAATGATGAGCGTTGCTGTGTAACGGTATGTACAGATTTGATCTGGCGTAATAACGCGTACTCATTGGCGGGTGCATATTTAACTTATGCAGATGTTTTAAGGGGCTTTTTTATCACACCACGTAGTGCGTTTTTTAAACGTACTTAAGAAAGGTCGCAAGTGCCGGGTTTTGTTGTCCTCCCCGTTCTTTCGTTTTATCTTTCACCTGTTCATACAGTCCGTTGAAAAGATGCGGTAAGCAGGGAGTATTGTGATGATTATCAAAGAGCAGGCGGTAGAGATCGCCAGGCGCTACGCCGCAGAGCAGAATCGGGGCTGGGATGAGCACTACCATGAGGCCACACCCATGACCCTGTTCGGTGAACCGGTATGGAAAATCTCCACCATGGACATTAAATATTCGCCAGAATTGCCCTGGTTGATGGAGTACCTGCCTAACCCGGCGTATTACTACATCAGCATGGTAGAGGGGCGCTGTATCGCCATTGGCACCCGTAACGGTACTGTTCATGGCGTTCGCTAAAGCCCTTTAGTGTGCCGGTTTTGTCGGGGAAGTGGCCGCCATACTGTTCATCTTTTCATAGCGTTTTTTATACTCCGCAGGCGGAATACCGTTATGTTTGCGGAATATCCTGGTGAAATAAACCGGATCGCTATAACCCACCGACTGCGCAATTTTGTATATCGGCAACCGCGTCGACTGGATCAGCAAACGTGCACGGTTCATGCGCTGCACTTCGCGCCAGGCATAAATCGTGGTGCCTAAATCATTTTTAAACAGGTGCGCCAGCCGGGAAGCCGACAGGAACACCATGCTGGCCAGCGTTTCGATTTTCAGCTCTTCATCAATATGATCGTTGAGATAGTCGCAAACTGCATTGATCCGCGGGTCGTGCGCGTAGCGGTTGCTGATGGGCTGCTGCTGAAAACAGGTGATGATCAGTCGCTCGAGGGCGTTCATTGCCAGCGCTTCAGATAAGGGCGCATCAGCAGAGTTATGGCGGATCACCTCATAAAAAAGCGCGCGCAGCGTCGCCAGTGTTAGCGCATCCTCAACCCGCATTTTGCCGATCCCTGCCGGGTTTTGATCCCACTTTAGCCAGTCAAGCCAGTAAGGGCGGGGAATAAAGTAAATCCACACGTGATCCCAGTGCTCGCTGTGCTCATCGCGGCCATACTGATGGGGCACGCCCGGCGGGAAAAGCAGCAGGTCATTTTGCTGGTATTGCAGGGTGCTTTCGCCTACGTTGGCGCGGCCCTGGCCACGTAGCGTCAGATTGATCAGATAGCCTTTCATGCCCTGCGGGCGATTAATGTAATAATCGAGCGAGGAGCCTCTGGAAATAGGCGTAAAGCCGGAGACGATCCAGGCATTAAAGGTGAAGGTTTTTATCAATGGAGAAAAGTTAATCAGTTCATTGATATCCAGTTCCATTATTGCCTCGTTGATCGCCACCGGCTCGCTGTTTAACTTTCGATGATACTAAAGTCCCATGGGCCTAACTGCAACGGCGCACCACGGTGGATGGCTGTTCCTTGCAGCAGGTTAACACCGTCGATTTCACTGCAGAATGTTTGCTCCTCCCCGGCGTAATTGAAGAGGAAGGTGAGCGTCTTTCCGCGCGCGTTGGTCATTTTTCTCACCACCAGCGGGAAGCGGTAAGCCGACGTGCGCGAGCGCAACGACAGGCCGCGCGTCAGCCAGGCAAAAAGTCGGGCGATCAGCGGTTTTTCAGGCAGGAACCCGACATACATCGCCAGGCCGTTACCGAACGTCGCTTCGGTGGCTGCCGCATAGTGCTTCCACATCGGGTGTTGGTAGCGCAGCAGTGTGCGCGTCTGTTCGGCGGGCGTCAGCAATTCCATCCACAGTTCGGCAGGGTTATGCCCCTGACAATCCAGTTCAGGGATGGCCGCGCTAACGGTGACATTTTCCGGCAGGGTAAACTGGTTGTAACTTACGCCGCAGGCTTTGCTTAACCGGCCGGGTTGCGTCTCCACCCGTACTTTTACGTTTTCATCGCTAAAGCCAGATTTAAAGCCGATCAGCGCACGACCGCCCTGCGCAATATAGGCGTTGATGCGTTCAAGCAGTGCGTCATCCGCTGCATAGAGGGCCGGAACAATGATCGCCTGGTAACGCACGGCGCTATCATCGATATCATTAATGATGTCGACCGCCACGTTTTGTTCGTAGAGCGCATCGTGGAAACGGCGCACGATATCGTTATAAACATTGGTCTGCGCACCGGCAGGTTTAAAGTGGTTCAGGGCATCCATCGCTTCATTGCTGATCAGCAGCGCGACATCGTGTTCAGCCTGCAACCCTGCCAGCTGCGGCGACAGGCGTTTAAAATCAGCGCCGATGGTGGTGGCTTCCTGCCAGGTTGGATTGGGTGCAAAATCATGGCTCAACAACCCTTTCCAGTAAGTTTCAAAAGAATTATGGATCGAGTGCCAGTGCCAGTATGAAACCATCGACGCACCAGCCGCCACATGGCTGAAAGCCTGCAACCGTAGCTGGCCGGGGTAGGGGGTCCACTGCGGAAATCCTTGTGCCTGCGTTTCCAGTACGAAGTAGTTTTGCCCTTTTTTCAGGCTACGGGCCACCGCACCGCCAAAGGCTATCTCTTTCCCGGTTAAATGATCCTGACCCGGATGATAAATGTCGACCCCGGCGATGCTCAGACATTTCGCCGCTGCAAAATGATCGACCCGCGGTTGCACGCCATACGAATAACCCCGCCATTCGAAATCAAAGTTATGCGTGACAAAATGCTGCGGTCTGGCGTATTCGCGCACAATACTGGCCTGCCAGGCCAGGTATTCGCTAACCTGCAGGCGCTGGTAACGGCTGAATGCGCACGCCAGGCTGGCATTGATCGTATTTTCGACCGGGGGAAAGTCGTCCCAGTGATCAATACGGTTGCTCCAGTAATCAAGACCAAAGTCTTCATTCAGTTGCGCCAGCGAGGGGTATTTTTCCTGTAAATGGCGAATAAAACCCTGCTGCATATCACGCCCGATATTGTCGTAATGCTTGGTTTCGTTATCCAGTTGAAAGCCAATCACCGCCGGATGATCGTGCACATGCGCCATCAGAACGCGAATGATATTTTCTGCGTGGCGGCGGAAGTCCGGATTGACGATATCCATGATTTGCCGCGGGCCATATTTTTGTTGCCCGTCCACCGTGGTGACCATCACCTCCGGGTATTTGCGTGCCAGCCAGCCAGGGATGGCATATGTTGGCGTGCCGATGATCACGGCGATCCCCGCCGCATGCATTGCGTTCAGTACCCGATCAATATGGTAAAAATTATATTGCCCCTCCTGCGGCTCCAGCGTGCTCCAGGTGGATTCAGCGATGCGTACCACATTGATGCCGGTTTCGAGCATCAGGGCGATATCTTTTTCCAGCCGATCTTCCGGCATGTATTCGTCGTAATAGGCGACGCCATAATATAATGCAGACATGAACCATCTCCCGGTATCAAATTGACGTTGCAGGAACGGCGTTAAACGTTCGCGCTTTGTCGAGGGTAATAAACGAAGCCAGAGTAAATAACAGGGCAATACACCCCAGCACCATATAACTGTCGGCAAAGCCTAGTTTTTGATACATATGACCAATACCCGTTGACAGGAATATTGAACTGAAGCTTTTAGAAAACTGGAAGCCAATAAGATAAACGGTGGCTGAAAGTAGCGGGTTAAAATTAGCGGTAATGTATTTCAGCGCGGCCACCAGCAGGATTGAGCTTTCAAAACCATGCAACAATTTAATCAGGCTGATGGATATTGGCCCCACAGCCCACGCAGAACCGATAATGCGCAGGCTCATAATTAACCCGCAGTACAGCAGGGCATTTTTCGGGCCGATTTTATTCACAAACCATGGAGCAAAAAACATCACGACGGCATCCAGGAAAATCTGCCCGGTGGTTAAATATCCGAATGCCTCAGCGCCATGCGCTTTGCTTTCAAAAAAATGGCTATAGTAAATGGCAAACTGCTGATCGTAGGTTTCATAGACCGCGCCAACGCCAATCATATAAAGGGCGAAGAACCAAAACTTTTTCAATTTTAACAAGGCGGTGGCGTCCGCCAGCGTCACCGGTGTGCTGGTCCGGTGGTGTGCCTCTGGCGCGGCGGTCCTGACCTGCGTTTTCCAGACGGTAAAGAGTAAACACACCCCTGCGCCGCTGGCGGTCCAGAAAATCAGGTTTTGATCGATGCCGTATAATTTCCCGGCGGCAAAGGTGCCTATCGCTGCTCCGATGCCACCAAACATTCTGGCGCGACCAAATTCAAAACCTGAAGCACGGCTGACTTTATCAATATAAGCTTCACAGACACCACAGCCAGCGCCGTAAGCCATGCCAATATAGATGCCGCCCGCTAACGCGCCAAGCACGACATTTATTTTCAGTAAAGGCGCAAAGATATAGATCCAGTACGGTGCGAATAACGTGATAATAATCGCCAGCATCCACATCAGGTTTTTACGGTAAATTAATTTATCGGAAATAAAACCAAACAGCGGCTGGATGCAAACTGCTACCACGGCGGTAAAGGAATAAACCAGCCCAACGTCGCCGTAATTAATACCAATCGTTTCTGTTAGCCATAATGAGAGGTAGGGATAACAACATCCCCAGCCTATAAAGAAAAAGAGAAAAAACAGACAGCTCATATAATAGTTTTTATTTGAATCTATCATGATGCCCTCACCTTATCGGAACCTGAGTACAGGATTTGTCCTCAGCAAATTACCTTTTCAGGGAGGGGAGAGTCATAAAACTCTCGCTATCGACCAGTAAAAATCTGCTATCCACAAACGGCTGTGAAGTGGCTCACGTTCCGCCTGCGGGTAGCCCGGTGCGCTACCGTTACGCGAGGGGGCTTTCAGCGCGCCGTAAAAACGCGGGCGCAGCCTTTTTTAAATACCCCTTTAACCAGCCAGTAGAACGCGGTGGTGAGCAGAAGATGAAACAGCAATATGGCTGCCAGAACAGGATGTTCCAGCTCCGGCGAGTGGGTATCGGTAAGGCGATCATAGGGCACGATGTGAAAGAGGAGCGACATTAACACAATAAACGTCAGCAGCTTGCTTGCCCGTCGGATGCATGCCACTGCCCATAACAGGAAGAAATTTATCGCGTTAAACCGCTGCGCGCTGCGCCAGCGAGTCAGCCCGCTGGTGAACAGACTAAAGAGGATGACACTGACCGCCAGTACCAGAAAGCCATACGCATCGGTCACTACCGACTCCATCGCTTCCGGGGCCGGTTCGCCGTCCATCCACGCCGAGAGACGCACGGCGTCATCAAACGTCAGGTGGCGGGAAACCGCGTCAAAAACCTGTTGTTCAAACGGTGCTGCCCACATGATGGCTAAAAACAGGATAAAAAAAGCGAAAAACTTGAAGAGCGTAATACCCACAGACTTCATTATTCTGGTCCTTACTTCTACGGGCAGGCAGTGCATCGGCGCACAATGGCAGGGAGGAGACAGGCGTTACACCATCTCGTTAGGCATGAGCAGTACCTTCTGCGGATCTTCAGGCAGGTAATAAAGTACCACGGTATTGTTACGCATCACCTTGATGAGATCTTCCGGGGTGAAGTAACGTTTCGTCGTTGCGGTCACGCTTCCGTTGGCGGTAGTGAAGCTAACCACCACGCGGAATTTGGTATTACCGGTACCCGACGCGCCAATTTTTTCTTTGCTGACAATGTTTGCTTCCGTGCGGATGCCGTTCTTTTTGTACTTATCGTAAACCGCGCCAGTGTGGTAGCAATAAACCACCAGCGCCAGCACGATCAGCGTAATAAGCAAAACCGTAAACCAGGGGGAGTCAAATGACATGGTCGTTCCCTAATCATCCATAAATTGCCGGGAATTATAAGCCGTCATTTTCATATCTCAATATTAATCCGGATGCTTCAGGCTGCATGGTGTTGGCCGCCTCACCCAGATGAAACGCTCGCCGGTTTTGGTATTTTCTGTCACGAAATCGCCATCACGATTGCGCGCTGGCGGTACAGAAAAGCGTACAGCATGCGCTGTACGCCCGGAAAGGGGCGGCGGGTAAGGCCGCCTGTGCAATGCCGTTACGCGCGAACGTCGAAATAACGAAAATGCGCGTCTCCCTTTTCCACATTATCTGTTGATGACAGGGCGTAAATCCCCACTTTCGCGCCGATCCATTTTCCAGCCGCAGCAGCAAACGTGGGGCTAATATCCTGCCAGCGTCCCCCGCTCTGCGACCATGCAAAAGTGCAAATCCCATCCCGATCGACGCGGACACGAAACAGCAGAGTCGGCGCTGTGATAGCAACAGGAATGAACACCGAATCGGCCTCGACCATCCCTTTATCGCTGTTCCAGCCGGTGGTGCTTTTTAACCCGTATTGCCCGTTCTGGTAAGCCAGTGCGATTGCGGCAAAGCGCTCTCCGTAGATAACCAGTCCCGCTTCATCCGTCTCATGACGAAAGCGGGCCTGCACCTCCGTTTCCACAGTAAAGGCAGGTGCGGGGAATTTTTGCAGGAGCAGTTGCGGCGTGTCGTACAACGAATGCGCACCCATCGGGTAACAGGCCAGCGTCAGGCCGTTATTGCCGGGCACTATCCAGCCCGCTTGCGGGTTGGCGGGCCACTGCCACTGTAAGCCCGGTTTGCCGCCGACAAAGTTATCGGAGGTTTGCGGTTCGCAATACGCACGTTGTGCGCTGCCGGAGCGCTTACTGCTGCGCAGCACCGGTTCGCCACAGTCTGCGTGTGCATCCTGCGCGCCGATATGCGGCCAGCCTTCTTCGTCCCAGACCAGGGGTTGCAGATGGGTAATGCGGCCGTACAGGCTCTTGTCCTGAAAATGTATAAACCAGCCTTCCCCTTCCGGGGACTCCACCCAGCCGCCCTGGTGTGGGCCATTGATTGGGGTGCTTCCCTGGTGCAGAACGTTTCTGGCCTGATAAGGTCCGGTGACATGCTGGCTGCGCAACACTGTTTGCCAGCCTGTTTCCACACCGCCTGCCGGGGCAAAGATGTAGTACTCGCCATTGCGCTTATAAAATTTGGGGCCTTCGATCGTGGGGTGAGAGCGCGTGCCATCGAAAATGATCCGCCCTGCATCCAGCAATTGTTGTCCATCCGGGGACATTTCGCAGAGCTGCAATTTGTGTTTGATATTCGCCCGGCTGTAGGCAAAGGCATGCACCAGCCACGCCCGCCCGTCGTCATCCCAGAGTGGGCAGGGATCGATCCAGCCTTTCACCGCATGCAGGCAGTGCGCTTTCGACCACTCGCCGCTGGGGTTTTCAGCCTTGCTCATAAAGACGCCTTCGTCCGGCATACTGAAAAAGACCCAGAAAAATCCATCGTGGTAGCGCAATGAGGGGGCCCACACGCCTTTGCCGGGCAGCACCTTGTTGTAATGCTCACCAGGCAGCTCGGGCAGCACGTGATTAATAATTTTCCAGTTCACCATATCGGCGGAAACGAGCAACGGCAGGCCGGGAAGATGGTTAAAACTGGACGCCACCATGTAGTACTGGCCCTCGACACAGATCACATCCGGATCGGAATAGTCAGCGTGGATCACCGGGTTGTGATACGTGCCGTCGCGATTGTCTGCTTGCCATACCATATCCATGACTATTTCGCCTCTTCGGTAATCAATGCAGCACCGGATACGTCCCCTGTGGGTTGCGCGGCAACGCGGCTGGTTTTAGCGTCGATCTCATCATGGATTTTACGCATCAGATCATCATCCAGTTTATAGAAGAAGGAGAGCGCATAAAGGATCAGGTATGACAACGACGGGCCGATTGTCAGCAGGCTGACGATACCGGTGATCGCCGCAGTGCTTTGCGTGGCCGATCCAGCCTGGTAGCCAAACCCGTTTAATGAAAAACCGACCATTGCGCCAGCCACCGCCATGCCCAGCTTGAGCATAAAAAGGTTGCCGGAGAACGACAGGCCGGTAATACGCCGACCGGTTTTCCACTCACCGTAATCGGCGGCGTTGGCCATCATGTTCCACTTAAAAGGCTGGTACATTTGGTGTAAAAAGCCGATCAGAAAATAGACCGGAAAGATAATGCTCAATAGCGTAGGCGGAATAAAGAACATCATTACTCCGGCAAAAACCAACAACAAATTAATGGTGCGGAACATAAATAATGATTTATAGCGCTGCGAGAAATAACCGGCACCCATTGCGCCAAAAATTGTCCCCACCACCATCGTCGTAATAAAAGCGGTTTTCATGGTGGTATTCCCGGCGCTACTGCCGCCGGTCATCAGATACGTGGCGTAATAGAGCGTTGCGGAACTGCGCATTACGCTGGCCATACTGGAAAAGAACGTAATAATTGCGACGATCCGCCACTGGTCGTTTTGCCAGAGATTTTTTAAATCCGCTTTTATCGATGAGTGACTATCAACGACTGGGGTAATGCGCTCTTTAGTATTCACGAAGCACAATATTAACATCACTATAGCGATGGTGCCCATTACCGCCATTGTAGCCTGATAGCCGAACTGTTTATTTTCTTTACCGAACCACTCCACCAGGCTTAGCGTACCGACTGAAACCAACAGCCCGGACAACGAAGATAATGTAAAACGCCATGACTGCGCTGAAAGCCTGTCTTTATCATTATCTGTAATGACCCCGCCCAACGCGCAGTAGGGAATATTAATAAAGGTGTAGGCCAGCATCAGTCCGGTATAAGTCAGGTAGGCGTAAATTAATTTACCGGTATGGCCAAAATCGGGTGTAGTAAAAGTCAGTACCGCCATCACCGCATACGGCACGGCAAACCAGATAAGCCACGGACGGAAATGTCCATATTTGGTTTTAATGCGGTCGGCAATCATGCCGGTGACCGGGTCCACAACCGCATCAAGAACGCGGGTAACCAGAAACATTACGCCGACCGCAGCGGCGTCCAGCCCGTAAATATCGGTATAGAAATAGGTCAGAAACATGGTCACAGAGGAGAAAACAATACCGCAAGCGGCGTCACCCATGCCAAAACTAAGCTTCTCCATCGTACTCAGACGAGTGTAAACAGACATAATTGCCTCGTAGTTGTCATGCATATTGGAATAACTTGTATGCTATCTTTTGTTTTCAGGTATACCACTTGTAAATTTTGATTTTAGGTTTATGTTTTTTTGCTAATGTGAGGCTTATCTCAATAATGAGTCACGGTGTCGGTGGGGAATGATTAATAAAAGGGTTGTCAGAGGAATAAATGGTCTTTAGAAAGGGCTGATATGGCGGTTATTTCCCACCCACTGCAAAATGCTTAAACACGCTATCGCGTGATTCATGCGCCAGGCGGCACAGATTGCCGCCCGACGCAGCGAGATTAGTGGTGTAACATCTCTTCGACAATCTGCTCTTTATTCATATTGTACGGATAATAGGTCGGCCATTTGTCCATCTCTTTTAACAATGCCTCCTGAGACGTATTGCCCATAAAAATATGGAAGTGCTGTGATTGCCGCGGGGCAATAATATGATCGCTGAATTGCACATATTTCGGCGCGTTGGACTGGCTCTCTTTACATTCGAAAAGGTAACGCACGCCTTTTTTACCTGAGCTGTAGGTGAGGATTTTATAGCCTGCATAGTCATAGCGGCAGCTGCTGACGCTGTCCCCCACGTGGAATTCCATCACGTTATTTTCAATACCGATCATGTCGACGTTTGTGGCGTAGCCTTTTTTGTAATAGGCCCGATACTCTTCCACGGTTCTGTCACCCTGTCTGGCTTTTTTCTCCAGCACCGGATCGAGCGAACCGTCCTGCAAATAAGGGTAGAGCGACTGCCATATGCCCTCCCAGTCGGCCAGCGTCCGGTCTTTTACATCTTTATTATCGAAAACGCCTTCACTGGCTTTGCGCTCCACTTCTGTTAGCGGTTTGCCGTGATGGTGGTCGTGCGCCATGCTCTGTGCGCTGCCAAGCAACACACTCATGCCGAGTAAAAACGCTTGTTTCTTCATGATCATCGGTAATCCCTGTTTATCGTTTGTGACAAATTGAAATGTTATAATATAACAAAACTAAATGCTACCCACGCGAAAGGGTGACGCCTGTCGTTTAGTGTGTGAAAGACGAAAGGTGCAAGACGATAGCGCGCCAGGAAGAACGTGCTGGGCATGGGGAAGCCCACGGCCAACGGCCTGAATCAGGCGCTGGCCTAAGAGAGTACAGCTTGCGAATTAACGCGGGAAACCATTTTGAAGGCAGATCTGTCGGCTGGTGCGCAGGGTAAAAGCAATTTTTTGCGGGTACTGGGCGTAATAATTGTGTTCCTCTTCCAGCCCTTTTTGCTGCGCCAGTTTGACCGTTTCCAGCGAACAGGTACGGTAGATCAGATCTTTTTGCATCTTGTGCTGACGTTCAAGCTGCGCTGTGCTGGACTGTTTAAACCAGTCTGGCGTCAGGGAGTAGTCGAAAACCACGCGATTTCCCTGCGGGTGCACATCTTCAACATAGAGATATTCACCGATTTTCATCCGTTTTTGCCCGCCCATACGCGTTTTATCCGCTTCTGCGCCATGTACCGCCAGCTCTTCAACACTCATGGTCTGGATTTTTTGTTGATAAACGCGCACATACTCTGCTGGCTGGGCGTAGTGAGTGGCATAGCGTTGGCGCATTTCCGCATCGCTTACCGTGCACCCTGCCAGCAGGGCGGGTAGCAAGATGACCATTTTTTTCATCATTCCGTTCCTCGTTATCGTTTTTTGCCCACTCAGGATAGGCGCAACGGCACAGAAATGAACTCTTATTTCAGGTAGGGCTTAACGGGTGAGGAACAATCCGCGGGCGACGATTTTCTGAAATTCCGGGCACTGGCTGTGTTCAGGGGCGCTACAGCCAGCAATGTGTTTCAGACCGCGACTGAGCAGACGGAGTTTACGGATGGTGTGGTCTATCTCCTGCGCCCGGCTAACTATTTTCTTCGGATCCAGCGTTACTTTTCCTCGGGGGTCAAACATCTGTGCCATCTCATCCAGCGTGAATCCTGCTGCCTGACCGAGGGCTATCAGCTGTAACTGGTTGAGGACGTCCTCCCGGTATTGCCTTCTCAGACCGTGGCGGCCGAGGGGGCAAATCAACCCTTTTTTCTCGTAGAAGCGCAGGGTTGAGGGCGCAATACCGGCGCGCTCTGCCACTTCGCCAATATCCAGCTCTTTCATTGTTGACTTAAACCTCACTTCACGTTGCACACTGTTGGCAAGCTTATCACTGACAAGGTAAAGAAGGCACAACGCATGGACACAGACCTGATTATTCGGCTGCTCATCACGGGGTTGGGCGCAACACTATGCATGGATGTGTGGTCGCTGTTTCAGCGCCATGTACTGGCGATCCCTTCGCTGGATTATGCGCTGGTAGGGCGTTGGATCTTATGGATGCCCAGCGGGCGATTTTACCATCAAACGATAGGGCAGACGCCCGCGTGCAGTGGCGAAAAAGGCGTAGGTTGGGGCATGCACTACCTTACGGGCACTATTTTTGCGTTTCTTCCGTTCTGCCTGGCCGGGCACGACTGGTACTGGCAACCGACGCTATACCCTGCACTGCTGGCCGGGATAATAAGCCTGTTCGCCCCGTTTATGGTGATGCAACCGGCTTTTGGTTTTGGCATTGCGGCGGCAAAAACACCGCGCCATGGTCGGGCCAGGTTGCTCAGTGTCTTAACGCATCTGATATATGGCGGCGGGCTATATCTGTCTGCCTGGGTAATAGCGCGAGTCGTATGAAGCAGCACCCAGCAGGACACCCAGGTGAAACCCTCAGGCCAGAGATAAGCCTGAGGGATCCATCATGCGGCCATTTGCAGGCACGCATCGGCGCAGCGTCGGCAGATTTGCGCGCAGTGCTGACAGTGTTCATGTTGGTAACGACTGCACTCTTCGGCGCAGGCACGGCAGATATCAATGCAGATGCGGCTAATAGAGGCTAAATGTTCGCTTTCCAGCGCCATGAATTGCCCGGTCACCCGGCAAATGGCGGCGCACTGCATATCCAGCCGGATACAGGCTTGCATCGTCTGCACATCTTCTTCTTGCAAGCAGGAAATGGCGCAATGTTCACAAGCCGCAGCGCACTGGTAGCAGGTTTCGACACATTGTTGATGTTCGGAATGCATAATTATCTCCACATTTTTTGTGTGTCATTCAAGTGTGCACAAAATATCCCACTTAGCCACTTTTCAGGCGGTATTAATTTAATCGTCCTGTGATAATTCAGTGGTTTCACGTAAAATAAAGAAGATACATCTCCTTTTTTGTCTGTGCTTTTTTTTAATTTTTTACGGGTGGTAATAAAAAGAAATATGGCGCAGTTATTCGTTGTTAATGAGTAAGTTGCATTCCCTATGCAATTTATTTTATTTATTTGGCGCTTATACTTTGACTTATTCTCATAAACAACCAGACTTAAAGCTCTAACGCGATCGATATGCCAACGAAATATGCGTACCGATTATGTCGATAATGAGAAGTGGAGATATACCATGGCAGAACAACATAGAGGCGGTTCAGGTAATTTCGCAGAAGATCGTGAAAAAGCATCCGAAGCAGGACGCAAAGGCGGCCAGAACAGTGGCGGCAACTTTAAAAATGACCCTGAGCGTGCATCCGAAGCCGGTAAAAAAGGCGGACAGAACAGCCACAGCGGCGGCAAAAAATAACCGCTGCGCTTTGCAGTTATATGACTTTATTAAGACAATAAATTTTCGCTGTCTTAATAACAGGCGAGCCGGAGACGGCTCGTTTTAAATGGCATGTTATCATGTCGACTGAGGATCTCATGAGACAAAAAAATGAAAATAATAATGATGACGATGATACGGAAATAGTAGAAATTACCAATTTTATTATCACTGAAGCATCGTGTAGCGTAAAACATACCCGAATAATTATTGATACATCTGAAGACGTTAATTTACCTCTCGCCCCTTATCAAAAACGCCTGATTCACAGCATGGCAATTCGTAACATCACCCCCGACGATGCAAAACAGAAATAACGTTCATTATTTTTGGGTCGTTTTTCCGTTTATTTTGTCGCAACCACGTTCACACAGACGTTAAAAAAATGCCCGAATAAACAGCAAAATAGTGTTGTCAGCGCTGTTTTTTTCGCCTGCCGCCTGGCTTTTTTTCTTTCCGCTTATCTATAGTCAGAACATGAGTGGCGAGAGGGAGGGTACCGTGCTGAAAAGTGAAAAAGATGATCCACACCATGCGCCGGAGTCGGGTGAAAAACAGCCGCAACCGGTGAAGAAGTAACAGAAAGGTCGCTGCGGCGACCTTTTTGTTGTGGCAGAACCGGCATGATAGTTTGCCCAGCTACTGCCTGTTTACGCTTTTTCTACATGTCCCAGCGGCTTCTCCGGGAAACAGTAATCACGTACCCGGCGTTTAAGTTCGGCGGCATCCGGAAAACCACCATCCCGCTTGCGGTCCCAGATCACCTCACCCTCAATATCAATCACAAATATCCCGCCTGTGCCCGGCACGAGCGTGACAGCACCCAGATCGGTGCTAAAGGTATGCAGCAACTCCTGCGCCATCCAGCTGGCGCGCAGCATCCAGTTGCATTGTGAGCAGTAATGCAGAGTAATGGCGGGTTTGGTCATTTTTTCACCGTCGGCGTGCCTGTCAGAGTCTTTATTGTAAGCAAAGTGCGTCGGGAATATGAAGTTGCTATGAATTTGTTGCAAGTGATAATTATTATCATTACTATCTGGCCGATAACGATGAGGATTGGCCTTCAGTGTCTGGTGCGGACACGGCACAATCCCGCGCCTGACTGGAAGTAAGCGGTGAGCCTGATACTAATAACTCATAGGCTTGCAAAATATGTCTCAATCGCAACTTTCCCGGCCTCGCTTTAGCAAAAGCATGCTGGTGACTTCATTACTCGCAGCGCTGTATCACACCTCCGCCTGTGCGGCAGAGGCAGGTTCAACCACCGTCACAACCAGCCTTCAGGATAATGCTGAAGAGATGGTCGTCACCGCGCCCGCACCGGTATTAAAGGCGGGCAGCCACCACGCTGTCAGCGCCCAGGATTTGCAAAACAAAGGCGCCAAAGACTTCGGCTCTGTTATGCGGTACGAACCGTTGATCAGCGCGACCGGCTCCAGCGGCGGTTCTGGTAACGGCAAAAGCGGTTTCGATCGGGGGGGTTACACCGGCTATAACATTCGCGGGCTGGAAAGCAACCGTGTCGGGATTGACGTTGACGGCATTCCACAGCCAGACGCCACTGGCCGCAGTTATGTCAGTCGTTCTGGCCTGAACACGTTTGGCATTGGCCGCGACTATATCGATCCTTACATGTACGGGGCTGTCGACATTCAGTCCGGCGCCACCGCAACAGATAACGCCAATACCTCGATTGGCGGTAACGTCTCGTTTAAACCGAAATCCGCCGATGATTTTCTGCATCAGGGTAAGGATAGTTATTTTGGCTACCAGAGCGATTACGACTCCGCCGATCGCAGCTGGCATAATGGCGTGACGGGCGCAGCAGGGGACGATACCCTGCGGGGAATTTTTGTCTACAGCCGCCGCGATGGTCAGCAGACCCGCAACAACAGCGGCACCCACGACGCCTACCCGGCCAACTGGCACTCCGACGCGATGCTGGCGTCCGGCATCTGGCAGCCTAATGAGGCGCACAAACTGAGCGCTACGCTGGACTATTACCACAAAACCAACCACACCCATTACGACAGTTGGGACAGCAGCGGTAATGCGATTCTGGGCGAGGCACAGCAGACCAGCCAGACCCGCCGCTGGGGCGTGAGCCTGAAAGATGACTGGACGCCGATGAACGACTGGCTGGACAGCCTGTCCACCAGGCTCTTCTATCAGCATACAGAAGCACATGACCGCACCTGGATGCCGGACAGCACCACTGCCACAATGGAGACGGTTTACTCCAACTATGACACCGACACCTGGGGCATGCAGACGGCACTGGCAAAAAGCCTTGGCCGCCACGATCTGAGTGCCGGTTTCAATGCCAGCACCAGCAAAACCCAGCGCCCGTTTAACCAGTCACCTGTACCCAGTACTTTCAGTGTGATCATGCAGCCCGAAGCCGACAGCAGCAGCTATACGCTGGGCGGTTTTGTCCAGGATCAGATCAATTTCGACGCTGACGGTCACGCTTTTGCCATCATTCCCGGCGCGCGCGTCGTTTACCAGTCAACCAGGCCGGATAACCTCTCCAGCCTGACGACCAACAGCAGCGTGCTGACGGAGTCCTCGGTGTCGACATTGTACGGTAAAAACAGCGATACCCAGCTTCTGCCGTCGTTAACGTTCCAGTATGACATCACGCCGCGCCTGATGACGTACCTGCAATATAAACGTGGTGCAGAGTTCCCGAATGCCAGCCAGCTGTATGGCTCATGGAACCTGGGCTCCAGCTATGCGGGACGCGGGCAGTATGCATTGATCGGCAACACCGATTTGAAAACCGAAACCAGTAACAATGTTGAATGGGGCATGAAAGGTGACGTTGCCGCGGGCGTGACACTGCGTACCGCGCTGTTCTACAACAGCTATAAAAACTTCATTGCTTATACCCGATACACCCGTTCGGCTAACCCCGACAAATTCACCCACGTTCCGTCGAACATCTACACCACTTACCAGGCGGAAAACCGCGATAAAGCCTTTATTTATGGCGGGGAGATCAGCGCGAAATTTAACATTGGTCGCTGGGTCGACGAGCTGAACGGACTGAGCGCCACGCTGGCATATGGCTATACCCAGGGCAAGTCTAAATCGAGTTATTCCGGCGACAAATACGTTGATCTCGACAGCGTCGCGCCAATGAAAGCGATCGTGGGCGTCGGCTGGGATGATCCGGCAAAACGTTACGGCACCGCGCTGACCGCCACCTTTGTTAAAGGCAAACGTGCCACCGCGACCAATCGCCAGTCTTATCTCAATACTGGCGGCGCCCTCGGTAACAGCAACACGGAATATATGCGGGTGCCGGGCTACGGTGTGCTGGACTGGAGCGCCTACTGGCAGGTGGCGAAACACGTCAAAATTAACGGCGGCGTCTATAACATCACCGACCGCAAATACTGGGATTATCTGAACAGCCGGACGCAGGAAACGTCCACTAACCAGAATGCCTATGACCAGGCGCTGGCGGTGATGCCGGGCCGGACATGGCAACTGGGTGTGAACGTCGATTTTTAAGGCGACATGCGCTTTCGTTCGGCCCGTCACCGGCCGAATGCGGCGCGGTTAAATTCATTCTTTCTCCCCGGTATCGCTGCCGGGGAAGACACCGTTAAAGGAAATAAACATGCTTGCATCGTCAAAAAATGTCGCCGAAATCTGGCATCAATACCAGACCATCAAAACGCAGCAACCAGCGAAATATGCCCGCGATATCGCCAGTGAGATGGGGTTGAGCGAAGCGGAACTGACCCATGCCCGTCTTGGACATGATGCGATACGCCTGACAAGCGACATGGCGGGGATTATCGCGGCGCTGGAGTCTGTGGGTGAGATCAAAAGCCTCTGTCGCAATGACTGGGCGGTTCATGAACAAATCGGTCGTTTTACTCATCAACACCTTGGTGAACATGCCGGACTGGTACTCAACCCACGGGCGCTCGACTTACGTCTTTTTATGCAGCAGTGGGCCAGTGCCTTTTACCTGCGCGAACAGAGCCCGCGCGGTGAACGCCAGAGCATTCAGTTTTTTGACCATCAGGGTGACGCGCTGCTGAAGGTTTACACCACCGCGAACACCGATAGCGCTGCATGGGAGGCGCTGATTGCTCGCTTTCGCAATGCGTCGGATCTGCCGCTCACACTGCTGGCAGCCCCCGTGCAACAGCACGCACCGTCTGCCGATGCCCGCGAGGTCGATCAGGCATGGCGCGCCATGACCGATGTACACCAGTTCTTTGGCTTGTTAAAGACCTTCCGCCTTTCGCGCCAGCAGGCATTTCGCCTGGTGGGCGACGACCTGGCCTATCTCGTCAGTAATGACGCGTTGCCGCGCTTGCTGGACACCGTCCTGCAAGACGGCAACGAAATCATGATCTTCGTCGGCAACCGCGGCTGCGTGCAGATCTTTACCGGCGTGATAGAGACGCTGAAGCCGATGCAGGGTTGGATCAACATCTTCAATCAACAGTTCACTCTGCACCTGCGCCAGGCGGCGATCCATGAAAGCTGGATCACGCGCAAACCTACCGCCGATGGCTATGTCACCAGCCTGGAGTTATTTGCCGCAGACGGCAGCCAAATCGCCCAACTGTACGGTCAACGCAGTGAAGGTGATGCGGAGCAACAACAGTGGCGGATGCAAACAGACGCGCTGGCCAACAAAGGAAAAGCCGCATGAGAAAATTTCTGATACTGCTGGCTCTGCTACCGCTGGTGGCCAGCGCAGCGGCAGAGAAAATTGTTGCCCTTGGCGGCGATGTTACCGAAATCGTCTATGGACTGGGTGCACAAGCGCAACTGGTCGGGCGGGACAGCACCAGCACCTGGCCTGCCGCCGTGAAAACCTTGCCCGATGTGGGCTACCTTCGGCAAATGAACGCGGAAGGTATTCTCTCACTGCGCCCAACGGTGGTACTGGCAAGCGCGCAGGCGCAGCCGTCACGGGTGTTGCAAAACATCCAGCAAAACCATGTCCGGGTGGTGTCGGTACCGGGCGGCTATACGCTGGCAGACATCGACAAGAAAGTGGCGGTGATTGCCGGGGCCATTGGGCAGCAGGAAGCGGGCGAAGCGCTGCGTAAAAAGCTGGCGGCGGAGATCGCCGCGTTGCCGACAACGCCCATCAATAAACGGGTGCTGTTTATTCTCAGCCACGGCGGTATGGGCACCCTAGTGGCCGGGCAGCAGACCGCAGCCGATGGCGCGATTCGCGCGGCGGGCTTACACAATGCCATGCAGGGCTTTGATCACTATCGTGCTATGTCCCAGGAAGGGGTGATTGCCAGTCAGCCGGATCTGGTGGTGATCTCTGCCGAAGGTTTGCGCAGTATGGGGGGGGAAGAAAACCTGTGGCGGTTGCCTGGGCTGGCGGAAACGCCCGCCGGGCGTAACAAGCAACGGCTGGTGATCGATGATATGGCGCTACTTGGCTTCAGCCTGCGCACGCCGCAGGCGCTACTGGAATTACGCCGTAACGCGGAGCAACACCCCTGATGAGCCGTGGCGTATACCGTGCTTTGTGGGGGCTGCTCTTGCTGTTGTTAGGGCTGATATTGTTGGCGACCACGCAAGGGGCGATGCGGCTGCCGTTTGCCAGCCTGTGGACGGCCGGACATGAAGGATTGCGGCAGATTTGGCTGACCATTCGCCTGCCGCGCGTCCTGCTGGGTGTGCTGGTGGGCGCTGCGCTGGCGCTCTCCGGGTGTGTCATGCAAGGGCTGTTTCGTAACCCGCTGGCCGATCCGGGGTTGTTGGGTATCAGCGGCGGCGCGTCATTAATGGTGGCCTGCTGGCTGGTGTTGCCGCTGTCGGTGCCTGCGCTGGTTGCACTTTATGCGCCCATGCTGGCGGCGTTTATAGGTAGCCTGGCGGTGATGGTGGTGATTTTTCTGCTCAGCCAGGCGGGGGATCGCGGGCTATCACGACTGCTGCTGGTGGGGATCGCCATCAACGCGCTTTGCAACGCCGGAGTAGGGCTACTTGCATGGATCAGCAATGACACGCAGTTACGCCAGCTTTCACAATGGGGAATGGGCAGTCTGGGGCAAGTCGAGTGGCCAACGCTGGTGGTCGCCGCCAGCCTGATCCTGCCCGCTTCGTTGCTGATCTGGCGTGTGGCGTCGTCGCTTAATTTGCTGCAACTGGGCCATGAAGAGGCGCACTACCTGGGCGTTAACGTCCCGGCACTTCAGCGGCGCTTATTAGCGTGCAGTGCGCTGCTGGTGGCAACGGCTGTGGCGATCAGCGGCATTATCAGTTTTGTCGGCCTGGTGGTGCCCCACCTGATGCGCATGTGGCTGGGTGCGGATCACCGCGTGCTGGTACCGGCATCTTTACTCGTGGGCGCTGGTCTGCTGTTGATTGCCGATACCGTGGCGCGAACCGTGGTTGCCCCCGCCGAAATGCCGGTTGGATTGTTAACCAGTCTGCTCGGCGCGCCGTGGTTTTTAGGCTTGATTTTCCGCCAGAGGGGCGCCGCGCATGGATGAGTACCTGACCGCAGTTAACCTACACCTGAAAGCAGGAACGCGTCCGCTCATCGACAACGTCTCACTGACGCTTGGCGGCGGGGAACGGGTCGCGCTGATTGGCCCGAACGGCGCGGGCAAGTCGACACTGCTGCGTCTGCTCACGGGGTATCTTGCGGCCGATCATGGCGAGTGCCTGTTAGCCGCTCGCCCTCTCGCGCAGTGGACGCCGCAGGCGCTGTCGCGCCGCCGGGCAGTGATGCTGCAAAACACGCAACTGGGTTTTGACTGGCCGGTTGAAGCCATTGTCGCAATGGGGCGGGCCCCCTGGGGGCCTGAACGTGAAGGGGAGATTGTAGACCAGGTCATTGCGCTAACCGGGTGCGATGCACTACGCCGGCGGCGCTACCGTACTTTGTCTGGCGGGGAGCAGCAGCGGGTTCAACTGGCGCGTAGCCTGGCGCAGTTGTGGCATGAGGATGCCCCGCAAGGCTGGCTGTTCCTCGATGAGCCCACCTCAGCGCTGGATCTTTATCATCAACAGCAGTTGCTGCGTTTGCTTAAACAGCTGACCCACAGCGGAAAATTGCATGTGTGCGCGGTGCTGCACGATCTTAATCTTGCCGCGCTGTGGGCCGATCGGGTTTTGCTGTTGCACAACGGCAAACTGGTGGTGCAGGGCGCGCCTGCGTCAGTGATCCGCCCGGAAATTATCGCGCAGTGGTATGGCGCGCAGGTGTGTGTGGCGCCGCACCCGTCTGTCGACGCTGTGCAGGTATTTCTTTCGGTCTGACCCACGCAGCAACGGGGATTTGCCTGGCTTTGCTACAGTGTAGTGTGACTCACTGATGCGGAGATGTGTGATGCCCCTACCACCGATGCAGGCGCTGATCTGTTTTGAAGCTGTGGCGCGTTATAAAAGTATGAAAGAGGCAGCAGAAGCGCTGGGCATTACCGCCAGTGCGGTCAGCCAGCAAATCACCCGGCTGGAAAACGCAGTCAATGTGCGACTGTTTACCCGCAGCCCGCGCTTTCTGGCGTTAACGCCGGAAGGCGTGAGTTATTTGCGCGTAGTGCAGCCTGCTTTCCGGCAGATCTCGCAGGCCACGCAGCGGCTTCTTGACGATGCGACAGTAGAGCGGGTCACGTTCAGTTGCCCTGCTGAGTTTGCCATTTTGCATTTGCTTCCCCGGCTGGCGGAGTTTGAACACGCCAGACCGGGGGCAGAGGTGCTGATCAACGCAACGCGGCGGGTCGTGGATCTTAATGAAGAAGAGATTGATTTCGCCGTCTATGAGCAGGCGCCGGAGACGCCGGGTTGGGTGTCGCATCCGCTCCCGGACGGGCGCTGGCTGGTCTACGACAAAACCACCCTGCAGCAACCCGTATGTCAGCACTTCCGTGACTGGCTGTTGTCTGCCCGTTCCGTTGAGCCGCTGTAGGCCTCGTAGTATTCAAGCGCCCCGTTCACTGGCTGATCAGCGGTATTGCCACCACAATCGATGAAGTTCATACCCTTGATCTCCCCGCTGCGGGCGTTTTTCCCACGGCTTATCAATAATGTAATGAATATTTTTTACCCGCCCGAAATCCCATATTTTCGGGTGCTGTAACGGCAGCGTTTTTAGGGCGTTATAGCCATAGTGCAGCGGCACCCAGCGGTCGCGAAAAAACGCATTGAGAAAATCCTGCTCGGCAAATGCCCAGTCCGAGATATCTTCTTTTGCTGCCAGCTGCTGCATCATTTGCTGATAGACGGTGTTATCTGGCGTGAGAACCAGAAAGCCGCCATTCAGGTAATTGTCCAGCGAGGCGGGAGGGTGCCCATGCATTTGCGGATCGTCACACCAGCTGTAGTAGCAGTTTTCCGGTTGCCAGCTTGCCGGGTAGCTGGCTATCTTATTCGGGTTGCAGCGGCAGGCATGACAGGCGGCGATAGCTCCTTCTGGTAAAGGCAGCGTAAAAACCTCATCCATATTTTTCACCACCAGCATATCGGCATCAAGAAACGCCACGCGCTGGTAATCGGTCAGTGTCCACACTGCCAGTTTGCTCCAGACCTCGGCAAAACGGGCATTAGCATAATGGTGTGCCAGCGCCGGATCGGGGCCGATATCCGGCACCTTCACCACGCGGCAACCCGCTTGCTGTAGTTGCTGGCGGCTGGGCTCATCAATGGCCGCCGTCACCATCACTACCAGCGGCCATGGTGAACCGCTGGCGCGCAGCGAACGGTGTAACGCCTCAATACCCGGCAAATAAGCCGACTGTGTCAGCAACGTAACCCACGCATACATCGGACTCATGCCATCAGCTCCGTCATAAATGCGTTAAGGAATTTCCCCTGCGGATCGAGCTGGCGGCGGATGGCCTGGAACTCCGCCCACTGTGGGTAGAGCGCTGGCCAGTCATACAACTGAGGATCGAAATATTTCCCCCAGTGCGGCTTACCGCCTTCTTCCGCCAGGCGCTTTTCGGCGGCGCGTAGAAAGGCCAGCCCCTCATCCGACAGCGAGCCGTCTTCAGCGTAATAGACCACAAAGCCAAAAAAACAGGTGGCCTGATGATAGGCCGGGCTGAGCCAGGCGCTGGAAGGTCCGGTGCAGCGCAGGATGATGGGGTAATGCATATGCGGGTGCGCCTGGGTGTGCCATTTTTTCAGACGGGCAATAACCGCAGGTGCGCGATCCATCGGGATCGCGATTTCAATATTGATTTGCGGCGTAGCGATACCCCGACAAAAGATCTGATAGATATCGCCAGTCACGTCGGAGAAATCTTTAAACCGGGTAACGGTGCGAAACGGTTTGCCGTTCTCATCCACAATGTGGGTATCGTCTTGCATGTGCTGCAATGTTTTCTCCACCGTGGCATTCATCTGTGTGTCGGTTTCGTCAAACTCGACCAGCTCACCGCGATTCTGGCGCCATTGCGCCTGCTCATCATCACGCGCTTCGCGGGCGTTCCAGGTATGGACTTTATTCTCATCGGGGAACCACCATGCCTTGCTGAACGCCCATTGCTCATTCCACGTCACCAAATCGTGTGCCAGATTGTCTGCGCTGCTGGCGTTTTTAAAACAGGTAAACAGCGCAGCCGGGCGGGTACGCAGCGTTACCGCGCTGATGGCACCCAATGTGCCCAGTCCCAGTTGCGCCGCGGCAAACCATCGGTGCTGACGGGGGATGTCGTGGATAGTGCCGCCGGCATCGATCAGCCGGATGCTCAGCGCTTCGTCCGCCAGCGAACTTTGTTGCATCCCCTGGCCATGTGTTCCGGTGGAGATGGCGCCAGCGAGGGTTTGTGCATCTATCACACCGGGTGACGCATGCAACATACGGTTAAGCGCGGTGAGGATCTCAAACACTTCATGCAGCGGCGTTCCAGCGGCGAAGGTCACGCTCTCTTCGGTTACGGCGAGCGCGCCGCGCAGACAGGAAAGGTCGATCAGAATATCGTCCTCATGGCTGAGCGCCAGCATTCTACCGGGCGACATGCGGCTGCCCATCACTCGCACTTTGCCACCACATGCCCGGATCGCGGCCTGCAGTTGCGCTTCATTTTCTGGCGTCACTACCGCACAGGTCGCAGCAAGCGTGGCGTTTTTTGCCCAGTTAAGCAGATGCGGATCCCCGGCGTCTTGCTGAGGCTGGCGACGGGGGAAAAGGGCGTGCGTGCTGGTCATTGGCGGCTCCTCGCTCTGTTTTTACTCTGTAAACCAAGCGTAGCCCATCAGGAAAAGGTATGGCGTGAACCCGGCATTTTCACAATAGTTCTCATCGGGTTAACAGAGGCGAGTGGCATCGCCTGTGCAGAAGCGCTTTTCTTTGCCATAGGCAGAAGGGACCCCACCTCTACGGCGTGTGGGGTCAAGGTATTACTGATCAACCCGGTTTTGCGGCTGGCCGTCGAGAAAGGCTTTAACGTTATCGATCGTGGTTGACAGAATGCGCCCGCGCGCCTCGACCGAGGCCCACGCCATATGCGGGGTAATAAGGCAATTTTTCGCCGACAGTAGCGGGTTATCTGCCTGCGCAGGCTCTTTCGACAGCACATCGACGGCGGCTCCCGCAATGCGTCCTTCGTTCAGGGCGGCGGCCAGGTCCGCTTCATTTACCAGCTCCCCGCGTGAGGCGTTCAGCAGCAGAGCGGTGGGTTTCATCTTTTGCAGCGCGGCACTGTTAATCATGCCTTTGGTTTCTGACGTCAGTGGGCAGTGCAGGCTGATGACGTCTGCTTCGGCGTACAGCGTATCGAGGTCAACGAAGCGTACATCCCCGCGCACTTCGTCGCTGCGTGAACGTGCGGAACAGGCCAGCACTTCCATACCCAGCGCTTGCGCCACCGCGCCGAATGCCTGGCCGATACGGCCATAGCCAATAATGCCAACGCGCTTGCCTGCCACTTCGATCATCGGTTTCAGCCAGTAACACCAGGTGTTGCGCTGCGTCCATCCGCCGGCATGGACATCGGCATCGTGTTCGCCGACTCGGTTGCACAACTCCAGCATTAACGCTGTGGTGAACTGTGCGACGGTCGCGGTGCCGTAAGTGGGCACGTTCGATACGACAATTCCGCGCGCCCTGGCGGCGGCAATGTCCACCACGTTATAACCGGTGGCGGTGACGGCAATCATTTTTAACGCCGGGCACTGGCTGAAGAGGGTGTCGTCGAGCACCACTTTGTTGGTGATGGCAATATCCGCACCGGCAAGGCGTTCGGCGACCTGCTCAGTGTTGCAACTGTCGTAGACTGTGACATCTCCCAGTTGCTCAAGCGCATGCCAGGCGAGATCGCCTGGGTTCAATACCCCTCCATCTAACACAATAATTTTCATCTGTTATCCCTGTGTTTTTTATCAACTGGCCATCAACGTAGTCGATATATAGCCGTGTGATAAGGACTTTCTTAAATACGATGAAGGGGGCTGTGCCTGTGCGTTATGATGCGCCCTCTTTGGGAATGATAGAGATATGGCCGTTACGCTCCAGGATGGCGAATTTTATCTGCGCCAGGTCAACAATGCCCTGATTGTTACGGGCGGATACCATAATATCGTCACGTGTAATGTCCGCTTCACGCATTTTACTGACGATCAGTTCTCCGTTTTCCACCAGTACCACTGGCGTGCCATCTATCAAATTCTCGGCGCCTTTGATGTACTTTTTCACCGTGCCAAAGAGGATATCGACCACCACCAGCGTGATAATGGTGAGTGCTGCGCCAGTAACAGAAAAGTCATTGCCCAGCAGCGCTTGCTGTGTGGCCTCGCTGATGATGAGCAGTAAAATCAAGTCAAACGAGGTCATTTGCAGCAGGGCGCGGCGGCCGGCAATTTTAAACACCACCATCAACACCAGATAGATCGCGACAGCGCGCAACACCATGTCCATTCTTCTCTCCTCAGGGCCAGATAAATTGCTCTACGGTGATTGCCGGGGCGCCATTGAGTGAGAAACGTTGTGTGCTGGTCCCCATGGCCTGAGGGGTTAAACCCAGCCACACGGTCAACGGGCGTTGGGCATCGGGGCGGGTATATTCGAGGAACAGTTGACCGTCCTGGCTGTACATTTTCTGCGGCTGAGGGTGCAGCGTACGGATTTCAACATCCTGCATGAAATCCCCGCCGAGCGTAAATACCACCTGACTGCTGCCGGCGTTAGCGGTGAGCCGCATGTCATTATCGCTCATCAAACGGCCATAACGATCGTAGTGCACGCTGAGCGTGTTATCGGCGCTGGTAACGGTTCGGTCACTCAGCCAGCCTTGTGAAAAGAAACCACATAATGCAGCGATGACAATCCCCCCCAACAGGAGCGCTCCCCACTTTTGCACGCGTGTTTCAACATGTAGCCAGAAGGGGCTATCGGCCACGGGATAAGGTTGCTGTGTTTTCGGCGCCATCTCTCCTCCACGGGTTCGCCACCACACCGATAAAAGTGTAGACGAGCGTAAAAGAAAGGGCGCTTCACCTCCGGAGGAAGCGCGATTGATGGCTCAGAAGCGGGGGGCAATGCGGGGCGTGACGCGCCCGTGTAGGGCCGGGTTGTCGCTTTCGTCTTTTAACTGAACGCCAGTCAGGCGGCGCAAAAAGGCCTGCTCCAGCAGCCACGCCAGTTTGAAGGCGGCAGCCTCATAGCTCAGGCCTTCCGGGCGAATGTTAGAGATGCAATTGCGCTCGGATTCAATGCGTTTACGCGTTGGTTGCCAGGTGAGATAGACGCCCAGGCTATCCGGTGAGGACAAGCCAGGCCGCTCGCCAATCAGGATCGCCACGGCTTTACTGCCCAGCGTTTCACCAATGTCATCACCCAGCGCGACGCGCGACTGATGCGCCAGCACAATCGGCCCAGGAGAAATACCCAGCGTGTGCAGGTAGGGTAGCAGGGCGCTGATCAGCCCCGTCGACTGGCGGTGGACGGCATGGGAGGACAAACCGTCACCAATCACCAGCAGTAAGTCGTGCGGCGCAGTGCGGCTGGCTACCAGCGCTTTCCTGCTCTCTTCGCTGAGTACGCGTCCCAGGTCCGGGCGGTTCAGGTAGGTGTGGCGGTCTGCCGCGGCACTGTGCGCCTCCAGCGTCTTCAACCCCAGTGTATGGAGTTGCCGCGCCAGCGTTTCACTGTCAAAAGGCTGGTGAATGGCATCGCGGGCCTGTGCATGCGCCAGCCCGAAGTTGAGCACCTCCTGCGTGGGCAGACTTGCGCCGCAGCGCCCGAGCGCAATGCGGGCATCGGTGAATTCGCGCAGCAGTGTCCAGGCATCGGGCGCGGTCATACGTGTGCTCCTTGTGGCAAGGCGGTTAACAGCGGGTGGTTGGCACCGGTCAGGCGCAACTGGCCGTGGGCATCGATAATTTGCATGCGGGTCAGCCACTGCGCGAACTCCGGCGCATGCTTAAGCCCCAGCAGGCGGCGGGCATATAGCGCATCGTGGAAAGAGGTGCTCTGGTAATTGAGCATAATGTCGTCTGCGCCCGGCACGCCGATCAGGAAAGTGAGCCCGGCGGTGCACAGCAAGGTAAGCAGGGTATCCATATCATCCTGATCGGCTTCGGCGTGGTTGGTGTAGCAAACGTCGCAGCCAATCGGCAGACCCATCAGCTTGCCGCAGAAGTGATCTTCCAGCCCGGCGCGGATGATCTGTTTGCCGTCATACAGGTATTCCGGGCCGATAAAGCCGACCACCGTGTTGACCAGCAACGGGTTGAAGTGGCGCGCAACGGCATAGGCGCGCGCCTCGCAGGTTTGTTGATCGACACCGTGGTGCGCATTGGCGGAGAGGCAACTGCCTTGGCCCGTTTCAAAATACATGACGTTGTTGCCCAGCGTACCGCGTTGCAGGCTTAACGCCGCCTCATGGGCCTCCTGCAACAGCGCAAGGTTAATACCAAAACCGCTGTTCGCCGCTTCGGTACCCGCAACCGACTGGAACACCAGATCGACGGGCGCGCCGCGTTCAATAAGTTGCACGGTGTTGGTGACATGGGTCAGTACGCAGGACTGCGTTGGAATGGCAAAACGATCGATAATGTCTGCCATCATATGGTTGAGTTTTTCCAGCACCGGCAGGCTGTCGCTGGCGGGGTTGATGCCGACAACCGCATCGCCCGCACCATACAACAGACCATCAAGCATGCTGGCGGCAATGCCTTTCACATCGTCGGTGGGGTGGTTAGGTTGTAAACGCACACTCAGGTGGCCAGGCAGACCAATGGTATTACGAAAGCGGGTAATTACGCTGCACTTGCTGGCGACGAGGATCAGATCCTGGTTGCGCATTAACTTGCTGACTGCAGCGGCCATTTCCGGCGTGATGGCGCGGGCAACATGGCTCAGCATTGCCGTGTCGGTGCTGTCTGCCAGTAGCCAGTCGCGAAACTCGCCCACCGTCAAATGTGCAATCAGCGTGAAGGCGGCGGCGTCGTGGGTATCGATGACAAGACGCGTGACTTCATCCTCCTCGTAGGGGATCAACGGGTTGGTGAGAATATCGCGTAGCGGCACATCCGCAAGGGCGATTTTTGCCGCCATTCGCTCCTCTGCCGACTGTGCGGCAACTCCGGCCAGCACATCCCCGGAGCGCGCCGGGGAGGCTTTTGCCATGACGTCTTTGAGACTGGCGAACGTGTAACTCCGGTGCGCCAGAGTGGTTTTATACATTGACCCTCCTCAGGAAATCGCGCGCAGTTGCGGGTCCAGGCTGGCGCGTTCGCGGGCGTGCGCCGTTTTACGGAACCACAAATAACCGCCGAGCATCATGATGGCAAAGATCAGCGCCAGCAGGGTGTTGTACCAGACCATTGCCACCAGGCAGAGCACGGCCATGCCTAAGGCAAAGGCGGGCGCATACGGGAACAGCGGCGCTTTAAACGGGCGCGCCAGTTCCGGCTCGCTGCGGCGCAATCTGAACAAGGCCGCCATCGAGATGATATACATTACGATAGCGCCAAAAACCGACATCGTCACAATGCAGGCCGTCAGTGGCATGCCGCTGATGGTAATTAACGAGTCGGAAAAAATCGCCGCGATACCCACCACGCCACCGGCCAGGATCGCCAGATGCGGCGTGCGGGTTTTGCGGTTCAGGTTTGCCAGGCTTGCTGGCAGATAACCGGCGCGCGCCAGCGAATAAATTTGCCGTGAGTAACCCATTATGATGCCGTGAAACGACGCCACCAGGCCAAACAGTCCCAGCCACACCAGCATATGCAGCCAGCCGCTGCTATTGCCAACGACGACTTTCATAGCCTGCGGCAACGGATCGTTAATATTGGACAACGCACGCCAGTCGCCCACACCGCCGGCAAAAATCATAACTCCCACCGCCAGTACCGTCAGGGTCAGAATGCCGCCGCCCAGTGCGCGCGGAATTGTCCGTTGCGGATCCTTGGCTTCTTCTGCTGCCATCGACGCGCCTTCAATGGCGAGGAAAAACCAGATGGCGAACGGAATGGCGGCAAACATCCCTGGCAGCGCAAGGCCGCTAAAGCTCTCCGCGCCTGCCCAGCCATGGGCGGTGAAGTTGCCCCACGAAAAGCCCGGCGCGACCACGCCCATAAACACCAGCAGTTCGAAAATGGCCAGCAAGGTAACCACTAACTCAAAGGTGGCGGCAATGCCGACACCAAGAATATTGAGTGTCATAAAAATAATGTACGCGCCACAGGCGACCCATTTGGGATCCAGCGACGGGAACTGCACATTCAGATAGGCGCCAATCGCCATGGCGATAGCCGGCGGGGCAAAAACAAACTCTATCAATGTGGCAAAGCCCGCAATAAACCCGCCCGTTGGGCCAAATGCACGGTAGGCATACGCGAAGGGGCCGCCAGCGTGTGGGATGGCAGTGGTCAGCTCGGTAAAACTAAAGATAAAAGCGCAATACATTGCGGCAATAAGAAGTGCCACAATCAAAAAACCCATTGTTCCGGCCTGGGACCAGCCATAGCTCCAGCCAAAGTACTCCCCTGAGATAACCAGTCCGACGGCAATGCCCCACAAACGGAAGCTGCCCAGTGTTCTTTTAAGTGTTGTGGTACTCATTCTGTTCTGCCTCGCCATTGAATAACGTTGCAGAGAGACTGCAAAGCGGATGCCAGAAAAAATAACCCTTTTCATTCATGAGGTTACTTTTTTATACCCATTATAGTGCTGCCGCAGGCGTGTTTTTGGTGCAGCGGCTGCCCCGCGATGGTGAGCACGCCACCTAATCAGGTTCCTGCTGCTTAATGTGAAATTTATTTCCACCGGGTTTGAAAAATAATTTACCCGGAGCGGGTTTAGGAATTTTGTTGTTCGCTAATGGAAATTAATTGCGAATTTTCTTAAGTTATTTCCATCAGCAAAAGCTTTAATTAGATTAATGATTCGATTCTTTGAGAATAATTTCACATTAACTTAACATGCTGATTTTACGATATGAATGAATGGGTTTTGTGAGCCGATACACAGAGTATTCAGGCGAGAGCCTGACGTTAAATATAATTCATGGGAAGCGGTTGACCTGAATTGGCAGGCAATTTATTTTGTACCCCAAAATTCAGTATCGCTTCGGATTATATTTAATAAAGGAGGGGGTATGGCCTGGCGTCCTATTTTATACGTCATTTTTACGCATAATCCGCGACTTAATAGCCGACGGGCAAATTTACGTTTGGTGCACGGGTAATTTTCCCTCCCCCGCAGGGGAGGGGAGAGTTTAGCCCGCTTTCTGCTCGGGCAGATGCGCGGCAATATAACGTTCGTAGCGGTTGGCTTTCAGGTACGTTAAATCCACCAGCACCAGGCCGTCCACGCAGTTGTTAAAATCCGGGTCGCAGCCAAAATCAATAAACTGCACACCGCCGCTTTCGCAGAGCTCAGAGTACTGTTTATAGAGTGGTGGAATGCCGCAGCCAAGGTTGCCCAGCAACGATTTCAACCGCGTGAGATCTTCGGTGTAATCCTCACCCGTAAATTGCGCCAGCACATCGGGCATGGTGGCTGGCCACGGGCGGCGCGACGACGCCAGCGGCCAGGTGGCAGGGAACCACAAACGGTAAAAAGCAACCAGCAGATCCCTCGCCGCGGGCGGCATACCGCCGGAAATCGATACCGGACCGAACAAGTAGCGGTATTGCGGATAGCGCGCCAGATAGGCACCGATCCCTGACCACAGGTAATCGAGGCCGCGGCGTCCCCAGTAGCGCGGCTGAATAAAGCTGCGCCCCAGTTCAATGCCGTGGCGTAGCACATCTGCCATCCGTTCGTCATAGTGAAACAGGCTGTGGCTGTACAGTCCCTCAATGCCGCGCGCCTCGACTTGTTGGGCTGTAGGCATAAAGCGATAGGCACCGACAATTTCCAGATCGCTGTCGTCCCATAAGATCAGGTGCAGGTAATCGTCGTCATATTTATCCGTATCACGACGTTTACCGCTGCCTTCCCCCACCGCGCGAAAGGCAATTTCCCGCAGTCGCCCCAGTTCGCGCAGTAGCGGCGCATCTTCCTGCCCCTTGCGCTGCCAGAGATAGATGACTTTGCCATCCGCCGTGCGGCCAAGACACTCGGCTTTGTTAAGCTCGCGGCGCAGAATGATGCGCTCTTCCGGGCGGGCAATGGCGCACTCGGTTTTAAAGGGGCCGGGCAATCCCTTGCCCAGACGCAGAACGTGCTGGCGACACTTATCGGCCAGCTCGCGAGAAGAGAGTTGCGGCGTATGCCAGCTATCCCAGGGGATGCGCTGGCCGATTTTGATCGGCAGGTTGCTGTTGCGGCGGCGAAACATCTGCTGCATTAACAACAATAGCGGCAGCGTGTCCGACACCATGGCGCTGGCATAAAACAGCGCACTGTTGCGGGCATCAATCCATGCGGGGAGTAGCGGGGCGCGGAACTTGCTGGCCAGTTTTACAAAGCCCGTGTGCCAGCTTTTGTCACGGATCCCTTTGCGGGTCACGCGTGACACCTCTCCGGCGGGGAAGAAAATCAGCACGCCACCGGCTTGTAAATGGTTTTCCATCTGTTGCAGCGCGGTGCGGCGCGTGCGACCGCCCATATTATCCACCGGGATAAACAGGGAACTCAGCGGCTCAAGGTGGCTGAGCATGCGGTTGGTGACCACTTTGACATCTCGGCGCACCCGCGACACGGCATACATCAGCGCCAGGCCGTCGAGCGTACCGGTGGGATGGTTGGCGATAATCACCAGTGGGCCATGTTCAGGGATTTGTTCAAGGTCATGCGCGGGGACAGTGCAGCGGATTTGCAGGTGTTCGAGCACCTGTTCCACCATGTCCAGTCCTTTCAGGTGGGGGTGGCGTTCAGCAAACTGCTGGAATTCCCGTTCATAAAGCAGCCGCCTGAGCAGATTTTTTTGCCAGGGCGCGGGCCTGGCTTGTGGCCAGAGGTCATCGAGTACGTTGTCGAGACTAAACATGGTTGGTCCTCCTCCCGTCTTGCCGATGACAGTAAAGGCCGAACATGACGTTTACATTTCATTACAATGAAGTTATGACAATGCGGCGTGAGGCGGAGGGCGGCGGAGGGTTGCGGTGTAACAGGGGCATTCCCTCTCCCGCGACAGGAGAGGGAAGGTAACGCGTGGACTCAGAGCAGGCCGCGTTCGGCGAGGTCGAGTGCGAAGTAGCTGAAGATCAGATCGGCGCCTGCGCGTTTAATCGCGCCGAGGCTCTCCAGTACCACTTTATCTTCATCAATGGCACCCGCCAGCGCAGCGAATTTGATCATCGCGTATTCGCCGCTGACCTGATAAGCACCGAGCGGCAGACCGCTGCGCTCGCGAACATCGCGCAGAATGTCGAGGTATGCGCCCGCCGGTTTCACCATCAGGCAGTCTGCGCCTTCGGCCTCGTCGATTAAGGATTCGCGGATCGCTTCCCGGCGGTTCATTGGGTTCATCTGGTAGGTCTTACGATCGCCTTTCAGGGCAGTGCCCGCCGCTTCACGGAACGGGCCGTAGAACGAAGAGGCAAACTTGGTCGAGTAAGACATGATGGCGGTGTCGGTGAAACCTGCTGCATCCAGCGCCTGACGAATGGCTTTCACCTGGCCGTCCATTGCGGCGGAAGGGGCAATAAAATCTGCCCCGGCGGCGGCGGCGACCACGGCCTGTTTGCCCAGATTGATCAGGGTTGCGTCGTTATCCACTCCGTGATCACACAGCACGCCGCAATGACCGTGAGAGGTGTATTCACAGAAGCAGGTGTCAGACATGACGATCATTTCCGGCACGGTCTCTTTGCAGATACGCGACATGCGCGCCACCAGGCCATTTTCTTTCCAGGTATCGCTACCAGTGTCATCGGTGTGGTGAGAAATACCAAAGGTCATGACCGAGCGGATCCCCGCATTGGCAATGCGTTCGATCTCGCGGGCGAGGTATTTTTCCGGAATGCGCATCACGCCAGGCATCGCGTCAATGGCTTTGTAATCGTCGAGCTCTTCTTCAACAAAGATCGGCAACACAAGGTCGTTTTTGCTCAGTGTTGTCTCTTCAAACATAGCGCGCAGCGCAGGTGACTGGCGCAGGCGGCGAGGGCGAGTGATTAAATCGTTCATGGTATGCCTGATATTTGTGGAACAGAAAGGCGCATTGTAGCGGAAAAGAGCATGCGCCGTTTTACCAAAATCGCTGTTAAACACCGGGACGAAGGCAATGCGTGCCAGCCCCGGCGTGTCTGTCAGGAGGACGGAACCACTTGCGGTTTGTTGTTGCTCAGCTCGCTGACCAGATCGTTGACGCCGTCACTCATATTCACGAAACGGGTCAACGGCGAACGGGTAATAACCACAAATACGCCGACGTTGTGCTGCGGAACCATTGCCATATAGGTAATAAAGCCGCCACCGCCGCCCGTTTTTTGAATAATGCCCGGATGGCCCTCTTTCGGTGCCATGTAAACCCAGCCCAGACCTAGCGCGTCGGCTTTGCCCGGCACATCCATGCCGACAACTTTGGTCAGCTGGTTTCGCGGGTAAATCAGCGTTTGCATGCGGTCTGCCTGGCTGTTACGGGTATAAAAGTCCGACGAGAGGAACTGCTGCATCCAGCGCATCATATCGCCCGGCGTGGAGTAAACCCCGCCGCTGCCGATGGCCGCCAGCGTGTTGTTGCACGGGCTGGCACCTTTTTCTGCCACCATCAGGCGTTTGCACTGATCCGGAGAAGGCGTAAAGGTAGTGTCTTTCATGCCCAGTGGGCGGGTGATCTGCTCTTCAAACAGCTGAGGATACGGTTTACCGGCTGCGCGGGCCAGCGCATCGGCCAGCAGATCAAACGCCAGATTGGAGTAGCCGGCCTGCGTGCCAGGGGCGTATTTCAGCGTGGCCGTGGAGAGCCAGTTCCAGCGTTGTGCGCGGTCAGGCCAGACAAAAACGTCGCGGTGCGCCGCGCCGCCTGGCTGCTCACGCGGGAGGGCGCTGGTATGCGTCGCAAGGTTCACCAGCGTAATCGGCGCTCCCTGGTATGTCGGTACGCGTGCGCCCGGCGGCGCATATTTGCTTAAGGGATCGTCAAGCCGAACAACGCCCTGATCGAGCAGTTTTACCAGCATTTCGCTGGTCATGAGCTTCGAGAGCGAAGCAATACGGATGACCGAGTCCAGTTGCGGGCGCACATTGCTGCCGGGGCGGGTTTCGCCATAGCTTCTGAACACGCGCTGATTACCGTCAATTACGACCATCGCCATTCCTGTTGCGCCACTGCCGTAAAAAATATGGTTGGCATAGCGGTCAACGATATCCGAAGCAAACACCGGATCGGGCGATTGTTGCGCCGCCTGGGCGGTCGTCAGGCTCAATGCGCACAGCATCGCAGAAAAAAGCAAACAACGTTTCAACGAAGGGATCCCTATAAAAATGGGAAAGAGAGAGCGTATTTATACTATTTAGTACGCCGTTGCAAAGCAGCAATAAGCGTATTATTTCGCCCTAATACGTAACGATGGGTAAAAATGAAATTTTTTCCCTATGACTGAGCCTTTCCGGGCATGTGGTAACCTCTTCATTTCCCACGTACAGGAGTCAACAATGGCAGGCAAACGGGTGGTTATGGTCGTGGATATGCAAAATGGCGTCTTTGCCACTCCGCGTATTCAACGTGAACAGTGTGTCGCGCGTATTAACCAGCTAACGGCAGCGGCAGAGACGGTGATTTTTATCCAGCATGCGGAAGCCGGAGGGCTGGAAGAGGGCAGCGAGGGCTTTGCGCTTTTGCCAGAACTCTCTCAACCGGTAAACGCATTGTATGTTACCAAGACCGCGTGCGATGCGTTCTATAACACGTCACTTGCCGGGCTCCTGCAAGCGCACGACATTTCGGCGTTTGTGATGTGCGGTTGTGCAACCGATTATTGTGTGGACACCACCCTCAAAAACGGCGCCAGTCGCGGTTATGCCATCACGATGGCAGAAGATGCGCATACCACGGCGAATCGTCCTGCTGCGCAAGCCAGCACGCTCATCGCCCATTACAACGAGGTCTGGCGCACGCTCACCGTGCCAGGGAATCCAGTACTGGTGAAACCCGTCGAAACAATTCTTCACGAATGGCAAACGAACTAAGGCGTTACCCTTAGGTCAGAAACAACGATACGGCGTCGCCCTGGCGGCGCTTTTTTATCGCTGCGTGATGGCGCAGCGTAGCCATGCGGTACACAGCATTTGTCGTAAATAATAAGAAATAAGCAGGAGTGCACGATGTTTAAAGCCTTCTTTCCGAAGCCAACACTGTTCTTTTTGTCCGCTTTTATCTGGACCGCCATCGCCGTGATTTTCTGGCAGGTGGGCGGCGAAGCCTGGTTGATGCGCCTGACTGGCGCATCAACGGATGTCCCTATCAGCGCCTCGCGTTTCTGGAGCCCGGGTTATCTGCTGTTTTATGCCTACTACGCTTTTTGCGTCGGGGTGTTTGCCGCCTGCTGGTTTACCTTTTCGCCGCACCGCTGGCAGCGTTGGTCCATTCTGGGAACGGCGTTAATCATCTTTGTGACCTGGTTTTTGGTGGAGGTGAATGTGGCCATCAATGCCTGGTATCAACCGTTTTATGATTTGATTCAGACGGCGCTGAGCGCGCCCAATAAAGTCAGCATTGGCCAGCTTTACAGCGAGATTGGCGTGTTTTTGTGGATAGCGCTGATCGCGGTGACGGTTGCGGTGCTGAATAACTTCTTTGTCAGCCATTATGTGTTCCGCTGGCGCACGGCAATGAACGAATATTACATGGCGCACTGGGATCATCTGCGTCATATCGAAGGGGCAGCGCAGCGCGTGCAGGAAGATACCATGCGTTTTGCCACTACGCTTGAAGACATGGGGACCAGTTTTATCAATGCGGTGATGACGTTGATCGCGTTTTTGCCGGTGCTGGTGGCATTGTCACCGCACGTCGAACAGCTCCCGTTGGTGGGGCATGTGGCATACGGCCTGGTGATTGCCGCGATTGGCTGGGCGATCCTCGGCACGGTATTGCTGGCGTTTGTGGGGATCAAACTGCCGGGGCTGGAGTTTAAAAATCAGCGTGTTGAAGCCGCCTACCGTAAAGAACTGGTGTACGGCGAAGACGATCACCATCGCGCAAGGCCTCACACCATTGCCGAGCTGTTTGCTGCCGTGCGCCGTAACTATTTCCGCCTCTATTTTCACTATATGTATTTCAATATCGCCCGTATCCTGTACCTGCAGGTGGATGTGGTGTTTGGCCTGATTGTGCTGTTCCCGACGATTGCCGCCGGGGCGATCACCTTCGGTCTGATGCGCCAGATCACTAACGTTTTTGAGCAGGTACGCAGTTCGTTCCAGTATCTGATTTCCTCCTGGACGACGCTGGTGGAACTGATGTCTATCTACAAGCGTTTGCGCAGTTTTGAGCGTGAACTGGATGGGCAGGCGGTTCAGCCCGTGCCGCATCATTTTGGTTAAAAGAAGGAACGGCATGTCTTACCTACCGCGTGTTTGCTGGTTGCTGGCGGCGCTGATCGTCGCTGGCTGTTCGTCACCAGGTCCGCTTTCTCAGCAGGAAGCAGAGAAAGAAAAAGGGCGAGAAAAAGAGAAGCCGCTGGATGTGGCAAGCGTGGTGCGCCAAAAAATACCGGCCAGCGTGAAAGATCGCGATGGCTGGGCGCAGGATATTGCCACCACCTTTCGTAGCCAGCAGTTAGCGCCAACACTGGAAAATATCTGTTCGGTGCTGGCGGTGGCGCAGCAGGAATCCAATTATCAGGCCGATCCTGTGGTTCCGGGGTTAAGCAAAATCGCCTGGAAAGAGATCGATAAGCGTGCTGAACGCATGCATATTCCTGCCGTGCTGGTGCATACCGCGCTAAAAGTTACGTCGCCGAATGGTAAAAGCTACAGTGAAAGGCTGGATAAAGTCCGGACGGAAAGAGAACTGAGCGCCATTTTCGATGACTTTATCAGCGTGGTACCGATGGGGCAGAAACTGTTCGGCTCCCTGAACCCGGTACGTACCGGCGGGCCGATGCAGATAAGCGTGGCGTTTGCCCAGCAGCATACTGACGGTTATCCATGGGAAATGCAGGGGACCGTGCGTCAGGAAGTGTTTACCCGTCGTGGCGGACTGTGGTTTGGCACGTATCATCTGCTTAACTATCCCGCCCGTTATAGCGCGCCGATTTACCGTTTTGCCGATTTTAACGCCGGGTTATACGCCAGCCGCAATGCCGCCTTCCAGCACGCGGTGAGCGTCGCGACCGGAATGAAACTGGCGCTGGACGGCGACCTGATCCTTTATAACAGTAACGATACAGGCGCGACTGAACGCGCTGTCAGAACGCTTGGGCCGACACTCAATATGAGCGATCGCGATATTCGTCGCCAGTTGGAGCGCGGAGACAGTCAGAAGCTGGAAGAGACGACGCTGTGGCGCGAAGTCTATCGCCTGGCGGAAAAGAAAAGTGGTAAAACGCTGCCGCGGGAAATGCTGCCGGGCATTCAGTTAGAAAGCCCGAAGATCACCCGCAACCTGACAACGGCATGGTTTGCGAAGCGCGTCGACGATCGTCGGGCAGCGTGCATGGCGCAGAATTAACGCAGGTGGTGTCGTCGCCAGCGCAGGAAAAGCGCGATGACACCCAGCACGGCGCTTCCTGCCAGGAAGGGCACAAGGCCGAAAATCGTGCCTACGCCGAGCCCGAGTTCCACATGGGGGCGTGCGCTGTCCTGTATCTGCATCAGATGTTCAAACACGCCAGGGGCATGCACCAGCAGGTTCAGTAGCTGGGCTCCCGCCCAGAAACAGAGCAGTACGAACACCGCATATGCAATGTTACCCGGCCTGGAGGTGTCACGTTTTTTCGCGCCCGTAAAGGGTTTTGACAAGGTAAAGTCAGCCATAAGACCTCCGGTACTCTTTAACATTTAAACCGCTATTTAACACTGGAAGGAGCAGGCTCTGTGGCCCTCAACTGACGGTAATTTTGACAGCTGTACCGGTTTGTCAACATAAGAATGGTGATAATTTCGCCCCGGGAAGGATCCCATGTGAGGGAATTTTGTTCGCGCTCACATTTTTGTAACGTTTTAATTACTTTGGTAACATTTCGGAATTACCGCATACGACACAGACCCAATGTACTGGTTATGCGATGATGTCTTTTTAACTGCCGGAGTTGTCATGAAGCTGCCTGCGAAAATACGCCGTGACTGGCATTATTACGCGTTTGCGATTGGATTAATTTTTATTCTGAATGGAGTGGTGGGGCTGTTAGGTTTTGAAGCTAAAGGCTGGCAGACGTATGCAGTTGGCCTGGTTACGTGGGTGATCAGTTTCTGGCTCGCGGGCTTTATTATCCGCCGCCGCCCCGATGAGGAAGAGACGGCGGATAAGCCACAGTAACGCTTAACGGTTAACGGAAATTTTCAGCGCGCTATTGGCCTGATGGCGCGCAATGGCCAGCTCAATCAGGCGTGTGATCAGCGCAGAGTAGCTGATACCGCTGGCCTGCCACAGTTTCGGGTACATGCTGATATTGGTAAAACCCGGCAGCGTATTGATCTCATTAATGATCACATCACTTTCTGGCGTCAGGAATACATCGACGCGTGCCATCCCTTCGCAGCCAAGCGTTTGGTATGCCTGCACGGCAATCTGGCGGATCTTGTCATTGACCTGTGGCTCAATCGCCGCCGGTACCACTACCTGTGCGCCGTTATCGTCAATGTATTTGGTGTCGTAGGCGTAGAACTCGCTGTTGAGGACGATTTCGCCGCAGGTGCTGGCCTGCGGATCGTCATTACCAAGCACGGCGCATTCGATCTCACGGCCCTTAATGCCTTTCTCGACCACCACTTTTTTGTCAAATTCAAAGGCCAGGCGGACCGCCTCATGGTACTGCGCCTCGTTGGTCACTTTGCTGACCCCGACAGAGGAGCCCTGGTTAGCTGGTTTCACAAACAGCGGCAGACCAAGCTTTGCTTCCACTTCACTGAAGCGGATGTTGTCACGGTTGGCGCGTGTCAGGGTGATAAAGGGCGCAATCGCCAGCCCGGCATCGCGCAGCAGGCGTTTGGTCACGTCTTTGTCCATACAGGCTGCTGAGGCCAGCACATCGGAACCGACAAACGGCAGGTTTGCCAGGCGCAACATCCCTTGCAGGCTGCCGTCTTCTCCCAGCGTACCGTGAACGATCGGGAAGACAACATCCACATCCGGCAGCGGTGAGCGGCTTTCTGCTGCAATCAATTGCTGTTGTTCATTGCCCGGTACCAGCGCCACGCTGTTATCAGACGGATTCAGCGCAATGCGCGCCGGATCGTTTGCGTTCAGCAGGTAATTATTCGCATCGCTTATGTGCCACTGGCCCTGTTTATCAATTCCCAGCAGCACGACCTCAAATCGCGATTTATCCATCGCATCGACGATATTTTTCGCCGATTGCAATGACACTTCATGCTCCGCCGATTTCCCGCCGAAGACGACCCCCACCCGCAGTTTTGCCATTTCTACGTTCACTCATACTGATTCACAAAGCACATACCATAGCACGTCAAAACGCACGATTCGCGGCCTTCTGCCATAATGTTTTTGACAGACCGTAAGGGGGTGTCGTGGGGAGAAAAAGCCTGATTGTGCTGTGCATTCTGTTGGCGCTGATTTTCATCGGTTACCGTCATCTGCCGTCGTACTACAACCCGTTTGCACCATTACAACTGACCGATCCGCCCGGCCGCCTCACTCAATTTAAATTGCGGCGACTGCCCCCGGAGGCCTGTAGCGCATTATTGAGTGAGGCTAACCAGCAGCGGCTGATCTCATCTGTGCCGGTGGCGGATAGCGCAGGCGATTGCCCGTTAACGGATGTGGTGCGGGTACGCGATTTTGGTACCGTCAAACTGAACAGCAGTTTTCTGGCCAGTTGCCCGCTGGCGTTGAGCTCGGCATTGTTTATTGAGCAGCAGGCACGACCATTAACCCAGCGCTTTATGGGCAGCGCACTGGTGCGCATCGATCATCTGGGCAGTTACGCCTGCCGGAATATTTATCACCGTGCGGATGCCCGCCGTAGCGAGCATGCCAGTGCTGAAGCGCTGGATATTCGCGGCTTTCAACTGGCGAATGGACAGCAAGTGACGGTGCTTAAAGGCTGGCAGCAGGCCCGTACCCAGCCGTGGCTGCAGGCCATGCTCAGCGCCAGTTGCGGGTATTATGGCAACGGACTGGGCCCGGAGTATAACGCCGCCCATGCTAACCACTTTCATTTGGGGATGCGTGGCTTTGGTCTGTGCCGTTAAAGCATAAATCACCATGATGAGCAGGGTTTTTTTGTCGGGCCTCCGTGCTGTGCGGCGGTGAGCAGATAAAACACCAAACTTCGTTTAAGCGCATCTCTGGTGACTCATCTGGCGCATGTTCTTGTTAATCTGTGCGCTGTTTGTCAAAACCTGAATAATTACGCCCACTTATGGAATCCTGGAAGGTCAATCTTATCTCGGTGTGGTTCGGTTGTTTTTTCACCGGCCTCGCGATCAGTCAAATTCTGCCGTTTCTGCCGCTTTATGTGGCGCAATTAGGCGTGACGTCCCACGAAGCGTTATCGATGTGGTCCGGGCTGACGTTCAGCGTCACTTTTCTCGTTTCCGCCATTGTCTCGCCAATGTGGGGCAGCCTGGCGGATCGTAAAGGCCGAAAACTGATGTTGCTCCGCGCCTCACTGGGGATGGCAGTCGCCATTCTGCTGCAGGCCTTCGCCACCAACGTCTGGCAGTTATTGTTGCTGCGTGGCGTGATGGGGCTGACGTCGGGCTATATACCGAATGCCATGGCGCTGGTGGCCTCGCAGGTCCCCAGGGAGCGCAGCGGCTGGGCGTTGAGCACATTATCAACTGCGCAAATCAGCGGGGTGATTGGCGGGCCGCTGATGGGCGGTTTTCTGGCTGACCATCTCGGGCTGCGGATGGTGTTCTTTATCACCGCGATGCTGCTGATGGTGAGCTTCCTGGTGACGCTGTTTCTCATCAAAGAGGGCGGGCGACCGAAAGTGAAAAAGGGGGAGCGTCTGAGCGGCAAAGCCGTGTTCTCGACGCTGCCTTACCCTGGTCTTGTGATCAGTCTGTTTATCACGACGCTGGTTATCCAGTTGTGCAATGGCTCTGTAGGGCCGATCCTCGCCCTGTTTATCCAGTCACTTTCGCCGCATACCACTAATCTTGCTTTTCTTAGCGGTCTGATTGCCGCCGTACCCGGTGTCTCGGCGCTGATTTCCGCCCCACGTCTGGGCAAACTCGGCGACCGGATTGGCACGTCGCGTATTTTAATGGGGACGATGATCATCGCGGTGGTGCTGTTCTTTGCCATGTCTTTTGTGACTTCGCCGCTCCAGCTGGGGATCCTGCGTTTTATGCTGGGGTTTGCCGATGGCGCGATGCTCCCTGCGGTGCAGACGCTGCTGCTGAAATATTCCAGCGATCAAGTCACCGGTCGTATTTTTGGTTACAACCAGTCGTTTATGTATTTAGGCAATGTTGCCGGGCCACTGATGGGCGCAGCTGTTTCTGCAGTGGCGGGTTTTCGGTGGGTATTTGCGGCGACGGCGGTTGTGGTTTTTATTAATCTCTGGCAACTCGGGCTGGCATTTCGCCGCGCACGTCGCTAAGTCGCTTAACGGGCCGGAGACGTTATTAACGGCCCTTCGATAACCTTTTCTTATATCCATGAACGCTCCGGGCTTTTTATATTTGCATGCTAGTGCCTGCAAATAGATTGCCTTAAGGAGAGGAGAAACGTTTCGTTAGTTGCTCTGCAGAAAATACAATGCAGAGTTGTGAAAAAATCCGCAAAAATAATACATGTATCTACTTTGCAACATCTGAGCACAGTGCTAACGTCATCGGATATCTCTCAAGGAAATAGCGCTATGAAGAATCTCATTGCTGAGTTGTTGGTAAAGCTTGCCGAAAAAGAAGAGGAATCGAAAGAGCTGGTCGCTCAAGTAGAAGCGCTGGAAATTGTTGTGACAGCGCTGCTGCGTCATATGGCTGCCACGGAACAACAAGCGCTTATTCAGAGTATCGAAGGCGCGCTGGAAGAGGTCCGCCCCGGCGATCAAGTCACCCATCAGGATACGGAGTTGCTGCAACAGTACGTAAAAAAGCTTTTACGGCACCCGCGCAGTTAAGTCCCCGCTTTACAGACAGGAGTGTCATCTAACTGTCATGCGCGCTGCCTATAGTCGCTCTGTTTTATTTTCTTTAAGTATTTGTACATGGAGAATATTAAGTGAAACAGAGCGCATTATTCATCGCCTTATTACCCCTGTTGTTTACCCCTGTTATTTATGCTGATACATCCTCTGGCGCGGTGCTTGAAAACCGTGCGGCTCAGGGGGATATTTCCGCGCCCGGCGGCGCACGCCGTTTAAGTGGCGACCAGACTTCCGCCCTGCGTGCTTCGCTAAATGAGAAACCGGCAAAAAATATAATTTTGCTGATTGGCGACGGCATGGGTGACTCCGAAATTACCGCTGCGCGCAATTATGCCGAAGGGGCGGGCGGATTTTTTAAAGGTATTGATGCCTTACCGTTGACGGGCCAGTACACGCATTATGCGCTGGACAAGAAAACCGGCAAACCGGACTACGTGACGGACTCGGCAGCCTCCGCTACGGCGTGGAGCACCGGCGTCAAAACCTATAACGGCGCGCTGGGCGTCGATATTCACGAAAAAGATCACATGACTATTCTGGAGATGGCCAAAGCCGCAGGTCTGGCGACCGGCAACGTCTCGACGGCAGAATTGCAGGACGCGACACCTGCGGCGCTGGTTTCTCATGTCATCTCTCGCCGTTGTTATGGCCCGACGGTGACCAGCGAGAAATGTGCGCTGAATGCGCTGGAAAAAGGCGGCAAAGGGTCGATTACCGAACAATTGCTGAACGCCCGTGCTGACGTCACGCTGGGCGGCGGGGCAAAAACCTTCAGCGAAACCGCTACGGCCGGTGAATGGAAAGGGAAAACCCTGCGTGAACAGGCACAGGCGCGCGGGTATCAGCTGGTCGGCGATGCCTCGACGCTGGCGGCTATCACCGAAGCAAACCAGGGTAAACCGCTGTTGGGTCTGTTCTCGGAGGGCAACATGCCGGTACGCTGGGAAGGGCCGAAAGCCTCTTTACATGGCAACCTGGATAAGCCAGCAGTGACCTGTACGCCAAACGCAAAACGCACTGACAGCGTACCTACGCTGGCGGCGATGACGGAAAAAGCCATTGAATTGTTGAGCAAAAATGAGAAGGGCTTCTTCCTGCAAGTCGAAGGTGCATCGATTGATAAACAGGATCATGCTGCCAACCCGTGTGGCCAGATTGGAGAGACGGTCGATCTCGACGAAGCCGTGCAAAAAGCGCTGGCGTTTGCGAAGAAAGAAGGCAATACACTGGTGATCGTGACGGCGGATCACGCCCATGCCAGCCAAATCATCCCGGCTGATACCAAAGCACCTGGGTTGAGCCAGGCGCTTAACACTAAAGATGGTGCGGTGATGGCCATGACTTACGGCAACTCTGAAGAAGAATCCATGGAGCATACCGGTACGCAAATTCGTATCGCTGCTTATGGTCCGCACGCGGCCAACGTGGTGGGGCTGACCGATCAGACCGATCTGTTCTACACCATGAAAGCGGCGCTGAGCCTCAAATAATCACTGCCCGGCGGCAAATCTTTGTCGCCGGGTGGTTTTTTTTCGGTTTAGAACCATCCTTAAAGAGCCACACTGACAGAAGGATGGTGCGATGAAAATAACATTCCTGGTTACCCTCGTATTCGGTCTGCTGTTTGTCACGGCGCTGAGCGCCGCTGAAAAAAACCTTACCCCACAACAACAACGTATGACCCTCTGTAATCAACAGGCGACGGCGCAAACGCTCGCTGGTGATGCCCGTAAGCAGTATATGAGTCAATGTCTTAAAAACACCAAAATGGAAGCCGGGCAGAAAAGCCTGACGCCGCAGCAGCAAAGAATGCGCGAATGTAATGCGCAGGCCACGCAACAATCGCTGAAAGGCGAAGACCGCAGTAAATTTATGAGCGCATGCCTGAAAAAACAGGGCTGATGCGTTGGGTGAGCGACATCAGTGGCTCACCCTCTCCTGACATCCCCGCCCGCCTGGTTGCCCGTTGTTCAATCTCTGCCAGGCTTATGTTCTAAGCGACGTTTTACGTTTCCTTTCCTCGTGGTTGTGCGCTGTCTGGCGTTACGCCCGTTTTTGCAACACTGACACGAGAGCAATGTTATGAATTATCAGTATGTTACCGATTTGAATTCGCTGCCGGAAAATCAGCCGGTAAAAGTCGATGTGGCGGGCACCGCCATAATCCTTATTCGTACGCTGACTCAGGTTCGCGCCTTTCAAAGCAAATGCCCCCATGCAGGCGGGCCGCTGGAAAAAGGGGCCATTTGTGATGGCAAACTGGTCTGCCCGTGGCATAAGGCGGCGTTTGATATCACCAATGGGGAGTGGCGGGAGCCGCTGGCGCTGACCAATCTTAAGCAGTACCCGGTGACCATTGAACACAATCGTGTGTTGGTAAATCCGCGCCCGCTGTCGCCCGCCAGCAGACCAAAGATTCGTGGCGATCACCCACAAACGGCAGTGATCCTCGGCACCGGCGCAGCAGGCAGTGCGGCGGCAATCACCCTGCGAGACGCCGGCTTTACCGGGCACCTGATCATGATTGATAAAGAAGACGATGCGCCATATGACCGTACCGCGCTGAGTAAATTTGTTCCCTCTGGCAAGATGAAAATCAGTGAAGTGCCCCATCTGCTGGACGACGATTTTTATAGCCAGCCAGGCGTAGAGAGCCTGCGGGAGGAGGTAACCCGTGTGGATTGCGACGGGCACCAGCTCACTCTCGCCAGCGGGCGTCAGCTTCATTTCGATAAACTCCTGCTGGCGACGGGTGGGCAACCGGTGTGGCCGGAGATCCCCGGCAACCACCTGGCGGGAGTGCATGTATTGCGTGATATTCATCAGGCGCAAACGCTGCTTAATGATGCCGAACAACAGCAGCAGCTGGTGATTATTGGCAATAGCTTTATCGCCATGGAGCTGGCGGCGGCACTGCGTAATCAGGACATTGATGTCACCGTGCTGTCACGCCACGCGTTGCCGTTTGTACCGCAATTTGGTGAAGAGATGGGCCGGCGTTTTAAAGATCTGCACCAGCAAAACGGCGTTAAATTCGTGACTGGCGAGCCGGCGGCGCTGGAAGGAAACGGCCATGTAACGGGCATCACCCTGAAGGATGGCCGCACGCTGCCAGCACAGGTTGTGGTGTTTGCGACCGGGGTGCGCCCGGTGACAGATCTGGCGCTGAACCTGCGCCACGAAGAGGACGGCAGCCTGAGTGTTGACGAAACGCTCAGTGCCGCACCCGATGTCTGGGCAGTTGGAGACATTGCCAGTTACCCGGCACCGGAAGGGCGCCGACGGATTGAACACTGGCGCGTGGCGCAGCAGCAAGGGCGCATTGCCGCCCTCAATATGCTGGGTGAGCAGCGGGTGTTTGATCGGGTGCCTTTTTTCTGGACGACACATTTTGGTACGCGTTTTGAGTACCTGGGTTATGCGCGCGAGTGGGACAGCGTCAAAATGCTCGGCTCGTTTGCGGATAAGCGCTTTGCGGTGTTGTATGGCGAGGCGGGCGTGTTAAAAGCGGTGCTGAGCTGCGGTGAAAACACCGCAACGGCAGGGTTGCTGCTGAAAATGCAACAACCATTAAGTATGAACGCCGCCAGCGAGATGCTCTCGTAAAACGCGACCCTCTCCCGGGCGGGAGAGGGGAAGATTATTTGCTCAGCGTATCGGATTTCGCCATACAGGCTTCGATGGCTTCGATGACCGCAGAGCGGAAGCCTTTTTCTTCCAGTACTTTTACCGCTTCAATGGTGGTGCCGCCAGGGGAGCAGACCATATCTTTGAGTTCGCCCGGATGCTTGCCGGTCTCCAGCACCATTTTGGCAGAGCCCATCACCGCCTGGGCGGCAAATTTGTATGCCTGCGCGCGCGGCATCCCGCCCAGCACGGCGGCATCGGCCATTGCTTCGATAAACATAAAGACATAGGCGGGCGCAGAGCCGCTGACACCAACGACCGGGTGGATCATCGCTTCGGCAATCACTTCGGCTTCGCCAAAGCAGCGGAAAATGTTCAGCACATCGGCGGTGTCTTCTGAGGTCACCAGCGCATTGGGTGTAATGGATGTCATGCCGGCATTGACCAGCGAAGGCGTATTCGGCATTGCGCGAACGATTTTGCGGTCATGGCCGAGGGCGCGCGCCAGTTGATCGAGCGTGACGCCCGCAGCAATAGAAACCACCAGTGTCTCTTTGTTAAGGCTGGAGGCGACCTCACTCAGCACTTTTACCATGATGTTGGGTTTTACGGCGCCAAAGACGATATCGGCAATTTGCGCCACTTCCTGCGCGCTTTGCGCAGCGTTAACACCAAACTGATCGTGCAGGGCGGCAACTTTATCTGCAGTGGGGGTATAAACCCAGATCTGCCCCGGCAAAACTTGCCCACTGGCAATTAAGCCGCTGAGGATCGCTTTGCCCATGTTGCCGCAGCCGATAAAACCGATTTTTTTCTCCATCACGTTTGTCCCTCTGCCTGTAATTGCTTGTGGTTTATAGCTTAACGTGGATTTCGGCGCAGGGCTAAAGCTTCCTCTGTAATCTCTCTACTTTCCCCTGTGGGCAATTAAAGCGACAATGCGCGGCAGTCAATAAGGAGCAGCTATGGCGATTTGGGTAGATGCGGACGCGTGTCCGAATGTGATTAAAGAGATCCTGTTTCGCGCCGCCGAGCGCACACAGACACCGCTGACATTGGTGGCTAACCAGAATCTTCGTGTGCCGCCATCACGTGTGATCCGCGCATTACGGGTTCCAGCGGGGTTTGATGTGGCCGATAACGAAATCGTGCGGCTGTGCAGTGCAGAGGATCTGGTGATCACAGCGGATATTCCGCTGGCGGCAGAAGTACTGGCGAAAGGGGCTGCGGCATTAAACCCGCGCGGGGAACGCTATACTGACGCTACCATTCGTGAAAAGTTGACCATGCGTGACTTTATGGACACGCTGCGTGCCAGCGGCATCCAGACCGGCGGCCCGGACAGCCTCTCACAGCGCGATCGTCAGCAATTTGCCGCGCAGTTAGATAAATGGCTGCTGGAAGTCAAACGCCGCCAGCCAGAGTAAATTCTGCACAACCCTGCGCGATATGGTAATGTTCCCCGCCTTGCGGGCTTGCCAGCCTGTGTTACATTCAGTAAGGTTACCGCCACACGTGTTGCCACAAAATCTTTACAGCGAAAGGGTTTGCCATAACTGGTTTGTTAGCCTTTTTTCGCTACGGCAGACATAAAAGTGTAACGTAAAATTTACGATGAATATTGTACTAGCTTAGTGATATCATCGCGCTCTTATTATCCGTCCCATGAATGAAGGGACCCGGAGGAAATACCCGCTAATGACGTTACCCATTTTCTTAATTGGCGCACGCGGATGCGGTAAAACCACCGTGGGGAAGGCGCTGGCGCTGGCGCAGGAGTGTCAGTTCATTGACACTGACCACTGGTTGCAAGAAGAGGTTAAGCAGAGCATTGCGGCCCTTGTTGATAACGAAGGGTGGGAAGCATTCCGCGCAAGAGAAACGGCAGCGCTGGAGGCGGTGACCGCACCATCCCGTGTCATTGCGACAGGCGGTGGGATTGTGCTGAGCGACTATAACCGCAGTTTTATGCGTGAAAAGGGCATCGTCATCTATTTGTGCGCCCCGGTTTCGGTTCTGGCGGGCAGGCTGGAGGCTTTCCCGGAAGGGGAGCAGCGGCCCACGCTGACCGGCAAACCCATCAGCGAAGAGGTGAGCGAAGTGTTGGCGCTTCGTGACGCGTTATACCGTGAAGCGGCACACTATGTCGTGGATGCCGCGCAGCCCGCCGGGCGGGTGGTGGCGGAAATTGAGGCAGCTTTACATCTGGCTCGCGCCAGTTAGCGAAACGTTTGTCTATACTTACAGCTCGACCGACAAAGACAAAAAAGGAAGAGCTATGCCGACGAAACCACCTTACCCGCGTGAAGCCCGTGTTGTCGCCGTTGAAAAAGGTGCGGGTCAGACAGAGACCTGGTATCAGTTACGTGCTGATCACCCGAAGCCTGATTCATTAATTAGCGAACATCCCACCGAGCAGGAAGCGCTGGACGCGAAAAAGCGCTATGAAGATCCGGATAAAAGCTAAGTCATAGCGTCCTCCGACAGGATCATTTCCTGAAGAGTGCAGAAACGGACTTACCTCACATTTTGGGGCTGGATGGATGCCCCTCAGTTGTTATATTTGCATGTTACTGGAGTGTACTTGAACACAAAGGTGGCTCGTTTTCCCTACGCATCATGGCTCATACCGGGTAGTGGTTAACGCAAAAAGTAAGCATTAATGAAAGGCGGAAAGCAGAAATGAGTGCGACTTTGGCGATCCTCACCATTGGTGTGGTGCCGGTAGAAGAGACCTTACCGCTCCTCGCGGAGCACGTGCCCGAACAGCAGATTACCCATATCAGTTTGCTGGGGAAGATGGACCCTGATGAAGTCCGCCGCGAATACCGTGTAGAAGCCGGGGAGAGTGCTATCCCGACGCGTTTGCAGGATGATTCACTGGGCATGGTGTCGCGCGAAAAAGTGGAGCGCGACCTGCAAAGCGTTATCGAAGTGCTGGATAATCAGGGTTACGATGTGATTTTACTGATGAGCACCGCCGACATTCGCGGGCTGGTGGCGCGTAACGCCATTCTCATCGAACCGCAGCGTATTATCCCACCGCTGGTGGCATCGATTGTCGATGGGCACCAGGTGGGTGTGATCGTTCCTATCCCGGAATTAATGGCGCAGCAACGGCGTAAATGGCAGGTCCTGGAAAACGAACCCTACTATGCGCTGGCGCATCCCTTTCTGGCTACGGAGAGCGAGCTGATCGGTGCGGGGCAGTCTTTGCTGGCCCAGGGGGCCGATGTGTTAATGCTTGATTGTCTCGGATTCCATCAGCATCACCGTGATTTACTCCAGAAAGCGCTGGATGTTCCGGTTTTATTGTCTAATGTCCTTGCCGCGCGCCTCGCGTCGGAACTGCTGGTCTAGTCCACAGTCCCGTGCAATTTCGCGTGACAGAAGCAAACAGCGGCCTCTATATTGTTTTTTCATACATTTTTAAAAGGGCCCGTTCATGCTTCAAAGTAATGAGTACTTCTCCGGTAAAGTGAAATCCATTGGTTTTACCAGCAGTAGCACTGGCCGTGCCAGCGTAGGCGTGATGCTTGAAGGGGAGTACACCTTTGGGACGGCGCAGCCAGAAGAGATGACGGTCGTCAGCGGGGCGCTGAACGTTTTGCTACCGGGTGAAACGGAGTGGAAAACGTACTCGGCGGGTGAAGTGTTCAACGTGCCAGGTCAGAGTGAGTTCCATTTGCAGGTCGCTGAGCCCAGCGCTTATCTCTGCCGCTATCTGTAAAGGCCGCTAAACCGAATCTGACCGGAGGAAGCGTTTACCGCCATCCGGCAAAAACGGCCTGATGACGCGTTGCGTATCAGGCCTCGTCAGGGGCACGAAATTAGCGCTGTGCTTCGCCGCCCAAACCTTCTACCAGGTTTTGGATCAACGCCGCCAGCTCGCCGGTCATCAGAATAAAATCGGCATCAAAACGCTGAGCGTAATCTTCTCTGTCAATATCTTCGTTCTGATCGCGCAATTCGTCGGAGAACTTCAACCGCTTAACGGAGCCGTCGTCGCACATCAGGAACTGAATACGTTGCTGCCAGTCGAGGGCCAGTTTAGTGACCACTTTGCCCGCTTCAATATGGACTGCGATTTCGTCGCTCACCAAATCCTGCTTTTTAGCGCGGATCACGCCGCCATCTTCCAGCATCGCTTTCAGTTCGGCTTCGTCCAGTAGCTGGAAGCCCTGCGCCACGGTGCCGGAGCGCACCCACTCGGTCAGCGTCAGCTCAATGGGGTTTTCCATCGCCAGCGGAACCACCGGCAGCGAACCAAGGCTCTTGCGCAGCAGCGCCAGCGTGTCTTCCGCTTTTTTGGCACTGGCACAATCCACCATAATGAGGCCATTTACGGTGTCGATCCACATCATGGTCTGGCTGAAGCGGCTGAACGCGCGCGGCAGCAGAGAATGCAGCACTTCGTCTTTCAGGGAATCTTTTTCGGTTTTTTTCAGCTTCCGGCCCTGTTCCGCTTCGAGACGGGAGATTTTCGCTTCCAGCGCTTGTTTGACTACCGGCGTCGGCAGAATTTTTTCTTCTTTGCGGGCGCAAATAATAATCTGCCCGTTGGCGGTATGGGTCAGCGCATCGCTGTGTGAACCCATCGGTGGAACCCAGCCGGTTTTCGCCATATCCTGACTACCGCAAGGAGTAAACGATAGTGGGGCAAGCTGTTTTTCCATCTCTTCCGCACGCAGCGCTACATCGCGGCTGAGACGGTATACCATTAAATTTTTGAACCACAGCATGATTTTTTCCACGGCCTTGTCGTTAAATGCAGCGGGCATGATAGCGAATTGTCGGCTTCGTTGCATTGCTAATGCGTGGTCCACTATGAGGAGTTTGATGTGCGTATCGGTATCGATTTAGGTGGGACAAAAACAGAGATCATCGCACTGGGCGAGAATGGCGAGGCGTTGTTTCGTCACCGTCAGCCTACCCCGCGTGATTATCTGCAAACCATAGAGCTGATTGCTTCGATGGTGGATTTAACAGAGAAAGAGACAGGCCAGACTGGAACGGTGGGGATGGGCATTCCCGGCTCGATTTCGCCGTATACTGGCGTGGTCAAAAACGCAAACTCCACGTGGCTGAACGGTAAGCCGTTCGATAAAGATTTAAGCCAGCGTCTGAACCGTGAAGTGCGGCTGGCAAATGATGCCAACTGCCTGGCGGTATCTGAAGCGGTAGATGGTGCGGCGGCAGGTGCGCAAACCGTGTTTGCGGTGATCATCGGCACCGGCTGTGGTTCCGGCATTGCCATCAATGGACAGGTGCACATTGGCGGCAACGGCACGGCGGGAGAGTGGGGGCACAATCCGCTGCCGTGGATGGACGATGACGAACTGCACTACCGTGCTGAGGTCGCCTGTTACTGCGGTAAGCAGGGATGTATTGAGACGTTTATCTCCGGAACAGGGTTCGCCACCGATTATCATCGCCTTGGCGGGCAGCCGTTAAAAGGCAGCGAGATCATCCGGCTGGCCGAGGCGCAGGATCCCGTAGCCGAACTGGCGTTAGGCCGTTACGAGTTGCGGCTTGCCAAGTCGCTGGCGCATGTGATCAATATTCTTGATCCGGATGTTATTGTGCTCGGTGGTGGGATGAGTAATGTGGACCGTTTGTACCAGACCGTGCCCGGACTGGTGCGAAACTGGGTATTTGGCGGTGAATGTGAAACCCCGATCCGCAAAGCGCTGCACGGGGATTCGAGCGGCGTGCGCGGCGCGGCCTGGCTGTGGCCGCACGGCGAGTAATACTGCGTTATGTGAATATCGTTCGAGTAAGAAGCGCCACCCGGCACGATGCAGGGTGGCGCTTCGTTTATCAGCCCTGAGATACCGCGAATTTACTGTCCAGTTTGCTGTAACCCAGCCCGTTGATCTTCTTCACTTTGATCTGCACCGGAATGCGCTCTTTCATCGCTTCGACATGGCTGATCACGCCAATGGTTTTGCCGGTAGCATTTAACGCGTCCAGCGCATCCAGCGCGGTGTCCAGCGTTTCGCTATCCAGTGTGCCGAATCCCTCGTCGAGGAACAGCGAATCAATGCGAGTTTTATGACTCACCAGATCGGACAGCGCCAGTGCCAGCGCCAGACTTACCAGGAAGCTTTCGCCGCCGGAGAGGGTGCGCGTATCGCGAACCGCATCGGCCTGCCAGGTATCGACCACTTCCAGTTCCAGCGCCTCGCTGGCTTTGCGTTTTAGCAGATAGCGGCCATGCAGACGAGTGAGCTGGTTGTTGGCCAGCCATACCAGATTATCCAGCGTCAGCCCTTGGGCAAACTTACGGAATTTATCGCCTTCTTTCGAGCCAATCAGCGCATTTAACTGGCCCCAGTCGTCGCAGCACACGGTGGCCTGCTCAATCTCCAGCAGCACCGCCTGTTGGCGCTGGCGGTTAGCGATATCCTGTTTCAGCTGCTGGCGCAATGCACCCTGCTGGGTCGTGTTTTCACGCAACTGGTGGTTGGCGCTTGCCAACGCCTGCGTGGCGCTTTCGGCGGTGATCTCTTTTGCCATTCCGGCAGGCGGCTGCGCCTGGTGCGCGGCCACTGCCTGTTCGGCACTGACAGCCAGCGCCTGTTTTTGCTGGCAGTCGCTGTCCAGTTTCTGGCGCAGTTGCTCAAGGCGCTGACGTTCGCCGTCGTCAAGCAGTGCGGCAAGAAACGCTTCCGTATCCGCAAAGACACTGTTTTTCAGCGCGCTGGCGAACTGTTTTTCCAGCGCATTTTCTGTGGCACTTTCCTGCGCCAGTTGCTGCTGCAGCGTTTGCCACTGGCTCTGTAACGACACACAATCGTTATGGATCTGACGCCAGCCTTCCAGCGCGGTGGTTTGCCCGTCCGCAAGAGCATCGTCGGCCGGCAGCGTTTCAATCACAGGCGTTAGCTGCGCCATGCTTTCGCGCAACGAAGCCAGTTGTTGCTGCTGCTGTTGCCACTGCTCCGCTTCCTGCGCCCGCGCCGCCAGCCAGGCGTGCTCTTCACCTTCCTCTGGCAGGCTGAGTTCGAGCGGTTGCAAGGCTGAGGCCAGGCTGGCACGGCGGCTGACAACCGCCTGTTGATAATGTTCACCCTGCTGGCGCAGTTCATGAATTTGCTGCTGCAACGTCTGGTGCTGATTCAACAAATAAAGCTGATGCTCGTAGGCATCCTGCGCGCTTTGCCAACTGGTCAGCTCCCGGTGCGGTTCCAGCGTCACATTCAGTGCGGCGCAGGCGCTGGCCCACGACTGCAGCAGGGTCTGTTCTTCCTGCTGTAAGGCTCTGGCTTCGCGCTCATCTTTCTCGTAACGTTCGCCCAGGCCTTTCAGCCTTTCGCTTAGCGCAACACCCTCTTCTTTTACCTGGCGGACTTCCAGATCCAGCGCATTGCGTCGCGCCTGGTTCACGCCGGGTTCGAGGGTTTGATAGTGCGCCACCGCCGGGTGTTCCGTCGCGCCACAGAGCGGGCAAGGGTGGCCGGGTTGCAGGCGGGCACGCTCGCTTTCGAGATCTTTAATGCGGTTTTCCAGCTCGACAATGGTGGTGACATCCACCAGCAACTGATTTTTTTCTTTATACAGTTCGCGCTTGCGTGCCAGCTCGAGAGTGAGCTTCTCCTGCTCGCTTTTCAGATCGACCAGGCTCTGCTGGCGAAGACTTAGCTGTTTACGTAGCGGCGCAAAACGGGCATGCAGGGCGATTAACTGCTGACGCTGCGGGCGCTGCTGCGCGCACCGTTGCATGGCCTGGGCGGTTTCTTCCATACTGAGCGCCAGCGTTGAGACTGGCAGTGTCTTCAGCCTGGATTCATGGCTCTGAATGCGTTGTTGCAGGTTTAGCCACTGTTTTTTTTCTTCTTCCAGTTGATTAAATAGCACCCGCCAGCCGGTCAGCTCGTTGTGCCACTGTTGGTAACGGGCATGTTCAGCCAGCCAGCTATCCAGCGTTTTTTGGGAACGCTGTAAGGTGGCGAGTTGCTGCGCGGCGCTGAAGCGAATACGGGCGCGCTGTGTCAGGCTGTTATGTAAGCGAGTATTTACTTCGTCACTCTGCTGACCGGTGCGCCGCAACGTTTTACGCTGTTCTTCAAGGCGCTCCCATAAGGGGCGCAGCTGCTGAGCCGGCTGTGCGCGTTCTAGCGCTGCCAGTTGGGGTTGCGCGCTTGCCTGGGCCTGACGGGCCTGCACTAAGGCGGCCTGCGCCCGGCCCTGAGCGTCGCGCAATTCAGCGTTCCGGTTCAGCCAGTTCGCCTGCGCCTGGCGAATGCTCAGGTCAGCCAGCAGGTGGTGTTCCTGGTCAGTAAGTGCCTGCAAACTTTGTTCAAGCTGCTGGCGCTGGGCATCGTCCAGCAGTGCGACACTTTCGGCCTGCGCCTGTAATTTTTCCAGCCGGATTTTCGCCGCTTTATGTTTCTCAAACACCATGGCGGAAATTTGCCCGTAGATTTCGGTGCCGGTCAGCTCCTCCAGCAATTCGGCGCGCTCCCGCGGTTTGGCGTTCAGGAAGGCGGCAAATTGCCCCTGAGATAGCAGCATCGAACGGGTAAAGCGGCCGTAATCCAGCCCGGTGAGTGAGGCGGTCAGTTCCAGTTTGTCTTTGACTTTATCGGCCAGTATTTTGCCGCTGGCGCACATTGCCAGCTCAACGCGCGGTGCCTGCAGGTTGCCTTCGGCTAAACCTCTGGCGCGACTCTGGCTCCAGAAAGCGCGATACGCCACGCCTTTGACTTCAAACTCCACCTCTGCCAGGCATTCGGCAGTGTCCCGGGTCATCAGATCGTTTTGTGACTGCGATAAGGTGCTGAGGCGAGGTGTTTCGTGGTAAAGCGCAAGGCAGATGGCGTCGAGGAGGGTGGTTTTACCCGCGCCTGTTGCGCCAGTGATGGCGAACAGACCGTTACTCGCGAAGGGCTCTTCACTAAAGTCGATCTTCCATTCACCTTTCAATGAATTCAGGTTTTTTAGTCGCAAACTGAGAATTTTCATGCCTCTTTCTCCTCATCCAGCGCCTGCAATGCCTCACTGAACAAGGCCTGTAAACGCACGCTTTGCGTTTCGTCGAGCTCTTCATGCGCCAGGCGGCGGGCAAAAACCTCTTCGACTTTTAATTCATTGAGCGTTTCCCGCAGCTCGCCAGCAAGTATGCGCTCGCGATGTTCACGGCTGCGGCGAACTAACAGGACTTCCACGGGAAGGGCTTCGGTCACCTGCTGGATTTTGCGTTGCACATCCGCCAGGTAGTCATGGCTTTCGATTTCGATGTCCAGCCAGACCGGTTTGTCGGCAGGGGCATCGCGCCACTGTTCCAGTTGCTGGCAGATGGCGGCGAAATCACCTTTGATCACTGCCAGTTCCTGTGTGGTGGGAACATTAAGCGTGGTCACTTCGGCCAGTTTCCCCCCGGCAAAGCTCACAAGGTTAACGCTTTTGCTTTTACCGGTTTCATCAAAACTGAGCGGGATCGGTGAGCCGCAGTAACGAATGTGCTCCTCACCGCCAATTTTTTGCGCCCGGTGGATATGACCAAGTGCCATATAGTCAACAGGGGGGAAATTCTGCGCCGGAAAGGCATCCAGCGTGCCGATATAAATATCACGTACCGCGTCACTTTTGCTGGCACCAACGGTGGTCAAATGGCCGCTGGCGATAACAGGCAGCGCGCTATCGCCACGCAGAGTGCAGGCGTCACGGTACTGCTGTTGATAATAGTCAGTGATAGCCGCGAGCAGATGTTGCTGTTTTTGCAGGCCGGACAGACCCGCCTGACTCAGGACAATGTCGCGCGGACGCAGAAACGGCACCGGGCAAAACACGGCTCCGGGCTCGCCATTACGGCGGTGGAGCAGAAAAGGTGCCGCCCCGGCGCTGGCTACTACGGTCGTTTTCAAATAGGCCAGAATCTCTTTCGATTCATTGAGCGTGGCCACGGAGTCATGGTTGCCGGCCAGCACCACTAACTGGCAGCCGGTGCGCTGGAGTTTAACCACAAAACGGTTATATAACTCGCGGGCATAGCTCGGCGGTGAACCGGTATCAAAGATGTCGCCAGCCACAATGATCGCATCTGCCTGGTGGCTTTCGGCGTTTTCCAGCAACCAGTCGAGAAAAGCGTCGTGTTCGGCGGCACGGCTTTTACTGTAAAAGTTCTGTCCCAGATGCCAGTCAGAGGTGTGAATTATGCGCATAGCGGTTCCGTGGCGAAAAAACGTAAATCAGATTATAAACATTAAGCAGATGAGGGACATATCCGAATAAAAACAGGGATTGTCATCGCGTGCTGAAGAGGGTCATCTGACGGTCATGTTATTCATAAATCTGTCATAAAACTGACGCATAATGGCGCCGCTATATATACTGACGACTTAAATAAAACAGGGCAAATTATGGCGAGACGAATTCTGGTCGTAGAAGACGAAGCACCCATCCGTGAAATGGTTTGCTTTGTGCTCGAGCAAAATGGCTTTCAACCAGTAGAAGCTGAAGATTATGACAGCGCGGTGAATCAACTGAATGAACCCTGGCCCGATCTCGTTTTGCTGGACTGGATGTTGCCTGGTGGTTCAGGCATTCAGTTTATTAAACATCTGAAACGTGAAGCCATGACCCGTGACATTCCGGTAATGATGCTGACGGCGCGTGGTGAAGAAGAGGATCGCGTTCGCGGCCTGGAAACCGGAGCGGACGACTATATTACCAAACCTTTCTCGCCAAAAGAGCTGGTGGCGCGTATCAAGGCTGTCATGCGCCGCATTTCGCCGATGGCGGTGGAAGAGGTCATCGAAATGCAGGGGCTGAGCCTCGATCCCTCGTCTCACCGCGTAATGACCGGTGAAAATCCACTGGATATGGGCCCGACAGAGTTTAAACTCTTACACTTCTTTATGACTCACCCGGAACGTGTTTACAGCCGCGAGCAGTTGCTGAATCATGTTTGGGGAACCAATGTGTATGTGGAAGACCGTACGGTGGACGTGCATATTCGCCGACTGCGCAAAGCGCTGGAACACAGTGGTCACGATCGTATGGTGCAAACAGTGCGCGGCACGGGATACCGTTTTTCGACCCGTTTCTGAAATTTGACAGGAGTGTGACGCGTGCTGGAACGGCTGTCATGGAAAAGGCTGGTGCTGGAGCTCCTCCTTTGTTGTATCCCCGCCTTAATACTCGGCGTCATGTTCGGTTATCTGCCCTGGTTTTTACTCGCCGCGGTAACCGGGTTACTGATCTGGCATTTCTGGAATTTATTGCGCCTCTCCTGGTGGCTATGGGTTGATAAAAGTATGACCCCGCCGCCCGGCACAGGAAGCTGGGAGCCTCTTTTGTATGGGTTGCACCAGATGCAGATGCGCAACAAAAAGCGTCGCCGTGAACTGGGTAGCCTGATCAAGCGCTTTCGCAGCGGGGCGGAATCCCTTCCGGATGCGGTGATCCTCACCACGCAGGAAGGCGCTATTTTCTGGTGCAACGGTCTTGCGCAACAAGTGCTGGGGCTGCGCTGGCCAGATGATAGCGGGCAGAACATCCTTAACCTGCTGCGTTACCCCGAATTCACCCAATACCTGAAGAAAAAAGAGTTTACCCGGCCTTTGCACCTGGTGCTTAACAACGGTCGCCATCTCGAGATCCGCGTGATGCCCTACACGGAAGAGCATTTGTTGCTGGTGGCGCGCGATGTGACACAAATGCATCAACTGGAAGGGGCGCGGCGCAACTTTTTTGCCAATGTCAGCCATGAGCTACGTACGCCGTTGACCGTGTTGCAGGGCTACCTGGAGATGATGCAAGAGCAGACGCTTGAAGGCGCGCCACGGGAAAAAGCGCTGCATACCATGCGGGAACAGACCTCGCGCATGGAAGGTCTGGTGCGCCAGCTACTCACGCTGTCGAAGATTGAAGCGGCGCCGACATTGCCGCCCAACGAAACCATTGATGTGCCGATGATGCTGCGGGTCGTGGAGCGCGAGGCGCAAACCCTCAGTCAGCAAAAGCACACCTTTGATTTTGATGTCGACAGCAGTCTCAAAGTGCTCGGCAATGAAGAGCAACTCCGCAGCGCCATTTCCAATCTGGTGTATAACGCTGTCAACCATACCCCGGCAGGGACACATATTATCGTGAGCTGGCGTCACCTGGCGCAGGGGGCGGAGTTCAGCGTCGAAGATAACGGGCCGGGCATTGCCGCTGAGCATATTCCGCGTCTCACCGAACGTTTTTACCGGGTGGACAAAGCCCGATCCCGGCAAACCGGTGGCAGTGGCCTGGGGCTGGCGATTGTGAAGCATGCGGTAAACCACCACGAAAGCCGTCTCGATATTGTCAGTCAGCCAGGTAAAGGTACCCGCTTCAGTTTTGTTCTTCCGGAACGCCTGGTTGCCAAAAAAGCCGCTTCCTGAGCTCGCTGTCAGCTTATCTTTCCAGCGGTCTGTGAAAACAGACCGCTCATACGTACCTTGTCTCCACCCTGAAACGTATTTTGTACGCATGCTGCTTTTTTGTTCGCATGATCAGCCATGTGTTTTTCTTATAATTGGAATTATTCACTGGTAAGAATTCCCGTTGTAGTAGATGCATCTGGTTTTGCGATCCCACCTTGCCTTTAAACGTTATAAGCGTTTAAATTGCGCCCCGTACATCGTTATACCGACTGTATTTGCGTGGTAAATCGAAAAACTATTCTCCGCTACGTAATGCATAAAGCATTTCCCGCTGACTTTCAGCGATATAGACGTTGTATTGTTCGGTAGGGAAAGGCGAAAAAAACATCATTTTTACGACACCACATCCACAGGCAGTAACAAAATATGACCCATCACTTAAAACCACGAGACATTGTTGCTCTGGGCTTTATGACTTTTGCCCTCTTCGTAGGCGCAGGTAACATCATTTTTCCACCGATGGTCGGCTTACAGGCGGGTGAACACGTCTGGACAGCAGCCATAGGCTTTCTGATCACCGCCGTTGGCCTGCCCGTCCTTACCGTGGTCGCGCTGGCGAAAGTGGGTGGTGGCGTAGACAGCCTGAGCACCCCGATTGGCAAAGTGGCGGGCGTACTGCTGGCGACGGTGTGCTATCTGGCGGTGGGGCCGTTGTTTGCGACTCCGCGTACTGCAACAGTCTCTTTTGAAGTCGGGATCGCACCGCTGACCGGTGAAGGCGCAATGCCGCTGCTGATTTACAGCATCATCTATTTTGCGCTGGTGATCCTGGTGTCGCTCTACCCGGGTAAACTGCTGGATACGGTGGGTAACTTCCTGGCGCCGCTGAAAATTATTGCCCTGACGATCCTCGCCATCGCTGCTATTGTCTGGCCTGCCGGCCCGATCAGCCACGCGCTGGAAGCCTACCAGACTGCACCGTTTTCGAATGGTTTCGTGAATGGTTACCTGACGATGGACACCCTCGGTGCCATGGTGTTCGGTATCGTGATTGTCAACGCCGCGCGTTCTCGCGGTGTTACCGAAGCACGCCTGCTGACCCGTTACACGGTCTGGGCTGGGCTGATGGCGGGTGTTGGCCTGACGCTGCTCTATCTGGCGCTGTTCCGTCTCGGTTCTCACAGCTCAACGCTGGTGGAACAGTCTGCTAACGGCGCGGCGATCCTGCATGCCTATGTTCAGCATACCTTTGGTGGCGCGGGCAGTTTCCTGCTGGCCGCACTGATTTTTATTGCCTGTCTGGTGACGGCGGTTGGCCTGACCTGTGCCTGTGCAGAGTTCTTTGCCCAGTATCTGCCGCTCTCCTACCGTACGCTGGTATTTATCCTGGGTATCTTCTCGATGGCGGTTTCCAACCTCGGACTGAGCCATCTGATCCAGATTTCGATTCCGGTGCTGACGATGATCTACCCGCCGTGCATCGTGCTGGTGGTACTGAGCTTTACCCGCTCCTTCTGGAACAGTTCCACCCGCGTTATCGCACCGGCTATGTTCATTAGTCTGCTTTTTGGTATCCTTGACGGCGTGAAAGCCTCTGCCTTTGCAGAACACCTCCCCGCCTGGACGCAGCGTTTACCGCTGGCGGAGCAGGGACTGGCCTGGTTGATGCCAAGCCTGGTGATGGTGGTTCTGGCGGCAATCTGGGATCGCGCAGCGGGGCGACAAGTGACCTCCAGCGCGCATTAACAGCGGCAAACACGGCTTGTTTAACCACGGGGTGTCGTGCTCCGTGGTTTTTTATTTTTGTGTTGAATAATGGCAGTGGAAACGATGGAAAGTACGAATAAGCTGAAGCGTGGGCTAAGCACCCGCCACATTCGCTTTATGGCGCTGGGTTCGGCAATCGGCACCGGCCTGTTTTACGGCTCTGCAGATGCCATCAAAATGGCGGGGCCAAGTGTATTGCTGGCCTACATTATTGGTGGCGTCGCCGCGTACATCATTATGCGCGCGTTGGGCGAAATGTCGGTGCATAACCCTTCCGCCAGTTCCTTCTCCCGCTATGCCCAGGAAAACCTTGGCCCGCTCGCCGGGTATATCACCGGCTGGACGTACTGTTTTGAGATCCTGATTGTCGCGATTGCCGATGTCACCGCATTTGGCATTTATATGGGCGTCTGGTTCCCGACGGTGCCACACTGGATTTGGGTATTGAGCGTGGTGCTGATTATTTGCGCCATTAACCTGATGAGTGTGAAAGTGTTCGGTGAACTGGAGTTCTGGTTCTCGTTCTTTAAAGTCGCCACCATTATCATCATGATCGTTGCCGGTTTCGGCATCATTATTTGGGGTATTGGTAACGGCGGGCAGCCGACCGGCATCAGTAACTTGTGGAGTCATGGCGGCTTCTTCAGTAACGGCTGGCTGGGCACGGTGATGGCGTTGCAGATGGTAATGTTCGCTTATGGCGGTATCGAAATTATTGGTATCACCGCCGGGGAAGCGAAAGATCCGGAGAAATCGATCCCGCGCGCCATCAACTCAGTACCGATGCGTATCCTGGTGTTTTATGTTGGTACGCTGTTTGTGATCATGTCGATTTATCCGTGGAATCAGGTGGGCACAGACGGTAGCCCGTTTGTCCTGACCTTCCAGCATATGGGCATCACTTTTGCTGCCGGTATCCTCAACTTTGTGGTGTTGACCGCCTCGCTCTCCGCGATTAACAGCGATGTGTTTGGCGTTGGCCGCATGCTGCACGGTATGGCGGAGCAGGGCAGCGCGCCGAAGATGTTTGCTAAGACCTCGCGTCGCGGCATTCCGTGGGTAACGGTAATGGTCATGACCGTCGCATTGCTGTTTGCGGTGTATCTCAACTACATCATGCCGGAAAATGTTTTCCTGGTGATTGCGTCGCTGGCGACCTTCGCCACCGTATGGGTGTGGATCATGATTTTACTGTCGCAAATTGGCTTCCGCCGTCGTCTGTCAGCCGATGAAATCAAGGCGCTGAAATTTAAAGTACCGGGTGGCGTCGCTACCACGGTCGCCGGGCTGCTGTTCCTGGTGTTCATTATCGCCCTGATTGGCTGGCACCCGGAAACCCGCATCTCGCTGTATGTCGGTTTTGCATGGATTGTGCTGCTGCTGATTGGCTGGGTACTTAAACGCCGTAAAGCATAAGCATGGAGACTGCCCGCAAGGCACTGCGCCAGCGGGCAGGATGCCGTCGCACATTGTACGCGGGTTTGCGGTTCTTTCTCGCACTCATCCAGCCCGGTACCCCGCGATTTCCCTCCTGTAACCTGGCTACGTGCCGGAGCGATAGCCTCAACGCTGACACCCAAACCGCTGAACGTTTCCAGCGCCGACGCTGATGCCTTTTGCGGTACGGGGCACGCGCCACGAATGCGGGGTGCATGCTCTGCCAATAAGGTTTCTGTCGTCTCTTGCGGCCAAAATTGATGCCCCACAAAATACTGCCTGAGCGTGTTAATCCTTGGCTGGGAGCGTGCGATGAAGACCCGACTTTCCGGTTTGCTCTTGGCGGCTCTCTTCTCAGGCTATAGTTTTGATCAGTATAAAAATCTCTGCGTCGGGCGATTTCGGGCATGAGCACGAAGCGGGCGCGGAAAAACTCACCTATATACCCGGTGAATATCCCGCAAGATCGCCTCTGCGCCCCGTCTCTCCCCCCCGGAAAAAAAGCGAAAGAAGGAGGCGAGGCGCAGGCGGTTATGAAAAAGTGGCGTCATTTTGAACGAAGGGGATAGTCGATGTTGAATGCATGGCACCTGCCGGTTGCGCCATTTGTGAAGCAGGACAAAGATCAGTTGAGGGTGACCCTCTGGCTCAGCGGCGTGTCGCTGCCGTCACGCGTGATGCTGCGGGTGGAGGTTGATAACGAAGAGATCCCACTGGCAATGCATCGCGCACGTAAACCCGGCCCCGGCGGCGAGACGCTCTGGCGGGCTGCCATTGATATCAGCAGCGGGCAGCCACGTCGCCGCTACAGCTTTAAACTGCTGTGGGAAGACAAACAGCTTTGGTTTACGCCGCAGGGCTTTAGCCGTTTTCCCCCTGCCAGACTGGAGCAGTTCGCGATAGATGCCCCCGATGGTGGGCCGGAATGGGTGGCGGATCAGGTGTTTTATCAGATCTTCCCCGATCGTTTTGCCCGCAGTCAGGCACGCGCAACCCAACAGGATGAAGCCTGGTACCACCATGCCGCGGGGCGGATGACCGTGATGCGCGACTGGGACGATCCGCTGACCGGAGAAGCCGGGGGATCGACATTTTACGGCGGCGATCTTGACGGTATCAGCGAAAAACTGCCGTACCTGAAAAAACTGGGCGTCACTGCGTTGTACCTCAACCCGGTGTTCGTCGCGCCCAGCGTGCATAAATACGATACCGAAGATTATCGCCATGTTGATCCCCGTTTTGGCGGCGATCCGGCGCTGTTGCGTCTGCGGCATGCTACGCAAGCGGCAGGCATGCGCCTGATCCTCGATGGCGTGTTTAACCACTGTGGCGACTCACATGCCTGGTTTGATCGGCATAATCGTGGCACGGGCGGTGCCTGCCATAATCCGGACTCGCCCTGGCGGAGCTGGTTCAGCTTTGATGATGAAGGGCTCGCCCGCGACTGGCTGGGGTATCCGAGCCTGCCGAAACTGGACTATCGCGCCGCGTCACTGGTCGAGGAAATATACCAGGGGGAAGACAGTATTGTTCGTCACTGGCTTAAAGCGCCGTGGAATATGGACGGCTGGCGGCTGGATGTGGTGCATATGCTTGGCGAGGCGGGCGGTGCGCGTAATAACCTTCACCATGTTGCTGGCATTACCCGCGCCGCCAAAGAGACACAGCCGCAGGCTTACATGGTAGGTGAGCACTTTGGTGATGCACGTCAGTGGCTCCAGACGGATGCTGAAGATGCAGCGATGAATTACCGTGGTTTTACGCTGCCGGTGTGGGCGTTTTTGGCAAGAACCGACATCGCTTACGATCCGCAAAAAATCGATGCGCAAACCTGTGCAGCGTGGATGGATAATTACCGCGCCGGGCTGTCGCATCAGCAGCAAATACGCATGTTTAACCAACTCGACAGCCACGATACGCCGCGTTTTAAAACGGTACTGGGCAACGATATTGCTCGTTTGCCGCTGGCGGTGGTGTGGTTGTTCTGCTGGCCGGGCACCCCCTGCATCTATTACGGTGATGAAGTAGGGCTGGATGGGGCCAATGATCCATTCTGCCGTAAACCCTTCCCCTGGGATAAGACATGTCAGGATGGCCGGTTGCTGGCGCTTTATCAGCGTATGGCGAAGCTGCGTTCGCGCAGCCAGGCGCTGCGTTATGGCGGCTGCGAGGTGGTATATGCGCAGGAGGATGTGCTGGTATTTGTGCGTGTTTATCAACAACAACGCGTGCTGGTCGTGATTAACCGTGGTGAAGCCTGTGAAGTGGTGCTGGAAGATTCACCGCTGCTCAGAGGGAAAAACTGGCGGCTAAAAGAAGGTACAGGTACGCTACAGGATGACGTGCTGACGCTATCTGCGATTAGCGCTTCTGTCTGGTCTGCCTCCTGAGCCTAAACGCGAGAAGGGAGGCGTTAACGTCTCCCCTTTAGCGAAGGCGAAGTACATGGATGGTCTTGTAGTTTTCGGTGTGTTAGTGCTGTTATTTGCGCTGGTGGTAGTGCCGATTGTAGCCATTACCGCCTGGCGTCGCAGCGTGGCAACCCAGGATGAACTCACCCGGCTGCGCCAGCGGCTGGTTGTGCTCGAACAGCGGCTGACGGTCGCGGCGGAACCGGCATCACTTGCCGTAGAACCGCCGCCGGTCGTTGCCGAACCTGCCATTATTGATGATCCCCCCGAACAGGAACCCGTTGCCGTTGTGCCGGACGCTTTGCCTGCGGAAAACCCGTGGGGCCGCAAAGCACCTGTGCCTGGGGCGGTAGAAGCCCCTGTATTGCCAGCGCCGCAACAGGCCGAAAATGACTCCTGGGGTGTGGTCACCACGCTGGCACGTTGGTTTATGCAGGGCAATCCGCTGGCCAAACTGGGGATTGTGCTGCTGTTTATCGGCCTCTCATTCCTGCTGCGCTACACCGTTGAGTATGCGTTATTCCCACTGGAGCTGCGCCTGGTTGCGGTTGCCGTGGTGGCGATTGTGCTGCTGGGGCTGGGCTGGCGATTGCGGCATAAGCAGACGGTCTTTGCCTTAATTTTACAGGGTGGTGCCGTGGGCGCGCTCTATCTGACGGTGTTTGGCGCATTCCGGCTGTGGCAGATGCTGCCCATGACGCTGGCCTTCGGCCTGCTCATTGTCATTTGCGCCGCCAGCGTCGGGCTGGCCGTGCTGCAAAAAGCGCTAAGCCTGGCGCTGCTGGCGAGCCTTGGCGGTTATCTTGCGCCGATCCTGCTCTCAACAGGCGGTGGTAGCCATATCGCTTTGTTCTCTTTTTACCTGTTGCTCTCGGTAGGCATTCTTGCCATTAGCGTCTGGCAGCACTGGCGTGAACTCAATTTACTGGGAATGTTCTTCACCTTTGGCGTTGCCGCAATATGGGGTATGGAGAACTACCGCCCGGACGATTATTTGAGCTGCCAGCTTTTCCTGGTGGCGAACGTACTGTTGTTTGGCGTGCTAAGTGTGGCGCTGTCGCTGCGGGCACAGCGCCGTGGCGAAAGAGTGATTGATGGCGTATTGCTATTTGCGCCGCCGCTGGCCGGGTTTGGCATGCAGTACGCGATGACGCAGCACTGGGCTTACGGTCCGGCGTTCAGCGCGCTTGGCTTTGGCCTCTTTTACCTGGCGCTGGCCGCGCTTGCGCTGAAGCGTTACCCCACGGCAGCAAAACCGCTGGTACTGGCGGCACTGGCGCTGGGCGGTGGGTTTGCCACGCTGGCGATCCCGCTGGCGTTGTCGGCTCGCTGGACCGCGATGGCCTGGGCGCTGGAAGGTCTGGGCATTGTGTGGCTCGGCGTGCAGCAACATCAGCGGCGCATGAGTTACAGCGGCACGGCATTGTTGCTGCTGGCGCTGCTAAGCGCGTTGTGGGCGGCCGCGAACGGGTTGTCTGCGCTCGGAACAGTCATGATTTTCGCTGTGTTGAGCGGCTGCTGGCTGGCCGGGGCGATGCTGTGGCGCGGCTTACGTCGTGAAGGGAGCTGGCTGTTGCTGGCTGGCGGTATTCTCTTCTGGATCATTGCCCTGAGCGGTGCGGCGGCGCTGGTCGTGGCTTCGCATCAACACGTGGGCTTTATCACGCTGGCTCTGCTGGCTATTTCCGTGTGGCTATGGCGCGCAGCGCAGCAGCGTTGGCAGTGGCCTGAGCTGGGTTATGCCTGCTGGTTACTGTGGCCTGCAATGGGGGTTGCAGTGGTGTATCAGATCACCGTACAGGGTCATATTCTGGCGGGAGGATGGCAAAATCTGGCCTGGTGCGTTGCGCTGCCTTCCGCGCTGTTTTTACTTTACCGGGACAATAACACGCTGCCCGCCAGGGTTTCGCAGGGAGTGCATATTTCTCTGTTCTGGTTGTTATTGCTGGCGTCTGGCAGTGAGCTGTGGTGGTTCGTCGGGTCGCTCTCCTGGGGACTGGAGGCATGGCGCGACGGTCTGCCAATGGCGGCGGGCGGCATCATTATTGCCCTGACGCTTGCTGGGATCCGCCGACGTGCGTGGCCGCTGCGTACCTGGCCTGCACTGTATGGCGCGCTGGCATTATTGCCGCTGATCCCGCTACTGCTGGGCTATCTGCTGTTTGCCAACCTGGCAGAAGGGACGGTACGGGAACTGACTTATCTACCGTTACTTAATCCACTGGAAGAGGGGGCGGCGTTTGCGCTGCTTGGGCTGTGGCTTTACGGCCGCTTTGCCGAAACGCACTATCCTGCAGTGGCAGCGCCGCTTTGGCGCGCCCGCCCGTGGGCGATCGCGGCGCTCACTTTCTGGTGGCTGAATGGCGCGTTACTGCGGGCGCTGGCCTGTTATGGCGCGGTGACGTGGAGCAGCGACAATTTGTGGCACTCCCGCCTCATCCAGACCAGTTTTGCCCTGTTCTGGATGTTGATTGCGCTGGTGGTCATGATTCATGCCACCCGGCATCATGCGCGGCAACAGTGGTTGTGTGGCGGCGCATTGTTGGGGGTGGTGCTGCTCAAGCTTATGCTGGTAGACAGCGCAGGCGGTGGCGGGCTGGCGCGGGCAGTTGCCTTTATTGGCGTGGCGGTTCTGGTATTAATTGTGGGTTATTTTTCACCTCTGCCGCCGAAGGCTATGCAGGATCACAACAAGGGAGAGCAACAATGAGAGGCGTGTACGCACTGCTGGCGGCGGCATTAATGGCCTGCGCATTACCGGCATTAAGCAGCGACGATATTCCCGACGCGCCGCAGGATTATGCCTGGGGCGCGGCGCTGGATCTACCTGAGCCGGCCTCATGGTATCGGGTAGATTTGCCAATCGAGGTGTACACTGGCAGCACGCATCCCGATCTGCGCGATGTGCGGGTGTTTAACCATGACGGTGAGCGGGTACCGTTCACCCTCGAAACGCAGCAAACGCCGGTTGCAGAACCGGCTCCGATCCCGTTACGCATTTTTCCTCTTGATACCTCGCCGGTCGAAACGGCAAGTGAAGGGCAGAGCGTGGTACGTTTACACTCGGCCAACGGTGTCGATATTCGTATTGAAGGCGAGACGGCAAAAACCGTTGGACAGAGCTATCTGCTGGCGTTACCCGAGACGATGCCGGAGAACTTCACCCTCGCTCAACTTAAACTGGTTTGGAACGAGCCGGTAAAAAACTGGCAGGGAAAAGTGTCACTGTTTTTTAGCAGTAATATGCGTGACTGGGAATTGCTGCAACAGGATGCACCGGTGATGGCGCTTTCCAGCGGTAACGACCGGCTGAAACTCGACCAGATTACGGTTAACCAGTCGATGTCCTCCGACGGTGTGCGCTATCTGTTGATGGTGTTTGACTCCCCGCAACTGCCGGTGACGATAACTCAAGTCAACGCTACGCTGGGCAGCGTTGCTACACCGCGGGAGCAGGTGCAAATGGCGGCCGAGGCGCAGCGGATTTCTGCCACCGAGGCGCAATATCAGTGGCGACAGCCGCAACCGCTGAGTGCGCTTTCCGTGACGCTGGACGGGGAAGGCGTGTTGCCGGTAGAGATTGCCTTGCGTAGTGCGGCGAATGATCCCTGGCAGCCACTCACTAAAACCGTGTTGTGGCAGTTGAACGGGCAATCTTCTGCTGCACTGCCTGTATCGGGGCAGCTTGTCCAGGCGGTGCGTATCACAACGCTGGATGCCCGTTTACCGGCTGCTCTACCGCAAGTGAACGGCAGTCGTGACCGGCAGACCGTGTTGTTCAATGCACAAGGCAAAGGGCCGTTTATGCTGACATGGGGGAACCGTGCGGCAGAACCTGCGGCAGTAACGATCGATCAACTTATCCCGCAGGCATTACGCAAACAAATTGATATGACGGCTATCCCGCAGGTACAGGTGATGGCGCGCGAGACGCTGGGGGGCGAAATGCGGTTAACGGCGACGTCGCCCGCTGAACGCCAGGGCATGTGGCAAACGGTGCTGGTGTGGGGCGTGTTAGTGCTCGGTGTGGCAGCGCTGGCCTGGATGGCACTTCGCATCTGGCGGGAAGCAAAACCCCGGTAGTTTCCCGGCAACAAAAAAGGCCCGCATTGCGGGCCTTTTTGCAAAACGCTGCCGGTTACAGGCTGGAGACGTTTTCGCTCAGGTACTTAGCGACACCGTCCGGAGATGCGTTCATCCCTTCTTTTCCTTTTTCCCACTGTGCCGGGCACACTTCGCCGTGCTCTTCGTGGAACTGCAGCGCATCGACCATACGCAGCATTTCATCAATATTGCGGCCCAGCGGCAGGTCATTCACCACCTGATGACGCACAATACCGTTTTTGTCGATCAGGAAGGAGCCGCGCAACGCAACGCCTTCGTCCGGGTGTTCAATGCCGTAGGCTTGCTGAATTTCACGTTTGATATCGGCAACCATGGCATATTTCACGGCACCGATGCCGCCTTTCTCCACCGGCGTGTTACGCCATGCGTTGTGGACGAACTCAGAATCGAAAGAGACGCCAACCACTTCAACGCCGCGGCGCTGGAATTCTTCGTAGCGCTTGTCGAACGCGATCAGCTCAGACGGGCAAACAAACGTAAAGTCCATCGGCCAGAAGAACAGTACGGTCGCTTTACCGTTGGTATGCTGCTTGAAGTTGAATTTTTCAACGATTTCACCGCTGCCGAGAACAGCAGCAGCCGTGAAATCCGGAGCCTGACGAGTCACCAGTACCATAAGTAGTCCTCTGATTTACAAGGTTAATAGAACGCAACGCGGGCGATTATAGAGAGCAGGGGCAGGTGGCTCAATGTGCCATTGACAATCGCTGTGATAGTCTTTGCCTATTAATTTTTGGAGTTGTGCGTCTACAGAATAGCGCATTCGCACCCGCAGGCAAATCTTACAACAACTGCGCTTTTGCCTGCGTCATCATACGTGGGTAAAAGGTCCAGAAGAGTGTTTCCAGCAGGGCATAATTTGCCTCCAGATCCTGCCAGGAGTCGCGCAGCGCACCGAGGCGCGGGCGGCGGTTAGCCATACCGTTGAGCACGTTCTGAATAAAGTCCATTTCACGGTAGCGCTCCATCCACCGTTCCGACCACAAGTAGTTGTTGAGATTGACAAAACGAGGCGGGGAGTCTGGCAGGATAGCAGTAACCTGCGACTGGGCCGTGCGAATAAAGGTTTCCAGCGGCAAGTCCGGCGAAATTTGCGCCCAGTGGCGGGAAAGAAAATGGTCCCACATCACGTCCAGCGTAATGGGCGCGACCCGGCGGGTGAGTGGGCGAAACGCGTCGCGGGCAATTCTGACTTCCGGCAAGTTGTCGGTCATGACATCAATGCGCCGGTGCATATGAATGCCTGCCACAATCTCCGCCGGGTAGAGGTTTTCCGGGTTGCCACGAACGAAATCTGCCAGCAAGTTGCCAGGCAGGGAGCTCTTCGCGAGGTGAGCAAGGTGCAGGTGTGCTAAAAAGTTCATCTCTATTGTTTATCCAAAAGCGGCTAACGGTTGCAGCGAAGAGGCGTGAGCACTAGACTACCCGCCTCTTATTTACGTCTCGAGTTAGTGTCATGCGCGTTGCCGATTTTTCCTTTGAATTACCCGAATCCCTGATTGCCCACTATCCGCAGCCTGAGCGCAGCAGTTGCCGCTTACTGTCGCTGGATGGCCCAACAGGCGCGCTGACGCACGGTACTTTCACCGATTTACTCGATAAGCTCAACCCTGGCGATCTGCTGGTCTTTAACAACACCCGCGTTATTCCTGCGCGCCTGTTTGGCCGTAAAGCCAGCGGCGGCAAGATTGAAGTGCTGGTTGAGCGTATGCTCGATGATAAACGTATTCTGGCACATATTCGTGCGTCCAAGGCGCCGAAGCCCGGCACTGAGCTACTGCTGGGCGACGCGGAGGACATTCAGGCAACGATGGTTGCGCGTCACGACGCGTTATTCGAAGTGGAATTCCATGATGAACGCCCGGTGCTCGATATTCTGAATGCGATTGGCCATATGCCGTTGCCGCCCTACATCGACCGCCCGGATGAAGACGCCGATCGTGAACTTTATCAGACGGTTTACAGCCAGAAACCCGGCGCTGTAGCTGCGCCTACCGCGGGGCTGCATTTTGACGAGCCGCTGCTGGAACGTCTGCGTAACAAAGGGATCGAAATGGCCTTCGTGACGTTGCACGTCGGCGCAGGCACCTTTCAGCCGGTGCGTGTCGACAGCATCGAAGATCACATCATGCACTCCGAATATGCCGAAGTCCCGCAGGAGGTTGTCGATGCGGTGCTGGCAGCGAAAGCACGGGGCAACCGCGTTGTCGCTGTCGGGACCACATCGGTGCGTTCGCTGGAAAGCGCCGCGCAGGCTGCGAAAGATGCCCTGATTGCCCCGTTCTTTGGTGATACGCAAATCTTTATTTACCCCGGTTATGAATACCAGGTTATTGATGCGCTGGTGACCAATTTCCACCTGCCGGAGTCGACATTGATTATGTTGGTTTCCGCCTTTGCCGGTTATCAGCACACGATGAATGCGTACCGCGCCGCAGTTGCCGAGAAATATCGCTTTTTTAGTTACGGTGATGCGATGTTTATCACGTACAATCCGCAGGCTCTTACAGAACGCGTCGGGGAATAAGTCCGCGGCGCTGGTTTAACACGTCAGACTGTCTTTCTGGCTGGAGAAAAAATGAAATTTGAACTGGATACCACCGACGGACGCGCTCGCCGCGGCCGCCTGGTGTTTGAGCGCGGCGTCGTTGAAACGCCGGCATTTATGCCTGTGGGCACTTACGGCACAGTAAAAGGGATGACGCCGGAAGAAGTTGAAGCGACTGGCGCGCAAATCATCCTTGGCAATACCTTCCACCTGTGGCTGCGCCCGGGGCAGGAAATCATGAAACTGCACGGCGATCTGCACGATTTTATGCAGTGGAAAGGCCCGATCCTGACCGATTCCGGCGGCTTCCAGGTCTTCAGCCTGGGCGATATTCGTAAGATCACTGAGGCGGGCGTGCATTTCCGCAATCCGATCAACGGCGATCCAATTTTCCTCGATCCGGAAAAATCGATGGAAATTCAATATGATCTCGGCTCCGATATCGTCATGATCTTTGACGAATGTACGCCCTACCCGGCGGACTGGGATTACGCGAAACGCTCAATGGAGATGTCGTTGCGCTGGGCGAAACGCAGCCGCGACCGTTTTGACGGTCTTGGCAACAAAAATGCGTTGTTCGGCATTATCCAGGGCAGTGTTTACGAAGATTTACGCGATATCTCCGTCAAAGGTCTGGTAGAGATAGGCTTTGATGGCTACGCTGTCGGCGGTTTGGCTGTCGGCGAGCCGAAAGAGGATATGCACCGCATTCTGGAGCACGTCTGCCCACAGATCCCCGCAGACAAACCACGCTACCTGATGGGTGTGGGCAAACCGGAAGACCTGGTTGAAGGCGTACGTCGCGGTATCGATATGTTTGACTGCGTTATGCCAACGCGTAATGCCCGTAATGGCCATTTGTTTGTGACCAATGGCGTGGTGAAAATCCGCAACGCGAAATATAAAAGCGATACCGGCCCGCTCGATCCCGAGTGTGATTGCTATACATGTCGCAATTATTCGCTTGCCTACTTGCATCATCTTGATCGTTGCAACGAAATATTGGGCGCGCGTCTCAACACCATTCATAACCTGCGGTTCTATCAGCGCTTAATGGCTGGTTTACGCAAGGCTATTGAAGAGGGTAAATTAGAGAGCTTCGTAGCGGATTTTTACCAACGTCAGGGTCGACCTGTTCCGCCTTTGAACGTTGATTAATTTAATAATGAGGGAATTTGAATGAGCTTTTTTATTTCTGATGCGGCAGCCGCAGCAGGCGCGCCGGGACAGAGCAGCCCGCTGTCTCTGGTCCTGATGCTGGTTGTGTTCGGTCTGATTTTTTACTTCATGATCCTGCGCCCGCAGCAAAAACGCACCAAAGAGCATAAAAAGCTGATGGACTCCATCGCTAAAGGTGATGAAGTGCTGACCAACGGTGGTCTGGTTGGCCGCGTAACTAAAGTAGCGGAAACTGGCTACATTGCTATCGCGCTGAATGACACCACTGAAGTGGTCATCAAACGTGACTTCGTAGCTGCCGTTCTGCCGAAAGGCACCATGAAGGCGCTGTAATATTCCGTTTTTCCAAAGGGAACTGCCGTGTTAAACCGTTATCCTTTGTGGAAGTACATTATGCTGGTCGTCGTGATTATCGTCGGCCTGCTTTACGCACTTCCCAACCTGTATGGTGAGGATCCGGCTGTTCAGGTCACTGGCGCGCGCGGTGTCGCCGCCAGTGAACAAACGCTGATCCAGGTCCAGAAAAGTCTACAAGAAGAAAAAATCAACGCGAAGTCTGTGGCACTGGAAGAAGGTACCATTCTCGCTCGCTTCGACTCGACTGATACGCAGCTGCGCGCCCGTGAGGTGCTGCTAAACGCATTAGGCGATCAGTATGTCGTGGCGCTTAACCTGGCGCCGGCAACTCCGCGCTGGCTGACCGCCATCAAAGCGGAGCCGATGAAACTCGGTCTCGATTTGCGCGGTGGCGTGCACTTCCTGATGGAAGTGGACATGCAAACGGCGCTGAGCAAATTGCAGGAACAGAATATCGATAGCCTGCGCAGCGACTTGCGTGACAAAGGCATTCCTTACACCAACGTGCGTAAGGAAGATAACTATGGGCTGAGTATTCAGTTCCGCGACAGTGCGGCGCGCGATCAGGCCAACACCTGGCTGACCAGCCGTCACCGCGATCTGGTTATCTCCAACCAGGGCGACAATGTCCTGCGTGCTGTGATGAGCGATGCGCGTCTCAGCGAAGCTCGCGAATATGCTGTTCAGCAGAACATCAACATCCTGCGTAACCGTGTGAACCAGCTTGGCGTAGCCGAACCGCTGGTGCAGCGTCAGGGTTCTGACCGCATTGTGGTCGAACTGCCGGGTATTCAGGATACCGCGCGGGCGAAAGAGATTCTGGGCGCTACCGCGACGCTGGAATTCCGTCTGGTCAACACCAGCGTGGATGCATCTGCTGCGGCTGCCGGCCGTGTGCCGGGTGATTCGGAAGTGAAACAGACCCGCGAAGGTCAGCCTGTCGTGCTGTACAAACGCGTGATCCTGACCGGTGACCATATCACCGACTCAACGTCCAGCCAGGATGAATACAACCAGCCGCAGGTCAACATTTCCCTGGACAGCGGTGGCGGTAACATCATGTCTAACTTCACCAAGGACAATATCGGCAAGCCGATGGCGACCCTGTTTGTGGAGTACAAAGACAGCGGCAAGAAAGACGCCAATGGTCGCTCGGTGCTGGTGAAACAGGAAGAGGTGATTAACATTGCCAATATCCAGTCTCGCCTGGGCAACAGCTTCCGTATTACCGGTATTAACAACCCGAACGAAGCGCGCCAGTTGTCGCTGCTGCTTCGTGCAGGTGCGCTGATTGCGCCGATTCAGATTGTGGAAGAACGAACCATTGGTCCAACGCTGGGTGCGCAGAACATTACCCAGGGTCTGGAAGCCTGCCTGGCAGGTCTGGTGGTTTCTATCATCTTCATGATCTTCTTCTATAAGAAGTTCGGTTTGATTGCGACCTCGGCGTTGATCGCTAACCTGGTGCTGATCGTCGGTATTATGTCGCTGTTGCCTGGCGCAACGCTGACCATGCCGGGGATTGCGGGGGTGGTACTTACCCTTGCGGTAGCGGTGGATGCGAACGTACTGATAAACGAACGTATTAAGGAAGAGCTGAGCAACGGGCGTTCCGTACAGCAGGCTATCCATGAAGGCTATCAGGGCGCGTTTTCCTCGATCTTTGATGCTAACGTCACGACGTTGATCAAAGTGCTGATCCTCTATGCAGTAGGGACTGGCTCGATTAAAGGCTTTGCGATCACCACTGGTATTGGTGTGGCGACGTCTATGTTCACCGCTATTGTCGGTACCCGTGCCATCGTCAACCTGTTGTACGGCGGCAAACGCATTAACAAGCTGTCTATCTGAGGAGTGCGTTGTGGCACAGGATTATACTGTTGAACAATTGAACCACGGCCGTAAAGTCTGGGACTTTATGCGCTGGGACAACTGGGCTTTCATCATTTCTGGCGGATTGCTGATCCTTTCCATCGCTGTGATGGGCGTTCGCGGCTTTAACTGGGGTCTGGACTTTACTGGCGGCACCGTGATTGAAATTTCGCTGGAAAAACCGGCGGACATGGATCTCATGCGTGAGGCCTTAGAGAAAGCTGGCTTTGCCGATCCGCTGCTGCAGAACTTTGGCAGCAGCCGCGACATCATGGTGCGTATGCCGCCTGCGCAGGGTGAAACCGGCGGGCAGGTGCTGGGTAGCAAAGTGGTGAGCGTCATTAACGAAGCGACCAGCCAGAATGCCTCGGTTAAGCGTATTGAGTTCGTCGGCCCGAGTGTGGGTGCTGATCTGGCGCAAACCGGCGGCATGGCGCTGCTGGTCGCGCTGATTAGCATTCTTGTATATGTCGGCTTCCGTTTTGAATGGCGTTTGGCTGCGGGCGTGGTTATCGCGCTGGCGCACGACGTGATCATCACTATGGGCGTGCTGTCGCTGTTTAAGATCGAGGTTGACCTGACTATCGTCGCTTCACTGATGTCGGTGATTGGTTACTCGCTTAACGACAGTATCGTGGTATCTGATCGTATTCGTGAGAACTTCCGTAAGATCCGTCGCGGTACGCCGTACGAGATCTTCAACATCTCGCTGACACAGACATTGCATCGTACTTTGATCACTTCCGGCACGACATTGGTGGTGATCCTGATGCTGTATCTGTTCGGCGGAGCAATGTTGAAAGGCTTCTCGCTGACGATGCTGATCGGTGTTTCCATTGGTACCGCTTCTTCTATCTATGTTGCATCGGCGCTGGCGCTGAAACTGGGTATGAAGCGCGAGCATCTGCTGCAGCAGAAGGTTGAGAAAGAAGGGGCGGATCAGCCGTCAATTCTGCCGTAATATTCTGTTTACTGATGAAACCGCAGCTCCGGCTGCGGTTTTTTTTGCCTGCGTTTTATCTTCTCGCCGGGTGGATAAAAAAAACGATCACTCCTGACAGTATGCTGTCAGGAGGGGGATGGCACACTCTCCTTGCTGACTAAACATAAAGGAGAGGGACATGAACACATTAATCAACTGGTTTGAGCTGCCGGTACAACAACTGGATCGCGCTGTGGACTTTTATCAACACGTTCTGGGTGGCGAGTTTCGTCACGAAACGATAGGGCAGATTGAGATGGCGGTTTTTCCCCACACTAAACCGGCCACTGGCGGCGCGTTGGTAAAAGGACCGATGTTCAAATCTGCAACCGGCGGGGCCATCGTCTACCTGAGCACAGCGAATCTGGATGTTGCGCTTAAGCGTGTACGTGACAAAGGGGGCGAGTGCGTTTTCGGCCCTGAAGTATTACCGCATAATATTGGCACCATTGCGTTAATGATTGACAGTGAAGGTAACCAGGTTGGTTTGCACCAGCCTGCATAACCAATCCCAGGCCTGCGCATTGTGCGCAGGCTGACATGATTCAGGAAGAACCTCATGAGCCGCCGCGCCGATCGCCTGTTTCAGATAGTGCAAGTACTGAGAACGCGCCGACATGTTACGGCGGCTTTACTGGCTGAACGACTGGAAGTGTCTGAGCGCACGATTTACCGCGATATTCGCGATTTGTCGTTGTCTGGCGTACCGATTCAGGGCGAGTCGGGTAGCGGTTATCGTTTGATGCCGGGTTTTGATCTGCCGCCGCTGATGTTTACCAGTATGGAAGTCGAGGCGTTGATCGCTGCGATTGGCATGCTGCAAACCTGGAGCGGCGATGTGCTGGCGCGCGCGGCGGGATCGGCGCAAGAAAAACTGATAGCCGTATTGCCGCATGAGAAACGGATCGCTGCTGAACGTAACTGTATTATTTCACCGAATTTCAATAGGTATCCGCAGGTGCGGGTGTGGTTTGATGTTATCCATCAGGCAATGCGCCTGCATCAGGAACTGCATATTCAGTATGAAAATGACAAAGGCGAAAGCTCAGAACGAGTGATCCATCCTCTGGGCTTGTCATTTATGGGCGCGGTCTGGGTGTTGGTGTCGTGGTGTTTGCTGCGTAATGATTACCGCTGTTTCCGGTTGGATCGCTGTAAGAGCGTGACATTCACCGGCCAGCCTTTTGCTGAACGGGCAGATCGTTCGATGCAGGCATTTATTGCCCTGCAAAAGCGTCAACGGCAGTAAAAAAGCCGACCTTACGATCGGCTTTTCTGACGCGTTGGCACACGGTGCTAACAGCGGATTAGAAGTTGTAGCCCACCACCAGGTAACCACCCCAACCGGTAGAGCGTACATAGACATCGCCACCCAGGGCGGCATCATCTTTAAACTGACCGCCATTGTGCCAGTAACGCGCAACCACAGAGTAATGCCAGTGATCATAACCCAGAGAGAGGATATGACTGGACGCGATGGAGTTGTTGGTGCGTACCTGTTCGCCATTCACGTAGTAACGGCTGTCGCCGAGATCGGAACCCCAGTCAAAGTTGGTGAAGCCGATGTAGCTCAGCTGGCCGCCCCACAGGGAAGTGATCGGCACGAAGTACTTCACTTTGAAACGGTAGCCATCCCACTCGTTCTGGTTGGCTGCGCCATAGTTCTGCCACTGGTATTTGGCGTACACGTTCAGCGACAGGCTCATCGGCAGACCGGTGTCGATGTCGGTACCCAGACCCATGTACCAGGTGCTCTGGCGGCCAGAAGCGTTGCGACCCATATCGTAGATATAGTTGTTAGCGATATACCACTCTTTGAACGGGCCAAAGCTCAGGTTGGTGCCGGTCAGCTTATCAATGGAGAAACGCGGCTCAATTTCCATAAACAGTGGCGAACCGTGGTTCCAGATCCCCTTCGCACCGGTGTTACCACCGAAGAAGACCGGGGCATCCAGGTAGCCGTAGAAATCAAACCAATCTTTCTTCGCGAACGCTTCATATTCCAGGTAAGTATCGTTACGCGGAACTGGCCCGAAACGGGTGTGATAACTCCCTACCACGTTTACGCTCTGGTGCCACCAGTCGGAAACGTATTCGGGTTTGCTGTTATCCGCTGCGTTAACAGTAAAAGAAGCGGAAAGCGCCAGAGCAGCACCGGCTGCGAGAATAGTTTTTTTCATCATTTCGCCACTGATTGAGATCCCAGAAGGGAGTGAAAGAAAGCACGCATTACATAAATGTTTCATATTTATGGGCGCCTATTATAAGTATCCACGCTCACAAAAATATGTGTTGTTTCACATTATTGACACACGCGTAATCGATTGCGTTCACGTTTGCGTGCAATAAACGACGGGGATTGTACTGGCATTTATTGATATTGCAACTTTATGAATGTGATGACAGAAGGCAGGGAAAGTAGAGAAAGGGTGATAGAAAGTAAGAAAGGGCGACAATGTCGCCCTGAAACTTATTGCATATTTGGCACAGCGGCAGGCTGGATATCATGAATGCGCACAAAACCTAATTGATCTGGCGTAATGCCGTTCAACTGCAGCGGAATATCGACATCGCTTGGCGCAAGAGTGCTGGCAGGGGCGTTAATTAGCTGATTCTGCACATTGACTTCCTGATAATTTTCCGTGGTCCCCTGGATTTGGCCCCATTCGACTGTGCCGCTGAACGCCGGTAACGGATCGTTGGATTCTCCCTGAATGCGAAGCAGGACACGGGTACCGCCAGCATTCGGCGCAACGTTCTGCAGCGACATACGCAACATTCCAATCTGGCTGTTCAGCCGCGCCGGTGTATTGGCGCCAGGCAATAAATAAACGCCGCTGCCGGATTTCGCATTCAGGCTGTTTTGCTGGGTGATCTTCACCGTCTCTTGGTTCAGCCTGGTCATTTCTTTATTGAGCGTACTGACGTTTTTGTGCAGCTGACTCACTTCGCTTTGCTGGGCGCAGGCACTGAGGGCAAAAAGGCTTCCCAGTAAGAGTGTTCTTAGGTAACGTCTTGTCATTGTGTCTGTTTCCTGGAAAAGAGGCGTTGGATAATGGTAGATCGCCGCGGCGCGCTTGCCATCGATCCATTATCTCAAAAACGGTCTGCCTTTGTAGTCATGCCAGTTCGGGGTAAAATAGATTTCAGTTAACTCAAACGTCAGGACACCGTATGCATTGCCCATTCTGTTTCGCCGTGGATACCAAAGTAATCGATTCTCGTCTGGTGGGTGAGGGCTCATCCGTCCGCCGCCGTCGGCAGTGCCTGGTCTGCAATGAACGTTTTACCACTTTCGAAGTGGCGGAACTTGTCATGCCACGTGTAGTGAAAAGCAATGATGTGCGCGAGCCGTTTAACGAAGATAAATTACGTAGCGGCATGTTGAAAGCGTTGGAAAAGCGCCCAGTGAGTGCTGATGACGTAGAAATGGCACTGAATCACATCAAATCGCAACTTCGCGCAACAGGCGAACGTGAAGTGCCGAGTAAAATGATCGGTAATTTGGTGATGGAACAGCTGAAAAAGCTCGATAAAGTCGCCTATGTGCGCTTTGCTTCCGTGTACCGCAGCTTTGAAGATATCCGCGAGTTTGGCGAAGAGATCGCCCGTCTACAGGACTAAGCATGCAGGACGAAATATACATGGCGCGTGCGCTGAAACTGGCGCAGCGCGGACGTTTTACCACTCACCCGAACCCGCGTGTCGGCTGTGTGATTGTCAACAATGGCGAGATTGTTGGTGAAGGTTTCCACTATCGCGCCGGTGAGCCGCACGCTGAAGTGCATGCCTTACGTATGGCGGGCGATCGTGCGCGCGGTGCAACGGCTTATGTCACGCTGGAGCCATGCAGCCATCATGGTCGCACGCCCCCCTGCTGTGAAGCGCTTATCACCGCTGGTGTCGCTCGCGTAGTCGCCGCCATGCAGGATCCCAATCCGCAGGTGGCTGGCCGTGGTTTGTATCGGCTGCAACAGGAAGGTGTCGACACTCAGCATGGGTTGATGATGAGTGAAGCGGAAGCGCTGAACAAAGGTTTCCTGAAGCGTATGCGTACCGGTTTTCCGTATGTGCAACTTAAGCTGGGCGCTTCACTGGATGGTCGTACGGCAATGGTCAGCGGTGAGAGCCAGTGGATCACCTCTTCGCAGGCGCGCCGCGATGTGCAACTGTTGCGGGCGCAAAGTCATGCCATTCTGACCAGCAGCGCAACCGTGCTGGCGGACGATCCGGCGCTGACCGTGCGTTGGGACGAATTAAGCGCCGATATTCAGGTGCTTTATCCACAGGAAAATGTGCGTCAGCCGGTGCGCATTGTGGTCGACAGTCAGAATCGGGTGACGCCGCAGCACCGGATCAGTCAACAGTCAGGTGAAACCTGGTTTGCCCGCACAAAAGCAGATGATCGCGTCTGGCCGCAGGGTGTGCGCGAGATCATTGTGCCGGAACATAAAGGACATGCGGATCTGGTTACGCTGATGATGCTGCTGGGAAAACAACAAATTAACAGCGTCTGGGTTGAAGCCGGTGCGCAGCTTGCCGGTGCGTTATTGCAGGCCGGGCTGGTGGATGAGTTGATTGTTTACCTTGCGCCTAAACTTCTGGGCAGCGATGCGCGCGGTCTGTGTGTATTGCCGGGGTTGTCGGCGCTGGCAGATGCGCCGCAGTTTAAATTCAATGAGATACGTCAGGTCGGCCCGGATGTCTGCCTGCATCTTACCCACGCGTGATGCCTGCTGTAAAAGGGAAGCAGCGCGTAAAATATTATGATAAAATCCGCCCCCCTGCGGGGTCCGAACTGAACCTGTGAAGGAAATGTATGAACATTATTGAAGCCAACGTTGCTGCTCCAGACGCTCACGTCGCCATCACCATCGCGCGTTTTAACAACTTCATCAACGATAGCCTGCTTGAAGGCGCGGTTGATGCACTGAAACGCATCGGTCAGGTGAAAGATGACAATATTACTGTCGTATGGGTACCTGGCGCTTACGAACTGCCGCTGGCAGCTGGCGCGCTGGCCAAAACCGGTCAATATGACGCAGTCATCGCCTTGGGCACCGTGATCCGTGGCGGCACTGCGCACTTCGAATATGTTGCCGGTGGCGCAAGCAACGGCCTGGCGCACGTCGCGCAGGACAGTGAAATCCCTGTCGCTTTTGGCGTGCTGACCACTGAAAGTATTGAACAAGCCATCGAACGCGCTGGCACCAAAGCCGGTAACAAAGGTGCAGAAGCCGCACTGACCGCGCTGGAAATGATTAATGTATTGAAGGCCATCAAGGCCTGATTTTTTTGTAAGGGGAATTCCGTGAAACCTGCTGCTCGTCGCCGCGCCCGTGAGTGTGCCGTTCAGGCGCTCTACTCCTGGCAGTTGTCCCAGAACGACATCGCTGATGTTGAATACCAGTTCCTGGCGGAGCAAGACGTTAAAGATGTTGACGTTCTGTACTTCCGTGAACTGTTGAGCGGGGTGGCGACTAATAGCGCATATCTCGACGGCTTAATGAAGCCGTACCTGTCCCGCCTGCTGGAAGAGCTGGGCCAGGTCGAGAAAGCGGTATTGCGTATCGCGCTGTTCGAGCTGTCTAAACGTGATGATGTGCCGTACAAAGTGGCCATCAACGAAGCGATTGAACTGGCAAAAACCTTTGGCGCCGAAGACAGCCACAAATTTGTTAACGGCGTGCTGGATAAAGCCGCACCTGCGATCCGCCCCCACAAAAAATGATCCGTAAGCCGGAGACAAGCGTTGCGCACTGCACGCTTGATCCGGCTTTTTCTTTTTTCTACAGAGGCATAACGTATGGCATGCGGCGAATTCTCACTGATTGCCCGTTATTTTGACCGGGTACGAAATTCCCGTCGCGATGTAGAAACCGGCATCGGCGACGACTGTGCACTGCTCAATGTTCCTGAAAAACAGACGCTGGCCATTAGTGTCGATACGCTGGTGGCGGGCAACCACTTCTTGCCGGATATTGATCCTGCCGATCTGGCGTATAAAGCGCTGGCGGTGAATATTAGCGATCTGGCTGCCGTGGGCGCCGATCCGGCGTGGATGACGCTGGCTCTTACCCTGCCGCAGGCAGATGAAGCCTGGCTTCAAGCCTTCAGTGACAGCCTGTTCGAACAGCTTAACTACTATGATATGCAACTGATCGGCGGTGATACCACGCGCGGCCCGCTGTCGATGACTATCGGCATTCACGGTTATGTTCCGGCAGGGCGTGCGATGAAACGTTCCGGGGCGAAACCGGGCGACTGGATCTATGTCACTGGCACACCAGGTGACAGCGCTGCCGGGCTGGCTATTTTGCAGCAGCAACTGGTGGTGGATAACTCTGCCGATGCGCAATACCTGCGTCAGCGTCACTTGCGACCCACGCCGCGCGTACTGCATGGCCAGGCGCTGCGCCATCTCGCCAGTTCTGCGATTGATCTTTCCGACGGCCTGATTTCCGATTTGGGGCATATCCTGCAAGCCAGCGGGTGCGGCGCGCGTATCGATCTGGATCTGTTGCCCTGTTCAGAGGCGTTGCGTCGCCATGTTGAACCGGAGCAGCGGCTGCGCTGGGCGCTTTCCGGTGGCGAAGATTATGAACTGTGCTTCACCGTGCCGGAGTTGAATCGCGGGGCGCTGGACGTTGCGATTGGCCATTTGGGCGTGCCGTTTACCTGTATCGGGCAGATGAGTGCGGATATAGAGGCAATGCTTTTCACGCGCGGCGGCAAGGCCGTCACGCTCGACATGAAAGGATATGACCATTTTGCCGCGCACTAAAGATATCGCCAAGAGCCGCCTCAGTTTACGCAATCCCTGGCATTTACTGGCCACCGGCTTTGGTAGCGGTCTCAGTCCGGTGGTACCGGGAACCATGGGGTCGCTGGCGGCGATTCCTTTCTGGTGGGGAATGACGTTTTTACCCTGGCAGCTCTATTCATTGCTGGTGATGCTGGGGATCTCCATTGGCGTTTATTTGTGCCACCAGACGGCCAAAGACATGGGCGTGCACGATCATGGCAGCATTGTCTGGGATGAATTTGTAGGAATGTGGATCACCCTGATGGCGCTGCCTACCAATGACTGGCAGTGGGTGGCCGTTGGGTTTGTGCTGTTCCGCATTCTGGATATGTGGAAGCCCTGGCCAATCCGCTGGTTTGATCGCAACGTCCACGGCGGAATGGGGATCATGGTGGACGATATTGTCGCCGGTATCATCGCTGCAGGTCTGCTGTATCTGATTGGTCACCACTGGCCAATTGGGCTAATTTAAGCCGGATACGCTGCACGTCTTGCGGCGTTTACGCACATGCCCGGTACGTGACGCGTAGCCGGGCATCGTGCAGTTCGGCCGTTATTTAAAGCCGACGACCGGGTGTTGTTGATAAGGGGTTTCCAGTTCGGCAATCTGCTCCGGTTTGAGCGTTAAATCCACCGCACCGAATAACTCCTCCAGTTGCTCTTCGCGAGATGCGCCGATAATGGGGGCAGCGACGCCGGGTTTGCTTAACAGCCACGCCAGTGCCACCTGCGCGCGTGACGCGCCGAGATCGTCTGCCACACCCGCCAGCCGTTCGGCAATACGCGCATCGTTTTCATCGGTTTCGCTGTACAGCGTTTTGCCAAATTCATCGGAAACCAGCCGCGCGGTAGTTTCCCCCCACGGGCGCGTTAAACGTCCCCGCGCCAGCGGGCTCCACGGAATAATCGCCACCCCTTCCTTGTAGCACAGCGGCAACATCTCGCGCTCTTCCTCGCGGTAAATCAAATTGTAGTGATCCTGCATGGTGACGAAACGCGCCCAGCCATGCTGTTGTTGAAGCGACAGCGCCTGCGAAAACTGGCTGGCATGCATTGAAGAGGCCCCGATATAGCGCGCCTTACCGGCTTTTACCACATCATTTAGCGCCTCGAGGGTCTCTTCAATGGGGGTGTTGTAATCCCAGCGGTGGATTTGCAGCAGATCGACATATTCCATGCCCAGGCGTTGCAGACTGTCATCAATTGAACGCAGGATCTGCGCCCGCGACAGGCCTTCGGCCAAATCACCCACCTGGTGGTAAACTTTGGTGGCGACGATCACCTCGTCGCGGCGGGCAAAGTCGCGTAGTGCGCGGCCCACAATCTCTTCACTGCTGCCATCCGAGTAGCTATTGGCGGTGTCAAAAAAGTTAATCCCACCTTCCAGCGCACGTTTGATGATCGGGCGGCTACTCTCTTCCGGTAGCGTCCAGGCGTGCTTACCCCGGTCAGGCTCGCCGAATGTCATGCAGCCAAGACAAAGGCGGGAAACCTTAAGGTCTGTTTTTCCTAATGTGTTGTATTGCATGGTTCCACTCCTGCTATTAAAACCTGTGTTTAAGCATAGCAGGAGCGGAAAGGGAGGGTCAGGCGAGCCAGTTTTTGATGCGCGACTCAATCCCGGCAGCATTCAGCCCCAGCTCTGCGCGTGCTTCATCCTGGGTGCCTTGGGGAATAAAGAAGTCCGGCAGACCAAGGTTGAGCACCGGAACCGGCTTGCGGTGCGCCATTAGCACATCATTCACGCCGCTACCCGCGCCGCCAATAATGGCGTTCTCTTCCAGCGTCACCAGCGTTTCATGCGTGGCAGCGGTTTGCAGGATCAGCGCCTCATCCAGCGGTTTAACAAATCGCATATCAATTAGCGTGGCATTCAGCGCTTCCGCTGCTTTTTCCGCTTCTGGCAGCAGGGTGCCAAAGTTGAGGATCGCCAGCTTTTCACCACGGCGTTTTACCACGCCTTTGCCCAGCGGGAGTTTCTCCAGCGGCTGTAACGGCACGCCCACCGCGTTGCCTCGTGGGTAACGCACTGCGCAGGGGCCGTCGGCATAGTGATAGCCGGTAAACAGCATCTGGCGACACTCGTTTTCGTCACTCGGCGTCATGACCACCATATCGGGAATGCAGCGCAGGTAGGAGATATCGAACGCGCCCTGGTGCGTCTGCCCGTCGGCGCCGACAATTCCTGCGCGATCGATAGCGAACAACACCGGGAGCTTCTGGATAGCGACGTCGTGGATCACCTGATCGTAGGCACGTTGCAGGAAAGTGGAGTAGATTGCCACCACCGGCTTGTAACCGCCAATCGCCAGGCCCGCGGCAAACGTCACCGCGTGTTGCTCGGCGATGGCAACATCAAAGTATTGATCCGGGTACTTGCGTGAAAACTCTACCATGCCGGAGCCTTCACGCATGGCCGGTGTGATGGCCATCAGCTTGTTGTCTTTTGCGGCCGTTTCGCATAGCCAGTCGCCAAAGATCTTTGAATACGAAGGCATGCCACCGCTGCTTTTCGGCAGTGTTCCGCTGGTGGGATCGAATTTTGGCACCGCGTGGAAAGTGATTGGATCTTTTTCTGCCGGCTCATAGCCACGGCCTTTTTTCGTCATAATGTGCAGGAATTGCGGGCCTTTCAGGTCGCGCATGTTGCGCAACGTTTGCACCAGTCCCAGCACATCGTGACCATCAACCGGACCAATATAATTAAAGCCCAGCTCTTCAAACAACGTACCCGGCACCACCATGCCTTTGATGTGCTCTTCGGTACGTTTAATCAATTCTTTGATTGGCGGAACGCCGGAAAGGACTTTTTTGCCGCCTTCACGCAGTGTGGAGTAAAGCTTGCCAGACAGCAGCTGCGCCAGGTGGTTGTTCAGCGCGCCGACGTTCTCAGAAATCGACATCTCATTGTCGTTCAGCACCACCAGCATATCAGGACGGATATCCCCGGCGTGATTCATCGCTTCAAACGCCATACCGGCAGTAATCGCCCCGTCGCCAATAACGCAGACGGTACGGCGTTGTTTACCCTCTTTTGCCGCCGCAACGGCAACGCCAATCCCGGCGCTGATCGACGTTGAGGAGTGGCCGACGCTCAGAACGTCATATTCACTCTCGCCGCGCCAGGGGAACGGGTGCAGGCCATTTTTCTGGCGGATCGTGCCAATTTTGTCGCGGCGCCCGGTAAGGATTTTATGCGGATACGCCTGGTGGCCCACATCCCAAATCAGCTGATCGAAGGGTGTGTTGTAAACATAGTGCAGCGCTACGGTCAGTTCGACCGTGCCAAGCCCGGAGGCAAAGTGCCCACTGGAACGGCTCACGCTATCAAGCAGGTAACGACGAAGCTCGTCGCATAGCTTCGGCAGGCTCTCTTTCGGCAGCAGACGCAACTCTTGTGTGGTATCAACCAGCGCCAGCGTCGGGTATTTGGCTATATCAAAACTCATCAGCAACTCGTTATAGCATGTTAGTTTATTTATCACGCTGGATTATATAATTCGCCAGTGCTTCCAGTGCCGTTGTATCCAGCGACTGCGCCGACAGCAGGCTTAGCGCCTGGCGGGCATCGTCAATCAGGTCACGGGCTTTTGTCCGGGCTTGCTCAAGACCCAGTAATGCGGGATAGGTACTTTTACCCAATTGCTGGTCGGCACCCTGGCGTTTGCCAAGCGTCGCAGTATCGCCGACCACATCCAGGATGTCATCCTGAACCTGGAAAGCCAGACCGATGCTTTCTGCGTACCGATCGAGCAGTGGCAATGCCGTGCGGCCTCTGTCGCCAGCGCTCAGCGCTCCCAGTCTGACCGCCGCGCGGATCAGCGCGCCAGTTTTATGACGGTGAATTTGCTCCAGGGCTTCCAGCGAGATGTGCTCACCTTCTGCTGCTAAATCTTTTGCCTGGCCGCCGCACATCCCTGCCACACCGCTGGACATGGCCAGTTCCGACACCATGCTCAGGCGATCGCGTGGCGCGACTTCCGTCATTGGCGCATCGGCGAGGATGGAAAACGCCAGCGTTTGCAATGCATCTCCCGCGAGAATGGCATTTGCTTCGCCAAATTTGATATGGCACGTTGGCAGACCGCGGCGTAAATCGTCATCATCCATGGCGGGCAAATCGTCGTGAATGAGCGAATAGGCATGAATGCACTCCACGGCGGCTGCAGGCGCGTCCAGCGTTTGCTGGCTAACACCGAACATGGTGCCGGTCGCATATACCAAAAATGGACGCAGACGTTTACCGCCTAATAATGCGCCATACTGCATGGCCTCAACCAGAGGAGTGTTCTGAAAGGGCAGTGGTTCGATAAAACGGCGCAGCGCATCGTTGGCCTTTTCAACGCAGGCCTGAAGCTGTTGATGAAAATCCATTTACTCGGTATCCGCGGCAAAAGGCTTGAGGGGGGCCTCTTCGTTGTCGGACAACAGGATTTGCACGCGCTGTTCCGCCTGCTGAAGTTTAACCTGTCCCTGGCGCGCCAGTTGCACACCGCGTTCGAACTCATTGAGCGCCTCTTCAAGCGGGAGATCGCCGCTTTCAAGACGAGTGACAATCTGTTCCAGTTCGCTCAGCGCAGTTTCGAAACTGGCCGGTGCGTCATTTTTCTTTGGCATAGTGAATGTCTGACTCTTCTGTGGTTACGACTCAATTCAATGACGTTATGGTAGCGAAGTCCCGGAACTAAGCAAATAACGCTCATTGGTAATGCGTTACACAAGAACTTCGCGATGGTGGTATACTTGCGCGCCTGGATGCAGCCGCGGGTATGGGCTGCTGTATTATTTCCCTTCACAGGCCTACGGGCTTGCCAACGAACCATTGCCGCCATGAAGTTTATCATTAAATTGTTCCCGGAAATCACCATCAAAAGCCAATCTGTGCGTTTGCGCTTTATTAAAATTCTTACCGGGAACATTCGTAACGTTCTGAAGCAGTACGACGAGACGCTCGCGGTTGTCCGCCACTGGGACAACATTGAAGTGCGCGCCAAAGATGAGAACCAGCGTTTGACCATCCGTGATGCGCTGACCCGTATTCCGGGTATCCACCATATTCTGGAAGTGGAAGATGTCCCGTTCACTTCTCTGCACGATATTTTTGAAAAAGCGCTGGTGCAATACCGCGAGCAAATTGAAGGCAAAACCTTCTGTGTGCGCGTTAAACGCCGCGGCAAGCACGAGTTCAGCTCCATAGAAGTGGAGCGTTACGTGGGCGGCGGTTTGAACCAGCATGTTGAATCTGCGCGCGTGAAGCTGACGCATCCGGACGTGACGGTTAACCTTGAAATTGAAGACGAACGCCTGCTGCTGGTTAAAGGTCGCTACGAAGGCATCGGCGGTTTCCCAATCGGTACTCAGGAAGATGTACTTTCGCTGATTTCCGGTGGTTTCGATTCCGGTGTTTCCAGTTATATGTTGATGCGTCGCGGCTGCCGTGTGCACTACTGTTTCTTCAACCTCGGCGGTGCGGCGCATGAAATCGGCGTTCGCCAGGTCGCCCATTATTTATGGAACCGTTTTGGCAGCTCGCACCGTGTGCGCTTTGTGGCGATTAACTTCGAGCCGGTGGTTGGCGAGATACTCGAAAAAGTGGATGACGGCCAGATGGGCGTCGTGCTGAAACGTATGATGATACGCGCGGCGTCAAAAGTGGCTGAACGCTACGGCGTGCAGGCGCTGGTGACCGGCGAAGCGCTGGGGCAGGTGTCCAGCCAGACGCTGACCAACCTGCGACTGATCGACAATGTTTCCGATACGCTGGTGCTGCGTCCGCTGATCTCTTATGACAAAGAGCACATTATCGATCTGGCGCGCGAAATCGGTACGGAAGATTTTGCCCGCACGATGCCGGAATATTGTGGTGTGATTTCGAAAAGCCCGACTGTTAAGGCCGTGAAAGCGAAGATCGAAGCAGAAGAAGCGCATTTCGATTTCGCTATTCTCGACCAGGTTGTGGAGCAGGCCAGTAATATTGATATCCGCGAGATTGCCCAACAAACCCAGCAAGAGGTGGTTGAGGTTGAAACGGTCAGCGGTTTTAGCCCGAACGATGTAGTGCTGGATATCCGTTCTATTGATGAACAGGACGATAAGCCATTACAGCTGGAAGGCATTGATGTGGTTTCTCTGCCTTTCTACAAGCTGAGCACCAAATTCGGCGATCTGGACCAGAGCAAAACCTGGCTGCTGTGGTGTGAGCGTGGGGTGATGAGCCGCCTGCAGGCGCTCTATCTGCGTGAGCAGGGCTTCCAGAATGTGAAGGTTTACCGCCCGTAAATAAAAAGCCGGATAGGCGGCTCGCTTATCCGGCTTAAAATAACGGTTTTATGCTTCGTAGTAGTTATAAATCCCTGCCGCCATCACCAGTTGTGATGCCACTTCGTGGGCCTTTTCCCGGCCGACCAGCAGATCAATCATTTTCAGACCGAAATCGATAGCGGTGCCTGGCCCCTGGCTGGTCAGTAAATTTACCCGCGGATCCCAGACCACGCGTTTATCCTGCCACTGTTCCGCAGGGATCGTTTCTTTCAACCCTGGAAAACCAGTCATATTCCCGAGGGGGAAAATTTCATGCGGTACCAGTACCGTGCCGGCAGCTGCACAGATAGCGGCGACAATGCGACCGGAAAGATGAAACTGGCGCACCGTTTCTACCAGTAGCGGGCTGTCGCGGAAACACTCAGCACCTTTTAACCCGCCGGGCAGCACAATCACGTCGTAATCGCCATCTGCTACTTCGACCAGCGGCGCATCCGCCAGTAATTTCACCCCGCGTGAGCAGGTAATGGTGAGGTTACCGTCGCTGGCGACACTGGCTGTCGTGACGCTAATTCCGCCCCGCACCAGTAAATCTATTGTGGTGACGGCTTCCATCTCTTCACTACCAGGGGCGAGACATATCAGAGCTGAGGCGCTCATACTCACTCTCCTTACGTTTAATCATTTCATACAGACGGGCGTTTTCCGGCACGGCGATGCCATGCGCGCGGGCGCGTCTCAGTAAATAGCCGGTGATGTAATCGCATTCGGTATGGCGCATCGCACGCACATCCTGCAGCATTGACGAAATGTTTTCAGCTGTGTTTTCAATAATCTGATTCACATACGATAACAGATCATCTGGCGAAATATGGTGGCCTTCCCGCTCGATCACGGCGGCAGCTTCGCGGGTGATCTTTTGGATCTCTTCGGGGAAGGCGCGCAGGTCGCCATTTTTACAATCGTGTAGCGCCGTTAGCGGATTGATAACGCAGTTCACTGCCAGCTTGCGCCAAAGCGCCGGGCGAATGGTGTTATGCCAGGCCACGTCAGGTAACACGCCTTGCAGCATATCAGCCAGGTAGCTGAACTCCCCATCCTGCTGACGCGCCGGGCCAATATGCGTGGTGCCGCTGGCCACATGAACAATCACATTGCCATCGCGACGGGCGGCGTGGGTGGTGGTGCCAATCAACAAGGGATTTGGCAGCGCCTTCAGCTCTTCAACCGTGCCCATACCGTTGTGGAGCAATAACACCGGTGTGGTAGGGGAGAGCATGGAAACCAGGCTTTTGACGGCATCAGAAACCTGCCACGCTTTGAGCGTTACCAGCAGTAAATCGCTACTGGCCAGAAAGTCGGGATCGTTGGCGGTCAGGGATTCATTAAAAATGGAGCCGTCTTCATCAACCACATTCACACTGCAAAACGGCTGTGGAAAACGTAACCATCCTTGTACTTCATGCCCATGCTTGCACAACGCTGTTAACCACAATTGCCCTAAAGCACCGCATCCGAGTACGGTAATTCTCATTTATCCTCCTCACCTGCAACTGCGCCAGGTGTTACTCCAACCATTATAGCGCTGTCAGCTAAGCTTCCAGTATTACAAGTTGAGTTATGCATCGTTGCGGGTATTATGCAACGCAACAAATACAGAGGGAGAAGAAAAGATGCCATCTTTCGATATTGTTTCCGAAGTTGAAATGCGTGAAGTCCAGAACGGGGTGGAGAATGCGACCCGTGAAGTGGCCACTCGCTTCGATTTTCGTAACGTTGAGGCCACATTTGAGCTGAACGAAGAAAAACAGACTATCAAGGTTCTGAGCGAGTCAGATTTTCAGGTCAACCAGCTGCTGGATATCCTGCGCGCCAAATTGCTGAAACGTGGTATTGAAGGCGCGTCGCTGGATGTTCCGGAAGAGTTCGTCCATAGCGGCAAAACGTGGTTTGTTGAAGCGAAGCTGAAACAGGGTATTGATGCGCCGACGGCGAAGAAAATCATTAAACTGATCAAAGACAGTAAGTTGAAAGTTCAGGCGCAGATCCAGGGAGAAGAGATCCGCGTTACCGGCAAATCACGGGATGATCTGCAGTCGGTGATGGCACTGGTGCGTGGCGGCAATCTTGGGCAGCCGTTCCAGTTCAAAAACTTCCGCGACTGATGTCAAAGGCCTCTCCCATCAGGGAGAGGCGCTCTTTTAACCTGCAACCACCTGCTCGACTTCAAAACGGTTAGTCACTTTGCTGTCGATTTTGACGTAAGCGCTACGCTCTTCAGCTACGACCAACACTTCGCTGACGCCTTCTTTGGCCAGTAAACGCTGCCGCAGTGCCTCATCGACAGGGAGCCCTTCCGGAATAGCTATACGCAAGCTACTGACATACGGTGGTTCCTGCATAGTACTGGCAACCAGCAACCAAATTACCGCCAGCAGCGCACCTGCCAGAAACACCGTTTGTGAATCAAAAAGCCCGTCTACCCAGCCGCCAAGCGCCCCGCCAATGGCCACGCCAATAAACTGGCTGGTAGAGTAAATACCCATTGCTGTGCCTTTGTAGCCAGCTGGCGCTTCTTTGCTGATTAACGACGGCAACAGCGCTTCCATCAAGTTAAAGGCGAGAAAGAAGAGTTGTACGCCCGTCACCAGTTCCCAGAAGTGCGGACCTGCGCCCCACAGCACGATTTCGGCAATCAGCAGCACCGCTACGCAGAACAGAAACACGCGTTTCATCCGACGTTTGACTTCGGCGTAAATGATAAATGGCACGACTGACACGAAGGAAATCAGCATCGTCACCAGATAAATTTTCCAGTGCTCCGGCGCCAGAAAACCGGCGGCTTCGAGCTGGCCAGGCAGAGCAACAAAGGTCGACATCAGCAAAATATGCAGGCACATAATGCCAAAGTTGAGCTTCAGAAGTTTAGGGTTGACCATCACCATCTGGAAACAGTCTTTCACCATACCCGATTCACGATTACGCACGTGGTGTTTGCTGTCCGGCACTATCCACAGCGTTAATGCGATACCCACCGTTGCTAACCCGGCAATCATCCAGAACAAGGCATGCAGGCCGAGCTGGTGGGTGATCACCGGTCCCAGCACCATGGCAATGGCAAAGGTCACACCGAAGCTGACGCCAATAAAAGCCATCGCTTTGGTACGGTTCTGCTCACGGGTGAGATCGGAGAGCAGCGCCATGACGGCGGCGGCAATCGCACCTGATCCTTGTAGCGCCCGGCCAAGGATAATTCCCCAAATCGAATCAGAAAGCGCAGCAATGACGCTACCAGCAACAAAAATCGCCAGCCCACCGACGATCAATGGTTTGCGCCCAATACGATCGGAAAGCAGGCCGAAAGGAATTTGAAAGACTGCCTGCGCAAGCCCATAAATGCCAATTGCCAGGCCAATCAGTGCCTCACTGGCACCTTGTAGCGCCATACCATACGTGGTCAGAACGGGCAGGACCATAAACATGCCAAGCATGCGCAATGAGAATACAGTCCCTAAACCCCAGGTGGCGCGCAACTCGCCTGGTGTCATTTTATAATCGTTCATTACCACCTCAAATTGAAAACCGGACATAGTGTAGTGCGGGGGCAGGGCGGGGTAAATAACAGCTTAATTAACAAATATTACCCCTGAGAAGCGGGGTGGCAGAAAGAAAAAAGGGTGCCGAAGCACCCTTTATAAACAGAATGGGATCACCAGACGTAAGTCAGCAGACTGTGTGAATCAGGCACCATGAAATCCACGGACATCATCACGCTAAGCGAAGTGATGGCAACAATGGAGAAGACGAACAGTTTGCGCGCCCACACCTTGTCATCCGCCACTTTATAACCACGTAATGCCATGCCTAACCACCAGAGACTGACTGCTGCGGCAACCACCAGGTATTTATAACCGGCATAGCCGCCCAGCGAGAGCATCAGTGTGGCGATAGCAAATGCGAGGATATAGAGTGTGATATGGTTCTTGGCAACTGAAATGCCTTTCACCACCGGCAGTACCGGAATGTTCGCTGCCTGATAATCCTTAAAGCGGAAAATCGCAATGGCGTAGGAGTGCGGCATCTGCCACAGGCTGAAAATAGCCAGCAGGATCAGCGCACCGCTGTCGAACTCGTTGGTGACAGCGCAGTAGCCAATCACCGGCGGCGCAGCGCCGGAGAGCGAACCAATCAGCGTGCCGTAGACGGAATGACGTTTCATATACAGGCTGTAAACACCCACATAAACCACGAATCCCATCACCCCCAGCCAGCAGGCCAGGGGATTGGCGCCAAACCACAGCAGCATAAAGCCAGCAATACCCAACAAGGCGGCGTACACCAGCGACACGTTCGGCGAGATCAGCCCTCTGACCAGCACACGGTTTTTCGTCCGTTCCATCTTTTTATCGATGTCCCGATCGATGTAGTTGTTAAATACACAACCCGAGGCGACCACCAACGACACGCCAATCAGCGTGTAGACGAACAGGGGATAATCAATGTGGCCTTTGGAAGCCAGCAAGAACCCCCCGATCACGGAGATCAGATTGCCAAAAATAATGCCCGGTTTCGTTACTTGCAGGTATTGCTTAAACATACTCGCCGCTCTTAGTGAACCATCATGTTGTAGTTCAGGTTCCACATAATCCAGATTGAACCCACTACCAGGATAGCGATGATAATCACGGTAAAGATAAAGGCGGTCAGGTTCCAGCCTTCATCAGACTTGGTGTTCATGTGCAGGAAGCAAACCAGATGCACCAGAATCTGAACTACGGCAGTCACCAGGATCGTCCCCAGAATGACCGACTTAGAAGCAGAACCGTTCATCACCATCCAGAACGGGATCACCGTCAGGATGATCGACAGGATAAACCCTGTCATGTAGGTTTTTACGCTGCCATGGGAAGCGCCATGATCGTTAGAATGACTCATTACATCGCCCCCATCAGATAGACTACAGAGAACACGCAAATCCATACCACGTCCAGGAAGTGCCAGAACAGGCTCAGGCACATGATGCGGGTACGGTTAGTGCTGGTCAGGCCGCGACGGGATACCTGGAACATCAGTACCGCCATCCAGATCAGGCCAGACGTCACGTGCAGACCGTGGGTGCCCACCAGCGCAAAGAACGCTGAAAGGAAGCCGCTGCGATCCGGACCCATACCTTCGGCAATCAAGTGATGGAATTCATAGATTTCCATCCCGATAAAGCCCGCACCAAACAACCAGGTCAACGCCAGCCAGGAGACAACCTGGCTTTTGTTGTTGTTGTGCATGGCGATAGCCGCCATGCCGTAGGTGATGGAGCTGAACAACAGCAGCGCTGTTTCGACCAGAACGAACGGCAGCTCAAAGATGTCCTTACCTGTCGGGCCGCCCGCAGTGCCGTTCACCAGAACGGCATAGGTCGCGAACAGACAGCAGAACAGAATGCAGTCGCTCATCAGGTAGATCCAGAAACCGAAGACTTTATTCGGCCCTGCATCATGATGCCCATGTTCGTGCGCGTGGGCGTGCGCGTTGGTCAGAGTATCAGTTGCCATTTTTCAGCCCTGCTTTAGTGATCTCATCGAAATGCTGGTTTTCCAGTTTCTCGATTTCTGCAACCGGTACGTAGTAATCCACGTCCTCATCGAAGCTCTTGACAATCCAGCTAATGACGATACCTGCGAAGCTGGCGATCGCCATCCACCAGATGTGCCAGATCATGGCGAAACCGAATACCGTTGCAAAGGCAGCGATGACAATGCCAGCACCGCTATTTTTCGGCATATGAATTTCTTCATAGTGCGCAGGCTGTTTGTACGCTTCGCCTTTCTCTTTCATTTCCCAGAATGCATCGCGCTCATGAATGTGCGGAACATGGGCAAAGTTGTAGAACGGCGGAGGAGAGGAGGTTGCCCACTCCAGCGTACGGCCACCCCACGGGTCACCGGTCAGGTCGCGGTTCTTCTCGCGGTCGCGAATAGAAACGGCAATCTGAATCAGCAAGCACAGGATACCAATAGCAATCAGCGCTGCGCCAACCGCGGCCACCATCAGCATGGCGTGGAACTGCGGATCAATCTGCTGGCTCAGACGACGGGTCATGCCCATAAAGCCCAGCACGTACAGCGGCATAAATGCCACGAAGAAACCGATGATCCAGAACCAGAATGCGCGTTTACCCCAGGTTTCATTCAGGGTGTAGCCAAAGGCTTTCGGCCACCAGTAAGTCAGACCTGCGAAGCAACCGAACACCACGCCGCCGATGATAACGTTATGGAAGTGCGCAATCAGGAACAGGCTGTTATGCAGAACAAAGTCTGCGCCTGGTACAGCCAGCAGCACACCGGTCATCCCACCTACGGAGAAGGTGACGATAAAGCCGATAGTCCACAGCATGGAAGAGTGGAAAACGATACGGCCCTGGTACATGGTGAACAGCCAGTTGAAGATCTTCACCCCGGTCGGGATGGCGATAATCATCGTGGTAATACCGAAGAAGGCGTTAACGTTCGCACCGGCACCCATGGTGAAGAAGTGGTGCAGCCAAACGATAAACGACAGTACGGTAATACAGACGGTCGCCCATACCAGCGAGGTGTAGCCAAACAGGCGTTTACGCGAGAAGGTGGCGGTAATTTCAGAGAATACCCCGAACACCGGCAGCACCAGAATGTACACTTCCGGGTGGCCCCATGCCCAAATCAGGTTGATGTACATCATCATGTTGCCACCCATATCATTGGTAAAGAAATGGGTACCCAGATAACGATCCAGGGTCAACAAGGCGATGGTCACCGTCAGAATTGGGAACGATGCGATGATCAGCACGTTGGCGCACAAAGATGCCCAGGTAAAGACCGGCATTTTGAACATTGTCATGCCCGGCGCACGCATCTTCAAAATGGTTACGAAGAAGTTGATACCGGTCAGCGTCGTACCAATACCGGACAGCTGGAGACTCCAGATCCAATAATCGACCCCGACACCAGGGCTGTATTCAATTCCCGATAGCGGCGGGTAAGCCAGCCAACCTGTCTGTGCGAATTCACCCACGCCCAGAGAGATGTTAACCAGAATCACACCGACAACCGTGAACCAGAAGCTCAGATTGTTCAGGAACGGGAATGCAACGTCGCGCGCACCGATCTGTAACGGAACCACCAGGTTCATCAGACCGATAACGAATGGCATTGCCACGAAGAAGATCATGATCACGCCGTGGGCGGTAAAGATCTGATCATAGTGGTGAGGCGGCAGGAAGCCCGCTTCACCTGCAGAGGCCAGCGCCTGCTGGCTACGCATCATGACTGCATCGGCAAAGCCGCGCAGCAGCATTACGACCGCCACGAGGACGTACATAATACCAAGACGTTTATGGTCAACGGAGGTCAACCATTCTTTCCACAGCCAGGACCACTTACCGAAGTAAGAGATCAGGCCGACTACCGCCAAACCACCGACGATAATCGCAGCGATCGTAACCATGATAATGGGTTCATGGTACGGCACTGAATCCAGTGTAAGTTTTCCGAACATCGTTTTCTTCCTCGGCCCCTTAGTGAGAGCTTTCCGCGTGGCTCATGTCCATGCCTTCCATACCTTCGTGCGCGCTATGCTCGCCTTCAGGCTGGGTCATGTCCATGCTCTTGCCGTGGCCCATAAATTTGTTGATAACGTCTTTGAACAAATCGGGTTTCACGCTGGAGAAGTATTCAACCTTGTTGTATTCGCTCGGCGCAGCAAGCTTCTCGTACGCAGTCATGTCTGACAGGGTGTTTGAAGATTGTTTCGCTTTAGCGACCCACTGGTCAAATGCGGCGCGGTCAGGCGTAGCAATGGCTTTAAACTTCATTCCGGAGAAGCCAGGGCCACTATAGCTGGCGGAGATGCCATCATAAGTACCGGCTTCGTTGGCGATGAGATGCAGTTTGGTCTGCATACCCGCCATCGCGTAGATCTGGCTACCCAGACGCGGGATAAAGAACGAGTTCATCACGGAGTTCGAGGTCACTTTGAATTCCACCGGTGTGTTCGCCGGGAAGGCGATCTCATTGACGGTGGCAATGCCCTGTTCCGGATAGATGAAGAACCATTTCCAGTCCATAGCGACCACTTCAATCGTAATTGGGTGTTCGTCATGTGCCAGTGGTTTGCTCGGCTCGAGCGAGTGGGTGGTCTTCCAGGTCAATACCGCGAGGAACAGGATGATCAGAATCGGCACCGTCCAGACCACAGCTTCCACTTTATTGGAGTGTGACCAGTTAGGGCTATACTTCGCATCTTTATTGCTCGCACGGTACTTCCAGGCGAAACCAACGGCCATCAAAATGGCGGGAATCACGACGATCAACATCAGGCCAAAAGCCGTCAGTATCAACGAACGTTGCTCCAGTCCAATCTGTCCTTTGGGGTCAAGAAGTGCAGAATCGCAGCCACTGAGTAATACAGTACCGGCGATTAATGACAACCATCCCAAACTTTTATTGTATTTCCTGAGTCTCATTTAACGACCTCAATTCCACGGGATCTGGTGGCGCTTAAAGTGTGCGGGCATTTTACGGAAAGGTTACGTTACTGTAAACATACTTGGCTCTGTGTCAGTAAGGTGTTACTGGGTTCTGCCGTTTATGTCACACGGAATGCAACAATCTGTAAAATCGGGCATTCGCACAGCCAGAAGTTGCGATTATAACGAAAAGCTTACGTTATGATCAGCGTTGAGGGTAAATTGGTATAACCAATCAATTAAATAAACATTCAATTAACATATATTCAGCAATTACCGCACATTATTGGAACCAATCTGAAACCAAAAAATTAATTTCAGTGCTGAATCGTTAAAGAATAGACTTTAATTTATAGCGCACAAAATAATTAAGAAAAATTCATTAAAACGCATTAAAACGTAATTATGACTTCAGACATTAAATCGCCGTAATAATAACGGTAGTGAATTGTTTTTACCCGTTGTTATCCTTGACGTTGATTTTACAACGAAATATCCGACAGTGATTTTTTCGGCTGTCTGGAAAATATATCGCGCATTATTTAACCAAATATAAAACCAATGACGAAGAGATAAAAAAGGCGCACATCGGCGCCTTCGTTAAAGCAGCTGTGTTTTGCGCAGCGCCAGCAAATCCAACACGCCGCCAAAGACAATCCCCGTGATAGCCAGTGCCGCTCCCCATTCCAGCAACAGCGTTGCATGCTGCCAGTTTGCGAGGCCAGTAGCGTTAATGATCACCCCGACCAGCCAGCCACCCAGCAACAGACAGCCCACTGCAAGTATGCGCAATGCTATGCGGTAGGCCGCCGTGTATTCGGTACGTGGCATAAAGCGCTCGGTTTGTTGTGTAAAGGCCAGTGTCTTTTTGCAGACAATCAACAACACTAAGCCTGGAATCGCCGCTGCAATCGAAAAGAGATAGAACGTTGGCCAGTTGTATGTCTCCACGAACCAGCCTGCAATCGGCCCCACATAGACTCGCCCAACGGCAGACAACGCCGACAGCAGAGCAAACTGCGTGGCAGAAAATGATTTATTGCACAGCGACATCAATAATGCGACGAACGCTGCAGTTCCCATACCGCCGCAAAGGTTTTCAAAAAACACGGCGGCGCCCATGGTGGTGATCTCTTTCGCCGTGACCGACAACAGCCAGTATCCCGCGTTGGAAATGGCCTGCAATACGCCAAAAATCAACAATGCGCGGAACAATGAGAGCCGCTGCATTAATACGCCGCCAAACAGCGCGCCGACAATGGTAGCAATAAGCCCCAGGGTTTTGTTCACTACGCCCACTTCGCCAGCGTCGAAACCCACACCACGGATCAGGAACGTCGTGGTAAGACTCATGGCGAAGGCATCACCCAGCTTATAAAGGACAATCAGCAACAGGATCAGCCAGGCATTGTTGCGGCCAAAGAAATCACGCAGCGGTTCGACGACTGCACGCTCAAGCGATTTGGGCACCGGAATAACCTCATCCGGTTCCGGCGCAAGCAGGGTGGCGATGATGCAAGGAACCAGCAGCGCGGCCATTAACCAGTACATGCCCTGCCAGCCAAGGAAACGATCTGCGAGCCACAGCGCCAGGCCACCGGAAACCAGCATCCCAAGCCGATATCCCAGCACACTTATCGCCGCGCCTGCGCCACGCTCTTCAAGCGGCAGCACATCAGTTTTCCACGCATCAAAGACAATGTCCTGTGAGGCTGAGCAGAAGGCAATGACCACTGCCAGCGCCGCCATCCAGCGCAGGTGGTTGGCTGGATCAAGAAAACCCATTCCGCAAATGGCGACTAACAACAGAAGCTGGGTCAGTAGCAGCCAGCCCCGGCGACGCCCGAGCAGCGGCGGGGTATAGCGATCCATCAACGGTGACCACAAAAATTTAAACACGTAAGCCTGACCGACCAACGAGAAGAAGCCGATGGTTTTTAAATCGATATTCTCGACGGTCATCCATGCTTGCAGCGTGCCGCTGGTTAAGGCAAGCGGTAAACCGGATGCGAAGCCCAGTATCAGCAATATGGCTGATTTGGGTTGCGTAAAAATGCGTAAGTAGTGACTGGACATGAGTAAGAGACTGGCCCGGAAACCCCGGGCCAGAAAAGATTAACGGGCGTTTTGCTTGATGAAGTCGTGAATACTGGTGTCCTGAGACATATCCGCGATGGTATCGGTCAACACGCTATTAACCGCCTTGGCAATTTTATCGTTAGAGGCCTGGAACGCGCCTTCAACGTTATAGCTGGCACGGTAGTTTTTGGTCATCTTATTGCCATTTGCAGCAGTTGCAATGATGGCGATATCGGCCTTGGTGGCGATGTTGTAACGTACGTTGCCCTGAGACACGTCCGCATACAGCTGATTAACGATGATCTGCAGATTGACTGCGCCGTTCGGCCCAATCATATAACCGCGTGCTGTCATCTGTTTCTCCAGCACTTCCTGCAACAGGAAACGCAGATCGCGGGAAGCGGTTAACGTCACCAGCTGGTTTTCACGGGTCACTTTGGCCAGCGCCTGATCCTGACGCTGGTCGGCGCCGTTAATGCTGACGGTCACGCCCATCAGGCTCGGATCCTGCTGTGGCAGCGTAATTTTAGGAGAAACATCGATGGTGGATGGCGGGGTAGCGCACCCTGCCAGCATAAATAATGCGACCAACGGGAAGAGAAGTTTTTTTAACATGTTCATGCTCTCAAGAGATCGTAAGCTTTTATGGGAAAAATTCTCGCCATCATAACATTGCCGCCGTCAAGAGGAAGGCCTCAACGCATGTAAATTCATCGTCTTGTCCTTTTTTTCAGCGCAGTAGCGATCTTTGCCGCGAAAGCAAGGCAAAACCACTAGCGCTTTCAGTAGAGATCATGCGCTTGACGGGGAAAATCAGACGAACGCTAATTTTTTGTTGTTTTCTTGTTATGGAGACGGTAAAAGCGGCTAACATTTAAAGAGATGGCTGTCATCTCAGCGTTGTCGGAGGTGTATATCATGATGATGCGTGAACAAATTGAAGAGAAGCTTAAAGCTGAATTTGAACCCCTGTTCCTGGAGGTTGTTGATGAGAGCTATCGTCACAATGTTCCGGCCGGTTCTGAAAGTCATTTCAAAGTGGTCCTGGTCAGCGATCGTTTTACCGGCGAGCGTTTCCTTAATCGCCATCGCATGATCTACGGTACGTTGACAGCGGAGCTGTCTTCAACGGTACATGCGCTTGCGCTGCATACCTACACAACGAAAGAGTGGGAAGGATTGCAGGATACCATTTTTGCTTCGCCACCTTGTCGCGGTGCCGGGAGCATTGCCTAGAAAACCAGGTTGCAACAGGCTGAACTTTTCCAGTATGTTGCATGCAGATTATGTAAAAACGGCCTGCGGGCCGTTTTGTTTTGTCTGAATTTTGAGCGAGAAACGCAGTTTTTTGGGCGAAATTGCTTCAGAAGTGTGAAAAATGGCGCAGCATTGCGGCATTCCCGTTCTCGACTCATATCTGTGATGCCGCTATAATGCTGCGTCTTATTTTTCGGAATGTCTCCGGGATGATTCTGACGACAGGGAATGTATATCTGATTTGAGAGAACATTCCGGTTCTGCAAAGCGAAAAGGTTTGCTTCGCAGAGTAGAGTTGACCGAGCACTGTGATTTTTTGAGGTAACAAGATGCAAGTTTCAGTTGAAACCACTCAGGGCCTTGGGCGCCGCGTAACGATTACAATCGCTGCTGACAGCATCGAGACCGCTGTGAAGAGCGAGCTGGTCAACGTAGCGAAGAAAGTTCGCATTGACGGCTTCCGTAAGGGCAAAGTACCGATGACTGTCGTTGCTCAACGTTATGGCGCTTCTGTTCGCCAGGACGTACTGGGCGACCTGATGAGCCGTAACTTCATCGACGCGATCATTCAGGAAAAAATCAATCCGGCTGGCGCACCGAACTATGTGCCGGGCGAATACAAACTGGGTGAAGACTTCACTTACTCCGTTGAGTTTGAAGTGTATCCGGAAGTTGAACTGAAAGCGCTGGACACCATCGAAGTTGAAAAACCGGTTGTAGAAGTTACCGATGCTGACGTTGACACCATGCTGGAAACCCTGCGCAAACAACAGGCGACCTGGAAAGATAAAGATGGCGCAGCTGACGCAGAAGATCGTGTGACCATCGACTTCAACGGTTCTGTTGACGGCGAAGAGTTTGAAGGCGGCAAAGCGACTGATTTCGTACTGGCAATGGGTCAGGGTCGTATGATCCCGGGCTTTGAAGACGGTATCAAAGGTCACAAAGCTGGCGAAGAGTTCACCATCGACGTGACCTTCCCGGAAGAGTACCACGCTGAAAACCTGAAAGGTAAAGCAGCGAAGTTCGCCATCAATCTGAAGAAAGTTGAAGAGCGTGAACTGCCGGAACTGACCGAAGACTTCATCAAACGTTTCGGCGTAGAAGATGGTTCAGTTGCTGGCCTGCGTGCTGAAGTGCGTAAAAACATGGAACGCGAACTGAAAGGCGCCGTGCGTAACCGTGTTAAGTCTCAGGCAATCGACGGTCTGGTGAAAGCGAACGAAATCGAGATCCCAGCGGCCCTGATCGACAGCGAAATCGACGTGCTGCGTCGCCAGGCTGCTCAGCGTTTTGGTGGCAACGAGAAACAAGCGCTGGAACTGCCGCGTGAACTGTTCGAAGAGCAGGCAAAACGCCGTGTCGTTGTTGGTCTGCTGCTGGGCGAAGTGATCCGTACCAACGAGCTGAAAGCTGACGAAGCGCGCGTTAAAGGCCTGATCGAAGAGATGGCTTCTGCTTACGAAGATCCGGCTGAAGTTATCGAGTTCTACAGCAAAAACAAAGAGCTGATGGACAATATGCGTAACGTCGCACTGGAAGAACAAGCGGTTGAAGCGGTTCTGGAAAAAGCGAAAGTGACTGAGAAAGCCACTTCCTTTAATGAACTGATGAACCAGCAGGCTTAATCGACTTCTGCGATAGCTAAAAGCTATAAGCCCGTCACCCGCTGGTGACGGGCTTTTTTTATCGCATCGCCATTATCAGATGTGTGCTAAAAGAGCGTTTCAGTGTTAGCGTAACAGCAAAAGATTGTTATGCTTGAAAACAGGTAATGTCATCCCCACTAAGGGAATAGTGACAGTAAAGACTCTGGCTGATAATCCGTCCGTGAGGGGTCATAGTCAGACCTCGCTCACTCAAGTACAATCAGTACAGCAGGTTTGTTTATTTTTTTATCCAGGAGACGGAAATGTCATACAGCGGCGAACGAGATAACTTTGCACCCCATATGGCCCTGGTGCCTATGGTTATTGAGCAGACTTCGCGCGGTGAGCGCTCTTTCGATATCTACTCCCGTCTTCTTAAGGAACGCGTCATTTTCCTGACCGGTCAGGTCGAGGATCATATGGCGAATCTGATTGTTGCGCAGATGTTGTTTCTGGAAGCTGAAAACCCGGAAAAAGACATTTATCTGTACATTAATTCCCCTGGTGGGGTGATTACTGCCGGTATGTCCATTTACGACACCATGCAATTTATTAAGCCGGACGTCAGTACCATTTGTATGGGGCAGGCCGCCTCTATGGGGGCGTTCCTGCTGACGGCGGGCGCAAAAGGCAAGCGTTTCTGCCTGCCGAATTCACGCGTGATGATCCATCAGCCGCTGGGCGGCTATCAGGGGCAGGCGACGGATATTGAGATCCACGCCCGTGAAATCCTGAAAGTGAAAGGGCGCATGAATGAACTTATGGCGCATCATACGGGTCAATCTTTAGAACAAATTGAACGTGATACAGAACGTGACCGCTTCCTTGCCGCGCAAGAAGCAGTAGAGTACGGGCTGGTTGATTCAATTTTAACCCATCGTAACTAATGCTCAGTACGCATGTGTCGCTATACTATTCAGTAAAAGCGGCATCATGCCTGAGTAACGTTTTGCGCCTGGATTGGCATTTGCGTCGTCGTGTGCGGCACAAAGAACAGATAAGAGGTTTTGACTCATGACAGATAAACGCAAAGATGGTTCGGGCAAACTGTTGTACTGCTCTTTCTGCGGCAAAAGCCAGCATGAAGTGCGTAAGCTGATTGCCGGGCCGTCCGTGTATATCTGCGACGAATGTGTTGATCTGTGTAACGACATTATTCGCGAAGAGATTAAAGAAGTTGCGCCGCACCGTGAGCGCAGCGCGCTGCCAACTCCGCATGAAATTCGCCACCATCTCGATGACTATGTCATTGGCCAGGAACAGGCGAAAAAAGTGCTGGCTGTTGCAGTCTATAACCACTACAAACGCCTGCGTAACGGCGACACCAGCAATGGCGTCGAGCTGGGCAAAAGTAACATTCTGCTGATTGGACCGACGGGTTCAGGTAAAACCCTGCTGGCGGAAACGCTGGCGCGTTTGCTGGATGTTCCGTTTACCATGGCGGATGCCACAACGCTGACAGAAGCAGGTTATGTGGGTGAAGATGTTGAGAACATCATCCAAAAACTGTTGCAGAAGTGCGATTACGACGTACAGAAAGCGCAACGCGGGATTGTCTACATCGATGAGATCGACAAAATTTCGCGAAAATCGGATAACCCGTCGATCACTCGCGACGTTTCCGGTGAAGGTGTGCAGCAGGCGCTGTTGAAACTGATTGAAGGTACCGTTGCTGCTGTTCCTCCGCAGGGCGGGCGTAAGCATCCGCAGCAGGAGTTCTTGCAGGTCGACACCTCCAAGATTCTGTTTATCTGTGGTGGCGCGTTTGCGGGACTCGATAAAGTCATTTCTCACCGTGTTGAAACCGGCTCCGGTATTGGTTTTGGCGCAACGGTGAAGGCGAAGTCTGAGAAAGCTAACGAAGGTGAACTGTTATCGCAGGTCGAGCCGGAAGATTTGATCAAGTTTGGTCTGATCCCGGAGTTCATCGGTCGTCTGCCGGTCGTAGCAACGCTGAATGAGTTGAGCGAAGAAGCGCTGATTCAAATCCTGAAAGAGCCGAAAAATGCGCTGACCAAACAGTATCAGGCGCTGTTTAATCTGGAAGGTGTTGATCTGGAATTCCGCGACGAAGCGCTGGATGCTATCGCCAAAAAAGCGATGGTGCGTAAAACCGGTGCGCGTGGTTTACGTTCCATCGTGGAAGCGGCGTTGCTGGACACCATGTACGACCTGCCATCAATGGAAGATGTCGAGAAAGTGGTGATTGATGAGTCGGTCATTGCCGGGCAAACCAAGCCGTTACTGATTTACGGCAAGCCGGAAGCGCAGCAGGCGTCTGGCGAATAATTCATCAATTCATACAATCAGTTAATCTAGAAGGGGGGATTTTATCTCCCCTTTTATTTTTCCTCATTCCCGCCGTTGAATGTGTGGGAAACATCCCCATATACTGCTTTACATGTTAATGGTGCGTGTTGCACAGTCACGTCACCTTATTACCTGGCGGACTTTAAACTAAGAGAGAGCTCTATGAATCCTGAGCGTTCTGAACGCATTGAAATCCCCGTATTGCCGTTGCGCGATGTGGTGGTTTATCCGCACATGGTCATTCCCTTATTTGTGGGACGGGAAAAGTCTATCCGTTGTCTCGAAGCGGCCATGGACCATGATAAAAAAATCATGCTGGTTGCACAGAAGGAAGCGTCAACGGATGAGCCGGGTGTAAACGACCTGTTCACCGTCGGGACCGTGGCGTCTATTCTGCAGATGCTGAAGCTGCCTGACGGCACTGTTAAAGTGCTGGTCGAGGGGCTTCAGCGCGCGCGCATCACCACACTTGCTGACAATGGCGAGCACTTCTCTGCGAAAGCAGAATACCTTGAATCGCCGGCCATTGACGAGCGTGAGCAGGAAGTGCTGGTACGTACAGCGATTAGCCAGTTCGAAGGCTATATCAAGCTGAATAAAAAAATTCCACCGGAAGTGCTGACGTCGCTGAATAGCATCGACGATCCTGCGCGTCTTGCGGATACCATCGCTGCACATATGCCATTGAAACTGGCGGACAAGCAGTCCGTGCTAGAAATGTCCGACGTTAACGAACGTCTGGAATATCTGATGGCGATGATGGAATCCGAAATCGATCTGTTGCAGGTTGAGAAACGTATTCGCAACCGCGTGAAAAAGCAGATGGAGAAATCCCAGCGCGAGTACTACCTGAATGAGCAGATGAAAGCCATTCAGAAAGAGCTGGGCGAGATGGACGACGCGCCGGATGAAAACGAAGCGCTGAAGCGTAAGATCGACGCGGCGAAAATGCCGAAAGAGGCAAAAGAAAAAGCCGAGTCTGAACTGCAAAAACTGAAAATGATGTCGCCGATGTCTGCTGAAGCAACGGTAGTGCGCGGTTATATCGAATGGATGGTCCAGGTACCATGGAATGCCCGTAGCAAGGTGAAAAAAGACCTGCGCCAGGCGCAAGAGATCCTGGATACCGACCATTACGGCCTGGAGCGTGTGAAAGACCGCATCCTTGAGTATCTTGCGGTTCAAAGTCGCATGAACAAGCTGAAAGGCCCGATCCTCTGCCTGGTGGGGCCGCCGGGGGTGGGTAAAACCTCGCTGGGTCAGTCCATTGCCAAAGCCACAGGGCGTAAATACATCCGTATGGCGCTGGGCGGGGTGCGTGATGAAGCGGAAATTCGCGGTCACCGTCGCACCTATATCGGTTCTATGCCGGGTAAATTGATCCAGAAAATGGCGAAAGTGGGCGTAAAAAACCCGCTGTTCCTGCTCGATGAGATCGACAAGATGTCGTCTGATATGCGCGGCGATCCGGCTTCAGCACTGCTGGAAGTCCTGGATCCGGAACAGAACGTGGCCTTCAGCGATCATTACCTGGAAGTGGACTACGACCTCAGCGATGTCATGTTCGTTGCTACCTCCAACTCCATGAACATTCCGGCTCCTCTGCTGGATCGTATGGAAGTGATCCGTCTTTCTGGTTACACCGAAGACGAAAAACTGAACATTGCAAAACGCCATCTGTTAACAAAACAGATTGAACGTAACGCGCTGAAAGAAAGCGAATTGACGGTTGATGACAGCGCAATCGTCGGCATCATCCGTTACTACACCCGCGAAGCAGGTGTGCGTGGTCTGGAGCGTGAAATCTCTAAATTGTGCCGTAAGGCGGTCAAACAGCTGCTGCTGGATCCGGAACTGAAGCACATTGAGATTAATGGTGACAATCTGCACGATTATCTGGGTGTTCAGCGCTTCGATTACGGTCGTGCCGACGACGAAAACCGCGTAGGTCAGGTCACCGGTCTGGCGTGGACGGAAGTAGGCGGCGATCTGCTGACCATTGAAACCGCGTGTGTTCCGGGCAAAGGAAAACTGACGTATACCGGTTCGTTGGGTGAAGTGATGCAGGAGTCTATCCAGGCGGCGCTTACCGTGGTACGCGCACGCGCCGAGAAACTGGGCATTAATGGCGACTTCTACGAAAAACGTGACATTCACGTTCACGTACCGGAAGGTGCAACGCCGAAAGATGGCCCGAGCGCCGGTATTGCGATGTGTACCGCGCTGGTTTCTTGCCTCACCGGGAACCCGGTGCGCGCTGATGTGGCGATGACCGGCGAAATTACCCTTCGCGGTCAGGTTCTGCCAATCGGTGGCTTGAAAGAAAAACTGCTGGCGGCACATCGTGGCGGGATTAAAACTGTTCTGATCCCTTACGAAAACAAGCGCGATTTGGAAGAGATCCCGGACAATGTCGTTGCCGATCTGGATATCCATCCGGTGAAGCGAATCGAAGAGGTTCTCAGCCTTGCGCTGCAGAATGAACCCTTCGGCATGCAGGTTGTAACGGCAAAATAGTGATTTCGCGCAAAGAGCGTTGATAAAAACAAGGCTGGTAAGTGATTTCGTACTTGCCAGCCTTTTTTTGTATAGCTAATTTAGATGGCTGGTTGGGTGTGTCATTATCAACTGCTGTTGTAAGGGCATGACAGGCCTGATATAACTGCTGCGCGGTCGCGCTGTGAAGGATGCAGGTGCGATATAAATTATAAAGAGAGGAAGAGAAGAGTGAATAAATCTCAACTGATAGACAAGATTGCCGCAGGTGCTGATATCTCTAAAGCTGCGGCTGGACGTGCGTTAGATGCTTTAATTGCTTCCGTTACCGAATCTTTGAAAGCCGGGGACGATGTTGCACTGGTAGGTTTTGGTACTTTCAAAGTTAAAAACCGTGCTGCCCGTACCGGTCGTAACCCGCAGACCGGCAAAGAAATCACTATCCCGGAAGCGAAAGTTCCAGGATTCAGTGCAGGTAAAGCGCTGAAAGACGCAGTAAACTGATCCCTTACCCCTGTGGGGAAGGTGTTATATATCAAGGGCGCATCGCGAGATGTGCCTTTTTTTTTGTGCAAACGTATTTTCTGCGAGTTTATCCGCGTTGCGGACTAACAATTGCCCCGTTTTCTTGTCAGAATACGGCTTCACGCGCAGCAGGCAACCAAAGCTGCCTGAGATCTATAGTCACCTACAGCGGAGTGTTGTTACACCATGATGGACAATTTACGCGCGGCGGCAAATCACGTCGTGCTCAAGATCATTCTGGGTTTGATTATCGTGTCATTCATTTTGACTGGCGTGGGTAACTACCTGATTGGCGGTAACAATAATTATGCCGCAGAAGTTAATGGCCAGGAAATTGGTCGTGCGCAATTTGAAAACGCCGTCTCCAGCGAACGTAACCGCATGGCGCAGCAGTTGGGCGATCAGTTTTCAGAACTGGCTGCTAACGAAAACTATATGAAATCCGTGCGTCAGCAGGTACTCAATCGCATGATTGATGAAGCGCTGCTTGACCAGTACGCGAAAAAGTTAGGCCTCGGTATTAGCGATGAGCAGGTGAAAAAAGCGATTTTCTCCACTCAGGCTTTCCAGTCTAATGGCAAATTCGATAACACCCGCTTCAACGCGCTTGTAAACCAGATGGGCATGAGCGCCGATCAATACGCGCAGGCGCTGCGTAACCAGTTAACCTCTCAACAGCTGATTAACGCAGTTGCCGGTACCGACTTTATGCTGAAAGGCGAGACAGACGAACTGGCGGCGCTGGTGGCGCAGCAGCGTGTTGTTCGCCAGGCGGTGATTGATGTTAACGCACTGGCGGCAAAACAGACCGTAAGCGATGCGGAAGTCCAATCTTACTACGATCAGAACAAGAATCGCTTTATCGAGCCGGAGCAGTTCCGCGTGAGTTACATCAAGCTGGACGCCGCAGCCATGCAGGAAAATGCCAGCGATGAAGAGATTCAGTCTTACTACGATCAGCATCAGGATCAGTTCACTCAGCCGCAGCGTAATCGTTACAGCGTTATCCAGACCAAAACGGAAGACGAAGCCAAAGCGGTACTGGAAGAGCTGAACAAAGGCGCTGACTTTGCAGCTGTTGCTAAGGCAAAATCCTCCGACATTATTTCTGCCCGTAACGGCGGCGATATGGGCTGGCTCGAAGAGGCCACCACGCCAGACGAATTGAAAAACGCCGGCCTGAAAGAAAAAGGGCAATTATCAGGCGTAATCAAATCCTCGGTGGGCTTCCTGGTTGCACGTCTTGACGACATCCAGCCGGCAAGGGTTAAACCGCTGAGCGACGTACGTGATGAACTTGCAGCGAAAGTGAAGCAAGAAAAAGCGCTGGATGCATGGTATGCGTTGCAGCAGAAAGTAAGTGAAGCCGCAAGCAACGATAATGAATCGCTGGTTGGTGCAGAACAGGCTGCCGGGACGAAAGCGGTGCAGACAGGCTGGTTCGGCCGCGACAACCTGCCGGAAGAGCTGAATTTTAAACCGGTCAGCGAGGCGATTTTTAATGGGGGTTTGGTGGGGCAGAACGGCGCGCCCGGCAGCAACTCCGATATCATCACTGTTGATGGCGATCGTGCATTTGTACTGCGTATTACCGAGCATAAAGCGGAAGCAGTAAAATCGCTGGATCAAGTGAAAGCCCAGGTCAGCGACATTGTGAAGCATACCAAGGCTGAACAGCAGGCGAAGCTGGATGCCGGGAAGCTGGTCAACGATCTCAAAGCGGGCAAAGGCGATGAGGCGCTGAAAACCGCAGGCCTGAGCTTCGGCGAAGCCAAAACGCTGGGCCGGGTGAGCCAGGATCCGGTCAGTCAGGCAGCCTTTAACCTGCCGTTGCCGACAGAGGGCAAACCCTCCTTTGGCACCGCCAGCGATCAGCAAGGTAACGTTGTGATTATCGCGCTGGACGAAATCAAAGCTGGCACAATGCCGGATGCGCAGAAAAAAGCCATGGTTCAGGGCATCACGCAGAACAATGCCCAGATCGCTTTCGAAGCACTGATGAGTAACCTGCGCAAAGAAGCCAAAATTAAACTTGGCGCCATTGCTGAGCAGCAGCAATAAGCCGTAAGGCGCAAAGCGTTACGCAAAAAGACTGCAACGTGTTGCAAACCCCAAAGGCCGCTTTCGCGGCCTTTTCCATTTCTTGTTTTTGCTGTTTGGCGGCAAGCGCACGCCTGGATATTGTGGCTTTGCTGTTGAACATAAAGGAGAAACAGAATGAAACATGGAATTAAAGCACTCTTAATTACTCTCACCGTTGCCTGTTCAGCGTTAAGTTACAGCGCGCATGCAGCCCCCACGGCTGGCGCAAAACCGCCGTTGATGCAGAGCAAAAGTGAAGCAACGTCGTCGGCCCAGAGCAAAGCAACAGAGGGGGTAAAAACGGCAGACGAAGAGGGTGGTACCCGGATCAGCATCAATAACGCAACTGCTGCCGAACTGGCAAAGGTGATGAACGGTGTCGGTCTGAAGAAAGCCCAGGCCATTGTCAGTTACCGGGAGGAGTACGGCCCGTTTAAAACTCTGGAGGATTTAAAGCAGGTGCCGGGAATGGGGAGCGCGCTGGTGGAACGCAATCTGTCGTCTCTGAAATTGTAAGGCGCTTGCGTAGTCGCTAATCTTTGCCAGAATAAAGAGGTCATACCAGTATGACCTCTGTCTCTATAACAATAACGGTAAAGGTTAAAGCGCTATGCAGACTCAAATCAAAGTTCGTGGTTTCCATCTCGATGTATACCAGCATGTGAACAATGCCCGCTATCTTGAGTTTCTTGAAGAAGCCCGCTGGGATGGGCTTGAAAATAATGACAGTTTTAAGTGGATGACCGCTAATCACATCGCCTTCGTGGTGGTTAACATTAATATTAACTATCGGCGACCGGCCGTACTAGGTGATGTACTGACGGTGACCAGTCACGTACAGCAAATCAACAGTAAAAGTGGCGTGCTCAGCCAGATAGTGACATTGAACCCTGAAGGAGAGGTCGTGGCCGACGCACTGGTTACGTTTGTGTGTATTGATTTGCGAACGCAAAAAGCGCTGGCGCTGGAAGGTGAACTGCGGGAGAAACTGGAGAAGATGATCCGCGAAGGGGATTAATAATAAATCCGGGTTACATACCGCAGGCTCCTAAACCTGAGCGCCACCAGCAACCTGCTGAGGCGGCGCTCTGTTTACCGGTACTGTCTGTTGGCTTATTTGAGCCCGGTCTTATGCTTCATTGCCGCCATTACGCCGGTTTTATCCGCCAGATAGTGCTGTAACCCGTTAGCACGCAGGTTACAGGCCGCACAGTGGCCGCATCCGTCACCTTTAATGCCGTTATAGCACGTCAGCGTTTCACGGCGCACCAGATCGAGCTTGCCCCAGTAATCGGCCAGCGCCCAGGTTTCAGCTTTATCGATCCACATCAGTGGTGTTTCAAAACGGATATCTTTCGCCAGACCAAGCGTGACCGCGTGATTAAGTGCTTTCACAAACTCATCGCGGCAGTCCGGATAGCCTGAAAAATCGGTTTCACATACACCCGTGATCACCGCTTCAGCCTGCACCTGGTAGGCATACACCGAAGCCAGCGTCAGAAACAGGATATTGCGGCCTGGTACAAAGGTGTTTGGAATACCGGTTGCGTCAGGCTCGTAGTCCGGTACCGGAATGCTGTCACGGGTCAGGCTGCTCACTGCCAGTTCATTCAGCAGGGTCACATCCAGTACTTTATGGGCCCGTGCGCCCAGCGTCAGCGCCAGTTCGCGCGCAACATCGATTTCGGCGCGATGGCGTTGCCCGTAATCAAAAGTGACGCAGTGAACTTCATCATACTGCTGTAACGCCTGAACAAGGCAGGTTGTGGAGTCTTGTCCGCCACTAAATACCACAACGGCACGTTTCATAATTCTTCCTGACAATCGCAAATAAAGCGCTATGTTAGCGCGAGCCGTCAACAGCGACCAGCTTCTTCAGCGCGAGGGGCTGGCAACCAGGCTTCGGTAAAATCAAACCAGCCGCGTGTGTTCAGTTCGATCCCTTCTACGCCAGGCGGCGCGCTAATACGATACTGGTAATTAAACAGCGGCGTGAGGGTCGCGGCATGCATCAAATTATCAAACACGTCCTGTAACGCTGCATTCCGCTGGCACTGATCGGGCTGACGCTGAACCTCATCCAGCGTGGCTTGTAAATGAGCATATTGCGGTGCTGCCAATAAATTTGGCCAGAGGGGATCGCAGCGCAGCCACTGTTCCAGCGTATACTCCGGCGCTTCGCCAATCAGCCTGTCGCCCATCATCAAGTCGGCAGTGGCCAGTTGCGTACAGCCTTCCCAGTTTTTGCCATCATGGAAGATGACCGTTAATTCGCAACCAAGCATTGCCAGATAACGCTTCAGTTGCTCCGCCATAGCGTGCAGTTCAACCGGTAAGTGATAGAGCAGTGTCAGCTTCTCGGGCAACGGAACATTCTGCTGCGGCCAGTCCGGCATTGCCCATCCAGGCAGGAGTTCTCGGGTCGGATTGATCAAGTTTTCATCCAGCGGCAGCGTCTGGAGTAGCGATGTATCGTGAATGATCTGGACCAGGCGGCGTGATTGTGCCGGGCTGAGCCGTGCGCCGGGGCGCTGGGCAAAATAACAGAAGCCAAGGCTAATGCTGTTGCCGACTGGCTGCAAATGCTGCAGTTCATCCGCCTGACCAATGGCGATTTGCACCGGGTGGCGGCAACTGGTCCCCAAATTCTGCTCAAACAGTTGCGGGGTGATCCAGTACTCCACGGCTTTCAATAAGGGGTGGCCCAAATGATAGTGCTCGTGACTTTCCAGCCGCACCAGCTCCCGGCTGAATGTCACCAGGCGAAAAGCCCCGGTTCCCACCAGTGGCTGCTGCGGATGTGCCAGACGGCTACCGTAGCTGGCGAGCCGGTGAGCCAGCCAGTAATCCGGGCGGTACAGCATAAAGGTCAGGCACCAGGGATGGCTGACTTCAATACGTGCCACACTGGCGAAAAGTTTACGCAGTGCCGGCAGATCGAGCAGCATTAGCAGGCGCGTTTGCAACTGCCCGGCGGTGACGGCATCGCCGTTATGCCAGTGGAGTGTGGCATGCAAATGAAAACGCCATTGCAGCGCATCCTGACTGACATCCCAGTGGTGCGCCAGGTCACCCTGAGGCAAAAAGCTGCGTGTAATAAAACGCGTTAAGCCACTGAAGATCTGCCCGGCCAGATGTTGTTCCGCTCGCCCCGGCAGGAAACCCGGTACCAGCGGCTCCAGCGGGCGGTAATAGGGAATACGCAACGTGGGGGTTTCGTTTTGCCATAACCCGCCAAGGAATGGGTTCAGCAATGCGCGCAGGTCATCCGCATCAAGCTGTGCCAGCGCCAGCGCATTCTGTTGTTGCCCGGTATTCAGCGCCTCCTCCAGCATACGGCTGCGCAGGGAGTCCGGCGCAACATGGAAATGCAAGTTGCCACGTTTTCCCCGCCCGGATTGCGCCTCCCAGCTTAACCAGCCAGAGGCCTGCATCTGGCGCAACAGCGTGCGCATATGCCGCTCGCTACAAAAACAACGCGAGGCGAGTGCCGTCACACTCACAGATTGGTCTTCGCCAGCGGAAGTTTGCCACAGCCGCTGGTACTGATTGAGTCGGTTAAGGCGTCGCATAAACCCGGAACAAAAATTTTTATCTATTCAGTATTACTTCCGTATATATCAGGCAATACTGAATAGCAACTGAACCTCTCACAACCGGAGAAGAAACATGGCGCGTCTGGCTGCATTTGACATGGATGGCACATTGCTTATGCCCGACCATCGCTTAGGCGAGAAAACGCTGTCGACGTTACGGCGTCTGCGCGAACGCGATATTACGCTCGCCTTTGCCACCGGGCGGCATGCACTGGAGATGCGTCAGCTTACCCGGCATTTTGAACTGGATGTCTTCCTTATCACCGGTAACGGTACCCGTATCCACTCCCGTGAAGGTGAGGTGCTTTATCGCCAGGATCTCGAACCGGCAGTCGCCGATCTTGTGCTGCACAGCAAATGGGAGACGCAGGCGACGATACATGTGTTTAATGATGCCGGCTGGCTGACGGACAAAGCGCTGCCCGATCTGCTGGAAGCGCATCTGCAAAGCGGTTTTACCTATCATCTGGCGGATCTTAAACGCCTCTCGGCGCATGAAGTCACCAAGATCGGTTTTGTTGGCGTGCATGAGGATCTCTGCCGGTTGCGTATTCAGCTTAATGAAGCCCTGGGAAACCGCGCACACTTGTGTTTCTCAGCGACTGACTGCCTGGAAGTGCTGCCGGTGGGCTGCAATAAAGGATCGGCATTGGCCGTACTCAGTGCATCGCTGGGCCTTACGTTGCAGGATTGCATGGCGTTTGGTGATGCAATGAATGACAGAGAGATGCTGGAAAGCGTGGGCTACGGCATGATTATGGGCAACGCGATGCCGCAACTTTTGGAGGCATTACCCTCTTTACCGGTTATCGGGCACTGCCGCGATCAGGCGGTGTCGCACTTTTTAACTCACTGGCTGGACACACCTAATCTTCCTTATTCCCCCGAATGACGACGATATTTCCAGCAAGCCGGGCTGTTTCAGCCCGGCTTTTTTCTTTTGGCGCCTTACCCTTGCGGGCGGGCCAGCGCAGCAATTTCCGCCTGCCACGGCGTAATATCGCCGAAGTTGGCCGCAACCCACTGCGGGTTATAGTAAGTATCAAGGTAACGCTCGCCGCTGTCGCACAGTAAGGTCACAATCGAGCCGCTGCGCCCTTCATCACGCATGCGTGCGGCAAGCTGCAGCGCACCCCACATATTGGTACCGGTAGATGCCCCCACTTTTCGTCCCAACTGCGTCTCCAGCCATTGTGCGGTCGCAACGCTGACTGCATCCGGTACGCGAAGCATTTCATCTACCACATCGGCAATAAAAGAAGGTTCGACACGCGGGCGGCCGATCCCTTCGATTTTGCTACCCACCGGGCTACGCAGGCTGGCGTCACGTTGCTGCCAGTAGTCGAGAAACACGGAGTTTTCCGGATCGACGACCATCAACTGCGTACTATAGCCCTGGCTGCGAATATAGCGGCCAATTGTGGCGGAGGTGCCGCCGGTACCGGCGCTCATCACAATGTGATCCGGCACCGGGTGCGGTTCGTTTTTCATCTGCCGGAAGATGCTATCGGCAATGTTGTTATTGCCGCGCCAGTCGGTAGCGCGTTCTGCGAAGGTAAATTGATCCATATAATGGCCATTCAGCTCTTTCGCCAGGCGCTCAGATTCGGCGTAGATTTCACACGCGCTGTCAACAAAGTGGCAGCGACCACCGTAAAACTCAATTTGTTCAACTTTGCGCTTCGCCGTGCAGTACGGCATAACCGCAATAAAGGGCAAACCCAGCAGACGGGCAAACCATGCTTCTGAAACGGCGGTAGATCCGGAAGAAGCTTCTATAATCGTTGTGCCTTCTTTGATCCAGCCATTACACAAGCCATACAGGAACAGCGAACGCGCCAGGCGGTGCTTCAGGCTGCCGGTCGGATGGGTACTTTCATCTTTCAGATAAAGGTTAATTCCCGGAAATGCTGGCAGCGTCAGGCGGATCAGATGTGTATCCGCTGAGCGTTGTGCATCGGCGTTAATCTCATTAATGGCGTATTTAACCCAACTGCTGTTCATGGTGCTTTTCCGTTTGTCATTTTGTGCCCAGTCTAGCGAAAGCGAAAGAAAAAAGGGTTGCCATTTAGCCTTTGATATAGACTAAAAAGAGAAATATTTTCTCCAGGAGTGAGGGATGTTAGATAAAATTGACCGTAAGCTGCTTTCCCTGTTGCAACAAGATTGCTCACTCTCTTTGCAGGCGCTGGCAGATGCCGTTAATCTGACCACCACACCCTGCTGGAAGCGTCTTAAGCGTCTGGAAGACGACGGGATTGTGCTCGGTCGGGTGGCGGTGCTGGATGCGGAAAAACTGGGTTTAAATCTGACGGCGTTTGTGCTGATCAAAACCCAGCATCACAGCAGCGACTGGTATTGCCGCTTTGTCAGTGAAGTAACGCAAATGCCGGAGGTGCTGGGCTTCTGGCGTATGGCAGGGGAGTATGATTACCTGTTGCGGGTACAGGTCGCGGATATGAAACGCTATGACGACTTCTACAAGAAGCTGGTGAATAGCGTCCCGGGGCTGTCAGATGTCACTTCTAGCTTCGCCATGGAACAGATAAAATACACCACGGCTTTGCCCATTGAATAACCCTCCAGGCTGTAAACCGACAGCCGGAAAATCACGTTCAGGATGTAACCGCGTGCGATTATTTGCTCAGTTAGGCTGGTATTTTCGCCGGGAATGGCGACGCTATCTCGGCGCAGTAGCCTTACTTATCATCATTGCTATCTTGCAACTTATCCCACCGAAAGTCGTGGGGATTGTTGTCGATGGCGTCACTAAAAATCAGTACACCACACAACAGGTGTGGATGTGGGTAGGCTTACTGGTCGCTGTTGCGGTGATCACCTACCTGTTGCGCTATGTCTGGCGCGTCTGGCTGTTCGGTGCCTCCTATCAACTTGCCGTTGAGCTGCGAGAGGATTTCTACCGCCAGCTCAGCCGTCAGCACCCTGAGTTCTATCTACGCCACCGTACTGGTGATTTAATGGCACGGGCCACCAATGACGTTGACCGGGTGGTGTTCGCGGCGGGCGAAGGGGTGCTGACGCTGGTGGATTCGCTGGTGATGGGCTGTGTAGTGCTGGTGGTGATGTCGACGCAAATCAGCTGGCAATTGACGCTGCTGTCGTTGCTGCCAATGCCGATTATGGCGGTGGTAATCAAACGCTACGGCGATCAGCTGCACCAGCGCTTTAAGCTCGCGCAGGCGGCGTTTTCCGCCCTAAACGATCGCACGCAGGAGAGCATGACCAGCATTCGTATGATCAAAGCTTTTGGTCTGGAGGATCGTCAGTCAGCGCTGTTTGCCAGCGAGGCGGCGGATACCGGGGCAAAAAACATGCGTGTGGCACGGGTCGATGCGCGCTTCGATCCGACTATTTATATTGCCATTGGCATGGCCAATATGCTGGCGATTGGCGGTGGGAGCTGGATGGTGGTGCACGGGAGTTTGACCCTCGGGCAACTGACCAGTTTTGCAATGTACCTCGGCCTGATGATCTGGCCGATGCTGGCGCTAGCCTGGATGTTCAACATCGTTGAACGCGGTAGCGCAGCTTACAGCCGGATCCGTGACATGCTGGCGGAGCTGCCGGTAGTGACGGACGGCAGCGAACCCGTGCCGGAAGGGCGCGGCAACCTGACGATTGCCATCCGCGAGTTCCGCTACCCGCAAAGTGAAAATGCGACGCTGAACAACGTCAGTACGGTGCTCGCACCAGGTCAGATGCTGGGGATTTGTGGGCCAACTGGCGCAGGGAAAAGTACGCTGCTGTCTTTGATCCAACGTCATTTTGATGTCACCGAGGGCGAGATCCGTTTTCACGAGACGCCGCTGCCGCAGCTGAAACTGGATGCATGGCGCAGCCGCCTGGCGGTAGTAAACCAGACGCCGTTTCTGTTTTCTGACTCTGTCGCCGCCAACATCGCGCTGGGCAAACCCGGTGCCACGCAGGAAGAGATCGAACATGTGGCGCGGCTGGCCAGCGTGCATGAGGATATTCTGCGCCTGCCGCAAGGCTATGCGACCGAAGTCGGCGAACGCGGTGTGATGCTCTCCGGCGGGCAGAAACAGCGTATTTCCATTGCCCGCGCCCTGTTGCTGAATGCCGAGATTTTAATCCTTGATGATGCGCTCTCTGCGGTTGACGGACGCACCGAACACCAAATTCTGCATAACCTTCGCCAGTGGGGGGAAGGACGCACGGTGATCATCAGCGCACACCGTTTGTCGGCGCTGACGGAAGCCAGCGAAATCCTTGTCATGCAGCATGGGCATATTGCCCAGCGCGGCCAGCATGAGCAACTGGCGCGCCAGCCCGGCTGGTATCGCGATATGTATCGCTACCAGCAGCTGGAAGCTGCGTTAAATGATGTACCGGAGGAGGCCGTCGATGCGTAATTTTGGTAAGCAGTGGCCCACCCTCAAACGTCTGCTTAAGTACGGTTCGCCGTGGCGTAAACCGCTGGCGAAAGCCGTGGTGATGTTGTGGGTCGCGGCAGCCGCGGAGGTCTCCGGGCCGGCGCTGATAAGCTACTTTATCGACAATATGGTGGCAAAAAATAACCTGCCGCTTGCGCTGGTTGCCGGGCTGGCGGCTGTTTACGTCGGTCTGCAATTTCTGGCGGCACTGCTGCACTATTCCCAGTCGCTGTTGTTCAACCAGGCAGCAGTGGGTGTGGTGCAACAATTGCGGACTGACGTGATGGATGCCGCGCTGCGTCAGCCCTTAAGCGAGTTCGATGTTCAGCCGGTCGGGCAAATTATCTCCCGCGTGACGAACGATACGGAAGTGATCCGCGATCTCTACGTGACGGTGGTGGCAACGGTGTTGCGCAGCGCGGCGCTGATTGGCGCGATGCTGGTGGCGATGTTCAGCCTCGACTGGCGCATGGCGCTGGTGGCGATGGCGATCTTCCCGGCGGTGCTGATTGTTATGCTGATTTACCAGCGTTACAGCACGCCGATTGTGCGGAGAATGCGCGCTTACCTTGCCGATATCAATGATGGCTTTAACGAAATCATTAACGGCATGAGCGTGATCCAGCAGTTCCGCCAACAGGCCCGCTTTGGCGAGCAACTCGGCGAGGCCAGCCGTTCGCACTATATGGCGCGGATGCAAACCCTGCGGCTGGATGGTTTTTTACTGCGCCCGCTGCTGAGCCTTTTCTCTGCGCTGGTGCTGTGTGGCTTGCTCATGCTGTTTGGTTTTTCTACCGTTGGTACGGTAGAAGTCGGAGTGCTCTATGCCTTTATCAGTTACCTTGGCCGTCTGAATGAGCCCTTGATCGAACTGACTACCCAGCAGTCGATGTTGCAGCAGGCAGTGGTTGCCGGTGAACGCGTGTTCGAGCTGATGGATCGTCCGCGCCAGTCTTACGGCGAAGACGAGACGCCCTTGCGCAGCGGCGCTATTGACATCGACAATGTCTCGTTTGCCTACCGTGAAGATCAACTGGTATTGCAGGACATTTCGTTGCATGTGGAGCCGCGTAGCTTTGTTGCGCTGGTCGGGCACACCGGTAGCGGTAAGAGCACGCTGGCCAGCCTGCTGATGGGCTACTATCCCTTAACGCAAGGGGAGATCCGCCTCGACGGGCGCCCGCTGGCCGCGCTGAGCCACAGCACGTTGCGTAAAGGCGTTGCGATGGTGCAGCAGGATCCGGTGGTACTGGCAGACAGCTTTTTTGCCAATGTGACGCTGGGCCGTGATATCAGCGAAGCGCAGGTTTGGCATGCGCTGGAAGTGGTGCAACTGGCGGAACTGGCGCGCGGAATGAGCGAAGGTATTCATACCCGGCTGGGTGAGCAGGGCAATAACCTGTCTGTGGGGCAGAAGCAGTTACTGGCGCTGGCGCGGGTGCTGGTGGAAACGCCACAGATCCTGATCCTCGATGAAGCCACGGCGAATATCGACTCGGGTACCGAGCAGGCGATCCAGCATGCACTGGCGGCAGTGCGTGAAAAGACTACCCTGGTGGTCATTGCGCACCGGTTGTCGACTATTGTCGAGGCCGAAACCATTTTGGTGCTGCACCGCGGGCAGGCGGTAGAACGGGGTACGCATCAGCAACTGCTTGAAGCGAAAGGGCGCTACTGGCAAATGTATCAATTACAACTGGCGGGCGAAGAGCTGGCGGCCAGCGCCAGGGAAGAGTCTCTTACCGCCTGATGCACCAAAAGTAAGCGCACCTGTGACAGTCATCGCTGTTGGTGCAAAAAAATAACGCACCATGCACTATCATGGTGCGTTATTTCTGACCAGGAACATTCCGAGCGGCAACCTCTCATTCCCCCTTATCGCCTTTTCTCTGGCTACACGCGCTAATAAGCTGAAATCCTCTCTGTTTTGATTTTTGGCACACCGCTTGCAAAGTCTATTGCGTATTAGCTGCGGCCATTATCGAATTCGACTGGAGGGGGATGTATGAAGCTGGTTACCGTGGTGATTAAACCATTCAAACTCGAAGACGTTCGTGAAGCACTGTCTTCAATTGGTATTCAGGGGCTGACCGTGACGGAAGTGAAAGGTTTTGGCCGTCAGAAAGGTCATGCCGAGTTGTACCGCGGTGCGGAATATAGCGTCAATTTCCTGCCGAAAGTGAAAATTGATGTGGCAATTGCTGATGATCAGCTCGATGAGGTTATCGATGTCATCAGTAAAGCGGCCTACACCGGAAAAATTGGCGACGGCAAAATTTTCGTTGCCGAGCTGCAACGCGTCATTCGTATTCGTACCGGCGAAGCCGACGAAGCGGCCCTGTAATACCTGGCACACAGTGATAGGGATGGAAAAATGAAGAACACAACACTAAAAACAACGCTCGCTTCACTGGCCTTGCTGCCAGGTCTGGCTCTGGCGGCCCCGGCCGTTGCAGACAAAGCGGATAACGGCTTTATGATGATCTGCACCGCACTGGTGCTGTTTATGACAATCCCTGGCATTGCGCTGTTTTACGGCGGCCTGATCCGCGGTAAAAACGTCCTCTCTATGCTGACGCAGGTTGCGGTAACGTTCGCGCTGGTGTGCATTCTGTGGGTGGTGTATGGCTATTCGCTGGCTTTCGGCGAAGGCAACAGCTTCTTCGGCAGCTTTAACTGGGCGATGTTGAAAAATATCGAACTGACCGCCGTGATGGGTAGCATCTATCAGTACATTCATGTTGCCTTCCAGGGCTCTTTTGCCTGCATTACGGTCGGCCTGATCGTGGGCGCGCTGGCGGAACGTATTCGTTTCTCTGCGGTGCTTATTTTCGTGGTGGTATGGCTGACGCTCTCTTATGTACCGATTGCGCATATGGTCTGGGGCGGTGGTTTGCTGGCAACCCATGGCGCACTCGATTTCGCGGGCGGTACGGTTGTCCACATTAACGCCGCGATCGCCGGGCTGGTCGGTGCCTACCTGATTGGTAAACGTGTCGGTTTTGGCAAAGAAGCCTTCAAACCGCACAACCTGCCGATGGTCTTCACCGGCACGGCAATCCTCTATGTCGGCTGGTTCGGTTTTAACGCCGGTTCCGCAAGCTCTGCTAACGAAATCGCAGCGCTGGCCTTTGTGAATACCGTCGTGGCGACCGCGGCGGCGATCCTCTCCTGGGTGTTTGGCGAGTGGGCTATGCGTGGTAAACCTTCGCTGCTCGGTGCCTGTTCTGGTGCGATTGCCGGTCTGGTTGGCATTACCCCGGCTTGCGGTTATGTCGGTGTTGGCGGCGCGCTGATTATTGGTCTGATCGCTGGTCTGGCGGGCTTGTGGGGTGTCACAGCTCTGAAGCGTATCCTGCGTGTTGATGACCCGTGCGACGTCTTCGGTGTGCACGGCGTCTGTGGCATCGTGGGCTGTATTCTGACCGGGATTTTCGCCTCAACCTCGCTTGGTGGTGTAGGCTTCGCCGCTGGCGTAACCATGGGCCACCAGTTGCTGGTGCAACTGGAAAGTATCGCGATCACTATCGTGTGGTCGGGTGTGGTGGCCTTTATCGGTTACAAACTGGCTGATATGACCGTGGGCCTGCGCGTACCGGAAGAGCAAGAACGTGAAGGGCTGGATGTGAACAGCCACGGCGAAAACGCCTACAACGCCTGAATGCATTGCGTTATCTCCTGAGCATAAAAAAGCCTCCCTTCGGGAGGCTTTTCTTTCTCTGCCACACCCCTGCTAGCAAGGGTGACATGATTGCCCACAGTGGTGTCAGTTACGGTTACGCATTACCCCTTCCTGCACAGTCGAGGCGACCAGCACACCGTCCTGGGTGTAGAACTCACCGCGCACAAAGCCGCGCGCGCTGGATGCCGAGGTGCTTTCCACGCTGTAGAGCAGCCATTCGTTGATATTGAACGGACGATGGAACCACATCGAGTGGTCGATAGTTGCCACTTGCATACCGCGCTCCAGAAAACCCACGCCGTGCGGCTGTAAAGCAACCGGCAGAAAGTTGAAGTCAGACGCGTAGCCCAGCAGGTACTGGTGCACGCGAAAATCTTCCGGTACCAGGCCATTGGCGCGGATCCACACCTGGCGCGTCGGTTCAGCCACATGGCCTTTTAACGGGTTATGAAACTCTACCGGGCGGATCTCCAGCGGTTTGTCGCTGATGAACTTCTCTTTGACCACAGGCGGCAGCAAATGTGAGAGATCGCGGGCGATTTCGGTTTCCGACTTCAGTGAATCGGGTGACGGGGCAGGTGGCATGGTTTTTTGATGTTCATACCCCGGCTCGGGTGCCTGGAAAGAGGCCGTCATATAGAAAATAGGCTTACCGTTTTGCACAGCAGCAACGCGACGGGCGCTAAAGCTGTTGCCATCCCGCAGGACTTCCACATCGTAAACAATTGGTTTCTGACTGTCGCCCGGACGCAGAAAGTAACTGTGAAAAGAGTGAACCAGACGATCGACCGGGACCGTCTCTTTTGCTGCATACAGTGCTTGCCCCACAACCTGGCCGCCAAACACCTGGCGCAGGCCTAAATCTTCGCTCTGCCCACGGAACAGACCTTCTTCAATCTTTTCCAGATTTAATAATGCCAGCAGATTAGTAAGCGCTTGACTCATAGATTTCCTCAACATAAATAACAGCCGACAAAGCGAATGACAGGTTGATTATAACCTGGAAATGAAAGTGGTCCGATGGGTGCAATAATCTGAATAGAAGGGGGTTTACAGGAAGAAATCGCGGATATGTGCCACACTTGTTCTCGTTACGATGGTTTAACCACACACATGCTGGCAGGGGTGATCCTGCCGGTGCATTGAAGATAAGGAGAACTCAATGAAACTCGTGCACATGTTAAGTGGTTTAGCAGTGGCTGTTGCACTGTCTGCCTGCGCCCAACGCGGCGGGGATATTCCTACACCTGCACCGAATCCGAACGCGCCAGCGGCGACCAATAAACCGGCCATTACTCAGCCTAATGTTTCTGGTTCGGTTTGGATCCGCCAGAAAGTGGCGCTGCCGCCGGACGCCGTACTTACTGTCACCGTTTCCGATGCGTCGCAGGCCGATGCCCCGTCCAAAGTGATTGCACAGAAAGCGGTGCGCACAGAAGGCAAACAGGCACCTTTCAGCTTCGTGCTGCCGTTTAACCCGGCGGACGTCCAGCCGAATGCCCGTATTTTGCTGAGTGCGGCCATCACGGTTGACGATAAAATCGTGTTTATTACCGATACCGTGAAACCGGTGATCAACCAGGGCGGTACCAAAGTTGACCTGACGCTGGTGCCCGTACAGCAAACCGCAGTGCCTTTGCAGCAGAGCGGCGGTGCGGCGACCACGGTACCCTCGACGTCACCGACGCAGGTAAACCCGTCTGAAGCCACGCCGGCACCGACTCAGTATTAATCCCCCGTGCTCCTCTCCTTTGGAGAGGAGCCGTCAAAACTGCCAGCGATAGCGCTGCATATCGATTTGCCCACTTCCCGACACGATGACACCCTCGGTCAGTAATGCCTGGCGTTGACGCAGCAGATCCGGTCCCGTTAGTGAAATGCAACCATGGCGGTTCACCACACGGTGCCACGGCAGCGTGCTGCCTTCGGGTAAACGTTTAAGTACGCCGCCAACTTGTCTCGCTGCTCGCGGCGAACCCGCCAGACGCGCCACGTCGCCATAAGTCGTGACGTAGCCTTCCGGTATGGCAGCAACAATTTGCCAGACGCGTTGAGGAAAGGAATCTTCGTTATCCATCATCGGTTCCTGAAGGGAAGAAGGTGCAGCATAAACAGCGTTACGCAGGCTGTGAAGTGCGGATTGTGCAAGAAACCAGCATCCGTCCGGGCGCGGCTTGCATTTGCCACCCCGGATAGGGATAATGCGCCAGCGCGTTGGTTAACAACGCTCTCAATGGGGGCTCTGTTGGTTCTCCCGCAACGCTACTCTGTTCACCAGGTCAGGTCCGGAAGGAAGCAGCCAGGGCAGAAGACGTGTGTGCCGGGATGTAGCTGGCAGGGCCCCCACCCATTTGTGCTTCACGTAGCTGAATAGCGCAAATATCCCACCGTACCCTGACAACCGCCGTCTGAAGGGTGGCTGACCCCGTCAGAGACCGGCACTTCAGAAAAATCAAACGGTGATACGCCTTCAATACACGCGACATTCACACCATACTGATCCGGGTTCGACCGCCTCTGGTGAAAGGTGTAAATACCGCAGACAGAGCAAAAATAGTGCACGGCCTGCTGCGTATTAAAGCGATATTCGGTTAATTTTTCCTGCCCCTTTATGATGTGTATTCCGGATAGCGGAGCAGAAACCGCTACCGCGCCACGCATGCGGCAAAATGAACAATTGCAGCGGCGCACGGTGTTAAACCCATCACTCAGTTGCACGGTAAATACCACTGCGCCGCAATGGCATTGTGCCTTTAGCCTTTCTGACATGGTTTCTCCTGGTTAGTGAACATCAGATGCTTCAACCTTAGCCTTTTTATGCTGCTGCGCCAGGCTGTAACAGCGTTGCGCTTTGTCTGCGCAAAAAAAACGGGTAGGGTTAGCCGTGGCGTTTTCGCCCGCCGTTGTTCACCAAAAAAGCACAGGATAAACAGGAAGGGAAATGCGTAAATTTCTGATGGTATTAACATTATCAATGTCCACCGCATCGTATGCCGCCACCTTGCATTCGGGGGTCTATGAAGAGCTGCAGCTTGCTGTTTCTCCCGCCGGAGATATCACCGGTTACTATTCTGAAACCATGGGCCAGGGTGTCACGCGTACCTGTGCATTTGCACTGGCAGGGAAATCAGGCACGTCGCAGGAAGCGGAGATACGCAGTTGGTCGTCAGACGTGCTGCCGGGGCACCTTACCGCAACGGACAAAGGCGTAATATTACGTATCCCGCAGGGGCAAACTCACGATGGCTGCATGAATGTGATGGTGCCGCTGATAGATGAGGGGCTGGAGCTGCAGAGTACGCGGCAGACTCACTGGTCGTCGATGATGGAAGTCTCCGGTGAGCGCGTCTATTTAAGCAGCTCACCGGATGTCGCCACGCGGCGTAAAGCGTGGATTGTCCAGGGCGATGTGGTCGGTGTGCTGAAAAGCCAGTCAGGCTGGACGCAGATTGAGTATGTGAGCGAAAGCGGTAAAAGCACCATCGGCTGGGTAGAAAACAGTGCGATTAAACCCCTAACACCGCCTGCGCCATGATCGTCACACCACGCTCCGTTTGACCTGCGGGTGATGCTGGTTAAGCGCCATCCACAGCGGCTTGAGCCGCAGCAATGCGTGCTCAAGCGTTGTTGGCTCCAGTGCAAAAGGCATTCGCAAATAGCGTTCAAATGCGCCCGACAGGCCAAAACGCGTGCCGGGCCCAAGGTGAATGCCTGTGCTTTCTGCCCGCGCAGCAAACGGTGTGGCCAGCCTGTCAGGCAATTCTACCCAGAAGGAAAGTCCGCCTTCAGGCATCTGAAACTGCCACTGCGGAAAGTGCTCGCGTAGTAATAAGGCGCAGCGATCGCGACGCGTTTTCAGTACCCGTCGGTGATCCGGCAAAAACGTCTGCGCGTTTTCCATCAGCCACTGCGTCGCCAGCTGTTCCAGCAGCGGCGATCCCAGATCGAGTGTGTCGCGAGTCTGCACGAGTGCGGCGATAGTGCGCGATGAGGCGCGGATCCAGCCCAAACGCAACCCTCCCCAAAAACTTTTGCCTGTCGACCCCAGTGTGATCACCGAGCCTTGCGCGTCAAATGCGGCCAGCGGCGGGGGTGGCGGGGCGTCGTACCAAAGATCAACCATGGTTTCATCCACCACCAGCGTGGTACGCGTCCGGGCGGCAATAGCGGCGATGGTTTCCCGCGTCGCGCTATCCATGCAGCGTCCGGTCGGGTTGTGGAAATCCGGCATCAGATAGGCCAGCCGCGGTGCGGTTTGCGCCAGCGTAGCGGCAAAGCCGTCACTGTCCCAGCCATTTTGCGGGAGCGATACCCCCACCGGTCTGCACGACGAGCCCTGGATCGCGGCGATCGCCAACGGATAGGTCGGGTTTTCGACCACCACGCGATCGCCAGGCCCGGTGAGCAGGCGCAGTACCAGCGCCAGGCCGCTGACCGCGCCATTGACGATCATCACCTCATCCGCGTGCGTCGGCAAACCGCGCTCGCAATACCGTGCGGCAATGGCCTCACGCAGCGGCAACACACCGAGCTGACCATAGCCGGTTTGCGAAAGCCATGGGGCCATCGCATTGAGGGCATGGGTATACGCCTGGTGAATATGCGGCCCGGCGCTGAGTGCGGCAGTAGAAAGGTCCAGTGCGTTACCCGCGGTACTGAGCGTTGGGACGCTGCCGCTCTGCGGCAGGATCACACGCGAGCCGCTGCCGTGTCGGCTTTCCAGAAACCCCTCATCGCGCAGGTGCGCCAGCGCGCTGGCGATGGTCGTACGGCTCACGGCAAGTGTGGTAGCCAGTTCCCGTTCCCCTGGCAAACGGCTGTCCACGGCCAGTCGGCCATCAAGGATCAACAAACGCAGGGCATCTGCAAGCTGACGCCAAAGCGGCGTGCGTGAAGTGGGTTGTTGCCAGTGCCCCAACAGACGCTGTAGTGACTGGCTACCAAATCGGCGGGATGACATATGCAGTCCACTTTCTAAAAACTGGACATTAATCATAATGCCATTTCCGGTAAAGATGAAAGCCTGAACAGCCGGAGAACGAGAATGTTACGTCGATTACTGCAACTCTATATGGGTTTAGTCCTTTACGGTGTTTCCACTGCCATGTTTGTGCGTGCGGATCTGGGTGCCGATCCGTGGAATGTGTTCCATTTGGGCGTCGCGAAGCTGCTGTCTCTGGATATCGGGACGGTAATGATCGTCACTGGCGTGCTGGTGCTGCTGTTGTGGATCCCGATTCGTCAGCGTCCCGGATTGGGTACGATCAGTAACGTGATTGTGCTTGGCCTCGCTGCCGATGCGGCGTTGTCGTTGCTTCCGCAGCCCGATACGCTGGTAGCGCGTAGCGTGCTGCTGGCCGCAGCCATTGTGGTGAATGCCATTGCCACCGGCATGTATATTGGCGCCGGGTTTGGTGCCGGGCCGCGTGACGGTCTGATGACCGGCATTCATGCCCGCACGGGCTGGTCGGTGCGGAGTATTCGCACCACGATTGAGATTTCGGTGCTGTCGGTTGGCTGGTTACTCGGCGGTACCGTTGGGGTGGGAACGGTGTTGTACGCCCTGACCATTGGCCCGCTGATCCAGATCTGCCTGCCATGGTTTCAGCAAAAGCCGCAGTCAACGCCGGAGCCGCAAGCTGAAGCAGTTCGTTAGAAGGTGCGTTTAACACGGTGCATTTCTTAGCGTCCAGACCCTAAATTTCGTAGTGAAGCGGGCGGTTTACTTTACTGAAAAGATAAAGGATTCTGGTACGACTTAAGAATTTTCCTAGTTACCCGAAAAGGCACGCCACGTGAAACATCCCTTTCTGATCGTGATGGCAGCAACCCTGTTTGTGGGTTGCGCCGCACAAAAACGCACCATTCCAGTTCAGAACTATCAACTTATCGCTGCGCAAGAAGTCGCCGCGAATAAATGTGCTGAACTGGGGTATATGGATTTCCAGGTTGCCGCCGCTGCGAAGAATTTTGCCGCTCAGGCTCTGAATAGCTGGGCCTACGATCCACAAGCCTACCAGTCCGCATTCGCGAACATGACCTCACGCGCTGCCGTAGCACCGCCGACAAAAAGTCAGTGTGACGCTTTTTCTGTCTCCGTCATTCAACACAGCCAGCAACAGCAGCAGGCGTATCAGCAACAACAGCTGGCGCTACAGCAACAGCAGCAACTGAATCAATCTTTACAGGCTATTCAGAACGCCGCACCAAAAACCACTTACTGTAATAAAATTGGCTGGCAGACCGTATGTAACACCTACTGACAGGCATACCTGTATAAAGGAGCGACACGTATGGCAACACCTCCGCTGGAAACCGAACGGCTTCTTCTTAAGCCCCTGGTGTCGGAAGATGCGGCGCAAATTCAGCGCATCTTCCCGCGCTGGGAGATTGTGCGCTACCTGATCGCCAGCGTTCCCTGGCCTTATCCCGAAGGCGCGGCACAGCACTATGTCGATAATGTGGCGCTGGCAGCCAGTAAAGAGGGGAAAGGCTGGTACTGGACGCTGCGGCGAAAAGCGGAGCCTGATGTGTTACTGGGAGTCATCTGTCTGATGGATCACCCCGACAACAATCGGGGTTTCTGGCTGGTACCGGAATGGCAGGGGCAGGGGTATATGAGTGAGGCCTGTCGTGCCGTAAACGAGTATTGGTTCAACGTTCTCGATCGGGAGGTGTTACGGGCACCCAAAGCCGTGGCGAACACCCGTTCGAAGAAGATCTCCGAGCGCAGCGGCATGCGGATGATCCGCATTCAGAAAGGGGACTATGTTGCTGGGGAGTTAGAAACAGAACTGTGGGAAATCACCCGTGACGAGTGGCAAAAAATTAACCGCTGAAACCAGTCAGCCTTAACTGGCTGGCTGGATAAGCCTGCTGCTGCACACTATATTTATTTGTTTAAGATTATACTGTCATGTAATTGAAATATTACCTTCATTTAAATGTCATAAAAATATGGCAATTTTATTGTGGGTGTTTTTAAGTTGTTATAAATTTGAAATATATTTCTGGATCACTTTCATAAGTTCGTGTATTAATTAGCATGCTTATTCACACGAGAAGGGATAACCATGACCAGTGCGGTATTAAACGTAAAAATTGATGAAGCGCTAAAAGAAAAACTTCGTCATTATGCCGAAGTGAATAGTGAAAATTTAAGCACGGCGACAGAGAAACTGCTGCTGCTGGCGTTCCAGGCAGTAGAAGAGGCGGGAGTATCGGAAGAAGATGTTGATAATCAACATACTGAAGAAGAGAGTACTGCTCCGTTAAATCCCAAGGAAATTAAAGCATTACGTAAACTTCTGAAGAAGAAAAAATGACTCAACAACTGCTCGAAACGGCCAGTAACTATGGTGAAGCCTGCGACATGTTGCGCTCTGGCTACGTAAAACAAGTTCGACTGGACTGGAATATTGGAAGCGATGAGTTTTTCCGCATCGCCTCTGACTGGTGTGACGCAGGTGCAAAAATTAAAAAAGAGGGAAGCAGCTTTATTATTTCCATTAAGGGTTTCCCTATTCCGCGTCAGCAGTAATTTATTTGTCATGAAACTGTCATTGAAATTGCATTGAAAAATGTGACGATGGTTCGACAATTACATTAAAAACCATCTCAAAACACATTACGGACGATGTTTACGGCGAGCCATCTGTGGCTCGCCGCTATTTCTTTTGCTGTCGGCAAATATAAATATATTCGCGCTTATGGCTATCTCCACTGACGCCTCTCACAGGCGTAGCCGGGCAAAACAGGTATACTGGCGCAAATCATTGCAGCCAGGATGCGCCATGAAAACCATTACCCTTTATGACGTCGCCACGTTGGCCGGCGTCTCATACCAGACCGTTTCTCGCGTGATCAACGATGCAGAGCACGTTTCGGTGCGTACCCGGCAAAAGGTGCTGGCGGCGATGGCCGAACTGCATTACGTACCGAACCGTGGGGCGCAGCAGTTAGCCGGAAAGCGCAGTAAAACGCTGGGGCTGCTGACCACCGATCTGGCGCTGCATGCGCCTTCGCAAATTGCCTCTGCGGTTAAATCACGCGCCGGGCAGACCTCTGCCAGCGTCATTATCTCTATGCTGACCCAACATGATGCCGCCAGCTGTTTAGCCGCATTGCAGGAACTGCTGGCCCAGCGGGTTGACGGGGTACTGATTAATCTCCCGCTGGATAACGCACTGGCGGAGCAACTGGCAGCGCAGGCAAAGCCGACGCCGGTGCTGTTTCTGGATGTCAGTGAAACTGCGGCGGTCAATAGCCTGGTTTTTGACGCCGGCCAGGGGGCGCGCCTGGGAGTTGAACATCTGCTCTCCCTTGGGCACCAGCGTATCGCGCTATTGGGCGGACCAGAAAGTTCTGTCTCTGCCCGGGCGCGCTTCAGCGGCTGGCTGGCCGCGCTCAGGCAAGCCGGCATCGCGCCTTGCGCCGAGGCGCATGGCGACTGGAGTGCGGCATCTGGTTATGAGAAAGCGCATACCTTACTCAGCGGCGGCAGCCTGCCGCAGGCAATTCTGGTGGCTAACGATCAGATGGCACTGGGCGTATTACGAGCCTGTGCGGAAAAAGGGATGACGGTGCCGGGGCAGATCTCGGTTGTGGGCTATGATGATACGGCGGACAGCGCCTGGTTTTCGCCGCCGCTGACCACCGTGCGGCAGGCCTTCAAACAGGCGGGAGAGCAAAGTGTGGACTGGTTACTGAAAGCGCCTGAACCAACGGATATGCTCAGTCAGATCCTTTTACCGGTGACGCTGGTTGAACGCCTTTCAAGTGGCCCGGCGCAAACGCAAGAGGTCAGTGGTGAACTGCTTGCCCGGCGTTTATATGAACTGGCGCAGTTAGCGGCTTTGCTGGATCGCCGCTAAGGCTTTTGTGATCCCTTTCGCTTTCAGCGCCGCAGCCGCTTTACCTGTGATAGATATTGCGGCATTGTGACTTAAATTGTGAGCGCTTCGCAAAAATAGAGGATTTTATGTCTGCATCCGCATTCGGTTCATTGCTATCCCGCCGCGACTGGGAAAATCCGGTTATCACAAACTGGCATCGTCTGCCTGCTCATGCACCGTTACAAAGCTGGCGTGACGAGCAAAGCGCGCGTGATAATGTCGCATCACCCGCCCGGCGGCTACTGAACGGCTTATGGCGTTTCAGCTTTTTTGCAGCGCCGGAAGCGGTACCGGCCAGCTGGATAACCGAAGATTGTGCAGATGCGGTAGACATGCCCGTGCCTTCGAACTGGCAAATGCAGGGCTTTGATACACCGATTTATACCAATGTGACCTACCCCATCCCGGTCAATCCGCCTTTTGTTCCGGCAGAAAACCCTACCGGTTGTTACTCGCTCACATTCGAAGTCAGCGAACACGCGTTGGCGCAGGGGCAAACGCGAATTGTGTTCGATGGCGTGAACTCAGCACTTTACCTGTGGTGTAACGGTCAGTGGGTCGGGTATTCGCAGGATAGCCGTTTACCGGCCGAGTTCGATCTTAGCGGTGTGTTGCGCGCCGGTGAAAACCGCCTGGCGGTGATGGTGCTGCGCTGGTGTGACGGCAGTTATCTTGAAGATCAGGATATGTGGCGGATGAGCGGCATTTTCCGTGATGTTTCGCTCCAGCATAAGCCCGCCACGCAGATTGCGGATTTTCATTACACAACTGAACTGAACGCAGAGATGAACCATGCCTGGCTGAAGGTACATGCGCAACTGGCAGGGGCGTTTAGCGGTTGCCGTGTGGCATTTACTCTGTGGCAGGGCGCGGAAAAAGTGGCTTACACCGAACAGATCCCGGGCAGTGCGATTGTAGATGAACGCGGCGGGTGGGACGAACGCCTGAGCGTGGCGCTACCGATCGCCTCACCGCGGCTGTGGAGTGCGGAAATGCCGCACCGCTATCGTCTGACGTTAAGCCTGTTCGACGAGCACGGCGCGTTACTGGAAACCGAAGCCTGTGATGTGGGTTTTCGCAAGGTGGAAATCGATCAGGGTTTACTCAAACTTAACGGCAAACCGTTGCTGATACGCGGTGTTAACCGTCATGAGCACCACCCGGAAACGGGGCAGGCTATTGATGAAGCGACCATGCGGCGTGATATCGAACTGATGAAACAGCACAACTTTAATGCCGTGCGCTGTTCTCATTACCCTAACCATCCGCTGTGGTATCGCTTGTGTGATGAGTACGGTTTGTACGTCGTGGATGAGGCGAATATTGAAACGCATGGCATGGTGCCAATGAGCCGGCTGTCGGATGATCCGCAGTGGTTGCCCGCCATGAGTGAGCGTGTCACGCGTATGGTGCTACGCGATCGCAACCATCCATCAGTCATTATCTGGTCGCTGGGCAATGAATCCGGCCATGGCGCCAGCCATGATGCGCTCTACCGCTGGCTGAAAACCACCGATCCGACGCGTCCGGTGCAATACGAAGGCGGCGGTGCCAATACTGCAGCGACAGACATTGTCTGCCCAATGTATGCCCGCGTCGATCAGGATCAACCTTTCCCGGCGGTGCCCAAATGGTCGATCAAAAAATGGATCGGTCTGCCGGATGAAACCCGCCCGCTGATTTTGTGCGAATACGCTCATGCCATGGGCAATAGCTTTGGCGGTTTTGCCAAATACTGGCAGGCATTTCGCGCCACACCGCGTTTGCAGGGCGGCTTTGTCTGGGATTGGGTCGATCAGGCGCTCAGCAAAACCGATGCCAGCGGCATGTCTTTCTGGGCTTACGGAGGCGATTTTGGCGATACGCCAAACGATCGTCAGTTCTGCATGAATGGGCTGGTATTCCCGGATCGCACCCCGCATCCGGCGTTGTATGAAGCTCAGCGCGCACAGCAGTTTTTCCAGTTCAGCCTGGCGAGCACCACGCCGCTGGAAATTGACGTGGAGAGTGAGTATCTGTTCCGCGCCACCGACAATGAATATCTCCGCTGGGCCGTGGTGCGAGAGGGCGAGGTGCTGGCGCAAGGCGAAACCGTGCTGAATATTGCGCCGCAGGGCAAACAACGGATCGCGCTGGCCATTCCTGAACTTGAAAGCGCGCCGGGCGATGTGTGGCTGAATGTCGACGTTTACCAGAGAGCGGCCACGTCGTGGTCCGGGGCTGATCACCGCTGCGCCTGGGATCAATGGCGGTTACCGACGCCGCTTTATATCACGCCGCGTCTTGCCAGCGCCCCCCGTCCACAGCTAGAGGTGAATGAACAGACGTATAATATCTGCCATCAAAACCAGCGCTGGCAGTTCTGCCGCCGCAGCGGCAACCTGGTGCAGTGGTGGCGCGACGGGCAACCCACTCTGTTGGTACCGGTGAGCGACTGCTTTAGCCGTGCGCCGCTGGATAACGATATCGGCGTGAGCGAAGCCACGCGTATTGACCCCAACGCCTGGGTTGAACGCTGGAAAGCCGCCGGGATGTATGATTTGCGCGCGGAGCTGCTGGATTGCACCGTTGAAGAACGGGCCAGTGAGGTGGTTGTGACCACGGTTCACCGCTGGTCTGGCGCAGGGAAGAACGCTTTTGTCAGCCGGAAGATCTGGCGTATTGATGGCCATGGTGTGCTGCAGGGGGACGTGGAGGTGCAGGTGGCCGGCGATATTCCTCCGCCTGCGCGCATCGGGCTGGTTTGTCAGCTGGCTGACATCCACCCTACCGTTAGCTGGCAAGGGTTGGGGCCACATGAAAACTACCCTGACCGTAAGCTGGCGGCGCGCCAGGGGCAGTGGACGTTGCCGCTAGCCGCACTGCACACGCCGTACATTTTCCCTGGCGAAAATGGTCTGCGCTGCGAGACGCGATCCCTGCGTTATGGCGCGCACCAGTTGAATGGCGATTTCCATTTCTCGCTGGGGCGCTATAGCGACCAGCAGTTACGCGAAACCACACATCACCATTTGCTGCGTGAAGAGCAGGGCTGCTGGTTACATTTGGATGCCTTCCATATGGGGGTCGGCGGTGATGATTCGTGGAGCCCGAGCGTATCGCCGGAGTTTATTCTCAGCAAGGAGAGGGTGCGTTACGCCTTTTGCTGGCGGCAGGACTAAACTTATCGGGCCTGATGCAGCGGGAGTGTCCCGCTGCACAGTCACTCGGGGGCTGGCTCATGAAGTATGTTGATGGTTTTGTGGTTGCCGTTCCGGCGGGCAAAAAAGAAGCCTACCGCCAGCTGGCGGCAAAAGCTGCGCCGTTATTTAAAGCGTTTGGTGCGACACGGATCGTGGAGTGCTGGGCAGATGAAGTGCCCGACGGGCAGCTCACCGATTTCCGCCGGGCGGTTAAGGCGCAGGAGGATGAAGAGGTGGTCTTCAGCTGGATTGAATACCCGTCGAAAGCGGTACGCGATGCCGCAAACCAAAAAATCATGTCCGATCCCCGCATGCGTGAACTGGGCGACGAGATGCCTTTTGACGGCAAACGCATGATCTACGGCGGGTTCATGCCCATTGTCGACGAGTAAATCCTTCAGGACACTTTGGTAAACAGCGCCTTGCGCTCAAGCACATCGCCATCGGTACGGAACACGCCTCCACCCACGTAGTGCAGAGTCTGCGGCCAGCTGGGCTGCGGATTAACCCGTGCGGCAACCACTTCAAAAATAAAAAAATTATAGTTATCGACCAGCGCATCATCATAGAGACGGCATTCAAACTGGCCGAAACACTCCTTGATCGAAGGTGCCACCACCTGCTCGCTTTTCTCGGCGGTCAGGCCAAACTGGCTGAATTTATCCACCTCTTCGCCCGTACTGTTGCCAATCCGCGCAACGGTGTCGATCATCTTCGCTTCTGGCAGGTTAATGACACACTCGCCGCTGTGCCGGATGCGCCCGAAACTGGCATTGCCCGCCGAAATCATGCAGCCGACCAGCGATGGCGAAAATTCGAGGATCGTGTGCCAGCCTAAGGTCATGATATTGTGCTGGCCCTGCCAGCAACTGCTGAGCAGTACTACCGGGCCAGGCTCCAGCCAGTGCCGGACGTCATGCAGCGGCCAGGATTGCTTTTTCATTCTGCGTCCTCCGCGTGTTAAGCCACTTTAAACAGTAGCAAATCAGCGGGACAGCAGGTTATTTTCTGCCCAATGGATAAACGCTTCCGTTGGCAATGCTTTGCTGTAAAGCCAGCCCTGACCATATTCCACGCCATACTGCGTGAGCCATTGTAACTGGCCTTCCGTTTCGATCCCTTCCGCAACCATCGCCAGCCGCAGTGCTTTGGCCATCTCAATGATATGCGGGGCGACGGTCTTGTATTCCAGCGCATCGACAAACGACTTGTCGATTTTAATGATGTCCACATCCAGGTTTTGTAGATAGCTCAGGCTGGAATAACCGGTGCCAAAATCATCAATATAAATGGCGTGGCCCGCCGCCCGTAGCGCATTAATTGCCGGGCTGCTCACGGAAGGATCGGCAAAACCGCGTTCGGTAATTTCAAGGGCAATTTGGGATGGAACCAACTGCCAGTGGGCAATATGCCGCGCCAGTTGTGCGGGCAGGCCGGGATTGAGTAAATCAGAGGGCTCAAGGTTAATTGAAATGTGCAGTTCCGGGTGTTGCTGTAACCAGCGCCCCATATCGTGAAACACCGTGTCGATGATCAATTGTGTCAGTTGCGGCATCAAGCCGCTGTGCACAGCCAGCGGGATAAAAATATCCGGCGTGAGCACCGTGCCATCCTGCTGCTGGCAACGCGCCAGCGCTTCGGCCCCGACAATACGACCGCTGTCCAGTGCGACAATCGGTTGGTACACCATGGTGATTTCACGGCTGCGGATGGCATCCTGCAATTGCGATGTTGGCGACTGCAAACGGCGCAGCACACGCAACAGCAGCAAGGCAATCAACACACTGATCAGTAAACCGAACGGCAGCCAGATCATCAACAACCGGTGCCAGTTTTGCGTCAGCGGTGCCAGCGAAGCCCAGGTAACGATCGCGAGCCCCATGTCTGCGTCGCGCAGGATAGCGTAAGCTGAACCGTCGATTTGCATCGTCTTTGGCCCGTCCGGCATGATATTGGCCAGCACTTTCATATCCAGTTTTGCGCTGCCAGCAATGATCTGATGGGTTTTGGTGCTGATCAGTGCGACATTCACGGGCCAGGCGCCAAACGACAGGACATCAATAAATGACATTGGATCGATCATCACCACGTGATGCTCCGTCCCGATGGCTATCATGTATTGCGACAGTCCCAGGTCGTTATGGCGCGTCAGCCAGGCGCGGAAGCCGTCGTCGGTGATTTTTTCCGGCGCGGGGAACGGGGGAACGTGGCTGTTTACCTCCAGCGATGAGCAGACCGGTTGCAGCCCGTTCATATAAATCGCTTCGCGCACATAGCGCCAGGAATAAGAGGTACGGCGCATCGCCAGCAAGTGCTCTGGTGAACAAGGGGGGCCGTTAAAGCTGTCCAGCTGCCGTAGCGCCTTTTTGCTCTGGTTGACGACGCGCTGCGTGCGCATGTCGGCCAGGCTGGAATAGGTTTCCAGCTCATTCATAAAGGTTTCTTCAGCCTGACGGTGCGTAACCCAGACACTCAGCCCTACGGGCATGATAAAGGCGAGCACCAGCACGCCTGTAATAAGACTCACCAGTTGTCGGTTCGTCATCACCAAAAATCCCTCTTTGATACTGATAAACGTAAAGTATCTTTAAACAGCTGATGTTATAACACGGCGCAGTGATTGTTTTCTTTCAGGACCGGATGGATGAAGAAAAAAGATTTCGTGACTCAGGATTTGCTAAGCAAAATTTATCAAATCAGCGAGCCAGGCCCGCGTAAACTCCCTCCTGAAAGACAGCTTGCTCAGGAGTATGGTGTGTCGCGCTTTACCGTCCGTCAGGCGGTGGAGAAACTGGCCAGTATTGGCGTGGTGCGTATTGTGCAGGGATCCGGGATCTGGATTAACGAGCAAGCACGCAACAACCCGCTGGTGTATAACTCGATCACGGAAAAACGCTTTGATCAGATCCGCTTTCGCCTGATAAGCCTGCATAAAAAGCGCCCGGATCGCGATGAGCAGCAAATGTTTGGCGTCGATGATGACAGTTTTATCTGGCAATTTTGCCGCTTGCGTTATGTGGATGAGCAGGCGGTGCAGATCGAAGTGTCCCGCATGCCAGTGGCCGGGTTTACGGATTTAAATCAACAGGTGATTGAAAGTTCGTTGCAGCAATATGTGTTGAGTAAGGGCTACCGTATTTCGCACATGCTCACCACCTATCGCGCGGTGAGCGTCAGCCGCGAACAGGCAACATTGCTGGGCTGTAAAAAAGGGAGCCCGGCAATGCATATTAACAACCGCGGCATTCTCGAAGGCGGGCAGGTCTATGCGGTCAGCGACATTATCGATATCAATTACACCTGCACCTACATTATTCCCCATAACCGCGAAAACCTGACGTTCCGCCAGGGGGGCGGATAAGCTTTACGGAGTATGGATCGCGCCGTCTGCAAGGCGGCTTTGTGTCCACTCATGTGGCCGATAAATCCCCGGGCAGGTCAGCGCCTGTCGTTCATCAAACCCGACGCCAATACCCGGCGTTTCGGTGGCATAAACAAACCCCTCTTTAACCTGCGGTGCGCCGGGGAATACCGCATCAGTACGGGCGGAACGGGGGATGTACTCCTGGATCGCAGCATTATGCAGATGAATATTAAGATGGGTGTTCACCGCCACGCCAATCGGCGTCATATCGCCGGGGCCGTGCCAGGCCAGGCGCACACCGAAGGCCTGGCACAGAATCGCCAGTTTTAATGCCGGAGTAATGCCGCCAATTTGTGAAATATGGCAGCGAATAAAATCAATACGGCGATGAACAATCAGATCGTGCCACTCCGCCGGGTTATTAAACAGTTCACCCATCGCCAGTGGCGCACTGCTGTGCTGGCGCACCTGTTCCAGCCATGCGCTTTGCGCAGGGGGCAGAATGTCTTCAATAAAATAGGGCTGGTACGGTTCCAGCTGTTTCGCCAGTTGTACCGCCTGTTGCGGGAACAGACGTTCGTGGACATCGTGCAAAAAATGCAACCGAAAACCGTATTTCTCACGCAGCGCTTTAAACATTTCCACGGTGTTGGTCATGTACTCCTGCTGATCGTAATACGCCCCGGCAGTGGGGTTTTCCGGCGTGTGCAGGTTGGCTGGCGTCCCGCCGTAAAAACCTAACTGGCAGCGGATATGGCGATAACCCTGTGCAACCAGCGTATCCACCGCGCTGAACAGCTCTGGCAGTGTTTCTCCACTGGCATGACTGTATGCGGCGATAGCATCGCGGGATTTGCCGCCCAACAGCTGGTAGAGCGGCATGCCCGCCAGCTGGCCTTTGATATCCCACAGCGCCATATCTACGCCGGAAATGGCGTTATTCATTATCGGGCCATTACGCCAGTAGGCATTTACATTCATCATTTGCCACAGGTCTTCGATGTGGTTAGCGTCGCGGCCTGTCAGCAGAGGTTTTAAATATTCATCGACCAGCGTTTTCACCGCCAGCGGACGCTGCTGGAACGTTGCGCAGCCGTGCCCCGTCACGCCTTTATCGGTAGTGACCCGCACCGTGACCAGGTTATGGCGATCGGGGCGGGTAATAAAACATTCGATATTCTGGATAAGCGTCGGCGTCACGGAGACTCCTTAAGTAGCATAAAGTGAGTAAGCAATGGCTATTATCTTCGCCCTAATTTTGGCGAAAGGTAAACCCTTTTATTGAATAAAATTTTTGGTCAGCTATTTGTTATTTATTTAATTAAAAACCAGACCAATTTGCAGTTTTATCTGTGTTATTGCTCTTTGTGGTAGCGAATTGTGATGAGATTCATATTTTATTGGTTTGTTTTCGCGTTTTGATTTCTTTACCCTTTATAGCCATGATTAAAACGACAACCATCCGGCAGGAGTTTTTATGGGGACGCAAGAAGCCATCAGCAATATTATTCGTCTGGTCGGCGGACGAGATAATATCAATAATGTCTGGCACTGTATGACACGCTTACGTTTCTCGCTGATTGATGACAATAAGGTCGATCAGAATGAGATAAAAAAACTGCCGGGCGTACTCGGTGCGCAGCTGCAAAGCGATCAGTTCCAGATTGTAATTGGTCCAAAAGTTAACAACTGGTATGAACAATTGCTCGCTATGCTGGGCAATGCACCGGACCAGGCTGTTGCGCAGGGCAAGAGCCGTAAAAGCCTGGTCTCAATGTTTATGGACACGGTTTCCGGTGTTTTCGGGCCGATAGTACCGGCGATAGCCGGGGCCGGGATGATTAAGGGGCTGCTGGCCGGGTTAATTGCGTTGAAGGTAGTGTCGGCCAAAAGCGATACCGTGATGATCATTGATTTGATCGCCAGCGGTGTTTTCTATTTTCTGCCTTTTTTCCTTGCGGTGTCGGCAGCGAAAATCTTTAAAACCAATGAATACCTGGCTGCCGCCATCGCGGCATGCCTGATGTATCCGTCGTTAATTGAGGCCGCGAAAGCGCTCGCGGCGCATCAGGAAGGGGCGACCAATGCCTTGTGGTTGCTCGGTGCAATTCCGGTATCGGTGTTTAACTATTCCGCCAGCGTGATCCCGGTTATTTTCTCGATCCTGGCGCTCAGCTATATCCACCGCTGGGTCGACAGTATTATGCCCGATGTGCTGAAAACGGTATTTACCCCCACGCTAACGCTGTTTCTTGGCGCACTGGCAGCGCTGGCGGTGATTGGCCCGATCGGTATTTACCTGGGCAAAGGGCTGGCGCTGTTTATCGAAGGGTTATTCGGGGTTTCCGCCAGTTTTGCCGGCCTGATTGTTGGGGCTATTCGCCCGGTTGCGATCCTCACCGGGATGCACCACGCCATGACGCCTATTGCGTTGCAAAACTTTAGCGAGCATGGCTTCGACATGCTGATGCCAATGATGTTTATGGCCAATATGGCCATTGCCGGGGCCACGTTCGCTATCTGGCGGTTGAGCAAAACCCGTGAGGATAAAACGGTCACACTGTCGGCGGCCATCTCCGCGCTGCTGGGCATTACCGAACCGGCACTGTTTGGGGTGCTGACCCGTTATAAAAAAGCGTTTATCGCTGCAACCGTTGCCAGTTCCCTGGCCTCGGCGTTTATCGCATTCTTCGGCGTACGGCTGTATGGCTATATTCTGTCGAGCATTTTCAGCTTACCGGCTTATATCGGCCCTTACTTTATTTTTGCCCTCTCGGGCGTAGCGATGGCGCTGGTATTGTCATTTGTCCTCACGACAATGCTGGTGGGGAAGGGAATGCAGGAATAACTTACCGTCGGTGCGCCAACCGGCGCACCAGACGCTCTCCAGCCATTTGCACAGTCTGCACCATTACCACCAGAATCAGTACCGTTCCCAGCATGACCTGATCGTTAAATCGCTGATAGCCATAGCGAATGGCCAAATCGCCCAGACCGCCACCGCCAATCACGCCAGCCATTGAAGTAAAACCAATCAGCATCACCACGGTTAAGGTGATGGCGGACAGTAACGTCGGCAAGGCCTCCGGCAACAGCGCCTTGCCAATCACATGCCAGAGCGTACCGCCCATTGATAAAATGGCTTCAATGCGCCCGTAATCGACCTCATCCAGTGCGCTTTCCGTCAACCGGGCGAAAAAGGGAAAAGCGCCGATAGTAACCGGCACCACGGCGGCAGTGCTGCCAAGCGTGGTACCAATCAGCAGGCGGGTAAAGGGGATCAAGGCAATCAGCAGCACAATAAACGGCAGCGAACGGCCAACGTTGATCATTGCCCCTAATACCGCGTTCAGTGTCGGCATTGGCGCCAGACCATTACGGCGGGATATAAATAACAGTACGCCAACCGGCAGACCAATCAGGACAGTAAACAGGGCCGCAAGCCCGACCATATAAAGGGTTTCCAGCGTGCCGTTTACCAGTAATGGCCAGAGATCTTCCCAGTTCATGCGACCACGCATAAGGGCCTCCCGTTAAAACCGTGACGGGCCAGGAAATCCCGCTCTGCTTGTGGATCGTGTAATAATGCCTGGCGCAGACGTGACCAGGGGGCCACCAGCAGATCGGCAATTCTGCCGCTCTCAACTATTTCGCCGCTTTCCAGCAATGCCGCGTGGTCACACAGGGTTTTTACCACCTCGAGTTCATGGGTGATCAGCACAATCGTCAGTTTCAGTCGCTGGTTGATGTCTGCCAGTAACTGGAGCACCGACGCTGTGGTTTCTGGATCCAACGCGCTGGTGGCTTCGTCACACAGCAGGACGTCTGGCCTGGCGGCCAGGGCTCTGGCAATGCCCACGCGCTGCTTTTGCCCGCCAGAAAGCTGCGAGGGAAAAGCCTGGGCTTTTTCACTCAGCCCAACCAGATTAAGCAACTCTTCGACGCGGGCATGGCGCAGTGGCCCAGGGACGCCTGCGATTTCCAGCGGCACGGCGACGTTGTCGGCCACCGTGCGCGCATGCAGCAAATTGAAGTGCTGGAAGATCATGCCGGTACGCAGGCGATACTGGCGCAGTGCTGACTTATCCAGTTGCGTGATATCGACACCGTTGACAATAATGCGGCCCGTCGTCGGCCGCTCCAGCAGATTGAGGCAGCGGATAAGGGTGCTTTTGCCCGCACCGCTGCGCCCGAGGATGCCGTAAATGGCGCCTTTGGGCACACTTAGCGACACCTCTTTCAGCGCCGGCTGGCCTGCTCCGGCATAGATCTTACTCAGCCCTTCAACCTCAATCATGACTGCGGCGTGACCGGGATCACCGAGCCGTTATACTGCTTACGGATAAATTCTGCGACCTGCGGCGAGGTCAGATCTTTCGCCAGCTCTTTGATGCGGGGATCGTTGGCCAGTTGCGGGTTAGTCACCAGAATATTGGCGTAAGGATTATGGCTGGCGCTCTCCAGCCCCAGCGCATCTTTTGACGGTGTTAAACCCGCCTCCAGCGCGTAGTTTCCATTGATCACGGCTAAATCGACGTCATCCAGCGAGCGCGGGATCTGTGGCGATTCGACTTCAAGGATTTTCAGGTGCTTCGGGTTGCTGGCGATGTCCTTTGGCGTTGCCAGTGTGCTCGATGGATCGGTGAATTTCGCATCAAGCTTGATTAAGCCCTGGCTCTGTAACAGGAACAGGGCGCGGCTTAAGTTGGTGGCGTTATTGGGAACAGCAACGGTAGCGTTATCCGGTATGGATTTGAAATCTTTATATTTGTGCGAATAGATACCCAATGGCTCAATATGCACAGTGGCGGCGACAGCAAATGTTTTTCCAAGCGCTTTTTCCTGATCCTTCAGATAGGGCACGTGCTGGAAGTAGTTGGCATCGACATCGCCATTGGCCAATAGCTCGTTAGCGTTCGCGCCGCTGGTCAGTTCCACGACCTGCAAATCCAGTTTCGGATCGATTTTTTTGATGTAGTTAAGTATTTCGGCATGCGGAACCGGGTCCGCAGCGACGCGCAGTGCGGCGGCCTGAGCGGATGTCCAGACCAGTGAAAGAGACAGTGCTACCCCTGCCAGAGTAAAAGCGGCATGTTTCATATTGTGTGTTCCTGTGTGGTTTTTGTCAGACGATCAATTGTTCAGTGCGCTCGCGCAGCACATCGCGGTAATAACGCTCCGCCACATCCGGGTGGGAGCGCAGGCGCCCTTTCAGGTAATTCCATCCCACATCGCGCAGCAACGGGTTATGCGGATCGCTCTCCGGACCGTTGGCTTCTTGCGCCAGTGCAGGCGGCAGGGTGTAAACCGGCACCACGGCATCCAGTTGAGCGCCCAGGAAAAATGCAATCGACAGCCGTTGTTGATTAGCGGGCGGGGAGACTACCCGATGCACGGTGGCGCGCAAATAACCGTTTGTGGCCAGCTCCAGTAATTCGCCGATATTGACCACAAAACTCCCGGGCAACGGTACGGCATCGATCCAGCGCCCAGGCGCGATTTCGACCTGCAACCCTTTTTGATCGTCCTGCAACAGGAAGCTCAAAAAACCAGAATCTTTATGCGCACCAACGCCTTGTGAACTTTGTGTTTCCTGCTGGCCCGGGTAACGGATCAGCTTGATGTGCTCATTGGGCTTGCTGCCATACAGCGTGTCAAAAGCATCGGACGGGAGCTGCAACGCTTCGGCGAACGCGCGCAGGAGATCGATGGCCATACGGGTCATTGCCCGTTGCCAGTCGAGCAAGGCGGGTTTCAGTGTGGGTAATGCCTGCGGCCATAAATTCGGGCCTTGCAGACGCCGCCAGCCGGGATCGTCATCACTTAATAACAGTGCCGGGCGTTCCGCGCCAATGTCGAACTGTTCGCGCCAGTCTGGTTGCCCACGCGTCAGTTCAGATGCGGCACGGTTATAACCGCGAAAATGGGGGGAGTGGATCATCGCCACCTGCTGTTTTTGCGCGTCAGAAAGGGCAAAAAAACGGGTAGATTCGTGCTGAACAGCCTGTTGCAGGGCGTCGTCAACGCCGTGATTGATCAGATAAAAAAAGCCGATATCACGTGCAGCGTGGCGCAGATCGGCAAGAAAGGCGTCACGTTCAGTGCTGTGATAACGGGCAAGATCGAGGATCGGTAATGTTGTGGCGTTCATTGTGTTCTCCGAAGGCGGCAGGTAAAGGTTTTTGCTTTGTATTCAGGGGCCGGTGGCAACAACAACGCATTTTTTCGTCCTCATTTCCGGGGGCGATCACAGCTTGCCTGATGGCATCGCATTCAACCAATAACGTTCTTTTCTAATTTATGACCGAAGCAGATCACGTGCTTTTGCAAAAAACGCATAACGCGGAGCGCTTGAACTGGACAACTAACTCCGATAGACTTTTGTTATGTTATAACAAAACAAAAGAGCCAGATATGAAAGCTGATATTCATCCCCACTACCGCACAGTGGTGTTTCACGACACCAGTGCTAATGAGTACTTCAAAGTCGGTTCGACTATTAAAACGGATCGCCAGATTGAGTTGGAAGGCGTGACGTACCCGTATATCACTATCGATGTCTCTTCCGCTTCCCATCCGTACTACACCGGCAAGCAGAAAGTGATTTCTAACGAAGGCAGTACGGCGCGTTTCCAGCAGCGCTATGGCCGTTTCTTCGCCGATAAAAAGGAGTAACCGATGCAGGTATTAAATTCGTTGCGCAGCGCAAAACAACGCCACCCTGACTGCCAGATCGTCAAGCGCAAGGGGCGTTTATATGTGATTTGTAAATCGAATCCGCGCTTTAAAGCCGTACAGGGCAGAAAGAAAAAACGTTAAGTGCGCAGAGACACCAGGGCGTGACGCTGCTTGCCGTCGGCAGTGAAGTTGTCGGCGGCAAGCCAGCGTCGCAATGCCCGATCCACTTCAGGCCATTCTTTATCAATAATGGAAAACCAGTCGGTATCACGGTTATAGCCTTTACTCACCAGCGCCTGACGAAAACGCCCCTCATAGTGAAACCCCAGCCTGAGTGCCGCCTGGCGGGAGGGTTCATTCAGACTGTTACATTTCCATTCATAGCGACGATAGCCCAGCGTGTCGAAGGCGTAACGCATCAGCAGCCACTGCGCTTCGGTTGAGGCCGGAGTGCGCGCCAGCAACGGCGAGAAATGAACACTGCCCACTTCGATCACACCATTTTTTTCATCAATACGCATCAACGATAAGCTGCCAACCGGGGCGCCACTGCGTTTATCTATCACCGCAAAGTGCAATGGATCCTGTAGCGTGCTCACACGGGTGACCCAGGCGGTGAATTCCGCCTCGTCTTTTTCGGGTTCGCGCAGCAGCCATGTCCAGCTACGACCGTCACCTGCCAGCTGGTGTGCCTGAAACAGTGCCGGAGCATGGTGTGGCGTTAATGGCTCCAGATGGCAGTACTCGCCTTCCAGTGTTACGCGTTGCGGTGACGGACGCGACTGCCAGTCGGGTAGTGCTTCACCGAGGGGTTGGTGATAGTGATTCAGTTGCATCATTCGCTCTCCTTTTGTGTGCAGGCAGCGTAACGTTGCCGTGGCTCTATAAAAAGAGCCATGAGAAGATGGTTTTATGGAGCCACGAAGGAAGCGAAAAGAAATGAACATTCCGGATGACGAGTTATATGCGTTGTTGCATCGTGCGCTGGCGGCGCGGGACGGGGGAACGCGCCAGCGATCGCTCTATCTGGCACTGCGCGATATGGTGCTCAACGTTCGCTTAAAGCCGCACAGCCAGTTACCAGGTTCCCGCGTTCTGGCGCAGGCGTTGGGCGTCTCGCGTAATACGGTGAATGCAGCGCTGGAACAACTGGCTGTCGAAGGATATGTCCTGCGTGACCGCCAGGGGACGCGGGTATTAAAGCTGGCGAGCGCAGACGAAAAACGGGCGTCGCCACCGCCGGTGACGCTGGCCAGCCGGATGCAGCAGTTGCCTGCTGGCATCCTGCGCCATTCACCTGCGCTTGCGCTGACACCCGGTATTCCTGCGGTGAATTATTTTCCGTTGGCTATCTGGCGGCGCTTAACTGAACGCGTCTGGCGTGATGAAGGCAGTACGTTGCTGAATTATGGCGATTCAGCAGGAGAGTGGCGTTTACGCGCGGCCATCGCCCGCCACCTTGCGATTTCGCGAGGGATTGATTGCGAAGCGGATCAGATTGTCATCACCGAAGGCGCGCAAGAAGCGCTGATGCTGTGCGTTCGTTTACTGTGCGACGAAGGTGATCATGCATGGGTCGAGGAGCCGGGATATGCCGGTGCAAAAAGTGCATTTTTATCGGCGGGTTTGCAGGTCAGCGGCTGCGCAATTGATGATGAAGGCATGACCTTACCTGCGCCAGCGATCCCGCCACGGATTATTTATACCTCGCCATCACACCAATATCCCCTGGGCCAGGTCATGAGCGCTAGCCGACGCCTTGCGTTGCTGGAGTATGCCCGGCAAACGGGCAGCTGGATTGTGGAAGATGATTACGACAGCGAGTTCCGCTTTCCTGGTGATCCGATCCCGGCCATGCTCGGTATGCGCGCCCATGCGCCGGTAGTCTACATTGGTACCTTCAGTAAGACGCTGTTTCCCTCGTTGCGCATCGGTTTTATGGTTATGCCGCCTGCGCTTGCTCAGGCCGCCGGATCGGCAATCAGCAGTTTGTTGCGCGGCGGTCATCGCGGTGAACAGCTGACGCTGGCACGTTTTATTGAAGAGGGGCATTATGCCCGCCACCTGGCGGCGATGCGCCGTCTGTACCGCAAGCGGCAGGAGCATTTACTGGCGGTGCTGGATCAAGAAATGACCACGGCGCACAGGATCTATGGTGGCGGCGGCGGTATGCATTTGACGCTGTCTGTTCCGGGAATTGATGATTTTGCGCTGGTGCGCGAGGCGCGAAAATGGCAACTCGCGCCCCATGCTTTAAGCCGTTTTTGGCTGCACCCAGATGCCTCGTCCAGCGGGCTGGTATTAGGTTATGGCAATACGTCTGCCAGTCTGTTTGGCCCCTCGGTACGAACCCTTAACCGCCTGGTTGTACAACAGCGGGGCGGGTGAGGGTGAACACATCATAAAAGGAGAGTTCTCCTTTTCGCGCCACCATCTGCTGCAACTGCTCTTTACGCTCGGCGTCGACCTGAGGCGAATGCAGAATGGCCTCGATGAGGTCATTCGGCACAAAACGGGTGTTATACCATTCGCCGTTATAACAGACGCGAAAATCCAGGACGTCGATATCGTCGTAATGGTAGCGGGGGTAGACATCGAAAAAGAAAAACGCGTTAAGCACCACGAACAGTAGCACCAGCAGCCAGACGGAGCCGACAAGCGTCTCAGATTGCAGCATTACTGCAAGTGTTGCCAGCCATGCCAGATACATACCGACAAACAGGCCCGGGTGTTTGCGAATAAAGCTGATGCTGAAGCGTGGTCGGTTATCCCGTTTTTCACGCTGGTTGATCTCTTCAATTGTTTCGGTGAGCAGCCGTTGTATTTCTGTCATCTTAGGCCTTTACTGATACCCTTTTGCAGGTGGACACACTATTTTAAGTTGCCGCCTTGTGTGAAAAAAGTAACAGTTTTGCTCCAAAAAACGATAACAGTTACTGAACCGAAGGGGCGAGCGTCTTAATAATTCGGGCCGGGTTACCAACAACTACCGTGTTCGCAGGCACATCTTTAACCACCACAGATCCCGAACCGATGACAGCATTATCGCCAATGGTGACGCCCGGGTTAATAACGGCCCGACCGCCAATCCACACATTATGCCCAATTGTTACGGGTTGACCGTATTCAACACCGCTAATGCGCTGCATGGCATCAAGGGGATGTGTTGCGGTGTAGATGTGCACGCCGGGTGCCAGCATACAGTTATCGCCAATGTGGATAGGGCAAACATCAAGCATGATGCAGTCGAAATTGGCGTAGAAATCTTTGCCGAGGAAAATATTGTAACCATAATCGCAGCGGAAATTGGGTTCAATATATGCCCCTCCACTCTGACCGAGTAGTTCAGCCAGTATAGCTTTGCGTTCGGCTTTTCCTTCCGGGCTGGAATGGTTGTAACGATGAAGCAGTTGGCGGGCGCGGAGGCGATCCGCACGCAAGGTTTCGTCTGCGGAGAGATAGGGCAAGCCCGCAATCATCTTCTGCTTTTCTTCATTCATCGGGATCGGTTACACCTGTCAATGAGGCTGAACGCTGTGTTACATAATAGAAAAAACAAATAAAGACCGGGTAAATTAGCGCACAAATTTCCACACTGAGGAGGGGATTTTGTCGTAAAGCTTATTCATGGTCAGTTCTGCCAGCCGGTGATCTGCTGCTGAATAAAACACCGCGAGTTCATCGTCTGAAAGTTCGTATTTATTTTTTTCAATCACGCGTTCTAATGTATCAATTGTCTGACAGCGTCGTAACCGCATCAAATAATCAATTTTTGTTAATGGTTTTTCGGACATACTTTCACCTTAGTGTTGAAATACTAACAAGAGTGACTAACAGGATTAGCCTTGCTCACATTGACGAAGCAGCGGAACAGTTTGTTGCCTGTTTTGCGCCATTTCTGCAAGTCGTGTGTATTTATGCCATAGCTACTGAACAACATAAACGTATCATCCAGGTATTCGTCTATCTGCGCAATCAGCTTATTATCTTCATTGTACTTAATCTTATAATTGAGCGCGAAGGTAGCAATGTGCTCAATCAGCTCGTTTAACTGCAAATTGATTGCTGAAGTTGGATCGTTAACCCATCCATGATGACTCTCTTCAAGATTGGCGAGGCAATCATGATACAAACTTTCGCAGAGAAATTTGAGCTGTGCGATATCATGCCTTTTCGGCGAGTATTCGTCCATAACGCATCCCCTTCTGAGTGGCATTTTTTTACTAACAGAACACGGTTTCGGGATGGGTACTTCTGCTCTGACCAGAGACTAATGCTATGTTGCTGATTGATTATAACTATAAGACAGTCCTAATCCGATTTCATTGCGCTATTACGAAAAATTACAATTATCGCCACTTTTTACTGTCGGGCGCAGAAATAATAGCGCAGTTTAAGGACAAATCGTGTTGTATTTATGCGCTTAGATATTCATGGTTCCTTATGATTCATTAAGTTAGCGCATTCGTAATTATTCTGCTTGTGGGAATAATTTAGCCAGGATAATTCTTACATAAAGTGATTATAGCTGATAATTAAGAATATTACCTAAGCGGTAAGAGGTAGGCCAAATACACAGTAATTATACGTCATATATCGCTTGCATAAAATAAACATTCTGACAATAACTTCTTTCAAAACGTCGGGCCGTCAGAAAGAAAAAGGCCGCTTAACGCGGCCTTTTCTAATAGAGAGACTTCGATCAGTGTTGCTCAACCTTGTGGCTGTGCTCAATGTCATCACCACGCCGACTAAAGCGACGACGAACCACGACAAAGAACACCGGAACAAAGAAGATCGCCAGCACGGTTGCCGTGATCATCCCGCCCATTACGCCAGTACCGACGGCGTTCTGCGCGCCGGAGCCTGCACCAGAGCTGATAACCAGAGGCAGTACCCCGAGGATAAATGCCAGCGAAGTCATCAGGATGGGACGTAAACGCATACGCACCGCTTCCAGTGTCGCTTCGATCAGGCCTTTGCCTTCTTTATCCATCAGATCTTTGGCGAATTCGACGATAAGTATCGCGTTCTTCGCCGACAAACCAATCGTTGTCAGCAGGCCGACCTGGAAGTACACGTCGTTGCTCAGACCCCGGAACGTTGCGGCCAGAAGTGCACCGACAACCCCCAGCGGTACCACCAGCATGACCGAGAACGGAATCGACCAGCTTTCATACAGCGCTGCCAGACACAGGAACACCACGATCAGCGAGATGGCGTAAAGTGCAGGCGCCTGGTTGCCGGAGAGACGTTCCTGATAGGACATGCCTGTCCAGTCATAGCCAATCCCGGTCGGCAGCTTGCTGGCCAGCTGTTCCATCATTGCCATCGCTTCACCGGTACTTTTACCCGGCGCCGCCTGGCCTAACAGTTCCATAGACGGCAGACCGTTGTAACGTTCCAGACGCGGTGAACCGTATTCCCAGTGCGTGGTGGAGAAGGCCGAGAAGGGCACCATCTGACCATCGCTGGCGCGGACAAACCAGTTGCCAATATCGTTTGGCAGCATGCGGTACTTCGCTTGTGACATAACGTAGACTTTCTTCACGCGACCACGGTCGATAAAGTCGTTTACGTAGCTGCCGCCCCAGGCTGCGCCCAGCGTGGTGTTGATGTCGCTAATCGACACTCCCAGCGCAGTGGCTTTTTCCTGATCAATATCGATCTTGAACTGCGGCGTATCTTCCAGGCCGTTCGGACGCACGCCCACCAGCAGGTCCGGGTGCTGTGCAATCTCACCAAACAGCTGGTTACGCGCCTGTGTCAGTTTTTCGTGACCCAGGTTCGCCTGATCGATCAGCTGGAAGTCAAAGCCGGTCGCCGTACCCAGTTCCACAATTGCTGGCAGGTTAAACGCGAACACCATGGCATCTTTAATCGATGCGAAATGTCCGCTTGCACGGCCTGCTATTGCCGGTACTTTGTTTTGCTCGCCGGGACGCTCGTCCCAGTTTTTCAGCGACACGAACGCCAGACCGGTGTTCTGCCCACGACCCGAGAAACCAAAGCCGTTAACGGTAAACACCGAGTTAACGTTGTCTTTCTCGTTTTCCAGATAGTACTTCGTTACTTCGTCCAGCACTTTCTGCGTGCGCTCTTGCGTGGCGCCCGCAGGCAACTGGGCCATGGTCAGAAATACACCCTGGTCTTCATCAGGCAGGAAGGAACTTGGCAGGCGAACGAACAGGATCGCCATCCCCGCTACGATCAGGATATAGAGCAGCAAATAACGACCGGTACTGCGCAGGATGTTGCCTACGCTGTCGGTGTAGTGATGCGTGCTCTTCTCGAACATGCGGTTAAACCAGCCGAAAAAGCCTTTTTTACTTTCGCCATGATCGCCTTTAGCAACCGGCTTCAGCATGGTGGCACACAGCGCTGGCGTCAGCACCAGAGCAACCAGTACAGACAGCACCATCGCAGAAACGATAGTAATCGAGAACTGGCGATAGATAGCACCGGTAGAACCACCGAAGAAGGCCATCGGGATAAATACCGCTGACAGCACCAGCGCAATACCGACAAGTGCGCCCTGAATCTGATCCATAGAACGGCGTGTCGCCTCTTTCGGCGGCAGCCCTTCTTCCATCATGACACGTTCAACGTTCTCCACGACCACGATGGCGTCGTCCACCAACAGGCCTATCGCCAGCACCATACCGAACATGGTTAGGGTGTTAATCGAGTAGCCAAACGCCGCCAATATCGCAAAAGTACCGAGCAGGACCACAGGCACCGCGATAGTGGGGATCAGTGTTGCACGGAAGTTCTGCAAGAACAGGTACATCACCAGGAACACCAGTACAATCGCTTCTACCAGTGTTTTTACCACTTCGTTAATCGAGATTTTAACAAACGGTGTGGTGTCGTACGGGTAAACCACTTTCAGACCGTGCGGGAAGAACGGCTCCAGTTTGGCGATGGTCGCGCGCACGGCTTCTGCGGTATCCAGGGCGTTCGCACCGGTAGCCAGTTTGATACCCAGACCGGCCGCAGGCTGGCCATTATAACGTGCGATAACGTCATAACTCTCGCCGCCCAGCTCAACCTTCGCCACGTCACGCAGACGAACCTGAGAACCATCGGTATTCACTTTCAGCAGGATTTTGCCAAACTCTTCTGCAGAGGTCAGACGGGTCTGCGCGATAATAGAGGCGTTCAACTGCTGCCCTTTCACCGGCGGGGTTCCGCCTAACTGACCGGCAGCGACCTGGGCGTTCTGCGCTTTGATAGCAGAAATCACATCGACCGGAGTTAACTGGAAGTTATTCAGTTTGGTCGGATCCATCCAGATACGCATGGCATACTGCGCGCCAAACAGCTGAACGTCACCCACACCCGAAGTACGGCTGACCGGATCTTTAATGGTTGCGCCAACGTAGTCCGCAATATCTTCCTGTTGCATGGAGCCATCGGTACTGATCATACCGAGAACCATCAGGAAGCTACTGGAGGATTTTTCAACGCTCACACCCTGCTGCTGTACTTCCTGCGGCAGGAGCGGCATGGCCAGTTGCAGTTTGTTCTGCACCTGAACCTGCGCAATGTCCGCGTCAGTACCGGAGTCAAAGGTGATGGTGATCTGCACCGTACCAGAGGAATCACTGGTGGAGGACATATACAGCAGGTTATCGATACCGTTCATATTCTGTTCGATAACCTGCGTTACGGTATCCTGCACCGTTTTCGCATCAGCGCCCGGGTAAGACGCGGTGATCTGAATTGCAGGCGGCGCGATCGTTGGATACTGCGCTACCGGCAATTTGAGGATCGATAGCGCCCCCGCCAGCATGATGATAATCGCTATAACCCATGCGAAGATGGGGCGATCGATAAAAAACTTAGCCATGTCTTAACGGCTCCTGTTTAAGTTAAGACTTCGGTTTCTCTGACTGGCCGCCGGCCTGGGCTTGCTCTTTATTGTCAGATGTCACTTCCTGGGTTTTCACCTGCACACCCGGTTTGACTTTTTGCAGCCCGCTGACAATCACCCGGTCGCCGGTTTTCAGACCGTCGGTAACCAGCCACTTGTCACCAATGGCCTGGCTTGCCACGATATTGCGCACTTCCACTTTATCGCCTTCGCCGACCACCATCGCTGTCGCATCGCCGCGCGGTGTACGGGTGACCCCCTGCTGTGGAACCAACAGTGCATTCGGGTTCACGCCTTCTTCCAGCTTAGCGCGGACGAACATGCCCGGCAGTAAGGTGTGGTCAGGGTTCGGGAATACCGCACGCAGCGTAATGGAACCGGTGGTCTGGTCCACGGTCACGCCAGAAAACTCCAGCGTACCGGACTGCTTATATTGAAGGCCGTCGTTCGTCACCAGTTCAACTTTTGCTTTGCCGTTGTCCTGTTTCAGCGTTCCGTTCGCCATTTCTTGCTTCAAACGCAGGAAGTCATTGCTGGACTGGGTAACGTCGACATAGATCGGGTCAAGCTGCTGCACGGTGGTCAGTGCCGTAGTCTGCCCGCTCTGTACCAACGCGCCCTCGGTCACTGTCGATGTCCCTGTGCGGCCACTGATTGGCGACGTCACTTTGGTATACGCCAGGTTAATGCGGGCGGTTTCGACGGCTGCTTTTGCCGCGATCAGGGAAGCATTCGCCTGCTGTGCATCCGCCTGTGCCGTATCGTAGTCCTGCTGGCTGATGTACTTAGTGCCCAGCAGTTTTTTGTAACGATTAACGGTCATCTGCGCGATGTTTGCCGCCGCTTGTGCTTTGGCCAGATCGCCTTTCGCGCTTTCATATGCAGCCTGGTATGTAGCGGGATCAATCTGATAGAGCGAGACACCTGCTTCAACATCACTGCCTTCAGTGAAGTTGCGTTTTAAGATGATGCCACTGACTTGCGGGCGAACTTCTGCAATACGGTACGCAGTGGTTCGGCCTGGCAGTTCGGTGGTGATTTGCAGAGGTTCTGACTTGAGCGTGACGATGCCGACTTCTGGCGCCTGTCCTGCTCCCTGCTGCGCAGGTTTATCATCACATCCTGTAAGCGCTAAGCTGCCCGAAAGCATCAGAACGGCCGCCAGAGGCGTAAACCCTCTGTTTTTGTTCATATGTAAACCTCGAGTGTCCGATTTCAAATTGATCAATGGATCAAATGCCCAAAAACCCATTGCTGCGTTTATATTATGGTCGTGCTATGGTACAAACATTCACAAATGTATGTAAATCTGACTCCTGTAAATTCACCAACATATGGCACGAAAAACCAAACAACAGGCGCTGGAGACGCGGCAGCACATTCTTGATGTCGCAATGCGGCTGTTTTCCCAGCAGGGCGTCTCTTCTACTTCGCTAGCAGAAATCGCGCTGGCGGCGGGAGTAACTCGCGGTGCGATCTATTGGCACTTCAAAAACAAGTCGGAATTGTTTAGTGAAATTTGGGAACTGTCAGAATCCAGTATTGGGGATCTTGAGGTTGAGTATCGGGCAAAATTCCCTGGCGATCCACTCTCTGTTTTAAGAGAAATATTGGTTTATATCCTTGAAGCGACTGTTATTGAAGAGCGGCGCCGTTTAATGATGGAGATCATTTTTCACAAATGTGAATTTGTTGGCGAAATGGCGGTAGTGCAAGAAGCGCAGCGCAACTTAAGTCTCGAAAGTTACGATCGCATCGAGCACACGCTTTCAGAATGCATACAGGCAAAATTGCTGCCAGCCAATTTGTTAACCCGCCGGGTTGCTGTGCTGATGCGCGCTTATATCTCCGGGATAATGGAAAACTGGCTGTTCGCACCGCAATCCTTTGATCTAAAAAATGAAGCCCGTGATTATGTGGCGATCCTCATCGAAATGTGCCAGCTCTGCCCAACGCTGCGCAGTGAATCGGACACGATAAACGCCTGAATTGGAGGCCGCCAGGATTTCTCCTGGAGGCTTCTTCCTGTACTAGGTTGTAACCTAACTGCGTGATATTCTTCGCGCGTGGCTATTCCGGCCACCTTTCCCGTACAACACGATCACGCAAATTATGTCGCACAACACTCGCACGTTCGCAGCCTTTGCTGCCGCGTTGTTTCTTGTTATCGCAACCCTGCTGGGTAACGCAGCCTGGGCGGACACAAGCAACGATCTTCCTTCCCGCACCGATGTGCAAAACCAGCTTAATACGCTTAATAAACAAAAAGATCACACGGCACAGGACAAACTGGTTATCCAGGATTTGACCGAGACGCTGGATACGCTCGACAAAATTGACCGCGTAAAGCAAGAAACCGCGCTGCTGAAGCAGAAAGTCGCCCAGGCGCCGGAGAAAATGCGCCAGGCAACAGATGCGTTGAACGCGCTGAGCGACAAAGACAGCGATGACGAAACGCGAAAAACGCTGGCGACGCTCTCTTTGCGTCAGCTTGAATCCCGCATGTCGCAAATGCTGGAAGATTTGCAAACCGCGCAGAATGATTTATCCAGCTACAACAGTCAGTTGGTATCGTTGCAGACGCAGCCGGAGCGGGTGCAGAACGCCATGTACTCCGCTTCCCAACAGTTGCAGCAGATCCGTAACCGCCTGAACGGCACGTCGGCAGGCGAGGGCGCACTGCGGCCAACGCAACAGACATTGCTACAAACGCAGCAGGCGCTTCTCAATGCGCAGATTGAGCAACTTCGCAAAAGTCTTGAAGGCAACACCACGTTACAGGATACGTTGCAAAAGCAGCGTGATTACACCAATGCCAACAGCAATCGTCTGGAGCATCAGCTTCAGTTGCTGCAAGAAGCGGTCAACAACAAACGCCTGACACTGACGGAGAAAACCGCACAGCAAGCGGTTACGCCGGATGAAACGGCGCGCATTCAGGAAAATCCACTGGTGAAGCAGGAGCTGGATATCAATCACCAGTTGAGCCAGAAACTGATCACGGCCACGGAAAACGGCAACACGCTGGTACAGCAGAACATTAAAGTGAAAAACTGGCTGGATCGTGCGTTGCAGTCGGAACGTAATATCAAAGAACAAATCGCTGTGTTGAAAGGCAGTTTGTTGCTGTCGCGTATTCTCTACCAGCAACAGCAGACGCTGCCCTCCGCAGACGAGCTGGAAGATATGACTAACCGCATTGCGGATTTGCGTATTGAACAGTTTGACGTCAACCAGCAGCGAGATGCTCTGTTCCAGAGCGACACCTTTGTTGCCAAACTGGAAGAGGGGCATCAGAACGACGTGAACGATGAAGTGCATGACGCACTGCTGCAAGTCGTGGATATGCGTCGTGAACTGCTGGATCAGTTGAATAAACAGTTGGGCAACCAGCTGATGATGGCTATCAACCTGCAGGTGAATCAGCAGCAGTTGATGAGCGTGTCAAAGAATTTGCAGGAAATCCTGACCCAGCAAATTTTCTGGGTTAACAGCAACAAACCCATGGACTGGGACTGGTTCAAAGCCTTCCCCAAGGCGCTGCATGACCAGATCAAATCGACAAAAATTACCGTTAACTGGGAAAAAGCCTGGCCGGCGGTAGTGATTGCCTTCCTTGCTGGCTTACCGTTGCTGTTGATCGCCGGGCTTATTCGCTGGCGGTTGAACTGGCTGAAAAACTACCAGGCGAAACTTGCCGAGCAGGTGGGGCAACTGCGTAATGACAGTCAGTTGCATACGCCAAAAGCGATCCTTATCGACCTGATTCGTGCGCTGCCGGTCTGCCTGCTGATCCTGGCGACGGGGTTAATCCTGCTTACCATGCAGCTAAATATCAGTGAGCTGTTATGGGCATTCAGTAAAAAGCTGGCCATGTTCTGGTTGATATTCGGTCTGTGCTGGAAAGTGCTGGAGAAAAATGGCGTTGCGGTGAATCACTTTAACATGCCTGAACAACTGACCAGCCACTGGCGTCGGCAGATTGTGCGCATTAGCCTTGCATTGCTGCCGTTGCATTTCTGGTCAGTCATGTCAGAGCTCTCGCCTTTGCATTTGATGGATGATGTGGTCGGGCAGTTTGTTATTTTGCTGAATTTGCTGCTGATAACCTGCCTGGTATGGCCGATTTTCCGTGAAAGCTGGCGCGACAAAGAGTCGCACGGCATGCGTCTGGTGACTGTTACCGTGCTGGCGATTGTGCCGATTGCACTGATGGTGCTGACGGCAACCGGGTACTTCTATACCACGCTGCGTCTTTCTGGCCGTTGGATTGAAACCGTCTATCTGGTGATTATCTGGAACCTGCTCTATCAGACCGTGTTACGCGGGCTGAGTGTCGCAGCGCGTCGTATCGCTTACCGTCGTGCGCTGGCTCGCCGGCAGAATATGGTGAAAGAGGGCGCAGAAGGGGCAGAGCCGGTAGAAGAACCGACGATTGCGCTGGAGCAGGTCAACCAGCAAACGCTGCGTATCACCATGCTGGTGATGATTGCTCTGTTTGGCGTGATGTTCTGGGCGATCTGGTCCGATCTGATTACCGTCTTTGCCTATCTCGACAGTATAACGCTGTGGCATTACAACGGGACAGAGGCCGGTGCGGCGGTCACCAAAAGCGTCACATTAGGCAGCATGCTGTTTGCAGTGATTGTTTTCGTGGTGGCATGGGCGCTTATCCGCAACTTACCTGGGTTACTGGAAGTGCTTATCCTGTCCAGACTCAATATGCGCCAGGGTTCCTCCTACGCGGTCACGACCATTCTTAACTATGTCATTATCGCCGTCGGTGCGATGACGGTGTTCGGTTCGCTCGGCGTCTCGTGGGATAAATTGCAGTGGCTGGCGGCGGCATTGTCGGTAGGTCTGGGGTTCGGCTTACAGGAGATCTTCGGTAACTTTGTTTCCGGTCTGATTATTCTGTTTGAACGCCCGGTACGCATTGGCGATACAGTCACCATTGGTACATTCTCTGGCACTGTCAGCAAGATTCGTATTCGCGCGACCACTATTACCGATTTTGATCGTAAAGAGGTGATCATTCCGAACAAAGCGTTTGTCACCGAGCGCCTGATCAACTGGTCGCTGTCCGATACCATTACGCGCGTCGTGATCCGCCTTGGGGTGGCCTACGGTTCCGATCTGGAAAGGGTGAAAGAAGTCCTGCTGAAAGCGGCAATGGAGCACCCCAAAGTGATGCACGACCCAGAACCGTCGGTGTTTTTCACAACCTTTGGCGCCAGCACGCTGGATCATGAGCTACGCCTGTATGTACGTGAACTGCGCGATCGCAGCTACACTGTGGATGAGCTTAACCGCACCATCGACAGACTGTGCCGTGAGAACGATATTAATATCGCCTTCAATCAGCTCGAAGTGCACCTGCGCAATACCAAAGGTGATGAGCTGACCGAAGTTAAACGCGATTTGAAAGGTGACGATCCTACGCCTGCGCAGGCGTAATGTCCTGTAACCCCTTCCTTAAGCGGGAGGGGGTTACTCCGTTTCCAGCTTTTTCTCAAAGTCCCGCTTAACAATCTCCAGCGCTTTAAGGACCAGCGCCGGCGCGACCTCATGCTGCTCCAGCAGCATAATCAAATCCACCGCCAGTTTGACTTCGTCGGGGGCATTTTCCAGTGACATGGTTTCTCCTTGTTTAACGCGTTAACTGCGCCAGCACACGTTCAATTCTCTCCAGCGCGCTGCGACAACGGCTGAGTCTTGCGGCATAAGCATCGACTTCTTTATGTAACTGCTGCTGCTCCGCCAGCGTGGTCACACTATTCAGGCGCTGCTCGCGCGCCTGCTTCATCTCAAGCAAACGCCGTTCATACTCCTGATGCTGTAAGCGTTTACGCTGCCAGCGCGCGACGGATGGCGAAGCATGATCCCACTCTCGCAGCGACCAGGCTGCGCACTCGCGGGTGAGCGCGGCCATTTGCGCACTCAGGTGTTCCGCAAGCCAGACCACCTGGGCAAGATTATCGCTGTCAACAGCGTGCCTTAACGCCGTAATATTGCCCGCAATCTCGTCAAGATACGCCTGCATTTTCGTACTACGGGTGCGAAAAAGGTGCCGATCAAAGCGCGGGCTGACGGTGGTGTGTTGCGCCAGCGGAGCGGCTTGCTGGCGCAGTACGGTCAGTTGTTGCTCCAGCATCTGTAAAAGCACGGCGCTTTTCATTTATCTCTCCCGTGTAAATAGCCGAGGCTGTGCTACATTAGCCGTAATTTTGATAACGATTCTCATCATGCAACGCACTATTTTAATCATCATTGGCTGGCTGGCGGTAGTGCTCGGCACGCTTGGCGTGGTGTTGCCGCTGCTGCCCACGACACCGTTTATCCTGCTGGCGGCCTGGTGTTTCGCGCGTTCGTCGCCGCGTTTTCATCACTGGTTATTGTACCGTTCCTGGTTCGGTGGCTATTTGCGACACTGGCAGCAGTATCGTGCCATGCCGCCCGGCGCAAAGCCGCGTGCGATTGCTGTTATTCTGCTGACGTTCGCGGTTTCATTATACTTAGTGAAGATGCTGTGGGTGCGTATTCTGTTGCTGGTGATCCTCACCTGCCTGTTGATTTTTATGTGGCGTATCCCGGTGATTGATGCAAAGCAACAAAAACCGTAAAGCGCAGCGAAGTCGGTTGCAATTGTCGCGCTCAGCCAGTAAATTCGAGCGTTTTCGAGCACGGGTGCGGCTGGTTAAATGTTAACCAGTGGTTAAATGAAGTCTTAAAAGCGCGTACCGTGAGTAACACCGTTTCTATCAGGCAAATATCCATGACAGCGACTGCTCAGCAGCTTGAATTTCTTAAAAACAGCATCAAAAGCATTCAGGATTACCCGAAGCCGGGCATTCTGTTCCGTGATGTCACCAGTTTGCTGGAAGACCCGAAAGCGTACGCCCTCAGCATTGAATTGTTAGTTGAGCGTTACAAAAACGCCGGGATCACCAAAGTAGTAGGGACCGAAGCGCGTGGTTTCCTGTTCGGCGCTCCGGTTGCATTGGGTCTGGGCGTCGGTTTTGTACCGGTCCGCAAGCCGCGTAAGCTGCCGCGTGAAACCATCGCCGAAAGTTATGAACTGGAATACGGCACCGACCAGTTAGAGATCCATGTCGACGCCATTCAGGCGGGTGACAAAGTGCTGGTGGTTGACGATCTTCTGGCAACGGGCGGCACCATTGAAGCGACGGTGAAGCTGATCCGCCGTCTGGGCGGCGAAGTGACCGACGCGGCCTTTATCATTAATTTGTTCGACCTTGGCGGTGAGCAGCGTCTGGAAAACCAGGGCGTCTCTTGCTACAGCCTGGTGCCGTTCCCGGGGCATTAATCCGTTTGCCCGCGCATTCATCCTTCGGGCTCGCGCCTGAGGGATGAAGTGTATTAACAGCATATGCTGTGTTAGCATTATCCCTTCGTAAATCCACCTTCCAGCGTCTCAGAGCCTGCCAATGAGTTATCAGGTCTTAGCCCGAAAATGGCGACCACAAACTTTTGCTGACGTCGTCGGCCAGGAGCATGTGCTGACCGCACTGGCGAACGGCTTATCTTCAGGGCGTATTCACCATGCGTACCTGTTTTCCGGCACCCGCGGCGTCGGGAAAACCTCTATTGCCCGTTTGCTGGCGAAGGGGCTTAACTGCGAAACCGGCGTAACCGCCACCCCCTGCGGCGTGTGCGATAATTGCCGTGAAATTGAGCAGGGCCGCTTTGTCGACTTAATTGAAATTGATGCCGCCTCGCGTACTAAAGTGGAAGACACCCGCGACCTGCTGGACAACGTGCAGTACGCCCCGGCGCGCGGTCGCTTCAAAGTCTATCTGATTGATGAAGTCCATATGCTCTCGCGTCACAGCTTTAATGCGCTGTTGAAAACGCTTGAAGAGCCGCCGGCACATGTCAAATTCCTGCTGGCCACGACGGACCCGCAAAAACTGCCGGTCACTATTCTTTCACGCTGTTTGCAATTTCACCTTAAAGCGCTGGATGTCGATCAGATCCGCAGCCAGCTCGAGCATATTCTCGACGAAGAGAACGTCGAACATGAATTGCGAGCGCTGCAACTGCTGGCGCGCGCCGCAGACGGCAGCCTGCGTGATGCGCTCAGTCTGACCGATCAGGCGATCGCCAGCGGCGACGGTAAACTCTCTGCGGATGTCGTCAGTTCGATGCTGGGCACCCTGAATGACGATCAGGCATTATCCCTGATTGAAGCCGTGGTAGCCGCCAGCGGCGAGCGCGTGATGGCGCTGGTCAATGATGCAGCCTCACGTGGCGTGGAGTGGGATGCGCTGCTGCTGGAAATGCAAACTCTGATGCACCGCATTGCGATGGTGCAACTGACGCCTTCTGCGCTGGGCAGTGATATGGCGCCCGTGGAACACCGTTTACGTGAGCTGGCCCGCACCGTGCCGCCAACGGACGTACAACTCTACTATCAGACCTTACTGATTGGCCGCAAAGAGTTGCCCTTCGCGCCCGATCGCCGTATGGGCGTTGAAATGACATTGTTGCGTGCGCTGGCATTCCACCCGCGCGCACCGTTGCCCGCGCCTGAGGTTCAGCCTCACTCTTTTGCGCCTGTTGCGCCGACGGCAGTTGTGTCGCCGCAGCAAATCGCGCCTGCCGCGCCATCTCATGCGCCCGTCCCGCAACAGGATGTGCCGATGCCGGACGCCACCAGTCAGGTACTGGCGGCGCGCAGGCAATTGCAACGCGCGCAGGGAGCCGATAAAGCAAAAAAGAGTGAACCGGCAGCCGCTTCTCGCGCGCGGCCGGTGAGTAATGCCGCGCTGGAACGGCTGGCGTCGGTGACGGAACGCGTGCAGTCGCGCCCGGTGCCGTCGGCGCTGGAGCAGGCGCCCGCGAAGAAAGAAGCCTACCGTTGGAAGGCAACGACCGTCGTTGAAGAGGTCAAAGAAGAAGTTGCCACGCCGAAGGCGCTAAAAAAAGCGCTGGAGCATGAGAAAACGCCGGAACTGGCGAAGAAACTGGCGGAAGAGTCTATTGAGCGCGATGCCTGGGCAAAAGAAGTCAGTCAGCTCAGGTTGCCGAAACTGGTGGAGCAAGTGGCGCTGAACGCGTGGAAAGAGCAGGAGGGCGATCGTGTGTCTCTGCATCTGCGTAGTTCGCAGCGTCACCTTAATTCCCAAGGCGCGCAGCAAACGCTGAGCAGTGCGCTTAGCGAATTGTATGGTTCGACGATTGAACTGACTATCATTGAAGATGATAATCCTGCGGTTCGTACGCCGCTGGAGTGGCGTCAGGCAATCTATGAGGAGAAGCTTGCGCAGGCGCGTGAGTCGATCATTGCGGATAATAACATCCAGACGCTGCAACGTTTTTTCGATGCGGATCTGGACGAAGAGAGTATCCGCCCCCTTTGACAGGCAGCTACTGCTACCTGTCTTCAACCCTGAACGTGACTTATCACCCTGGTCGGTCACCACAGCTAAAGAGAGAAGCCTATGTTTGGAAAAGGCGGTCTGGGCAACCTGATGAAACAGGCCCAGCAGATGCAAGAAAAAATGCAGAAAGTGCAGGAAGAGATTGCGCAACTGGAAGTGACCGGTGAATCCGGCGCTGGTCTGGTGAAAGTGACCATTAACGGTGCGCATAATTGCCGTCGTGTGGAGATCGATCCGAGCCTGCTGGAAGACGACAAAGAGATGCTGGAAGATCTGGTTGCCGCTGCGTTTAACGATGCTGCTCGCCGTATCGAAGAAACTCAGAAAGAAAAAATGGCTTCTGTTTCTTCCGGTATGTCGCTGCCGCCAGGCTTTAAGATGCCGTTCTGATGCAGACCAGTCCGCTGTTAACACAGCTTATGGAAGCGTTGCGCTGCCTGCCGGGCGTTGGCCCGAAGTCGGCGCAGCGCATGGCCTTTACGCTGTTGCAGCGCGATCGCAGCGGCGGCATGCGTCTGGCGCAGGCGCTCACCCGGGCCATGTCGGAAATCGGCCACTGTGCCGATTGCCGCACCTTTACTGAGCAGGATGTCTGCAACATTTGCAGTAATCCCCGCCGCCAGGAAAACGGCCAAATCTGCGTGGTGGAAAGTCCGGCAGATATCTACGCCATTGAGCAAACCGGGCAGTTTTCCGGTCGCTACTTTGTGCTGATGGGCCACCTTTCGCCGCTGGATGGCATCGGGCCGGATGACATCGGTCTCGATCGCCTGGAGCAACGTCTCGAGTCGGAAACGATCCAGGAAGTGATCCTCGCCACCAACCCAACGGTGGAAGGCGAAGCGACCGCCAACTATATTGCGGAGCTTTGTGCGCAATATGAGGTGGAAGCCAGTCGCATTGCTCACGGTGTTCCGGTGGGCGGCGAGCTGGAAATGGTCGATGGTACGACACTGTCGCACTCACTGGCCGGCCGCCACAAGATTCGTTTTTAATCAAACGGAGGCAGAAATTTTTGCCTCCGCTTGAAAATTCTCGCCCCTGTCCCCACTTCTCCCTCAACGCATTTTTTACCTTGTAAATGGCATTGTTGAGGTTCCCCAATGAAAGGACAAGAAACTCGTGGTTTTCAGTCAGAAGTGAAACAGCTTCTGCATCTGATGATTCATTCTCTCTATTCCAACAAAGAGATCTTCCTGCGCGAACTGATTTCCAACGCCTCGGATGCGGCGGACAAACTGCGTTTCCGCGCGTTGTCTAACGCGGCGCTGTATGAAGGCGACGGCGAACTGCGTGTACGCGTCTCTTTCGATAAAGAGCAACGCACGCTGACGATTGCCGATAACGGTATCGGCATGACCCGTGACGAGGTGATTGATCATCTGGGCACCATTGCCAAATCTGGCACCAAAGCGTTCCTTGAATCCATGGGGTCCGACCAGGCGAAAGACAGCCAGCTTATCGGCCAGTTTGGCGTGGGTTTTTACTCGGCTTTCATTGTTGCCGATAAAGTGACCGTGCGTACCCGCGCGGCGGGCGAAAGTGCTGAAAGCGGCGTATTCTGGGAATCTGCCGGCGAAGGCGAATACACCGTTGCCGACATCACCAAAGCCGATCGCGGGACCGAAATTACCCTGCATCTGCGCGAAGGGGAAGATGACTTCCTTAATGACTGGCGCGTTCGCTCTATTATCAGCAAATATTCCGACCACATCGCTCTTCCGGTAGAAATTGAAAAACAGGAAGAGAAAGACGGCGAAACCGTTGTCACCTGGGAAAAAATCAACAAAGCACAGGCGCTGTGGACGCGTAATAAAGCTGAAATCAAAGACGATGAATACAATGAATTCTATAAGCACATCGCCCACGATTTTACCGATCCGCTGACCTGGAGCCACAACCGCGTTGAAGGTAAACAAGAGTACACCAGCCTGCTCTATATTCCTTCGCAGGCACCGTGGGATATGTGGAACCGGGATCACAAACACGGCCTGAAACTGTATGTACAGCGTGTGTTTATCATGGATGACGCCGAACAGTTTATGCCGAACTATTTGCGCTTCGTGCGCGGCCTGATCGACTCTAACGACCTGCCGCTTAACGTTTCCCGCGAAATCCTCCAGGACAGCAGCGTTACCCGCAGTCTGCGCTCTGCGCTGACCAAACGCGTGCTGCAAATGCTCGAAAAACTGGCAAAAGACGACGCCGAGAAATACCAGACCTTCTGGCAACAGTTTGGCCTTGTGCTGAAAGAGGGCACGGGCGAAGACAGTGGCAATATCGAAGCCATTGCTAAACTGCTGCGTTTTGCCTCCACACACACCGACTCTTCAGCGCAAACCGTGTCGCTGGACGAGTATGTGTCGCGCATGAAAGAAGGGCAGGAGAAGATCTATTTCATCACTGCCGACAGCTACGCGGCGGCGAAGAGCAGCCCGCACCTGGAACTGCTGCGTAAGAAAGGCATTGAAGTGCTGCTCCTTTCCGATCGCATCGACGAATGGATGATGAGCTATCTGACGGAATTCGACGGTAAGCCGTTCCAGTCTGTGGCCAAAGCCGATGCATCGCTGGAAAAACTGGCGGACGACGTTGATGAAACCTCAAAAGAAGCGGAAAAGGCGCTTGAGCCGTTTGTTGAGCGAGTTAAAACGCTGTTGGGTGAGCGCGTGAAAGAGGTACGTCTTACCCATCGTTTGACCGATACCCCTGCGGTGGTGGTGACCGATGCCGATGAGATGAGCACCCAGATGGCGAAACTGTTCGCGGCGGCAGGGCAGAGCGCACCGGAAGTGAAGTACATTTTTGAACTGAATCCGGATCATCCGCTGGTTAAACGTGCGGCGGATACCCAGGATGAAAGCCAGTTTAACGAGTGGGTCGAACTGCTACTGGATCAGGCATTGCTGGCTGAACGCGGTACGCTGGAAGATCCAAACCTGTTTATCAAACGCGTCAATGCGCTGCTGATAGCTTAAGGTCCCGCCTTAACCCTCACCCAAACGGGTGAGGGTTTTCCCTTCAGTTGCAGGTAATCACTCTCATTAACCGTTTCAGCGGTTCCGCCTTCCTTGAGCCATATTCGTTCTGGTGGTATCTTTTAGCGCTTTTTGAAAAATTGAACCGACATTTGAGGGGATTTTCGCAATGCGTATTATTCTGCTTGGCGCTCCGGGCGCGGGTAAAGGAACTCAGGCTCAGTTCATCATGGAGAAATACGGTATTCCGCAAATCTCTACTGGTGACATGCTGCGTGCTGCTGTTAAGTCTGGCAGCGAGTTAGGCAAACAGGCTAAAGACATCATGGATGCCGGCAAACTGGTGACTGATGAACTGGTTATCGCGCTGGTAAAAGAACGCATTGCGCAGGAAGACTGCCGCAACGGTTTCCTGCTCGACGGTTTTCCGCGCACTATTCCGCAGGCTGATGCCATGAAAGAAGCAGGCATTGCGGTTGATTTCGTGCTGGAATTCGCCGTGCCGGATGAGCTGATTGTTGACCGTATTATCGGTCGTCGCGTGCACGCCGCATCGGGTCGTGTTTATCACATCAAATTCAATCCGCCGAAAGTGGAAGGCAAAGATGATGTGACCGGTGAAGAGCTGACTACCCGTAAAGACGATCAGGAAGAGACCGTGCGCAAACGCCTGGTGGAATACCATCAGATGACTGCGCCGCTGATTGGCTACTACCAGAAAGAAGCAGAGGCGGGCAACACCCAGTACGCCAAAGTTGACGGCACCAAAGCTGTGAACGAAGTCCGCGCTGAACTGGAAAAAATCCTCGGTTAAGCCTTCTCTCCCCGGCTTTCTTGCCGGGGAGCTATCAATCACTGCAATTGGTTCCGTTTACACGCTTTTCGGCTATAATTATCAACCAGTTAAATGGTTAAGAGGCGCGAATGAGTCAGGCGAAAACGGGCATTTTGTTAGCCAATCTTGGCACCCCCGATGCACCCACCCCCGAAGCAGTTAAACGTTACCTGCGGCAATTTTTAAGCGACAGACGCGTTGTCGACACACCACGATTGCTCTGGTGGCCGTTGCTGCGTGGTGTGATCCTGCCAATCCGCTCTCCCCGCGTGGCAAAACTCTACCGTTCCGTCTGGATGGAAGAAGGCTCACCGCTGATGGTTTACAGCCGCAGACAGCAACAAGCGCTGGCCGCGCGTTTGCCGGATGTACCGGTGGTGCTGGGGATGAGTTATGGTTCGCCATCGCTGGAAAGCGCCGTCGACGAATTGCTGGCGCAGGATGTGGAGCATATTGTAGTGCTGGCGCTTTACCCGCAATACTCCTGCTCGACGGTGGCGGCGGTTTGGGATGAGCTGGCGCGTATTCTGGCGAAAAAACGCCATATTCCAGGCATCTCTTTTATTCGCGATTATGCGGATAATGCCGACTACATTACCGCGCTGGCCAACAGTGTTCGCGCCTCTTTTGCGCGCCATGGTGAGCCGGATCTGCTGCTGCTGTCGTATCATGGCATTCCTCAGCGTTACGCTGACGAAGGGGATGATTATCCACAGCGTTGCCGCGATACAACCCGTGAGCTGGTATCAGCGCTCGATTTACCGCCTGAAAAGGTGATGATGACGTTCCAGTCCCGCTTCGGGCGTGAGCCGTGGTTAACCCCCTATACCGATGAAACACTGAAAATGCTCGGCGAGAAAGGGGTGAAACATATTCAGGTGATGTCTCCCGGTTTTGCAGCCGATTGCCTGGAAACGCTGGAAGAGATTGCTGTCCAGAACCGCGAGTTTTTCCTCGAAGCGGGTGGCGAGAAATATGAATATATTCCGGCGCTTAACGACACGCCCGAGCATATCGATATGATGGTCAATTTAACGGCCAAATATCGCTGATCGCCTCGCGGGCTGTGAATGTGCTACCATTCACGGCCCGAATGTCGAGCCGTTATCACAACCATGAAATTTCCCGGTAAGCGTAAATCCAAACACTATTTCCCCGTCAATGCCCGCGATCCGTTATTGCAACAAATTCAGCCAGAAAGCGAAGTCAGCACGTGCTGGGTGGTGGGTATTGACCAGACGCTGGTCGACATTGAGGCGAAGGTGGACGATGCGTTTATTACGCGCTATGGCCTGAGTGCAGGGCACTCACTGGTGATCGCCGATGATGTTGCCGAAGCGTTGTATGAGGAGTTGGTGCGCGAAAATCTCATTTCCCACCAGTTTGCTGGCGGCACCATTGGCAACACCATGCACAACTACTCGGTGCTGGCGGATGACCGTTCTGTCTTGCTCGGCGTGATGTGCGAAAACGTAAAAATTGGCAGCTACGCTTACCGCTATTTGTGCAATACCTCCAGCCGTACTGACCTGAACTACCTGCAAGGCGTCGATGGCGCGATTGGTCGCTGCTTTACGCTGATTAGCGACAGCGGCGAGCGCACCTTTGCCATCAGCCCCGGTCAGATGAACCAGCTGCGTGCCGAAAGTATTCCTGAAGAGGTGATCGCGGGCGCTTCCGCGCTGGTGCTCTCGTCTTATCTGGTACGCTGCAATCCCGGAGAGCCGATGCCGGAAGCCACCCTGCAAGCGGTGGCGTATGCCAAAAAGCACAATGTGCCGGTGGTGCTGACCCTTGGCACCAAATATGTGATTGCTGATAATCCCCAATGGTGGCGTGACTTCCTGAAAGAGAACGTCTCGATTCTGGCGATGAACGAAGATGAGGGGCTGGCGCTCACGGGTGAGAGCGATCCGCTGATGGCTGCCGATAAAGCGCTGGATTGGGTGGATCTGGTGCTCTGTACCGCAGGCCCGGTCGGGTTGTATATGGCCGGTTTCACCGAAGACGAAGCAAAGCGTAAAACGCAGCATCCATTGCTGCCAGGAGCGATTGCTGAATTCAACCAGTATGAGTTCAGTCGCGCGTTGCGCCATAAAGATTGCGAACATCCGCTGCGTATCTACTCGCATATTGCGCCGTATATGGGCGGCCCGGAAAAAATCATGAACACCAACGGTGCGGGCGATGGTGCGCTGGCCGCATTGCTGCATGATATTACGGCGAATAACTATCACCGTATTAACGTGCCGAACTCCAGTAAGCACAAATTTAACTGGCTGACCTATTCGTCGCTGGCGCAGGTATGTAAATACGCTAATCGCGTAAGCTACCAGGTACTCAATCAACATTCACCGCGCTTAACGCGTGGCCTGCCAGAGCGGGAAGACAGCCTTGAAGAGGCTTACTGGGAGCGTTAATTTCCTGGCTGTGGTCCACATAAACCGGTAAAGCGTAGCTTGCCGGTTTTTTATGTGTTATCGCGAATAAAGTGTGTTCTGTGCGTGAATGCCCATAAACAGAGGGTAAAAATCACTTTTAATTGGCGGCCAGGAAATGGGGATTTGCGAAGAATGCATGGCGGCATTGTTAGCGGAGTTTCATGATAAAACCCCGCAGGTGATAAGCGGCGTGCGCCACCAGCTCCCGGCGGGATTTCCCTCGCATATTAGCGAAGCAATACCGGATGGCCTGGCGCAGGCTGCCCGTCGTCAGGTTTTATAAAGCAGCAGGAATCGGGCCTGCTTCTTTACTTGTCAGCTTGCTACCGCCTCTTCGACGGGCGGCTTCTGCAGCAGTGTATACATGGTATTGGCGATCTCCCGCTCGCCCATCACCACCTGGTTGGCACCGCGCTCGGTAATGTAATCCACTTCGTCGTCGTAGTGTGCCCGAGCAATTATCTCTATATCAGGGCACTTTTCGCGGGCGCTGGCAACGATTTCGCCGGCTTCGTAACCATTCGGTATGGTCAATAACAACCAGCGTGCGCAATCCAGATGGGCAAGATGCATGATCTCTTCATTGGCCGCATTGCCTAGCACGGCGCGGATACCACGTTCACGCAGTTCGTCTACACGGGTACGCGACGTTTCGATCACCACCAGCGGAATACCTTGTGCCATCAGTTTCTCCCCCAGCAGGCTGCCCACGCGGCCAAAACCGACCAGCAGGGCGTGATGGCAAATATCCACCGGGATCTGTTTTTCTTCCTCAATGGCTTCTTCCAGCGTTTGCTCTTCCAGCGTCTCGGTTTTATCGAGATATTTTTCCAGCATTGCAAACAGCACCGGGTTAAGCATGATCGACAGGATCGCCCCCGCCAGCACCAGGTTTTGCCCCGCCTGCGGTAACAGATCCAGCGCCATGCCCAATCCGGCCAGAATAAAGGCGAATTCACCGATTTGCGCCAGACTGGCAGCAATCGTCAGTGCGGTACGCGGTGAGTGTCCGAACAGACGCACCAGAAAGAAGGCGGCAATGGACTTACCGAAAATGATGATCGCCAGTGTGCCCAGCACCGCCAGCGGTTGCTCAATCAGGATCCTCGGATCGAACAGCATACCGACGGAGACAAAGAACAGCACGGCAAAAGCATCGCGCAGCGGCAGAGTATCATGGGCGGCGCGGTGGCTCAGTTCTGATTCGTTCAGCACCATCCCGGCGAAGAACGCCCCGAGGGCAAAGGACACGTCAAACAGCTCGACTGCACCGAACGCGATGCCCAGTGCCAACGCCAGCACGGACAGGGTAAACAGTTCACGGGAGCCGGTGGCGGCACTGCGTGCCATGATCCACGGGACCAGGCGGCGACCGACCAGCATCATAATGGCAATAAACGCCACCACTTTTCCGATGGTGATGCCCATATCTACCGCCAGCGAGGCCAGCCCAACATCGCCTTTTTCCACCATGCCTGCAACGGCCGGCAGCAGCACCAACGTTAAGACCATCACCAGATCTTCAACGATCAGCCAGCCAATGGCGATCTGCCCGCGTTGACTGTCAATAAGTTGCCGTTCTTCAAGCGCGCGCAGTAGCACCACAGTACTGGCGGTGGAAAGACACAGCCCAAATACGATCCCGGTCATCAAAGACCAGCCCAGCGTTGCGGAAAGCGCCATACCCAGAAGCGTGGCGACGGCGATTTGCGCTATCGCTCCGGGAATGGCGATAGACTTTACCGCCATCAAATCCTTCAGAGAAAAATGCAGCCCAACGCCGAACATCAACAGGATCACGCCCAGTTCAGCCAGTTCGGGGGCGAGTTGCGTATCTGCGACAAAACCTGGCGTAAACGGCCCGGACAGCACACCCGCTAACAAATAGCCCACCAGTGGAGAAATACGTAATTTATTGGCAAGCATGCCGAGGATAAAAGCGAGCACAAGCCCGCCGACAATGGTGGTGATAAGCGGTGTGGCGTGATGCATTCCGTCTCCTTTCGTTAATGTGGGTCCCAAGGTCAATAACTCGTCACTGCGTTACAGTTTATGACAATTTCAACCACTATGTTGATGAATAATTGTTGAATTATGAAGAAAACGGCAATCTGACAGGAAAAAACATGCGGAGGGGGTATCTGGCAAATTCTTCTTATGCAAACACGAGAGCAACAGGAGAGGAGCGCGGCCAAAACGTGACTTTGACCGCAAGAAAATTACCTTCCGGCTCGGTTATCGGGCAGGAATATGGTCAGGATCCCCAATAACGGCAGGAAAGCACATATTTTATAGACCAGATCGATACTGGTGTGATCGGCGATCAGCCCCAGCACGGCTGCGCCAAGGCCTCCCATACCAAACGCGAAACCAAAGAAAAGGCCAGAAACCATGCCGATGCGCCCCGGCAATAGCTCCTGCGCATAAACCAGAATCGCTGAAAAGGCAGAGGCGAGCACAAAACCAATAATCACCGTTAAAATACCGGTCCAGAACAGCGTGGCATAGGGTAAAACGAGCGTAAAAGGCGCGACACCGAGGATAGAGCCCCAAATAACATATTTTCGTCCTATCTTATCGCCCAACGGCCCGCCAATTAAGGTACCTGCAGCAACCGCAAACAGAAAAATAAAGAGGTGCATTTGCGCGTTTTGCACGGACAAATTGAATTTATGCATCAGATAAAAGGTGAAATAGCTGCTAATGCTCGCCATATAGAAATATTTGGAAAAAATCAGGATCAGGAGCACGCAGACCGCCAGCACAACCTTATTGCGCGGCAGAGGATTCATCACTGAAACGGATTTTTTACCTTTATTGATACGATGCTGTGCGGCATACCAGCGGCTGACCTGCAACAACACAATAATCGCCAACAGCGCAGCAAATACAAACCAGGCGACATTGCCTTTACCGTACGGAGCAATGATGACCGCCGCCAGTAGTGGGCCGAGGGAACTGCCAAAATTCCCTCCCACCTGGAAAATGGATTGTGCCAGGCCATGACGTCCGCCGGAGGCCATACGCGCGACGCGCGAAGATTCCGGATGAAAGACCGAGGAACCGGTTCCCACCAGCGCAGCGGCAAACAGCACCATTGTAAAACTGCCAGCCAGCGCCAGCAGTACCAGCCCGCTCAGGGTAAAACACATGCCAATGGGCAATGACCATGGCATTGGGTGCTTATCGGTCCAGTAACCCACCACTGGCTGCAGCAGCGAAGAGGCCACCTGGAAAGTCAGGGTGATGAGACCAATCTGTACAAACGACAACGCAAAATCGGCCTGCAACAGCGGATAGATTGCTAATAGCAAAGACTGGATCATGTCGTTAAGCAGATGCGAGAGACTGATTGCGCCAAGAATACCGAACGATGTCCCTGCGACAGGCGGTGTCCGCTGCGTTTCACTGATTGCCATAAATACCACATATGTTTGAGAGAGGGGATTGATGTATTCAGAACTGTAATCGTTATCAGGCTAACATACCTGCGCTAAAGGTTTGACGGAAGTCGCAATGCGGAAAACGTATTTGTCTATTATCCTCATGCACGGTAATTTCTGGGTTTTATTAATGGGTCAGGGAGAGAAGCATGAAATTGATAAAGAAGCATGTCGCGCTGGCGCTGATGGCGGCGCTGAGTATGGCAAGCTGGCAGGCACAGGCTTACGAGCACGATAAAACCTATAACGTCACCATCCTGCATACCAACGATCATCATGGCCATTTCTGGCGAAGCGATTACGGCGAGTATGGTTTGTCGGCGCAAAAAACGCTGGTGGATGGCATCCGTAAAGAGGTGGCGGCGCAGGGCGGCAGCGTATTGTTGCTCTCCGGCGGTGATATTAATACCGGGGTGCCAGAATCGGACTTGCAGGACGCAGAGCCTGACTTCCGTGGCATGAATTTGATCGGCTACGATGCGATGGCCGTTGGCAACCATGAGTTCGATAACCCGCTCAGCGTACTGCGTCAGCAGGAAAAATGGGCGAAGTTCCCGTTCCTTTCGGCCAATATTTATCAAAAAAGTACCGGCGAGCGGCTCTTCAAGCCGTGGATGATTTTCAATCGCCAGGGGCTAAAAATTGCGGTGATTGGGTTAACCACGGACGACACGGCGAAAATTGGCAACCCGGAGTTTTTCACCGACATTGAATTCCGTAAACCAGCTGATGAAGCGAAGCTGGTGATCAGCGAGCTGAAGCAAAACGAAAAGCCGGATGTGATCATCGCGACCACACATATGGGCCACTACGATAATGGCGAACATGGTTCTAATGCGCCAGGCGATGTGGAGATGGCTCGTAGCCTGCCTAAAGGCGCGCTGGCGATGATTGTGGGTGGTCACTCACAAGATCCAGTATGTATGGCATCCGAAAACAAAAAACAGGTGGATTACGTGCCTGGTACCCCGTGCGCGCCGGATCAACAAAACGGTATCTGGATTGTGCAGGCGCATGAGTGGGGCAAATATGTGGGCCGTGCGGACTTCCAGTTCCGTAACGGTGAGATGAAACTGGTGCGGTATCAGCTTATCCCGGTCAACCTGAAGAAAAAGGTCACTTACGACAATGGGCAAAGTGAGCGGGTGCTTTACACGCCGGAAATTGCCGAAAACCCACAAATGCTCTCACTGCTGACTCCGTTCCAGAACAAGGGTAAAGCGCAGCTTGACGTCAAAATCGGCAAAACCAATGGTCATCTGGAAGGCGATCGCAGCAAGGTACGTTTTGTACAGACCAACCTGGCGCATGTGATCCTTGCCGCGCAGATGGCGCGCACCAATGCCGATTTAGCGGTGATGAGCGGCGGTGGTGTACGCGATTCGATCGAAGCGGGTGATATTACCTATAAAGATGTGCTGAAAGTGCAGCCGTTTGGCAACACGCTGGTGTATGTCGATCTTAACGGCCAGGAACTGACGGAGTATCTGACGGCGGTCGCGCAGAAAAAACCGGATTCCGGTGCGTATCCGCAGTTTGCTAACGTCAGTTTTGTGGCAAAAGACGGCAAGCTGAGCGAGTTGAAAATCAAAGGTGAGCCGATCGACATGGCGAAGACATACCGTCTGGCGACATTAAGTTTTAACGCCACCGGCGGGGATGGCTACCCGCGCCTCGACAATAAAACCAGCTATGTGAACACCGGCTTTATTGATGCCGAAGCGCTAAAAGAGTTTATTCAGAAAAACTCGCCGCTGGATGTGAATGCTTACGAACCCAACGGTGAGGTGAGCTGGCAGTAACCTGTCCTTACTCGCGGCGGGCGATATCGGCAAATTGTGCATCCAGCATTTTCGCCAGATCGCTCGCCGCCAGTTCGATATCCAGCCCGCGCTTGCCGCCGGAAACATAGATTGAGGCAAACGTCTGTGCGGGTGCATCAATCAGCGTTGGCAGGCGCTTTTTCTGCCCCAGCGGGCTAATGCCGCCCACCAGATAACCGGTCGTGCGCTGCGCCACCATCGGATCGGCCATATCCACTTTCTTCGCGCCCAGCGCTTTGGCGACTTTCTTCAGATCCAGTTGCCCGGCGACCGGCGTGACGGCTACCGCCAGATGCTTCATGTCGCCATTAATTGCCACCAGCAGCGTTTTATAGACCTGATCGGCATTCAGACCCAGTTTTCGCACCACTTCGTCGCCAAAATTGGTTTCATTCGGATCATGATCGTATGTGTGTACCTGAAAGGAGATGTTGTTTTTTTCGAGCAGTTTCACGGCGGGTGTCATCGCAATCCTTCTTACTTTCCTGGTCGTTTCACGCCATCAGCATACGCCAAAGCGCCGCCGTGCAAATAGTACCATCTTGCGCTATTGCGCCATTTTCTCGCGCAGCAGTGAAGGTAAATTGCCATCACCATACAAATGTAACGCTCCTGCCGCCACCACGTAGCGGCCCGGCGGCAGTGCGAACAGGCGCTCGCACCAGGCCTGGTTTCGCTGATACATCAGCACGTCATGCAGAGGCTGGCTAAAGGTGCTCGGCAACGCCATTTGATCGTCGGCAGGGGGATTTTCCAGCCACCAGCTGATCATCACCTGCAGTAAGCGGGCATTATCATGCCAGTGGGTCAGCGTATCCTGCAGGAGTTCATTTCCCTCATCTGGCAGCTCTCTCAGGATATCCAGTTGGCTGGTGGTGCCTTCCAGCTCCATGATCGCCACCTGATACTGCTGCGCTGCGCGTAATAGCTGGTAATCGATGCCGTATTCCGGGCGCAACCCCAGCCGTTGCGCCTGTGTTGCCTGCAACACAAGAGCAATATGCCATGCCGGGCGGTCGTCAAACTCATCACGGGGTAAAGAGAGGGTTTGCAGAATAGTATCCAGCTTGCCAAGCCATTCAGCGCTGAGCCGCTGTTCCAGCGGTGCGGCGGGAGGGAGGTTATCAAAAGGGGAATCCGAACCCGCAACATCGGCTTCCACAATCAGGGCATCGGCCTCGCGCAACTTTTGCAGCAGTGCGCCCGGCAATGGCGACATACCATGGGTGCCCATATGAATACTGCCCACAAGATGCAGGATCCGGTTGCCGGGAAGAACAATATCCTGCGCAGGCCAGCTATAACGGCGCGTAAATAGCGCGCGAACCACGTTTTTTAAGCGGTGAAACAGAGCCATACGCGCATCCTGAAGGCAAAACATCATGCTAACGCGTGGGTGATGAGGGTGTAAACCCCGCCAATACGTTGGCGGGGGGTTACTCTCACTGGCGAGGTTTAAAACGCAACAGGCGGTTAGCGTTACTCACCACGGTAATGGAGGAGAGCGCCATAGCTGCGCCCGCCACCACCGGATTGAGCAAGGTGCCGGTCAGTGGCCAGAGAATACCAGCCGCTATCGGGATGCCGAACGCGTTATACACAAACGCGCCCAGCAGGTTCTGCTTCATATTGCGCAAGGTGGCGTTGGCGATAGCCAGCGCATCGGCAACGCCTGTCAGGCTGTGGCGCATTAACGTGATGGCTGCCGTTTCAATCGCCACATCACTGCCCCCGCCCATGGCGATACCGACATCCGCTTGTGCCAGTGCGGGCGCATCGTTAATACCGTCGCCAATCATGGCCACCTTACGGCCCTGGCGTTGGAGATTTGTAATCGCTTCGGCTTTGCCATCCGGCAGGACACCGGCAATCACCTCATCAATGCCCGCCTCTTTGGCGATGGCATTGGCTGTGGTCTGATTATCGCCAGTGAGCATTACCAGGCGGTAACCTGCGCGGTGCAAACGCTGCAATGCTTCAGCACTCTCTTCCCGCAGTGGATCGCGAATCGCAAACAGCGCCACAGCTTTGCCATCGATCGCAAGCAGTACCGGCGTAGCGCCCAGACGCGCCTGTGCGGATATGTGATCTGCAAAGGCCTGGCTATCGACCTGCTGGCTCGCCAGCAAAGCCTGATTGCCCAGCAAGAGATCATGTCCTTCTACCTGACCGCTCACCCCCAGCCCACGCAGAGTGCGGAACTGGCTGACAACCGGTAAAGCCGCTATGCCCGCTTTGTCGAGCAGGGCGCGGGCCAGCGGGTGACTGGAACCTTGTTCCAGCGCAGCCGCCAGGCGCAGCGCTGTTGCCTCGTCGCCGTCCTGCGTGATGATCCTGACTACTTCAGGTTTCCCGCGCGTCAGGGTGCCAGTTTTATCAAACACCAGCGTGTCCAGCGCGCTGGCACGTTGCAACGCATCAGCATCGCGCACCAGCACGCCGAATTCCGCTGCGCGGCCAACACCGGAAATGATCGACATCGGCGTCGCCAGCCCCAGCGCACACGGGCAGGCTATGATCAGCACGGTGGTGGCAATCACCAGCGTATAGACAATTTGCGGTGCCGGACCAAAAACGTACCAGATAGCACCACTCAGCAGCGCAATGGCGACAACGACCGGCACAAACACGGCGGAAATACGGTCGGCAAGCTGACCGATCTCCGGTTTACTGCTTTGCGCCTGGCGTACCATACGGATAATGCGCGATAACGTTGTGTGGCTGCCGACCGCGCTGGCGGTAAACAGCACGCTGCCATCCTGCACGACGGTGCCGGCATGCACGTTATCTCCGGCACCTTTCTCCTGTGGGATGGGTTCACCGGTGAGCATCGCTTCATCGAACCAGGCTTCGCCCTGGCTGATTTCACCGTCAACCGGTACCCGATCGCCAGTGGTCAGACGCAGCGTCATACCCGGCTGAACCTCCGCTAACGGTACGCTCTTTTCGCCCTCGTCAGTGACGATGCGTGCGGTAGGTGGTGTTAAATCAAGCAGGCGCTCCAGCGCTCTGGAAGAACGCTGACGTGCACGCGCTTCGAGCATATGGCCGAGGTTAATCAGGCCAATAATCATCGCACTGGCTTCGTAATAAAGATGGCGGGCTTCCATGGGAAACCACTGCGGCCAGAGATTCACGCTCATCGAATAGAGCCAGGCCGCGCCAGTACCCAACGCCACCAGCGTATCCATTGTGGCGCTGCCGTTACGCAGGCTTTTCCATGCGCTGGTGTAAAAATGGCCGCCTGCGACGACCATAACCACCAGCGTGACAACACCCAGCCCCAGCCACAGCGTGCGGTTGGCATCGGTGACCATCATGTTGTCGCCGAGCATGCCCCAAACCATGATCGGCACGCCGACAAGCAGCGCCACTATAGCCTGCCAGCGAAAGCGCTTCATGGTGGCGAGGGCGGTTTCTTGCTGGCGTTCGCGCCGTTTAATGTCATCTTCAATGGCTTCTGCGCCGTAGCCAGCCTGTTCGACGGCCTGCACTAAATCATGGGCGGGCGCGCTGCCCATTACCAGCGCGGTGCGCTCCGCCAGGTTTACCCGTGCCTGGGTGACGCCAGGTACCGCCTGCAAGGCTTTTTGTACCCGGGAGACACAGCTGGCGCAGCTCATGCCATTGATCAGCAGCTGTTGGCTGTCATCAAGGTCATCCGCTGCCGGAAGCTCAGGATTGGCCGCTGTCAGTGCTTCCGACGGGAGTGATGACTCTGCCAGCGGTTTAGCCTTTGGGTGGCTTAAGCTCGCACCGTATCCGGCTTCCTGCACGGTGGCGATTAACGCGTCCGCGCTGGCGCTACCGGTGATTTCGGCACGTTCAATGGTGACTTCGGCGTGTTCGACATCCGGGCGTTTCTCCAGGCTTTCTTTCACACGTTTTACACAATGGCCGCAGGACAGGCCATCCAGATCCAGCGCTATGGTATGAGACATAAACACTCTCCTTAATGATGAAACTGAGGGGAACTGTGATGAAGCTTAAACCTTCCATCAAGGGGAAGGTCAAGGGCGATCCGTAAAGAAGGCGGGATTTTAAAAGGTTTTTCACTAGCAATGACGTAATACTGAAGATCGTGGGCCATTTCCAATGGCTGTGGTGACCTGCTCCCCATTGATTAATACACATCGATGTTAGTAATGTCTTCATAAGC
>NZ_DAMBVN010000006.1:0-231586 GCF_032052965.1 Kosakonia sp.
TTAGCCTGCATTAATGCCAACTTTTAGCGCACGGCTCTCTCCCAAGAGCCATTTCCCTGGACCGAATACAGGAATCGTATTCGGTCTTTTTTTTGCACTTCAGTAATACCAGCCCTGCAGCGCTAATTCAAGTGGTTATCCCCCCGCGGTTGTGTTGCTCTGGCGAACCCGCAAGGGTGAGGATTTGTTATGGCTCAGGTTAACTACTCGCTCTTCTTCATGATCCCAGCAGAAATGCCCAACGGGACGATGGCTTTTGCACGTGAAAGATGCGTGTACTACGGGGAGGGGCAACGAAGGACCGTATGCGGTAGAGGGCAAAATCATAGTAAACGTGAGCAAAAAAGGTACGATTTTCCGAAATGTTCAGCTTCTCTCACGCTTGCTCTTCGGGAATGAATCAAGCGCTCATACTCTGCCTAAAAAGGATAAACATCCGGCCTGAGCCGGATGTTTAATGATCGCATTTTTGATGTCTGCCTGGGACTTACCAGCCGCCCGGGCCACCACCGCCAGGTCCTTGCATGGGCGCTCCACCGTGCCCTCCGCCGTGACCGCCACCGGGACCTGGTCCCCAGAAGGGGCCGATACAACCGGAAAGAGAAAGCGCCGCGCAAAGGGTAATCACTGCAAAAATCATTTTTTTCATATTATCTCCTCAAGAAGTCGCGCTAATTTATCATTATCCTATAAATTTTACTTAAGCGTAATCTTAAAAATATATGATATATAATAAAAATCGTACTACGAGTCCGGAGGAACACGGATGACGCAGACATAGCGGAAGGCATGCCACTCGTTTGTTTATCCTCATGTTATCTGGACTGATGGCGGGTAGCGGTAGCCCTTGTCACTGAAAATCGCTGACGTGAATTTTATGATGCACTGGGTGGAAACGACGGAGAGTAAATATGTAGGCGGTATCAGATAGCGCGTAACGCGACGCTGGTGAATTATACCATTATATTAACAATGTTTATCTATGGTTTAAGAAAAGAGGTGTTTAAAATAGGGGCATTGATAACAAAATAAACGCAGGCAAAGCGTATTACTCCGCCTGCTAATATTTACGCGGAAAACAATTGATTAACTTTTACAATAACATCATCCAGCAATTCAAAACGACGGCGGTACTCGGCACGTTTTTTACTGGCAATAGATTCTAATGACTTACGTGCAAATTGTGTCGGCAAACGCCAGCGCCATTTATTGTCTTTTACACCTTCAATGGATGCCCAAAATTCATCGTAACTGGCGTGAAAATGGCGGCCTTTGCTCAGGCGGTAACGCAGAGCGCGGAACACATGGCCATTATCGCTGACACCGTAGATCGCAGTTATGCCTGTCACAGCAGCAAACTGACTCAACACTTCCAGCAGCATTTTTTTCGGGAACACACCGTGACAAGCGCGCGTGGCGACTTTAATGACATCGTGCTGAACCTCTTTGCGTGGTCCTTGCAGACCGCCGATAACCAGTACGCGTTGGCCCTTTTCGCTCACCACGCTGAATGTCACGCTGGCCAGCAGGTGATCATTCTCATCGTGCAGCCATAGCGTGCTTTCACCTTCACGCTCTGCTTTGCTGGCACCGGATGCATAAAGAGAGAAACGGGCGTCATCTTTACCTAAAAATTCGATGATTTGACGAGGCTCCGCGGCACTTAGCGTCTCTGCCAGCGCAGGTGGGACTTTCTCATCCAGCCAGACGTAATGGGAAATAATGGCATCCGCACGTTGCGACGCTCCCAGCCCCAGCGTGAGGTATTGGCGGTGCGATTTACTGGGAAGCGTAATTTGAGCGTTGAGTAAGCTGTCGAACCCCGGTCGGCGGGACAACGCATCCAGCATGCGCGTGGTCGGTGACCAGAATAGCAGCGAGCGAAATAAAAACTTAATACGGTAATTACGCTTTTTCCAAATCGGACCGGGGACAAGACGACCGGCAACCAAATCTGAAATAATACGCGGCTTATAATTTGTCTTAAGTTCTGTTTGCAGGCTGATATTTGACACGATGAAGACCTCTGATTGTTTCAGCGCTTATTTTAAAGGTCTGGTAAATACAAATTAATGCTGCCCCGGTCTTTATTTTCGATTCGTTTAATAATGATTTAGATAAATAGCGTCTGAACAATACATCTTTCTTCGTCAAGGATTTTCCTATACTTAAAAATAAGGGGGGGCAAACATGTATCAGCGTATTGACGGCACACAGTGGCGTAACATTTGGATTGTCGGCGATTTGCATGGTTGCCACCGGCAACTGATGCAGGCGCTCCGTGTACGCCATTTTGATCCCTGGCAGGATCTCTTGGTTTGCGTGGGAGATGTGATCGATCGCGGGCCAGAGAGCGTTCAATGTCTGAAGCTATTGCAAAAACCCTGGTTTAAAACCGTGCGCGGCAATCATGAACAGATGGCGATAGATGCTCTGCGCGAGGGTGATATGGCCATGTGGCAGCTCAATGGCGGTAACTGGTTCAGCACACTGGAGGCGGAGGAACGGCAGCACGCGCTGGAAGGGTTGCAGCGTTGTGCACAGCTGCCCTATATCCTGGAGTTACATTGCCAGAACGGTGTGAATGTTGTTGCGCATGCCGATTATCCGGCTGCGGAATATCAGTGGGAGAAAGCGATTGATCAGGAGTCTGTGCTCTGGCGACGCGACAGACTAAACCAGCTGTTGGCGGGCAAAGGTAGCAAAATCGCCGGTGCCGATCATTTTTGGTTTGGTCACACACCTCTCAGAGCTCGTTACGATGCGTACAATCTGCACTATATTGATACCGGTGCGGTGTTCGGCGGTGAATTAACACTGGCGCAACTGCAATAATCAAAAATCACTGAACTCACTGGCCGGGCGCCAGAAACCGTCAATAAAGTCTTCAACCGGGTAGCAGCCTCCATGGCGTAATCGCTGTGTATCCATCGCGCGAAGACACTGTTGTTCGGTGTTAAATACATCTACAACGATGTCGTCACACCCACCATCCAGGTAACAGACAAATAACACCAGAGCGAACATCCCATCCTCGGTTCAGTACAACGTAACGATAAGTGTAGAGGATGAATCCAGGCAGGGGAAATCAGGCGGGTAAATAACCCGTCTTATGGACGGGTTCCTTTCGAATCAGGCAAGACGCATGACCCAGGTATCAGACTTCTGATCGTAATGCTCGCGATACAAAACCGAATGTTCGCCGTTTAGGGTGGCAGGAATGCTGGTTTCCGCGTCCCAGGCATCAAGTTGCATACACAGATCCGGGTCAGAGCTGCAGGGAATACGCAATGTGCGTTGGCCCTGCGCTTCGCCCTGCAACTCGGCATCGTCGATTTCGAATGCGCCAATGCGCACGCTGGTTTTCGTCATAATGCTCTCCGTTGTTAGCTGATTGTGTGGTACGACCAGTGAAGCCGCCCATATTTCAGCCTGGTACAACGAAGAGCAAGTTGCCAGTCAGAAAGTGCTATTTTTTTACCGCGATCATGCGTTACCGGCAAACAACCGACCGTCGCGCACCAGTTCACGTGGGTAACTGTTCTTCAGTCGCGACCCCACTTTTTTTGCCAGACCTAGCGGTTGCCCCTGAAAGGTCACAATCACATCATCGCGCGGCGGCAAAGTGTCCGGGTAGATGTCACGGCCGCGATACCACTCTTCTGCTTCGGCCAGCGTCAGGGGAAAAGCCAGCGGATTATCATGACCGGTCAGCGCAATAACGGCCTCATGCTGCCAGCGAAAACCTTTATTGTGTGTTTCTGCCAGACGCAGACCAATACGTTGAAAACGAACTTTGCCAATCAATGGCTCAATATGGGCCGGAAACAGCCAAATCTCTTTATCCCGTTGCCACAGATGCAACTCATTCCCCCAACGCAATCCGACCGCCGCGGCGGCAGTGGCAATTTGTGCCGCTTCCCGCGGTTTAACCGGGCTAAAGGGGAAATTACCGACTTTATAGGTTGGCAAAGGCAGGGGAGGTACCGTTGCCGTTTTGCGCAGACGGGCCACGAAAAAACCTTCACAATCATAGATCTGCGGGAATACATGCAAAAACCCGTCTTCGGTTAATGCGCGGCCGGCATCCGGAAAAAGTGCATCCAATGGCATGAACTCAACCGCCTCCGGGTAGCGGGCCTGTAGCCAGTGACAAATGGCTTCATTTTCATCGCGATTCAGTGTACAGGTCGAATAGACCAGCGTGCCGCCAGGACGCAAAGCATGGAAGGCGCTATCGATCAGCTCGCGCTGGGTGGCGGCAATCTCCAGGTTACTGGCAACCGACCAGTTTTTCAGCGCATCGGCATCTTTTCTTACCACGCCTTCGCCTGAGCAAGGAGCATCGAGCAAAATGGCATCGAACATCTCGGGGAGTGCCGGTCCAAAAACCCGGCCATCAAAATGCGTCAACGCAACATTAGAGATGCCGCTACGGTTAATATTGGCATGTAACACTTTGACCCGGCTGGCCGAGAACTCATTGGCCAGAATGGCTCCCTTGTTGTTCATACGTGCAGCGATTTGTGTGGTCTTGGACCCTGGTGCGGCGGCTACATCCATGACCCGTTGCGGTATATCGCCATCAGCAAACAGGGCGGCAACCGGTAGCATCGAGCTTGCTTCCTGAATGTAAAACAACCCGCTTAAATGCTCAGCGGTACTGCCCAGCGGCAGCGTCTCTTCATCGTCACGCTCGATCCAGAACCCCTCGGCACACCAGGGTACGGGTGTGAGTTGCCAGCCGTAAGGGGCTACCAGTGTGAGAAAATCCGCCACGGTAATCTTCAACGTATTAACGCGAATACTCCGCCGCAAAGGGCGCTGGCAGGCCGCGATAAATTCATCGAAAGAGAGATGGGCTGGCATGGCCAGGCGCATTTGCGCCAGGAATGCTTCAGGAAGGTAAACAGCGTTTTGAGCCACAGGGCGCACCACAAGCAATAAAACAGGCGCGCAGTGTAGCACAAAGGCTCCGACGCAGACACGCCGGAGCCTGTAGCGTTAACGCGGCAGGGCGGTGCCCCATTGCCGCCACTCTTTCGGCTCACTTTCCAGCAACAGGAAATGTTTACCCGGCTGTGCTTTCGGTGCCAGCGGCGTACCCGGTGGCGTCGCAAAGGCAATACCGCCGCGAATGAATTGATTAAAGGTACCGGTTTTCACCACCCCGCCAGTCAGGCCAAAATCAAGCGTATAGCCGGACGCCAGCCAGAAGACTGAATTGTTGCGTACCAGGTGTTGATAGCGTTTGCTGATGCGCATCGCCACCATCACACGGTCGGAAAGTGTGCCGAGCGCCAGCCCGGTAACCGTACCCACCTCGATACCGCGGAACAGGACCGGGGTGCCGATGTTCATCGAACCTACTTCCGGCGCTTCTACCACAATATTGAGCCCGTCGAGGTAGCGCGAGTCGGTGATGGTCGCTTCCGAAATTTCGAAATCCCTGCGCATGTCGCCGCGCCCTGGCTCCACATTGATATAAGGCTGCAACAGGGTATCAAGATGCTCGACGCCTGCGGCAGAGATTTGCGGGGTGATCACAGAGAAACGAGAACCCGAGCGGGCAAAGGTCTGCACATATTCCGGGTAGAGTACGGCACTGGCCTGAACTTCGTTTTTATCGGTGATCAGTTGCAAACTCTGAATCTGACCGATATCAATGCCCAAATAGCGGATCGGCATGCCTTCCGCCAGTTTTCCGGCATCAAACGCGTGTAACGTGATCTGGCCACCAACGGCACGCGCCGCAGTTTCGGAAGCGTACAGTTCACGTTTGTCGCCTTTACGGGTGCGACCACTCGCGCCACTCAGGTTATCAAAACTGATTGCACCTTTTATCGCCCGGGACAGGGGAGAGGCCTGTACCGTCAGCCCGCTGCCATTAAGCTGCACTTTCGCACCACCTTCGGCCCAAAAGACGCTGTTCGAGGTCAGCAGATCGCGATACTCAGGTTTGATATGTAAATCGATGTCGAAGGCGTTAGCACGCGGGCGCACCGTGATAACCTGGCCCACTTCGAATTTACGATACAACACCACCGAGCCTGCCTGCACATCTGGCAGGGTTTGCGCAGTCAGCGTCAGTGTCGTGGTGGGCAGATCGCTCAGACTGTTTTCCAGCGCTTTATCGAGGTTGGCAAACAGCGGATAGGTCTGTTTCATGTCGCCTTTTACCCCAGGCAGAATGCGGATCCCTCCGCTGACCCATTCACTGGCGCTGGCAGCAAGAAATTCCACGCCATCAAGTCCAACTTTGACATCGATACGGCTGTTAACCACAAATTTACTGTCGCCATGCACCAGCGAGCGATATTGCGGATCGATAGCCACAGCAAAGGAAACACCGTCGCGCGTCAAATTGCGCTCCAGTACTTGCCCTATCTGCACACCATGCAGAACCAGCGGTTGCCCTGCGTCGATGCCATAACTTTCCGGCGCAGTCAGTGTCAACGTAACGACGCCGGGCTCCTGCAAAAGATTTTTGTCGGCAGGAAGTACTGCGAACTGATTGCGAGGCTGGCCTTCACCTGGCACCAGCTCCAGCGTATTGCCGGTCAATAACGCGCTGACATTGGGGTTGTTGAGCGAAAGTTTCGGGCTGCGCATCTCAATACGGGTTGTATCGCGTAGGAGATTGACCACGCCGGGATCGACAGTCAGCTCCCCGGTTACGGTGCCCCCGGGATTAAGGTCGATTTTGGTCAGCTCACCCACTTCCAGACCCTGGTACATTAACGGCGTGGAACCGGCTTTCAGACCCTGGCCGCCGGGCAGATCCAATTTGACCAGCACACCGCGCTGGCTGTGAGCCAGGTCTTCATATAAGCCATACTCATCGTCCTGGTTAGCTGTGGCCGATTCGTCGGGTGAATCGAAGGCGATGGCACCATTGACCAGCGCAGCCAGACTTTCCAGTTCCACTTTCGCGCCGCTCAGACTCACATCCGCTTTGACACCGGAAACGTTCCAGAAACGGCTGGCTTTTTTGACCAGATTGGTGAAACGCCGCTCAATCAGCACATCGATGGTAACGCCTTGTTTATTGGCGTTGATCGAATAGTCATAGACCCGACCGACGGGGATTTTTCGAAAGTAGACCAATGAGCCACTGTTTAGCGCCCCTAAATCCGGCGCATGCAGATGGATCATCAGGTCGCCATTGTTCAGGCGATACTTTGGTTGCGTGTCCAGCGCGGTAAAATGCTCCTGCGGCTCACCTTTACCCGGCATCATTCCGATGTAGTTACCGCCAACCAGTGCATCCAGCCCGGATACCCCGGCGAGGGACGCTTTGGGGGTGACCAGCCAGAACTGGGTTTCGCTGCGAAGCGCATCTTTCATGTTGGCTTTAATACTGGCGCGCACTTCAATTTTTTTCAGATCGTCACTCAGGCGAATATCCTGCACGGTGCCAACTTCCACCCCCTGGTAACGAACCGGTGTGCGCCCGACAACGATGCCATCGGCGGACATAAAATCGATAGTGATGGTGTTACCACGATCTTCGTAGCTGCTCCATATCAGCCAGCCTGCGATCAAGAGGGCGATAACCGGTAACAGCCAGAACGGCGAAATGCGCCGTTTAGATTTAATGCGCGCTTCAGTCGGCGAAGCGGGGGTTTCCTGACTCATGAGCATCCCAAAGTAAGCGACTGTCCAGCCATTCGACAGCAAGAATAGTCAAAATTACCGCCGCACCGAAATAAAACGCGGCCGGTCCCATAGTAAAAGCGAGTAGCTGGTCGCGATTAATCAGTGACATCATCAGTGAAATGACAAACAGATCGAGCATCGACCAACGCCCAATCCAGGTCACAAAGCGCAAGAGTAAAATACGAGAACGCAACCCCTGTTCAAATTTAAAATGGATGCTGAGAAGCAGTGTAAACAGCACAATGACTTTGGTAAATGGTACCAGGATACTGGCGATAAACACCACGCCCGCCACAGCAATATTGCTGTGGGCAAGGGAGATGATCCCGGACATGATGGTGTCTTCCTGGCGCGCACCGTTGACATAAATCACCGAAATCGGCAACAGGTTCGCCGGGAACAGCAAAATAAATGACGCCGTCAGTGATGCCCAGCATTTTTGCAGGCTCTGCTTACGACGCATTGGCAAAGGAATATGGCAGCGCGGGCAGCGGCCTCGCGGGTCCGGGAAACCGGTAAAATGGCAGCCAAGGCAGATACGCAACTGCGGGTCTGGGCGCTTTGCCGGGCGTTGCGGATAAAAGCGCTCCCATAACTGTTCCACATTGAGGTGGATAAGTGTCATGACACTCAGGAGTACCAGCGCGATAAACGCAAATAAGCCGATGCCGGGCTGAAGCCATGCGTAGTCCTGCACTTTGATCGAGGCAACGCCAATCCCCACCAGGTAGATATCCAGCATCACCCATTCTTTGAGTTTCTCCAGCATCAATAATACCGGACGGAGATTCATGCCAAGGATATTGCCGAGCCATAAATAGGCAATCCCGCTAATCAGCACCAGCGGTGCGCCAACGGTACAAAACAGGACCATTGCTGCGGTCAGTGGGGATCCCTGTGCGGTCATTTGCCAGATCCCCTGCAACAGGTTGGCATCAATGCGCACTCCTAATAAATAGAGATGCAATAAGGGTTCGCCCCATGCGAAGGGCATCAGTAGTAGCATTGTTACCGCCATGGCGCCCAGGCGGGTTAATGACCAATCGCGCCCATCGCGGATTTTGGCGTCGCAACAGGGGCAAAATGCACTTTGGTGCGATTTCATAACCGGTAACGCAAAAAGCGTATCGCATTGTGGGCAGCGCTGATAATGTGCGCGGGGCAATGCTTCGCCGACCCGGCGAATGGCGATTTTTTGCGTGGTGGCGAGTTGTCGAATCTTCAGGGCCATTGCATGCGTCAGAAAAGGTTTGAATGAATCTATCTTAACTCATGTCGTGAACATCTTGAGCATCAACGCATTTAATGCTTATTTTAATAGGCTAAGCAGTTTTCAAAGTAAGACACCAAAGTGGTTGGATAATGAACAAAACAGAATTTTACGCGGATCTGAACCGTGACTTTCAGGCGTTAATGGCAGGTGAAACCAGTTTTTTAGCTACGCTTTCAAACACCAGTGCGCTGTTATTTGAGCGTCTTAACGGGGTGAACTGGGCGGGGTTTTACTTGCTGGAAGGCGACACGCTGGTACTGGGACCGTTTCAGGGCAAAATCGCCTGCGTGCGTATTCCCGTCGGGCGGGGTGTTTGCGGCACGGCAGTGGCGCAAAACAAGGTACAGCGTGTAGAAGATGTGCATCAGTTCGACGGCCATATCGCTTGTGATGCCGCCAGTAATGCGGAAATCGTATTACCACTGTCGGTGAATAATCAGATAATTGGCGTACTGGATATTGATAGCGTTGAGTTCTCTCGCTTTACTGCAGAGGATGAACAAGGGCTTCGCGAGCTGGTGTCGCATCTGGAAAATGTCCTTGCGGGGACGGATTTTAAAAAATACTTTGCGCCCGTCGCAGGATAATCAACGGATAACGTAGCATTTACGGATAGCGTCATTATAATGACGCCTGTTCATGCCTGCGCTTGTTGGCAACGTCCGTTGTAATCAGGAAATTTCATGGAAAATCAACCTAAGTTGAATAGCAGTAAAGAAGTTATCGCTTTTTTGGCCGAACGTTTTCCTCACTGTTTCAGTGCTGAAGGCGAAGCACGCCCCCTGAAAATTGGAATTTTTCAGGATCTGGTCGAGCGTGTTGAGGGTGAGATGAGTCTCAGCAAAACCCAACTTCGTTCCGCTTTACGTCTTTATACTTCAAGCTGGCGTTACCTGTACGGCATCAAGGCGGGCGCGGCTCGTGTTGATCTCGACGGCAACCCGTGCGGTGTCCTTGATGAGCAGCATGTCGAACATGCGCGTAAGCAGCTTGAAGAAGCAAAAGCTCGCGTTCAGGCGCAACGCGCTGAACAGCAAGCCAAAAAACGAGAAGCAGCAGCTGCTGCCGGTCAGGAAGAGGCGCCTCGTCGTGAGCGCAAACCGCGTCCGGCTCCGCGTCGTAAGGAAAGCGGCGAGCGTAAGCCTCGTGCTGACAAACCTGTCGCGAAAACCCAACGCGCACCGCAGCAGGAAGAGCGCCATACGCCAGTTTCAGATTTGTCTGTACTGAGTGTGGGGCAAAACCTGAAGGTGAAAGCGGGGAACAATGCGATGGACGCCACCGTGCTGGAAATCACCAAAGATGGCGTTCGCGTACAGCTTAGTTCGGGTATGTCGATGATTGTACGCGCAGAACATTTAATGTTCTGAAACGGAGGCCTGGCCTGGCATGAACACTTTGTTTAAGCGCACAGCGTTGGCTGGTCTGTTATTCGTAACAGGCCATGCGCTGGCTGTGGAAGATATTACCCGTGCTGATCAGATTCCGGTGTTAAAGGAAGAGACGCAGCATGCGACCGTGAGCGAGCGTGTTACGTCACGCTTCACACGCTCTCATTACCGTCAGTTCGATTTGGATCAAGCCTTTTCGGCGAAGATCTTCAATCGCTATCTTAATCTGCTGGACTACAGCCATAACGTGCTGCTGGCAAGCGATGTCGAGCAGTTTTCGCAAAAGAAAGGCCAGTTAGGCGATGAGTTGCGCAGCGGTAAGCTGGACGTTTTTTACGACCTCTATAACCTCGCGCAAAAACGCCGATTCGAGCGTTATCAGTATGCGTTGAAGGTACTGGAGCGCCCGATGAACTTTACCGGTAATGATTCGTTCAATTTGGATCGCAGCAAAGCACCCTGGCCGAAAGATGAAGCCGAGTTAAATGCGCTGTGGGACAGCAAAGTGAAGTACGACGAGCTGAGCCTGAAGCTGACTGGCAAAGATGACAAAGAGGTGCGTGAAACCTTAACGCGTCGATATAAGTTTGCGATTCGCCGTCTGGCGCAGACCAACAGCGAAGATGTGTTTTCGCTGGCGATGACCTCCTTTGCCCGGGAAATCGATCCGCACACTAACTACCTTTCCCCGCGTAACACTGAGCAATTCAATACTGAAATGAGCCTGTCGCTTGAAGGTATTGGCGCGGTGTTGCAAATGGACGACGACTACACCGTGATTAATTCAATGGTGGCGGGTGGTCCGGCGGCGAAAAGTAAAGCCATTAGCGTGGGCGATCGTATCGTTGGCGTCGGGCAGACCGGGCAGAACATGGTCGATGTCATTGGCTGGCGTCTTGATGATGTCGTTGCCCTGATCAAAGGTCCTAAAGGCAGCAAAGTCCGTCTCGAAGTTCTGCCAGCAGGTAAGGGCACCAAAACCCGTATCGTGACGCTGACGCGTGAGCGTATCCGCCTCGAAGATCGTGCTGTGAAGATGTCGGTTAAGACGGTAGGTAAAGAGAAAGTCGGGGTGCTGGACATTCCTGGCTTCTACGTTGGTCTGACGGATGATGTCAAAGTTCAGTTGCAGAAGCTGGAAAAACAGAACGTCAGCAGCGTAGTCATCGATCTGCGTACCAACGGTGGCGGAGCACTGACCGAGGCGGTGTCGCTCTCTGGTCTGTTTATCCCTTCCGGGCCGGTCGTACAGGTGCGTGATAATAACGGCAAGGTGCGCGAAGACAGCGATACTGACGGTGTGGTCTATTATAAAGGCCCGCTGGTGGTACTGGTGGATCGCTTTAGTGCCTCGGCGTCGGAAATCTTTGCTGCTGCGATGCAGGACTATGGTCGTGCGTTGATTGTTGGCGAGCCGACGTTCGGAAAAGGTACCGTTCAGCAGTACCGTTCGCTCAACCGTATCTATGATCAGATGCTGCGTCCCGAATGGCCAGCGCTGGGTTCGGTGCAGTACACCATCCAGAAATTCTATCGGGTCAATGGTGGCAGTACGCAGCGTAAGGGCGTAACGCCGGACATCATTATGCCGACCGGAACGCAGGTGACGGAAACGGGTGAGAAATTCGAAGACAACGCACTGCCGTGGGATAGCATCAATGCTGCCACCTTTGTGAAATCCGGTGATTTAAAACCCTTTGGCGCAGAATTGCTGAAAGATCATGAAGAACGTATCGCGAAAGATCCTGAATTCCAGTACATCATGAAGGATATTGCTCGCTTTAATGCTCTGAAAGATAAACGTAACCTCGTGTCGCTGAATCTGGTGCAGCGTGAGAAAGAGAATGCGGAAGATGATGCGATTCGCCTCTCTCGCCTTAACGACCGCTTCAAACGTGAAGGCAAACCGCTGCTGAAAAAACTGGATGATTTGCCGAAGGATTATCAGGAGCCGGATCCGTACCTTGATGAGACGGTCCACATTGCGCTTGACCTTGCCCATCTGGACAAAGACAAACCGGCGGAACAACCCGCTCCCGCGAAGTAACTCCCAACAGGCACAAGAAATTGTGCCTGTTTTTTTTAACAATCCTCCACTGGCGTAAGCGTTGTGCTACAAAATGTAAAGTTGTGTCTTTCTGGTGACTTACGCCACTCCGATGCTTGAAAATAGCCTGTATGCCCATACGATGTGGGTAATCGCATAGTGCGTTTTGTTAAACCGAGGTTAAAAGAAAATTATGATGCGAATCGCGCTCTTCCTGTTGACTAACCTGGCCGTGATGCTGGTATTCGGTCTGGTACTTAGCCTGACGGGCATTCAATCGAGCAGCGTTCAGGGTCTGTTAATCATGGCGCTGTTGTTTGGTTTTGGCGGCTCGTTCATTTCACTGCTGATGTCGAAATGGATGGCGCTGAAATCGGTTGGCGGCGAAGTGATTGAGCAACCGCGTAACGATATGGAGCGCTGGTTGATGAATACGGTGGCGCAGCAGTCGCGCCAGGCAGGCATCGCAATGCCGCAGGTGGCAATCTACCATGCGCCGGATATCAACGCCTTTGCGACTGGCGCGCGTCGTGATGCCTCGCTGGTCGCGGTCAGTACCGGGCTGTTGCAGAACATGAGTCGTGACGAGGCAGAAGCCGTCATCGCTCACGAAATCAGCCACGTGGCCAACGGCGATATGGTAACGATGACGCTGATCCAGGGCATCGTAAACACCTTTGTTATCTTTATCTCGCGCATTATCGCGCAGATTGCCGCAGGATTTCTGGGCGGCAACCGTGACGATGGTGAAGAGAGTAACGGCAACCCGCTTATCTATTTTGCTGTTGCAACCGTACTGGAGCTTGTATTCGGTATTCTGGCCAGCATTATTACCATGTGGTTCTCTCGCCACCGTGAGTTTCATGCCGACGCCGGCTCTGCGAAGTTGGTAGGACGCGAGAAGATGATTGCCGCTTTGCAACGCCTGAAAACGAGCTATGAACCTCAGGAGGCCAGCAGCATGATGGCATTCTGTATCAACGGGAAGTCAAAATCGCTGAGCGAATTGTTTATGACACACCCGCCGCTGGACAAACGTATTGAAGCGCTGCGTACCGGCGAATACCTCAAATAAGTTCAGTGCAGTTCTGGAAAGCGCGTCGCATGACGCGCTTTTTTTATGTCTCTAAGAGACGTGCTTCGTCAGGAAGATTTAACCCTGTTTAATTTAGGGGTATGCTCATAAGGTTATTATCTGGTCATCCTGACAATGGCTTTCCGGCTTTATGTCGCAGATTTGTAATGAAGTGGGTATACGCGCATTGCGGCGACAAATGGGCGAATTTATAATAAAATCGGATTCTGAATTTTATAAAACACAGGCGGTGAGGTGATTAATGGCAATCGCAGATTTGGATAAACAGCCAGATTCTGTCTCTTCAGTATTGAAGGTATTTGGCATTCTGCAGGCGCTCGGCGAAGAGCGTGAAATCGGCATTACCGAGCTTTCGCAGCGTGTCATGATGTCAAAAAGCACCGTTTATCGCTTTTTGCAAACCATGAAGTCTCTGGGCTATGTGGCGCAGGAAGGGGAGTCAGAAAAATATTCCCTGACGCTGAAGCTGTTTGAACTGGGTGCGCGCGCATTGCAAAACGTGGATTTGATCCGCAGTGCGGATATCCAGATGCGTGAACTCTCTCGTCTGACCAAAGAGACGATTCACCTGGGCGCGCTGGATGAAGACAGCATTGTCTACATCCACAAAATCGACTCAATGTACAACCTGCGCATGTACTCGCGTATTGGCCGTCGCAACCCGCTGTACAGTACCGCAATTGGCAAAGTGTTGCTGGCCTGGCGCGACCAGGAAGAAGTGGTGCAAATTCTCGAAGGCGTGGAATACAAACGCAGTACTGAGCGTACCATTACCAGTACGGAAGATTTGCTGCCGATGCTGGATATTGTGCGTCAGCAAGGTTATGGTGAAGACAATGAAGAGCAGGAAGAGGGCTTACGCTGCATTGGCGTACCGGTTTTCGACCGCTTTGGCGTCGTCATTGCCGGGCTGAGTATCTCTTTCCCGACGCTGCGTTTCTCTGAAGAGCGTTTGCACGAATACGTAGAAATGCTGCACCAGGCGGCACGTAAAATTTCTGAGCAGATGGGATATAACGACTATCCGTTCTGAAAATAAAAGCCGCCTCAGGGCGGCTTTTTAGTTTTTTTGTTAACCGTTATCAATCACGGTTTCGCTTTTTCGCAGTAGCGGGCAATTCGACAGACCAAAGAAGCCGTTGTTGGAATGAACATATTGTGCGGTACTGGTCCCTCTCGCTGTCAGATACTTACACTGTAAACCCAGGCCTGCCGCGTTCTCATGGCTGCCGATTAGGACGCCATATCCGCTCAACAAAAGCCCAATCCACGCCAGCGCAACGATGATCACACCCCGAATCACTGTTCGCATGTTAGCTCCTTGCAAAATGAAAAAATCGATTCTCAGGCTACTGACTTTACCTTATGAAACAAGTCGAGCATTCCTAAAAAATTCGAAAGGAGCTACAGTTAGTCGCGGTTTAGGGAAGCCATGTTAACCTGGTGACACCTTGCAATGTTGCGGAGAGTGGAGTGAGAAAATATAGATGGCTGATACTGGCTGCCGTACTGGTAGTCTGCCTGCTACTCTGGACTCAAATGATTAATGTGATGTGCGATCAGGATGTACAATTCTTCAGCGGCATCTGCGTCATCAACAAATTCATCCCCTGGTAATGGCATTTTTTCAGTGAGAGATTTCCTTCCTTGACGCCAGTGGTAAAATGCCGCGTCTACATTGAGGTGGTGAAATGAACGAAGTAATGAATTCGGGTGCACTTAATTTTGCATCCCTTGTGGTTTCTTTGGTGGTTTTGGTGGTCGGGCTGGTGTTGTGGTTCTTTATTAATCGCGCCAGTTCACGTTCGAACGAACAGATAGAATTGCTCGAGGCCTTGTTAGACCAGCAAAAAAGGCAAACAGCGCTGCTGCGTCGCCTGTGTGAATCTAATGAGCCGGAAAAAGAAGAGACGCCTGAACCGGTCAAAGCGCAGGCCAGAGACGATGATGAGGATTTCATCCGTCTGGTGGCTGAACGCTAACAGGGCAGGAGGGCAAGATGGTCTGGAAAAACCCCTGGTACAATCCTGCTCTCCCGCACCATACCCCCGAAGGATTCACCAACACGGCATCCGTCGCCCACCAGCCTGGCGACGTAAAACGCTGGCGCGACGAGCGCAAAGCCGCCGGGTTGCCCACGCCTCCCGCGGGTGGTTACCCGCTTTTTATCGAGCAGTGGTGGCAAAGAGCGGTTATCAATCAGCATGAAGAAGATGGTGTATGGTGGTTGGGGCATGCCACTCTTCTGTTACGTCTGCAGGGGCGTTTTCTGCTGACTGACCCGGTATTTTCCCGTCGGGCTTCTCCCGTTCGTTTTGCTGGTCCGCGGCGGCGTACCCCACTAGCGCTGACGACAGCCGATATCCCACGGCTTGATGCCATTCTCATCTCTCATAATCACTACGATCACCTGGATAAGAGCACGCTACGATTGCTGCTGCGACGTTTTCCGGATGTCCACTTCTTTGTCCCTTTAGGGTTAGGGCAGTGGGTGCGTCGGTTGGGAGCAAGGAATATTTCTGAACTGGACTGGTGGCAGGAATCTCTGTTTGAGGATTTGTCCTTTACCGCCGTCCCTGCACAGCACTGGAGCATGCGCACCTTTTGGGATCGCAATCGCTCTTTATGGTGCGGCTGGGTCATCGCCTCTGATTCACTGCAGTTCTGGTTTCCAGGGGATACGGGATATACTCCAGAGTTACTGCAGATCCCGCAACGCCTGGGGCCGCTCGATGCGGTAGCTTTACCAGCAGGGGCTTACGCGCCGCGCTGGTTTATGTCAAATAACCATATGGATCCTCAAAGCGCTGTGTCGCTCTGGCAACAACTGGGTATGCCGCTGGCATTTCCTGTCCACTGGGGTGTATTTGAACTGGCGGATGAATCGCTCGATCAACCGGTTAAAGAGTTGCAGACTTTATTAAGCGAAACGGCAGGGATAAATGATAACTTCAGGATCCTGAAAATTGGTCAGTATTTACCTCTGGCTAATTCTGAAGCTTCGCTTAAAAAAATGTGAGCCATTATAAAATGACATTGTTTTATTTTTGTCGAAACGTTTTCATTGCTTATTTATGAGGCATTGTCATCATAATTTCATTATTTTGGTGCAGGCATAAGCTTATTTGCACAACAACTATGCAGTAGTAAACCCATGGGATAGTTTACCCTCTGATCAATATTGTTTAAGAATCTTCCTGGGTGAGTGGAAGGGCATAACTATGCGATAAAAGTTCTAACGATATACGCTATATGTCTCGCTTTTTATGCCGCTGCGTGGACTAATAGAACTTATTGAGCTATGGTAAAAAATAGCCGGAATATGCTGCAGATTCCTCGCTTCAAATCGTCTGCTATAACGTTCATTTTTTTGCATAAAAGTGCATCGGTAACGTTAATAACCACAGGATTTGTGCGACGGATCGAGACATGTTTAAAAATGGCTTGCCTTAAATTACGTATTGTGTGATAACACGTTTTGGGTCAAACGAGGTACAGTTCTGTTTATGTGTGGCATTTTCAGTAAAGAAGTCCTGAGTAAACACGTTTCGTTGAATACAGCTTCTCTGCCGAACCTTATATTAGTGCCTCAAGCAGTAATGTCTCAGTTTTCTCAGTCAAAATGCCTGCGGGCGAAGTATATACATTAAGGAATTTTGCAAATGGCAAAGATTAAAGGTCAAGTTAAGTGGTTCAACGAGTCTAAAGGTTTTGGTTTCATTACTCCTGCTGACGGCAGCAAAGATGTGTTCGTACACTTCTCTGCAATCCAGGGTAATGGTTTCAAAACTCTGGCCGAAGGTCAGAACGTTGAGTTTGAAATTCAGGACGGTCAGAAAGGTCCGGCTGCAGTTAACGTAACTGCTATCTGATTTCGACACCTCTGAGCTTGAAGCGCCTTGTGCGCATCAATGTCAGCATAAAGCCTCGCCATCGTGCGGGGCTTTTTACTTTCCCCGATATAGCAAATAGCGGTACACTTCCGCCTTTTAGAAATCCCCCCCGGAGTTTGTATGCCTTTCAGTTGCCCGCTCTGCCACATGCCCCTCAGTCGTAGCGACAAATCGTTTGGTTGTCTTTCAGGTCATCAGTTTGATATTGCGAAAGAGGGTTACGTGAATCTGTTGCCGGTGCAGCATAAACGTTCCCGCGATCCGGGCGACAGTGCGGAGATGATGCAGGCACGGCGTGCTTTTCTTGATGCCGGGCACTATCAACCGTTGCAAGAGGCTATTGGCAAGCTGTTGAGCAAAACGATAACCACGGGCGCAGAGGCTGTTCTCGACATTGGCTGCGGGGAAGGGTACTACACGCAAGCATTTGCGCAAATTGCCCAAGAGCCAGGCGCGCAGACCTTTGGTCTTGATGTGTCGAAAGCTGCCATACGTGCCGCAGCGAAACGCTATCCGCAGGTCATGTTTTGTGTCGCTTCCAGCCACCGCCTGCCGTTCGACGATAACAGCTTTGATGCGGTGGTGCGTATCTACGCGCCCTGCAAAGCGCAGGAACTGGCTCGGGTGATTAAACCTGGCGGTGTGGTGATAACAGCCGCACCAGGTCCGCGGCATTTATTGGAACTTAAGGGGCTTATTTATGATGACGTTCAGTTGCATGCTGAGAATTCGGGCGAAATCGACGGTTTTACCGTGACTGAGCAGCAATCCATGGCGTATGAAATGATATTAACGGGACCAGAAGCGGTCGCGTTATTGCAGATGACGCCCTTTGCGTGGCGCGCGAAACCCGAAGTATGGGAAAAATTAGCGGCAAGCGAACGTTTTCACTGCCAGACGGATTTTAGCATTCACTGCTTAAGGCGGGCAGACTAACCGGCAAAGTGGCTCCACAGGATCTCCGTGCCGATGCCAATCAGCACAATTCCCCCAAGGATTTCGGCGCGCTTGCCAAGCAGCGGGCCGATAAAACGGCCAACCATCATGCCCAGTGTCGACATTATCAGCGTGGTGCAGCCGATGGCCAGCGCAGTCATGAGAATATTGACCTGCAGGAAGGCGAGCCCAACGCCAACCGCCATTGCGTCCAGGCTTGTGGCAATGGCGGTGGTGACTAATAACCAGAAACCGTGGCGGGTTGGAGTTTCGCAGCAATCTTCTTCATTGCCACGCAGCCCTTCCACGATCATTCGCCCGCCGAGGAACACTAATAATACAAATGCGACCCAGTGGTTCCACTCAAGGACAAACTGTGTCGTTAGCATGCCCAGGCTCCAGCCAATCAATGGCGTCAGCGTTTCAATCACACCAAAGATGAGGCCGGTACGCAGGGCTTCGCTGAATTTGGGTTTATGTAGGGTTGCTCCCTTGCCGATAGATGCGGCAAAAGCATCCATAGACATGCCAAAAGCGAGAAGTAGGGTGGCGGATAAGTTCATAAGAGCGTCCTGACCGGGAGTTCCATATAACACACCACTGCCCCCAGTAAACAGCAGTCGGTGTGTCAATGGTCTCGCCTGACTGATCAGATTCAGTCCGTACGCGCCACGTTTTGCAACGAGTATGTTGACACGTACATTTCCGGGTGGTGGAAATCGGCTACTCCCCAACGACGGACGCACATTAACATATTTTGAGAATATAAAACAACAACAGAAAAATATAATCCCGTTTACCAGTTGATAACGATTAGCATTAAGATTTATGCGTGAAAATAACGTTAATAAATATAAGTACTTTTAGTCTGCAATATAGCAAAGGCTATAAATTCGTTTATTTTTTACACGAAAATATAGACAAGGCTAAGTTGTAACTTGTTAATTTTTAACAAGAATTTTATATATTCTTTCAAGATCGTCGATATTCCGTACACGTACCAGTAATCGCCGTTGTTCTAATTGCATAACCAGCACACCATCTTCGGATAAATTCATCTCTTTAATGCGGTTATATTCGATCCATACGTTACCAAAGAAAAAACCCTGCTTTTTAAAGATGATTTTCGGGGCGCGGATCCAGAAAAGATAAATTCCGAGCAGTACCAGCGCAAATAATAACCACAGACTTAATGTCGGACCGGCGTTGACCGCATTGTTATAAATGAGGATGACCAGCAGACCGACAAAGATCGCACCATCGGTGCGGCTTCTGCGTAACAGGGGCACACTCAACAGCGTTTCGCCATTGCGGCGGGGCATAATAAACTCATCATACAAAGCAAAAGCCAGCAGGGCGGCAACAGTCAGCAGCAACACGACGTCCGTCATCGTCATTCTTCCTCCGGTAAATAAAAAGGGGGCAACAAAGCCCCCGGTCACAACAGCAGAAATTACAGACCCAGCAGGCCGATGGCGTAGCCCACGATGCCAATGACAAAGAAGCCAACGATGATCCACAGCGGGTTAACTTTCTTACGCAGCAGCCACATACAGGCAAAGGTCAGCAGCAGCGGCACCAGGCCCGGCATTAACTGGTCAAGGATGGTTTGGACCGTCGTAACAGTGGTTTTACCGGTCTGGTCAGTGATCTCCGACACGACCAGCGGAATGTTCACATGCGTCCACTTATTGACCAGCGCCCCCATGACAAACAAGCCGAGGATAGAGGCTCCCTCTGTTAGTTTCTGTAGGAAACCGCCGCCCATATCTTTAACAATGTCGATACCTTTACGGTAACCGTATGCCACGCCGTAATAGCGTGTGGCCAGGCGAACAATGTTAAACAGGAAGAAGAACAGCAGCGGCCCAAGCAGGCTACCGCTCATGGCGATCCCGGCGCCCAGTGCTGCAAACACCGGGCGTACAGTCCCCCAAAAAATCGGATCGCCCACCCCGGCGAGCGGCCCCATCAGACCCACTTTGATGCCGTTAATCGCACCGTCATCGATCTCTGCGCCGTTAGCGCGTTGTTCTTCCATCGCCAGAGTCACGCCCAGTACCGGTGCGGCAACATAAGGATGGGTGTTAAAGAATTCCAGGTGGCGTTTGATTGCCTGCCGACGCGCTTCGTTGTTCTCCGGATAAAGACGTTTTATCGCCGGTACCATAGAGAAACAAAAGCCAAGCGCCTGCATACGTTCAAAGTTCCATGAACCCTGGAACAGGTTAGAACGGAGGAACACACCGCGAATATCGCCTGGAGTGAGTTTTTTCTCAGTCGTTTTAGTCATATCAACCATGTCGCTCACCTGTTAATCCAGTTCGTTGTCGAGATCGTTAGAGGTAGCCGCCGGAGCTGAGCCACCAGCAGAGCGGTTATATTTCGGGCTAAGCTGAATATAGAGGATGGCCATCACCGCACCGATAACACCCAGCGAGACGAGGTTAAAGTTGGTGAAGGCAGCGGTTACAAAGCCGAGGTAGAAGAACGGCATCAGGTAACCTGCACGCATCATATTGATGACCATTGCATACCCGACAACCACAATCATGCCGCCCGCGATATTCAGACCGCTGGTAACCACTTCCGGAATGGCGTTCAGCATGCTCTGTACTTCGCTGGTGCCGACAGAGATAGCCACAATCACCGCCGGAATGGCAATACGCATGGCTTGCAGGAACAGAGAAGAAACGTGGATCCATGACAGCGCGGTCAGGTTACCGCTTTCCGCTGCCTTGTCCGCCGCATGCTGAAAGCCGACGGTGATGGTACGTACGATAATGGTCAGTACCTGGCCTGCCGCCGCCAGTGGAATAGCAAGGGCGATACCCGCGCCAATGCTCTGATGGCCGCCTATAACCAGGATTGTCGAGATAATAGACGCCAGTGCGGCATCCGGAGCAACGGCCGCACCGATGTTCATCCAGCCCAGCGCGATCATTTCCAGAGTACCGCCGATGATGATACCGGTTTTCATATCACCCAGAACGATACCCACCAGCGTACATGCCACCAACGGACGGTGGAACTGGAACTCGTCAAGTATCGACTCCATACCGGCAATACAAGCGACGACAAACACCAGCACAATCTGAAGAGTGGTAATCTCCATTGTACTTCTCCTATAGCTAAATCAGACGTAAGTGTGAAAAATGAGTCAATCAGGTCGTCGCGGTTATTTCGCCACTTTGCTGATCAAATCCATCATTTTCAGTTTCGGATCGTTTGAAACTTTACGGACTTCAAGCTCAATACCGCGTTCGTTAAGTTGCTTGAATGCGGCGATATCTTTCTCGTCCACCGAAACGGCATTGTTCACCTGGGTTTTACCCTGCCGGTAGGCCATGCCACCGATGTTAACGGAGGTCAGTTTTACCCCGTCTTCAACAATACGCAGCACATCGGTGGGATTGGTGAACAACAACATTACGCGCTCACCCGCATATTTCGGGTTGTTGTAGACACGGACCATTTTCGCCACATCAACCACATGCGCGGTTACGCCTGGAGGGGCAACCTGGGTCAATAAGGTTTTACGCACGTTGTCTGCTGCCACTTCATCGCTCACCACAATAATGCGGGTCACGTTCGTCTCTTTGGTCCAGCGGGTCGCCACCTGGCCGTGGATCAGGCGATCGTCGATACGTGCAAGGCCAATAACCATATAATCTTTTGGCCCCATAGGTTTGGCGGGTGTCGCGGGTTTTGCCGCAGCAGGTGCCGGGGCGGGAGCCGGTTTTTCCACGGGTTGTGCTTTCAGGGCTTTCACACCTTCACGGCCTGTTTCCACCGCCAGTGCAACCAGTTCATCGAAGGTTGGGTTGTCATCCCTGGCCATCAGTGTTTCCACCAGCATCGGGATATTAACGCCGGCAATCACCTCGTAATGCTCTTTATCGACGACAATGCGGCTGGCGGCGTTAAACGGGCTGCCACCCCATGTATCAACGAGAAATAGCACGCCTTTGCTGGTTTCCAGTTTTGCCAGCTGTGCGTTGTATTTTTCGATTAACGTTTCCGCATTTTCTCCGGGAACGAAATCAATCCAACCGACGTTTTCCTGCTCGCCCAGCAGCATCTCGGCGGTTTTGAGCAGCTGTTCCGCAGCCCAACCATGTGTGCCTAATACAATAGCAATGGTCACTTGCTACCTCCTTCTTCTTGTCGTAAACACATCGTGCTGGATGTATTGAGAACCTGTCCCGTAGACGGAATCGATTCAGATAAGGGTTAACGAGTACACCTATGACTTCCGTGAATTATTTTAGAGAGCGAAAAAATAATTTATGTGATGAAGATCCTCAATTTAGGTTTACTTTCTGTGAAATTTCGAAGCGCAAAATATCCACACAAACTGCAAAGTCTGGTAAATCTTTGCAAAATGTAAAGTCCCTCTGATATGTTTATCCTCCGTTTAATAAGTCAGGAGTATAGGGCATAAGCCCACAGTATGGACCGTCACCGACGTCAGTTCACCTTCAGGCCTTTCTGTGCCGCGCAATCCGGCGTTTTCCGCCACTTTCCAAATACGTTTGATGTCATCACGCCCGTGCTTAACCGCACGCCGTTTCGCTATTCCTTAAGCAGGAGCTTTGTATGGAATTCCTGATGGATCCCTCTATCTGGGCGGGATTGTTGACACTGGTAGTACTGGAAATCGTTCTTGGTATTGATAACCTGGTTTTTATCGCCATCCTTGCCGACAAACTACCGCCCAAACAGCGTGATAAAGCACGCCTGATTGGCCTGTCGCTGGCGCTGGTGATGCGGCTGGGGCTGTTATCGCTTATCTCATGGATGGTGACGCTCACAAAGCCGCTGTTTTCCATGTGGGATTTCACTTTCTCCGGCCGCGATTTGATCATGCTGTTCGGTGGTGTGTTCCTGCTGTTTAAAGCGACAACAGAACTGCATGAACGGCTGGAAAACCGCGATCATGACAGCGGCCAGGGCAAAGGCTACGCCAGCTTCTGGGTCGTGGTGGTGCAAATCGTTATTCTTGACGCCGTGTTTTCGCTCGATGCGGTGATCACCGCTGTCGGTATGGTAAACCACCTCCCGGTGATGATGGCCGCCGTCGTCATTGCGATGGCGGTGATGTTGCTGGCCTCCAAACCGTTAACGCGCTTCGTCAATCAGCATCCGACGGTAGTTGTGCTCTGTTTGAGCTTCCTGCTGATGATTGGCCTGAGTCTGGTCGCAGAAGGGTTTGGCTTCCATATTCCGAAAGGCTATCTGTACGCTGCTATCGGTTTCTCCATTGTGATTGAGTTCTTTAACCAGGTTGCCCGCCGCAACTTCATTCGCAACCAGTCGCGTCTGCCTCTGCGAGCCCGTACCGCCGATGCCATTCTGCGTTTAATGGGCGGTCGTCGCCAGGCTAATCCGCAAAATGAAGCCGACAGCCAGGCGCCGGTACCGGTACCGGAAGGTGCCTTCGCCGAAGAAGAGCGGTATATGATTAACGGCGTACTGACGCTGGCCTCCCGCTCGCTGCGCAGCATTATGACCCCGCGCGGTGAGATTAGCTGGGTGGATGCGAACCTGAGCGTTGATCAAATTCGCCAGCAACTGCTTTCGTCGCCGCACAGTCTTTTCCCGGTGTGCCGTGGTGAGTTAGATGAAGTGATTGGCATTGTGCGGGCGAAGGAGATCCTGGTTGCGCTGGAAGAGGGTGGCGATGTCGCCGCCATCGCCGCCGCGACCCCGGCAATCGTAGTACCGGAAACGCTGGATCCGATTAAATTGCTGGCGGTACTGCGCCGCGCCCGTGGGAGCTTCGTCATTGTTACGAACGAATTCGGTATGGTGCAGGGGCTGGTTACGCCGCTGGATGTGCTGGAAGCCATCGCCGGTGAGTTCCCGGATGCCGATGAAACCCCGGAAATCGTGGCCGATGGCGATGGCTGGCTGGTAAAAGGCACGACCGATCTGCATGCGCTGCAACACACGCTGGGTCTGGATAATTTGGTGAATGACGTCGAAGATATTGCCACCGTAGCCGGCCTGGTGATCTCCGCCAAAGGGCAGATCCCTCAGCCGGGCGAGACGCTGGAGATGGCGCCGCTGCATATCACCGTGCTTGAAGCCAACGACTACCGTGTTGATTTGGTGCGTGTTGTTAAAGAGCGGCCAATCCACGACGAAGAAGAGTAATCCTTACCCTGGCATGAGCGGCACGATCTGGCCGTTAGGCTGCGCTGGCGGGGTGTTATTCCCCGCCAGCCACGTCGGGAAATCGCCTATCGGCATCGGTTTCGCAAATAAAAAGCCCTGTAAATGATGGACTTCCTGCTGGCGCAAATACTGCGCCTGCTGCGGTTGTTCCACGCCTTCCGCCACCAGTTCGATGTGCAGACGTTGCCCAAGGGCGATAATCATATCGGTCACGGTCGAATTCACCGCATCTGTACCAATCGCTGCAGTATAGGATTTATCAATTTTGAGCACGTCGGGGTTCAGCTTCTCCAGCCACGCGAGGGAACTGTTGCCCGTACCAAAATCATCAATCGCAATTTTCGTCCCTTTTCGGTGCAATTCGCGCACCATACGTGAGTCCACATCCTGCAGGGCATCACGCTCGGTTAGCTCAATGACCAGTTGCTGGTGTGGGCTTTTGCTATACCACAGCTGATTCAAATCTTTGAGCAGTTCGCCATGACGCAAATGGCTCGGCGCCACGTTAATACCGATGTGAAAATTCGGGCTGTCCGGGAACAGCACCAGTTGCCGCTGTGTTTCAATAATGACGTAGCGGGTAAGAGGGGCGATAAGATGATGATCTTCGGCAATGGGGATAAACACTTCCGGAGAAATCCATCCCTGGCGCGGGTTATGCCAGCGTAACAGGATCTCCACACCGGTACACTGCAGGGTTCTGGCATTGACCAGCGGCTGGCAAAACAGTTCGAACTCATGGGCAGCAAGCCCGAGATTGATTTCCCAAGAAAAGCTCATGCGGCTGGCTGTTGCGAACCAGGCAATAAACCCGGTCAATAAGCCGATCATTATCGCCAGTGGCAATTGCGTAGGCAGTTGCCGGAGCGCCAGCTCACTCGCGCCAGGGCCACTAATGTTAACGGCAAACGGAAATATTGCAGACGATTGCTGATAGGTTTTCTCATCCTGCTGTGACGGCAAGGCGACTGTCACGCCAACATCCGGCACCAGATACCGCTCGCCAACGCGCAAAATGACCCGCGTGATGAGTGGTGCCTGCGGTTCAAACATCAGGCTGCTCAGCAGACCGATATTAACCGCTTCCATCACTCCGCTTTGCCCGTCGTTGCTGACCGGATACCAGATAATCATTAACGGTGTGCCTTTTAGTAACGACCGGTCGGTCGTTAACATCATCACTGGCTTATCGTGGGGAAGATCGGGCTGAAGCTGATGCACCGGAATACTGCGGTAACCAAAAATACTGGAACAATAAAGAATGCCTTCCTTAACCAGCGCGATGGCGCGCACCGTTTGCAGGCTGGCCGCCTCTTTACGCAGTTTGGGGTGGGCATCTGCACAGGACGTACCCGCCAGCGTGACCAACTGTTCAGCGGTGGTCGTAAGCGGTTGCAGTAATTTCTCAAGGGATTGTACAGCGTGCTGGGTAAACGCAAGCATCTGCTGCTGGTTTGCGTTGCGCTCCGAAATAAAGCGAAACGAGAGGGTGGCTATCAACGCGACAAAGGCAATGACCACGCAGAAAATGGCGCGTTTTCGTCGATAGCCCTGGATGATCCTTTGCGCTGTTTGCATGCCATGATCGCCTGTCGAAACGCTGGCGTAAGTTCCTTGCCAGAACAGACAAAGTGTAGTGGGGAAATCAATAACCGACGAGAATAGCGGAGATATAGAGTGGAATCGTCGGCCCTGAGGCAATAAAAAACGCCGTTCGACTGAACGGCGTTGGGCAAGCCAGTGGTTAATCGCACTGCACTTTGATCGCCAGTCCGCCGCGGGATGTTTCGCGGTATTTGGCGTTCATATCTTTCCCGGTTTCATACATCGTTTCGATAACCTTATCGAGTGACACACGCGGTGCACTGGTGCGACGCATTGCCATGCGCGAGGCATTAATCGCCTTCACCGATGCGATGGCGTTACGCTCAATGCAGGGAACCTGCACCTGGCCGGCAACCGGGTCGCAGGTCAGTCCGAGGTTATGTTCCATACCAATCTCTGCGGCAACGCACACCTGCTCCGGGCTGGCACCCAGTAATTCGGCCAGACCTGCCGCGGCCATAGAGCAGGCTACGCCGACTTCGCCCTGGCAGCCGACTTCAGCACCGGAAATGGACGCATTCATCTTGTACAAGGCCCCAATTGCGCCGGCAGCAAGGAAATAACGGATATAAATATCCGGGCTGACCGATTCAATAAAGTGATCGTAATAGGCCAGTACGGCCGGGACGATGCCACAGGCGCCATTGGTCGGTGCTGTCACTACGCGCCCGCCAGCGGCGTTCTCTTCATTCACGGCAAGCGCGAACATATTAACCCAGTCGATGACGTTCATCGGATCGTTGGACAGCTTATCGCTCGCTACCAGCATCCGACGCAGTGCAGACGCACGTCTCGGCACACGCAGTGGACCCGGCAGAACCCCTTCGGTATTCATCCCGCGATCGATGCAGGCGCGCATGGTCGCCCAGACGTGACCAAAATAGTCTTCAATCTCTTTTTTCGAGTGCAGCGCCAGCTCGTTCTGCATCACCATGCCGGAAAGCGATAGCCCGGTTTCTTTGCAGTAATCCAGCATTTGCGTGGCGGAGTTAAAGGGGTAGGGCACGCTGACCGAATCCAGCGTCGATTTACCGAAATTCTCTTCATCAACGATAAAGCCGCCGCCGATAGAGTAGTAGGTTTTGCTGTACGTCACCTGCTCGCCGCGCCAGGCGGAGATGCGCATCCCATTTTCATGCAGCGACAGGTTATCGCTGTGAAAGCGCATGCCATCATCCTGCGGGAAGTCGACTTCATGGCGGCCCTGCGCCAGCAGTAAACGCCCCCGGGTTTGCACGTCGCGAATAAAACCGGGAATGGAATCAATATCGACCGTGGCCGGTTCGTTACCCGCCAGCCCCATAATAATGGCGATATCGGTATGGTGGCCTTTCCCGGTAAGGGACAGTGAGCCGTAAACATCCACCGCAATACGCGTGGTGTCTTCCAGCAATCCTTTTTCGACCAGATCATCGACGAACTGCTTACCGGCCTTCATCGGGCCAACAGTGTGGGAAGATGAGGGACCAATCCCCACCTTGAACATGTCGAATATACTAATCACATTAACACTCCTGACAGGGTTACCGGGTTTCCAGTAACGATGTAATAACTGCGCATAGTGTAAGAGGGAAGGTTGCCGTCAGCTTAACTATTCACATGAATTAAACTAATGCGTAACCCTGATTAAACTAATAAAGCGAAGTCGCTCGCAATCTGTCAAAAAGGTGCGTTGTGTAAAGTATAGTCTATGGCAGGCGGCCGATCTGTAACGCCAGTGAGCGGATAATACCCGCCGTCATGCCCCAAACAAAATAATGCTGATACCACGATAACCATACCCGATGTGCATTGCCGTGGCGGTGCACATCCAGCGGGTGATAACGCCCCAAGCGCAGCGCTTCTGCCAGCGGCATTTCAAACACGGCCGCCACTTCATCTTCGCTGGCGCGCCACGGCAAATCTGGCGGGATCACCCCAACAACAGGGGTAACCTGAAAACCAGTCACACTGTCCACCGGTGGCAATACGCCGATTACTTCCACCGCGTCTGGCGGAATAGCGACCTCTTCGTGCGCTTCGCGTAGCGCAGCAGCAATGAGCGAGGCATCGGTACTGTCGACCGCACCGCCGGGAAAGGCGACCTGCCCGGCATGTTTGCGCAATAACGGCGAGCGCTGGGTGAGCAGCAGACCAGGCTGCTCGCGGCGCACCACCGGCACCAGTACGGCCGCCTGGCGTGCGTTGAGGGTGGGCGGATTCAGTTGCGGGCGCAAAAGCTGAAAGCGTGATAAAAAATCGTCCAGAGTTAAAGCCGGTTGTTCCACTCGTCATTTCTCCAGTTGCCGCAGGATACGATTAACCTTATCAAAAGTTTCCTGATATTCCGCCTCTTCCTCACTATCGGCGACGATGCCGCCCCCAGCAGAGCAGTATATTTGCCCCTTGCAGGCGGTCAGCGTGCGAATGGTGATACTGGTGTCCATATTGCCGCAAACGCTGAGATAGCCGATGCTGCCGCACCAGGCATTACGCCGCTGCGGCTCCAGAGCGTCAATGATCTCCATGGCCCGCACTTTGGGCGCGCCGGTAATGGAACCGCCAGGAAATGCGGCACGCAGTAAATCCGTGGCGCGGCGACCGGCGGGCAGGGTCGCGGTCACGGTACTGACCAGATGGTGCACCGCCGGAAACGGTTCAACAACAAACAGTTCCGGTACGCGTACCGTTCCGGGTAAGGCTACCCGACCTATGTCATTGCGCATTAAATCGACAATCATGAGATTTTCCGCGCGATCTTTGGGCGACGTGGCCAGTTTCTGCGCCTGCTGCGCATCCGCCTGCGGATCGGCAAGGCGTGGCAGCGTACCTTTAATAGGCCGTGTCTCGATATGTTCCCCATTAAGACGAATAAAGCGTTCCGGCGACAGGCTGAGGATCGCCCCCTCCGGCAACCGCAGGAAGGCGCTAAACGGGGCGCGATTTTCGCGATTCAGCCGGGTAAAAGCCAGCCATTCATCGCCGTGATAACGGGCCTGAAAGCGTTGGGCAAGATTGACCTGGTAGCAGTCACCGCTGTGCAGCCAGGCCTGCACCTGACGAAACTTTTCACCGTACTGCGCCCGGCTCATATTGGCCCGCCAGGGTGATGTTAAGCAAAACGGTTCCCGCTGCGGCGCACATTGCGCTTGTAACCACGCCAGCCGCGCATGTACATCGCCATGGCTGAGAAGCGTCACGCGCTGGCGCTGGTGATCTACAATCAGTGCCCAGTCATAAATCCCCACCGCCATATCGGGTAAGTCAATATCGCGCAGGGCATGATTGGGAAGTTTCTCAAAACGGCGGCCCAGATCGTAGCCAAAGAGCCCAAGCGCGCCGCCCTGAAACGGCAAATCTGCATCAGGCTGCGCCTGCAGACCACACTCATCAAGCGCGTGTTGTACCCATTGTAGCGGATCGTCATACCGTGTGCGGCCGTCATCGCAGCGGGTGGCCTCGCTGTAAGTAGTGAGGGTTTTTAGCGGATCGGCTACCAGAATATCAAAGCGATTATGCGGGTGATCGGCATGGCCCGAATGTAACAGCATGGCCCAGGGTAGCGGGCTGAGCGGGGCAAAATAGTATTCTGCGGCGTCCTGACGCCACGGTAAGGAAATAACGGCGGGGGATAACGTCTTCATGGGCCCTCATGTGCGTCTTCGACTGGCGAATCGCGCAGACGCATGGAATAATTAGCGCCAACAATTTAGCAGGAGTTAATGATGTTTGCAGGTTTACCTTCGCTCAGTCACGAGCAGCAACAAAAAGCGGTCGAGCGTATTCAGGAGCTGATGGCAGGCGGTATGAGTAGCGGACAGGCCATTGCTCAGGTAGCGGAAGAACTGCGCGCCACCCATACCGGCGAGCGGGTCGTGGCGCGCTTTGAAGATGAAGAAGACGAGTAATTACACCGCCGCGATAATTTTGATTTCGACTTTATAACGCGGGTTCATTAACGTCGCCTGCACCGTGCAACGCACGGGTGCATGGCCAGCCACTACCCACTCATCCCAGGCTTTATTCATTGCGGCAAAGTCAGTGCTGTCTGCCAGAAAGAGGGTGGCGTCAAGAATACGTGATTTATCGCTGCCCTGTTTCTCCAGCACTGCGTCGATTTGCGCCAGTGTGTTCACTGTTTGCGCATAAGCATCGGCATCCAGATTTTCAGGTACGCCAGTGTAATAGAGGGTCTGATTATGAATGACCACATCAGACCAGCGTGCTTCCGCATCGATTCGCACAATCGTCATACTCATTTCCTTTTGATTCTTTTCACAGGCTGGCAAGAGTGCCACATAAACCCGGCTGGCGTAAATCCGCTCACCCTGACATAATCACTGGCGATTTAACCAGGGGGTAGTGTGACCGACGATTTTGCAACAGACGGCAAGCTTGCCGAGGCGATACCGGGATTTAAACCGCGCGAACCGCAGCGCCAGATGGCGCACGCCATCACCGAAGCGATTAACGACACCCGGCCGCTGGTGGTCGAAGCGGGGACCGGTACCGGCAAAACCTACGCCTACCTCGCACCTGCGTTACGTGCCGGAAAGAAAGTGATTATTTCGACCGGCTCCAAAGCCCTGCAGGATCAGCTCTACAGTCGCGATCTGCCTACCGTGGCGAAAGCCCTGGCTTTCACCGGGCGCACTGCGTTATTAAAAGGGCGCTCCAACTATTTATGCATCGAGCGGCTGGAACAACAAGCGCTGGCGGGCGGCGATCTGCCGGTGCAAACGCTGAGCGATGTGATCCTGCTGCGCTCCTGGTCCAATCAAACCACCGACGGTGATATCAGTACCTGCGTTAGCGTGGCGGAAGATTCACAGGCCTGGCCGCTGGTCACCAGTACTAATGACAACTGTCTGGGCAGTGATTGCCCGATGTACAAAGATTGTTTCGTGGTGAAAGCGCGCAAAAAAGCGATGGACGCCGATGTGGTGGTCGTTAACCACCATCTGTTTCTTGCGGATATGGTGGTGAAAGAGAGTGGCTTTGGTGAGCTTATCCCGGAAGCCGAAGTGATGATTTTTGACGAAGCCCACCAGCTTCCGGATATTGCCAGCCAGTATTTCGGCCAGTCGCTCTCCAGTCGACAGTTGCAGGATCTGGCGAAAGATTTCACCATCGCCTATCGCACCGAATTGCGCGATACCGCGCAACTGCAAAAATGCGCCGATCGGCTGGCACAAAGCGCACAAGATTTTCGTCTGCAACTCGGCGAACCGGGGTATCGCGGCAACCTGCGCGAACTGCTGGCGGACGCTAACATTCAGCGCGCGTTGCTGCTGCTCGATGATGCACTCGAACTCTGCTACGACGTGGCGAAACTGTCGCTCGGCCGTTCAGCGTTACTGGACGCTGCCTTTGAGCGTGCCACGCTCTATCGTGCCCGTTTAAAGCGCCTGAAAGAAATCAATCAGCCGGGTTACAGTTACTGGTATGAATGCACATCCCGCCACTTCACGCTGGCCCTGACACCGCTGACAGTAGCGGATAAATTCACCGAAGTGATGGCACAAAAAAAAGGCACCTGGATCTTCACCTCGGCGACGCTGTCGGTGAATGACGATCTGCACCACTTCACCGCCCGTCTGGGTATTGATGATGCGCAGTCGCTGCTGCTACCCAGCCCGTTTGATTATCAACGCCAGGCACTGTTATGCGTGCCGCGTAATTTGCCGCAAACCAACCAACCCGGCGCGGCGCGCCAACTGGCGGCGATGCTACGACCAATCATTGAAGCTAACAACGGTCGCTGCTTTATGCTGTGCACCTCCCACGCCATGATGCGCGATCTTGCCGGGGAGTTCCGGGCGACCATGACTTTGCCGGTACTGTTGCAGGGAGAAACCAGCAAAGGGCAACTGTTGCAGCAGTTTGTTAACGCGGGCAATGCGCTACTGGTCGCCACCAGCAGTTTTTGGGAAGGGGTGGATGTGCGCGGCGATGCGCTATCCCTGGTGATCATTGATAAGCTACCTTTTACCTCGCCCGACGATCCACTGCTAAAAGCGCGCATGGAAGACTGCCGTTTACGCGGCGGCGATCCCTTTGATGAAGTGCAACTTCCCGATGCCGTGATCACCCTCAAGCAGGGCGTCGGGCGTCTGATCCGCGACATTGACGATCGTGGCGTGCTGGTCATTTGCGATAACCGTCTGGTCATGCGTCCTTACGGGGCGGTGTTTTTATCCAGCTTACCGCCCGCGCCCCGCACACGGGATATTCGTCGCGCGGTGCAATTCCTCGCCTCACCACCGGCGCAGTAATTTGCTGCAGACTGTGGTAAGATGCGCGCCATTTTGTTGAAAGTGGACTGCTATACCCATGCGAATTCTGGCTATTGATACCGCCACCGAAGCCTGCTCTGTTGCTCTGTGGAATGATGGTACGACCTTCGCTCACTTCGAACTTTGCCCCCGCGAACACACACAACGCATCCTGCCGCTGGTCAAGGATGTCCTTCTTGATGCCGACCTGTCGCTGACGCAGCTGGATGCGCTGGCGTTTGGCCGTGGGCCGGGAAGCTTTACCGGCGTGCGGATTGGTATTGGCATTGCGCAGGGGCTGGCGCTGGGCGCTGAACTGCCGATGATTGGCGTGTCAACGCTGGCCACGATGGCACAGGGCGCATGGCGTAAAACGGGTGCAACCCGTGTGCTGGCGGCCATTGATGCGCGTATGGGCGAAGTCTACTGGGCGGAATACCAGCGCGATGATCAGGGCATCTGGCAGGGCGAAGAAACCGAAGCCGTTTTGAAGCCGGAGGCGGTGATTGCCCGCCTGCAGCAGCTTGACGGGGAGTGGGCGATGGTGGGCACCGGTTGGGCTGCCTGGCCGGAGATGAGCCAGACTGCCGCGCTTACGTTAACCAACGGCGAAACTGAACTTCCCGCTGCGGAGGATATGTTACCGATTGCGCAGCAGTTATTTGCACAGCAGCGCACGGTGGCGGTTGAACACGCCGAACCGGTTTATTTGCGTAACGAAGTGGCGTGGAAGAAACTTCCTGGCCGGGAATGAATCTCAGTAGTACAAACTGAGTGAGGAGTCGCATCATGGCGGTTAAAAGAAAAAGTATGCACTGGTTGTTTGCTGTTCTGACGACGGCGGTGTTAAGTGGCTGTGTTTCAGTGCCTGACGCGATTAAAGGAACCAGTCCGCAACCGCAAGATGATCTTGTGCGGGTGATGAATGCGCCAGCGCTGTACGTTGGCCAGGAAGCGCGTTTTGGTGGCAAAGTGGTGGATATCCAGAATCAGCAGGGGAAAACCCGTCTGGAGATTGCCGCTGTGCCGCTTGATAGCGGCGCCCGCCCGGTGCTGGGCGAAGCGTCTGTCGGCCGGATTTATGCCGATGTCAACGGTTTCCTCGACCCGGTCGACTTCCGCAACCAATTGGTGACCGTGGTTGGGCCAATTACCGGTACCGTCGACGGGAAAGTAGGGAATGCGCCCTATAAATTTATGACCATGCAGGCGACAGGTTACAAACGCTGGCGTCTTACTCAACAGGTGATGTTGCCGCCGCAACCGATGGACCCCTGGTTTTGGGGACCTGGGCCGCGTCCGCTGCACCCGGGTTTCGGGGGATGGGGATGGTACCCACCGGAGCCGGCCCGTGTTGAGACTGTCGTGACTGAGTAACAGGTATTATCAACGGAAAGAGACAGCGGCCTGGCCGCTGTTTTCGTCTGTAGCAGTTCATAAGAAAAATAATTAGTGACGGGCTTCGCAACCTTCGGTTCGCTTAATTAATAAACTGGTACGCTGAGTTAATATTATGTTAACGGCTTGTTTATTAACTGGGGTTGTGATGACCAAAAATACTCATTTCAGAGGTGATGCATTGAAGAAGGTTTGGCTTAACCGTTATCCTGCAGACGTTCCTGCGGAGATCAACCCTGACCGTTATCAATCCCTGGTTGAATTATTCGAACACTCCACAGCCCGCTATGCCGATCAGCCTGCGTTTATTAACATGGGCGAGGTGATGACCTACCGTAAGCTGGAAGAGCGTAGCCGGGCCTTTGCCGCGTACCTTCAGCAGGGGCTGGGGCTGCAAAAGGGCGACCGTGTTGCGTTGATGATGCCGAACCTGCTGCAATACCCTGTCGCGCTGTTTGGTATTTTGCGAGCCGGGATGATCGTGGTGAATGTGAACCCGCTCTACACTCCACGCGAACTGGAACATCAACTGAATGACAGCGGTGCTGCGGCTATTGTTATTGTTTCCAACTTCGCTCATACCCTGGAAAAAGTGGTCGAAAAAACCCAGGTGCGCCACGTTATTCTGACGCGCATGGGCGATCAGCTCTCGTCTGCTAAGGGCACACTGGTTAACTTCGTCGTTAAGTATGTAAAACGCCTTGTGCCGAAATACCACCTGCCGGACGCCATTTCCTTCCGTCGTGCACTGCAAAGCGGCTACCGCATGCAGTACGTGAAACCTGAACTGACCCCTGAGGATTTGGCTTTCCTGCAATATACTGGCGGCACCACGGGTGTGGCGAAAGGGGCGATGTTAACCCACCGCAATATGCTGGCGAACCTTGAGCAAGTGAACGCCACCTACGGGCCCTTGCTGCACCGGGGCAAAGAGCTCGTGGTTACCGCGCTTCCGCTTTATCACATTTTTGCCCTGACCATGAACTGCCTGCTGTTTATTGAGCTGGGCGGGCAAAACCTGCTGATCACCAACCCGCGCGATATCCCGGGATTGGTGAAAGAGCTGGCAAAATATCCTTTTACCTCGATGACAGGGGTCAACACCCTGTTCAACGCGCTGCTTAATAACGAAGAGTTTCGTCAACTCGATTTCTCTTCGCTACACCTGTCAGCAGGTGGCGGTATGCCTGTTCAACAAGCGGTAGCCGAGCGCTGGGTCAAACTGACGGGCCAGTATCTGCTGGAGGGCTACGGGCTGACGGAGTGTTCGCCGCTGGTCAGCGTTAACCCGCACGATATTGATTATCACAGCGGCAGTATTGGTCTGCCGGTGCCGTCTACAGAAGCGAAGCTGGTGGATGATGAAGGTAACGAAGTTCCCCCAGGTGAGCCGGGCGAATTGTGCGTGAAAGGGCCGCAGGTGATGCTGGGCTACTGGCAGCGCCCGGATGCGACCGATGAGATCCTGCGCGACGGCTGGCTCTATACCGGTGACATCGCGGTAATGGATGATGAAGGTTTTCTGCGCATTGTCGATCGTAAAAAAGACATGATTCTGGTTTCCGGTTTCAACGTTTATCCCAATGAAATTGAAGATGTGGTCATGCAGCATAGCGGCGTGCGCGAAGTGGCCGCCGTTGGCGTGCCATCGGAAAACAGCGGCGAAGCGGTGAAAATTTTCGTGGTGAAAAAGGATGAAAGCCTCACTGAAGAGGCGCTGATCTCCTTCTGCCGCCGCCAGTTGACCGGCTACAAAGTACCGAAACAGGTGGAATTTAGAAGCGAGTTACCAAAATCGAACGTGGGTAAAATTTTACGGCGAGAATTGCGTGACGAAGCCCGTAGCAAAGTGGACAATAAACCCTGAGCTATGCATTAATCGCCCGAACGCCGGTTAATCCGGCGTTTTTTATGGGCGCAAACTAAAGAGATAATGATTTGAATTACCAGATGATCACCACCAACGATGCGTTGGCAGCGTTATGTGAAGCGGCCAGCACGTTTCCGGCCATTGCCCTGGATACCGAATTTGTCCGCACCCGTACCTATTACCCACAGCTGGGGCTGCTTCAGATGTATGACGGCGAGCGTGTGGCGCTGATCGATCCTTTGTCTGTGACCGACTGGTCACCGTTTCGCGATCTGCTAATTAACCCCCAGGTGACCAAATATCTGCACGCTGGCAGTGAAGATCTGGAAGTGTTTCTCAATGCGTTCGGCGTACAACCCCAGCCGATGATCGATACCCAAATCCTGGCCGCCTTTTGCGGTCGTCCACTTTCCTGGGGGTTTGCCGCGATGGTGGAAGAGTTTACCGGTCTGGTCATCGATAAAAGTGAATCGCGCACTGACTGGCTGGCGCGCCCGCTAACCGAGCGCCAGTGCGATTATGCGGCGGCGGACGTGTGGTATCTGTTGCCGATTGCCAACAAATTACTGGCGGAAACTGAACAGGCAGGCCGGCTGGATGCTGCGCTCGATGAGTGTCGCCTGATGATGCAGCGTCGCCAGGAAGTGCTGGCCCCGCAAGAAGCATGGCGCGAGATCTCTAATGCCTGGCAGTTGCGTACCCGCCAGCTCGCCTGCCTGCAATTGCTTGCCGACTGGCGTTTGCGTAAAGCCCGCGAACGCGACCTGGCGGTGAACTTCGTGGTGCGGGAAGAGAACCTGTGGGCGGTGGCGCGATACATGCCTTCCAGCATGGGTGAACTGGACAGCATTGGTTTGTCGGGAAGCGAGATCCGCTTCCACGGAAAAACGCTGCTGGCGTTGGTTGCTCAGGCGCAGGCGTTGCCGGAAGAGGCTTTGCCAGAACCGCTGCTTAACCTGATGGATATGCCGGGCTATCGGAAGGTATTTAAAGCGATCAAAGCGCTGGTTCAGACTATGGGTGAGAAGCAGAACGTCAGTGTCGAGTTGCTGGCATCGCGTCGGCAAATCAACCAGCTGCTTAACTGGCACTGGAAATTAAAACCGCAGTCGGCTTTACCTGAATTAATAAGCGGCTGGCGCGGCGAAATGATGGCTGATGAACTGAAAAAATTACTGGCGGAATATCCGCGCTAATAACTGTAAATAATTACAGGGGTTGGCGAGGAATAAACAAAAAAGGCAGAACGGAGTCTGCCTTTTTTAATGCCAGCGTCAGAGACGAATTATTTCGTTTCTTCCGCTTCCGGTAAGGTGACGTTAAGTTCCAGAATGGAAATATCATCGCCTTTTTGTTCTAACTGAACCGTCACCATTTCCGGATCGATCTGCACGTATTTACAAATCACCTCCAGAATATCCCGCTTTAACTGCGGCAAATAATGAGGTTCAGCGTCACTGCGGCGGCGTTCTGCAACAATAATTTGCAGACGTTCTTTAGCAATGCTGGCGGTGTTCTTTTTTCTGGAGAGAAAAAAGTCGAGTAATGCCATAACTTATCCTCCGAACAGGCGTTTGAGGAAACCTTTCTTCTCTTCTTCAATGAAGCGGAAAGGACGATCTTCTCCCAGCAGACGTTCCACGGTATCGGCATAGGCTTTGCCTGCATCAGCGTTAGTATCCAGAATCACCGGCTCACCCTGGTTCGATGCGCGCAACACGGATTGGTCTTCCGGGATGACGCCAACCAGTTTGATACGCAGAATTTCCAGCACATCTTCCATGCTCAGCATATCGCCACGGTTAACGCGGCCCGGGTTATAACGGGTGAGCAACAGGTGCTCTTTAATCGGTTCTTCACCCTTTTCTGCGCGACGCGACTTCGACGCCAGAATACCAAGAATGCGGTCAGAGTCACGCACCGACGACACTTCCGGGTTAGTGGTGATAATCGCTTCGTCAGCGAAATAAAGCGCCATCAGCGCGCCGGTTTCAATGCCGGCAGGGGAGTCGCAAACAATAAAATCGAAGTCCATTTTTTTGAGATCTTCGAGCACTTTATCTACCCCTTCACGGGTAAGCGCATCTTTATCGCGGGTCTGCGACGCCGGGAGAATATAGAGGTTTTCAGTGCGTTTATCTTTGATCAACGCCTGGTTAAGCGTCGCATCGCCCTGGATAACGTTGACGAAATCATAAACCACGCGGCGTTCGCAACCCATAATCAGATCCAGGTTGCGCAGCCCAATATCAAAATCGATAACAACGGTTTTTTTGCCCTTTTGGGCTAAACCAGTAGCGATGGCCGCGCTGGAGGTGGTCTTGCCAACGCCCCCTTTACCCGAAGTAACAACAATAATGCGTGCCATAGGAGTTCCTTGTTAAAAGGGCTTAATTTAAGGGTTGAATTGTCAAAGCGTTGTCGGCTAACCGCAAACGTGCCGCTTTGCCATAAAATTCGGCCGGGATTTGATCGCTCAGCCAGTATTCTCCCGCAATGGAGACCAGCTCCGGCGTGAGATGAGTACAGAAAATTTGTGCTTCACGGTCGCCGCTGGCACCCGCCAGCGCACGGCCACGCATCATGCCGTAGACATGAATATTGCCATCGGCGATAAGCTCTGCGCCAGCGCTGACATGGCTGGTGACGATCAAATCACTGTTTGGCGCATAAATCCGCTGGCCAGAACGAACCGGCGCATCAATTAAACGTGTTTTTATGGCCGGAGCGGCAACGGGAGCGGGTTCAGGATCCGCCGCTTTCCGTGGCAGTTGTTCTTTGCCTTCCATCAGTATGGGCAGACCGGCGCGTTCGATTTCTGCTTTTAGTTCAACATCTTTGCATCCACTGATGCCGACAACGCGCAACCCGGTTTCGCTAATGGTCTGCTGAAGTCGTGGCCAGTTAACAGAGCCTTCGAGTGCGGAGACGTTGATGACCACTGGAGCGTGCTGCAAAAAAGCAGGAGCCTGAGCAATTTTGTCTTTTAACGCCTGACGAATAACCTCGGGTTTTGCATCATGCAAGTGAACCACTGATAAGGTAAAACTACTGCCTTTTAGCTCGATGGGCGTGTTTGACATCCTGACCTTACTCATTTTGCTATTATCACCCGCATCTGGAGTGATATTCCGAAGACTATCAGGCATGTTATAGTCAGTATTATATTCAGGCAAGTAACCACCCGTTAATTCCGAGTAATTAAGTATGTTTTGTGCGATCTACCGAAGTACCCGACGTGATCAGACTTATCTGTATGTCGAAAAAAGAGACGATTTTTCCCGCGTGCCAGAAGCATTAATGCAAAGTTTCGGTCAGCCGCAGTTAGCGATGCTTTTACCCCTTGATGGGCGTAAAAAATTGGCGGGTGCCGATCTTGATAAAGTGAAAGAAGCATTGTTGAGTCAGGGCTATTATTTACAGTTACCACCGCCGCAGGAAAATTTATTGAAGGAACATCTTGCCGGTCTTGGAAAACAATAAATACGTGCACGATGACGGCGGATTTTCCGCCGTTTTTTATTATCGTCTGCGTCAACGCCCGTTACATGCTGGTATTTGACAAATCCTCGGGCGGCGCGGATAGTCATTTTTCGCTCATGTTCAATGTGTTACCGGAGGTAAAATACATGTATCAGCATCATAACTGGCAGGGCGCTCTGCTGGATTACCCGGTGAGTAAAGTGGTATGCGTTGGTAGCAACTACGCGAAACATATCAAAGAAATGGGGAGCGCTACCCCGGAAGAGCCGGTTTTGTTTATCAAACCCGAAACAGCGCTTTGCGATATCCGCCAGCCGCTGGCATTGCCGCAAGATTTTGGCTCGGTGCATCATGAAGTTGAACTGGCGGTGCTGATCGGCGCGACCTTACGTCAGGCAACCGAAGAACATGTGAAGAAAGCAATTGCCGGTTACGGCGTGGCACTCGATCTGACGCTGCGCGATCTGCAGGGTAAAATGAAGAAGGCAGGGCAGCCGTGGGAAAAAGCCAAAGGTTTTGATAACTCCTGCCCGATTTCTGGTTTTATCCCGGTCACCGAGTTCAGTCACGATCCGCAAAATACGACGCTGACGCTCAAGGTCAATGGCGAAATCCGTCAGCAGGGCACCACAGCAGACATGATCCATAAAATTGTGCCCTTGATTGCATATATGAGCCGTTACTTCACGCTGAAAGCGGGCGATGTGATCCTCACCGGTACGCCAGAAGGCGTTGGCCCCCTGCATAGCGGCGATGAACTGGACGTGAGCCTTAACGATCACGCGTTGACGACTCGCGTACTCTGACGTTGTTTGCCGCCTGAATCGGGCGGCAAAACTTGCATCCGCATGCCAGACTGGTTATAAGGTGCACCCTGGTTTTCAATGGCGGATTTCTTAATGAACGACACGCCTTTCTGGCAAAGCAAAACTCTCGAGCAAATGACAGACGCGGAGTGGGAATCACTGTGCGATGGCTGCGGCCAGTGCTGCCTGCATAAATTGATGGATGAAGATACCGACGAGATCTACTTCACCAACGTTGCCTGCCGCCAGTTGAATATCAAAACCTGCCAGTGCCGTAATTATGAGCGCCGTTTTGAGTACGAGCCGGACTGCATCAAGCTGACCCGCGAAAACCTTCCCACCTTTGAGTGGCTGCCGCCGAGCTGCGCTTATCGTCTGCTGGCGGAAGGCAAAGCGTTGCCAGTGTGGCATCCTTTGCGCACCGGCTCCAAAGCAGCGATGCACGCCGAACGCATCTCGGTGCGTCATATTGCGGTGAAAGAGTCAGAAGTGCAGGACTGGCAGGCCCATATTCTCAACAAACCCGATTGGGCAGACTAACCGTTACGGGCGCCAAAACAGATTGATGATAACCGTCCCCAGCAGCATCCAGCAGGGCACCGAGAAATAGACGGTGCTTTTTTGCTCCCGGCTACTCTTCATAATCAGTAAGGCAATAAACGAACCAATCAGCACAGCAAGGGCGAGAGAGGTCAGCAGAGGGCTGTAGGTAAGACTGCGCAGGGTAGCATAGAGCAGAAGGGCGGAAACCACGCTAAATAAACGGATTTTCCGTGTAAATACCGCCACGCCGGTTAGCCAATAGATCATAGCAACTGTTCCTGTCACGCTTTTCCTCCTTGCAAAGTGTTAATGCCCGCCAGCACCCTACCTGTAGCACGCGCCTGAATCAACCGATACGCGCCGTCTGGCTTATTGAGGATAAAAAAAACGCCCCCGAAGGAGCGTTCTGTTAGCGACCGAAAAGATCGCGCTTTTTCGGTTTGAAGGGCTGGGCTATCAGCACCAGCAGCGCAACGACAAGGTAGGCCACAAAAATGCCCAGCAACCACTGCGGCATTTCCAGTGACAGGAACGCCCACTGGCGCTGTGCGCAATCGCCGGAGGCAACAAACACCTGCGGCAGCCATTTGTCCAGCGGCAGCCAGCCCGGAAAACGAGCGGCAAAATCGCAGGTCATAAACGGAGAAGGGTGTAACTGGATTTGGGTATGCTCCCAGGCCAGTTGGATCCCGCGTACCGCGCTGTAGATCCAGATAGCCAGCGCCACAAAACGCAGCGGTGTTTTTGGCGCAATCGCGCCGACAATGCCCGCGCCCATCACGCCAAACAGCGCGCTGCGTTCGTAAATACAGAGCACGCAAGGTTTCAGCAGCATGACGTGCTGGAACCAGAGCGCAACCATTTCAAGTGCAAACGCCGTAAGCGCCATTAACAACCAGGCGCCGCGTCCACGTGAGCACTGGTTCAGGTATCGCAACATAATCATTTCCCGGGGATATGCGTAGAAAAGGCAGTGTAAACGAAATCAATGTTCTGACCACTAGCCGCTATCAAAATAATACGTAATCGAATGTTTATCATGCGAAAAGTCAAACCAGACCGCGAAACGCTGCAATATCAGACAAAAAATACCGTGCCAGTCCAGAAAGTCACTTTCACTCGAAAGCCTTATAGCTGCTAAGGTTAAGCATTGCTAAATAGTCAAAATGGTGCACCGATCCCCATTTTTCTTGTTTTTGTCCGCTATCTGCCCTTAACGGGGTCTGGTATGATGAGTCATCTTTGCAAATGCTGTGTAATGGAAATCTCACTATGGTCATTAAGGCGCAGAGCCCGGCGGGTTTCGCGGAAGAGTACATTATTGAAAGTATCTGGAATAACCGTTTCCCTCCGGGATCGATCCTTCCGGCTGAACGCGAACTCTCTGAACTGATTGGCGTCACTCGTACCACATTGCGTGAAGTTCTACAGCGTCTGGCCCGTGATGGCTGGCTGACGATCCAGCATGGCAAGCCGACCAAAGTGAACAACTTCTGGGAAACCTCCGGTCTGAACATTCTGGAAACCCTGGCGCGTCTGGATCACGAAAGTGTTCCGCAACTGATCGACAATCTGTTGTCCGTGCGCACCAACATTTCCACCATTTTTATTCGCACGGCGTTTCGCCAGCATCCTGATGAAGCGCTGAAAGTGTTAGCCAGTGCGCGCGAAGTGGAAGATCACGCAGACGCCTTTGCCGATCTGGATTACAACATTTTCCGTGGGCTGGCGTTTGCCTCCGGCAACCCGATTTACGGGCTGATCCTGAACGGCATGAAAGGGCTGTATACGCGTATTGGACGGCATTACTTCTCCAGCCCGGAAGCCAGAAGCCTGGCGCTGGGTTTTTACCACAAGCTGGCAGACGTATGTGAACAGGCGCAGCACGATCAGGTTTATGACGTGGTGCGACACTACGGCCGTGACAGTGGTGAGATTTGGCATCGCATGCAAAAAACGATGCCAGGCGACCTGGCGCTACAAAGCCGATAAGCAAAAACCCCTCTGTGACAGAGGGGTTTTTCGTTACAGCGTGTTGGTGCGCGCTGGGCAGCGTTCCAACAGTTCCACACTTCCATCTTCGTTTTGTTGCTCCAGCAACACATCAAACCCCCACAAACGGTGCACGTGCTTCAGCACTTCCCGCCGGCCTTTGTCCAGCGGCGCACGGTTATGCGGAATGTAACGCAGCGTCAGCGAACGGTCGCCGCGCAGATCCACATTCCACACCTGAATGTTCGGTTCAAGATTGCTCAGATTGTACTGTGAAGACAGTTTGTTGCGGATCTCCCGGTAACCCTCTTCATTATGAATGGCGGCAATTTCCAGGTAGTTATTGCGGTCGTCATCCAGCACGGTAAAGAAGCGGAAATCACGCATGATCTTCGGTGACATAAACTGGCTGATGAAGCTCTCATCTTTGAAGTCGCGCATAGCAAAATGCAGCGTCTCCAGCCAGTCAGAACCGGCAATATCGGGGAACCAGTAGCGGTCTTCATCCGTGGGTGACTGGCAGATACGCTTAATATCCTGAAACATGGCAAAGCCGAGCGCGTAGGGGTTAATACCGCTGTACCATGGGCTGTTATAAGGCGGCTGGAACACCACATTCGTGTGACTGTGCAGGAACTCCAGCATAAAGCGGTCGGTTACTTTCCCTTCGTCATACAGGTGGTTGAGAATGGTGTAATGCCAGAACGTCGCCCAGCCTTCGTTCATCACCTGGGTCTGCTTCTGCGGATAGAAATACTGACTGACCTTGCGCACAATACGCAGGATCTCGCGCTGCCACGACTCCAGCAGCGGGGCATTTTTTTCCATAAAGTAGAGCAGGTTCTCTTGTGGCTCTGCCGGATAGCGACGCGCCTGGGCCACTGCCACTTCTTCATCGCGTTTTGGCAGGGTTCGCCACAGCATATTCACCTGGCTTTGCAGATACTCTTCACGGCTTTTCTGCCGCGCTTTCTCCTCCTGGAGCGAGATTTTCTGCGGGCGTTTGTAGCGATCCACGCCGTAATTCATCAGCGCATGGCAGGAATCGAGCAGTTTTTCCACTTCATCCACGCCGTAGCGCTCTTCACAATCGGTGATGTATTTACGAGCGAAAATCAGATAATCGACAATCGAGCTGGCATCGGTCCAGCTGCGAAACAGGTAGTTATTTTTGAAGAAAGAGTTATGCCCGTAACAGGCATGAGCCATGACCAGCGCTTGCATGGTAATGGTGTTCTCTTCCATCAGATAAGCAATACAAGGATTGGAGTTAATCACTATCTCGTACGCCAGCCCTTGTTGGCCGTGTTTGTACAGGCGCTCGGTTTCGATAAATTTCTTACCAAACGACCAGTGAGGGTAGTTGATAGGCATACCGACGCTGGAGTAGGCATCCATCATCTGCTCTGAGGTGATCACTTCGATTTGATGCGGATAGGTATCCAGCCGATAGAGTTTTGCCACCCGGTCGATTTCCGCCAGGTAGACATCCAGCAGATCAAACGTCCAGTCGGGTCCATCGCTCAGACGAATAGAATCCTTATTCATTGAGTCAATCGTAGCCATTAGCGCGCCCTCGTTGTTAACGACACTCTCTCAATGGAGCGTCTCATTTCAAGCATAGAACACCCAATAAAATCTGTAGCCAGGCCATAAGATTTTCTTCACGATTTTCCGATCTCATCACGGGGTGAAAAGCGCATTAAGTAGATTTTTATTCTGCGGTTAAATGGCGTTCAGCAGGAGATGCTAAATAGTGGCAGCCCTTGTCAGGTGGTAAGGCTGTGAGGCATGTCACCATAAAAAAGGCGTATGTTGAATAATATTTTCATCTGGGTTATCAATTTGTAATCAGATGATTGTGCTTTACTCATGGGAGAGGGATATGCAAGTTGTTGTATTAGGAAGCGGTGTGGTGGGCGTAACCAGCGCCTGGTATTTGCGTCAGGCAGGTCACGACGTGACGGTAATCGATCGGCAGTCCGGCCCGGCGCAAGAAACCAGTGCTGCCAATGCGGGCCAGATCTCGCCCGGCTATGCCGCCCCCTGGGCTGCACCCGGTGTTCCCTTGAAAGCCATCAAATGGATGTTTCAGCGTCACGCTCCGCTTGCTATTCGCCTGGATGGCACCTCATCCCAGCTTAAATGGATGATGCAGATGCTGCGTAACTGCGACACCCGCCATTACATGGAAAACAAAGGCCGCATGGTGCGTCTGGCAGAATACAGCCGTGACTGCCTCAAATTGCTACGTGAAACCACCGGCATCCAGTACGAAGGACGGCAGGGCGGGACGCTACAGTTGTTTCGCACCGCTGAACAATTTGAGAACGCGACCCGTGATATTGCCGTGCTGGAAGATGCCGGTGTGCCGTATCAGTTGCTGGAAGCCGCGCGGCTGGCAGAAGTCGAGCCTGCACTGGGCGAGGTCGCCGGCAAGCTGACCGGCGGGCTGCGTCTGCCGAACGATGAAACCGGTGACTGCCAGCTGTTCACCCAGCATCTGGCGCAGATGGCAGAGCAGGCCGGCGTGGTCTTTCGCTATAACACGCCGGTGGATCGCCTGTTGTATGAAGGTGAAAAAATCTACGGCGTGAAATGTGGCGATGAGGTGATCAAAGCAGATGCTTATGTCATGGCGTTTGGATCCTGGTCAACCGGCCTGCTGAAGGGCATTGTCGATATTCCTGTCTACCCGCTTAAAGGCTACTCGCTGACCATCCCCATCGCTGAGGAAGATGGCGCACCCGTATCGACGATCCTCGACGAGACTTACAAAATCGCCATTACCCGTTTTGACCAGCGCATTCGTGTGGGCGGGATGGCGGAAATTGTTGGCTACAATACTGAGCTGTTACAGCCGCGCCGCGAAACGCTGGAAATGGTGGTGCGTGACTTGTTCCCACGCGGCGGCTTTGTGGAGCAGGCGACATTCTGGACCGGCTTGCGCCCCATGACGCCAGATGGCACACCGGTGGTCGGTCGCACGCCGTTTAAAAACCTGTGGCTTAACACCGGCCATGGCACCCTCGGCTGGACGATGGCCTGCGGTTCCGGGCAGTTACTGAGTGATTTACTGTCAGGCAACACACCGGCCATACCGTCAGATGATTTGAGTGTTGCCCGCTACTTACCCGGTTTTACCCCGGCGCGTGCCCGGCACTTACATGGTGCCCATAACTGATAACCATAAGGAACACTGATGTCTCGTCCTGTTCTGGCGACCCTGGATCTGCAGGCGCTCAGGAATAACCTGCATGTGGTGCGCCGTGCCGCACCTACCTCGAAGGTGTGGTCGGTAGTCAAAGCCAACGCTTACGGTCATGGCATTGACCGTATCTGGCAGGCACTCAGCAGTACCGACGGCTTTGCGATGCTCAATCTGGAAGAAGCGATACTGCTGCGGGAACGCGGCTGGAAAGGGCCGATTCTGATGCTGGAGGGGTTCTTTCATGCCGATGAGTTGCCGCTGTTTGACAAATATCGCCTGACCACCAGCCTGCACAGCAACTGGCAGATTAAGGCGCTGCAAAACGCCCGGTTGCAAGCACCGCTGGATCTGTACCTGAAAATCAACAGTGGCATGAATCGTCTTGGCTTTCTGCCGGAGCGCGTCCACAGCGTATGGCAGCAGTTGCGCAGCCTGGCTAATGTCGGTGAGATTACGCTTATGTCGCATTTCGCCCAGGCAGAACATCCGGAGGGGATCCGCGCACCCATGGCGCGTATTGTGCAGGCGGCAGAAGGCATCGATGCGCCGCGTTCATTGTCTAACTCTGCAGCCACCTTGTGGCACCCGGAAGCCCATTATGACTGGGTACGACCCGGCATTGTGTTATATGGCGCGTCGCCTTCGGGCGCGTGGCAGGATGTGGCAACCAGCGGTATCCGTCCGGTGATGACCCTCAGTAGCGAGATCATTGCCGTGCAGACCTTAAAAAGCGGCGACGCGGTGGGGTATGGAGCCCGCTACCGTGCAGAGCGGGAACAACGCATTGGGGTGGTGGCCTGCGGCTATGCCGACGGTTATCCCCGTATTGCCCCCTCGGGTACGCCAGTGCTGGTGGACGGTGTACGGACAACGCTTGTCGGCGCAGTCTCGATGGACATGCTGACGGTCGATTTAACTCCCTGCCCACAGGCCGGCATCGGTACGCCGGTCGAGCTGTGGGGCAAAGAGATCAAAATTGATGAAGTGGCTGCCGCAGCCGGTACGGTGGGTTATGAACTGCTTTGCGCCGTGGCACCGCGTGTGCCTGTTGTGACAGTGTAACTTGATTATCGAGGCGGTTATTCCGCCTCGTCTTCTGCGACCCGAACGCCGACTTTAAGGACCGTATTATCGGCTTTCTCTGCCACCGTCCAAATCATACCGGCAAACTCGACCTGGTCGCCCACGACCGGCGCAGCCCCCAGCAGTTGCTGAACGATATCGCCAAGCGTCTGTTGCTTGTCGCGGTATTCCAGCCCCTCTTCCAGGCCGTAAATCAGCGCCACATCTGCAAATTTCGCATCCGCTTCAAGAATAAAATCGCCGAAGAAACGTTGATCCAGCGCCACTGGCGGCGACTGGCTGAACAGCTTGCCCAGTGCAGGGAGATCGCTTTCCCGGCCAATGACACACAGCACGTCGCCTTCTCGCAGGCGTGTGCTGCCGGTCGGGTGCAATAGCACATTATCGCGGAACAGGGCGGCAATTCGCGTCTCTTCCGGCATATGCAGGTCGCGCAGCGCCGCGCCCACGCACCATTTATCGGCGCTCAGCTGGTAAACAAACTGCTCCCAGGGGTTATTGGGATGAATATCCAGCCCAACGCGTGACACCGGCCAGCCGACAGGCGGTACCACCACTTTGGCTTTTTTGGCTGCCCACGACAGCGATGTGCCCTGGAAAAGCAACGAAATCAGCACCACGAAGAAGGCAACGTTGAAGAATAAACGGGCATGATCCAGTCCGGCCATCATCGGAAAAGTGGCGAGGATAATCGGTACCGCGCCGCGCAATCCCACCCAACTGATAAACACACGCTCACGCAGATTAAAACCGCGAAACGGCAGCAGGCTGGCGAACACCGACAGCGGGCGGGCAACAAAAATCATCCATGCCGAGAGAATAAGGGCAGAAATAGCAATCGGCCACAGATCTGACGGCGTCACCAGCAGTCCCAGAACAAGGAACATGGCGATTTGCGCCAGCCAGGCAAGGCCGTCGAAGTTCTGCAAAATACCAAAGCGGTTGCGAATGGGGCGGTTGCCGAGCACAAAACCACACAGGTATACCGCCAGGATCCCGCTACCGTGCAGGGCGGTAGTCAGCGCAAATACCAGGATACCGCCGCTTAATGCCAACAGTGGGTAGAGGCCAGCAGGGAGAGCGATGCGGTTAATCATCTGTTGCAGCAAATAGCCGCCCACGCCACCGAGCAAAATGCCAAGACCGAACTCGCGCACAATATGCACGAGGAACATCAGATCGACATCGGCACGGTGCTTTTGAATCATCTCAATGAGCGTGATGGTCAGGAAGACCGCCATGGGATCATTACTGCCGGATTCAATCTCCAGCGTGGCGCCAACACGCTCATTCAGCCCTTTACCACCAAGCAGGGAGAACACCGCTGCCGCATCGGTTGAGCCGACAATCGCGCCAATCAGCAGCCCTTCCATGATGTTCAGCTTAAACAGCCAGGCGGCCATCATACCGGTCAGGCCGGATGTCACCAGCACGCCGACGGTGGCCAGCGATAAGGCCGGGCCGAGCGCCACACGAAATGAACTGGCGCGGGTGCGCATGCCGCCATCAAGCAAAATGATAGCCAGCGCGAGGTTACTGACCATATAAGCAAAGGGATAATTATCGAACGGAATGCCGCCGATGCCGTCTACGCCGGCCAGCATACCAATCGCCAGGAAGATGACCAGAATCGGAATACCAAGGCGTGATGAAAAGGAACTCAATAAAATACTGCAGGTTACAAGGACTGAACCCAAAATAAACAGACTGATTATCGCCTCAGCGTCCAATGTGTTGCTTCTCCTTATGCCGTCATGACAAATCACCAACCCGACTGCATAACGCAACCTGAGTCATTCAACGCATTTATCATAACGGCAGCAATAGCATTTTAATAAGGGCATAAAGCGCTTTTTTTATACCGACATCACCGGATGACCCGACAGTGTCAATTGAGAGATATCAGCATGTTGCAAAACAGCATGCGCGCCTAATGGCAAGGTGACGGTTTGTTGCTCGTGACCAAACGCCAGCCCGGCGATCACCGGGATGGACAATCGCGCGCGCAGCGAGTCCACCATTGTTGTAAGAGTGTAGCCCGCATCATACTCATTCGGCTGCGAATGGGTAAAACTGCCGAGCACCAGCGCCCGTTGCCGCGCCAGGATCCCGGCGTGCAACAATTGCAGCAGCATGCGCTCCACGCGGTAGGGGTGTTCGTTAATGTCTTCTACCACCAGAATGCCGTTCTCGATGTTTGGCAGCCAGGGGGTGCCAATCAGCGAAGTCAGCATCGCGAGGTTGCCACCCCATAAGGTCCCCTCGACCCGGCAACCCGGGCCTTCACCGTTCCACTCAATGGTGAAGACCTCATTGCGCAGCGCGCGCCAGAAATGTTCAACAGTAAAGGGATCCTGCGGGGTGGCTCCAAAATTTCCCGCCAGCATCGGCCCGCTAAAGGTGATCACCTTCCCGGTAGCCAGCAAGCCCAGTTGAATAACCGTGAAATCGCTGTGACCGCAAATCAACAGTGGCTGGCTGCTCTGACGTGCGGCTATCGCCTGCCAGTTAACGGCATCCAGCAAACGGCTGGCGCCATAGCCACCACGCACTGGCATAACAATCAGGTTCTCTCCTAGCAGTTGCGCCAGGGCATTGAGATCGGCAAGGCGTTCTGCGTCACTGCCAGCAAACCGCTCGCAGCGGCGGGCGATGACCTGCTGATTACGAACGTGGTGCCCCTGCTGTTCAAGCTGTGTAACGGCGTTGGCGGCCGCCTGCTGATTAATGCAATAACCGGAAGGGGCGATCAGGTGGAAGGTGGACATGGCATTTCCTTGCTGACATCTATAACGAAACAGTTATCATGCCGCTTACCTGTGTCGTTGTCATCCGCAGTGATGTACACCTGAATAAGGATGGTTTGCGTGAAATTAAGATGGTTTGCTTTTCTCGTGGTATTGCTGGCCGGCTGTAGCTCAAAACAGGACTACCGTCAGCCGGACTGGAACCCCGAAATACCGGTAAAACGTGCAATGCAGTGGATGCCGATCACTGAAAAAGCCGGAGCGGCATGGGGCGTCAGCCCACGTTTGCTGACGGCGATGATTGCGGTCGAATCCGGCGGAAACCCTAATCTGGTGAGTAAATCAAATGCTGTGGGTCTGATGCAATTAAAAGCCTCGACTGCCGGGCGTGAAGTCTACCGCCATATGGGCTGGAGCGGGCAACCCTCCACCAGCGAATTAAAAAACCCGGAACGCAATATTTCGATGGGTGCGGCTTATCTGAGTATCCTGGAGCATGGGGCACTGGCGGGGATCCGTGATGAAAAAGTGATGCAGTACGCGCTGGTGATTTCCTACGTGAATGGCGCAGGCGCGCTGTTGCGCACCTTTTCTTCCGACAGAGGAGAAGCCATTGAGGAAATTAATGATTTAAGCGCTGACGCCTTCTTAAAGCATGTGGTGGATAAACACCCCGCACCGCAGGCGCCGCGCTATATCTGGAAAGTACAAAAAGCGATGGATGCGATGTAATTAGCGCACCCGGCTGGCGCGTTCGCGCGCCTCGCGCTCCAGGGCAAAGATAATGCGCTGGAGCTCGCGCTCCACACCTGGGCTAACATTTAAGAAACGAAAACTGAGGCGCGGCGTACTTATTGTTTCGTTTTTGCCGTCCACGACTTTGCGCTCGCCAATCGCAATTAACTGCGCATCAAAATAGAACTGCCCCCACGACGCCATATCCAGCTCAACCTTGGTAAAGCGCATGCCCGGCTCAAGCGAATCCGGCACTTCACCATCCAGCAGCGCACCCATGCCGCCCAGCGACAGATCGTATAAACGGAAACGGATCTCTGATTTATCCGGCATTAACGCCTTGCAGAAGTAAGCCGGATGCAGCGGGGCAATAATACGGAAATATTCACGACGCTGGATAAACCACAACGTCTCAGGCAGCGCGCTAATAAATGCAGGCAAAGCCTGATAATCACCTGCATAAAGTTTGGGAACCGTAAATTCGACTTTAGCACCCTGCGTTTCAGCGGTAATGGTCACTTTCGCCGCACGCTGTACCGCATTGTTCTCGTAATCCTGACTACCAAAATCCATGATCAACTCTTCCGGGCTCGCGTCCAGGATCTTACTGATGAATTGACCACCGCCCCAGGTGATGCAGACGGGAACCTGGTTTTTTTGTAAATCGCGCAATACGCCGAGCACGGCCAGCGGATTTTGTTTCAGGAACTGCTCACTGTAATTGCTCACGCCGAATGGCTCCTTGATGACTGACACACCGTCGTTGATATATCGGCATTTCTGCGGAGAACTTAATACAAACCGACACAATTTTTTTACGGGAAAGTTTGCCTTAAATCCGTGAGACGGAAATGCTTTTGCCGTTGATAACTATAATGTAGTCAACGCTTCGCTAATTTGGGCGAAGTGGGTAAACAAGACAAGTTAAAGGAGTGAATAAATATGGGCATTCTTGCGTGGATTTTATTTGGCCTGATTGCCGGGGTGATTGCCAAATTCATCATGCCAGGCCGGGATGGCGGCGGTTTTATTCTGACGTGTGTCTTGGGGATTGTCGGCGCAGTCGTCGGCGGCTGGCTTGCCACGCACCTGGGCTATGGTGGAGACATCACCGGGTTCAATGTGCACAGCTTTATCGTTGCCGTTATCGGCGCCATTGTGGTGCTGGCGGTGTTTCGATTGCTTCGCCGATAACGCTGGCATTGGGTAGGGGTGAGGCAGGGAGTCACCTGCCATAAACACCAAAAAGGCCGCAACCTGCGTTGCGGCCTTTTTTATCACTTCGTGGCCGCTGCGGGCTGCTCGCCAGCTTGCGCCGCAGGTTGCGCAGAAGGCGTCGAAGGCGTGGCTTGCTGCACCGTAGGTTTTGCTGACTGCGCCGGTTGCGTTTGCGGTACGCTGTCGCACGGTTTCTCTTTCGGGCAAATCAAATCAAGCATCTTCAGCGTAACGCCGTTAGTCCAGCCAAACCCATCCTGCAATGGGTACTCGCCGCCGCCGCCGCCCGTACCGGTCGTGCTGACGTCATATTTCTCGACCAGCTTTTTCTCGCGGTCGTAGGTGTGCTGCACATTGGTCAGGAACCGCCAGCTTACGTCCATCGCCAGCTTCTGATGATCGTAATTTTGCAGACCGGAAGTTGCGATCCACTGTAATGGTGCCCAGCCGTTTGGAGCATCCCACTGCTGGCCGCTGTTAACGGTGGTGGTAGTGATCCCGCCCGGTTTCAGCAGTCGGGCCTGGGTTGCCGCTGCCACTTTATCTGCCCGGTCTTTCGCTGCAGCGTTAACGAACAACGGGTAGAGCGCTGCGGCGGTGAGCGGGTTACGGACCTTTTTGGTCTTCAGGTCGTAATCGGCATACCAGCCCTCTTTGTCGTTCCACAGATTGGCTTCGATAGCTTTTTGTCTGGCGTTCGCCAGCGCTTCATACTGGCTGGCTTTGGCCGCATCGCCAGAAACCTGGTATGCCCGCGCCAGTACTTTTTCCATCTTGAACATCAGCGCATTGAGGTCAACCGGCACAATAGAGGTTGTGCGAATGGTCCCGAGTTGATTCGGGTCGTCCATCCAGCGCGAACTGAAATCCCAGCCAGACGCAGCAGCAGAGCGTAAATCACGATAAATATCGGTAGCAGGGCGGTTCGGGTTGTTTTTCGCCGTGGTGACATCATCAAGCCATGACTCCGGGCGCGGTGTGTCACGGTCATCCCAATAGCGGTTCAGAACCGAGCCGTCGGTCAGCTTAACCACGCGCTTATTGGCCTGGCCAGGCTGTAAGCTCTCCGCGCCATCCATCCAGTAGCGGTACTCTTTTTCCATTTGTGGTAGCCAGGTTTTCAGTGCCTCATCGCCCTCGTGTGTCGCCAGCAATTCCACCATCAGGGCGAAGAAGGGGGGTTGAGAACGGCTGAGGTAGTAACTGCGGTTGCCGTTAGGAATATGCCCCCAGTTATCAATCTCATGCGCGAAATTGGTCACCATATCGTCAATTTTGTCCCAGTGACCGCTTTCCGCCAGCCCCAACATCGTGAAGTAGCTGTCCCAGTAATAGACTTCGCGGAAACGCCCGCCCGGTACAACATACGGTTTCGGTAGTGGCAGCAGCGAATCCCACTTGCCGGCACTGTCGGTGGTGCGGGTCAACACCGGCCACAAACCGTCGATATGTTCACGCAAGTTTTGCCCTTCGGGGGGGACATACTCTTCGCCTGCTTTCGGCAGGGTAAAGTTAACATCCACAAAGTGACGCAAGTCGAAGCTGCGCTGATTACGCTGCATACGGTAATCCGCAAGGATCATCAGTGGGTCGCCTTTCGGAACGGCGTCGGCAAACGTTTTTTGATCCGGAAACAGTTTTGCGCTTTGTACATCGCTAAACAGCGGGCCAAACAGAATATCCGGCGGCTGCGGCGTATTTTGCGCTTGTGCATCTGCGGCTATCGCCTGCGGTACCACCGCAAGAAATGCCCCGGCAAAAGCGAGTTGAAGTGCAAGGAACAACGTGCGCGGTTGGCGCAGTACAGGTCTTGTCATCGATGATTCTCCTTAACGGTACAGCGGTGCCGCTGTAATCAACCTTGTTGAAAACCTTAGTCGAATCTCAGACAGATAGCGTGCTGTGTTTGGCATTTTGCGTGCTTCCAGACGATTTACCCGCCTGGGTACGGGCAAAACGCGGTGAAGTAAATCATGTGCGGCGATATTTTCGGCAATATATGCCGCAATAACGATCTTTCACCACCAAATACGCGGGTAGAATTGTTGCAGGTCAAATGCATTTATTGCGCGACAGTACCGGATATATGTTACAGGTCAATTTGCTGAATGGTTTCGTTTAATGTGCCTGTATTTGGATGTAGTAATACTAAACAATTCGCGCAAAGAAGGGGCAATAGTTGAAATCAAAACTCTTAACAGCGCGGGACAGTAACGGAGGGAACTATCCGCCACAGGTAATATCATTTTTTTTACTTAAAAATATTTCAAAAAATATCCAAATAAAAAGCGTAATATAACCAGAAAGTGGTTTTTCCATGCTGTTAGTCAGGATATTGCACTACCAGATATTGTAGTATTTTCTGCAATAAAGATTCATTTAGGAATAATCCTATCTCGAAATTACAAGGATGTGCTAGCGCAAAATAATCATTTTTATCTATTAATATTCAAACGGTTACAAAGCAACCCGGCAGGGTTGATGAACCTTTGCTCAGGCAAGATTAATTCTCTTCAACTAAAGTGAAATTGTTTCTTGAGAATAATCCTATTTTTCTATAAAACGAAATAATACTATTTCAAGAGGTCGGATTTCATATTGAATAGAATCATCTGATCTGTAAAATCATGTCACGATAGTCAATGAAACGTAATATTATTGCAGCCTTGTTTGTAACAAGACTCGTGCGGTAGCTATGCCTTTTATTCATTATCAGAGCGCTTTCAGGATAAGGATAAGGGTGATTCGGAGCCATCCGGATATGCCTTTCCTAAACGCTCCTGTTCACCACAGTAATATATTTGCAATGGAAAAAAATCTATGAACATGCGAATGGTATTGGCTCTTGTTTTTGTCTGCAGCGTCTCAGCGTGTAAAGCACCGCCGAAACCGGCGCCAACCGACGACACCATCGTCACCAGCGAAGTTAACGGTGTTACCCTTACTCACCGCTATGCGGTTCACCCGCCAAAAGAGTTTGAACCGGTTAAACAGGATTATCGTGCGCTTTACCCTGCGTCGCTGATGAGTACGCCGGACTTCGGCGGCAAAGTGATCCGTCAGCTGACTGCGGGTAAAACCTACGTTGTGCTGGGACAGGTGGAACACTTCTGGCTGGCGCTGGCCGATGAAGGTCAGGAAGAGCTGATCGGTTATGTACCGATGCGCGCCGTGGTGAAAAGCGAGCTTTACGACGAGACGCTGCGTAAAGACAAAAAACGCCGCATTGTCCCGAAAAAACAAACTTGCGTCTCTGTCGATGGCAGCAGCAAGGCCTGCAAAAACGCGAACTCTGGAACCTGGATCATCGATTAATCCAGCTGTGACGAGCGCCAAGCGATGAATAATAACTCTGTATTTCGCCAGATTTACCTGGTGTTTTTCTTTATGCTGGCCACCCTGGCCAGCGGTTGTGGATCTTCTTCACACAGCGATCCTACCAGCTATAACCTTCAATTCCGGGCTCATCCGCAAATCAATGAGTCCGCTCCTCTTAAAGTCAGGGTGTTGCTGTTGAAATCGGATGCGACCTTTATGTCCGCCGATTTCTGGTCGCTGCAAAACAACGCGGATAGTGTACTTGGCGCCAACCTGCTTAACAGTGATGAATTTTTTCTGATGCCCGGTCAGCTCTCGAAAACGCTGAGCGGTAAAACCTCGCCGGAAGCGCGCTACATCGGCGTGATGGCCGAGTATCAGGCACTGGACGGCAAAAAATGGCGGATGTCCTTACCTCTTCCGGTACCGGGAGAGAGTCGCTTCTACGAATTCTGGAAATCGTCGTCGGATGAGCTGGAAGCCAATATCTTCCTCGACATCAATGGAATCCGTGTCGTTTCCAAATAGCGCCAGCCTTAACAGGAAAACAGTATGAACAAAGCAGAAAAGGTCGTGTGGACCGAAGGTATGTTTCTGCGTCCTCATCACTTTCAGCGTGCGGAAAGCTACTTGCAACACCACATTCGCGAGTGGGGGACACTGCAGCGCCCGTACCTTTGGGGCTACCTTGATATCGAACTGGATGACGCGATGCTGCGTCAGGGCTGTATTGCACTGAGCTACGCCAGCGGTCTGCTGCCGGACGGCACCTTCTTCTCATTCAATGATGCCCGCCAGGCGCCCACACCGCTGGCAATCCCTGACAACGTCAGTAACGAACGCGTGGTGCTTGCCCTGCCGGCTCGCCGTGGCGGACGCGAAGAGGTGATCTTCAGCGAAGAAAGAGATTCGCTGGCGCGTTATGTCACCTGGGAAAGCGAAGTGGATGACGACAACGCCATGTCCGTTGGCCCTGCCGCTGTACAGTTTGGGCGTTTGCGCCTGAAGCTGATGCTGGAAAAAGATCTCAGCGCAGAGTGGACGGCTATCGGTGTGGCGCATGTCCTGGAAAAGCGCAACGACAATCAGGTTCGCCTGGATAGCCGTTACATACCGCCGATGCTGAACGCAGTCAACGACACCGCGTTGTATACGATGGTGAATGACTTACAGAGCCTGTTAACGCAACGCAGCCAGCAAATTGGGCAGCGTCTGCGCCAGCCTGGTCGTTTTAATACCTCCGAAATGGTCGAATTCGCGCTGCTGGCGCTGATTAACCACCATGTGGGGCAAATCGCGCATCTGAAATCATTGCCCTCTATCCACCCGGAAGAGTTGTGGCGAAGCTGGCTGGCATTCGCCACCGAGCTGACGACATGGACAGCGGCCCGTTCGCCGGAGGAGGGGTTGCCCGTCTACGACCATGACGATCTCGCCGGTTGCTTCAATAAATTGCAATTGATGCTGCGTCAGGGATTGTCGCTGGTGATGGAAGAGCATGCTATTCAGTTGCCACTGACCGAACGCACGCACGGCCTGAATATCGCCACGCTGCCGACCACGACCATGGCGCGGGAGTTTGGTTTTGTACTGGCAGTCAAAGCCAGTGTACCGGGCGAAATCCTGCAAACACATTTCCCGGCGCAAATGAAAGTGGCACCCGTAACCAAAATCCGCGATTTGGTTCAGCTTCAACTGCCAGGGATGAAATTACGCACCATGCCGGTTGCACCGCCGCAAATCCCCTGGCATGCCGGTTACAACTATTTCGAGCTGGAAAAAGGCGGCGAGCTCTGGAACGAAATGGAGAAATCAGGGGCTTTCGCACTGCATCTGGCGGGCGAATTCCCGGGTCTTGATATGGAGTTTTGGGCCATCCGTAGCCCGACTGAATAATACAGCGAGCACACAATATGCAGGAACAACAAGCCTCCGGCAGTGATGCCGCCCTGGCAGGAGCAAGCGGTAACAACCCGCTGGTTGCAGCGGCCAATCCGCTGCTCAATGCGATACCGCAAATTCGCCATTCGGTTTCTCATGATGATCAAACGGGTCTGCGTCAACATTTGATTGATGAGATCCGCCGTTTTGAAGTGCGCTGCCAGCAGTCTGGTCTGGCTTACGAGGTGATCGTTGGCGCGCGCTACTGTTTATGCACCGCGCTGGATGAAGCGGCTGCGCTGACTCCTTGGGGAAGTCGCGGCGTGTGGTCCGGCAGCGGTCTTCTGGTGACGTTCCATAACGAAACCTGGGGTGGCGAAAAGTTCTTCCAGCTGCTGGCGCGCTTGTCGCAAAACCCGCGCGAGCACATTGCGCTGCTGGAACTGATCAACTTCTGCCTGTTACTGGGTTTTGAAGGGCGTTACCGGGTAATGGATAACGGCCGTACCCAGTTAGAAACCATTAAACAACGTCTGTGGCAGATGATCCGGGGTGTGCGCGGTAACTATCCGCCGCCGCTGTCGCCGCATCCGGAAGATCAGCCAGTCATGCGTAAACTCTGGCGACCGGTGATCCCATTATGGGCCTGTGCCGGACTGGCAGGCTTCCTGGCCTGCCTGTTCTACATCGTGCTCAACTGGCGTCTGGGTGACAACACCAGCCCTGTGCTGGCAAAAATCTACCAGACGACATTACCGGAATCCTCGGTGACCCAGCCTGTGCAGAGTCTGCCGCCAGTGCTTAACTTGCGTGCTTTCCTGCGGCCTGAGATTCAGGCCGGGCTGGTGTCGGTGCGCGATGAAGCGGATCGCAGCGTAGTGACCCTGAAAGGGGATGGGCTGTTTGCTTCCGCCTCCACGGTTGCCCGCGACAGCTACGAACCGGTTATTGACCGGGTCGCGCAGGCGATGAATAACGTCAGCGGTAAGGTGCTCGTGGTGGGCTATAGCGATAACGTGCCGATCCGCAGCGCGCGATTTGCCTCTAACTATGAGCTCTCGCTGGAGCGTGCCCGCTCGGTACAGTCGCTGCTGCAAAAACATCTTTCGCGCCCGGAAAGGGTCAAAGCCGAAGGGCGAGGGGAGATGGATCCCATCGCGCCGAACAATACGGCGGAAAACCGCGCCCGTAACCGTCGCGTGGAAATTACTTTGCTGGTTTCGCCGGAAAATACGGCGGCCGAGCTGAACGGACTGCCGCAAGGAAACTAAGGATGAATATGTTGCTTTCATTGCTGACCAACCGCATTTTGTGGGGTTTCCTTGGTGTAACCGGGCTGGCAGCCGTTATCTGGATGATTGGCCCGCTGCTGTCGGTAGTGGATTCCCGCCCGCTGGAGTCAGAGCAAAACCGCATGATCACCATTGCGGTGATGTACCTGATCTGGGTCCACAGCCACATTGTGCCGCGCCTGTATAACGCGTGGCTCAACCGCAAGTTGATGGACAACCTGAAAAGCGAAGAGGCGAAAGATCCGACCGAACGTAAACGGCTGACCAGCGATGATCAGGTGTTAAACGATCGCTTCGAAGAAGCGGCGCAGGTGCTGAAAAAAGCCCATTTCAATCAGCCGGGTCAGCGTGGCCAGTGGTCGCAGCGTTTCAGTACCCAGTACCTTTACCAGTTGCCATGGTATGTGATCATTGGTGCGCCGGGTTCTGGTAAAACGACTGCGCTGGTCAACTCCGGTCTGCAATTCCCGCTGGCCGACAGGTTTGGTAAAACGGCGCTGCGTGGCATTGGCGGTACGCGAAACTGTGACTGGTGGTTTACCAACGAAGCCGTGTTACTGGATACCGCAGGCCGTTACACGACGCAAGAGAGTGAACAGGCGCAGGATGCCAGCGAATGGCTGAAGTTTCTGGGTCTGTTGCAAAAATACCGTCGCCGCCAGCCGATCAACGGCGTGATCGTGACGGTGAGCATTGCCGATCTGCTGACCCAGTCCGCAGAAGCGTCTCGCGAGCAGGCGCTTAACTTACGTCAGCGTTTGACCGAACTGCACGAACAACTGGGTATTCGATTCCCGGTGTATGTGCTGGTCACCAAGGCGGACTTGTTAAAAGGCTTCCGTGCATACTTCGCCGGGTTTGACAAAGCGCAGCGTGATCAAATCTGGGGATTCACCTTCCCGTGGGAAAAGGCCAGGCTGGCAGACTTCGATCTGCAGGGCAGCTTCCTGCAGGAATTTGCCCTGCTGCAACAGCGTCTCGATGCGGCGCTGCCAGACACACTGCTGCGTGAAAGTGATGCGCAGGCGCGTGCGGAGTGCTTCCTGTTCCCGCAGGAGTTTGCCGCCATTCGTCCATTGCTGGCCGAGTACCTGAACACCATTTTTGCCCGATCAAACTTCGAAACCGAATTCTCACCGCGTGGCATCTATTTCGCCAGCGGTACGCAGGAAGGCTTGCCGTTTGACCGGGTAATGGGTGAACTCAACCGTGCCCTGTCACTGCCGCAAGGGAAATCCAGTGATAACTGGGACGCCGTCAGCAAAGATGAACCGGTGCCGGGCGGGAAAGGGCAGAGTTTCTTTATTAAGCATCTGCTGCAAAATGTCATTTTCCAGGAAGCGGGCATTGCCGGGCAAAACCGCTGGTGGGAACTGCGCAGCCGGGCGGTGATTTGGTCCGGGTATGCAGCGTTGCTGGCGCTGCTGGTGATCCTCAGCGCATTGTGGTTTACCAGCTACGGCAATAACAAAGCCTATCTGGATGAGGTACAGGCGAAAGTTCCGGCGCTGGATCAGGAGATCAAAGCCCTGCGCAACCGCCAACAGGGCGACCTGTTTGCACTGTTGCCGCTGCTGAATGGCCTGTCGGCGTTACCGCAAAGCGAAGCGTTTGACATCAACCACCCGCCTGTTACCCGCCGGATGGGGCTGTATCGCGGTAATGATGTTGCAGATGCCTCGCAGACCCTGTACCAAAAAGCCTTACAACAGATGCTGTTGCCGGAAGTGGCGATGCGTATTACCACCTGGTTACGTAATGACAATGGCAGCGATGTGGAATACAGCTACGAAGCGCTGAAAGCCTACCAGATGCTCTATCAGCCGAAGCATTATGACGGCAAGTTCCTGCATTCCTGGGTCATGCTGAACCTGGAACGTAATCTGCCGCAGAATGTTACCAAAGCGCAGATTAACCAGCTGGAGTGGCACCTGCGCCAGTTGCTGGAGCCGCAAATTCAGTCTTCGCCGTATGCCAAAGATGAAGCGTTAATTGCCCGTGAACAGGCGTTGATTAACCAACAACCGCTCTCTACCCGGGTATATGGTCGGCTAAAGCGCCTACTGGAGCGGGATGACAACCTCAAACCGGTGTCGCTGGCCTCCCTGGGCGGCCCGCAGAGTGAACTGGTATTCTCCCGTAAAAGTGGCAAACCGGTCGGTGAGGGGCTGCCGGGACTGTATACCCCGGATGGTTACTGGAACGTGTTCAATGCGCAAATCGCGCCGGTCACGGCGTCGCTGCACGAAGATGATGCCTGGGTTCTGGGATCTACCACGCAACCGGAAGACAAACAGCAGACCGATAATGCCGTGCGTCAACTGTATGCACGCGATTTCATCACCCTGTGGGACAGCTTCTTAAGCGATATTCAGCTCAACAACAGTGCGGATCTGAACCAGCGCATTAACACCGCGCGTCTGCTCTCTGGCAACAACTCGCCGCTGCGCCGACTGGTCATGAACTTAAGTCAGCAACTCAAACTGACGCGTGATGAGCCAGCCGACGGCAAAGACGAGGCACAAAAAAGCAGTAATCGCGGCACGCAAATGTTGGAAACATTGTTCAGCAACCGCGACGGCGCTGCCGCCACCACCAATGCGGCCGCAAGCCAGACGCCAGAACAGCGCGTAACAGAACACTTTATGCCCATCATCGAACTGGCGCAGCCGCTGGAAAAAGGCGGCAAGACCATCGTGTTTGATGATTTTCTCAAACAGGTCGATGAGTTGTACCGCTATCTGACCGCGGTGCAGGATGCCGCCAACAGCGGAATGCAACCGCCGGGTGGCGAAGCCATCAGCCGTTTGCAAGCCAGCGCCGGGCGTTTGCCGGGTGGTCTGCAAACCATGTTCAGCAATATGGCGGTCGGCGCAAGCAGTGATACCCAACGCCGGGACCTGGAAAATGTGCGCAAGCGCATTAGCGTCGAAGTCGGCAGTTTCTGCCGCCAGGCCATTGCCGGACGTTACCCGCTGGTGCGTTCTGCCAGCACCGAAGTGACACCGGACGATCTGGCCCGTATGTTCGCGCCGGGTACTGGCCTGATGGATGTTTTCTTCCGTGACAATCTGACCAATAAAGTCGATACCACGCAGTCGACCTGGCGCTTTATGCCGGGCATTGATGGCAAAACGTTGCCGGGCAGTGAAGGGCTGTTGGTACCGTTCCAGCAGGCGCAATCAATCCGCGACGCGTTCTTTGCCAACGGCAGCGGGACACCGTCGTTTCGCACAACGGTGCGTACCGTGCGCATGGATAACACTATCCTTAATATGACGCTGGATGTGGATGGGCAGTTATTGCGTTACAGCCACGGCCCGCAGGCGGTGCAGGTGGTGAGCTGGCCAGGAACCGGCGGCACCAACCAGGTGCGTATGCAACTTGGGCTGACCAATGGCACGACGGCTACACTGGTAACCAACGGGGCCTGGGCGTTAAATCGCTTCTTTGATAAAGCGCGTGTCAGTCCTGGCAGCAGCAGTCTGAGCCGCCAGGCGACATTCACGGTTGACGGGCATCAGGTGACGCTGGAGTTTGCGCCGAACAGTATTCGCAACCCGTTCCAGCTCCCCCGTTTCGCATGTCCTTGAACTGCAAAGGAACGCCAATGACTACGACTACTGCAATTAGTTGGTATGGAAAACTGCCCACTGCCGGTGACTTTTTACAGCGTCGCTTTCCGGACGCCCTGCAACGTCAGTGGTCTCACTGGTTTCAGGTGGGGCTGATGAGCTGGCAAACTGAGGATCAGCGTGCCAGTGACAGGCAGTTCAGCAATGCGCCGATCTGGAATTTTGTTGTCCCGCCGATGCTTGGAGGGCAGCAAGTGCAAATGGGCTGCTTATTACCCGGTCGTGACAGCGTCGGACGGCAATACCCGGTCTGCGCGCTGATGGCGATTAACCCGCTGGAGTGGACACCGCGCCATCTGGCGCAGGCGGGCGACTGGTACCAGCATCTTGGCCGCACGCTGTTGCATGCGGTGCGTAATGGCTACTCGCCGGAACAGCTGGACCAGGCACTATTGTCGATCCCGCCGGTGCAACTGCTGGAGCCGGAAACACGCTCAGAAATTCTGGATGTGATTGGTTATGAAGGTGACGGCGAAACGACCATTGGCTGGCGACAGGCCGCCGAGTGTTTTGATCCGCTGCGCCAGATCAGTTTCTGGTGGACCAACCGCAGTGACGGCTACCCGCTTTACACGCATGTGCATAGCGGGAATTTTACCGGTCAGTTATTCACGCTGCTGTTCGACCCGGCAGGCGGCGCAAGACCGGGTCGCCACGGACTTTATCCACCGATGTTTGAAGAGTAAGCAGGTAGCGGATGACGATTGAATCTTTACTGGCTCCGGTCACGGCGGAGCAGCCATGCGGCGAAAACCTGGAATACGATGCTGATTTTCTGGCAATGGAACAGGCGAGCCAGGGAAAAGCCGAACAGCAGTTTGGCAGCACCATTATTCCGGCAGAGCCGGCCGACTGGAACCGCGTAGAAAGCCTGGCGACCAGCCTGCTGGAGCGCACCAAGGACATTCGCGTGATGCTGGCGTTAACCCACGCGTGGACACGCCGCCGCGGGCTGGAAGGCTATGCAGACGGTCTGTTATTGCTGGGTCAGGCGCTGGCGCTGTACTGGGATCAACTGTGGCCATCGCTGAATGATGGCGGTGAGTTTGATCCGTTTTACCGCATTAACGCGCTGGCGGCGCTGAGTGATAAATCGGCACTCACCACCACGCTGCGCCAGTGCACACTGCTGCGCAGCAACGGTGATGAACTGAACCTCCGCGATGCGCAGGCCTTGCTGGACGGCAGCAAAACCGACTGTGCGGGTTATCCCGGCGGGCGGGTACGCCTGATTGACGAACTGACGCGCGGTGGCCAGCCCGGCATTGCTGCGGTCGGTCAAATTGAAGAGCGGCTGAAGACGATCCGTACATGGCTTCTGGAACAACTTGGCGAAAGCGGGGTACCGGAAATGGAACAGCTCCTGAAAACTGTCGGCACCATTACCGGTGCCAGCCGCGCCAGCCACGCCGACGCACCGCAGGAAACGGCAACGCAACCGCAGCCGACAACCAGCGCGCCCCAGCCAGTGGCCACGCCGCTGCCTGCCAGCGCTGACTGGCGCAGTGCGCAGGTGACGACCCGGGCGGACGCGCAACTGATGCTGGAAAAAGTGAAGCAATATTTCACCCAGCATGAGCCGAGCCATCCCGCACCGCTCATGATTGACCGCGTTCAGCGGCTGATCGAACTGGACTTTATGGAGATTATTCGCGATCTGGCGCCCGATGGCGTAAATCAACTGCAAAACATCTTTGGGCGTCAGGATTGACGCGAACCGAGTTATGACGGCAGGCGTCTTGCCTGGCCTCAAACCTTCACCGCGCATATTCGATGGAGAACATCATGGCAATAAGTAACAGTGGTCAGAAATTTATCGCACGTAACCGTGCGCCGCGCGTACAGATTGAATACGACGTGGAAGTCTATGGCGCGGAGCGCAAAATCCAGCTGCCGTTTGTGATGGGTGTAATGGCAGATCTGGTCGGCAAGCCGGTGGAAAACTTACCTTCTATTGAGGATCGTAAATTCCTTGAGATTGACGTCGACAACTTTGATGAACGCATGAAAGCGCTGAAACCGCGCGTTGCGTTCAACGTCGACAATACCCTGACCGGGGAAGGCCGCCTGAATGTCGATCTTACTTTCGATAGCATGGACGACTTCCTGCCAGATGCCGTGGCCCGCAAAGTTGAACCCCTCAATAAACTGCTGGAAGCGCGCACGCAGCTTTCTAACCTGCTGACCTATATGGACGGCAAAAACGGCGCTGAAGAGCTGATTGCCAAAGTGTTGCAGGATCCAACACTGCTGAAATCGCTCAGCCAGTTACCGAACAGTGAAGACAGTGCGCAAGGTAAAGAGGAGTAAACCATGAGCAATCCTTCTCAACTGCAAGAACAGCAGCAGGGCGCACAGGCCTTTAGCCAGGATGAATTTAGCGCGCTGCTGAGTAAAGAATTCCGCCCAAAAACCGATCAGGCACGTTCTGCGGTGGAAAGCGCGGTCAAAACCCTGGCGCAGCAGGCGCTGGAAAATACCGTCACCTTTTCTAACGACACGTACCGCACTATTCAGAATCTGATTGCCGGTATTGATGAAAAGCTGTCACAGCAGATCAACCAGATTATTCACCATGAAGACTTCCAGAAACTGGAAAGCGCCTGGCGTGGCCTGAGCCACCTGGTGAACAATACTGAAACTGACGAGATGCTGAAAATCCGCTTTATGAGCATCACCAAGCAGGAACTGGGTCGTAACCTGAAACGCTATAAAGGCGTGGGCTGGGATCAAAGTCCGCTGTTCAAGAAAATCTACGAAGAAGAATATGGCCAGTTCGGTGGTGAACCGTTTGGCTGCCTGGTGGGCGATTACTACTTCGACCACAGCCCGCAGGATGTTGAACTGCTGGGTGAAATGGCGCGTATCGGTGCGGCGGCACACTGCCCGTTCATTACCGGTACTGCCCCGAGCGTGATGCAGATGGAGTCCTGGCAAGAGCTGGCCAACCCACGCGACCTGACCAAAATTTTCCAGAACACCGAATACGCGGCATGGCGTTCGCTGCGTGAATCGGAAGATGCCCGCTATCTGGGACTGGTGATGCCACGCTTCCTCTCGCGCTTACCTTACGGCATTCGCACTAACCCGGTTGACAGCTTCGACTTTGAAGAAGAAACCGATGGTGCAAACCACAACAACTATTCGTGGGCAAATGCCGCTTATGCGATGGCGACCAACATCAACCGCTCCTTTAAAGAGTACGGCTGGTGTACGTCGATTCGCGGTGTGGAATCCGGTGGTGCGGTAGAAAACCTGCCGTGTCACACCTTCCCGAGCGATGACGGCGGCGTGGACATGAAATGTCCGACCGAGATTGCCATCAGCGATCGTCGTGAAGCGGAACTGGCGAAAAACGGCTTTATGCCGCTGATCCACCGCAAAAACTCCGACTTTGCCGCCTTTATTGGCGCGCAGTCGCTGCAAAAACCAACGGAATACCATGATGCCGATGCCACTGCTAACGCGCGTCTGGCGTCCCGTCTGCCGTATCTGTTCGCCTGCTGCCGCTTTGCGCATTACCTGAAGTGCATCGTTCGCGACAAAATCGGTTCTTTCCGTGAGCGTGACGAAATGGAACGCTGGCTGAACGACTGGGTCATGAACTATGTCGATGGCGATCCGGCGAACTCCTCCCAGGAAACTAAAGCCCGTAAACCGCTGGCGGCGGCGGAAGTGCAGGTACAGGAGATCGAAGATAATCCGGGTTACTACGCGGCCAAATTCTTCCTGCGTCCGCACTATCAGCTGGAAGGGCTGACCGTGTCACTGCGTCTGGTGTCCAAACTGCCTTCGCTGAAGACCAAAGAGGCGTAATCACGCCAGGTCGCAGACCGTCAACGTCTGCGACCTGCGTTATTTTCAGTAACAAAGGGAAAGGTGATGAAAATAAGCCGTGTGTTAGCGGGCAGTCTGTTGGTGGTATCGACCCTGGTTGCCGGGCAAACAAAAGTTTACGAATATCCGCGCGCAGAGTCGTTGCCCGAAGACGACACGGCCGTGTTCCAGCGCGATCCGGCATTGTTAAGCAGCCAGGATCTGCATATGAGCGGCGAGCGCTTTTTGAATGCCTGGACCTCAAAAACAAACGAACGTGAACGCATCAAAGCCGATCTTTATCTGCAAGGTGTCCTGGATACCACGGAAGGAACGGTGTGGTGTGGCTACAACCGCTTAAAAACCACCAGCATCCATGAAGTGGTGTACAGCTATTTCAGCCATCTTTCGCCGCAGCGCCTGCAACAGACGCGCGCCACGGTATTAATTCTCGAAGCGATGACGCAGCAGGGTACGGGTCATTGCCCGCGCAAAAAGCCCTAGCACAGACATAACGATTTTGGCCCGTCAAACTCATCTACCAGAAGGAAAGTGATAATGAGCAACAGACCATCATTTGTCGCCGCCTGGGGCGCCGCTGCACAAATCTACGATCCTCAGGATCCGTTAAGCAAAGTGAAAAATACCATTGGCGGCAAAGTGCGCACCAATTTTGAAATTCCGGAAAGCGAAGGCGGCTGGGTAAACAGTTGCGCGGTACGCATGAGTTATGTGCTCAATTATACCGGGTACCCGGTTCCCCGTATCAATGGGCTGACCGTGTCGGGCGCGGATAAAAAATGGTATTTCTTTCGCGTTCAGGACGTTATTGACTGGCTGACCCGACAGTGGGGAAAACCGGATTTAATTGTTAGTTATCCTTCGCTGCCGGTAGAAAAACTGCAAAATAAAAAAGGTATTATTTTATTTTCGGTGAAGGGATGGAGTGATGCCGCAGGCCACGCCACCTTCTGGAATGGATTAACCTGCTCCGACCATTGCTACTTTAATGCGCCGGACACGAATTACACGACAACCAAAGCCAGTTTTTGGGAGTTACCATGAGACACGTATATTTCGGCGCGCTGCTGATGTGCTGCAGTTCATTAGCCAGTGCGGCGACGGATTCGATGGCTTTTGTCAAAGAGATGCCTTACCGGCAGGTGGTCAAAGATATGGTGCTGGCGCGCTGTATCGCCCAGGTTTCGGAGCCAAATTCCGCCTATTCGCTGGATGCAGCGCGCAGCGCAAATGCGCTCAGGGAATGGGTGCCATTTGATATTGAAAATGGCAATGAAAAAATTAATGCATTAATCAATAAATTCAAGAATATTCCCAATCAGTTCCACACAGAGAGCGCGCAAAATGTGAAGGGCGTAACCCTCAATTGCCTGCGTCTGTATCACAGCGCGGAACTCGATACGTTAGCAAAAGACGTTTTAGTGAAAGATCCTGATCACACTTGGAATCAGGATAATGCGAATCCGTAATTAAGACTGGTAATGACGGAATGAATTCTTTCCCTCATCCGAGGGGATGAGTATTTCTGAATGGATATATTATCTATCCGGAAATAATAGAGGCAGAGGTAAAATATGGACGGTTTTATTCGGCCCCATGCTTACCCGTTTGCCATATAAGCGCTTTTTCGAAAGCAATATTTATCATTAACGAAGAGTAAATATTATGGCTATTGATATGTTTCTGAAGGTCGATGGAGTTACGGGTGAATCTAAAGATTCAAACCACACCGGCTGGACTGATATCACATCTTTTTCCTGGGGTGCTTCTCAACCGGGAAACATGAGCGTTGGCGGTGGCGGCGGTGCCGGTAAAGTCAATTTCAACGACCTGCATGTTAACGCACTCATTGATAAATCCACGACGGCAATCCTGAAACACTGCGCAAGCGGTAAACACCTGACAAAAGTTGAACTGTCCGTGTGCAAAGCAGGCGGCCAGCAGGTTGAATATGCGCGCATCACGCTGGAAGACGTGCTGGTGACTTCTGTTCAGTACACCGGTGCTGACAACGGCGACACCGTAGGCGTGACCTATGCATTCCAGGCTGCGAAAGTGAAACAGCAGTACTGGGAGCAGTCTTCTTCCGGCGGTAAAGGTGCTGAAACCAGCGCTGGCTGGAACATCAAAGAAAACAAAGAAGCGTAAGCACGTATGGCGATCCCGCAAGGGATCGCTACTCTTTTTGGGATCGGCTATGGCTAACTATCTTATTTCTGTAAAACGCCTCTGGGAAACCAATAACTCCACCATTTCGACGTACGAAATCTCTGGCAGCACCATTAAAGGTTATTTTCTGGAGCGTCCCGGACCGGACACCACGGCTTCAGGCCAGCTAAAACGGATACCAGAAGGTTCTTACCGCCTGAAATGGCACAACTCGAACATTTCAACCGTGCAGGCGCACAACCCTGTACCACTGCTCTACAATGCGGATGTACCGCAATCGCGTTATATTCTGATCCACAACGGCAACTACCCTTACAACACAGAGGGATGCCTGCTGATCGGCAGCTCCAAAGGTACCGATTTTGTCGGGGGCAGCGTGCCAAAACTCACTGAGTTAAAAACATTTCTGACCGAGCAAGGGATTGAGAACTTTACGCTGATGATCACCTCCTGCTATGTCACCTGTAACAACCAGAACGGTTAAGGCTATGCTAAAACGAATCATTTTGCTGATGCTGTGCGCGGCTTGCGCATTACCGGCGATGGCCGCTCAGACCCTGAAAAATGGCGTATTGCAGGCCTACTGGTTGCCGGTATGGAATAACGAAGGGACGAAAAGCACCGCTGAATTAAAGTACCGCTACTTCGTGCTTACCCCCGCCGGCAAGGTGGATAAAGTCATTAATGTCACCTTTGCCGATAATGACGCCATCGTTAAACGTGCGTTTTCTCAGTTACCGCCTTCCTTTATGAAATATTCGGAAGGGCATGCAGAGCAGGCCGGTCAGCTCACTATCGACGGGTTGAAGGCGCAACCGGAGTGCGATCGCCATCTCTACAGCGCAAAAGCGGTGAAATTTACCCCGACTGCGGGGCAGGCACCGGTAAAAAACCTCGAAACAGCGGCCGGGTGCGAAGCCTATCCATGGGCGGTGACCTATACACTGAAAACGGGCCTTGCCGATCAACATTTCAAGCAACAGCCCGAGGCAACGGCAAAAGATTTACAGCCCGTTTTGCCGGAGCAACCTCTGATTAAAATTGAAACTGTCGACGGTGACTGGATCCGCGCCGCCGTCCTGGATCAAAGCAAAAGTGACCTTATCGGCGAACCGCAGGGTTACCTGCGTTTAGAGACATTACAGCCAGTCAACTGAGTCACGACGTGACATCTGAAGAATTACCGGTCGAGGAAAAACACAAAAAATGCCCGGATGCGCAAACACCTTCACACAGCAAATTACGCCGCTGACCCTGGTCGCGGCACTTTTCACCACGTTGATGACAAACGCCGTTGCCGTGACACCCGCCGAAGGGATTCAGGGGCAGTGGCGTATTGTTAGCGTCAACACCGATCAGCGCGCCACGACCTATCCCGTCATTAAATATAATGATCCACGGTTAGTAGGGCGTGTGCTGAGTTTCAGCCAGGATGCCATTCGTGGCGACACGGGCGAGGACATGGAATGCCTGCAACCCTCATACACTGCGCAGCCAGAAATGACACTGAATGCGGCCATCCAGCAGACCTCCGGCGAACATAATGACGAACCCGTTACTCCAGTGGCGGAAGATTATGAGCTGAAGCTCCCTGGTGGACAAAAAATCACGCCACTGCTGGTCAGCTGTAAACAGGGCATGTTTGGAGAGGATGGCGTGGTGATGAAAAACTGGATTGCGTACGTCTCCCCCGACCGGTTGATTACAAATGGGTCAGAAAACGGTTATTTAATGTTGCAACGGGTAAAACCGGGTGAAAAAACCGCGCCGAGTTTTTCATGTAACGCTAAGCTAAGCACCGTTGAAAAAACCATTTGCGACAGTGATGAACTCTCCGCCTGGGATCGCAGCGTGACCGACGCCTGGCAAACCTGGTTGCTTGAGCAAAAAGAGGTCCAGCCGGAAGATAAAACATCCATTGGTGCCATGAAAACGGCGCAGCGCAACTGGCTGGCGAAACGTAATCAGTGCCAGAGCGATACCGACTGCCTGAAGAAAGTGATGCGTGCGCGCGTCTCTGAGATCATGGAAAAGGTTTATTAGCCGGTCGGGAAAGTAAGAACAGGTTTTGACCCGGCGCAAACGTGCCGGGTTACGCCGCCACCGTTAATGCTTGTTGTTGTCAAACGCAGCCGCTTTTGCCAAAACGGCGCCGTTTGAGTGCACATAACTCCAGCAGGAATACGCGATGCGATTCACAATTATTACCAGTAAACCCGGTCATCAGCCGCCGCAAAGCCGCTGCGACTTTTACCCTCCGGGCGGCACCATTGGCCGCGGCACTGATAACAATCTGGTGTTGCCGGATAATGACCGTTCTATCTCACGCCTGCAGGCTATTGTTCATATCGCCGGAAATGGCGAATGCCGTGTCACTAACCGTGGCAATGTCACTCGTGTGGTATTGAACGATATTCCCCTGGAGCGTGGTCGCCAGGTTGAACTCCAGGATGGCGACATTCTGGGCATCGACGAATACCGCATTGAAGTTACCGACCTGATTCAGGATACGCAGCCCGTAAGCCGTATGGCGGCCAGCATGCAGGCGGAGCTGTTCCCGCCGCCGGTACAGCAGGCAAAACCAGCGCCTGCCGCGCCTGCGCAGAACAAAGCGGGTGATAACGCCCCTGCGTCGGTGCCGACCGAAATCTGGGACAGCCTGATGCAGGAGTTTTCCATCTCTGACAGCATCTCCAGCAGCCGTGCGAAGCAGGCCGAGCCGCAGAATCTGAACCCGTTTGCCGCCCCGAAAGAGCCGGAGCGTAATCCGGAAGATCCGCTCGCTCTGCTGAACAACAATGAGCCGCTGGTGAGCCCGAAATCACTGGCGTCCGATCAACTGTTCAATGACGAGCAGTTGTTTAAAAACGACAGCATCTTTAATGACGCTACGCCGTCGACGCTGGTACCGCCCGTGGAGCCCGCAAAGCCATCCTACGCACCTGCGCCGGAGCAGGATGAACTGGATCCACTGGCATTGTTTGGTGGCAGCGGCGGAGCGGTGTCTCAAACACGCAGCGATGATCCGCTGGGCCTGCTGAGTGGTGCGGTACCGCTGGCTAATGCGGATGAAATCGGCCAGGCCAAACAGCCTGCGCAGCCCATTATTACCGATCCGACTACGGTGGAAGCTCCGCAGCCGCCGCAGCAGCCGATCATTACGGAACTGACGACCGAAGCGCTGACCGGAACGCCGTTGTTTGCAGAAGAGGAACCTGTCGCTGCGCCGGAAGAGCCGCAGGATTATGCCGGCATTACCTTGCCGACGCCGCAGGCGGTGCAGCGCAGTGCTGCGCAGACGCCGAAAGGGCGTCTGCGCATTGACCCGGTACAAAGCAACATGGCGCAAAGCCCCAGCAGCGGTGACAGTGGTGATGTGCTGAAAGGTGAATTGCTGGACGCGTTGCTCGAAGGGATGGGGCTGGGCGATATGCAGCCGGTGCCGCAGTTTGATAAAGAGAATATGCGTCAGTTTGGCCAGATGTTGAGCATGTTCTCGCAGGGTACGGTGGCGTTGCTCTCTTCACGCTCGATCCTGAAACGTGGCGTCAAAGCAGACATGACCATGGTGCTGGACGATGCCAACAACCCGTTCAAATTGCTGCCCTCGGGCAAAACCGTGTTGATGCAGATGTTCGGCAACCGTATGCCGGGCTTTATGCCGCCGAAAAAATCCGTCCGCGATGCGCTGATCGACTTGCAGGCGCACCAACTGGGGATGATCTCCGGCATTCGCGCCATTATTGCCGCCATGTTGCAGTCGTTTAACCCCGAGCAACTGGAAGAAGACGCCAGACGCGACGGTGCCATTGCACGGCTTGGCATGCTGTCGAACCGTAAAGCGGCGCTGTGGGATTACTTTGTGCGGACCTATTCGCAAACCGCCGGTGAGATTGATGATGACTTCCATACCCTGTTCGGGGAAGCGTTCCTTCACGCTTATGATATGGAGGTTAACCAGTACAAAGACTCACAAAGCGGATCGGAAGAATGAATATCAGCACCGCCTCCATATCCAGACAAGGTGAGCGTGCCAGCAATCAGGATCAGACCGGTGAAACGATTGGTGAGCGTGCCGCCTGCTTTGTGGTTTGCGACGGCATCGCCGGCTTGCCGGGCGGTGACGTGGCGGCTGCACTGGCGCGTAATGCCATCATCACGCAATTCGATGGCGACGAGCATTTGAATGCGCAGTACATTCGCCGCTACATCAACGAGGCAAACCGCGCCATCCGCGAAGAACAAAAAGCGGTGCAGGATTATCACCGCATGGGCACCACCATGGTCAGCCTGTTTATCGACAGGGATTACAAACTGGCCTACTGGGCGCATGCGGGCGATAGCCGCCTGTACCTGTTCCGTCGCGGCTGGTTGTATCATGTCACCACCGATCACAGCCTGGTTCAGCAGATGAAAGATGCGGGCCACCAGACGGAAGGCATCAACGGCAACTTGCTCTATTTTGCGCTCGGTCTTGGTGAAGATGAGCGGGAGCCAAGCTACAGCGACGTGGTGCCGATCGAAGATGGCGATGCCTTTCTGTTGTGTACCGACGGTTTCTGGCACGGTGTAACCGAAGAGCAGATGCAGCAATCCCTGCATATGGTCAATACGCCAGATGAATGGCTGACCTTAATGAATCAACTCCTGCTGAAAAACGGTGTCGGGGCGCAGACCCAGCAGGATAACTATAGCGCCGTAGCGGTGTGGATGGGCACGCCTCAGGAGACGACGCTATTGCATTCGCTCTCTGAGGCGGCGCAGTTTTTCCCTCTTCGTGATTGATACAGCTTACAAGGACTTTTATGAAACTTTGGCTACCGGGTCTGGCGCTGCTTGCCGTATGTGGCAGCGTCCATGCAGAAAATTTCCGCATCGCGCAATCGCCGTCACAAAAACTGGATGTCTGGATCGACAACATCGCGGATAACACGCCAAAAAGCTGGTGCGCCCGTGAACTGCCGCTGCGTATTGTTGCCAACGGCGACAAAAAACCGTCCGTACTGAACAACTTCTTACCGCGTCTCGGCACGCTGTTGGAAAACCAGTGCGGCACCCTGACGCAGGTGCGCTGGAAGCTGACCGATGCGCAGGGCGCAACGCTGGCGGAAGGGACGGCAGACAAAGCGAAAGAGTGGGCCGTGGTCGTCACGCCTGGCGCAACGTCATCCACGAGTACTTCGACGACACTGACTCCGCCGGCCGGCCGTGCTGAAGATCTCTCCCCGCTGGCTAACCGCGCGCCATGGCAAGAGTTCACTTTGCAGGATGGTTGCCATTTACGCACCTTCTGGCAGGGCGACGCCAACGCACCCGCGCTGTTTATTCCGGCCAAAGAAGACGGTAAATGCGAAAAAGGCGGCTGGCTTAACGGGCGCAGCGATGTGACACAACTGAGTAATGGCGTGGAAAAGAAAACCACCATGACCTTTGTGCACGGTTTCCCGGTGAGCGGTCTGAGTGAAAGCGCCGATGCCGACCGTCTGCTGATCACCACTGTGAACAATGAGCGCATGGTCGTCAGCGAGGGCACCCTGGCGCAAAGCTGGATGATCCTGCCTTATGTGCAAAGCCTGAATGGCTGGAAAGCCAACGGTACGGTGGCGGTAGAAATCTCCCGTGATGTTGCCAGTGATGAAACCCGTCTGCGCGCGCGCATTGATGAAGTCCGTAAAGTGTGGGCGCCGTGGTTCGAGCCGGGTACCCGCCTCAATATTCTGCTGATTGATTCGCTGCATCCGCAGCTGCGCGACCCGGCGGTCGGGAAGTACAGAACCCTGAACTAAGGAGCGGCGATGAACACTCTGATGCAACAACTGGCCGGCGAATCGCTGCAGGAGAGTCTGGCGAAGCTGGAAAGCCGTATCCGTAGCCAGCCGGGCGACGCTGACTTACGGGCGGCCTTTGCGCAAATGCTGTGCCTCGACGCTAACTGGTCGCGGGCACTGGCGCAGCTAAAGAGCTGGGCCGCGCTTAAGCCGCAGGCACAGCCGACCGTCACGCTACTTGAGCAGGCGATCAATGGCGAGCGCCAGCGTGAAGAGGTGCTGGCGGGGCGCGCGCGTCCGGTCACGCCGGAGCAGCAGTGGCCGTGGCTGGCAGGAATGATTGCCTCGCTCGATCCGCACGCCAGCGAACCCGGTGCGCAGCGCGACGCCGCGCTGGCAGAGGCGGAAGCAAACCCCGGGCAACTGACCACGCAGGATGGGCAAACGCTGGCTTTTGACTGGCTAATGGATGGCGACAGCCGGTTTGGCCCGGTCTGCGAGGCGATTGTCAACGGCCGCTATTTCTGGCTACCGTTCAGTGCGATTTCCGCTATGCAGTTCCAGCCACCCGCCAGCGTCACTGACCTGGTCTGGCGCCACACGCTGGTGCGTTTGCAGGATGGCAGCGAGCAGGTGTGCCAGATCCCGGCCCGCTATCCGGTGGATCACGGCACGGATGATCGCTTTAAACTCAGTCGCGTCACCGAATGGCAGACCCTGCCGGGCGATCTGCCGCACTACCTCGGTATGGGGCAAAAAGTGTGGCTTAACGACAGTGTTGAGTTCCCGGTGCTGGATCTGGCAACGGTCAGTTTTACTGCGGAAGCCACGCATGAGTAATTCTGCTCAGGATCAGGATAGCGATCTGCTGCGCAGCGGCTGGCGTTCTCGCCGTGGCAAAGAGACTGTCGGCGCGCGCGATAAGATGCAGCCGTCGCTGTTAGATCGTCTGACGGATGATGCGCCCGATAAAGTGCAGGAGCCGGTGAACAGCAACCTGATTTCGCATTCGGCGTTGCGCCGCCACGTGCTGCGCGATCTGCAATGGCTGTTTAATACCATCAATAATGAAGCACAGCAGGATCTCAGCGGATTCGATGAAGTTCGCCGTTCGGTGGTTAATTTTGGTGTCTCGCCGCTGGCGGGAAAACGGATGTCTGATATCGAGTGGCAGGACATTCAGCGCAAACTTACCGACGCGATTTTGCACTTTGAACCGCGCATTCTGCCGCAGGGGCTGCAGGTGCGCTGTGTTTCCGACACCCAGTCGCTGGATCTGCATAACGTATTGTCCATTGAGATCAAAGGCCGCCTCTGGTGTGTGCCTTATCCGCTGGAGTTCCTGTTTCGTACCGATGTGGATCTGGAAAACGGGCATTTCGAGTTGAAAGACGCGGGGTAACGATGGAAAGCAAATTACTGGAGTACTACAACCGCGAACTGGCCTGGCTGCGCGAAATGGGGCAGGAGTTCGCCGGACGTTACCCGAAAGTGGCGGGGCGTCTTGGCATGCGCGGAATGGATGTTGCCGATCCCTACGTTGAACGGTTGATGGAAGGTTTTGCTTTTCTGACCTCCCGCGTGCAACTGAAAATGGATGCCGAGTTTCCACGCTTCTCTCAGCGTTTGCTGGAAATGGTGGCCCCAAATTACCTGGCCCCCACACCTTCAATGGCGATTGCGGAACTGCAGCCGGACAGCGCAAAAGGGGATTTGAGTAAAGGGTTTGTGGTGCCGCGCGGCACCATGATGGACAGCCAGGTGATGAAAAAGAACGGCGTCACCTGCAGCTACACCACCGCCCACGATGTAACGTTACTGCCGCTGACCATTTCGCAGGTAGAGCTTGGCGGCGTACCCGCCGATCTACCGCTGGCACAGGTAGGAATGAGCCAGCGTGGCGCACAGAGTGCACTGCGTATCCGCGTCAGTTGCGATGGCCCAGTGAACCTCAGCCATCTTGATTTTGACCGCCTGGAACTGTTCCTTAGCGGGCCAGATATGCAGGCGCTGAAGTTGCTGGAACTGTTGATGGGTCACCAGGTTGGGATCCTGTGTCAGGCGAACGGGCAAAAAACGCCTCCGCTGGTGCTGGCGGACGATGCGCTGCGCCAGGAAGGGTTCAGCCCGGATCAGGCGTTGTTGCCGGATGATTTACGCAACTTTGATGGTTACCGTCTGTTGCAGGAGTACTTTGCTTTCCCGTCGCGTTTTCTCTTTATCAGCCTGCAAGGGCTACGCCCGATGCTGGCGCAAAGCGGCGAAGCCAGTGCTTTCGATATTGTCATTTTACTCGACAAAGCGGATGGCCAACTGGAGCGGGTGGTCGATAAAAACCACCTGGCGTTGCACTGCACGCCAGTGGTTAACCTGTTCCCGAAGGTGGCAGAACGGCAGAAACTCAGCGACAACCAGCATGAATATCACCTTGTGGTGGATAACATCCGCCCGTTGGATTACGAAATCTATGCGGTGAACAAAATTCACGCCAGCGTGGATGGTCAGCGTGACGAACAAACCTTTCGCCCGTTCTGGAGCAGCTGGAGCCAGGATAATGGCAACTATGGTGCCTATTTTTCTCTGCGCCGAGAGCAGCGTTCGCTGTCTGAACGGGCGCAGCGCTACGGTACCCGCACTGGCTACATTGGTTCAGAAGTCTTTGCCTCGCTGGTGGATGAACAGCATGCGCCGTGGCGCGACGACCTACGCTACATCACGGCTGAAGTGCTGTGTACCAGCCGCGATCTGCCGCTGATGCTGCAACAGGACATCGGCCATTTTGTGATGCCGGATTCGCTGCCAGTCAAATCGCTGCAGTTGCGTAAAGGTCCGACGCCGCCACGCCCGGCGCTGGCAGAAGGGCTGAGCACCTGGCGGCTGATCAGCCAGTTGCAAATGAACTATCTCAGCCTGATGGATGGTGAAGAGGGCGCGGGTGCTGCGGCTTTACGTCAGTTACTGGGGTTATATACCCGGCTGGCAGAAGCACCTGTCGCGCGGCAGATTGAAGGTGTGCGGCACTGTGTACTGGAGCCGGTACACCGCCGCGTTCCGGAACCGGGGCCGATTGTCTTTGCTCGCGGCATTGGTATTACGCTGACGGTCGATGAACAGGCGTTTTCCGGTTTTAGCCCGTATCTGTTTGGCAGCGTGCTGGAGCGGGTGTTCGCCCGGCTGGTCGGCATGAACAGCTTTACCGAATTTACGCTAAAAAGTCAGCAGCGCGGTGAAGTTGGCTACTGGCCGCCGCGTATGGGCAAAAGGGCGCTGATATGACAGAAACCGTCACCCATTTACCGGCCATCAGCCGGGCGAATGCGCTGCCGGAGGCGTTCTGGCAAAACGTGATGGCGACACCGTGGCGTTACGACCTGTTCACGTTGCTACGCCGGGTCGACGCACAGGGTGGCGAGCGTTATCCGCTCGGGCGCGCGCCGTTACCCCGTTTCGAATCTCTGCGCATTGGTCAGAAACCGTCGCTCGGTTTTGCACCGTCAACGCTGGCGGGTGTCAGCAAACGCCAGGATTCACCGCTGTATGACGTCTCAATCCTCAGTTTTGGTCTGTTTGGCCCGAATGGCCCGCTACCGATCCACCTGACCGAATATGCCAGCGAACGGATCGATCACCACCAGGATAACAGTCTGAGCGCGTTTGCCGACGTGTTTCATCACCGCCTGTCGTTGCTGTTTTATCGCGCCTGGGCCGATGCGCAGCCAACGGTGTCGCTCGACAGGCAGGACAATAAACGCTTTGAGCAGTACATTGCCTCGCTGGTGGGCATGGGGCAGCCCGGGCAGCTGGAAAAAGGCAGCCTCAGCGCCCATGCGCGCTTTGCGGTTGCCGGGCACCTGACCCGAAACGGGCGGGATCCGGAAGGGCTGGAGAAGATCCTGCGCAGCTACTTTAATGTGCCGGTACGTATTGTGGAAAACGTGCCGCAGTGGATGCCGCTCAGCGAACGCGAACGCGCCCGCCTGCAGGGGGGACGCCACGCGCCGCGGCTTGGCCAGTCGGCTTTTCTTGGTGAAGCGGTGCGCGATGTCTGTCATAAATTTCGCATTGAAATTGGCCCGTTGCCGGCAGAAACCTACAGCCGTTTTATGCCAGGGGAAAAGTATGTCACAGCCTTGCGCGACTGGGTTCGCCAGTATCTTGGCATTGAATACCAGTGGGCAGTAAAAGTGATTTTGCGCAGCGAAGATGTCGCGGGCGCAGCGCTGGGCGGCTCAGGTCGCCTGGGGTACAGCGCGTGGCTCGGTACGCAACCGCAGCCGCAAGCGCGTGGAGATTTGGTTTTCAGCCCGGAGGGGTAACCTTCGTCATCTGACTTATGCACAGCTTTCAGCGTGTTGTATTGCCACCCACCCGGCGGCAGCGCGAAGAGCGGCGTGCAAACTAACTATGAATAATGGATGAACTCATGTCAGAAATCAGCCGCGCCGTCCTGTTCGGCAAACTTGATACGTTGTTATTTACCTCGCTGGAAAGCGCCACCGCATTTTGCAAACTGCGTGGCAACCCGTATGTCGAACTGGTGCACTGGCTGCACCAACTGATGCAGCAGTCCGATGGCGACCTGCAACAGGTGATCCGTCACTTTTCACTCGACGAGCAGGCGTTAACCCGCGACATCGTCACCGCACTCGATAAACTGCCGCGTGGCGCCAGTTCCGTGTCTGATTTGTCGGAACATATTGATACCGCCGTAGAACGCGCCTGGGTATACGGCTCGCTGAAATATGGCGTTAACCGCATTCGCGGTGGCCATTTACTGGTCGGGATCCTGAAAACGTACAGTCTGGCAAATGTGCTCAAAGGCATTTCGTCGCAGTTTGAACGCGTTAGCGCCGATGCGCTGCTTGACCATTTCGACGCGATTTTTGCTGACAGCAAAGAGGCGCAGCAGTCCGTTGCCACTCTGGATGCCAACCCAGGTGCCGCACCGCAACAGCAGGGGACGCTGGCCCAGTACGGACAGGATCTCACCGCCCGCGCCCGCGACGGGAAAATTGATCCGGTGGTTGGACGTGACGAAGAGATCCGCCAGATGGTCGATATCCTGATGCGTCGTCGCCAGAACAACCCGTTACTGACCGGTGAGGCGGGGGTGGGTAAAACAGCGGTGGTGGAAGGCCTGGCGCTGCGCATTGCCGCAGGCGATGTGCCAGAGCCACTGGAAAATGTTCAACTTTGGCTGCTGGATATTGGCATGCTGCAGGCAGGCGCGGGCATGAAAGGCGAATTTGAAGCACGCCTGCAAGCCCTCATCAATGAAGTGCAGTCCAGCCCGACGCCGATAATTCTGTTTATCGATGAAATTCACACGCTGATCGGCGCGGGCGGCCAGCAGGGAACGGGTGATGCCGCTAACCTGTTGAAACCGGCGCTGGCGCGTGGTCAACTGCGCACCATTGGTGCCACCACCTGGGCGGAATATAAAAAATACATTGAGAAAGATCCGGCGCTGACCCGCCGCTTCCAGACGGTGCAGGTCATGGAGCCGGATGAAGAAAAAGCGGTATTGATGCTGCGTAGCACGGTGTCGGCGCTTGAAAAACACCATCGCGTACTGTTGCTGGACGAAGCTGTCGTTGCTGCTGTGAAACTGTCGCACCGTTATATTCCGGCGCGCCAGTTACCGGACAAAGCCGTGGCACTGCTGGATACTGCCTGTGCGCGTGTGGCGGTCAGCCAGAGTTCGCCACCGCCGCAGCTGGAAGATTGCCTGCACCGTATTGCCGGGCTCGAGGTTGAGATTGAAATCGCCAACCGCGAGGCGAAAATGGCGGCAGGCGACAGCGAGCGCGTCGTGAAGCTGCAGGCGGAACTCACCGCTGTGGGTGTACAGCGTGACGAACTGACTCAACGCTGGGAACAGGAACAGGCGCTGGTGGATGCGATTATCGATCTGCGTGCGCAACTGCACAACGCACCGGAAGAGGCGCTGGCGGGCCTGCGTGAAACGCTGTCACAACAGCAGAGCGCCCTGCGCGCATTGCAGGGCGATGCGCCGTTGCTGTTTACCTCGGTAGATGCCAATGTGGTGGCGGCCGTGGTTTCGGACTGGACGGGCATCCCGCTTGGGCGAATGGTGAAAAACGAGATCGACGCGGTGCTGAAACTGGCCGATACGCTGAACGAACGCGTGATCGGTCAGCGCCATGGCCTGGAGCTGATTGCCAAACGCGTACGTACCTCGCGCGCCCGTCTTGACGATCCGAACAAACCGGTCGGCGTGTTTATGCTGTGCGGCCCATCCGGTGTAGGTAAAACCGAAACCGCGCTGGCGCTGGCGGAGTCGCTCTACGGCGGCGAGCAGAACGTCATCACGATTAACATGAGCGAGTTCCAGGAAGCGCATACCGTGTCGACGCTCAAAGGTGCGCCTCCGGGATACGTAGGTTACGGCGAAGGTGGGGTGTTAACCGAAGCCGTCCGCCGCCGTCCGTACAGCGTGGTGCTGCTCGATGAAATCGAAAAAGCGCACCCGGATGTGCATGAGATTTTCTTCCAGGTCTTTGATAAAGGCTGGATGGAAGATGGTGAAGGCCGCCATATTGATTTCCGCAATACCATTATTATTCTGACGTCAAATGTGGGAACTGAACTTATCACCGCAATGTGCGCCGATCCGGAACTGATGCCAGAGCCCGATGCGTTGCGCGATGCGCTGCGCCCGCCGTTGTTGCAGGTGTTCCCGCCTGCGCTGCTCGGTCGTCTGCTGGTGGTGCCGTACTATCCGCTGAGCGATGAGATGCTGGCGTTGATTGTGCGCCTGCAACTGAAACGTATTCAGCGGCGGCTGCAAGATAACCACGGTATTGTGTCGGAGATTGATGACAGCGTGGTTGAACAGATTGTTCAGCGCTGTACCGAAGTTGAATCGGGCGGCCGTATGGTGGACGCCATCCTTACTAACACTCTGCTGCCGCTGATGAGTCAGCTATTACTCGACGCCAGCGCCCGCGACGAGCAATATAAGCGTTTGCGTGTCACGTTCGAGCAGGGTGAGTTTCACTGTCAGTTTGCGGCGTAAAGCCATTATCAAGAGAGTTTTCCACTATGACGGATCACGATAACAACCGGAGTGTACCGAACGCGCTGCCACCGGGATATCGCTTCAACGAATTTGAAATTAAAGAAGTGATTGGTGGCGGTGGTTTTGGCATCGTCTATCGCGCCTGGGATCACCAGCTTGAGCGAACCATTGCGATTAAAGAGTTTATGCCGTCTTCGCTGGCAGTCCGTAACGATGACATGACGCTGGTGTTACGCAGTGAACGCTTCAGCAAAGCGTTTACCGCCGGGTTAAACAGCTTTATTCAGGAAGCGCGTCTGCTGGCACGTTTTAACCACCCGAATCTGCTGCATGTGCTGCGTTTTTGGGTGCAGAACGACACCGCCTATATGGGCACCGTGTTCTACAGCGGGACGACGTTGTCGCGTTTGCGTGAAAAGAATCCCACGCTGATTAATGAAACCTGGATCCGCCGCATGCTGCCAATGCTGCTTGGGGCAATCAAAACCATCCATGACGAAGGATATCTGCACCGCGATATCTCGCTGGATAATATCCAGATTCAGGACAACGGCTTGCCTGTGCTGCTGGACTTTGGCTCCGCGCGCCGCAGCATTGGCTCGATTTCCGACGAAACGGAAACCATGCTGCGCCCAGGCTATGCGCCTATCGAGCAGTACACCGATGACAACGAAAGCGAGCAGGGCGCATGGACCGACATTTACGCTCTGGGCGCGGTGCTGCATACGCTGATCATTGGCTCACCGCCGCCGGTCAGTGTTGTGCGCAGCATTCAGGATACCTATGTGCCGCTGACCCAGCGTAATTTACCGGGGTATTCGCCGTCATTGTTGCAGGCTGTAGATCGTGCGCTGGCTTTAAAAATGGAAGATCGCCCGCAAACGATTGATGAGTTTGCCGCATTGATTGAGATGCCGGTCGCCGGGCTCGACGATGTGCTGAATGTGAAACAGCCTGGCACCATGTTGGTTCCGGTAGAAGAGACGGAAGAAAAACCAGCGGTACAAGGCTGGCAGCGTTATAAAGTGCCAGGCCTGGTGGCTGCCGGGGTACTGGTTGGGTTAATTGCGGGTGGCGCACTGTTTAGCAGTGGCAAATCAGATGACAACAACCCGGCGCAAACGGCCAGCACCGGTCAGGAGCAGTCGCCTGTACGCCAGCCGGAGCAGCAGCCCCCTCAGGATAACACCGCCAGCAACACATCGGCCTCTACGCCGCCTGCGCAAGCACAGACCCCAGCCCAGGCCACAACGCCGGTTGCCTCGCAGGAAGCGATCGCCCAGGTGTTTGTGCGCATGAATGATGGCGAGAAGATGACGTTGAATGGTGAATCGCAGTCGATCTCACCTGCCACGAATGGTTTTGCCTCGCTTAAGCTGCAACCGGGTCATTATGAACTGGTGTTGCAGGGCAACGGGCAGACCCGCATTCAGAACTTCTCTATCGCCAAAGCGGGTACCTGGCTTATCAACCCACAACCGAAGTAGTTATTGTCCCCCGGGCATTATCCTGCCCGGTCACCGTAAAGGGGAACGTCGTTCCCCTCTGCGCGCCATCCCGACATTGCTGCAATGCGCAATGGCTTCTTATGCCAATAATAACGATTGCACAGACCGACATATTTAAAAGACAGCGCTATGAATTTATTAACACACAGCAATAATGGTGGCAGTGAATTTACGTTCGTCGTGTCTCGCGCCAGTGCTCACGCCGATGATAAAGTTCACACCATTGCGGCCAGAAAAACCCGCGAACTGGAAATGACATTAACCGATTTTCATCTCGAGTCTTCGCAAATGCTGGAAGTTGATGGCTATCCGGCAGTCGAACTTTTTTATCAGTACAAAAATGATAATCACGTGATATTCCAGCGTCAGACGTTAATTTTGGTAGAAGATCCAGCAACCGGAAAAAAGATGGTGAGTTATGTAGGCACCTGTCCGGGGGAATTCAGCGATTATCATCAGAGGCAATATCAAGAAATTATTCAGAGCATCAAATTCCACCGGGCGAAATAAAGTGTGGGCATGGGTGAAATATTAAATTGATGCTGAACCAGGCTAAATGGAATAAATATCATGCAGAACAGAATAACCGTAAAATTGCCGGTAGACGGCTTACTATTCTGGAAACTGACCGGGCGCGAGGCGCTGTCAGAGTCGTTCGCGCTGTCGCTGACGGTATTAGGCACCGATGCACGCGTCGACCGCAGCAAATTGCTGGGGCAATCCGTCACGGTGGCGATCCCGACGCAAAACATCGGCGGAACACGCTATATCAACGGCAAAGTCACACGTGTTGCGGTCAGCGCCGTCGAACTTTCGGGCACCCGTTATGCGGTGTATCAACTTACGGTAGAACCGGATTTGTGGCCGATGAAACGTGACCGCAACCTGCGTATCTTCCAGGGTCAGACTGTACCGCAGATTGTGAAAACGCTGCTGGGCGAATATCAGGTGAACCTGGAAGACAAGCTGGCGGGCAGTTACCGTGTGTGGGATTACTGCGTGCAGTATCAGGAATCCAGTTTCGATTTTATCAGCCGTTTGATGGAGCTGGAGGGGATCACTTACCACTTCCGTCACGAAGAAGATCGTCACGTAATGGTGCTAACGGACGCGGCAACAGAACTCAAACCGTTTAGCGGTTATGAAAGCATTCCGTACCATCAGACTCCATCCGGAGGCAGCACCAGCGAAGAGGGGATAAGCCAGTGGGCGCTGGAAGACAGCGTAACGCCGGGGATCTACAGCCTCGACGATTATGACTTTCGCAAGCCCAATGCATGGATGTTCCAGGCGCGGCAAAATCCTGCCTCACCGCAGCCGGGCAGCATTGATGTGTACGACTGGCCGGGGCGTTTTGTTGAACACGGCCACGGTGAATCTTATGCCCGCATTCGTCAGGAGCGCTGGCAGGTTGAGCACCAGCAGATTCAGGGAACAGCGACCGCCATTGGCGTGGCGCCGGGCAGCACGTTTGCGCTGTATAACGCACCGTTTTTCAGTGACAACGGCGAATACCTGACCACTGAAGCCAATTACTTCTTCGAGGAAAACCGCTACGCCAGCGGTAGCGACAGTGAAACGGAACACCGCATTGATTTTACGGTGATACCCGCATCGGTGGTGTATCGCCCGGCAGCGGTGACGGCATGGCCAAAAACGTACGGCCCGCAAACAGCGAAGGTGGTGGGGCCGGAAGGCGAAAGCATCTGGACCGATCGCTATGGCCGCATTAAGGTCAAATTCCACTGGGACAGGTTGGCGAAAGGTGACGATACCAGCTCATGCTGGGTACGCGTCTCAAGTGCCTGGGCCGGTCAGGGGTTTGGCGGCGTGCAGATCCCGCGCGTCGGCGATGAAGTGGTGATCGATTTTATCAACGGCGATCCGGACCGCCCGATGGTCACCGGCCGGGTGTATAACGAGTCCAGCATGCCGCCATGGTCACTGCCAGATGATGCCACGCGCATGGGCTTTATGACCCGCAGCAAGGATGGCAGCAAAGATAACGCCAGCTATTTATTCTTTGAAGACAGATTGGGTAGTGAAGCTGTTGAATTGCATTCCGAGAAGGATATGAAAGTCTCGGTGGAGAATGATAAAACCGTTAACGTCGATGGCAATCGCACTACGAAAATTCTGAAAGAACAAAGGGATGATGTTACTGGAGACGGCACGTTTTATTATCGAGCCAAACGCACCACAACGGTCGATCAGGCGGAAACCACGATCTTCAATAATGGCCAGACTGAAACCATCAAGAATGGAAGAACGCTGAATATTACCAGCGGTGGAGATGCTGTCAGCGTTAAAGGTGGTCGTGTCACCGAAATTGAAGGGACGGAATTGCACCATGTTACTGAGCTGATAACCGAAAAATATGACAGTGGTCAGATGACGACGATCGCATCCGGCGGACGAGCAGAAACAATTAATGGTGGTGTCACTATTGATGTAAATAGTGGTGACTGGACACAGAATGTCAAATCTGGCGAAATCACAATAAAATCACCAAAGAAAATTAAATTGATCAGCTCTGAAGCAATAACGCTGGAAGCGCCAGCTGCTAAGTTTGAACCGAAATTCCACAGCTCATCTGTAACCGCATTTAATGAAAGCGCGACGGGTGTGAGCTGTGCATTCACGGGATTATCTCTGGCGTTTGCGACAACCTCTGTCTCCTTCAATCCCGCGTCATTTAATATAACCGGTGTGAAGATGAGTAATAACCCTATTACCATCCTCTACGATAACGGTTTTAAAGCCCGAGTGGCCGGGGTGAAATGGGACAATACGAAAATGACTATTCAAGCTGCTATTGCATTTATGTTCATATGAAAAGGTTAAAAATGAATATATCGTACTTTACAACGTACCCTTTGCTTTTTATTTCCGCGATCGCCCTGATTTTCTTTATTTATGGCATTATTAAAGCCAGCACTAACGGGGTCAGGATCGATCCAGAGGATGCAATCGATACGCAAGGGGAAATAATCAGCATAAGAAGTACAAGCGGCGAAAATTCCGCATTTATCAATGTCGTCATCCAGGTAAAATTCACTACGCGTGATAATAAAACCATAACCAGTGAAGGTACATCTGTTATCGATGTTGTAAAAATCCCGGAATATCAGAAAGGCGCTATCGTTCCCCTGGTGTATTCAAAATCCGATCCAAAAAAGATCAAGTTCAAAATAAAGTCCCCTCTGGAACGACGATAGATTTAATATGCGATGGCTGCAGGGGTGTGACTAAGGTTTCTTTTTTTCTTAGGCGCGGGAAGATTAAACACACTTCCGCGCTGTGTTTACCCCTACTTTCTGCTTAAAGAAATTATGTTTTCTAACCATGGTGCAAAGTTAATTCAGTGGGTGTTGAATACGATTCCGAAAAAATAGGTATGGTGTGTTGCTTTTTGATTTATTGTTAACATTGTTTTTCGCAAACATTTTATAAATGATTTCTCTTGTGATAATATTAAATTGAGTTGATATTTGCCAAAAAGGGATGATATGACAACTATTGTGGCGATTCTACTTTTTGGGGGCTTCTTTATTTATACGGTAAGCCTGTTTTATAAGGATGCAAAGATCAACCGAAATGGCACCGTGCTTAATGCAAAAGTTGAAAATATGCGGGCCATCAGCGCTAATGAGAGTGGAAGTACAAATATTGTTTACACATTATCTGTGGAGTTTTCTGATGGGCCACGACAGGTAAATGGGTCAGGAATTATCCCGACTTTTTACGCCAGCCAGTTAGAACCTGGCAAGGAAATCAGAATAAAATATCTGGATGATAAAAACATATCATTCATCTTTCGTGAGTAAAAATTTTTTAACCTGAACATGATTTCTACGGAAGAGAGTTCAGTGAATTTTCCAGGTTGTCATTAATTGCATTACATTAGTAAACCTGTTACATACCCAGCGATTAGGGGTTTATTTCAATTAACACTTCATAATGCGTGGTTGTTGTGGAAATAATTCACGATGCAATGCCGTTTTTTGGCTTTTTCTTTTTTATTTTCTTTTTTATTATCAGCGTAAGAGGTATCAAGGATAAAGGAGAAACTTTTACCTTGCTCAAAAACTGGGCTGCAATATCACATCCGCAAAAAAAAGGTGAAATGGCAATCGGCACGTTGCTCAACTGGAAGCAAACGTCCACCATGAATAATTTTGATTACTATTTTATTTTCACCTTTGAAGCAGAGATTGAAGGTAAGAAGAAAACCTATGATGCTGCTGCAGTTGTGAAAGTCGCAGACATCAGTAAATTAAAACAAGGCCTGCCTGTGACGTTTAAATACACCGGTAACCCGCCGGACAAGTTAGCGGTGCTCGATGTCGTATATAACCCACAATAAAATGAATACAGACCTGCCTCTTGATTTCAGTAACCAACGTTGACTGGTTACTGGCGGGTAAAGTCGAATTATGATTTCTGAGAAGATAAACTTGAAGAGCTACTGATATGCAATATCTCAAGTATTTGAACTACCTGTTGCCGGTGTTTGTCGCTTACATTTTCCTGTCAATCGCGCTGCGCAATTACAAAAATGGACGTATTGAAAAACAAATACGCAGTAACCCGGTATATGTGAATGCGACGATTACAGAGATTGTTCCCGATACACCATCTAAGCTTGGCGTTGTGAGCATCACACTGGATTATGAATTTAATGCGGAAAATGGGATGAAGTATCAAAATAAGCATGCGCGCACGGTGGTTAAAACCATGGACTTATATAACTATAAGGTCGGTACAACGGTGCCTGTCGTCTATCTGAAAACGGATCCCGCCCTTAACATACTCAATGTACAGAATGAGATGCTAAAATAATGCACTTGCATTTAGTAGGGATGGTTTGATGCAGAAGAACGTCATCAGGCCAGGTTATTCTCTTCGTTGGGCATTATTTATCTGCAATTATTGAATCGTACTCCAGCTCAGAATATAAACGACAGTGATCTAAGGCAAAGGCATGTCAAACTCAACAATGTGGTCCATCGTGATTACGGCATTCGTTGTGGGATGGATGATTTATAGCATATTCAAAGCAGGGGCCGATGATGATAAATTCAGAGCAAAGGGAACCAAGGCAGAAGCTAAAATAATTAACAAAAAGAATATTGGCGTCTCGGGTACGGGTAATATGAAATTTAAGATGGAACTTGAGTTTCAAACAGAAAATGGCGTAATCAGAACGCATGCGCGACGTTTTTTCACTCCGGAAGAGTTAATTAAAATAATGCGAAGAAACACAGTTCTTCTGTATTATTTACCTGAGGATCCCCAAAAAGTCTATTTAGTGCCAGGCGATATGGAATAAATTCTACGGTGCAGTTAAAGACTAACACAAAATCAGTCTGTCTGAATTCAATAAAAAGCCGCGCCTTGCCAGGGGTGAGTGACGGTTCGAAGGGTATTTAACGTGGCAATCGGTGAAAGTATTGGGGCAATCGTCAGCATTGCCGTTCCCTGTGCACTGATCTACTGGGTTTACCACACCGGTAAAGTGTATGACGATTTTAAAGCGAATGGGATTAAAACCGTTGCGGTTATTACCCACATTAAGCAACTTTCCAGTTCCGGGAGCGGCTCGCCAAAATGCGTTTTTACACTGGGCTTCACCACGCAGGATGGGGTTGAAATCACGACAATGCTGACCCAGGTGGTGGAAGTCGTAGCGTTAATGCGACTGGAGCGTGAGCGTAAAGTCGCCCTCTATTATAAAAAAACGGCTCCGCAAAAAGTCTGGCTGATTGTTAATGATGATACGCAGCAAGATTAACACCTGCGAGGAAGGGTAATGGCGCTTGAGGATTACTCGGCATATTTTATGTACGGTGGGATGGTTGTCACCGTGGCAGCAACGGCTATTTTCTGGTGGTTGGAAAAAAGAGAGGATAGTGAGGTCGCCGGTATCAAACACTGTCTGACCAGTGCTGCATGGCCTGGCGAAGTGTTTGATTCGTATATTGCGTCATGGCAGCAGACCAACGCGCGTTATGGCAATGCGTTTTTTTACGATATCTCTTTCTGCCTCGACGGGGAGGGAAAAATGTTTACGGCTAAAGCATTGGTTAACCCCGGCGAGATGCATTTGCTTAAAAAAGGTCTGGGGATCAGGGTCAAGAAAGGGAGCAAAAACCGTATTGCCGTGATAGCAATTATGTTCGCAGATGCGTAAGCCGTATCGCCTGTCGTGTCTGCAGAGATTTTATTTTTTATCGTTCAGGAATAACTGAAATGGAAACAGTGATGCTGAGCATCAGCATTTTCTTCAGTACTTTCATTTTGTTAGGGTTTATCACGCTTATCGTCGTGATACTGCGTAAAGATGCCAAAAAAGAGAAAGTTAAAAACGAGATCCGCGAGCACGGGATTTTGACGCTGGCTACCATCAAACGCGCCTTTAGTCGCTCGGGTGGCAACTCAGGGTATATCAATGCCACGCTGGAACTGGTTTTTGAAACTGAAAAAGGCGAAAAAATCGCCTGTAAAGCGGATACGGTGATTGATGCGATCGCGATGCAGAAATATCAGGCGGGTGAGCAGATCCCATTGCGCTATTTACCAGCCGATCCGCATAAAAATATGCTTGATGTCCCCAGTACGTTTGACTTAATGAAGCGGCACTGATGGCGACGATTAATTATCGCCGCTTTGAAAATGCCAGTAGGCTGTTTAATGATGTAAAGGATTGCCCATTATGATGGAATTTATGGTGCTCGTCGTTGTGCTGATCGCTATCTATTTTTTTTGCAATATCTCCGTTAAGCGGCATGAAAAAATTATCCGCGATGGCAGACCGATTATGGCGACGATTAAAAGTATTCGCCCCGCCGGGAGTGACGGCTCAGGATATATGAATGTGGAATATGTCCTCAATGCTGAAGGTCGGATTCTTAAGAGAAAGGAATCGATTAATCCTCTCTATGCCCCGCAGCTTCAGCCGGGTATGACCATAAAAATCATGTATGTGGACGAGAAACATTATGTACTGATGTTTAATGAACAGGCGTGATAATCGCCCGTCCATATCACATCCGATGCCATGAACCGACCGCGCGGTCGGTAGCACGTTGAGTTGAGAAACTATGGAAATCGTTGCGTATGTTCTCGCAGCCCTCTGCCTGTTACTGGCGTATGTGCTGTTTTATTTTCTCCTGCGGAGTGTGAAAAGGCAGGGCGACGACTACCGGATGCAAAAAAACTGGCTGGGACTGGCCAGGTCCGGTGGCGCCACTGAAACGGTGCCGGGAAAATTACTGCACTGGAAAAAAACGGCCGCCATCAAAGGCAACGATCATTATTATATTTTGACCTTTACCGCCACGTTGTCGCGCCGACAAAAGCGTTATCGCGCCGCTGCCGTGCTTTCCACTACGGACGCGGCAACGCTCACTGTGGGGTTGCCTGTTGTCGTGAAATACAGTACACAGTCTCCGAAAAAGATGGCCGTTGTTGCCGTAAACACGTCCGTAGCGCCCGGTGACGATGGCAAACCACCTCAGGATAATCAATAAGCGAACGAGCAATGTCGACAGACCGCTGATCCCCGGTGGTCGGTAAAGTGCCTGCGCGTCCGGGCGCTGATGAGAGGGCATAATGGTTAATATTTCCGGGCTTCTGGTGTTATTGGTTGCGACGCTCCTTATTATCTCCCTGTGGGTGTACCGCAGGCGTACTGTCGCGCCAAAAGGGGAAGCCTTACTGATTGAGGAGTGTATTGCGCAAAGTAGCTGGCACGGACCATTGCGGGAAGCGCAGCTGGAATCGTGGCAGCAAACCGATGCAATGCATCAATCCGATCACTATTTTATTCTCACTTTTACCCTGGAAATTGCCCGACAGAAGCAACAAAAATCGGCGGCATTTATCATCAGAAGCGCCGATGTTGGGCTGTTAAAACGCGGAGTAACAGTGCTGGTGAAATACCAGGGATTACATGCTAAACGAATTGCAGTAGTAGAAGTCCTTTTTAATGAGAAATAACAGACGATGATAATGGAATACCTGCATTACCTTAAATACCTTGTTTATATTTTCCCGCTGGGGATGGTGTTGGCGATAGTCCAGTCCTCAATTCGCAATAAAAAAGAGGGGGCTCTCAAACAGATCATTGATAGCGACCCAGTGTATATCGACGCGCGAGTCACCCGCATCGTACCCGGTACACCCACGGCGAATGGTATCGTTTGTGTCCAGATGGACTATGAATTTGTCGATGAAAAGGGGAGAAGCTTCGGCAATAAGAATGTCGAGGCGACGCTGAAAACCATGGAGTTGTATGACTACAACGTGGGTGCCAGTGTGCCAGTAAGCTACTGCCGTCACGATCCGGAAAAAAATAAACTGCTGTTGCCAACCATTCTTTCTGCGTAATGGCTCATGACGTCTTTTTCTGGTTCGCGTAGGTGAGCGTGCCGTTGACGCACCCGTCAAAAATAACTTTGCTGCAGGATGTTTATGTCGGTATGGACTGAGTACCCGTTGGTGATTGGCATTGCGCTGAGCGTACTGGCGCTGGTGCCGATGTGGTTAACGCTGAAGGGAGATAAAAAAACGCTGACCCGGATACGTGACTGGAAATTACGCGATTCATGGCAGGGTGAAACGATCACCACGCCGGCCGAAACATGGCAACGCACTGAGACAAAATTTGGCGACGACTATTTTTATGATTTTTTCTTCAGTGCCAGCCTTAATAATATTCATCAACAGTGGTGCGCCCGTGGAATAGTTGAGCCGGACCAAATCCACAAGCTTAAAAAAGGCATCACGATTACGGTGAAATACAGTACGGACAGGCCTCCCCGACTTGCTGTTACCCATATTCATTTCTCGTGATAATGCCGTGATGTCATATAAACGCGCATTACACTTCGTAAACTGCACACGCATAAGATTAATCTTCCTAAGGACGTAATATGAAGATTATTAAACCGCTGCGACTGAGCGTATTGAATCGACCGTTCCGTCTGCAGGGGCAAAACCATCTGGGCGTTTCGGTACTGGCGCTTGCCGATATGAGCGCTACGCCACAACTCCGACCCGAAATAGAACTGTGGCAACTGGCCGCCAGCGAACTGCAAACCAGCGGTGGTGTACTTGATATGGCCATGCCGAAAGCCCGGGCCGAGTTCCTGGCCACCGGTTACGCCTATACGCATCACCAGCAGGATAAAACCGCCTGTGCGGTACGCGTTGAGGTCGACAACCTGAGCAAGACCCTGGCGGTAACCGGCGATCGGTACTGGGCGGGATCGCGCCCGACGGCCGCGCAGCCCTTTGAAGAAATGCGCCTTGACTGGAGCCGGGCTTACGGCGGGGAAGGTTATGAAGAAAACCCGCATGGCATTGGCGCGGTGGTAGAAAACCATAACGGTACGCAATACCGTCGCTTGCCCAATATCGAAGCGCTACAGGATCGCATTCTCTCACCGCGTGCAAAACCTGAGCCGGCCGGTTTCGGGCCGCTGGATCTGACGTGGCCGCGTCGCTTTCGTCGCATGGGCAAAAATTACGACGCACACTGGTTACAACATGATTTCCCGGGTTTTGCGCCAGACATCGACTGGCGTGTGTTTAACGCAGCCAGCCCCGATCAGTGGTGGGAAGATCGCGATACTCTCCCGCCGCAGGCGGCATGGCGTATCTGGAATATGCACCCGCAAAAACACCTGCAGGAGGGGACACTACCCCCGTGGCAGGCGCGCTGCTTTATACAACGCCAGCGCGGCGATGAGATCCTGTTTGAAGAGATTGCATTGCGCGCCACCACTGTGTGGTTTTTTCCGCACCTGGAACAGATGGTGCTGATCTGGCAGGGCAACCAGCGGATCAATGAAGATGATGCTGCCGACGTGTTGCAACTGATGCCGGCACTGGAGAAAACCGGCGCGACGCGTTCCGTTAACCACTACCGAAAAGTCCTGACCCAGCGGCTGGATAAAGAAAAAGGGGCCTTGTTTGCCTTTCGTGAAAAGGATCTGCTGCCGGAAGAGGTGATTGGACCCTGGATCGACAGCGAGGTGCAGGAAACGCCCAGCCCGATGCGGGAAAACCAGTACAACCGCGCCATGCAATTGCGTGAACAGCATCGTGCCCGGCTTGAAGCACAGGGCCATGACGTCAGTGAAATGCTGGAGCCTTTCGAAGAACCGGCTATGCCGAAACTTGAAGATCTGCCTGAATTTATTGAGCAGATGGAGCGTAAAGCCGCTGAGATGCAGCAGCAGGCCGAGGCGCGTAAAGCCGAAATGGAGGCTCGCTATCCGGAAATCGCAGCGCAGGATAACCGACCCCGCGGCCCGGAGTCCATGTTGCGTATGCAGGAGTTACTGGCGCGTAATAACAGCCAGCTCAGCGACAAGAAACTGGCACAGAGCCGCGAAGCACTGCACAAACTCTACCTGATGTCGGTAGCGCAACAACCCCCCGCGATTAAACTGACCGGGGATATCGCGCTGATCATTCGCCAGCGGGCAGAACGCACCCTGGCCCAGGGCGGGGACTTCAGCGGCCTGGATCTCACCGGGGCAGACTTCTCTGGCCTGGATCTGCGTGGTGCGAATTTTCGCCATGCGTTGCTGGAGTGCGCCAGTTTGCGCGATTGTCAGCTCGATGGCGCGGACTTCACGCAGGCAATGCTGGCGCGCACGGATTTGACAGGGGCGTCACTACGCGATTGTTGTTTTAACAATGCCAGCCTGGCGCTTGCGCAATGCCATGAAACGGTCTTTAGCGGCGCCACGTTTACCGAAACCGACATCACCGGGGCGTTATTTGAGGCTTGTGACTTCAGCCACGCCCATATGGTGGGCTTGTTATTACGTGAAACAGGATTCAGTGACTGCCGGTTCCACCACGCACAGCTTGATAATTGCGTGTTTATGGAGCTGACATTGCCGAAGCCGGACTTTAGCCATGCGCGGATGATAAAAAGCAGCTTTATTAAATGTGAACTGCAGAGCGCCAGCTTCGCGCAGGCGCACCTTGAGAGCTGCTCATGGGTGGAAAGCCAACTGGTGCAGGCAATATTTGCCGGCGCAACGCTGGTGACCTGTGCTGTCGCGTCTGGCGGGACGCTGGCCACTGCCGATTTTACCGGTGCGCACCTGAAGCAAAGTAACCTGCGCCAGGCGGTGCTAACGGGCGCGGCATTTACCCGCGCGCGGCTGGATAACAGCGATCTCAGCGAAGCGCAGTGCGAAGGTGCCGATTTTCGCGGTGCCACCCTAACTGGCAGCCTGTTTATGCGCACGGATTTTCGTCGCGTGCGTTTTAACGATGCCAACCTGATGGGCGCGATGATGCAAAAAAGTCGGCTTGAGGGTGCCGATCTGAGCGGCGTGAATCTGTTTCGCGCCGATCTGTCACAGTCGCTGACGGACACGCATACCCTTTTTCACGATGCCTATACCAAACGGGTAAAAACCCTGCCGAAGCGTGATGGAGAAGTGATATGAGCGCATTAACCGCGGCAGAGCTGCAACAGAAAATCAAAGGCGGCGAAGCGGTAGCAGAGGTCAACCTCGACGGTTGCGACCTGCGGGGCTGCGACCTTTCCGGCGGGATCTTTCAGGAGGTGTCGCTTCAGGGGGCAAATTTGCAGGGCGCAAACCTGACCGAAACCGTATTCACCGAATGTATGTTAAACCGGGCCACGCTCTGCGAGGCGCAGTTGCAGGAAACGGTGTTTAACCAGTGTGAACTGCCGCAAGCCAGGTTGCGCGGCACCACGCTGGTGCGCTGTGTGTTTAATGAATGCACGCTAAGCGGTAGCGACTTTTCGCACTGCACCTTTGATACCACACAATTTATGCGCAGCCCGCTGGCGAAAAGCCAGTTCAGCCACTCCCGCTTCGATCGCACTATGCTGTTTGAAACCCCGCTTGATGAGGCGCAACTCGACAACAGCCATTACTTGCTGACCACATTTTATGGCATCGATCTTCGGCAGACCGACTTGCGCGGTAGTCAGTTTGAACGGGCCGTTTTTTTTAATTGCGATCAGCGTGGGAAAAACTACGCGCAGCAGCAGTTTACCGGCTGCCAGTTTACCGACAGTCAGCTCGATGGTGCCGATTTTACCGGCGCGCAACTGACACAGTGCAATTTCAAAGGCGCATCGCTTAAACAGGCGCTGTTACGCAAGGTTAACGCCACCCAGGCGCTGTTTATGGAAGCCGACCTCAGCGGTGCGAACGCGCAGTCCAGCCTGTTTGATCAGGCGATATTTGTGGGAGCAACACTGCAGCAGGCCTCGTTTAAACAGAGCCGTTTTTTCCAGAGTGTTCTGCAGCGGGTGCGTGCAGAGCGGGCTGATTTCACGCTGTGCGATTTTACCTACGGTGACTTTTCCGGGGCCGATGTACGCGAAGCGGATTTTCGCGGTGCGGCGTTTTCCCGAACCCGTTTTCATCGTGCCCGCCAGGAGGGGGCGCGTTTTGCCGATCGCAAAGGCATCCTTGAGTACGACGAAGAGCTACTGGCGGCAGAAGCCTGGAGCGCAGAACGCCAAAGCCGAATTTATGGAGACAAAGCATGACCAAGATTAATCACCAACTGGCGCTGGCGGCGATGCCTGCTGGTCAATTCTCCGCCCGCGTCACCCACGGTTTTGAAGACGGCAGTCTGATGGTGGAATGTGAAGGGCGCGGCTGGCACTGTCGACGTGCAGTCAGCTGTGTTATCGCCCCACAGGCTGGCGACACCGTACTGATAAGCGGGGTGGATAACCAGATGTGGTTGTTGGCCGTGCTGGAGCGCGCTAACCCACAATGTGCGGAACTGAGCGTGCCGGGCGATCTGCATATTTGCAGCAGCGGAGCTTTAAGTCTGAGCAGTGAAGCGTTGAAAGTCAGCGCCAGCAAAGGCGACTGTCATATCAGCGATATGAATTACAGTGGCGATCGCGTCTCCGCCTGGGTCACGCTCTCGCGCGTGGTGGGTAAGCGGGCCGAGTCGGTCTGGCAGACGGTCACGCAAATCAGCCAGAGCCTATTCCGCACTACGCGCCAGACTGAACAGGTGCGCGCAGGGCAACTGGATATAAAAGCCGAAGATTATCTGCGCATGCATGCACATAACACGGTGATCACCTCGAAGGCGATCACCAAAGTCGATTCTGAACAGATCCACATGGGGTGAGGGAGCATTATGTTTGCAAATTGTCAGTTAATGGGGGTGGATCTGGCGTTTCCGGATGTCTGCCTGACCCCGATGCCCGCGCCGACGCCGATTCCGTATCCGGACATTGCGCTGGGGCCAACCGCTATACCGAATGCGCTCAATATTCTGTTTATGGGGATGCCCGCGCACAATATGGCGACCGTGACGCCACTGACCAACGGCGATAACCCGGGCGTTGCGACCGGAGTGGCATCCGGTACGGTGATGGGGCCATCACGGCATCTGACCGGAGCGTTTACCGTGCTGCTGAAAGGCACGCCCGCCACCCGTTTAACCAGTGTCAGTCTGCAAAACTCCACCAACGCGATTGGTATGCGGATTGTGCCGAGCCAGTTCAAAGTGCTGATGCTGGCACCCTAGGTGGTTTTCAGAAAATATGATGAAGACCCAAAGCCTACTCACCGCGCTGGCGCTGGCGATGACTTCTGGCTATTGTTCGGCGCAGTCTCAACACCCTGATTCGCAACCGCTCTGGCAGTTTGCTGAACAGATAAAGGGCACTATTGGGGCTGCGCCTGATTCGCTCAATGCCATCATGAAAACGCCCGTCACCCGGATCAATCCCGACTTTGCCGACAGATTAACTGCCCGCGCGCTTACGCTACCGGGCGGGCCAGGCATCAATAATATCGTTATTCGTACGGCTTACGGCAATCCGCAGCAGATTGCCATTGTGACGTTTGATGTGGAAAAAACCTGTATTGCGGTGGACGAGGCAAAACGCCAGTTCCCCGGCTTAAAACTGATGTGGGTGCCGCGCGGCGAATCGATTAACGAGACGTTTTCCTGGGTGGCGCCGATCGATAAAAAAGGCAACGCGATTGGCCTGGGTTTTTCGCAATCGGAGCCCTCCTGCCTGAAAAGTATCGCTATCCGCGACTTCTCCGACGAGATGTCTACCACAAATAGTAGCGTCAGGTAACGGCGCGAGTCGGGTACTATGGCAAAAAAATATTATCAAACAACGAGATGGCTAACTTTTCAGCAATCTCGGGTGTCGATAAGACGATAAGGATACAGGCGAATTATGCACGTTATGGGGCAAGGTAAACGGCGGTTACTCTCTGCGCTGGTGGTCAGCATGTTGCTGGGCTGCTGTGGCAGCGCGTCGGCGACGGTAGCGCTGAATCAATACGATAAACCAGAAACAGTGGCAGGCATTACCAACAATCAAGAGGTGCAAGCGCAACTGAAAAGCCTGCTCGGCAATGAATATGATGCCTTTATCCTTAACTATGATGTTTACGGCGAGCCCAAATACACCGCCGACGGCGGGTTAATGGTTGAAGGCTGGTTACAACACTTAGCACAGGAAAACGCCTCGGTTTTTATTCTCTATCCTGATGGTAAGCTTTTTGCAGCATGGATATCACCTGACAGCAACCAGCTTTACTACCGAACTAACAGTGCTGAGCAGGCCATCAATCGCGATATCCAGCAATGGGCCAGCCGCTTCGAGGATAAGATTTTGCTGGCAGCACCACAGCCAGCGGCGTTGGATTTTAGTGGGATGTGGCAAGGCGCAGATCAGGATGCTTCCACCTTCACCCTGAGGTTAACGCAGCAGGGCAACCAGCTCTCCGGCACCGTCTGTTTTATTACCCGGCAGGGCAACCGGATCGATTGCCCGGAGCAGGGCGACACGAATGTGCATGGCGAGATTGCCAATAACCGTGCGATGCTGACCTTTAATTCCACCTTTGGCGGTATGAATGGCAAGGCTGAGGTCGTGATAACAGGCGACAAGATGCAGTGGCGAATGACGCAGCCACCCGTTGGCGGTGAGTATTATGCGCCTGAAAGCTATACGCTGGTCAAAACGCCGGAACATAAAGGCGCATCAACCCGTTTGTTGAGCACCAATAAGTTCACTATTGCTATCCGTAATAACTGCGGTGAGTTTGCCGCGCCTTGCGATAGCGTGGACTATATTGGAACGCGTAACAGCGACCGCAGCCAGATCACGCTGAAAGGGAAAACACTATTGGGTAGCGTCGGTCAGGTCATTGGCGCAGAGTTCAATAATGGTAATGTCACCTACCGGGTAAATTATGCGCCGCCGCAGCTGGTGGTATTGCAGGGCGAGAAAATTCTGGTCAATCAACCGGCAAACTGGCTTAAATAATTCCTTATCTCAGTAACATACTTTCAACGGTGGCAGGTTATGACCAAAGGTTTTCTCGTTTCAGTCTCGCTGTTACTGGCCGTTTCAGGCATCGCGCAAGCGCAAGCTCCCCTGAGCGATCACGATTTTACTGTACAGCTGAATCAACAGACTGTTGCACTGGGCCAGGCGTGGAATGATGCGCTTAGCGCCTCTTTAGGGGAAACCACCTACGACGGTTTTGTTGGTGAAGTTCCGTTTGGCGACGCCAGTTACAAGTTTTACCGTCATAACTTTGATGGCTTCGACATCTATAGCGCCAACCTGTGGTGGGATGATCAGGGTAAAAGCGTCGACAGCTATATTATCGGGCAGATCACCCTGCACAGCCCGACGCTGCGCACCGCGCGCGGTGTAGGTCCTGGCAGCACAAAAGAGGCCATTATCAACAGCTATGGCCCCGGTGAAACCGATAACAGCGACGGAAGTGAATGGATCAGTTATTCGTTTAACAATAAGCATCTCGCTTTCTCGGTGGTGAGCGGGAAGGTCGATAGCATCAATATCAATTTTGATGATGATTAAGCGCTGAACAGCCAGTCATTGTCATCGCCTGGTGCTGTAGTCCGTTTTGATAAGGGATCACGTTATGTTAATGCTCTGCCCATTGCATAAAAAAGCGGAATGGACCCGCGTCTCGTGCAAAGTAAAAGCGCTGGCGCAACAGGGCTGCCCGCCAGGCGACTACCAGTTCTGCTACGTTACGGTGCTCGAAATGGATAATGGAGTGGCGACCCGGCAGCTCAGTTACCTTTTTGAAAAAGAGGATGTGATCGCGCTCGGGCTCACCTTTTCCCCTGAAGTGATCATTGTTGACCGCGACAAGACATTAAAACAACAAAACGACCGACAATTGAGCCTGAAGCTGCGGCAAAAACTGGTTACGCTGTGTGATGACTGCTTTTCACCGGTGCAGTTATATCTTAATGCGCAAGGCATATGTGCGCCGGAAGGGCGTAGCGTGGGCTGAAGATGAACAGGCGCAGCTGGCAACAGGATCTCGACTACCTTGAAGCCTGGTTTACGCAGATGATCAGCGATCCGCAAAGCCTTGCGGCCATGCGTGCGCTGTTACAGGGATCGCGGGCGCATCAGACCGTCACCATCCGCGCCATTGACAGGCATTTCATGCACTACCGCCAGACGTTCAGGGACTTTTCAGCGCCTTCTGAATCGGAACAGAAAATGTGGCAGGAGCTTCTTAATTACTGGCAATAAAGTGGGAACCACCGTGCCGGCAGTGACGTACCAGGGCGTTCGTCGACGGCATACTGTTAATTATTGGCATAAAAAACGGCGGGTTTCCCCGCCGTTTGTTTTTACTTAGCGCTGGTTACAACCTGCGCACTGTTTGTTCTGAATCTGCTGGAAGAAATCATTGCCTTTATCGTCCACCAGAATAAACGCCGGGAAGTCTTCTACCTCAATCTTCCAGATCGCCTCCATTCCCAGTTCCGGGTACGCCACACACTCAAGGCTCTTAATGCTCTGCTGGGCCAGTACAGCTGCCGGACCACCAATACTTCCCAGATAGAAGCCGCCATGTTTGGCGCAGGCATCGGTCACTTGCTGGCTGCGGTTGCCTTTTGCCAGCATGATCATGCTCGCGCCATGCGATTGCAGCAGATCCACATACGAATCCATGCGACCCGCGGTGGTGGGGCCGAGTGAACCCGAAGCATAGCCTTCCGGCGTTTTCGCCGGGCCTGCGTAGTAAATCGGGTGATCTTTAACGTACTGCGGCAGGGGTTCGCCGTTATCAATCAGCTCTTTCAGTTTCGCATGGGCGATATCGCGCGCCACAATAATGGTGCCATTCAGCGATACACGCGTCGAAACCGGGAAGGCGGAAAGCTGGGCGAGAATATCTTTCATTGGCTGATTGAGATTAATTTTCGCCACATTGCCTTCGCCCTGCTGGCGCAGCGCGTCCGGAATGTACTGCCCCGGATTGTGCTCCATCTTCTCGATCCAGATACCTTCACGGTTGATCTTCGCTTTGATGTTACGGTCGGCAGAGCACGAAACCCCCATGCCGATAGGGCAGGATGCACCGTGGCGTGGCAGGCGGATCACGCGGATATCATGGGCGAAATATTTCCCGCCAAATTGTGCGCCCAGCCCCAGGTTCTGGGCCTCTTGCATCAGTTCCTGTTCCAGCTTCACATCACGGAATGCCTGACCATGCTCGTTCCCTTCCGTCGGCAGACCATCGTAGTAACGGGTTGACGCCAGCTTCACGGTTTTCAGCGTGGATTCCGCTGAGGTGCCGCCGATGACGAAGGCGATGTGGTAAGGCGGGCAGGCTGCCGTACCGAGGGTGCGCATTTTTTCGACCAGGTAGTTTTTCAGTTTTGCCGGCGTGATAAGGGCTTTGGTTTCCTGATACAGATACGTCTTATTGGCGGAACCGCCGCCTTTCGCAATGCACAGGAATTTGTACTCGTCGCCATCCACACTATACAGATCGATCTGTGCGGGCAGATTGGTGCCGGTATTCACTTCTTTATACATATCCAGCGGCGCGTTCTGCGAGTAGCGCAGGTTATCTTCGATATAGGTGTTATACACCCCGCGCGCGAGTGCTGCTTCATCACCGCCGCCGGTCCACACGCGCTGACCTTTTTTCCCCATAATGATTGCGGTGCCGGTATCCTGGCAGGTCGGCAGCACGCCTTTGGCGGCGATTTCGGAGTTACGCAGGAATTGCAGCGCAACGTATTTATCGTTTTCGCTCGCTTCGGGGTCGTGCAGAATAGCGGCTACCTGCTGCTGGTGGGACGGACGCAGCATGAATGACGCATCGTGGAACGCTTGTTGCGCCAGCAGCGTCAGCGCTTCGGGTTCAACTTTCAGGACCGGCTGACCATTAAAATCGGTAAGCGAAACATGTTCGCGACTCAGTAGGTAATATTCCGTATTGTCTTTCGCCAGCGGGAACGGATCCTGATAAACAAAGGGTTTGTTCGACATAGCTCTCTACTCCATAAAATAAAACCGCCGGGAAAGCCCGACGGTTATGAATCAGAACATCATGGAAATCCACGGATAACCAATCAACAGCAGGGCAGCGAGGAAGATCGCGCCGAAGATGGTGCCCAGACGCCAGTAGTCTTTTGTTGGCAGATAGCCGCTACCGTAGTAAATGGGGCTTGGGCCAGTACCGTATGGGGTGATGATACCCATCACGCCGAGCGAGGTGCACAGCACCAGCACCACCACTTCCATATTGATGCCAGGAATGGTGGCGGCAATGGTCAGCATGGCTGGCAGCAGTGCCGTGGTGTGCGCGGTAGTACTGGCAAACAGGTAATGCAGCAGGTAGAACGCCAGCAGCAGAACGATAGTCGCCATCCCCGGAGAGATACCGCCCATCAACACGCCACCTTCTTTACCCAGCCAGGCGATAAAGCCAGTAGACGAGAGGCCATCGGCCAGCGCAACCAGGGTGGCGAACCAGACGAAGGTGTTCCAGGCCGGCTTGTTGCTGGTGATGTCATTCCAGGTCAGTACGCCGGTCCACAGCATCAGCACCACCACTAACAGCGCCGCGAGTGCAGGTTCGATAAAGTCGGCGGCAAAAATCCACATCAGCAGCGCGCAGCAGACAAACACCAGCAGCAGGATTTCGTTACGGGACATTTTGCCCAGTTTTTCCAGCTCACGACTCGCCCACAGCGGCACTTCATCATTCACCTTCACTTCCGGTGGGTAGAACCAGTAGGCCAGCAGCGGCATAGTCAGGATAAGCAGCACCCCCAGCGGCAGGAAGGCGATAAACCACGAACCCCACGAGATACTAATGCCCACCGTGCTTTTCACCAGCGCCAGCGCCAGCAGGTTCGGCGCGAGAGCGGAGAGAAACATGGAGCTGGTGATACAGGCAGCGGTGATCGCCACCCACATCAGATATGAGCCGATGCGGCGCGCGCTTGGATCGTTCGGTTTGGAACCATACAGCGGCGGCAGGTTGGCGATAATCGGGTAGATTGTCCCGCCGCTACGTGCGGTGTTAGACGGGGTGAACGGTGCCAGCAGCAGATCGGCGAAGGTAATCGCGTAGCCGAGCGTAAGGCTGCGGCGACCCAGATATTTCACCAGAATCAATGCCAGCCGACGGCCAAACTGCGTTTTGTCGTAACCGGCGGCAAACATAAAGGCGCCAAAGATAAGCCAGACGGTTGAGTTACCGAAACCACTGACCGCCCATTTAAAAGACTGTCCGGCCATTTTGAATTTCGGGTCAGCCAGTTGTTCCGGGCTGAACAGCACCCACTGGCTGCACAGGGCGATGATCACCACCCCGGTCATCCCGATCACCGCGCCGGGTAACGGTTCGAAAATCAGACCCACAATAACGCCGACGAAGATGGCGAAGTAATGCCAGGCGTAAGGGGGCAAACCTTCAGGGACAGGAACAAATAGCAGGAGTACTGCCACCACGATCGGCAGTGCCATCATTAGCAGGCGGTTTTTATTTCCAGCCTTTGCACTGGCTGCGCTGGCAGACGGTGCGGTTGTTGTTTTCTCTTTCATAATGAGCATCTACAAGTAGTTAAAAATTCGTTGTCGTTGCGGAACAGTGGCTGCGGTTAATTTAGTTACAAAAGCTTTTTTTAGTTATTAAACGCCTGCTTTTTTATTCCAGGTGCGATTACTTAACGCCAATCTATACGCGTTAAATTAAAAAATCTTTGTATTTCTATATTGCTCTCACACGCAATAATACCTTTGATTGAGATCAAAAAAATGAAAAGGCGAGCGCTTTTTTTAATGCTTTTGATACCCACATAGAGTTATGGGGTTATCGGGTTAAAAAACCGCTAAATGTTAATTAATTGTACTGATAATAAATCTCATTAAAGTGACTGTTTAATTTATATTGTTGAAATTAATCGTTATTTTTAATAGTGAAAAGACGTTTCATTTATTGGTGTGGTAATCATGATGTTACGGGTAATTAATGGTGTGTGAATGCTTTATTTAAAAATGATAATACGCTGGAGGTAGCTGTGTTATGTGGGGTATTAAATAGTTTATTAACTAACGTAATTAATTTGGTAAGTAAAATTCTCGGTATATTAAATACATGACATAAGGATAAAGAAACATAACCAGAAATAATATCCGTCACCGAATTCTGAATTTTAATTTTAAGACTTTGGAGTTTTATTATGACCCGCAACGAACGCATTCTCAGCCCCTTTACATTACCGAATGGCGCAGAACTGAAAAATCGTTTGTTAATGGCGCCCATGACCACCTGCACCGGATATTTCGACGGTACGGTCACCAGTGAGCTGGTGGAGTATTATCGTGTCCGTGCCGGGAGTATTGGCGCCATTATTGTTGAGTGCTGTTTTGTCGACGATCTTGGTCTGGCATTTCCTGGCGCTATCGGCATTGATAATGATGAAAAAATTGCCGGACTGGCGAAAATTGCCGCGGCCATTAAAGCGGAAGGTTCAAAAGCGCTGCTGCAGATTTACCACGGCGGACGCATGGTAGAGCCGAAGCTGATTGGCGGTCGCACGCCGGTTGCTCCAAGCGCCATTGCCGCGCCACGCGAGGGTGCAGCGACCCCGGTTGCGTTGACCACGGCTGAAGTTGAAGCAATGGTGGTGAAATTCGGTGAGGCGGTTCGCCGCGCCATTCTGGCCGGTTTCGACGGTGTCGAAATTCACGGTGCCAACACCTACCTAATCCAACAATTTTTCTCGCCAAACTCTAACCAGCGTGACGACGAGTGGGGCGGCAGCCGCGACAACCGTGCGAAATTTCCGCTGGCAGTACTGGACATCACCCACAAAATGGCCCGCCAGTATGCCGATGACGCCTTTATTATTGGCTACCGTTTCTCACCGGAGGAGCTGGAAGTCCCGGGTATCCGCTTTGACGACACCCTGTTCCTGCTGGAAAAACTGGCGGCGCGCGGTGTCGATTATCTGCACTTTTCTGTCGGGTCGGCACTGCGTTCCTCTATTAACGACACCTGCGATCCTACGCCACTGATCGATAAATATTGCGCTCTGCGCTCCGACACGCTGGCGCAGGTGCCGGTAATGGGCGTTGGCGGCGTAGTTAACGCCGAAGATGCTGAGCAGGGACTGGATCACGGCTACGATTTGATGGCCGTCGGGCGTGCCTGCATTGCCTATCCTGACTGGGCTGCGCGTATTGCCAGCGGTGAGAATCTGGAGCTGTTCATCGACAGCACGCAGCGTGAAGCGTTGAACATTCCTGAGCCGTTGTGGCGTTTTTCGCTGGTAGAAGCGATGATCCGCGATATGAGCATGGGCGCGGCGAAATTCAAACCCGGCGTGTACGTTGAAACGGTGCTGGATGATGTGAATGAACTGGTTTTCAACGTCAGCCTGGAAACCGACCGCATTGTCGATATTGAACTGGCCTCCAGCCCGGTGCAAACGGTGGAATTCACCAGCAGTTTTGAAGAGATCCGCGGCCGTATTCTTGACGCCAATACTCCACATGTTGATGCCATCTCCGGCGCGACCAGCCAGAGTGAAGCAGTGAAAAAAGCCGTGTCGAAGGCGATGATCAAATCCAGTAAAGCGCGGGTCGCGGAAGAGGGCGGCGCACCTGCTGGCCCGAAAAGCTATGACGTCGTGGTGGTAGGCAGCGGCGGCGCCGGGCTGGCGGCAGCGATTCAGGCGCATGACGAAGGTGCCAGCGTACTGATTGTGGAAAAAATGCCGACCATCGGCGGTAATACCATTAAAGCGTCTGCCGGGATGAACGCCGCAGAAACGCGCTTCCAGCGCGTGAAAGGGATTCAGGATAGCAAGGAACTGTTTTATCAGGAAAGCCTGAAAGGCGGCGGCAACAAAAACAATCCGGCGCTGCTGCAACGCTTTGTTGAAAATGCGCCAGAAGCGATTGAGTGGCTTGCGTGTCGCGGCATTATGCTCAACGACATCACCACCACTGGCGGCATGAGCATTGACCGTACGCACCGCCCGCGTGACGGGTCGGCTGTGGGGGGCTACCTGATCAGCGGTCTGGTGCGCAACGTGACCAAACGCGGCATTGATGTGATGCTGGACACCTCCGTAAACGACATTCTGTTTAGCGAAGGGGAAGTGAGCGGCGTGCAACTGCTGACCGATGAGCAAGAGAGCATCACCGTGCAGACGACAAGTGTTATCGTCGCCACGGGCGGCTTTAGCGCCAACAGTGCGATGGTGGTTAAATATCGTCCTGATCTGGAAGGCTTTGTCACCACCAACCATAAAGGCGCGACCGGCAGCGGCATCGCCTTGCTGGAACGTATTGGTGCAGGCACCGTCGATATGGGGGAAATTCAGATCCACCCGACGGTTGAGCAGAATACCTCTTATCTGATTTCAGAATCGATTCGCGGTGGCGGTGCCATTCTGGTCAGCCAGCAGGGCAACCGTTTCTTCAACGAGATGTCGACCCGCGATAAAGTCTCCGCGGCGATCATCGCACTGCCAGAGCATTACGCCTACATCGTGTTTGATGAGCATGTTCGAGCCAAAAACAAAGCGGCCGACGAGTACATTGCCCGCGGGTTTGTGACCAGCGCCAGCTCACCGCGCGAACTGGCGGACAAACTCGGTATGGATATGCATGCGTTTCTTGCCACGCTGGAGCGTTATAACGGTTTTGTGGAAAAACAGCATGATGACGACTTCGGTCGTACCACCGCGCTACGTGCGCCGATCAACGAAGGCCCGTTCCACGCAATCCAGATTGCGCCTGGCGTGCACCACACCATGGGTGGGGTGACAATCAACACCCAGACCGAAGTGTTGAATACCGCCCGGCAGGTGATCCCCGGTGCCTATGCAGCAGGGGAAGTGGTGGGCGGGATCCATGGCGGTAACCGTATAGGGGGTAACGCCGTGGCCGATATCATCATCTTCGGTACCCTTGCCGGGCATCAGGCTGCGGTTCGCGCAAAACGCAGTTAACATCGTGCTACACTTCAGGCCTGCCATGTGCAGGCCTGAATGTTTACGCGCCGTCAGCCAGTCCGTAAGGAGAAACCGATGTCTGATAATCCTGTCTGGAGTTACTCTGCGGTTCTGATGGGGTCACCTGTCCTGCTAAAACTCTTTTCTCCCAATCCAGCCCTTGCTTCCCGCGTGTTTTCGTTAATCAAAAAATACGAAGATCTTTTTACCGTTAATCGCACACCCTCGCAGGTGATGGACATTAACCTCGCGGCCGGGCGTCATCCGGTTCATGTCAGCCGCCCGGTATATGAACTGATCAAATGTGCCAGGGACGCCAGCGTATGGCCAAATAGCACATTTAATCTGGCGATTGGTCCGCTGGTGAAACTGTGGCGCATCGGTTTTCAGGGTGACCGCGTGCCTGCCGCCAGTGATATTGCTGCACGTTTGCGTATTACCCGCCCACAAGACGTGGTGCTGGATGACGTCGCCGGCACCGTGTTTCTGGCGCAACCGGGAATGGAGATCGATCTTGGCGCGATTGCTAAAGGCTTTATTGCTGATCGCGTACGTGATGACCTTCATCAGCAAGGCGTGAGTGAAGCGTTGATCAATCTTGGCGGTAATGTACAGACACTCGGCACGCCGCACGGCGCCTGGACAATCGGCGTGAAAAAACCGTTCGCCGGGGCAGACGCGCTGGTGGGAACGATCGATGTTGTGAACAAATCGGTGGTGACGTCCGGTACGTATGAGCGCTATTTTGAGCAGGACGGCAAACGCTGGCACCATATTCTCGATCCGCGCACCGGCTACCCGCTGGAGAATGAGCTCGACAGCGTGGCCGTGATTTCCAGCGACTCGCTTGATGGCGATATCTGGACCACCCTGTTGTTCGGAATGGGCGTGGAGCAGGGGTGCGCTGCGCTTCGCCAGCGTGAGGACATTGACGCGATCTTCGTGACCAAAAACCGCGACATTATCCTCTCTTCGCAGCGGCAGTTCCGCTTTACGCAAACGGACGACAGCTACCGGGTTACTGACTGTACTGCTTAAGCAGACTGTATTGCTCGGCAATCAACTGATAGCGATACACCGGGCGCCCCGTTGCGCCGTAGTGAATGGTAGTATAAAGAATATTGATTTGCGCCAGCCAGATCAGGTACTTACGGCAGGATACGCGAGAGATATTTACCGCGCTTGCCAGTTCATCGGTAGAAAACTCAATGCCCGGATGGGCATCAATCCACTGACAAATGGTGCGCAGCGTTTGCGCGGTTAACCCTTTCGGCAGCTTACGCGTGTCGGCCACTTCCGGTGCGTTGCCATGCAGCAGGCGATCAACGTCGGATTGCTCGTAATAGGGCTGGGCATCCATCTGCTTGCGTTTCTCGCGCCAGGTGGTCAAGGCTTCTTCAAAGCGCGGGAACTGGAAGGGCTTAATCAGGTAATCAACCACGCCATAATGCAGCGAGGTTTGAATGGTGTTGGCGTCGGCGGCTGAAGTGATCATTATCACGTCGATGGCACGCCCCGAGGCGCGAAGGATCGGCAGCAGATCAAGGCCGCTATCCTGTTGCATATAAACGTCCAGCAGGACTAAATCGATGGACAGCCGTGGATCGTTCACCATCTCCCCGGCCTGACGCAGCGTAGATGCCGTGCCGCAGCACTGGAAACCGGGTATCTGTGTCACATACATCCGGTTCAGTTCGGCTACCATGGCATCATCATCAACAATTAATACATTTATCACGCGGTCTTCCTTTCACTATCCCAGGGGAGATGGACAAAAAATTGGGTGAATACGCCGGGTTCTGACTCAACGGATAACGTGCCGCCAAGTTCGCTAAGTTGCTGGCTGGCAAGAAACAGCCCCACACCCCGGTTATCGCCTTTGGTTGAAAATCCTTTACGGAAAATCATCCCGATATGCTCCGGCTCAATGCCCGGCCCGTCATCGCTGACCTCGCCTATCAGCCAGCCATTCTGATAATGCAGTAACAGGCTGACTTCGCCTTCTGCCTGCTGGCTCATGGCATCGAGCGCGTTTTCAATTAAATTCCCCAGCACCGTGACCAGCACAGTCACCTGCCGGGCGTTAGGGTTCTCCGGGACCTGGCTTTCATCGGCCAGGGTCAGCGTAAACCCGCGTTCTTTCGCGCGGTTGATTTTTCCTAACAGGAAACCCGCCACCACCGGCGATTTAATACGGTGCTGGATCGCGCCGATATCAGTTTGGTAATTCTGCGCGGTTTGCAGCACGTAACCCTCGAGCTTGTCGTAGCTTTTCATATTCAGCAGGCCAAGGATCACATGCAATTTATTCATAAATTCATGGGAAGTGGTGCGCAGGGCGTCAACATAATTCACCATCCCGTCCAGACGTTGCAGCAACTGGCTAACTTCGGTTTTATCGCGGAAGGTGCTAATGGCACCAATTACCGCACCCTGACTGCGCACCGGTACGGTATTGCACAGCAGTAGCAAACCATTATGCCCCAGTTCCCGGTCCTGACGTGGCTGGCCCGTTTTCAGCACTTCCAGCAGTTCAGCCATCAACGGGCCGTGCCCGGTTTCACCGGCGGCATTATTGCCGAGCAACATCTGCCGCGCGGCGTGGTTGAGCAGCGTGACGCGACCATCGGCATCAATGGCGATCACCCCCTCTTTTAATGACTGTAACATCGCCTGGCGCTGCTTGAACTGGGCAGAGATTTCATACGGCTCCAGACCGAGTAAAATCCGCTTCAGCACGCGCACCAACTGCCAGGTGCCGAGGGTGCCAATCAGCGCGCTGCACAGCAGGATCCACATACCTGCCCAGCGGCTGCGACTGACTTGCTCGTCCACTTTGCTCAGCGAGATACCAATCGACACCACGCCAATTTGCTGATGGTTGTCATCATACACGGGGGTAAACACGCGTAATGCCGGTGCCAGCACGCCGCGGTTAACCGCCACATTTTCATTGCCTTTTAGCGCGGGCTCCAGATCGTTGCCAATAAAATGCTGACCAATAATCGCGGTATTGGGATGAGAATAACGAATGCCCTGCATATTGGTGACCACCGCAAACAGCAGATCGTTACGCGTTGCCACCGCCTGCGCCAGCGGTTGGATCACATTGCTGTTCGGGGGCAAACGCAGCCCACGCTTGACTTCGGGCGCATCGGCAAGCGTGCGGGCAACGGCCAGCGCCGTCTCTTTTACGCCGTCACGCGTGGCATTGCTGATCTGCCAGAACCACAAAGCAAAGGCCAGCAACAGTACTGAACCGGTGACACTGCAGACCATTAGCGTGACCCGTGTACTGAGTTTCATCGGTCGCTTACGGGGCTTCACGGCGGCGGACGCAAAATCGTTCATAACAAACCCGATTATTAACAACGAGGTATCTATTATCGCCGATAGGGGGCAAATCATAAAGCGATGTAAAAAGATGAAAACTTACAAAAGGTGCCGGGAAGCGTGACCCCATTCTCAGGTCCAACATATAAATAACCTTATAGTGAGTGTGGAACCATTGAGAAGGAGCACTCTATGAGCAGTAAGCCAAACGGTTCGACCCAGGATCGCCGCAACCCTGACACCCGCCATATCGATCGCCTCGCGACCGGGGACATGCTGGCGCTGATGAATCAACAAGATCGGGGCGTCTGCGAGGCCATTGCCGCCTGCCTGCCCGACATCACCCGACTGGTGGACAACGCGAGCGCAACGGCCAACCGTGGCGGGCGAGTGGTCTGTATTGGCGCCGGGGCTTCAGGGCTGGCCGCCGTACGATTTGCCAGCGGATTTGCGCAGGGCGCTACCCACCCGCTGGTCGCGATAATGGCCGGCGGCGACCAAGCGCGTAACGCAGAGCAAAACATGGCCGCGGGCAGTGAAGCGCGCGGTGTTAGCGATCTGCAAGGAATTCGCTTTACTGCGAACGATATGCTGGTGGCGCTCTCGGTCAGTGGAGAAACGCCGTGGATCTGCGGCGCGCAGCGTTATGCCATGTCGCTCGGGGCACGCGTGGCGCTGGTTTGCCGCAACCGTGGCAGCGCGGCCGCACGGCTGGCTGATATTGTGCTGGCCCCCGAGACAGGCGCGGAAGTGATCAGCGGTTTTGCTGAGCCAAAAGCAGAACTGGCACGCCAGCAGATCCTGAATATGCTCGGTACCGGACTGGCGGTGCGCACCGGCCGGGTGTACAGCAACCTGCGGGTCGATATCCAGCCAACAGACACCCATTGGGCTGAACGCCAAATCGCAGTCGTGATGGCCGCTGCGCAGTGCAGCCGCGAGCAGGCGAAACAGGCACTCTCTGCCAGCGACGGCGAGGGTCGCGCGGCGATTTTAATGCTGCTTTCCGGGTTGAGTGCCGGGCAGGCGAAGTTGTTACTGGCAGAAAACCATCACCATCTACGCATTGCGCTGCGCGAAGCCAATGTGCAGGCGGCAGCGTTATAATCTTCCTGCACCGCCCGTTCAGCCGTTGCGCTGACGGGCGGTTACATTCCTTTTCTTTTCCAATATGGCGAAATAAAGGGCGAAATTATTTCCCGCTTCGCAATAACAAGCTGTTTGATATTCTGGCAATTTAAAAGAAATTACAGATTAATTAATTCCACACAAAATAAAGAAGCTCTTTTTTTAATTAAAAAAAGCAACCGCACTTTAATCGCAAGAATTGTCAAAATTGTGAATGATATTTTAAAAGAAGGTAAAAGTGCGTTAATATATGCCTTCTCGAATCACAGAATGCTATTTCATTTATCAAAATGCCTGCTATGAAAAAGACAACAACTTCGCTGACCGCGATCGCCATGCTGGTCGTTTCTGCGACCTCTGCGTATGCGGAAGAGACCCAAAAAACCGACTTTCTGCTGATTGGCGGCGGTATCATGAGCGCCTCTCTGGGCACCTGGCTGCAAGCGCTGCAACCAGAGTGGAAGCAGGTGATGGTCGAAAAACTAGACGGTGTCGCGCTGGAATCGTCGAACGGCTGGAATAATGCCGGTACCGGTCACTCAGCCAATATGGAACTGAACTATACGCCGGAACGCCCGGACGGTTCGATTGATGTGAGCAAAGCGCTGGAAATTAACGAACAGTTTATGATTTCCCGCCAGTTCTGGTCAGCCCAGGTGAAACGCGGTATTTTGAATAACCCGCATGCCTTTATTAATTCTACCCCGCATATGAGTTTTGTCTGGGGCGATAATGTGAATTATCTGGCCAAGCGTTATGCCGCATTGCAGCAAACAACCTTATTCCAGGGAATGAAATTCTCCACCGACCATCAGCAAATTAAGCAATGGGCACCGCTGGTCATGGAAGGGCGCGATCCGCAGCAAAAAGTGGCCGCAACCTGGACCCCGGTCGGCACCGATGTTAACTACGGCGAAATCACCCGCCAGCTGGTCGGCAGCCTGAAAAAAAGCAACAACTTCTCACTGCAGACCTCTTCAGAAGTCACCGACTTTAAACGCAATGCTGATAACTCCTGGCATGTGACGATCAAAGACGTGAACAATGGCAACGAACACGCTATTGATGCCAAATATGTCTTTATTGGCGCGGGCGGCGGTGCGCTGAAACTGCTGCAAAAAACCGGTATCCCGGAAGCGGATAACTATGCCGGCTTCCCGGTTGGTGGCTCTTTCCTGATGACGGAAAACCCGGCCATCACCAGCCAGCACATGCAGAAAGTCTACGGTCAGGCTTCGGTAGGTGCACCGCCAATGTCCGTGCCGCACATTGATGCCCGTTTTATTGATGGTAAACGCGTGGTGCTGTTTGGGCCATTCGCCACCTTCTCGACGAAATTCCTTAAACAGGGCTCTTTCTTTGATCTGCTGAGCACCACCACCACCAGCAACTTCATGCCGATGACCCACGTTGGCCTGGATAACTTTGACCTGGTGAAATACCTGGTGAGCCAGGTCATGCTGAGTGATGATGACCGCTTCGAGGCGCTGAAAGAGTACTATCCGAATGCGCGTAAAGAGGACTGGAAACTGATTCAGGCCGGCCAGCGCGTGCAGATCATCAAAAAAGATGAAGAGAAGGGCGGCGTGCTGAAACTGGGTACCGAAGTCGTCGTCGATCAGCAGAAAACCATTTCAGCCTTGCTGGGTGCTTCGCCGGGCGCGTCCACCGCTGCACCAATTACGTTAAATGTGATCAAGAAAATGTTCCCTGAACAGTTCAAATCTGCCGAGTGGCAGAACAAGATCCATGAAATCGTACCGAGCTACGGCCAGGAGATGAATGGTAATGTGGCGCTGACGCAGCAGGTGTGGGATGACACCGCCGCCACGCTGCAGTTGACCAAACCGCCGGTCATTCAGATGAACGTCCAGAACACCACCCCGCAAGCGAAGCCTGCGCAGGAACAACCTGCCTCCACGCCACAGCATGATATGGCGCTGTAAATAAAAAAAGCCTCTGGAAACAGGGGCTTTTTTATTATTGAGCGCAGTATAGTTTCCTCCGCAATTATTACGTTTTTTATTGTGTGGTTATTATTCAGCACACGCAGAAAATATATCGCTGGCAGAGGATTGCTCCCTGTTAGGAAAGACTCTATATTCAGTGTGGGTGCAATAAGAACTTTCCTGATTTGGCTGATCTAATAAATTGACCTGACAGATTTTTCTGCAAAGAAAATAATAAGCGTGCTTTCTTTCTATCTTCAGTAGCCAGGGTTAATCACGAATTTTTTGCGTTCTGGTGCATTTTGTATCAGGCATTTTTTATGCCTGAGCAGTTTGCCTGTGGGTGAAGAACCAATGCTCCTGCCGTCGTATAAAAAATAAAACTGTTAAACAGTTAATCATACTCTGGAGTAAAAATGATGACTCGCGCCTTTCCTGTCAAACCGCTGATGCTGGCGGTTTCCGCCGCCCTCGCGTCTATGTGTGCCGCTAACGCTTTTGCGACCAGCGGTTCTGTTACTGTCACCGGTACGGTGAGCGATTACACGGTAACTTCGTCGGAAAACTATGACGCCTTTGTGATCAGCAATACCGGTATCATCAATGGCAGCAGTACCGGTCTGAATACTTCGGGTACGCTAGGTACCTTGCAAAACAATAATACCATCACCGCGGGGTACTATGGCGTTCAGAACCAGGGCTCGATAACGATCCTCGACAATATCGGCACCATTAATAGTGACCGTGCGTATGGCATTCTTAATAATGGCACTATCGGCGTAATTAATAATACTGGTTTAATTCATGCCGGTTGGGGTTATTCGCTGGTGAACCAACAAGGCACCATCGGGGCGATAAACAACAGCGGTGTTATCAGTGCCGGAACCATTAACGGCTCGGCGATTATTAATAACGCGACCATGGGGCTGCTGACCAACTCCGGTACGGTGATTGGCAATATTGTTTCCTCTTCAGGTATGTCGATTGCCGGGGGGACTGGCGGGACGATCGGTACGCTGACCGGTTACACGCCTGGCACCACCCTGGCTACCGGGTTGATTAACATCTCCAGCGGCGATCTGAATTTTGTCTCCGGAGACTTGCTGCTCAACGACAACGTGACTTTAGCCTCCGGCACCCTCTACAACAGCGGTGCCGGGCTGTATGTGTCTAACCCCATTACCCTTTCCGGTAATTATGATCAGGCCGCCGCAGCTGCACTGAACATCAATGTGGCCAGCAGCGCGTTAACCACCGGCGATCTTACGTCTGATGCGGGCTATGGGCGCTTAAAAGTCAATGGTGCGGCTAATATCGCCTCGGGATCCTCGGTGAATCTGGTCAGCCAGGGCTATGCTTTCGCCAATGGACAGCGTTATGTGGTGGTTGATGCCACCGACGCGCTGAACACCAATTACAACGCGTCGGCCCTGAATTATTCCGCGACGTCATGGAACGGTGGGATCACCGGCACCAGCCAGACCGATACCACCACCGGCGATAAACTGCTGGTGCTGCAACTGGCACCCGCTGTCGTCAGTACACCGGGCGGCAATGGCACCACCACGCGCAACATCTTCGCCACCCTGCCGAATGCGAACACTGCGCTGTTTGGTTTGCAGAATTACACCGGCGTGTCGGATGCGCGCCTGCTGAATCTCTATAATGCCTCGCTGGCGATTGGCTCCACGGCTGAAGCGAACAAAGCGGGCGAGCAGCTCTCGCCAACGCAGAATATCAGCGCCGGGGCAGCCGCCAGCTCCACCACCTTCGATATGTTGAATGTGATCGGCTCACGCATTACCTCGTTGCAGGTTGCGCGAGCGGGCGGGCAGAGCGGCCTCGCAACGGGCGACAATGCGCTGGATACAGCCGCATGGGGCCAGGTATTCAGCGGCTGGGCCAATCAGGGCACGACGTCTGAGATGTCCGGCTACCGCGCCGACTATACCGGTGTGGTGCTGGGTGCGGATCAGGCGATCACCGATGCATGGCGTCTGGGGGCGGCACTCAGCTACACCTCAACCAATGTGAAGGGCAAAAGCAACCTCAACGGCTCCAACTCCTATGTCAACTCATGGGGGCTGACCGCCTATGCCAACTACATTGCCGAGCGCTGGTACACCAGCCTGTATGCCACCGCTGTGACGCAGCAGTTCAACACGCAGCGTAAGATCGACTTTACCGGTTACACCGGGACAGCTAACGGTAAGTTTGATGGTCAGCAATATGCGCTGAAAGCGGAAGTGGGTTATCCGCTGGCGTTGACAGAGAGTGTCTCCCTGACGCCGCTGGCTAACCTGAGCTACAGCTTTATGCATCAGGAAGGCTACAAAGAGACGAACGGTAACGGTGCCGCGCTGGCCATTGACGCTGCTCACAGCGATGCGATCAAATCTGGTCTGGGGGCAAAACTGGATACCGTGGCCGCAACGCCGTGGGGCGATGTTTCGCCATATGTTCAAGTGCTGTGGTATCACCAGTACGATAACAAGCCAATGAACGTCTCGGCGAGCTACGCGGCAGCGGTAGATGAAACCCGCTTTACCAGCCAGGGCAGTACCCCGGAAAAAGACAGCGTGGATGCCAGCATTGGCGCGACGTTGATCCACTCCGATACCACCAGCGTCACAGCGTACTACGACATCACAGCGGCTCAGGATTACACTAACCAGTCAGTGAGCCTGCGCTTTAAGAAACTGTTTTGAGTCATCAAAAAAGGCGCACCACCGTGCGCCCTTTATGCAAAAAAGCCGCTACCTTTGGGTTGCGGCTTTTTTGTTGCCTGCCTGCGGCTCAGCCCGGCTGGCGCTTTTCCAGCCGCCGGTAAAGTGTGCTGCGCGAAATCCCCAGTTTTTTAGCCGCCAGACTCATATTCCCCTCTGCTTCAGCAATGGCGCTTTGTTCATCCATTGCCGGCGCCGACACCTGCGCTTGCCGGGTAAGGGTGATTTCGCCAGGCAAATCCGCCAGCGTGATACAGTCGCCATCTTCTGCCAGCGCCATAAGCACACGTAACTGGCTTAACAACTGGCGCACATTGCCCGGCCAGGGGCGGTTCGCCAGCGTCTGGACCACCTCATCGCTCAGCGAAAGGTTGCGCTGTGCCGCCCCCATTTCGCGCCACAGTTGATGAATAAAATTCGCCACCTGCGGCCATTCGCGCAGTGGCGGAATGCGCAAATGATACTCCTGAATGCGGTACAGCAAATCTTCCCGAAAGGCGCCAGAGGCGACCCGCGCATGCAGATCCTGGTGCGTGGCGCAGATGAGGGCAAAATTGACGGGCCAGCTGCTGTTGGCACCAAGCGGCGTGACACTTTTCTCCTGCAATACCCGCAGCAAACGGGTTTGCAATGCCAGCGGCATATCGCCAATTTCATCAAGAAACAGCACACCACCGTCGGCTTCACGGCATTTGCCGATATACCCTTTCTGACTGGCGCCGGTAAAGGCGCCAGCAACATAACCAAACAGTTCAGATTCAATTAATTGTTCCGGCAGTGCGGCACAGTTAATGGCGACAAAATTGCCATTTCGCCACTGGCTGCGGGCGTACAGCTCCCGTGCAAGATGCTCTTTCCCACTGCCGGTTTCACCGGTTACGCACAGCGCAATCCCGGCATTTACAATGCGCAACGCTTTCTCTTTTTCCGCCGACAGCGCGTCTTGTGGATGCGGCATGCCGCGCCCGCTGTAGCGTCTTTCTGGCACTGTCCGCCGGGCGTAATAGCGGCGGTTATCATCACCGATCTGCAGCGTGTTGCTGGTGCGCAGGTCAATGCCGGGAAACAGCGCGGCAAGTGTCATGGCACCAAAGTGACCGCAGGTGAGCGAAAAGGCATCCATCGCCAGTTTATTGGCGCCGAGCAGTGTGTTGTCTTCAAAAATCAGCAGCAGTTCCTGAGCGCTGCCGAGCACCGCCGGATCATGATGCAGGCTCAGCAGCCAGCGATCGGCACCGAGTGCACTGCGGGCCCAGGCATGCTCAATCTCACACACTGCCCGGCGGATCACTGCGGCTGCATCGCGGCGGGGTGCCTGCGCCGGGGTCGACATGTCGAGCACACCAGCGATTTGCCCGTCCGGCCGGAACACGGGCGAAGCGGAACAGAACAGCCCGGCATTCCGACTCAGATAGTGTTCGCCGCCGGAAACTTCACAGTGGCGCTGCAGCGCCAGCGCCGTGCCGATAGCGTTAGTGCCGCGTGCATGCTCCCCCCAAAGATTGCCGGGCGACAGCGCGAAACGCTGCGCTTTGTGCATGAAATCACTGTTACCGTGCGTCTCGAGAACCAGTCCGTTGGCGTCCGACATCACCATAATCGACGGATGTCGGGCCAGCTCCGTCCCGAGGCGCGTCAACAGCGGCGCAACCAGATGGCCGACCCAGCCATTCTCCGCCCGCGCATCTTTCAACAGTGAGGTGGCTACCCACGGTTGAGCGTCATCGTCGCGCGTCAGGCCATAGTTGAGGCTGCGTTGCCAGGAGTCTTCAAGTTGACAGGGCAACCCGGTGTGGGGCTGAGCAGGGGCTAAAGACGGTGCACGTTGCGGCATGTCACTCTCCGGCATGGGTGTGTTGCATTTATGTAGCACAATGGTGTCCCACATGTAGCGACATGCGACACATTTCCCATACCGCGTTCGCCGGATTGTGCGACATGGCTGGGCATGCATCTTTTTTACGTTGATTAACTGACTGATCGCTAAGTGTTAATGCTGAATTGTTGCCGGAGTGTTAGAACCTGGCATAAGAACTGCTTATATCCCGTTGTCCGCATCTGAGCGAGACGCCTCACCTGTACCGCATAATAACAGAGGAACATCTTATGAAATACGCTCATCCAGGCCTTGATGGCGCTAAAGTCTCTTTCAAACAGCGTTATGGCAACTTTATTGGTGGTGAATTTGTCGATCCGGTAGAAGGGCGCTGGTTTACCAATACCTCGCCGGTGACCGGGCAGGTGATTGCTGAGTTCCCGCGTTCAGATGCGGCGGATATCGAAAAGGCTCTCGATGCAGCGCATGCTGCCGCCGACGCCTGGGGAAAAACAAGTGTGCAGGATCGCGCCAATGTGCTGCTGGCCATTGCCGACCGCATTGAAGCCAACCTGGAAATGTTGGCGTTAACCGAAACATGGGACAACGGTAAACCGATCCGCGAAACCCTGGGGGCCGATCTGCCGCTGGCGGTGGATCACTTCCGCTACTTCGCGGGATGCATTCGTGCGCAGGAGGGGACGGCGGCTGAGATCGACAGCAATACCGTTGCTTACCATATCTATGAACCGCTGGGCGTGGTCGGGCAGATTATTCCGTGGAACTTCCCGTTACTGATGGCGGCGTGGAAGCTCGCACCGGCGCTGGCAGCGGGTAACTGCGTCGTGCTGAAACCCGCAGAGCAGACCCCGCTTGGCATCTGTGTGCTGATGGAGCTGATTGGCGACCTGTTGCCAAAAGGCGTACTCAACGTGGTTCATGGCTTTGGGACCGAAGCGGGTGAGCCACTGGCGCGCAGCAAACGTATTGAAAAAATTGCTTTTACCGGTTCAACGCCAATCGGGCGGCACATTCTGTCGTGCGCAGCGGAGAATATCATCCCCAGCACGGTCGAGTTGGGGGGGAAATCGCCCAACATCTACTTCGAAGATGTGATGAATGGCGACGAGGGGTATATCGATAAAGCGGTAGAAGGCGTGGTGCTGGGCTTCTTCAACCAGGGTGAAGTCTGTACCTGTCCGTCACGCGTACTGGTGCAGGAGTCTATTTATCCGCAGTTTGTCGAGAAAGTCATTGCGCGGATGGCCAATATCCGCAAAGGCGATCCCTTTGATACCGACACGATGATTGGTGCCCAGGCCTCGCAGGAGCAGTACGACAAGATCCTCTCCTATATTGCTATCGCTCGCGATGAAGGCGGGGAAATCATTACCGGCGGATCGCATGTGGAACATGGCGATGGGCTGCAAAATGGTTTTTATATCCAGCCGACGCTGATCAAAGGCCATAACGGTATGCGCTGTTTCCAGGAAGAGATTTTTGGGCCAGTGCTGGGCATTACCACCTTTAAAGACGAAGCCGAAGCGCTGCGCATTGCTAACGATACCGAGTTTGGTCTGGGGGCCGGGTTGTGGACGCTGGACATTAACCGCGCCTGGCGGATGGGGCGCGCGATCAAAGCCGGGCGCGTCTGGACTAACTGTTACCACCTCTATCCGGCACATGCCGCGTTCGGTGGCTACAAAAACTCTGGCGTTGGCCGTGAAACGCACAAACTGGCACTGAGTCACTATCAGCAGATCAAAAACTTACTGGTGAGCTACAGCGGCGCACCGTTGGGTCTGTACTAATAAACCACAGTGGATGAGGTGAAGAAATGCAACTGAAAACCATGAAAGCGGCAGTGGTGAAAGCCTTCGGCGAACCCCTGGTCATTGAAGAAGTGATGGTGCCTGGCGTTGAGCCAGGCAAAATCCTCGTCAAAATCGAAGCCACCGGCGTCTGCCATACCGACTTGCATGCAGCAGAAGGCGACTGGCCGATCAAACCCAACCCGCCCTTTATTCCTGGCCATGAAGGTGTGGGCGTGGTGGTAGCGGTCGGGCAAGGGGTGACGCATGTCAAAGAGGGCGATCGCGTCGGGGTGCCATGGCTTTACTCTGCCTGCGGTCACTGCGAGCACTGCCTGGACGGGTGGGAAACACTCTGTCACGGTCAGCAAAACGCCGGCTACTCTGTGAACGGCACCTTCGCGCAATACTGCCTGGCGGACGCCAATTATGTGGGCATCCTGCCGGATAATGTCGACTTTCACAGCATTGCGCCGATCCTTTGTGCCGGGGTCACGGTCTACAAAGGGCTGAAGATGACCGAAGCCCGCGCCGGAGAATGGGTGGTGATTTCCGGCATTGGTGGACTGGGGCATCTGGCGATCCAGTACGCGGTGGCGATGGGTATGAACGTCGCCGCAGTCGATATCGACGACAGCAAGCTGGAGTTTGCCCGCAAGCTGGGAGCATCGGTGGTGGTTAATGCGCGTAATGAAGATCCCGGCACCCGCTTTCATGCAGAGTTTGGCGGTGCGCACGGCGTGCTGGTGACGGCGGTATCACCGAAGGCATTTGAACAGGCCACTACCATGATGCGTCGTGGTGGCACCATGGTGCTGAACGGGCTGCCACCGGGGAAATTCGACCTCTCAATCTTTGATATGGTTCTGGACGGCATTACCGTGCGCGGCTCGATTGTCGGCACGCGCAAGGATTTGCAGGAAGCGCTGGATTTTGCCGGGCGTAATAAAGTGCATGCAGAGATCGCCGTCGAACCGCTGGAGAATATCAACAGCATCTTTGACCGGATGCGTGCCGGGCAGATCACCGGCAGGATCGTGGTCGACATGTCGAAATAACCGCAACACGGGGCAGCGATGCCCCGTGAAGTGTGTTAACGCAGGGAATCCGCAAAATCCGCCAGCTGCTGGTTAAAACGGGCTGGCTCTTCAAGAAACGGGGCGTGCCCCGAATTGGCAAACCACACCGCGCTGATACGAGGATTTACGTTTCTGGCCCGCGCCAGCGAAGCCTGCGGATTAACCAGCTGGTCATGCTTGCCGTAGATAAACTGCACCGGAATTGTTGCTTTTCCTAACCCGTTCTCAAGCGCTACCTGCATTAACGGCACGGCACGCTGCATCTCCCATGAGGCCATAGCGGCGCTGGCTTGCAGGCGGGCAAATGTCACCGCGTCGGGCTGCTGGTAAAAGCAGAGTCGCAGAAAGTCGCGCTCGCCATCAAGATGGGTCGCTAAGTCTGCCGAGGTCATCGCTGCATACACCTGTGCATGCGCCGGGATTTGCGCTGGCGTTAACTCCACCACGGCATCGACATACAGCGCCCCGGACAGGGACTTATCGCCAAAGCGTGCCAGATAGTGGCTGATCACTGCGCCGCCGAGCGACCAGCCCACCAGCAAAGGCTTTTTGGCATGGCTTGCGGTTATCACGGCAGCCACATCCTCCGCCCAGCGCCTTCCCTGGCGATACGCCTCCGTTTGTGTGGGTTTTGCCGACAGCCCATGGCCGCGTAAATCAAAACTGATTAACCGAAAGCGTTGTAAGGCAGGATCCTGGCGCTGTTTTTCCCAGTTCAGGTGGCTGCCTAATAAACCATGAATAAAGATAATCGGCTGGCCCTGTGGCGCACCGGACTCCTGTACGGCCAGGACCACACCGTCCGCTGAGGTCACGGTATACTTCCTGTCGCTGGCAAACAGCGTGGCGGAAAAGCATAACAACAACATGGCAAAACAACGGGCAGGGGATAACCGCATAAAATGTTCCTCCGGATGAATGTACGCCGCTATCCTCAACCCTGACACTGGTGTCAGAGTCAAGCTTTTTACCGGGAGGAAGAAAATGTTATCGATTGGCGAGGTCGCCCGACAGACGGGCATTAGCGTGCGTTCAATCCGCCATTATGATCGCCAGGGGCTGCTATGCAGCACACGCGCCTGCAACGGGTATCGCTACTTTCCACCGCAGGTGATAGGCCAGGTGCGGCAAATTCAACAGTTAATCGCAACCGGTTTCAGCCTTGCTGAAATAGCTGCGTTTCCGGCCTGCATGCGCAATGAAGAAGGGACCGCGTGGTGCCCGCAAACCCGCGCGTTGCAACGTCAACGGCTGGCGACGATTGAGGCGCAAATCGCCACCCTCGAACGCCGTCGCGCACAGCTTCTTGCCGCCCTTGCGGGCACTGAGTAAAAAACGACGCCCGGAGGCGTCGTCGCGTTGCGATGGGCGAGAGGTGTTACAGGCCGCGTCTGGCAATCACATTCGCCAGTTCGACCAGACGGTTGGAGAAACCCCACTCGTTATCGTACCAGGCGAGGATTTTTACCAGATTGCCGCCAATCACCAGTGTCGACAGACCATCGATAATGGACGAGCGCGGATCGCCCTGATAATCGCTGGATACCAGCGGCTCGTCGCTATACCCCAGAATCCCTTTTAATGGGCCAGCTTCTGCCGCTTCGCGGAACGCGGCATTCACTTCATCGACGGTGACATCGCGTTTTAACGTGACGGTGAGGTCAACAATGGACACCACCGGTACCGGTACGCGTAAGGAATAACCGGTGAGACGCCCGTCCAGTTCCGGGATCACTTTGCCGAGCGCTTTAGCCGCGCCGCTGGAATAAGGCACGATAGAGAGCGCCGCGGCACGTGCGCCACGCAGATCTTTTTCCGGCTGGTCGTGCAACGCCTGGCTGTTGGTGTAGGCGTGCGTGGTATTCATTAGCCCGTGTTCAATGCCAAAACGTTGGTGTAACACCTGTGCTGCAGGGGCCAGCCCGTTCGTGGTGCAGCTGCCGTTACTGACGACAAAGTGACGCTGCGGATCGTATTGCTGGTCGTTTACGCCCAGCACGATGGTCAAATCGTCATTTTTACCCGGCGCAGAAATAATGACGCGTTTCGCTCCGCCATGGGTGATGTGCACCGCGGCTTTTTCACGATCGGTAAAGAAGCCGGTCGCTTCAATCACGATCTCTACACCGACGTCGCGCCAGGGAATATTCGCCGGGTCACGCTCGCTAAACACACGCACCGGTTTGCCATCCACCAGAAGCTGACCTTCACCGGCTTCAACCGGCACCGGTAGCGTCCCTAACAGGGAATCGTGTTTGAGCAGGTGAGCAAGGGTTTTACTGTCTGTCAGGTCATTAATTGCCACGATCTGTACGTCGGCATTACCTAATGCTGCACGCAATACGTTACGTCCGATCCTGCCAAAACCATTTATTCCAACCTTCACCATGATTGACTCCTTCTTATGCGGTAACTGCATTCACTGTAGGCCGGAGGGGAAATGGCGTAAATGACAAAAAAGGATCACTTTAGGCCATATTGCGACAGTGGAAGCGCTGACGATATTCGCCGGGTGTCAGATGCAACTGGCGTTCAAAGGTGCGGCGTAAATTGATGCTGCTACCAAAGCCGGTGGCGGTGGCGATCCGTTCCAGTGTCTCGCGGGTCTGCTCAAGACGATGGCGGGCGGCAGCAAGGCGGGCTTCGGCGACATACCTTGCCGGAGAAACGCCGCATTCACGGGTAAAAACGCGGGTAAAGTTGCGCGGGCTCATTGCCACACGTTCCGCCAGTTTTTCCACGGACAACTCTGCCGCCAGGTTTGCCAGGATCCAGCTTTGCAGCTCGCTGATGGGACCCTCGTTTTCAGCCTGTTGCAACTGGTAGCGGCTGAACTGCAGCTGTCCGCCGGGGCGGCGCAGGTACATTACCAGGTCCTGCGCAACATCGCGGGCAAGGGTAAAACCGTAATCCTCTTCCACCAGCGCCAGCGTCAGATCGAACCCCGAACTGACGCCGCCCGAGGTCCAGACTGGCCCATCCTGTATATAGAGCGGGCCACCTTCAACCTTCACCTGTGGAAATGCGCGTTGCAGGGTTTCCAGCAGCCGCCAGTGGCTGGTTGCCCGGCGGCCATTAAGCAGGCCGCTTTCCGCCAGCAGCATTGCGCCGCCGCAGATGGACGTCACCCGTCGGGCATGCGGCGCGGCAAGCTTCAGCCAGTCCACCACGGCGGTGCCTTCCTCTGCATCAATACCGCGCCCGGTAATCATGATGGTGTCGCGTGGCTCCCGCGGATCCAGATCGGGCAAACGATAGTCAGCCAGTAAATTTAAGCCGGACTGACCATGGATAACCTGGTGCGGTTGAGTGGTGGCGATGCTGATTTTATAGCGCGGCGCGGCACCCGCTTCAGTGTGCAGGCGGTTGGCCTGCATCAGGATGTCGGCAATACCGGCGGCTTCAAACAACATGCCGCCATCAGGAACGATAATCAGGAATGTTTTCATGGCCTGAAAAGTACGCTGATCACACAATAAGTCAACAGCGAGAGGTAATGTTTCGACAAAGACATACGTGACAACGTCACGTAAGAAAGCCTGCGCAGCACAATGAACAGTCACGCGTTGCCAGCCCCATTGCAGGCAAGGTAAAGGTTGCGTCCGTCCTGGCCAGCAACAGCACTTGCCAGAGGAGACCGGGAGTGTGATAGATTTGCTCTGCTTTTTGAAAGAAGGGCCATCGTGAGGCCTTTGTCAGTCAGGACAGATCGGCGGCGGAAACAAGTTTGCCGTTGGCGTTGAGGCTCAGCTCATTCTGAAACGCCGTTTTTTTAGCAGCAGGCATGCTCGTTAGTCGCTACTCTATAGAAAGGATATCCATTTCATGTCAGCAGCGTACCGCGTGAGGAATGATCCATGGCTATAGCAAAAGCGTACAATTTAAAACAGGCTTATCAAATGATTAGCTCAGGAAAGCACAAAGAAGTTGAGCTGGCTTTTGATGTTGATGCCGATGCATTTTTTATGTTGTCGACGAATTACGGTATGACCGGGGCAAAAATTGCCCGCCACGACAATCATTTTGTCCTGCGGCTTGAGCAGGAAGCCTCTTCCGCTTCAGGCTAAAAGCAGGGCACCGCTGTGATTGCAGGCGGCACGATAAGAACATGGCCGCCTGACCTCTTTTTTGGCAATCCGTGCGCATGTCATCAGCTTTAAATAATTTTCCCTTTAAATAACCGCGAGCCCTGTCACGGACTCTGCTTCACCCGGCTGACGGCTTCCTGTGTTGTTACCCTTATTTTGGCGGCAGGATCTGCCGTCGTACCTGACTCGTTATCTGTCACTCGCTTCCCGGCACGCGCCGGGATTTTTTTCGCATGATGGCGCAGCGATAATCGCTTTAATGTGCCCTGACGAAAATTTCTGTTAATTAATACTGTAATCAAAGAGAGCCGTAAAAAAAGGAGAAAAATTAAAAAATGTCACCTAAGGTAGCCCATTAACAGGTTTGCGCAGGCAAACCGCTACCGAATATCTGACGTTGATGAGTAACAGGGGAGTGACAATGGTACTACCGCCTTATTCTTCATCTGTGCGCTGGCACGACTTTCGTATTGATACGCCAACATTTGAACTAACCCCGGTCGAAAAACCTGATATGTCGCCCTTTCTTTTTCATATGACCGGACGCAAAGCTATCGAATCTATTTTGTCACCAGAGGATAATTTTCTTTATTGTGAGGGATTTTTACGCGCTTCCATTCCCGAAGCGCAAAGTGAAGATCGTCATTATCAGGCTAAGGTGGTGTGTTTCTCAGAATCGCCTACGTTTGCGCTGGATTTTTTCCGTTATCGTAGTTACAGGCGCTGGAGCAGCGATCAGTTATATGGGATTGGTTTCGATAAAAGTGCTTTAGCGAAGTTAGGTGCCCGACCTTGTATCTATGCTGATGAAAAGCTCAAAAAAGACATCCTGTTTATCAAGCAGAAACTGGACAAGGCAGACATTACTGACGACGAGTTAGCGCAAAGGCTCACGTCGCTGGTGAGTGGCACTTATCCATTAATGATGCCGTTGCTTGAAGATACGGCGAAACAGGGGTTTATGTGGGAACGAGAATGGCGGTATGCAAACGAAGAGATGGGGGGGCTTGTTTTCCCCTATAGCGCTATCCGGGTTATCTGTTGCCCGGAAGATGAGGTTATTAACATCAAACGTATTCTGGGGCAAAGTGCTGAGACAATCGCTTTTATTCATTCCTGGCGCGAATATGATGAAGTGACGACTTATCTCCGGAACCGTAAAAAAGAGATGCATATTCCGCAATCGTGGCATCACAGTAATGAAAAAGAGTTTCTGGAATCCCTTGTCGAACAGTTAAATAACCATGAAAAGGTATTAAATAAAATCAGCGCATTTAAAGGATTTATTGACACCATTGAAAGCAAAGAGTCGGCCACAAATGCAGCCTTGCAGGAATTACAAGAGTCAATCCAGACGATGCAAGCGCAGGTCGATAAATTGAGAGAAAGACTGAAATAACGGCAATCGCCGAAGATAAGAAAAAAAGCCCGGCAAAGGTTATTTTTTCTGCCGGGCCATCAAATTACAGCAGGTCGAAGCGGTCCAGATTCATCACTTTCGTCCAGGCTGCAACAAAGTCGTTAACGAATTTCTGACCGCCATCGTCGCTGGCATAGACTTCTGCCAATGCACGCAGGATAGAGTTGGAGCCAAACACCAGATCGTTACGTGTGGCGGTATATTTCACTGCGCCACTCTTACGATCGCGGCCTTCAAACAGCTCTGCTTTTTCATCAGCCGCACGCCAGGCGGTGCGCATATCCAGCAGATTAACGAAGAAATCGGTGCTCAATACGCCGGGTTTATCTGTAAAGACGCCGTGCTGGCTGCCATCATAGTTTGCCCCCAGCACCCGCAACCCACCGACCAGCGCCGTCATTTCTGGCGCGGTGAGCGTCAGTTGCTGCGCTTTATCAATCAGCAGTGTTTCGGTGGTAATACCGTCCCACACCCGACGGTAATTACGGAAGCCATCGGCTTGCGGCTCCATCAGACTGAACGACTCCATATCAGTCTGGTCCTGGCGTGCATCGACGCGACCCGGTGTGAACGGTACCGTGACCTGAATCCCGGCAGCAGCAGCGGCTTTCTCGATACCGACAACCCCGGCCAGTACAATGATATCCGCCAGCGACGCTTTGCCTGAAGTTTGCTGAATGCTCTGCAACGCCGGCAGCGCTTTGGCGGCAATAGCGTTCACCGGCCAGTCTTTCTGCGGTGCCAGCGCCAGCCGCGCGCCATTGGCGCCGCCACGTTTGTCACCACCACGGAAGGTCGAAGCAGAAGCCCAGGCAACAGACACCAGTTCACTGACCGACAGACCGGATTCGGCAATGGCGGCTTTCAGGCTGGCGATGTCTGCCCCGTTCGGCTGATGGACTGCCGCTGGCAGCGGATCCTGCCAAATCAGATCTTCTTTCGGCACTTCCGGCCCAATGTAGCGCGCTTTTGGCCCCATATCGCGGTGGGTCAGCTTGAACCATGCGCGGGCAAACGCCTCATTAAAGGCTTGTGGATCGTTCAGGAAACGGCGGGAAATCTTCTCGAAATCCGGGTCGAAACGCAGCGTCAGGTCGGTCACCAGCATGGTGGGTTTGCGTTTCTTCGATGGGTCGAAAGGATCGGGAATGATCTCTGGCGCATCTTCGGCGACAAACTGGATCGCGCCAGCCGGGCTGCGGGTTTGCACCCATTCATATTTGAACAGGTTTTCGAAGAAGTAGTTGCTCCACTGCGTTGGGGTTTGCGTCCAGACTACTTCCAGACCGGAGGTAATGGCATCTGCCCCCACGCCGCTACCGTAGTCGCTTGACCAGCCAAGTCCCTGCGCCTCCAGCGGGGCGGCTTCCGGTTCAGGGCCGACGTGGCTTGCCGGGGCGGCACCGTGCGTTTTACCCAGCGTATGGCCGCCTGCGATCAGCGCGACAATCTCTTCGTCATTCATCCCCATGTTGCCAAAGGTTGCGCGGATGGCATCCCCGGCTGAGGTAGGTTCGCCGCTGGCATTCGGGCCTTCCGGGTTGACATAAATCAGCCCCATTTCCGTTGCGCCAATCGCCGCCTGAGCGAGACTTTCCGGGTGGCGGTGCGCCAGCCACTCTTTTTCGTTACCCCAGTCGATGTCCAGATCCGGCTCCCAGACATCTTCACGGCCTGCGCCGAAACCAAAGGTACGGAATCCGGCATTTTCCAGCGCGACGTTACCGGCCAGAATGAACAGATCGCCCCACGAGATTTTTTGACCGTATTTCTGTTTAACCGGCCACAACAGGCGGCGGGCTTTATCCAGACTGACGTTGTCCGGCCAGGAGTTAAGCGGTGCAAAACGTTGCTGACCACGCCCGGAACCACCGCGGCCGTCTACCGTACGGTAGGTCCCGGCACTGTGCCAGGCCATGCGGATAAACAACCCGATATAGCTGCCCCAGTCCGCCGGCCACCACTCTTGTGAATCGGTTAACAGGGCGCGAATGTCGGCTTTCAGCGCCGGGTAGTCCAATTTTTTGAACTCTTCGCGATAGTTGAATTTGTCACCGAGGGGATTAGAACGGTTGGAATGTTGGTTCAGCAAGTCCACGCGCAGTTGATTGGGCCACCAGTCCTGATTGGCGGTCACACGTTTAATGTTCTGCTTGTTTTGGTCATGAAAAGGGCATTTCTCTGCGGAGGCAGAGTGGGTTTTATCGTCTGACATGCTCATATCGGGCTCCATTTGCTGTATGTAGGCTCTACGATATACACCGCGACCTGTTAAAGGTATTTGAATGAATCTACAGATTTGATAGTTAATACCTTTCTACCGAAGCGCAATTTTCCCGGCAGAAAGGCGTATTTCAGACTACGCCTTTTTAAACATTAGCTATTCCTGCACGCTTGCCAGGGTTTTTTTCCTCTCTTTTCGCCGTTTTGTTGACGCTGGTATTGAAAATCTCGCTGCCGTAGACTCAGGCCGACATTCACAGGGAGATGACGATGGCAAAACGCACATTTGACTGGCGGGGACTTGAAGCCGCCGCGATAAACAGCATGGTTAACGCGGTACGCCAGGTTCATCAGCAGTATCCGGATGAGCAGATATACGCGGCCATGTTTCATGCCTTTTACGGTGATGGCGAGCAGATGAGCTGGCCTTGTATTGCCACGGGCACGGAAGAGAGCCTGGCGCAGCGCGTGGCGTACTATCAGCGCGAACTCGGCTACACCACGCCCGCAGAAGCGTTGAGTGAAGAGCTGCGCTGGTCCGGCGCGGATCTGCCACACTGCCAGGAGATCGATGAAGAGGGCGAGCGCTGGGCCGATGCCTGCCAGGCCTTCGCGGCGCAGGACGGCACATTTTCCGGCTGGGAAAACGTCTATAACCGCTTTTTGCACATATTCCCCAAAGCGGCCAAAAAAGCGCGTAAGCAATTGCTGGACGAGGGCATTGTCAGCAAGGCGTTTATTGCCATCGCCGCCGACGAGGCTGAAGAGCTTGTCCCGTTAAGCCTGACGAAAACGCAAATCGCGCGCCATTTTCCGCGCTTTGATGCCGAAGCCGTGGAAAGACAACGCATTGCCGGGTTGCCGGTTGACCAGCAGCTGGCGGAGCTGGTGCCGCAGGTGGTTGGCTCGGCGCCACGGGGCATACTGTATGGCGATTATGAAGCGTTGCTTAAACCCCTGGGCAAGGCAGCGGTTACGCCACTTTGTGCGGTGATCCGTGGAGAGCAGCCGGGTGATAAGTGGAAAGCGAGCATGTTGCTGGCGGAGATCAACGTGTCGACAGACGAAGCCACTGCGGCGCTGTGCCTGTTGCTGGATGACCCGGCAGCGGACGAGAGCGACCGTCGCTGGGCAGCGGCGGCGCTGGCGCGTCTTGACCAGATGGCGTGCATTGCCGCGCGGGTTCCGGCATTGCCCCTGGATATTGCGGCGGGCGGGCTTGCCGGTCCGTATCGGGCATTTCGTGAAGATGGCCACTTCCGGCCGCTGGATTATCGCCCATTAGAACAGGTGCTGGAACAGTTTCCGCAGCTGGAACCGGCGCTGGCGCAAGAACTGGCACCGGGGCGCGGGTATTGCCGGATCACGGCCACGGAAGTTGCCGCGGCGCGTGCAGGGCTTGCATCCCGCTGGCGGGTGATCCGCGAGCATGCCGCTGCGGTGCTGGAGGCGTTTGAAGATAAACTCGGCTGATTTCGCGTGCATCGCGTTTGCCGTGGATGGGCTTTCATGCTAAAGCCCATCGGAGTCCATCAGCATCGCTATGCGCGCCCACCATAATCCGCACTTGTGTCTTTAAAATCATCAGGTTATAAAACGTTCTCACCACAACAAAGGATGCTGTGATGCCTGTTGCACCCTCGCTTTCTGTTGAACGCGCGCTGGCGCTGGTCAACCGCTGGTTTGATGAAGCCACCACCCGCCACGCGCCGGAGGGCGCTGATGATAATCCTCTGCGCGCAGCGGATTACGCCCTGATCCTGAACTGTGAAGCGCAGCGAGTGACGCTGGATAATGAGATCGGCCGTTTCAGAGACGACGACCAGGACGCCGAAGACTGGCTCGGAACGCTGACGCAGACGGAGGTCAACACCGTCTGGCTGCCCGCCATCACCGCGCTTATCCTGCTGCGTCTGCCGAAGGCCTTCAGTTACTACCGCTTCCGGGCGAAGGCGCGCTTCGCCACCGTCGATGGCCTGCTGGAAGCCACGCTGGTGAATGAGATACATCACGCCAAAATCGCGCAGCTTCGCCAGGCGATGGCGCGCTGGCAGAACGCGGTACTGGAGCAGGGGACTGCCGCCACCGATCCCACCTCGACCCTGTTTTATTGCAGCAACGCGCTGAATCCCGATCTCTACCCGCAACCGGATATCGCCATGTTGCTGCGCGGATGCGCGCTTATCGAACAACGCAACCGTGGCACACCGCAACAGGCGGAGCATCGCCACTGGATAGCGTTTCAGCTGAGCGAGTGGGTAGAAAAGCACTTTTTGCCGCACTATTTTACGGTTGAAAAATCTGGCTGGGGCGAGCGCACTTACCACCTGAAACCAGATGCGCCGACGCTTTGCGACAGCGACGACGGTACGCAGCCACTGGATCTGCTGCTCTATGTGGCCGTATTGATCCTGCGCTTTGAACCCAGTTACAGCAAACCGACCGGTTTACAGTATCTGGCGCTGGCGCAGCAATTGGGCAGCAAGAAAGCCGGGCGCTACCTGCGTGAAGGCAGCGGTGCGCTGGCCGAAACGGTGCTGCAGCGCCCGGAGGTCGTGTGCAGTGCGAACGATGTGCTGGCACACGTCACCATTGAAATCCGCGAGGAAAAGGCCGCCGCCTGGCAACATGCACTGGCGTTTATTGTGCGTCTGCTGGAGCAGGGCTTCCCGCGTAATTACAAAATCAAACTCAAGTCGACAGCGAAAAACTACCTGCCGCTAAAAGGGCTGGCGCGGTCCGACACGCACCGTTTTTTTGCCAGTGCGCTGCAATATCCGCCGTTGTTTGCGCAACTGGAGGCTTATGCCCGTAACGCCATGCAGCAATATGAGGTGTATGCCGATGCGGAAGCGGAAAAAAGCTGCATGCCGGGCACATACGCCACGTTTGGTCTGGCCCTGAGTTGCGAGCGTTATTTCCCGCTGCTGCGCGACTATATGTCGCTGGTGGATGAGGAACACCAGTCTGTCCAGGATGCATTCTGTAAGGTGTTTATTGAGCGCTACGCCCTTAACGAAAAGACGCTGCCCGTGCTGGTCGCCTGCCTGCGCTGCGCGACAATGTCGCTAAAATTAAAGCTGCCACAGTTAGAGGATGAGCAGATGTTACGCCTGCTGGTGGCGCAACTGTCGCCCCTACCGGGTTACACCGTTGAACATATTCTGTTTTTGCTGTGGGGCAAGCGGGAGAAGTTAAACAAACTGGCGGCGAAAGCCCGCGGTGAAAAACAGCAGCTGTACCGCGCATTGTGTGCAGCTGCCGACAAAGAAGAGGCAGCATGAGCTACATCGACAGTTACGATCATGAATGGATTGGCGAGTTAGGTTACCTGCCCATTTACCACCCGTTGCAGAACATTGAGGGGGAAGGGCGGGGCGCTTATGACTTCAGCGCCACGCCGGAGAACCTCGTTCTTGGTGGCGGTAGCGGCGAACATCCGGCCCTGGTCGTCCACCAGTTGCCTTCGCTGGCGGCGATTTTCCTCTACGACCAGTTAAGTGAGGAGGAAGAAGCCGCGCTGGGCGCGGAAGAAAAAGCGTTCGTAGAGGATCTCTGTTTTGCTGCGGAGCCGCTGGAGTTTTGCGGATGGCGTGTTGGCGATTTTGCCCGTTTGCAGGCGATGGCGGAAAGCCCGGCATTTATGCACCCGGTCACGGCGGAGGAAGAGGTCGAAAACTGGATCGAAAAATCCCTTGGCGAGCTGATCTGGTATGCATTGCCGGACCTTAACCCGCACCATCAGGCGTTACAGACTATTTTTCAGCACGTTCAAATCTATCCGTCAATGCGTAATGTCTCGACCGCGCCGCCGGGCTACCCACCCTGTGGCGGGCGTCTTATTGTGGAAGGAAAAGTCCGCTGGGGCCTCGGGCGCTGGGGCAACGTGTAGCAGACATCACCCTTCGTTCTGTTAAGGGGCACATCTGGCGCCAGGGGTTACAGGTCATTGTTGATTTTCATACCCCTGGCAAGCGTGTTCGCGGCAATCAGGTCATAGAATGCAGCGAAATCGGGCGTCAGTTTGTAGAGGTTGCCGCTCTCATCTTGCTCCGGTATAGCAAATGCCTGGATGGCATCTTCAGCATGCAAATGGGTTCTGTCCCAGTAATAAACCCCGCGTCTGCTCGCGTCATTGACCAGGATATAGTAGTTTCCGCCAGGATCGTCACCAATGATGAATGCGTTGCGAATAAACGCAATCTCATCGAGAAATTCATCATTATGGTAGTGAAGATCATAATTTTCGTTCAGCGTATGGAGGCCAAATAACGCATCAAACGCAATGATGCCCTCATCAACACCCTGAAAATCTAACGCACAATAATCGGGACTCTTGACGACAAAACCATTTTGTTTTTTGAGAAATTCCTGGTAGTCATCCGGTAACGTGATGGCATATTTTGTTGTCAACGTCTGAACCTCTGTAACGGGCAGAGGTTTCCCACAAGAAACAGGCATGGTAACTCCTTGTTTTAATCGGTGTGAACACGGCCTGGCCCAAAAACCGACGATAAACTGACGGCACATATTATCGTAGTGAATATCGCAAGCCCAACGTTCACTGCACCTTTCACCCTGACAGCACCTTGTTACCTCTCCGCGTAGCGCGGAAACTGGCGTGGAAAAAGCGTACGCCACGGCCGAGGCTGAACCTCTGTTTCAGATTAAATCCTTTATTAACAACGAATCGGGTGTTTATTGGCTGCCTGCACATGTTAAAAAACTGACAAAATGTGCGATCTTCTTGACACGTCATTGACAGTTAACTGCCTGGTCAGTAATTTCATTTGTAATTATTGACCAGGCAAATACCATGACCGACGCTACGGATATTTCTCCACCCAAACTGCATCTTGGTTTGCTGATCCACCTGGCCAACCAGTTTAAGGATCAGTTGATTAGCCACTATTTCTCCGCCACGGACATCACCGCTGCGCAGTTCAAGGTGCTGATCAGCATTTATAAAGGCTTTAACAGCCCGGTTGAGGTCAGCAAAAACCTGCTGATGGATGCCGGGGCAATGAGCCGCATGCTCGAGCGCATGGTGAAACGCGATTTGGTTGTGCGTAACACCAATCAGGACGACAAGCGCCAGGTCATTCTGGGACTGACCGACAAAGGGCGAGCGATCTGCGACCGTTTTCAGAATGAGGCGCTGGCCTCGATTCTGGGTTCGCTGACCGAACGCCTGACCGCCGACGAATCACGCCAGCTCGTCGAGCTTCTGATCAAAATGCTGCCGGATGAGGCCACTCGTCCACATCGCTAAGCTGTCCTGAATAAGGTTACGATAAAGATGCAAACTCCTTCTGACCAACCGGAACGTGCGCCGGGCAAACGTAAGCGCAATTTTGCCATTCTGTTTGTGCTGCTGCTGTTGATTGCCGCAGGCTGTGTTGCCTGGTATTTGTTATATGCCCGCTATTATGAAACCACCGATGACGCTTATGTAAACGCCAACCTGGTGACGCTAACACCGCAGATTTCCGGCACGGTTACCCAGGTGGCGGTCGATGAAGGCGACTATGTGCAAAAAGGCCAGCCGCTGGTGCTGCTCGATCCCAGCGATACGCAGATCGCCCTGCAACAGGCGGAAGCGAATCTGGCGAGCACGGTGCGCCAGGTGCGTGGTCTCTACAGCACGGTGGATAATTATCGTGCGCAGGTCGCGGCCAAAAAGGTGGCGCTGGAAACCGCGCAAAGCGATTATGTGCGGCGACAGAAGATTGCCGCCAGCGGGGCCATTTCGACCGAAGACCTGGCGCACTACCGTGATGCGGTAACCAGCGCCAAAAGCGACCTGGCGGCGGTGCAGCAGGCATTAAGTACCAACCTGGCGATGGTGGACGATACCGTTATCGACAGCCACCCGGAGATCAAAAATGCGGTGGCCACGCTGCGCCAGCGCTACCTCGACAACGCCCGCAGCACCATCGTTGCGCCGGTGAGCGGTTATGTTGCTAAACGTGCGGTGCAACTGGGCATGCGCGTGGACTCTGGCACCACACTGCTGTCCATTGTACCGTTGGATCAGGTGTGGGTTGACGCCAACTTTAAAGAGAGCCAGATGGACGCCATGCGGCTGGGGCAGAGTGTCACGCTGACGGCGGATCTGTACGGCGATAAAGTCGAATATCAGGGCACGATCACCAGTCTGGGCATTGGCACCGGGAGTGCGTTTTCATTGCTGCCAGCGCAGAACGCCAGCGGTAACTGGATCAAAATCGTCCAGCGCCTGCCGGTCCGTATTACGCTCGATCCTCATGATATGGAGAAACATCCGCTGCGTGTCGGGCTGTCGATGTTCGCCCGCGTGGATATTCGCCATGCTGACGGCCACCTACTGCCGCAACAGAGCGTGCAGACGCCGCGCTTTACCACCGATGTTTACCAGAATGCACTGGCAAATGCGGATCAAGTGGTGGCGAAGATCCTTCATGACAACAGCCAGGTGGTAGCCTCCAGCGCCCGCTAAGAGAGTGGTTATGCAAGATAAGTCGGCGTTCGCGCCACCCAGTCTGCTGCTGGCGACCATTGCGTTGTCGCTGGCGACATTTATGCAGGTGCTGGATACCACTATCGCCAACGTGGCGCTGCCGACGATTGCCGGTAACCTGGGCGTCAGTTCGGATCAGGGCACCTGGGTCATTACCTCATTTGCGGTGTGCAATGCCATTGCGTTGCCGCTCACGGGGTGGTTTACCCGTCGTTTTGGTCAGTTGCGGTTGTTTGTCGGATCGGTGGCGCTGTTCACCCTGACCTCTTTCCTGTGCGGATTCGCCCACAGCATGACTGAGCTTATCATTTTCCGCGCTTTGCAGGGGTTCTTTGCCGGGCCCATGTTTCCGATGTGCCAGACCCTACTACTGGTCATATTCCCGACCAGCAAGCGCAGTATGGCCCTGGCATTGTTATCGATGGTCACCGTGGTGGCACCGATTGTCGGGCCGATTACCGGCGGCTGGATCACCGATAATTACTCCTGGCCGTGGATATTTTATATCAATGTGCCGATCGGTATTTTTGCGGCCATCGTGGTATGGACGCAATTACGCGCCCGCGAAGAAACCACGGTCTCCTCGCCTGTCGACTATGTTGGCATTGCCTTGCTGGTGCTGGGGGTAGGGCTGTTGCAGGTGGTGCTGGATAAAGGCAACGATCTCGACTGGTTTGCCGCCACGGAAATTATCGTCATGTCGGTGATATCCGCGATTGCGCTGGTGTCGTTTGTGATCTGGGAGCTGGGAGAACGCCACCCGATCGTAAACCTGCGGCTGTTTAAAGACCGCAATTTTGCCATCGGTACGCTAACGCTGACGCTCGGGTATGCGGCATTTTTCGCCATCAATATTATTCTGCCGCAGTGGCTGCAAACCCAGATGGGGTATACCGCCATTTGGGCCGGTATGGCCGCCGCCCCGATGGGGTTTTTACCGTTATTACTGACGCCCTTTATTGGTCGTTATGCCCACAAGGTGGATTTGCGTATCCTGGCGACGCTGTCGTTTCTGACGATGGGTGTCTCCTGTCTGATTCGCGCTCAGTTCAATACGAACGTCGACTTCCGTACCATTGCCGAAGTGCAGATGTTTATGGGCATTGGCGTGGCGTTTTTCTTTATGCCAATTACCACCATTGTGCTGTCGAACCTGCACGGGGCTGAGGTGGCGGAGGGATCCGGGCTGGCGACCTTTTTCCGCGTGCTTGGCGGGTCGTTTGCCTCCTCACTCACCACCTGGATCTGGTCACATCGCGAGATCTATCATCATGCGACACTGACGGAGAGCGTTTCGGTGTATAACCCGGCGGCGGTCAATTACCTGAGCCGCATGGGTGGAGCAACGCAGCAGCACCTGGCGGCGGTCGATAAAACCATTGAGCAACAAGCCTATATGATGTCGACCATTGATTATTTCTGGGTGCTGGGTTGGGGATTTATGGCGTTAATGGTGGTGATTTGGTTTGCCCGCCCGCCGTTTGTCCGCTCGGGGGCGCCTGGCGCGCCGTCAGCGGGACATTAATGATAAAGATGAGATAAGTTATGGCAGCAGGATCACCCGCCAGTGATGGCCGTTTATTGCAGCACCGTTCGTTTGTGGCGTTCTGGCTGGCACGCACCAGCTCCAGTTTCGGTTTTCAGATGTTATCGATCATTGTCGGCTGGCAGATTTACGCCCAGACACACAGCGCCTTCTGGCTCGGCATGATCGGTCTGGTACAGTTTATTCCCTCAGTGACGCTGGCATTACCCGCCGGGCATATTGCCGACCAGTTTGATCGCCGTCGCGTGGTGCTACTGGGGCAGATCTGTGAATGGGGGGCCATTGCGTTGCTAGCCTGGCTGACCTGGCAGGGCGATGCCGGCGTCAGCGTGATCCTGCTGCTGATTTTTGTCATCTCCTGCGCCAAAACGCTGGAATCACCGGCCATGGTGTCAATGCTGCCCGCGCTGGTGCCTGCGGCGCTGTTGCCACGGGCTACGGCTGCCAGCGCCGTTTCGGGGCAGGCGGCGCAAATTGTCGGCCCGGCGCTGGGCGGCTTTCTTTACGCCACCGGCGCGGATGTGGTCTATACCGCTACCGCCGGGTTATATCTGGTTTCGCTGCTGCTGGTGATGACCCTGCGTTATGAACAGGCGCAGCCGAAGCGAACGCCCGCCACGCTCTCTTCACTGTTCGCTGGCGTCAGTTTTATCCGTCGTCGCCCGGATGTGCTGGGGGTCATTTCGCTGGATCTGTTTGCGGTACTGTTGGGCGGTGCGACGGCGCTGTTGCCCATATTTGCTCATGATGTGCTGCACACCGGCCCGCTGGGGTTGGGACTACTGCGCAGCGCGCCAGCGGTGGGGGCCCTGCTGGTGGGCTTCTGGTTAAGCCATCGTGCGCTAAACCGTCACGTTGGCATGATCATGTTTGTCAGTGTGGCAGGGTTTGGCGTGGCGACGCTGATTTTCGCCTTCTCAAGCTGGATGTGGCTGTCGTTGCTGGCGCTGTTCGCCCTCGGCGGTTGCGATATGGTGAGCATGGTGATCCGCGGTTCGCTGGTGCAGCTGGATACCCCAGATGAAATGCGCGGGCGGGTTAACGCCGTCAATTCGATCTTTATCAACACCTCAAACCAGCTGGGTGAGTTCGAGTCCGGAATGCTGGCCGCCTGGCTTGGCGCAGTGCCCGCAGCGGCTATTGGCGGCATCGGCACGCTGGTGGTGGTCGCGTTGTGGATGAAGTGGTTCCCCGGCTTGCGCCACCGCCAGCGGCTGGAAAGCAGTGCAGAGTAGGGGAAAAACAACCGGCGTGATTCAGGGCGCGTCGTGAATGGCGATGGCGAACCCCTGTTCCCGCCAGTGTGTGAGCTGTTGCGACTGGCTGCGCGTCAGGCTTTTGCCAGTCCAGGCAAAAAGATGTTGCCCGGGGAAAAACTCCGGGTGGGGCGCATCCAGCGGCTCTGCCAGCACATCAATGCGCCACCCCTGTTGCGTCAGACGCCAGGCTTCCAGCCACAGCCGGGTACGATCTTCATTATTCCAGGCCAGTAATAATGCCTCTTTTCCGGCGCTGCTTCGCGCCGCGGAAATGCATGAAACGGCGTAATCAATGAGGGCGCCATCCAGCAGGCTTAACATGGTTCGCGCGGTGTTGTGATCGCGATTCAGCCGCAGACGAACAGGCACAATAATATTATCGATCAGCACATTCGCGCGATGCTTCGTGCCCAGCGCGGCAACAAGGTGACGCAATTTTGCCGGGCGAACCTCGCGCAGCACCGCAAGGATTTCCTCCTGCACGGCCGCCCAGGGATCGGCCGCCGCTTGCGGGTTATCGTCCAGCAACGCTTTCACTTTACTGACGGACACGCCGCTCTCAATCCAGCGTTTTATCGCTTCTATGCGCTGGATGTCCGTGTCATCAAACTGGCGATGGCCGCCGACGCTACGCTGCGGTTTTAACAGACCGTAACGTCGCTGCCAGGCGCGTAGCGTCACCGGGTTGATGCCGCATTTCTCGGCCACCTCGCCAATACTGTAAAGAGCCATGGCTTCCTCGTACTCTTCCTGCTGATAACTGTCTATCTTATAAAAATGGCGAAAGTTGTACAAACGGAGGAATTGTACAACTTGCAGATTGCAGTTTACTCACGCTCGTCCTGCTTTTCAGGCCAGGCAACCGCTGCGACGCCAAGCGCGAGGGGTTTCGCGAACAGGTAGCCCTGAAACTGCGAAATACCGGCCGACTCCAGCCACATCCACTCTTCCGGCTTCTCGACCCCGACGGCGGATACGGCGATCTCCAGCGAGCGACAGCACTGAATAATGGCGAGGATCACCGCCTGCCGGGAGCCGCTTTTATGCACATCCCCAATAAGCGCCCGGTTAATTTTGATCCGGTCCGGCTGGAACTGCGTCAGCAGTAACAGTCCGGCATGCCCTGCGCCGAAATGGTCAATCGCCACGCGAATGCCTGCGCCTTTCAACAGCTTGACCGCTTCGGTAAATTCACTCAAACGCGTGACGATCTCGCTTTCTGTAAATTCCACGATAATTTGCTCTGGCACCAGCCCGTTCGCATGGATCGCCTGCAGGATTACGTCCACCGCGTGGGGAATTTTCACCAGCGTCATCGGTAGCAGGTTGACGGAGAGGGTCTGCTGGCCCAGCGGGAGTGCCCCGGCCAGGGCGAAAGCCACTTTTTTACTGTGCAGATCGGCGGCATAACGCTCGTCATCATCGCACCCGGCGAAGAACGCCTGCGCGTTACCGCCCTCAGGGGTACGAAGCAGCGCCTCCAGCGACACAATTTGCCGCGCAAAGGGATCAATGATCGGTTGAAACGCGAAGTGGTATGGCAGGGTATTCGCGGCACTGTTCGCCGGAATGCGCACCGGCTCACCCTCCGGGATAAACGCCCAACTGTCAGCCTGCGGCAGTTCAAAATAGTGTTCTTTCGCCTCGTCCTCAACAAACGCCTGAAAGAACTGTAATGCCCGGTCTTCATAAACGAGCTGATACCTGGAGGTGCCCCGGTCCAGCACGGTTTGTAATAGCGCTTCCCGGTCGTGCTCCCGGAGATCAAACAGTTCCATACCGGTCTTACCAAACCGCCGCGACGGGGCGTAGTCGCGTAACAATTCGACCAGGTTGTTGTGGCGTAAATCCGCGCAAATGGCCTGATAAATCGCCATCACGCTCTCTTCCGGCCCTTCCAGTAACTGAAAAAAGTGCGTGCCATTAAAAAGCAGAATGCCGGTCACCCCTGCGTTGCCATTCTTTACATTGGCGGCGGCGACCATATCTTCAAGCATGGCATAGGAGATGCTGTCGCACTGATGACTACGATAGATAAGGGTAGTGAGCATACGCGCCCCGATAGTTGAATGAGCGGCCACAGTAGCAAATGTATACCGCCACGTCTTGCCTGATTTTGGGTCGAGAGTTTTACCGTGAATTGTACAGGTAAGGCGTTCCTGTGAAAGATATATCTTTCATGTAACGTATTGATAATAAAGTCTTAAGATAGATAATTTATTAGAGTGCTAATTATTTTGTACAATTTTACTATGCAAAATTGCTAACTTTGTATAACTTTAATTCTACATTGACTGACCACTGAGCTTACAGGAGTAACAGATGCAACAGAACAGTTTAGTTCCGGGAACAGCAAACGCCATTAATCGCTACTTCAACCGTGCGACGCTGCCAGGTCAGCAAGAAATATTGGGGAAAATTACCGTAGAGATCCTTAAAGAGGGGCGCAATCTGAGCCGCAAAGCAATCTGTTCAAAATTGCTGGCCCGCCTGGAAATGGCCACAAGTCAGGAAGAAGAGAGCCACTATCATGCGCTGATTGGTCTGCTGTTTGATCGTTAATGTAAGCGCAACACTTGCGAGCTTTTAAGTGACCTCTGGTGGGAAACGTTAGCCTGGACGGCTGATGCAGCATGAAGCCGGCCCCTCCAGCGGACTGCCAGAATATCTTCTGCGGTTCGGTTAAAAGCGGCAATCTGAGATGCAGTTATGACAAGTAGTGAAAGAGAGCAACTGACAGATGAACTCATAGGCGTGGCCGTGTTGTCGCTCCTCAATGAGAATGCGCCGATCAGCACGCTGGCATTGATAAGAAGGTTACAGGCGATGGAAGCCAGTGAACCGGATAGCCAGCGTCGAGAGACGCTGGGCAACATTATCGCCGAAATCAGCAGCGATAATTTTGCCGGGGCAGGCCATAAGCCTGCGAAACCGTCAACACCATGGGACGATGGGAACCGGGATAATGTCTATCATCTTTTCAGTCTCCAACAACCGTCCGGCGGCAGTAAAAAACACTGACTGCAGCACGGGCATCCTTTTGAACAATGGTATCAATACATGAGCCAGATGATGCTTGAACAATATGTAGGGTATGCGGATTTGCCCGATAAGGCACTCGCCGAATATTTTCTTAATGCGGGTGAGTCGCTGGCGGAAGAGTCTGCCATATTAGGCGCTGTTATTCGTAATATCCTCGCTGACAGTAAGCATATTACGAATAAAGCCATCATCATTGGGCTGATAAAAATGTTGGAATCGACTGAGGATGTTGTGAAAAGCGACATCATTCGCAAAACACTGGAAATTGTAGTTCGCCATACCACGGATGACCTTTAACTTCCCGCTTGCTCATCTTCGCCACAGGTTTTCGCCCGTGGCGATTTTTTTTGCCCTGAGTCTGCCGCGCTCGCGCAGAGCCGCACGGCTGAAAGGGGCAGGTCACCGGGTTTGCAATCGCGCGTAATTACACCCAGACTCCTGTATTACTGCAAACGGCATCGCACAGGGTGGAGAGGTTACGTATTAAGCTGAAGCCACTGGTAAAGAAAATGGTTATTGGCGTGGTTGTGCTGGCAGCGGTGTTCTTCATCGGGCGGGTTTACCAGTCTGAGAAGGGGCCTTCTCTGCACCGCTGGCACACCGGGTCGGCGGATGAAATGCGCGCCAGCGAGATCGATAACGCAACTTTTGCCGATTATCAGGCACGTGAAGCGGCCATTTTCCGCGACATGCAACGCAACATCACAGATGCGCTAAGCAGTGAGGAGAAAACGGGCCTTAACCGCTTCTCGGCGCAAAGCCCGGTTTACCCGCAACGCTTTGACCCCGACTGGAACCGAACATTTATTCTGCTGCCGCAAGGCAAAGTGCGCGGTGCCGTGGTGCTGTTGCATGGCCTGACGGATTCCCCCTACAGCGTGCATTACCTGGCACAGGCGTATCAACAGCGGGGTTATGTCGCTGTGGTGCCGCGCCTGCCCGGGCATGGCACCGCGCCGGGTTCGCTTGCCACGGTCAAACGGCAGGCGTGGGTGGCGGCGACCCGTCTGGCAGTGCGTGAAGCCACGCGACGGGCAGGAGACAAGGTGCCATTGCACCTCGTCGGCTACTCCAATGGCGGGGCGCTGGCCTTAAAATATGCCCTCGATAGCCTGCAGGATCCGCGTCTGCCAAAGCCGCAGCAAATTGTGCTGTTATCGCCGATGATTGGCGTCACCGCCTATGCGCGCTTTGCCGGACTGGCGGGCTGGCCGTCGGCATTCCCGGCATTCGCCCGCACCGCCTGGCTGAATGTGGTGCCAGAGTTTAACCCCTGGAAGTACAACTCGTTTCCGGTGAATGCTGCGCGGCAATCCTGGTTACTGACCCAGGCGCTGCAACAGCAAATTCAGCAGGCGTCACGCAGTGGGCTGCTCGACAAGCTGGCCCCGGTACTCACCTTTCAGTCGGTAATGGATTCGACTGTCAGCACCCGTGCGGTGGTGGAGTCGCTGTATCGCTGGCTGCCAGCCAACGGCAGTGAACTGGTGGTGTTTGATATTAACCAGGCCGCGGATCTCGGCGTGTTGTTCCGCGCCTCGTCCTACTCGGCAGTGAATACGTTGCTGCCTGCGCCGCCGCGCCGCTACCGCACGGTGGTGATTGCAAACATGTCGCCCCATAGCGTGCAAACCGAGGCGCGCATTACCGAAGCCGGGGAGCAGACAGAGACGCGGCAGCCGTTAACTATCGCCTGGCCGCAGGACATGTACTCCCTGTCTCATGTCGCCGTGCCGTTCCCACCGGAGGATTCGTTATATGGCAGTGCGCCAGCGCAGAAAGAACGCTATGGCATCAGTTTGGGGGTTATTTCACCCCGCGGAGAGAGTTCGACGCTGGTTGTCGGGCTGGATACGTTGATGCGTGCAACGTCCAATCCCTTTTATCCGTGGATGATGGCGCAGGTAGAGGCGCGTATCGATAACGCGCACTGAAGCAGCCTGCCAGTTTATGCTGGCAGGCTGGAGCGGATTTTTAACGATTAAAACGTTTCCCATCCGGCATCTGACGGGCCGGATGCAGCCGCCAGGCGCGGTGTTTTCAGCCCGCTGACCCGTGCTGTAGGCGCATGCTGGGCTCCCGGCAGGCGGAACACATTCACCGTTTCCTGCAATTTGGTGGCCTGATCTTCCAGGCTGCCTGCAGCAGCTGTCGACTCCTGTACCAGTGCGGCGTTCTGCTGGGTGGTGGTGTCCATTTCGCTCATCGCTTGCGCAATCTGCGAGATGCCACGGTTTTGTTCATCCGAGGCGGCGGCGATTTCCTGCATCAGATCTTTCACCTGCGTCACAGAGTGGACAATGCCGCTCATGGTTTCCCCGGCCAGATCAACCTGGCGGGTACCTTCCGCTACCTGAGAAACCGATTCCTGGATCAGCGTCTCGATCTCTTTTGCTGCCTGCGCACTGCGCTGGGCCAGCGAGCGGACTTCACCGGCGACGACGGCGAAACCACGCCCCTGATCGCCGGCACGGGCGGCTTCAACGGCGGCGTTAAGCGCCAGAATGTTGGTCTGGAAGGCAATGCCGTTAATCACCGAGGTAATATCGGCAATGCGGTGCGAGCTTTCACTGATCTCTTTCATCCGCGCTACTGCCGCGCCAACGACATTGCCACCTTTGCTGGCGCTGTCCGACGCGGCGATGGCCAGCACACTGGCCTGTTGGGCGTTCTGCGCGTTCTGTTTCACCGTCGAACTTAACTCTTCCATGCTGGCGGCGGTTTCAACGACCGCAGCGGACTGCTGCTCAGTACGGGCTGCCAGCTCGTTGTTGCCGACCGCAATCTGGTTTGCTGCGGTGCTCACCGAATGGGACGCGGCGCGAACCATCACCAGCGCTTCGGACATCCGGCCTAACAGTGCATTAAAGGCATTCACCGCCGTGCCGATCTCATCCGCGCGTCCGGCTTCCAGCGTCTGGTTCAGGTCCAGATTTTCGCTGATATTCACCATGCCATCTTTCATCGCGTTCAGCCGTTTTTTGATGCCCAGCACGGTCAACAGACCAAAAATACCCAGTACAAAGGTGGCCGCAAGGGTAGCAATGGCCGAGATCATGATTGCGTTGCTGATCATGGTGCTGCTGGCCTTATTCGCCTCGTCGACCAGTTTGGTGTTATACGCTACCTGGTCCGCGAAGTCCTTAATCAGGGTATCGACGCTGGCGGCAATGACGCCGCCCGGGCGCATGGCGCCCACAATCGCGTTGCGATCGTTGCTGTCGGAGATAGCAAAATAGTGATCCATTACCGGGCGGAAGCTTTGCAAATCAGCCTGCGTCTTTTTCGACAATTCCAGGTCATGATCGTCAGACACAAGGTCGTTAAGATAATGCTGATGCATGGCCAGCAGTTCATCATAAGATTTCCCAACGTCCTGTTTAATGGTATCCATCTCGTTTTTATCTGTCGCCAGGCCATGCAAAAATAATTTGGCGCGCAGTTGCGTCAGTTTGATGGTTTCCTGATTCATCACATTAAGGCTGGGCAGGATATTTTCCTGAAAATATTCATTATTACTGCCAATTTTCGACAATGAAATCATTGAGATCACATTGGTCACGATCAGGCTAATAATCAACAGTGAAAACGTCAGTAATAAACGCCTGGTAATATTCATAAACACTCCCGGTAAATTCATTGCTATCAATCAAAACGTTAATAAAAAAATGCATGCGGGAGTCCTTCCACAAATACCTTGCCATCTCTGTCTGGCATTACAACGAGCAGAATTAACTCTCAGTGGTGCACCTGCCTGGTCGAAAGCTGTTGCAGAACCGTCAATTGCGCCACGGCTTCCTGCATGGCATCCATGCCGGAGGTCAGGGCGTGCAGGCTGCTTAAATGCTGAGCAATATTTTCACGCTCATGGGTGGTTTTCTGACTCATACTGGCGATAGTATCGGCAGCGGAAATCGAGTGCTGCGCCATGTTATTCGCCGTTTCAACGGTGTTGTTCGCCACGTCGCGAATGCGCGAAATGGTGCTCACTGCCTGGTTAATATTTTCTGCGGTGGCATCGGCCTGCTCTTTAGACGAATGCGCCAGCCGGCGAACTTCGCTGGCGACGACCGCAAAACCTCGGCCCGCTTCACCGGCGCGCGCCGCTTCAACAGCGGCATTGAGCGCCAGCAGGTTAGTCTGAAACGCAATGTTGCTGATGCCGCTGGTGATTTCATTAATACCAACTGAAATTTTTTCCAGCGCGTCCAGACCTTCCACCAGCCGGCTTTGCGCCTGCTGGCTCTGCAGGGCGATGTCACTGATCGAGCGGATGCTGTTTTCCGCCAGCCCCAGCGTCTCATTCTGCGTTTGTGTAGCGGCTTCCAGCATCGGCAGGGCCGCCATTAACGGTGCCAGCTGTTGCTGGTAAGCCACCACGCGATTGATAACCCCCGTCTGGAAGTCATTTAACGCTTCCCAGCGGCGTAAGCCGCGTTGGGCATAGTGTCCGGCATAACTGGCGTACTCCACCGGGAAGTGGGCCATCGCTTTTACCCGGTGATTGAAAAAGACCAGCGCCGATAACGTCTGGTTGATGGGCACACCGAGAATTTCACCAAAACTGGAAAACCCGGCCGCCGGTAAGCCCTTAAAGAAGTGCGCATTATGCAGCTGCGATTCGCTGCCAAGGCGGCGCAAAATACAGTCATTCATCAGGATCGCGGCAGGTTTGCCAAGCTCAGCAATAAACGCTTTCCAGTCTTGCTGGGTCGCTTGTTTAAAATCGGTTTCTTCCAGCAGATAGAGCCGGTCGCCAAACTCAAGATCGCAGAAAAAGTGCACCCCTTGCGCGTCAATTTTAGCAATCGAGCGAATAAAGTACTCATCGCCGACTTTGACGCCAAAGGTTAAGCCTTTCAGCCCCTCTGTCAGGTGCTGCTCGTCACAACGCAGGTGCTGCGCCAGCGCGGCGGTAAAGGACTGCTGCTGGCCCTGCTCATTAAACACCGACGTTACGGTCCGGGCGACGGGATCGGCCTGCGCAATCAGCCAGCTTTTTTTCAGCGGCTTAAAGTTCTGGCTTTTGAACGGGGCGAACCCTTTTCCGCTGGCCATCTGGCAGAAAATAATCACGGCTTTGCCCTGTAAGACTTTGCCGCCCACGCTAATCCAGGTGCCGTCAAACGCCAGCTTGCCACCTGCCGAGCCGCCGATGGCGAGGCACGGGAAACGGCCGCTGTTATACCAGGCCTGCATCAGAAAGCCTTCGGAGGCAGAAAGACCGTCGCAATAAACCATTGCAAAGGTGCGATCGGATGAAAGGGGCATTCGCACCTGCAGGGCTTCTAACTCGCGTTGAATGGCCCGGATGCGATCGGTTGCCGTATGCGTCGTGTTGACGTGCAGGTCAACCACATGGACTTCATGCTTTGCAATCAGACTCTCGGGCAGCATTAACCAGCTGCCTTGTTGACCGGCACCGTCGCAGTAGGTGGTTTCCCGGCCGCTGCTACTGAGCGCACCGCTGGATGAGAGCGTCAACACGGTTAATTTTGGCGAGTTAAAGCGTTGCCAGGCCTGGCTGACCTGCGCATAGTCGGCATTCGGAGGCACAAACGTCATTAGAATGCCGGAAGCGCGATGACTCAAGCCCGCAGCGGATAATGAAGCGGGCAGTTGCTGGCAATCATAAATGCCATTTGCAGGGTGATGCCGGTTGCGCAGAGAACCGCCCGACAGATTTTTCATCGCCTTCAGTAAGGACATATTTTCACCTTAATTTTTATTAAGTTAACTGCTGGTTTTTGGGCAAAACATCCTGGTGAATTTATGTTACTTTTAAGCCGGTTCCGTGCGCGGGCATTTTTTTATTTAAAGGCGCAGGCTGTTTTTGTTATTCAACACAGGAGTGTTATCGCCCGCCTGCAGAAGAACTTTAATCTGCTAACGCCGGTTATTATTATGCTGCGCAGCGCCATGCCGCTAATTATCAGGTGAAAACGAAGCGGCCGCAGCGAAATAGAATTACAGGGTTAAAAAGAGTTTTAATATTGTGATCTTGTGCTAAGAAAATACTTAAGAAAACTTAAGCAAGGAACGTTATTTTATTTCAATAATAAAAACGGAGAGGGAAAAAGCGGCAGCCCGCGGGCTACCGCTTAACGTCAGGCAGAGATTTTTTTACGCACAAACAGGCTGTAGCTCAGTGCGCCAAGGCACAGCAAGCCTGCGCCCAGTAAAAAGACGTAGGTAAATTTTCCGGTGGCATCAAGGATAATGCCAGTCACAATCGGTGCCAGTGCCGCCCCCAGGAACCCGCCAAAGTTCTGGATAGCGCCCAGCGAGGCGACTTGATCCTTCGGCGCGATATCGCTGGCCAGTGTCCAGAGCGCACCTTGCGGCATTTGTGAAAAGAAATAGCCCATCGCCAGCAACGCAATCGCCAGCGGCGTGCTGTCGACAAAGGGAATCGGGGCCACAAAGCAGGCGGCCAGCGCGGCACCCAGCACAATCGGCACCTTGCGCGAGGTGATGGCGGGCAGGCCGCGACGCACCAGACGGTCAGACAACATGCCGCCCACCAGTACGCCAAGGATCCCGGCAAGGAACGGGATGGAGGCAATCCAGCCGGTCGCTTTGAGACTGAATCCCAACGATTTTTCCAGGTAGCCCGGCAGCCAGGTCAAATAAACCCAGATGGTAAACATAATTGAGAAGTTACCGATCACCATCGCCCAGGTCGCCGGGTAACGGAACAGCGCTCCCCAGCTGGTTTGCGCACTGGCCTGCGCCGGGGAGTTCTGACGCTGACCGGCATGCAGCAGCATCTCTTCACGCGCATCGGGATCGCGATAAAACTTCCACCATGCCACCAACAACGGCAAACCCAGCAGACCAATGGCGATAAACATGCCGCGCCAGCCAAAGGCGAGCAGCAGGATCGTCAGGATCGGCGGCGCGATAGCATTCGCAATTTGTGAGCCGGTATTAATGACGGCGGTAGGTAATCCACGTTCATTGTCGCCAAACCAGCGGTGGGTGATTTTGATACCGGAGGTGAAAAACGGCGACTCAGAAATGCCCAGCATCATACGCAGGCCATAGAAAAAGCTATAGCTGTTCACAAAGGCCGCCAGTACCGTAAAGCCGGACCATAAACAGAGCGCGGCAGAGAATATTCGCTTCGGGCCGAATTTATCGACCAGCCAGCCTGCCGGCAGATTCGCCAGCGCGTAAGGCCAGAGGAAAGCCGAAAGCAGCAGACCCATTTCGGTTTGCGAAAAACCAAACTCTGCGGCGATGGTGGTGTTGGCGATACTCAGGTTAGCGCGATCGAGATAGTTGACAATCGCTGCCAGTAACAGGATCAGGATGATCCCCCAGCGTAAACGCCCGACCACGCCAGTCTGGCCCGGTACGGCGATGTTGCCCGGTATAACGGAATCAGTGGCGCTTTTCATTGTGCGGCTCCTTGCTGAAACAGGCTGCAATGAATTTTGATGACTGCTTTACGCAGCCGCGAGGTGCCGTGCGTGTCGCAGCAAGGGCGGTGGATATCGTGCGGGAAAAAGAGGGCGAACATACCCGGCGTCAGCGAAATCATCGATTCGTTGACCGTGTGCTGGTAAAAGACGATGTCGTGTTCGTGGCGAGCTTCCACCACGCGGTGGCTGGCATGCGGGCGCGCCACGCCGATGGTTTCTTCCCCCGCCAGCAGGTACTGAACATCAACATACTCCCGATGGGATTCTGCCCGGCGCTGCGCTGCGGGTTCGGTCTCCATCTCCTGTAACAGGCAGAACATTTTATTGCCCGGTAAAATGTCATATTTTGCCGGTGCCAGCTGTGAAAAGTCGGTACTGGCAATCCAACTGATGGCATGATCAATTATCGGATGGAAGGCAGACTTCTCTTTCGCCCAGTCTGAGCGATCGCAAACAATCATGAGTGTTTCCCCGTATCGTTATCGTTGGCGGGTGTAAGGTGCAGAGTGAGAGGGGAACAACCCCTCCCGCGCCGGGGTTAGTCGGCAATACGTTGTTGCCAGATCGCGGTGCCTTCACGGATTTGCTCCAGCAGCACGCTGAGCCCCCAGAATTTTTCCAGGACGTTGTCTTTGTTTACCCGGCAAAATTCGCTGGCGAAGGTGCCGAGATGCTGGTGGTAAATTTTGGCGTTTTTCGGGTAGCCCAGCGTTTCTGTTACCGCGCTCAAGGAGAGGAACAGCGACAGTTCCTGCGCTTTTTCCGGCTGGCTGGCACCATGGTGGTAAAGCCAGTGGTACAGCGCCGGGTGGAAGTTGGTAAAAACACCGCTAAAGCCTTTGGAACCGGCCTGCATTGCGGGCCAGGCAATGGCGGCATTAGCATTAATAACCTGCAGTGGTGTGCCCGCCGCCAGCGCCACGCGGCGTTGCACCGTAGGCAAGTCGCAACTGACATCTTTCAGTACCACAAAGCGCCCGCTGGTGGCGCAAAAACGGAACTCTTCATCGCTTAACAGACGGCGATACGGTGCCGGGCATTCATACAGGCCCAGCGGCAGTGACGGCGGTAGGGTGTCAAGCAGTGCTTGCAGTGTGCGGTAAAAGACCTCGCTGCCCTGCTGCTGCGGGTCAAGATGATTGGTCACCAGCACCAGCGCGTCGATCCCGGTTTGCGCCATGGCCAGTAGTTCTTCTTTTTGTTGCTGCAGATCATCACTGATATGCCCCGAGGCGATAACCGGCACACGGCCCGCCACTTTATTGACCACAAACTTTGCCAGTTCCACGCGTTCGTCGAGGGTCAGATACTGCATTTCACTGGACTGGCAAACGGCAAACAGCGCATCGACACCCTCTGTCAGATACCAGTTAATCAGCTTCTCAAGCCCCGGATAATCAATCTGATTGTCGGCGGTAAACGGGGTCAACATCACAGGCACGATGCCTTCGATCGGTTTCATTTTATTCTCCTGAGTGCGGCAGTCGCCGCGATAAAAGGGGGTTTAACGCTGCGACAAGCGGGCGGCAACCTGTTCACGATTGGGCATGTTCGCCGCACCTTCACGTTCGACGGCCAGCGAGGCGAAGGCGGAAGCATGCGTGGCTGCCTGCACGATGCTGTGGCCTGCCGCCAGGGCCGAGGCAAGCGCACCGTTAAAGGCATCGCCAGCGCCGGTTGTATCAACACTGACGGCAGGAAAGGCCGGAATATGCTGGAATTGCTGCTGGTCATACAGCAGCGCACCCTGCGCGCCCATGGTGATCACCACGCGGCGTGCGCCGAGACGGGCAATTTCCTGCGCGGCCTGCTTCGCGCTGGCAAGATCGACCACTTCAATGCCCGACAGCAGCGAGGCTTCTGTCTGGTTGGGGGTAATCAGGTCGAGGTAATCAAGACAGGCCAGCACATCCATTGAGAAAGGTGCCGGATTCATGATCACGCGCACCCCCATGCGATGGGCCAGCTTGATGGCGTTAAGCGTGGCGGAAAAATTATTCTCCAGTTGCACCAGCAGAACATCCGACTGCGCCAGTTCATCAGCCATTTCGGCGATTTCGCCATCGGTGAGGGTCTGATTTGCACCGGAATAAATGGCAATCATGTTCTCGCCATTCTCTTGCGAGACATAAATGATGGCGCTGCCGGTGGGTTCCGCTTCTGTTTGATAGAGCTTAAAAGAGTGAATGTCGGAGCCAGATAAGTGGTCGAAAGCGAACTGACTGAACTGGTCGGTACCGACTTTGGAAACAAAATGCACATTTGCCCCCGCCCGGCTTGCCGCCAGGGCCTGATTTGCGCCTTTACCGCCGGGGCCGAGCGCGCTGCTTAGCGCCAACAACGACTCGCCGCCTTTGGGAAAACGCGCTACCCTGGCCACGATATCGACATTAAATGATCCGAGAATACAAACCCTACCGCTCATGCTTTTTCCTTCTGCTTCAGTCCGACGCTGTGGGATGGTGTTTTCCAGTTTTCGCAATAACACTTCAAACTCATCCCCGGTTTCGCTGATCAGGCGCGCTTGCAGATTGCGACGAACCATGATGGCACCCCCGTGACAGCGCTGGATCAATCCCTGTTTCGCCAGCGCGTTCAGGTCGCTGCGAATGGTTTCCCGGGTTACCGCAAGCGTTCGCGCCAGTCCGTTCACCGTGACGCGCTCGTGCTGATCCAGCCAGCGAAGGATCTGTTGTCGTCGTTCCTGCAAAAACATAGAAATCTCCTGATTTGTTAAAAGAATACGGGTGTGATTGTTTGTAAGAATGTGACAGAAATCCTCTAAGGCAGGTCAAAACAAAAGGAAACAAAAAGGGACGCGACAAGAAGGGGATGGGAGCAGCGCGAGAGCGTGCCCCTGAGAGTGGGGGTTAACAGGACTTGCCAGTGGAAAAAATGCTGCTGAGAGGAGAAAGGTTTACTGTTCTTTTTTCCGGCGCAGCGTGAGTAACGGCATCACTGAAATACCGTGTAACAGCACGCTGACAGTCACCACAGTGATGGCGGTGTCGGTCAGCAGGTTGGCACCGCTCCCCTGCAAACCATGCACCCAGGCGTAGGCAATGTAATTCAGACTACCGATACCGCGAATACCGAGCCAGCCAAGGCTAAGCCGGTGCAGTAACGAGGCCTGCGAGCGCCATGTCAGGATAAACACCGCCGCCGGGCGGATGACGATAAACAAAATAAACGCCAGCAGCAGAGCATGAAGATCCCAGTGCTGCGACAGGGTTACGCCAAGCACAATCACCAGCGCGGCCGCAAAAATGCGCTCGACCGTATCGCCGAAGGAGAGGGCATCGCCAATGACCAGCCCGACCGATTTTATGGGGTTATGCTCTTCCAGATCGTGGCGGGTATGGGGGTTGACCTGCATCTCCGCGGGCAGATCCGGATCTTGCTCTTCCCCGGCATGCCGCTTCTGCACGCTGACTTCGGCGCTGCGCAACCCGACCCCTGCGGCAAACGCGGCAAGAAAACCGGAAGCGCTTACCGCCATCGCCAGCGAAAAGCTCAGGCAGATCAGGGCCAGCGCAATAAAATCACTTGGAGCGACTTCGCCCTGGGCGTGGCGTGAACGGGTGGCCACCAGGCCAACTAACCGCCCGAGCAAAAAGCCGATCAGCAGCCCTCCCACCAGGGCCCACACCAGATCGACGCCCAGCCATTTGAGCCACTCTTCATGATGAATTGCACCGCCTGCGTGGTGCCACAGCAGCGCCAGCATCAGAAAGGGCAACGCCGTGCCATCATTCAGCCCCGCCTCGCTGGACAAGGCAATACGCAGTCTGTCGTCATCACGGGCGTCATTGATTGACACCAGGCTGGCCAGCACCGGATCGGTCGGGGCCAGAATCGCGGCTAGCGCCAGTGACAACGGCCACGACAGGTTAAGCAGAAAGTGCGCCGCGACCATCAACCCGGCGATAGTCAAAAGCATGCCGGGCAGCGCGAGTGTGACGCCCATGCGCCAGTATGAAGAGGTGAGCGGCAGGCGAATCTTCAGCCCGGTGATAAACAGCGATGCCGCCATAGCGATTTCGGTAATGCGGCTGGTTAAATGTGCATGAGCAATAAGATCAAGATGAATGATGTTAAACCCCCACGGGCCGCAGGCGATGCCCGTGAGTAAATAGAGGCCAAACACCGGTACCGGAATGCGGCTGATCCAGCCGTAAGAGAGCGACATCAGTAATAACAGGCAGCCCGTTGCCGCCGTCCACGCCAGATAACCCATAGATCTCCATGATTAAATACATGACACCTCAAAGGGTATAGCTGCTGCGCCGGAGATATTCCAGAAAACCAACAAGCGCAACGGTACTTTCTGCGAGAGTATGTGAAAGATATTTAACCTGCGAGCGTGTTTTCATTTTTTACTATTTTACTCTAACCTTTATTTCGCCAGGTAATAATAAATATGTCAGGAGAGGAAGCGTGCATAGCCTAAATAAAGGTGTGTGGAATAAAATTCAGATAACTGCCCAGGCAGAGCACAATAATATACTCCTTGAGTGCGATGTGGCAGCGCGAGAAATTCTTTGGGTCAGGAGGTAATGATGACGAACACATTTACATCTGGGGCGAGTGAGTTAGGCCGCGTATTGGTCGCAAAACAGTTGCAACTGGCGACAGCAGAGTCCTGCACCGGCGGGTTGATTGCTTCGCAACTGTGTGCGGCGGAAGATACACCGTCGTTCTATGGCAGCGGTTTTGTCACCTATACGGATGAGGCAAAAATCAACATGCTGGGTGTTAATGTCCAGACGCTCGCCGCCTGGACGGCCGTCAGCGAGCAGGTTGTTAAAGAGATGGCAGCAGGCGCAGCCGAGCGATCCGGGGCCAGCGTCAGCCTCTCAGTCAGCGGTTATGCCGGCCCTGATGGCGGTGAAGACGGTACGCCTGCCGGGACGGTCTGGTTTGCCTGGCAATTACCCGACGGAAATATTACTACCGAGAAGAAACATTTTTCCGGTGACAGCGAAACGGTTATTAAGCAGGCGGCAAGTTATGCGCTGAATAACCTCATTACGTTATTGTCTGAATAATGTGAATTCTTTTCGTAATAAGATGTTTTACGATGAAATAGTTCTCTCAACGAGAGAGTAATCCACCGCGCTATTTTGTGCCGCCTGGTTATTTTTGCGTAAGGCGGACTATAGTGATTTATTTGAGTATCAGGAGGTGAACATGTCGTATATCGATAAAGACGACCCACATGAAGCACCGGAATCAGGGGATAAAAAACCGGATCCGGTAAAAAAATAACCGTTTATCAAGGGCCACGTCTGTGGCCTTATTTGCTGCATCCCTGTTTCTGACCGCCAACGTTGCTGCGATGCGCCTTTAGTGCAGCGTGCTGAGGGCGCTGGCGTGGGTGTGGCAGGGCAGAGGAAACGTCATGAACAGACAAAAATGTACCGTTATCTACGACGGGCGGCCCCTCGTTGGCCCGGCGGATATTCCTTTAATCGACTTTCTTGATGCTTACCACATCACCCTGCCGCATGTTTGCTATCACACAGCCCTTTCTCCGCTGCAAACGTGCGACGTTTGCTGGGTCGAGCAGGAGGGGCAACTGGTTCGCGGCTGTGCGTTACGCAGCCGGGATGGCATGACCCTGAATAGCGTTAGCGACGACGCCCGCGCCGCGCGCGAAGAGGGGATGGATCGCCTGCTGGCAAAACATGAGTTGTACTGCACGGTCTGTGAACACAATACCGGGGACTGCACATTGCATAACACCATGGTCGACATGCATTTGCCTTTCCAGCGTTATGCCTTTCAGCGTAAGCCGTATGTAAAAGATGAATCGAACCCGTTCTACACCTACGATCCGGATCAATGCATTCTGTGTGGCCGTTGCGTGGAGGCCTGCCAGAATGTGGAAGTGAACGAGACGCTGAGTATTGATTACAGCCAGCCGCATCCGAGAGTGTTATGGGACGGTGGTGAACGTATTGCTGGCTCCAGTTGTGTCAGCTGTGGACACTGCGTGACGGTCTGCCCTTGCAATGCGCTGCTGGAGAAAACGATGCAGCCGGATGCCGGGCCGTTTACCTCAATGAAACCATCGCTGAAACGCCCACTGATCGAGGTGATAAAAACCCTGGAAAATGCCACGGGCGCGGAGGTGATCTCCGGCATTTCAGTGATCGACACCCATCTGCGCCAGCAGGAGATCCGGCGTACCAAGACGGTGTGCACCTATTGCGGTGTGGGCTGTAGCTTCGAAATGTGGACCCGCGACCGCCATTTGCTCAAGGTTCAGCCAGTAACCGATGCGCCGGTAAATGGCATCTCCACCTGCGTGAAGGGCAAATTTGCCTGGGATTTTATCAACAGCCCCGATCGGCTCACCACGCCATTGATCCGCGAAAATGATTGCTTCCGTCCTGCCAGTTGGGATGAGGCGCTTGAACTGGTTGCGCAGCGGTTACTCGCTATCCGCGATGCGTCGGGCCCCGACAGCATCGGCTTTATTGGCTCCAGCAAAGGCAGTAATGAAGAAGCCTACCTGACGCAAAAAATTGCCCGACTGATCATCGGCACCAACAGCGTGGATAACTCCTCGCGCTACTGCCAGAACCCGGCCACCGAAGGGCTGTTTCGCACGGTTGGCTACGGCGGCGATGCAGGCACCCTGCGTGATTTAGAGCAGGCGGAGCTGGTGGTGATAGTCGGCAGCAACACTGCTGAAAACCACCCGGTGATTGCTTCGCGCCTGAAAGCGGCAAAAAAACACCACGGCCAGAAACTGCTGGTGGTTGACCCTCGTCGTCATGAGATGGCCGGGCGGGCCGATCTGCATTTGCGTATCCATCCCGGTACGGATCTGGTCTGGGCCTCGGCTTTGTCGCGCTATATGTTTGACCACGGCTACGCCGACGAGGCTTTTCTCGCCGCGCGGGTGAACAATGTCGAGGCATATCGTCAATCGCTGGCCCCTTTTAGCCTGGCGTACGCGGCGCAAATGACCGGGCTGTCTGTTGCGGCGTTGCGTGAGTCGGCAGAGTTGATCGGCCAGGCGGGCAGCGTGTGTATCATGTGGGCGATGGGCATAACCCAGCACAGCCACGGTGCTGACACCAGCACCGCGCTCTCCAATCTCTTGTTGGTAACCGGGAATTATGGCCGGCCCGGCACTGGCGGCTACCCGATGCGCGGCCATAACAATGTGCAGGGGGCGAGCGACTTCGGTTGCCTGAAAAATTTCTATCCCGGCTATGAATCGGTCAGCGATCCGCAGATCCGCGAGAAGTGGGCCCGGGCCTGGGGCGTTGCGCCCGAAACGCTGTCGCTGGACGTCGGTGAAGACAATTTTATGATGGTAAAACTGGCCAGCCGCGGGAAGCTGCGCGCGATGTATGTGATTGGTGAAGAGACGGCATTTTCTGATGCCGACACCACCAACGTACATCAGGGCTTTAGCGAACTGGAGTTTCTGGTGGTGCAGGATCTCTTTTTTAGCCGCACCGCGCAGTTCGCCGATGTGATACTCCCAGGGTGCCCGAGCGTGGAAAAAGAGGGTACGTTTGTGAATACCGAACGGCGTATCCAGCGTTTTTACCCGGTGATGACGCCGCATGGCGACAGCCGCCCGGACTGGCTTATTCTCACCCAGCTTGCTGCGCGGATGGGCTATGACTGGGGATACCGCCATCCGGGAGAAATCATGGCCGAAGCGGCGAGCATTGCCGAGAGCTTTGCCGGTGTGAGCTATACCCGGCTGGAGGGGTGGAAGTCACAAATCTGGCCGGTCAAACCAGACGGCAGCAGCACGCCGTTGCTCTATACCGAAAGGTTTAAAAGCGCGGACGGGCGCGCCACCCTCTACCCCCTGCGCTGGCAGCCGCCGAGTGAAGAGGCCGACGCAGAGTATGACCTGTTGCTGAATAATGGCCGTATGCTGGAGCACTTTCAGTCCACTAATCAGAGCGGCAGAGGCGGGCGCACTCACAGCCTCTCGCCCGACTGGTATGTAGAAATCAGTCCTGAACTTGCCGCCGGGCGCAGCCTGAACACGGGCGACTGGGCTCGGCTCCGTTCACGGCGGGGATCCATTGAGATCCCGGTGGTGGTCACTGACCGGGTCGCGGGTAACGTGCTGTTCGTCTCGATTCACCAGGGGAAAGACGGTATTAACCAGCTGACGGGAGAGCACCACGATCCCGCGGTGAATACCCCGGCCTATAAAGAGCTAGCTATCCGGCTGGAGCCGCTCGCCCGGCCTGCACATCCTAATCCGTTACCCGAGCATAACTTCCGTCATGGCAAGCGTACCCCCATTACCCGCGTCCCTGTGGAGGCAAAATGGCATCGCGATGACTACCGTGAACCGCCAGCCAGTGAACCATATCCGGAGAGATTTTGATGGCAAAACCCCTTAATTATCAGCCGGAACTGGCAAAAATCGGGCCGGACGCCCATGAAGAGCTTGAGCGCTTAGTGCAAACCCTGCATCAGCATGGCGTGCTGCGTTTGCTTAACGATCTGGTTGCTGCCAATAACGAGGTGGCGCAAGTGCTGGTCAACGGGCTGCAGCGTCCGGGAACCCTGAACGTGTTGCAGAACCTGTCGGTTATGTTGCTGGCGCTCTCGTCTGTGCCGCCGGAACGCGTCGCGAAGCTGGCGTTTGGCCTGAGCGAACTGGTGCAGACGTTAACGGCTCCGCGCGTGCAAAGCGAGCAGAAAGCGCCTGGCGTCCATGGCGTGTGGAAAATGTTGCAGGATGACGACTTGTGGCAGGCGCTCCAGCCGCTGCTCGACGGGCTGAAAGCCTTCTCGCGACGGATAGAGGCACCGGACGAGAAACCCATCTCCACGTTTAGCGGTAAACCCAGCGATGCCTGACATCAGCCAGCACACCCTGTTGTGGCTGGCACGCACACAGTTCGCATTCACGATCGGGTTTCATATTGTGCTGGCTGCCTTCACCATTGGCCTGGCGCTATTTTTGCTGGTGCTGGAAGGGATGTGGTTATGGCGTCAACAGCCGGTCTGGCTGCAGCTCTGGCGCTACTGGAGCAAGATATTTGCCCTTAATGTCGCCGTGGGCGTGGTGACAGGCGTGGTGATGGAGTTCGCGTTTGGCACTAACTGGAGCGAGCTGGCGAGCCGGACGGGCGCGGTCCTTGGCCCGCTACTATACATGGAAGTGCTGGTGGCCTTTTTCCTCGAAGCCGGCTTTATGGGCGTGATGCTCTTCGGCATGGGCAAAGTGCGCCCGTGGGTTCACCTGATGGCAACTGCGATTGTGGCGCTGGGATCGCTGCTCAGCGCCTTCTGGATCCTCGCTGCCAATTCATGGATGCAAACACCGGATGGTTACGCCATTGCCGCCGACGGGCGTTTCCACCCGGTTGACTGGTGGGCTGTTATCTTCAATCCCTCTTTTCCGTGGCGGATGGCGCACATGGTGGCTGCGGCGTTGCTGGGCACCGCGTGCCTGGTCGCGGCCTGTGGGGCGTGGCATCTGCTACGGGATGCCCGGCAGCCCGCCGCGCGGCGCATGTTTTCATTAGCGATGTGGACGCTGTTGATCGTTGCCCCGTTGCAAGGCGTACTCGGCGATCTGCATGGTGAAAATACCCGTGATTATCAGCCGATCAAACTCGCCGCCATAGAGGGGAGCTGGGATCCGCCGCCGCCTGGCGCAGGGGAGCCGTTACGCCTTTTCGCACTCCCGGACATGGAACAGCGTCGCAACCGGCTTGAAGTGGCGATCCCGCATATTGGCTCTCTCTATCTGCGGCATAACTTGCAAGGCACCATTCACAGCCTTAATCAATACCCGGCCGATCACCTGCCCTGGGTGCCGCTGGTATTCTGGTCGTTCCGCGTGATGGTCGGGCTGGGCTTACTGATGATCGCCGCCGGGGTGGCCGGGCTGGTGGCGCGCCTGCGTGGCCGGTTATGGTATGCCCGTGGCTTGCTCTGGCTGATGGTTGCCATGGCGCCCGCCGGGTTTGTCGCCATGCTGGCAGGGTGGCTGGTTACGGAAACCGGGCGTCAGCCGTGGACGGTGTATGGCCTGTTACGCACCGCGCACAGTCTCTCGCCGGTTGCGCCTGGACTGGTACTGGGATCGCTGGTGATGATCGTGGTGGTTTATAGCCTGTTGTTTGGGCTGGGTTTGTGGTTTTTACTGCATCTGTTAGCCCGCCCGCCCGCCGAGGGAGAGACAGGCGCCATGCCGGACGTGGCGGAACGGATCGGCGCAGGCGTTAAGGGGAATGGGATATGAGCGAATTTATGGGTCTGCCCGGATTAGACGCGCTGTCGGCGGCAGCCCTGGCGTTGAGTCTGTGGATTTATATCATGCTCGATGGCTCGGACCTTGGTACCGGCATACTGTTTGGTTTGCAACGTGATCAGGAGGCCCGCCACAAAATAACCCTGTCGTTGTTGCCAGTGTGGGATGGGAATGAAACCTGGCTGGTGCTGTCTGCGGGCGGATTGTTCGGGCTGTTCCCGCTGGCGTACGCCATCATACTCAGCGCGTTGTATGTGCCGATTTTTGCCATGCTGCTGGCACTGCTGGCGCGTGGGATGGCCATTGAGTATCGCCACCATGCGCCGCGAATTTTTGATCCGATGCTGGTCGGTGGTTCGTTGCTGGCGAGCCTGTCGCAAGGGGTGATCATCGGGACGCTGATTGAGGGGATCCCCAATGACGGGCAGCATTTTACCGGGCAGGGCTGGGAATGCTTCACCCCCTTTACCCTTTACTGCGCAGTGTCGCTGGTGGCCGGTTATTGCCTGTTGGGAGCGGGGTGGCTGAACTGGCGCTTTACCGATGCGTTGCAACAGTGGGCACGGCGGATACTGCCGTGGTTACTCTTGCTGACGGTACTCCTTCTTGCCGGTCTGTTGCTCTGGACGGTGCACCAGCAGGACACCTGGCGCCATCATATTAGCGAACCCTGGCTGTGGCTCCCCTTGCTTAGCCTGGCATTGGTCGGGTTGGCCGGTGTGTGGCTGGGGCTGAGCCGACATTACGCCTTTTTGCCGCTGGCGGCGATCCTGCTGCTGGTGAGTTGCGCCTTTGCGGCGCTGGTCTTTACCCTGTTTCCGTTCATCGTGCCGGGCAATATTCTGATCCACCAGGCTGCTGCGCCGCCAGCCACGCAGCGCTTCTTATTGATCAATTTTGCGCTGCTGGCTCCGATAACGCTGCTGTATAACAGCTGGGGCTTTCGCGTGTTCAGCGGCAAGATCCGCTAGTGCGCCGGACTTAACTGCTGCGCAGACCGGCCATCGACATCAATAATTTGATGGCAAAACTGGCGATAAACAGCGCCACCACACTGCCAGACCATAATAGGACGAACCACATAATCCGTGGCAGGATCCGTTTTTGCCTCATCAGTGATACCCCTCACCATGCTGAATTTTCCCGCGGAACACGTAATAGCTCCAGAAGGTGTAAACCAGGATAACAGGAATGATCAGTAACGCGCCGACCAGCATAAAACCCTGGCTCTGCGGCGGGGACGCGGCCTGCCAGAGGGAGATATCCGGCGGAATAATGTTCGGCCAGATGCTGATACCCAGCCCGCTAAAGCCGAGGAAGATCAGCCCCAGCGTCAGGACAAACGGCAAAATGTGGTACTGCGGCTGGCGGAGCGTGCGCCATAACGCGAGACTCAATACCACCACCAGTAACGGGACCGGCGCAAAGAACCAGATATTAGGCTGGCTAAACCACCGCGTGGCAATAGCGCCGTGGGTCAGCGGCGTCCACAGGCTGACGACCCCCATTGCCAGCAGCAGCGCCAGCAGCAGGGTTCTGGCGGTGACCCGCATTTTCTCTTGCAGCCGGCCTTCGCTTTTCATCACCAGCCAGCTGGCACCGAGCAGGGCATACGTCACCACCAGTCCTATCCCGCAAAAGAGATTAAACGGGGTCAGCCAGTCGAGCGCTCCGCCGCGGAAGGTGCGATCGCTGACCGGGAAACCATTGATCACCGCGCCGACCACCACCCCCTGAGTAAAGGTGGCGAGCAGGGAACCGGCCAGAAAAGCCTTGTCCCAAAATGGCTTGTGGTGCGGTGTGGCTTTAAAGCGAAACTCAAAGGCCACGCCGCGAAAGATGAGGCCTATCAGCATTAGCGTCAGTGGGATGGCCAGCGCATCGGTGATCACCGCATACGCCAGCGGAAAGGCACCAAACAACCCCGCACCACCGAGTACCAGCCAGGTTTCATTCCCATCCCAGACCGGGGCAACGCTATTGACCATAATGTCCCGTTCGCCGCCATCTTTCACCGCCGGGAACAGAATGCCAATGCCGAGATCAAAGCCATCCATCACGATATACATCAGCGTCGAGAAAACGATAATGACAAACCAGATAAGCGATAAATCGATACCCATTATTTGTGCTCCCCATGGGATAAACTTTCGCCTGCGGCTGATAACGGACGCGCGGGGCGACCATCGGTTGGCAGCTCATCCACCGGCTGCGGTCCTTTTTTGATCAGGCGGATCATGTAGCTATAGCCGACGCCAAACACCGAGCTGTACACCACAATGAAGGCCACTAAACTCAGGCTCATCTGCAGCGTGCTGTGATCGGCCACCGCGTCAATGGTGCGCAGCAACCCATAGACGACCCACGGTTGCCGGCCCACTTCGGTCGTGACCCAGCCTGCCAGAATTGCCACCAGCCCCGCCGGACCCATCCAGAGGGCAAAGTGGAGAAAAGGTCGTGAGTGATAAAGCCGGTGACGATACCGCAACCAAAGCGCCGCAATACCGAGCGCGATCATCAATACCCCCAGCCCCACCATCAGGCGGAACGACCAGAAAACAAGCGTTGAATTAGGGCGATCTTCTTTCGGGAAATCTTTCAGCGCCGGGACTTGCTCATGCAGCGAGTGGGTGAGGATCAGACTGCCAAGCGAAGGGATTTCCACGGCGAAACGTGTACGCTCCTGCTCCATATCGGGCAGGCCGAACAGCAACAACGGTGTCGCCTCGCCAGGTGGATTTTCCCAGTGGCCTTCAATCGCCGCGATCTTGGCCGGCTGATGTTTAAGCGTGTTCAGCCCATGCATATCGCCAATAAAGGCCTGAACAGGCGCGACCACCAATGCCATCCACATTGCCATCGATAACATTTTGCGCACCGCAGGCGTGTCGTTTCCGCGCAACAAGTGCCAGGCGGCGGACGCGCCGACAAACAGGGCACTACTGAGAAAAGCCGCAATTGTCATGTGCAGCAAACGGTAAGGAAAAGAGGGATTAAAGATCACCGCCATCCAGTCGGTGGGCACCACCTGGCCATTAACCACCTCAAAACCTTGTGGCGTGTGCATCCAGCTGTTGGAGGCGAGGATCCAGAAGGTCGACATCAGCGTACCGAGTGCCACCATGCAGGTGGCGAAGAAGTGCAGGCCGGGGCCGACTTTGTGCCAGCCGAACAGCATCACACCCAGGAAACCCGCTTCGAGGAAGAAGGCGGTTAACACCTCGTACGTCAACAACGGCCCGGTAATGCTGCCAGCAAATTGTGAAAACCCACTCCAGTTAGTGCCAAACTGGTAGGCCATGACCAGGCCAGAAACCACGCCCATGCCGAAGTTAACGGCGAAAATCTTTAACCAGAAATGGTACAGCGCACGCCAGTCAGGGTTTTTAGTCTTGAGCCACAACCCTTCGAGCACCACCAGATAACTGGCAAGACCGATGGTAATGGCGGGGAAGATAATATGGAATGAGACCGTAAAGGCGAACTGCAGTCTTGCCAGATGAAAGGCATCTAATGCAAACATGATGGCAACCCTCTAAAAAAAACACCCCTGATCGCAGGGGTGAATAAAGACAGGCAATAATAACGAGGTGTTATTGCTCTTGTGGATCGCCGCTTCCCAGCTCGGCACCCGTCAGCGGGTCGATGGTGGGATCGGATTGCGTGCGTTGCGCCATCGCTTTTAGCAGGGCTTCTTGTTCCACGGTCAGCTTGACGGTCGCCAGACCATCGCCGCCATCAACCGCGGGTTGCGGATTGGCCACATATTCAAAGTGTTCATCGCTGTTCCAGCTACCGCGCGGATCGTCGCCTTCCGACATGTTGTAGTACACGTTAGTGTACTGCTCGACCGGTGGCAGTTTGCCCGGTGGGAAGTTATTGCGAATGGAGTAGAGCGCTTTCTCAAACGACAGTTGGTGTGCAGCTTCACGGGTCATCAGGAAGCTGAGCGCATCTTTCACACCCGGATCGTCCGTCACATTGATAAGACGTTCGTAAATGATTTTCGCTCGCGCTTCCGCTGCAATATTGGAACGTAAATCAGCGGTCACTTCACCAATAGTGTCAATATAAGCGGCAGTCCACGGTACGCCTGCGGAGTTCGTCAAAGCCGGGCCACCACCATACAGCAGCGAGGTGATGTGGCTATCGTTACCGTTTTCCGTTAACGAGCGATAGAGATCGGCTTCTTTTTCCGTCCCTTCCGCGAGGCGGCCTTTGGCCCCTTTGTTCAACATGCCGACCAGCGAGCCAATGATTTCCAGATGACTCAATTCTTCGGTGGCGATGTCCATCAGCATTTCCTTACGCCCGACATCTTCGTCGCCCAGTCCCTGGGTGAAGTAGCGGCACGCGGCCGCCAGTTCTCCTTGCGGACCGCCAAACTGCTCAAGTAACAGGTTGGCCAGCCCCGGATTGGGTTCGCTGACCCGCACCGTGTATTGAAGTTGCTTTACGTGTCGAAACATAAATCCTCCTGAAGTATCGTTATTTTTTTGCTTCGACGCCGTCGGCGGCATCACGGAGCAAGAATTGAACGGTGACATCCGGCAGGTGATTCAGCGCCCAGTCTGCCATTGCACGTTCTTCAGCGAGAATTTGTTTAAAAATATCAATGCTGGCGGTATCGCCTACTTTTTCCGCCGCCGCAATTAATGATGTGTAAGAAGCAATTTCGAATTGCTCAAAGACATAGCTACTAATAGAGCCTTTGACCACTTCGTCAGAGGCAAACATACCACCGACGGATTGGCCCATCGCCGCCATTTTACTGGTAGTGTCTTTCAACAATGAACGGCTAATACCGTTACGGTCGATAATCTCTTCCAGCAGCTTAATTTGCGTCTGGGTTTCGGTTAAATGCTGTTCGAGTCTTGCGCGCAAATCAGGGTAATTGTCGATACGGCCACTCATTGCATTCAGCATGGATTCCGCTTGTTTTTCCATTGCATGTGCATCGCGTAACCAGTCGTGATAGTTCTCTTGTGGAGTCATACTTTATTCCTCTCATTGCCGCTATGCTTAATCGTTATAAAGTCTCGTATCGTCGTCTTTAAAATAAAATAAATTATTCGACTTCAGCTTTTTGATTAATGTTAGAGGTGGCAATCTTAGTCAGAAGATCGTCAGTGGTTTTTTCTTCTTTCAGCGTTTCAGCTAACAGCTGTTGTGCTTTTTTCAGCCCCAGCTGGCTGGCAAGGGTACACAACGTACCGTAAGAAGCGATTTCATAATGTTCAACTTTTTGCGCCGCCTCGATAAGCCCGGCGTCACGCACGGTGCCTTTTTCCGTGGCTTCAATCAATTCGTTGGCTTCTTCGATCAGGCCTTCCATTGCGTGGCATTTTGTCCGTTTCAGCTTCAGGCCAGATTCGGCTTCCATTATCTGATCGATGCGCTCAATTTGCCCCTGTGTTTCTTCATAGTGCTTTCTGAACGCGTCAGCGAGTTCATTACTTGAGGCTTCACGGGCCATTTTAGTCAGTGCGCGGGTTAATTGCTTCTCAGCACTGTAAATATCGGAAAGAGAATGGATAAATAAGTCGGTAAGGGAATTAATTTGCATAAAATATCACCTGTAAAAAAAGTGAAAATAATAGCGAGCCTCAAAAGGCTCGCCGTAAATACTTATGAGAAAGATGCTCAAAGCAGTATGGTGTTAATTAATCACCTGATTTGCGGCCGCCGCCATGGCTTTGCTGACCGCCTTTTTTACCGGCTTCGGATGCACGCTGCGGATCATTTTTAAAATTACCGCCGCTGTTTTGACCACCTTTACGACCTGCTTCGGATGCTTTCTCACGATCTTCTGCGAAATTACCAGAACCGCCACGATGTTCAGCCATGTTATTTCTCCAGTTTCGTTGTTAAAAGAAAACGACATTATTTGCATCTCATGTCGTCGGTGTTCGTATTAAAAGTTAGTAGGGATAATTTATTAGTCAAAGCGAAGCGGAAAAAATTTACCGGAAAGAAAAATAGCCGCTGGGTTGTGTGGAAAATAGTATCTTGCATTTAGGATATATCTTTTTAAATAAGTAGCTTACGGCGTTTTTAGGTGCAAATCAATTAATCACATATGTGATTACCGGTACCGAATGGGTTGTTTTTAAGCCGCAAACGGCGACGTTTTGAACAGCTTTTTCGAGGTATACCCCCAATGGGGCATAAATTTTGCTTATGATTTTAAGACAAATCTCAACTCAAGGGTTTGGGGGAAAAAGAATGAGCCGGAAAGGCAGGGGAACAGGCAAGAAAAAACCCTCAGGAACAGGAAATCCGTTCTGCTCCTGAGGGTATGCAAGTGCATATTCGTTACGTTCATTAGTCTGCTAATAATGATTAAAAAATCATTAAGAACATTCCTGGATAAAAGCTATCTAACTGATTATTCCGGGGCATTGTCCTGTCCCTGTTGCGACGGCCACGCCCAGTTGCGTACTTCGGGCAGATCTTCGCCATATTCCCGCACATAGCGATGATGGGCGGCGATCTTCTCCGCCAGGGCATCCAGCACGCCGTCGGCTTTATTCTGTAACGCCGGGACGCGAAGAATCGCTTCCTGGGCCAGGTGAAAACGATCCAGTTCGTTCATAACCGTCATATCAAAGGGTGTAGTGGTGGTGCCTTCTTCCATAAACCCGCGCACGTGGAAGTTGTGATGGTTATTCCGGGAGTAAGTCAGGCGGTGGACCAGGCTCGGATAACCGTGGAAGGCAAAAATCACCGGCTTATCTGGCGTGAAAAGCGCATCAAACGCCTCGTCGCTAAGGCCATGGGGATGTTGCTGCTGGGTTTGCAGCGCCATCAAGTCCACGACATTTACCACCCTGACACGCAGATCCGGCAAAAAGTCGCGCAGCAGGCTCACGGCGGCGAGTGTTTCCATGGTGGGCACATCGCCCGCGCAGGCCATCACTACATCCGGCGTTTCACCTGGCTGTACCGTCCCGGCCCAGTGCCAAATCCCCATGCCCGCTGCGCAATGTTTTGCGGCCTCGTCGAGCGTCAGCCATTGCGGAGCCGGTTGCTTACCGGCAACCATCACGTTAATACGATCCCAGGTTTTCAGGCAGTGATCGGCCACGCAGAGCAGGGTGTTGGCATCGGGCGGCAGATAGATGCGCACAATGTCGGATTTCTTGTTCGCGACATGATCGATAAAACCCGGATCCTGATGGCTGTAACCGTTATGATCCTGACGCCAGACATGCGAGGAGAGCAGGTAGTTGAGCGAGGAAATCGGTGCGCGCCACGGCAGTTTGCGGGTAACTTTTAGCCATTTTGCATGCTGGTTAAACATCGAGTCGATAATATGAATAAATGCCTCATAACAGTTGAACAGGCCATGGCGCCCGGTCAGCAGATACCCTTCCAGCCAGCCCTCGCACTGATGTTCGCTCAGGATCTCCATAACGCGCCCGTCTGCTGCCAGTTGCTCGTCATAAGGTTTGCGCGGCGCCAGCCAGGTGCGGTTGGTGACTTCAAACACATGGCTCAGCCGGTTAGAGGCGGTTTCGTCCGGTCCAAACAGGCGAAAATTATCGGGGTTGCGCTGGAAGATCCCCGCCAGATACGCACCCAGCGCGGCGGTGGATTCAGACTGCACTTCGCCGGGGGACGTAACCTTGACCGCGTAGGGCTCCAGGTCCGGGGTGATTAATGCCCGACGCAGACGCCCGCCGTTTGCCCACGGCGATGCGCCCATGCGTTTATCGCCCTGCGGTGCCAGCGCGCGCAACGCTGGTTTCAGCGTGCCTTGGTCATCAAACAGATCGTCCGGCTGGTAGCTGCGCATCCACTGCTCCAGAATCTGCCGGTGCTGTTCATCTTCCCGGCAGGATGAGACAGGTACCTGGTGCGAGCGCCAGAAACCCTCCACTTTTTTACCGTCGACGGTCTGCGGCCCGGTCCAGCCTTTTGGGCTGCGCAAAATGATCATGGGCCAGCGCGGCAATGTCCCGACCTGATCGCCACGGCGCGCTTGTTGCTGAAAGCGGTGGATGGCGTTGAGCGCTGTATCCAGTACTTCGGCCATCTGGCGATGCATGCTTTCCGGCACGTGGCCGCTTATGAGCAGGGGTTCATAACCGTAACCGCGGAACAACTGGCGGAGATCCTCGTCGCTGCTGCGCCCGAGTAGGGTCGGGTTGGCAATTTTATAGCCATTTAAGTGCAGGATCGGCAGCACAGCGCCATCGCGCTGCGGGTTAAGGAACTTAATGCCGTGCCAGCTGGACGCCAGCGGGCCAGTCTCCGCCTCGCCGTCGCCAATGACGCAGGCGGCAATCAGCGTGGGGTTGTCAAACACCGCCCCGAAAGCATGAGACAGCGAATAGCCAAGTTCACCGCCTTCGTTAATGGAACCGGGCGTTTCTGGCGCAGCATGGCTGGGGATGCCGCCAGGAAAAGAGAACTGACGAAACAGCTTTTTCATGCCCTCGGCGTCCTGGCTAATTTGCGGGTAAATCTCGCTATAGCTTCCTTCAAGCCAGGTGTTGGCGACCATGCCAGGGCCGCCGTGGCCCGGCCCGCAGACATAGATCATGTCGAGATCGCGCTGGCGAATCGCCCGGTTGAGATGGGCATAAATAAAATTCAGTCCCGGCGTGGTTCCCCAGTGGCCCAGCAGACGGGGTTTGATATGTTCGGGCCGAAGCGGTTCACGCAGCAAGGGGTTATCCATCAGGTAAATTTGCCCGACGGAAAGATAATTCGCCGCCCGCCAGTAGCGATCGATCAGATGAAGCTCATGGTCAGCATACGTTGATGGTTGTGTCATGTTCTCCTCGCCTTCATAAAGTGCCTTGTCAGGGGAGGGACATTCCCTGACGGATAGGTATGTTTCTCCCTAAGCCTGGCATAGATGTAGCAAGGCTTCCGCGCGGTCATGCAACGGGGCGGCGCGAGCGAATTGGCCATTAAACGTGACAATGTTCACATCTCTGCCAGGATTAAAAGGCACATAAACACTGTCCAAAGGAGAACGTATGATAGAGCGAAGCCAAAAAGACACCTTAGCACCGCAGTATCCCACTCCTCCTTTCGTTTCTCAGCCGCAACCTGCGCCGGGGTTGGCCAGCAAAATGATCCCGGTGCCGGATCATGGCGAAACCAGCTACCGGGGTTCCGGCCGACTGGCTGGCCGCAAGGCGCTTATTACCGGGGGAGACTCGGGGATTGGGCGCGCTGTGGCCATTGCTTATGCGCGTGAAGGGGCGGATGTCGCGATTGGTTACTTACCGGAAGAAGAGTCAGATGCGGCGGAAGTGATCAAACTTATCGAAGCGGAAGGGCGCAAAGCTGTTGCGCTGCCGGGCGATATTCGATCCGAGGCGTTTTGTGAAAAGTTAGTCGAGGAGGCGGTGAGCCAGCTCGGCGGGCTGGATATCCTGGTCAATAACGCCGGGCGGCAGCAATATAACGAGTCGATCCTCACGCTGAGCACCGAAGATTTTGATGCGACGTTTAAAACTAACGTCTATGCTATGTTCTGGATCACCCGTGCGGCGGTGAAACATCTGCCGCCCGGAGCCAGCATTATTAATACCTCTTCGGTACAGGCCTACCAGCCCAGCCCGATCCTGCTGGACTACGCGCAGACCAAAGCCGCAATTGTCGCGTTCACAAAAGCGCTGGCGCAGCAGCTTGGCGAAAAAGGTATTCGCGTCAATGCGATCGCCCCTGGCCCGTACTGGACGGTATTGCAGCCCAGCGGCGGCCAGCCCGACGAGAAAGTAAAACAGTTTGGGGCAAGTGCGCCACTTGGGCGGCCAGGGCAGCCCGTGGAAATTGCCCCGCTGTATGTCACTATGGCGTCGGCGGAAAACAGCTATGCCTCCGGTCAGGTCTGGTGCTCTGACGGTGGGACCGGTACCGTCTGATCCGGGAACACTGTGTGGCGGTTGTGGCTGAGAGCAACCGCCGTTATCACCGGGGCGCACAACAGTGCGCCCCGGTTTGTTTCATGGCTGCTATTGGTTACGCGCGGGTGTCGTCGGGACGGTATAACGCGGCATTAAACGCCGTGGCTTGCTCAATCATCCACGTGCGGAAGTTGGCAATTTTCGCCACGCTGTCGCAGCCGGGGCGATAAACAAGGTAATAGGCCAACGGACTGGGCAGCGACACGCCAGGACACAAGCGGATCAACCTGCCGCTTTTCAAATCGTCATCAACCATTATGCTGCGCGCCAGCGCAATGCCATGGCCTTCAACGGCAGCCTGCAGCACCGCCGCAGAGTTGTTAATGCGCAGACCGGGTTTACGCGCAATGGCCTGCACGTTAAAGCGGCGTAGCCACTGTTCCCAGGTAATAAAATCGTTATGACGTTCCATGGATAAGTCGTGGATCAGCGTCTGTTCCGTGACGCCGGTCAGGCAATTTATCGCCGGGTTCACGGCGACCAGCGACGGGGCGCAGACCGGGAAAACGTCTTCCGACATCAATAACTCAGCGGTTAAGCCTTCCCATTGCCCCAGACCATACCGGATGCCGACATCCATACCCTGTGCGGTGAAGTCCAGCAGCTTGAGACTGGTTTCGAGCCGGACATCAATATCCGGCCAGCGGTGCTGGAAATCCTCAATTCGGGGTAACAGCCACTTGGCGGCAAACGCCGGGCTGATGGTGACATTTAAAATGCCATTGGTCGCGCCTTCACGTAGCAGTGTCATGCCGACATTGAGGCTTTGAAACCCCATACGGATATCGGGTAATGCACGTTGGGCAGGTTCCGTCAGCACTAATGCGGCGCGGCGGTTATGACTGCGATGAAACAGGGGAAACCCCACCACGTCTTCCAGCGAACGCACCAACTGGCCTACGGCCGCGGGCGTGACGTTCAGCTCTTCCGCGGCCAGGGAAAAGCTTTGATGCCGGGCGCTGGCTTCGAAAGCACGCAGGGCATTGAGATGAATGGGTATCTTCATATCAGATAGAAAACCTTTCCTTAAAGCCAAGATTATCTCATTTGTTCATGAGGCTGAACATTAACATAATTCAGAAATGGCGAAGCACTCAAAACAAATTATTGAAATGCTTACGCCTGATGATGCATTTCAAACAAAAAGATTTTCTTTTTATTTGGGGTGGGGAGCCGCCGTTGACCCGCAGCTCCCGTTATTCACTGAACGCAGGAGTTAACCATGGCTTATTTGCAAATCACTCTGGACATTAGCGAGCAGAATCGTGCAGCAGCGGCAGCGGTATATCAAAAATATAAAGCCCCGTTCCTGGAAACCATTGATGGCGCGGTTTCAAAAGAGCTGCTGGTGCGCGCGCAAGATGTGCAGGTGCTGCACGGTTTTAACAGTGCAAGACAGGCGGAAGCCTACCTCGGTTCTCAGTTGTTCATCGCTGATGTGGTGGAAGCGCTGAAACCGTATCTCAACAGTGCACCGGATGTGCGTATTTACGACGTCGTCTGATCTCATTCCTGAAAACGGGGGTAGTTGTGTATTTAAACTGGTCTGAATTGCGTAAAGCGTTACGGGCGGCGGTAGGCAGATTTGCTGGCCTGCAACCAGAGGTCATGAAGGGCATTGAGACGATGGAAAACGGCGCCGCTGCGTCCGGCCATCTGGATGCCAAAACCCGTGAACTGATTGCTCTTGCCGTGGCAATCACCACGCGCTGTGATGGTTGCCTGTCGGTGCATGCCGAAGCCGCAGCAAAACACGGCGCAACGCGCGAAGAGATCGCGGAAGCCCTGGGCGTTGCGATCACCCTCAATACCGGCGCGGCACTGGTTTATTCCACCCGTGCGCTGGACGCGTTTGACACCTTGCCGAAGTAAGCGTACCACCGCGGCCTGCTCTGGCGGCCGCGGCTCCTTTTCAGGACTCCTGCATGTTGATTAACCACGATTTTTCCCGGCGCGTTACCGTCACTCCTGAAGATCATGGCTGGGTGCCTTCTCCCCAGCGAGGGGTCGATCGGGTGATGCTTGATCGTATCGGCGGCGAACAGGCGCGGGCGACGAGTTTTGTCCGTTATCTTCCCGATACGGCATTCCCTTTACATGCCCATCCTGGCGGTGAGGAGATTCTGGTACTGGCCGGGCAATTCTCCGAAGGAGAACGGCATTACCCCGCCGGATGGTACCTGCGCAACCCGCCGGGTTCCTGCCATCAACCTCACAGCACCAACGGCACACTGTTGTTCGTCAAGCTGGGACAAATGCGCCGCCAGGAACGGGTGCAATTGCGTGTGAATACGCGTGACGCGGAAAACTGGCTCACGCGTGAGGGTATGCAAGTTTGCCCCCTGTTTAGCGATGCGCATGAGCGCGTCTGCCTGCTGCGGCTGAGCGTCGGTACGGTATTGGCAGAACCGGGATTACCGGGCGGAGCGGAAGTGCTGATCGTCGAAGGCAGTTTGATTGAAGGCAACAGTATTCACCCACAGGGTAGCTGGCTGCGGATCGCGCCACAGCAGCGGCTGGCTTTGATGGCCGGGTCGGACAACACGGTGCTGTATCTCAAAAAAGGGCATCTCGCCGCTGCGCCGCAGGAACCCTGCCTATGATGCCGCAGGTGACGATTATCGGTGCCGGGTTGAGCGGCTTATATGCTGCCTGTTTGTTAGAGCAGGCGGGTGTCAGTTATCAGGTACTGGAAGGGCGGGAGCGGATCGGCGGGCGGATACTGTCGGCTGGCGATGTGCAGGCCGATCTCGGTGCGACGTGGCTGTGGCCTGCTATCCAGCCCACGCTATTTCAGCTTCTTACCCGGCTGGATATCACCCTGATCGACCAGAATGAGACCGGCGAAATGCTCTTCGAGCGCACCCCGGGTGCCGTGTCACGCTATCCGGGGTTTGTTTCGTCGCCTGCTGCGGTACGTGTGCGCGGCGGCATGTCGCACGTGATCAAAAAATTAGCGCAGCACATTCCGGCAACACGCATCGTGACGGGCGTTGAGGTGACGCATGTGGAACAGCGCAACGGGCGGATCAGGATTGAGGGTAACGGCAACGACCACTCGACAAGCGTCGTCGAGAGCGAACAGGTGTTATTGGCTCTGCCGCCCATGCTGGCCGCGAATATGACCTTTGCGCCGTCGCTGCCGTTACCCCTGTTGCAGGCCTGGCGTAATACCGGCACCTGGATGGCGCCACATGCCAAGTATGTCGCCTGCTATGCCGAAGCTTTCTGGAAACGCAACGGGTTGTCGGGCGAGGCCAGAAGCAACGTCGGCCCAATGGTAGAGATGCATGATGTTTCCCAGCCTGATGGCACGCATGCTCTGTTTGGTTTTATCGGGCTGCCGTTCGATGCCCGTCAGGCGACAGGCGAGACGCAGTTACTGAGTCTGTGTCGCGCGCAACTGGTTCGCTTATTTGGTGAAGAAGCCGCGACGCCCCGCGCAGAATACCTTAAAGACTGGGCGGCCGATCCCTTTACGGCCACCCGGCGCGATCTGGCGTTACAGGCAGGTCACACCGTGCCGCCGCCATCGCCTGCAGAAGGCGTATGGCGTAACACCATCACCGGGATAGCCAGCGAATGGTCATCCACGTTTCCGGGCTACCTGGCTGGCGCTATCGAAGCGGCTGAGGCGGGTGTCCGGCGGATAGTCAATCAGAGGTAAGCATGAACAACACCTATCAGGCAATGCAGGTCACACGTCCAGGACGGCTGGAACAGGTTGAAAGAACGCTGCCGGAACCGGCACCCGGCGAGGTGCTGATTAAAGTGGAAGCCTGCGGTATTTGCGGGGCGGACAGCGGCGTGATTGAGGGGCGGGAAAAGGGCGTTGACTACCCGCGCGTGCCCGGTCACGAAGTGGTCGGCACGATCTGTAAAATTGCTGACGCGCTGCCAGGCTGGCTGAAACCCGGTCAGCGGGTAGGCGTTGGGCGTTTAGGGGGGCACTGCCACGCCTGCGAGCAGTGCCGTCTGGGGCACTTTAACCTTTGCCAGAACCAGCCTGTGACCGGCAGTTCTCGTGACGGCGGCTACGCCGAATATATGCTGGCGCGCGCGACCGGGCTGGTGACCATTCCCGATGATCTCTCTTCTGTTGAGGCCGCGCCGCTGCTGTGCGCGGGGATCGCCACGTTTAATGCTTTAAAAAAATCCACGGCCCAGGCGGGCGATACCGTGGTTATCCAGGGCGTCGGCGGGCTGGGTCATCTGGCCCTGCAGTACGCCAGAAAGATGGGGTTTCGCGTCATTGCCGTCGGCAGAGGGGAAGACATTGCCGCAGAGGTGATGCGGCTTGGCGCGCATCATTATATTGATACCCATCATCATGATCCCGTTGCGGCCATCAAATCGCTTGGCGGCGCGCAGGTGATCCTTTCGACCCTCACCGACAGTGCTGCGGTTGCTGCGCTGTTACCGGCCCTGGTGCCGCAGGGGCAGTTGATGGTGGTCGGCGTGGGGCAGGAAAGCCTGGCGTTAACGCCGGGGCTGATGGTGGGCAGAGAGTTGTCGGTCAGAGGGGCTATCACCGGTACGCCGAGAGAACTGGAAAAAGCGCTGGATTTCAGTTTGCTGGCCGATGTGCGGGCGATGATAGAAACGATGCCGCTCGCAAAGGCACAGGAGGCCTGGCAAAAAATGCGCTCCGGCGAGGCCAAATTCCGCATGGTGCTGACCATGGAAAAGGCATAACAACGCAGTAAGTGCAGTAAGTGCAGTAAGTGCAGTAAGTGCAGTCAGAAATGCATAACTATAAATCGATAAAGGAAGACGTGATGACAATACGCGAATTATCTGCCCCGGCATTCTCTGCTGAGGTCATACAGGCCAGGGTACCGGTGCTCATTGATTTCTGGGCCCCCTGGTGCCAGCCTTGCCGCGCCGTGGCGCCCGTGATGGAGGCGCTGGCCGAAGAGTACGCCGGAAAACTGGCGGTGTTCAAAGTCAACGTAGACGAGCAGCCAGAGCTGGCCGCGCAGCATGGCATACGTTCGATCCCCTTCTTTAAGGTGTTCGTGAAAGGAAAACCGGTGCTCGAGTTTGCCGGGGCCAGGCCGAAACATGATTTCGACGCCCTGCTGAGGAATCTTCTGAACTGAGATAACCCCACTTCGCCTGGCGAGCGTGACTCACAGCGCTCGCGTTTTTACCTATCCGGATATCGCCGTGGCGCTGGCTGCGGCGGTGCTATGGGCGTTACCCGCCAGTGGGTACCCATAACAAGGAGTGCATATGTTTACGTTAGATGCGTTTCATCTGGCAAGGATCCAGTTTGCCTTCACGGTGTCGTTTCACATTATATTCCCAGCGATCACCATCGGTCTGGCCAGCTACCTGGTAGTGCTGGAAGGCCTCTGGCTGAAAAGCCGCCAGACCGTCTATCTCGATCTCTGGCATTTCTGGTCCAAAATTTTTGCCGTCAACTTTGGGATGGGTGTCGTTTCCGGTCTGGTGATGGCCTACCAGTTCGGCACCAACTGGAGTGGTTTTTCGCAGTTTGCCGGGAGTATTACCGGCCCGTTATTGACCTATGAAGTGCTGACCGCCTTTTTCCTCGAAGCGGGGTTTTTAGGGGTCATGCTGTTTGGCCGAAACAAAGTTGGGCCGGGGCTGCACTTCTTTGCGACCTGCATGGTCGCCCTGGGCACATTAATGTCGACTTTCTGGATCCTTGCATCGAACAGCTGGATGCACACGCCGCAGGGTTACACGATAGAGCAGGGCGTGGTGGTTCCGCAGGACTGGCTGAAAATTGTCTTTAACCCCTCGTTCCCGTGGCGGCTGATACATATGACCACGGCGGCGTTCCTTGCCAGCGCGTTTTTTGTTGGTGCCTCTGGGGCGTGGCACCTGCTCAAAGGCAACGACACCCCCGCAATCCGCAAGATGTTTTCCATGGCGTTATGGATGGCATTAGTGGTTGCTCCGTTGCAGGCTTTTTTGGGCGATGGACACGGATTAAACACACTTGAACACCAGCCGGCAAAAATTGCCGCCATTGAGGGGCACTGGGAAAACCGACCCGGAGAAGCATCACCGTTGATCCTGTTTGGCATTCCCGATATGGCGGAAGAACGCACCAAATATGCCCTTGAAGTGCCGTATCTTGGCAGCCTGATCCTGACGCATAGCCTCAGTAAACCGATCCCAGCGCTGAAAAGTTTTGCGCCTGCCGACAGGCCGAATTCGCTTGTGGTGTTCTGGTCGTTTCGCATTATGGTTGCGCTCGGTCTGTTGATGATTGCACTGGGCGTGCTTAGCCTGTGGCTGCGTTACCGCAAGCGCCTTTTTAGCTCACGTTCCTTTCTGTGGTTTGCTCTGCTGATGGGGCCGTCCGGTTTAGTGGCGATCCTCGCTGGCTGGTTTACCACCGAGGTGGGGCGTCAGCCCTGGGTAGTATATGGCGTACAACGCACCCGGGAGGCGGTTTCGGCCCATGGCGATCTGCATATGAGCGTCAGTCTGCTGGCGTTTATCGGTGTTTATAGCGCCGTGTTTGGCGTGGGCTACCTGTATCTGATGCGATTGATTAAAACCGGACCGCTGCCCGGCGAGGGGCAGCATGCAGAGCAGGGCGGGCCAGGGCAGTTGCGCACCCCCGCGCGGCCGCTTTCTGCCGTCGATAATGGACAGGGAGGCGCGCAAAATGATTGATCTTTCGCTGATCTGGTTCGGTATTATCATTTTTTCCACACTGATGTACATCGTGATGGATGGCTTTGATTTGGGGATCGGGTTGCTGTTCCCGTTCAATAAAAATGCGGCGGAGCGCGATGTGATGATCAACACCGTGGCGCCGGTCTGGGACGGGAATGAAACCTGGCTGGTGATGGGCGGTGCCAGCCTGTATGGTGCGTTCCCGTTGGCCTATTCCGTGATAGCCGACGCGCTGGCTGCCCCACTGACCGTGATGCTGCTGGGGTTGATTTTTCGCGGTGTCGCGTTTGAGTTCCGCTTTAAAGCCACTCCGGCGCATCGCCCATTCTGGGATAAGGCCTTTATTTTCGGCTCGCTGCTGGCAACGTTTACTCAGGGCGTGGTGGTTGGCGCGTTGATTAACGGGCTGCCGGTCAGTGGTCGGGAATATGCAGGCCCTGCGTTGATCTGGCTGGATCCCTTTGCGCTGTTTTGTGGAGCCGGGTTGCTGGTGGCTTACGCGCTGCTGGGAGCGAGCTGGCTGGTGATGAAAACAGACGGGGCGCTGCAAAAGAAAATGGCCCGGTTGACGATACCACTGGTCACGGTGTTGCTGATAGTGTTAGCGATCATCAGTTTGTGGACGCCGCTGGCGCATCCGGGCATTGCCCGGCGCTGGTTTAGCGCGCCGAACCTGTTCTGGTTCTTGCCCGTACCGGTACTGGTGTTGGCCTGCTACGTTGGCGTGATACGCGCCATTCGACGCAACGCGCACTATTCCCCCTTTATCTTGACGTTAATGCTTATTTTCTTAGGCTTTTCCGGGCTGGGGATCAGCATCTGGCCTTATATCATCCCGCCTTCGGTCACGCTTCATGAAGCGGCATCGGCGCAGATAAGTCAGGCGTTTATGTTGATTGGCTGCCTGCCGATTTTGCCGGTGATCCTCGGTTACACCTTCTGGAGCTATTACGTTTTTCGCGGCAAAGTACAGCCGGGTGAAGGCTATCATTAAGGAGTAAAAAGTATGCGTACGGAGAAGAACAATGCCTCGTTGCTGAAAGGCCTAGTGTGGCTGGTGATCATCTGGACGGCGAGTGTGGTGGCGCTGGGCATCGTCTCAATGTTGTTTCGGTTGTTGATGTCCGCCGCCGGCATGAAAGCCTGATAATAAAAAGCCTGAGCAAACGCTGCCCAGGCTTTTCATGAAAGAAAAACTTGCGCGATCGGGAAGTTTATCTGCTTTGTTGGCGCGTGAGTTTCACCACATACTGCCCCTCAAAGATGTTCCTGGCTTGAACCTGCGCTCACCCTGCCGAAAAAACTATGCCAATTCCATTAACTATCAAACAGATCGAAATGCTGGTGAAAATCAGCGAAGGGAAGGGGCTGTCAGAAGCCGCACGCCTGCTTAATCTCTCACCTTCCGCTGTCAGTAAGGCGCTGGCGGTGATGGAGGAAAATCTTGGTGTTCCGCTTATCCAGCGCACCACCCGTACCTTTCAGCTGACCGATGCCGGGGAGTATTTTGTTTCCCGGGCGACGGAGCTGCTGAAAGAATTTGATGATATCGTGAATACCACCTGCGGTTATTTCAACCACCCGCACGGTGCGCTACGGATCACCTGTTCGGTGGCCTTCGGTTACGCCCACCTGGTAGATATCTTCAATGAATACCGTAAAAAGCATCATGACGTTGAATTGATCCTCGATCTGGACGACCACCTGACCAATCTGAATGAAAACAATGTCGATATTGCCCTACGGATCACCGCCACGCCGCCGCAGAATTACGCGGCCAGAAAATTATCCAAAATCAGTTGGCTGTATTGCGCCGCACCCGACTACCTGGCCCGCTGTGGAACGCCGACCAGACGCGCAGAACTGGTCAGCCATGACTGCCTGGTTTACCCGGGGTTGACACCGCCGCTGCGTATCACCGACATGACCATTGCGCACCCGCACTGTGATATCAAGCCGCGCACACCCGTACAGGCCAACAGCAGCCTGCTGTTATTAAAAGCGGCACTGTCCGGTCAGGGCATCGCCTGGTTGCCGTCTTATTTGATCAGCCAGCATCTGGAAAGCGGGGAACTGGTGGCATTGAAACTGGATGGGAAGTACGCCTACCCGACACACAGTTTGTACGCGCTGTATTTCCCCAGCAAATTTCGCAACCCCAAAGTGCGATCGTTTATTGATTTTCTGGTGGAGGAAAACCAGCCCTGGCATCGGTGGGAAAAAGCGATTGATGAATTGATTTAAAATATGCGCGCGATCACAGCAAATAAATTAACGCGGCGTCGCCCGATAATAAAAATCTTTTGCACAGATCACATTTAACGATAAATAAAAATTATATTTTGCGGCACTTGTCATATTAATACCAAATACTTTACTTGTGAGTAAAAGTGGAAACAGTTTTCGCTAATATTCCTTCGCCATTGCCGGGGGGCTGTGTAAAGCTTTCTGCATTCAATCATTAATAACAACGCGGTTATTAGGTTGAATATAGCGGCGGCAACGTTGTCGAAGTATTGCGGTTAAAATAAAACAAGGTTGCAGAGTAGAGTTTCAAATAATACTCGGCCGGGTTGATTCTATTTTGTCGATTGGGGTCTCCTATGACAGTAGGAATAAATAACGAAGCAATAAATAAAAATAATATCCCCTTTACCCTGTACGATTTAGGGTGGGTGGTACTGTGTATCGGCGCAGCAATTGGTTCAGGCATCGTCTTTTTCCCTTTGCAGGTGGGTCTTAAAGGTGTCTGGGTATTTGCCCTGGCGGTACTTCTCGGCTATCCGGCCGTGTATTACATGCAGAAGCTGTTTATCGAAACCATGGCGCGTAGCGATGAACACGACTCCTATTTGAGCATCATCGCCAGCTATGTCGGCAACCGCTGGGGAGTCTTTCTCGGGGCGCTCTATTCCATCACTATGTTGAAATCGATGGTGGAGTACGCACTGGCGATCACCAATGATAGCGCGTCCTATCTGAAGACATTTGGCCTGACGACCCAGACGCTCTCTGAACACTGGTGGTGGCCGCTGTTGTTGATTGGCAGTCTCTCTTTGGTGGCGTCGAAAGGCGAAAAACTGCTGTTTAAAGTCTCTGGCAGCATGATCGCCGTGAAGCTGGTGATCATTGTGGCGATTGGCTTTGTGGTGGTGCCGTTCTGGGATCTGAACAACATCGGCGAATTGCCCTCGGTTGGACACCTGGTGGTGGGGACATTCCCGACACTACCATTTGCTATCTTCTCCATCATGTTCGTCGGGATTCTGAACCCCATGAACATTGCGTATAAAAAGCGTGAAGAGGATAAAGCGGTCGCGAAGTATAAGATTTTACGTGTACATAAAGTCGCGTATCTGATCCTTGTGGCGACAGTACTGCTGTTCGTGGTTTCTATTGTCCTTTCCATCAGCGAAGCCGATGCGCTGCGCGCCTACCAGGACAATATCTCAGCCCTTGCGCTGGCGGCGAAAGTCATTCCTGGCGCGGCAGTAAAATACATGAGCGTTATTCTTAACGTGTTTTCAATCGTGACCGCTTTCCTCGCGCTTTATCTGGCGGTGCATGAATCGTTTGTCGGGTTAATTAAAGTCACGCTCGATAAACTGTCCCCAACACGAGAAAGCAGCCCACGACGGGTTTCTGTCACGGCTTTTTTCATGGTAGTGCTGGTCTTGTGGTTAATCGTACTGACGAACTTCCCTATCCTGAAGGTATTTGTTTTTGGCGGCGTGACCTACGGTATTATTAGCTGTATTGTGCCGGGAGTTATTATTCTCAAAAATGACAAGTTTGTTGACCTTCGGGGGGCGTCAGTTTATTACGTGATATTAATTGGTATGCTGATGTGTATCGGGCCGTTTGTTATGCTGTTTTCCTGATAACGTGTGATGAATAAATGTCTGCGCTGTCTTTAGGTATATTAAGTGCGTTTTAAGGCGGCATTATTAATTATTTTATGGGTCATCATTAATCAGATTCATGATGACCCATGCGCCACTTTTACGGTGCAGAAAATGATTATCAAAAACCCGGACATGTGATACTAAGACTGAGAGATAACAAACAAAGGTAGTGGAAGATGTCGCAGAATAAAATTGCCAAAAAAGTACAAAATCTCCAGTCATCGGCAATCCGGGAATTATTGAAACACAGCAAAATGGACGGGGTTATTTCGCTTGGCGGCGGAATTCCTAATCCGGACCTTTTCGATCGTGAAGGGTTACAGATAGCGATGGATCAGGTGCTCTCCAGCGCCTGGAAAGAGGCGTTTCAGTACGGTCTGAGCGAAGGCAGCCCTGAACTGCGTGCGGCAATTTGCCAGTTGCTGGCGGAGCGGGCGATCGTCTGTGATGTTGACGATGTGGTGGTGACTTCTGGCTCTCAGCAATCTCTGGATATTCTGGCGCGTGCGCTGATCGATCCGGGCGACATTGTGGTCGTTGAACGGCCAACTTATCTCGCGGCACTGCAGGTGCTGCAGTTAGCAGAAGCAGATTTGCGCTCCGTGGGTACCGATGGCGACGGCATGATCATTGATGAACTGGAGGCGCTGGTGAAGACCACCCCGGTGAAAGCCGTTTATATCGTGCCGACTTTCGGTAACCCTGGTGGGGTGACGCTGGCGGAGCACCGGCGTAAGCAACTGGTGGAATTATCGCAGCGCTACGATTTCGTCATTATTGAAGACGATCCGTATGGCGAAATTAACTTCACCGACAAAACGTTCACGCCGCTGAAAGCCTGGGCGGCGGAAAGCGGTAACAGTGACAACGTGATTTATACCTCCACGTTTTCAAAAATTCTCGCACCGGGCGCGAGAGTTGGCTGGTTAGTGGTCCCGGGCTGGTTGAAACGGCAGGTGGTGAATCTTAAGCAGGCAACCGATCTTCATACCAGCTCGTTATCGCAGTCGCTGACTTACCACTATCTGAACAGTGGCCGGCTGGCAGGGCAGATTGCGCTGATCCGCGAGGCGTATAAACACAAATGCCAGACCCTGTGTGAGCAGCTGGAAAGCGCGCTGGGCGACCATCTGACTTTCCATAAGCCGATGGGCGGCATGTTTTTGTGGGCCAGATTTAATTATCCAATGGACACCACACAGTGGCTGAAAAAGACGCTGGCGAACGGCGTGGTGTACGTTCCGGGGGAGTTCTTTTACTGCAACGATCCCGATCATGCCACGCTGCGTATGTCTTACGTCAGCGTTACGGATGAGAACCTGAAAGAGGCGGTTTTGCGGTTGAAGGCCTCACTGAATTAGTTGTTCTCGTTAGCCAGTCGGGGGCGGGGACAAGGGCGAAAATACATAGGTACGCGTTGTAAGAAGAGGAAGTGTAATAATGTCTAATCATAGTTTTGATAACCTGGTGTCCCCGGAAACCTATCTCTGCCATGGTCCTTTTGATCCTGAGGTGTTTGGCGGGGTGGTTAACCCACCGGTTTATCATGCCTCAACGGTGATTTTTAAAAACTGCAAAGAGCTCAGTGAACGCCATCAGGCGCTGTTTGAAGATGCAGAAGATGAGGTCATGTATTATGGCCGTTTCGGTACGCCCATCACATTTGCGGTGCAAAAAGCACTGGCGGAGCTGGAGGGGGGCTATCGCGCGTTATTAGTGCCGACGGGGCTGGCCGCATGCACCAGTGCGTTGCTGGCGCTGGTGAAAAGTGGTGACCATATTCTGGTCAGCGGCAGCGTTTACGGGCCAACGCGCGGCTTTGTCAACAATGTGCTGGCGAAGATGGGCGTTTCCGCCACCTTTTTTGATCCCAATATTGGCGCGGGCATTGTCGATCTCTTCCAGCCAAATACTACCGTGGTGTTTACTGAATCACCGGGGTCGCAAACCTTCGATATTCAGGACATTCCGGCCATCACTCAGGTTGCCCACGCGCACAATGCAAAAGTGATCCTGGATAATACCTGGGCGACTCCGCTGTTTTTCAAACCCTTCGATCACGGCGTGGATGTCTCTGTCCATGCGGCCACCAAGTACATCGTCGGCCACTCAGATGCGCAGATGGGGCTGATCACGGCGAATGAAGAGACATGGCAGGCGATCCGTCGTTTTGTCTATCTGTTCGGTTTGCATGCCGCGCCAGACGATGTTTACCTGGCGCAACGCGGTCTGCGGACGATGTCACTTCGCCTTGAGCGGCACCAGGCCTCAGCATTGAAAATTGCTCAATGGTTTGCGGAGCGCGATGAGGTAGAACAGGTTCTGCATCCTGCGTTGCCTTCCTGCCCTGGCCATGAGATCTGGAAACGCGACTTTACCGGCTCCAGCGGACTGTTTAGCGTGGTACTGAAGCCCGGTTATTCCAAAGCCTCTGTCGAGAAGTTTATCGATAGCTTGCAGTATTTCGGTATCGGCTTCTCCTGGGGCGGTTTTGAAAGCCTGGCGATCCCGTTTAACCCGCGCAAAGACCGCCCTGAATATCACTGGCCGTATGCCGGGGAAGCGTTCCGTTTGCAGATTGGTCTGGAAGATCCAGTCGATTTGGTCAACGATCTTGCTCAGGCGTTACGCCACCTGCAGGCGTAACGGCATTTTCCAACGCCAGCCCGCGCTGGCGTTGAGCGGTTTTGGTATAATCACGCGATGAATGAATGCCCTGAATAACGGATATCGCAATGGATATACCAATAGACCTCAAACATTTACATACCCTGCTCACATTGCGTAAAACAGGCAGTCTGACCCGCGCAGCCGTTGCGTTACAACTGACGCAGTCGGCGCTGTCGCATCAGATTAAACAGCTGGAAGATCACTACGGCGTGACATTGTTCGTGCGTAAGTCTTCACCGGTGCAGTTCACCCAGGCCGGTGAGCGGTTGTTGCAGCTGGCCGAGTCAGTGCTTGCTGCACTGGTGGACGCCGATCGCGAACTGTATCAATTCGCCAGCGGTAAACAGGGTATCTTGCGGGTCACGCTGGAGTGCCACACCTGTTATAGCTGGTTATTGCCGGTGATGGATGCGTTCCGCAATAAGTGGCAGGAGGTCGAAATAGATATATTGCCCGGCTTTCAGGCTGATCCGCTGGGGTTGCTGCTGCAAAACCGCGCGGATGTTGCCATCGTCGATGAAACAGAACCGACGGAGTGCGTCAGTTTTAGCCCGCTGTTCAAATATGAAATGGTGGCTGTGTTGCCCAATAATCATCCGTTAACGCACAAGCCTTGGCTGGAGGCGGAAGATTTTCGCGATGAGGTGTTGATTACCTACGCCGTGCCGGAAGAGCGCATTGACCTGTGCCGTAAGGTGCTCAAACCCGCCGGGGTGCCGTTCCGGCGAAAAACCACCGAGCTGACGATGGGCATTGTGCAACAAGTGGCCAGTCAGCGTGGGATTGCGGCACTGCCTGTGTGGGCCGTGGCGGAGTACCTGGATAAAAAATACGTGACGGCAAAATCCATTACCCGGCAGAAATTAATGTCTGAAATCTGGCTCGCATCGCTGACCGATACCAAAGAGAAAGATTACGTGCGTGACTTTACCCATTTTATTAAACAGCGTTGCCTGCGCATGTTGCCAGATATCGAAATATCGTAAGCCAGCATCGGGAATAAAGGAGAGGGGTTTTATGCAAACCCCTTAAGGGGCCGCTTTGCCTGACGCGAGCCGGCACCTGATTATGTTCATGAATTACTGAAAGGAGAAAAAATGAAATCCATTATTAACACTGCCTCCGCCCCGGCGGCCATTGGCCCTTATTCTCAGGGCGTGTCTTATGGCGACCTGGTTTTTACCTCAGGGCAACTGCCGCTGGATCCGGTAACGATGGCCTTCCCGGAAGGGGGCATTAAAGCGCAGACACGCCAGTCGTTGCTCAATGTGAAGGCCGTGCTGGAACAGTCTGGCGCCTCACTGGAGAGCGTACTGAAAACGACCTGTTTCCTGGCAAAGATGGAGGATTTTGCCGCTTTTAACGAAGTCTATGCCGAGTTCTTTGGTGCCGAAGGCGCACCGGCGCGCTCCTGCATTCAGGCCGGTAAATTACCGAAAGAGGCGCTGGTCGAAATCGAAGCCGTGGCGGTAATCAAAAAATAATGCCAGGGGCAGAGCAGAGCTGCAGACAAGACGTTCATGTTGTTTCTGCTGCTGCCCTTTTATTCATACTCACTTGCCGGATTAGGGATGAACACGCTTCGCGACAGGCTAAGAATAATATTGATTCCCCCGGTGTTGCTGGTGGCTTTTTTGCTGGTTGATGTGTTCATCAGCTGGCCTGCCATTGTCGATGCCCGCCATTTACTTAGCGGTGCCCCCTTATCATGGCTGGCCATGGGGATGGGGACGCTGAGTCTTTCTGTGGTAATAGCCAGTCTGCGGCAACTGGTACGCCAGCAGACAACGTTCAATGCACTTCAGTCCGATAAAACACAAACCTTAATTACTGACGGCTGCTACGCCTTATCCCGTAACCCGGTTTACCTCGGTTTTGTGGGTCTACAACTCAGTGCTGCATTGCTGCTCAGCACGCTTTCAGGTGTGCTGATCACCCCGCTTCTGATGGCGCTGCTCACCGTGTTGCATATTCAGGTCGAAGAAGTGCAGATGCAGCGGATCTTCGGGCATGAATGGGCGACGTACTGCAACAAAACCCGGCGCTGGTTATAACGCTTTCATCGCTGCAAGCCGCGCGGCTGGCGCTTCGCTGCCATACGATATTCCTATCGTGATCGGGATCCGTGTACTACGTTCAGTACTGTTGCTGTGACGTGGAGAACCGATGAAACCTTTACTCAGTTTAGTGTTAACCAGCTTCGTTCTGACGGGGTGTGGCGCAAATAACACGCCACCAAAAACGCCGGTACCTGGCGCTCAGACATCAGGTCAACTGCGCACCCTGGAAACGGGCGCGCAAATCATTCAGTCCCGTCCGCCTGTAGAGGCGATAAGTGCCTACCTTGACGGCTTCCATTTTTACAGTGGTGACAAGAATGGCCAGATGGAAGCTCACCATTACGTTACGGTCCTGAATGAGGATGTGATGCAGGCGGTGATCTATGACGGCAACACCCGGGATGCACGTCTGATGGGGGTGGAGTACATCATCAGCGAACGGCTGTTCAAGACCTTGCCACCGGAAGAGAAAAAGCTCTGGCACAGCCATCAGTATGAAGTGAAATCCGGCAGCCTTGTGGCACCCGGTTTACCGGCGCTGGCGGAAAAAGCGCTGATGGGCAAAATAGTCAACACCTACGGTAAAACCTGGCATACCTGGCATACCGATCGCGATAAAACGCTTCCGCTGGGGATCCCGGCGTTAATGATGGGCTTTACCGGGGAGGGGCAGCTTGATCCGGCGCTGCTGGCCGATCGTGACCGTCGGCTCAATATCAATACGCCTGCCATTAAACGTGAACGCGACGATCTGGTGGCGCACCCGGTGATGGCTGGCGCAAATGCCTGGCAGCGCGGTGATGTGATCCAGCTTAAACGCGTTCAGGGTTCTGGCGAGCATGCGCACGGTGACACGACACACTTTGGCACCGCTGAGACAAACGCGTCAGCCAATCCATAACGCCGGAGAAAAGCATGAACGTTCACCATCTTAACTGCGGCTGTATGTGCCCCTTTGGCGGCGCATTATATGACGGGTTCAGTAAAGGGCTGCATGCGCACCTGGCGTGCCACTGCCTGCTGGTTGAAACGGCTCAAGATGGCCTGGTGCTGGTGGATACCGGTTTCGGGCGGGACGATATTGATCACCCGGCGCAGCGGCTGTCTGGGTTTTTTCGGGCGCTGAATAACATCCAGCGGCGTGAAGGTCTGACGGCGCTGGCGCAGATTCAGACACTGGGGTTCAGGGCGGAGGATGTACGGCATATTGTGCTGACGCACCTGGATTTTGACCATGCGGGTGGCCTGACTGACTTCCCTCATGCCCGGATCCATGTGATGCAAAAAGAACTCGATACCGCCCGTACGCGGCAGCGCTGGCTGGACCGGGAACGCTACCGCCCGGCGCAGTGGGGCGGCACTTCCGCCTGGGTGGGGTATCAAACGCAAGGGGAGCGCTGGTTTGGTTTTGATGCGGTGACAGCGCTGCAGGGATTGCCGCCGGAAATCTTGCTGGTGCCGCTGGCAGGCCATACGCTCGGCCATGCGGGTATTGCTATCCAGCAACCACAGGGCTGGCTGCTGCATGGCGGCGATGCCTGGTTTTACCGGGGCGAGATGCAACCGACTGCTCCACGTTGTACCCCAGGGCTGCGTTTTTACCAGTGGATGATGGCGATGGATAATGGCGCGCGGCGGCATAATCAACAGCGGCTGCGGGCGTTGGCACAAACGCATGCGCATGACATCACGCTCTTTTGCAGCCACGATTTGCATCAATTCCAGGCCCTTGCGGGGACGGCCGGGCATAAACACACTACTCAGGCATGAGAAGGGAAAGGTAATGAATGATCTGCCCTCTGCGGCGTGGGCGATTCGCGCCGCGTCAGACGCGGATTTTATGGCGCTGCAGGCTGTGGAACGAGCCGCTTTCGCAACACTGAAAGCCGCAGGGGCGGTGGCGGGGCAACCTGTTGCCAGTACAATTGGCGATCTGCTGCGGTATCAACAAGCGGGCCTGTTATTTGCTGCCTTCGATAATACCGGAACCCCGAGGGGTTTTGCCGGGGGCTACATCGCACAGGGCTGGCTGCATATCGCGGAGATGGATGTCCACCCTGACTGGCAGCGGCAGGGTATCGGGCGGCAGTTGCTGGAAACCCTGTTGCAGGCCGGGCGCGAGAAGAGATGCTATGGCGCAACGCTGACCACCGATCGGCTGGCCGCGTTTAATGCTCCTTTTTATGCCTCCCTGGGTTTCATGCCCGTGAGCAAATCGGTACGGCCCGGTCATCTTGATGCGATCCTGGCGGCAGAAATAAGCGGTGGGCTTGATCCAGCCCGTCGTGTCGCGATGGTCTCCCGTTACGCCTAAAAAATATACTGGATATTTAAACAGGTGATTGTATACTAATGCAGCAAGTTACCTGTATCTGTATTAGTAAGGGGGAGACCCATGTTGATTCCTTTTGACACCCTCAGCGCGCAAATGCCGCAAGCCATGATGAGCAGCCGCGACATTGCGAAAATGACCGGCATTGCGCATACCGAAGTGAAGCGCATGGTAAAAAGCCTCGAAACGGCGCAGCGTCTCTCGCAGCCGGTGACCACGCATCCGTATGAGCGCGAAGGTGAGACGCGGCAGGAGTTTTTACTGAATAAAAGGGACTCTCTGCTTACGGTGTCGCGTCTTTCACCTGGCTTTACCGTAGAAATGCTGGATCGCTGGCAGGAACGTGAGAGAAGCATTAGCTTGCCCGATTTCACCAACCCGGCAGCAGCAGCGCGCGCCTGGGCAGAACAGTATGAAAAACGCCAGCATGCCGAGGAGCAACTGGCGCTGACGGCGCCAAAAGCGGCCTTTTTTGATGACTTTGTCCGGGTGGACGAATCGCTGGGATTTCGTCAGCTCTGTAAAATGTTAAAGGCGAAAGAACCGGAGTTTCGCCAGTTTTTATTAGAGCGCAATATCATGCACCGAGTGAACGGCGCCCTGATGCCACAGCAATATCACATTGATGCTGGCTTATTTACTCTGCATGGCGGGGTGGCAGAAAACAGCCGTAGCTGGTCGCAGGCCCGCTTCACCGCGCGCGGCGTAAAATGGGTGGCCGACCTGTGGGCCAAACATCGTTCTTCACAGCCTGTCGAGATACCGCGTGTCGCCCGCACGGAACCTGCCGCACCGGAGCAGGGCTGGCTTTAAACCGCCCACTGTTATGGCGCGAAGCGGGGAACGTTTGGCGCGCCTGCACCTCACCTGCAAAAGAATCCACGCCGCGGCGTGGATTCTTGTTTTTATCAGCCTGGTGGTTTGCCGGGAAACACAAAAGCCACAGCCGTAATGCAGCGGCTGCCGGATCGATTACACGCGGTCGATTTTTTTATTTATGAGAATGTCCACTCACGTTACGTGTGGATTGCACTGGCAATGCTCTGGCGCAACAGGGATCTGCATTACAGCAAAGGTAAGCCGCTATCTCGTTTGCTGGCGTGATGTCGGCATTGCAGAAGAGCCAATGCTGCGGCGCCATGCGCCGGGTGCTACGCCAAACTGACGCTTGAAGCTGCGATTAAAAGACTGCTGCGAGTCAAAGCCCAGCGCCATCGCTACGTTTAAAATCGGTTCATTGCTGTGTGTCAGTCGCTCGACCGATTTTTGCAGCTTTTGCGCGCGAATATATTCGCCGAGTGTATAGCCAGTCTGTTCTTTGAATATCCGCTGAAGGTGCCATTTTGAATAGCCTGCTCGCCTGGAAACCGTGCCAATGTCGAGACGGCTGTCAAGGTTGTTATCAATCCAGGCGAGTAAATCATGAATAAATGCGCCGTTGTTCATTTTGTTTCCCCCACGCAGATTAGTAAAAAGCATCTTTGTCTGTTGCATTTAAAAGTGGCGCGTTTTTGCGTTAATTGCAAGTTTTATTGTTGCATTTAAATCCTCACCGGGACGGTCGCTTCGGCCCCGATCAAATAGCACATAAAGTGTATTAATTATTCTTGCACTAAATTTAGCGCCTCCCTACAATCGCCGCGATAGTGTATTTGTAACTGTTACAGTTTTGTGGCGATGAACGACACAAATGGCCTTAAGCCAACCCGGACAAAGGAAGTGGCGCAGCGTCTCCCGCTGCGTCTTGCCCGGCGGCTACTCATCAGCGGAATAAAAATAATGAGCCTGCAAAAACCTTGGGTTAACTTTCATTTGCATGCGTTGGGAGCCATGTTGCTCTCCGTACTGCTTGTCGGGTGCGATAACGGTGTCGCGCAAAACGCCGTGCCACAAGCTCCGGCCGTCAGCGCCGCGGACGTGGTCGTCAAATCCATCAGTCAGTGGGATAGCTTTAACGGGCGGATTGAAGCAGTGGAAAGTGTTCAGCTACGTCCCCGCGTCTCCGGCTACATTGATAAAGTGAATTACACCGACGGCCAGGAAGTGAAAAAGGGCGAGGTGCTGTTCACTATTGATGACAGGACCTATCGCGCCGCGCTGGAACAGGCGCAGGCGACGCTGGCGAGAGCCAAAACGCAAGCCAGCCTGGCGCAAAGTGAGGCTAACCGTACCGATAAATTAATCCATACCAACCTGGTATCTCGTGAAGAATGGGAACAACGCCGTTCCGCTGCCATTCAGGCACAAGCCGACATTCGCGCCGCGCAGGCAGCCGTTGACGCCGCACAACTTAACCTGGATTTCACCAAAGTGACCGCGCCTATTGATGGTCGCGCCAGCCGCGCGTTGATCACCAGCGGTAATCTGGTCACAGCGGGTGACAGCGCCAGCGTGCTGACCACGGTGGTATCGCAGAAGACGGTTTACGTCTACTTTGACGTGGACGAGTCGACCTATCTTCACTATCAAAACCTCGCGCGCAGTGGACATGGGGCGTCCAGTAATCACCTGGCGCTACCGGTTGAGATTGGCCTTGTTGGCGAGGAGGGCTACCCTCATCAGGGCAAAGTGGATTTTCTTGATAATCAGTTAACGCCGAGTACCGGTACGATCCGTATGCGTGCGCTGTTAGATAACGCGCAGCGTCAGTTCACACCTGGGCTCTTTGCCCGCGTTCGTCTGCCGGGTAGCGCTGAATTTAAAGCCACGCTTATCGACGACAAAGCGGTGCTGACCGATCAGGATCGCAAATATGTTTATATCGTTGATAAAGACGGTAAAGCGCAGCGCCGCGATATTACTCCGGGGCGGCTGGCCGCCGGTTTACGCATCGTGCAGCAGGGGCTGAACCCTGGCGATAAAGTCATTGTTGATGGTTTACAAAAAGTGTTTATGCCGGGGATGCCGGTTAACGCGAAAACCGTTGCCATGACGGCCAGCACCGCTCTCAACTGATCCCTTACCTGAGAATCCGACACATGGACTTTTCCCGCTTTTTTATCGACAGGCCGATTTTTGCCGCAGTGCTGTCGATCCTGATTTTTATCACAGGGTTAATCGCCATTCCGCTGTTGCCGGTCAGCGAATACCCTGACGTTGTACCGCCAAGCGTGCAGGTGCGTGCGGAGTATCCTGGCGCCAACCCGAAAGTGATTGCGGAGACAGTGGCGACGCCGCTGGAAGAAGCGATCAACGGCGTTGAAAACATGATGTACATGAAATCCGTCGCCGGATCCGATGGCGTACTGGTGACGACCGTAACGTTCCGTCCGGGTACCGACCCCGATCAGGCGCAGGTTCAGGTGCAAAACCGGGTATCCCAGGCTGAAGCCCGCCTGCCGGAAGATGTGCGGCGTTTGGGCATCACCACCCAGAAACAATCGCCGACGCTGACGCTGGTGGTGCATCTGTTTTCGCCCAATGGTAAGTACGATTCACTGTATATGCGTAACTACGCCACGCTGAAAGTGAAAGACGAGCTGGCGCGATTGCCTGGCGTTGGCCAGATACAGATTTTCGGTTCGGGCGAATACGCGATGCGCGTCTGGCTGGATCCAAACAAGGTAGCGGCTCGCGGGCTGACGGCCTCGGATGTGGTGACGGCGATGCAGGAGCAAAACGTGCAGGTTTCCGCCGGGCAACTTGGCGCAGAGCCGTTGCCAAAAGAGAGCGATTTCCTGATCTCAATTAACGCCCAGGGGCGTCTGCACACGGAAGAAGAGTTTGGCAATATCATTCTGAAAACGGCTCAAGATGGCTCGCTGGTGCGCCTGCGCGACGTGGCGCGTATAGAAATGGGTTCTGGCAGTTATGCGCTGCGTTCCCAGCTTAATAATAAAGACGCGGTCGGGATTGGTATATTCCAGTCCCCAGGGGCGAACGCTATCGATTTGTCTAACGCGGTGCGCGCCAAAATGAACGAGCTCTCCACCCGTTTCCCGGAAGATATGAAGTGGGCAGCACCTTACGATCCGACCGTTTTTGTTCGCGATTCCATTCGTGCGGTCGTGCAAACGCTGCTGGAAGCGGTGGTGCTGGTCGTCCTGGTGGTGATTCTGTTTCTGCAAACCTGGCGCGCGTCGATTATTCCGCTGATTGCGGTGCCGGTGTCGGTCGTGGGAACGTTCAGTATTCTCTATCTGCTGGGCTTTTCGCTTAATACCCTGAGTTTGTTCGGGCTGGTGCTGGCTATCGGCATCGTCGTGGATGACGCCATCGTGGTGGTGGAAAACGTTGAGCGCAATATCGAAGAGGGGCTTGCTCCGCTTCAGGCAGCGCACCAGGCGATGCGTGAGGTTTCCGGGCCGATTATCGCGATTGCGCTGGTACTGTGTGCGGTGTTCGTGCCGATGGCGTTTCTCTCCGGGGTCACCGGTCAGTTTTATAAGCAGTTTGCGGTGACGATTGCGATTTCAACGGTGATCTCCGCCATCAACTCGCTGACGCTCTCTCCGGCGCTGGCAGCCATGCTATTAAAACCGCACGGCGCGCCGAAAGACTTCCCGACCAGGCTTATCGATCGTCTTTTCGGTTGGATCTTCCGTCCGTTTAACCGCTTTTTCCACCGAAGCTCGAACCGCTACCAGGGACTGGTTGGTAAAACGCTCGGCCGGCGTGGCGCGGTATTTGTTGTTTATTTGCTACTGCTGTGTGCCGCTGGCGTCATGTTCAAAGCCGTACCCGGCGGGTTTATTCCCACCCAGGACAAGCTCTACTTAATCGGCGGCGTGAAAATGCCGGAAGGTTCTTCGCTGGCACGCACCGATGCGGTGATCCGCAAAATGAGCGAAATCGGGATGAATACCGAAGGGGTGGATTATGCTGTCGCCTTTCCTGGGCTGAATGCGCTGCAGTTTACCAATACGCCGAATACGGGAACGGTCTTTTTTGGCCTGAAACCGTTCGATCAGCGTAAACATTCGGCGGCGGAAATTAACGCCGAGATCAACGCTAAAATCGCACAAATCCAGCAGGGCTTTGGTTTCTCCATCTTGCCACCGCCCATTTTAGGGCTAGGGCAGGGGTCGGGTTATTCGCTGTACATCCAGGATCGCGGTGGTCTGGGTTATGGCGCGCTGCAAAACGCGGTGAACACGATGTCTGGCGCGATTATGCAGACGCCGGGGATGCATTTCCCCATCTCAACCTACCAGGCTAACGTTCCGCAACTGGATGTGCAGGTCGATCGTGATAAGGCAAAAGCGCAGGGCGTGTCGCTGACCGATCTCTACGCAACGCTGCAAACCTACCTGGGATCGTCTTATGTGAACGATTTTAACCAGTTCGGACGCACCTGGCGGGTGATGGCGCAGGCCGACGGGCCGTTCCGCGACAGTGTGGAAGATATTGCTAATTTGCGCACCCGTAACAGCCAGGGGGAAATGGTGCCGATTGGCAGTATGGTGAATATCACCACCTCGTACGGGCCGGATCCGGTCATTCGTTACAACGGTTACCCGGCGGCGGACTTGATTGGCGATGCCGATCCACGTGTACTCTCTTCCTCTCAGGCGATGACCCAACTGGATGCGATGTCTAAGCAAATATTACCGAATGGGATGAATATTGAATGGACGGATCTGAGCTTCCAGCAAGCCACGCAAGGCAATTCGGCGCTGATTGTTTTCCCGGTCGCGGTTCTGCTGGCCTTCCTGGTGCTTGCGGCGCTGTATGAAAGCTGGACCCTGCCGCTGGCGGTGATCCTCATTGTTCCGATGACGATGCTGTCCGCTCTGTTTGGTGTTTGGCTCACTGGTGGCGATAACAACGTGTTTGTGCAGGTTGGCCTGGTCGTACTCATGGGGCTGGCCTGTAAAAACGCGATTCTTATTGTTGAGTTTGCCCGCGAGCTGGAAATGCAGGGGAAAGGGATCATGGAAGCGGCGCTGGAAGCGTGCCACCTGCGTTTACGCCCGATTGTTATGACCTCCATTGCCTTTATTGCCGGGACGATTCCATTGATCCTCGGCCACGGCGCGGGTGCAGAAGTGCGCGGCGTCACCGGGATCACGGTGTTTTCCGGTATGCTGGGTGTAACGCTATTTGGTTTGTTCCTGACACCGGTATTTTACGTTACGCTGCGTAAATTCGTTATGCGCGGTAAACCGGCAAGGGAAGTTTTGCCTGCGTAGCAGGTTGCAGATAATAAAAAACCGCCTTCATGTTAAGGCGGTTTTTTTAGCGTAAGAAAATGATTAATCGCTTTTTTTATCCGAAGTATCCATTTCAGGCACCGGATCGCACCCACTGGTATCCGCTTTTTTGACCTTTTCCAGCGCGCTGGCCACCGTATGGCGAGCTAATACCTCTAACGAAGCCTGCTCCGCTTCATCGGCGATAGATTTGAAATACCAGCAGGCGTTGGCGCTGACCACGCAGCGAGCCGGTATGTCGGGGCGCGACGCCCAGAGCTTTTTATCTTCTATCACGGAAACGTAGATATCTCGCAGCGTAATCTCGTCGGCAGGACGACCAAGGTGAATCGATCCGTTACGACCCAGCGTGGAAACGATAATGCCATCACGCGTGAGCGGAACCATTAATTTGCGGATAAAGCTCGGATTTGCCTCCAGCCCGTAGGCCAGAATTGCACTTGTCGAACGTTCACCCAATTGCTCCGCCATCGCTACGCTGAGAACCATCTGCAAAGCTGTCGGGAAGCGGTAATCTAACATTTTATCGTCCTGGGTTGCGGTGAATCTTGTTCTTTTTGGCACCGCAGAGGTGAATAATCAGTGAGCAACAATATAACAAATACAGTGGTTTTTTTGAAGCCGCCTGCGAATGACCTGACACGTAAACAAGAGTTTCCGGCGAACGGCAGGGCATTGAAAAAGAGTAATCCGCGCTGCGTATTTTGTCCGGTTTAATTCCGTTGTCAGACTCACCGTGGATTGCGCGTTTACGCTGACTGTGAAACATGATGAAAACAAAAATCCACGCAAATGCGTGGATTTTGTAAGGTTTGTTGCACCGCAAGAGATTTAATGCAATCTCATGCGGGAACATGTCAGACGTTGAACAGGAAGTTCATCACATCGCCATCTTTGACGATGTAATCTTTCCCTTCGGCACGCATCTTGCCGGCTTCTTTCGCACCTTGCTCACCTTTGTAGGCAATGAAGTCTTCATAGGCGATTGTCTGGGCGCGGATAAAGCCTTTTTCAAAGTCGGTATGGATTTTGCCTGCTGCCTGCGGTGCAGTCGCCCCGACCGGGATAGTCCAGGCACGTACTTCTTTCACCCCTGCGGTGAAGTAAGTTTGCAGGTTCAGCAACTGATAGCCCGCGCGGATCACCCGGTTCAGCCCTGGCTCTTCCAGACCCAGCTCAGCCATAAACTCATCGCGGTCGGCATCGTCCAGTTCGGCAATATCAGATTCAACTGCGGCGCACACCGCAACCACCACGGAACCCTCTTTGGCGGCGATGTCACGCACGGTGTCCAGGTACGGGTTGTTTTCAAAACCATCTTCATTGACGTTAGCAATGTACATGGTGGGTTTCAGGGTCAGGAAACTCAGGTAGCGGATCGCTGCTTTGTCTTCTTCCGTCAAATTCAGAGAACGCAACATGCCAGCGTTTTCCAGATGCGGCAGACATTTTTCCAGCGCGGTCAGTTCAGCTTTGGCATCTTTATCACCGCCTTTGGCTTTTTTGGCGACACGGTGAATGGCACGCTCGCAGGTATCAAGGTCAGACAACGCCAGCTCGGTATTGATAACGTCAATGTCTTCCGCCGGATCAACTTTGTTGTTCACGTGAATGATGTTGTCATTTTCAAAACAGCGCACAACGTGGCCAATCGCTTCGGTTTCGCGGATGTTGGTCAGGAACTGATTACCCAGACCTTCACCTTTCGACGCGCCTTTTACCAGACCGGCGATGTCCACAAATTCCATGGTGGTCGGCAGAATACGCTGCGGCTTCACGATTTCCGCCAGCTTGTCCAGACGCGGATCGGGCATCGGTACGACACCGGTGTTCGGCTCAATAGTACAGAACGGGAAGTTAGCCGCTTCAATACCGGCTTTGGTGAGCGCATTGAACAGGGTGGATTTACCTACGTTGGGCAAGCCAACGATACCGCATTTGAATCCCATGATGTAATTACCTTAATCTCTTGATATTCAACCCGTTTTTGGAAACGGATTGCAGAAAAGTGAAAAACTTTGCCTATTATACACGTAACCTTCGTTACGCGCGGCAAAAATGCCACAGCCCCGGCTTATTGCGCCTTAAAGGCGTGCAGGCGGTTAGTCGCTTTGGTGAGGCCATCTTTCAACCAAATCTCCGTACAACGTGCCGCTTCGTCAACCGCATCATCGATCAGTTTCTGTTCAGCAGCCTGCGGTTTGCCTAATACAAAACCGACAACTTTATTTTTATCGCCCGGATGACCGATTCCAACGCGTAAACGGTGAAAGTTCGGGTTATTGCCCAGTTTGCTGATGATGTCTTTCAGGCCGTTGTGCCCGCCGTGACCACCGCCCAGTTTAAATTTTGCCACGCCCGGCGGCAGATCCAGCTCATCGTGCGCAACGAGGATTTCGTCCGGATTAATACGATAAAACGTCGCCATGGCCGCGACCGCTTTACCACTCAGGTTCATAAAGGTCGTTGGCACTAGCAGACGCACATCTTCCCCTGCCAGCGTGATACGCGAGGTGTAGCCAAAAAATTTCGGCTCGTCGCGCAGCGGGGCACGCGCGCGCTCCGCCAGTAAATCGACATACCACGCGCCCGCATTGTGACGGGTCGCGGCGTATTCAGCGCCGGGGTTCGCCAGCCCGACAATCAGTTTAATCGTCACTTTTTATTCCTGATCAGATCATTGTCCGGCGCGTAGTTTACGTTGTGCGACGCGCGAAAACAAAATTCTCACAGCGAAACGCGGGGAATGATAATAATTGCGCATCTGAACCATTCGAATTTCAATCAGTTCAGGGGCTTATTTGTAAATTTGTGTTAGTCGACGAGATGTAATTGTGATCCTACGCGCACCCGTTCAAACAGGGGTTGCCTATACTTTAACCACAAGGATTGGGGGGATCCCCATCCAACCCATCGTTCCGGAGGTGACATATGAAACGCAAAAACGCGTCGTTACTCGGTAATGCGCTTATGGGGTTGGGGCTGGTAGTCATGGTTGTCGGAGTGGGATACTCCATTTTAAACCAGTTGCCACAACTTAACCTGCCGCAAATTTTCGCCCATGGCGCGGTGCTGAGTATTTTCCTCGGTGCAGTGCTCTGGCTTGCAGGTGCCCGTGTCAGCGGGCATGAACAGGTGTGTGATAAGTACTGGTGGGTGCGCCACTACGACAAACGCTGCCGTCGCGACAGGCATACTCACAGCTAACCGCGTATGATTTCGATAACGGTTCCTTCGGGAGCCGTTTTTTTTGGCTTTTTTGTTGACCCTCACGTAACGTCAGGCTTCAGAGTCGGGTTCGTGTGAAGGAGAAGGCACCATTATGTTAATTCAGGTGGGTGAACTGGCGCGTCGGGCGGGTATCAGTGTCAGGACGCTGCATCATTATGAACAAATTGGACTGCTGCTGCCTTGCACACGAAGCGCCGCAGGCTACCGGTTATATAACCTTGACGACGTTAAGCGCCTGCAATTAATCCAGGCGCTGGCGAAAGCAGGGATGGGGCTTTCGGCAATTGGGGATTACCTGGCGAAGGAAACACGCCCGCTTGCGGTATTGCTTGATGAGCAAATCACCATGCTGAGCAGACAAATCCAGACCATCGCGACGTTGCGCGAACAATTAGTCGTGCTGCGCGAGTCTCTGGCCTGTGGCGTGGAGCCGGACCTGGAATCCTGGTTACGGACACTGGAGTTAATGCATATGTACGATCGTTGGTTTAGTCGCGAAGAGTTACAGACATTGCCGTTTGCCGCCTATGACGAGGAGCGTAACCGAATCTGGGCGCAGATGGTCAGTGAAGCACAGGCGCTTATGGCGCAGCATTGTCCACCGGATGATCCGCGGGCGATGGATCTGGCAGGGCGCTGGATGGATCGGCTGCAACAGGATACGGCCGGGAAACCGGAATTCCTTACGCGTCTGAATGAAATGCACAGCGTGGAGCCGCAAATGCGTGAACAGACCGGCATCACGACGGAGATGACGGATTTTATCACCCGCAGTTTTGCCGAAAGTAAACTGGCTATCTGGCAACGTTATCTCTCACCGCAGGAGATGGCATTTACCCGCGCGCATTATTTTGATCGCATGATGGAGTGGCCGGCGCTGGTGGCAAAACTGCACGTTGCGCAGCGGGAGGGGGTGGATCCGCAGTCGGAGGAAGCGCAACGACTGGCAAACCACTGGCTGGAGCTGTTCGAGTCCTATGCCGGTACCGATCCGCAAACGCAGCAGAAATTCCGCAATGCCATGCAGCATGAGCCGCACCTCATGAAGGGAACATGGATGACGCCCGAGGTGCTGCACTGGTTACAACGGGCGATAGACGCGATGATGCGCCGCCGCCACGGCGCAGGGGATTCACAGATCTGCTAATGCCGCATCGCGGTTAGGGAAAAACGCCAGACGGCCAGGGATTGGCTGAATACCGGCGCGTGCCAGCGTGCGTAGCGGCTGGAACTCAAGATTACTGACGCGAAGTTCAGTGCCTTCCGGCAGTCTGCTCACAAAGCGGCGGAAGGCATCCAGCCCGCCAGCATCGAGCACCGGCACGGCATCCCATTTCAGTACCACAATGCGCTTGCCAACAATGCGTGACTCCAGATCGCTAAACACGCCTTCAGCAGCAGCAAAGAACAGCGGGCCAATCACGCGTAGCACCAGCACATCATCCGGCACCTCAACATTGACTACGGCCAGACGCGTCATGCGCGCAATACGTCGCATAAAGAGCAGCGAAGCCAGCACGATGCCGACGCTGATGGCGATCACCATGTCGAACAGCACCGTTAACGACATGCAAATCAGCATCACAATAATGTCGTCTTTTGGGGCGCGGCGCAGCAGGTCAATCACTTTGTGCGCTTCGCTCATGTTCCATGCCACCATTAACAGTAGCGCAGCCATCGCTGACAGCGGGAGCCACGAGAGCAGGGGAGCCAATACCAGCAATGCCATGATCACCAGTAACGCATGGATCACCGCCGAAATGGGCGAGGTGGCCCCTGCGCGCACGTTTGCCGCTGAGCGGGCAATTGCCGCCGTTGCAGTGATCCCGCCAAAGAACGGCGCCACAATGTTGCCCAGCCCCTGACCAATCAGCTCACTATTGGCTTTATGTTTGGTTCCGGTCATACCGTCCAGCACCACGGCGCAGAGCAGGGATTCAATCGCGCCCAGCATGGCCATTGAGAACGCAGCAGGCAACAGCGCGCGCAGCGAATCCCAGCTCAGCGTAAATGCTGAATTCGGCAAATTCCAGGGCAGGACCAGTTGCGGTAATAGCTGTGGAATGCCGTTACCCTGCGAGCCGTCTGCCAGCACATAGTGGAACTGAGAACCGATAGTGGCGACGTGTCCACCCAACACATTGACACATAACATAACTGCGCAACCGGCCAGCAGTGCCGGCAAATGGCCCGGCAGACGCAGCCGCAAACGGGGCCAGAAGATCAGCGTGCCGAGCGTTGTCACGCCAATAGCCGCATCGCCAGGATTGATTGTCGGTAAAGCCATGACCAGCGCGCCGACTTTTTGCAAATAGTGTTCAGGCACGTGCGTCAGTTGCAGACCGAAGAAATCCTTAATTTGCATTGTGCCGATGGTGATGCCAATCCCGGAGGTGAAGCCGAGCGTGACCGAAAGGGGAATGTATTCAATCAGGCGGCCAAAGCGCGCCAGCCCGAACAGGATCAGAAAAACCCCGGACATCAGCGTCGCGACCAGTAATCCGGCGAGCCCAAACTGTTGTGATACCGGGTAAAGGATCACCACAAACGCGGCAGTAGGGCCGGAAACGCTGTAGCGGGAACCGCCGCTCAGGGCGATAACAATCCCGGCAACCGCCGCTGTATAAAGGCCATATTGCGGTGCAACGCCGCTGCCAATGGCCAGGGCCATCGCCAGCGGAATGGCAATAATGCCGACGGTGATGCCGGCGATCAGATCCCGACTAAAACGGGCAACGGTATATTTTTCTTTCCAGCAGGCATCAATGAGCGCGCGGAAAGGCATGACATGAGAGGAGAGCAGCTTGTTCACAATGGTATGTCATCCGTGAATGCGTCAGTCAGCTATTAATAAATCGTACAAATGAACTTGTGCAATAAAAAAACCCGCCGCAGCGGGTTTTTTTACAGGCATTGATTAATGCTCGAACATGGCGGAAATCGATTCTTCGTTGCTGATACGACGAATCGCTTCTGCCAGCATGCCAGAGAGCGTCAGCGTACGTACGTTCGGCAGCGCTTTGATCTCCTCGCTCAGCGGAATGGTGTCGCAGACAACCACTTCATCAATGACCGAGTTGCGCAGGTTGTTGACCGCATTGCCAGAGAAAATCGGGTGCGTTGCATACGCAAACACGCGTTTTGCACCGCGCTCTTTCAGCGCTTCTGCAGCTTTGCACAGGGTGCCGCCGGTATCGATCATATCGTCAACCAGTACGCAGTCACGGTTAGCCACATCACCGATGATATGCATCACCTGAGAGACGTTAGCGCGCGGACGACGTTTGTCGATGATGGCCATGTCGGTATCGTTCAGCAGCTTGGCGATCGCTCGGGCGCGAACCACGCCGCCGATGTCCGGAGAAACCACAATCGGGTTATCCAGGTTCAGCTGCAGCATATCTTCGAGCAGAATGGGGCTACCAAATACGTTATCAACCGGCACATCGAAGAAGCCCTGAATCTGTTCAGCATGCAGGTCAACGGTCAGTACGCGGTCAACACCGACGCTGGAGAGGAAATCAGCAACGACTTTTGCGGTAATCGGTACACGCGCAGAACGCACGCGGCGGTCCTGACGGGCATAGCCAAAGTAAGGAATGACCGCGGTGATACGACCTGCGGAAGCACGGCGCAGGGCATCAACCATAACAACCAGTTCCATCAGGTTGTCATTGGTGGGGGCACAAGTGGACTGGATGATGAAAATATCACCACCGCGTACATTTTCATTGATTTGTACGCTGACTTCGCCGTCGCTAAAGCGACCTACGGCGGCGTCGCCGAGAGAAGTGTACAGGCGGTTGGCAATACGTTGTGCTAGTTCCGGGGTAGCGTTACCAGCAAAAAGCTTCATATCAGGCACGAGAAGAACCTCAGGCATGCGTCCAGTGGTGGATAGAGTCGGCCAAAATGTGCGGTCAGGGCAGAAATCTATCCATGCGGTGTATTAAAGAGCGCGATGCAACGTCTGGAACAAGAGTGACGTTGTCACCGGAGCTCAGCTTGCCCGGCGATGGCTTGTGCTAGCGGCGAGAGGTTGACGCCTCGCGCGACAAAACCGTTTAGCCATTCCGGGGCTTGCTCAAGCACCTGACGAGCGGCGGATTCGGTGTCAAATTCGGAAAAGACACAGGCTCCTGTGCCAGTCAGGCGCGACGGCGCGTATTCTAACAGCCAGGAAAGCGCGGCATCAACCTCGCGAAAACGTTTTCTTGCGATAACCTCGCAATCGTTGCCAAATTCACATTTTAGTAACGTATCGATTGACCTTTTGGGTGAATTTCTCGGCAACTCAGGATCTTTGAAAATCAATGGCGTGGGAATGCTCACACCCGGATGCGCGACCAGATACCACTTTTCCGGCGGGTTCACTGGGGTTAATACTTCGCCCACGCCCTCGGCGAAAGCAGCATGGCCGCGCACGAACACTGGCACATCGGCACCGAGGGTTAAACCCAGAGCTGCCAGTTCGTCAACGCTGAGGCCACAGCGCCACAAATGGTTCAGTGCCACCAGCACAGTCGCGGCATCGGAAGAGCCACCGCCCAGCCCACCGCCCATTGGCAGGCGCTTATCGATGGCGATATCCGCGCCGCAACCCACCGCTAAACGCCCGGTTTCGCCAGCGCGCTGCATCAGTAGACGGGCGGCGCGAACGATCAGGTTCTCTTCCGCCGGCACGCCATCGACTGGCGTCAACAGATGGATTTCGCCATCGTTGCGCGGTTCGATGTGCAGGGTGTCGCCATAATCAAGAAACTGAAATAGGGTCTGTAAAGTGTGGTAACCGTCCGCACGCTGGCCGGTGATATACAAAAACAGATTGAGTTTCGCCGGAGCAGGCCAGGTGGTCATCATTTAACGATCCAGTTATCCATTTTCAGCTTAATGCGCTGGCTGCCGTCGCTCAGCTCCATATTGGCAGGCAGAGAGGGCTGCGTTTTGCTGTCGTAGCCGCTGTAAACCACTTTCCACTTTTTACCGCCCTGGCTGTAGTTCAGCTCACTCAAACGGTATTGATCGTCGAGTTTGTAGTCTGTTGCCTCGCCTGGCAGACCGAGGATCCACTGGCGCAGGCTATTTAATGGAATCGGCATCCCGGTCAGTTTACCGATCATCTCTTCGGCATCATCCGCTTTGTAATGCTGGCCTTTGTTATCCACCAGTTCGGCGGAGCCTGGCTGGGCATTGAGCTCCAGTTCTGTGCTGCCCAGCGGGTTTGTCAGCAGCAGACGGTAGCGATCCTGGCCGGTTTGCTGCCAGAAAAAGCGGGCATACACTTTTTGCTGATCGGAGAGATACGCAAACGCGCCGCGGGTCTGGTATTGGCTCAGTTCACGCACTTGCTGCTGGTGCTGGCGCCACTGCGGTGCGTCGGGGCTTTTACCCGGCCCTTTCGGGGCGGTGAGGGTACAGGCGGTGAGCACGAGGCTGGCCAGCGGCAGCAGACGGATAAGGCGGGAGGCAGGTAACGTCATAATGATGACAAATCCTTGAGATACGTTGCAGTAATTACCCCTAATGCTAGCGTCGCCGTGAAACAGCGTCTACGTTCAAGTTGTCTTAAATCATTAAATTACCAATTACTCCGAAAGGGGAGTCTCTCTTTTATTGACCACGCGCATCCTGTATGATGCCTGCAGTCTAACCTTATCAACGTTGGTACTATTCCCGCGCCCATGACCCTTTTAGCACTTGGCATCAACCACAAAACGGCTCCCGTTTCGTTGCGAGAACGCATTGCGTTTTCGCCGGAGTCGCTTGACCAGGCTCTGGAGAGCCTGCTGTCACAGCCGATGGTGCAAGGGGGAGTGGTCCTGTCGACATGCAACCGTACTGAACTCTATCTGAGCGTAGAAGAGCGCGATAATCTGCAAGAGGCGCTGGTGCGCTGGCTGTGCGATTATCACCATTTGCGTGAAGAAGAGGTGCGTCAGAGTTTGTACTGGCACCAGGATAATGACGCCGTCAGCCATTTAATGCGCGTGGCGAGTGGGCTTGATTCTCTGGTACTTGGCGAACCGCAAATTCTTGGCCAGGTGAAAAAGGCGTTTGCCGATTCCCAACGTGGGCACCACAACGCCAGCGATCTGGAGCGTATGTTCCAGAAGTCGTTCTCCGTGGCCAAACGCGTGCGTACTGAGACGGACATTGGCGCCAGCGCGGTTTCCGTTGCGTTCGCCGCGTGTACGCTTGCCCGGCAAATCTTTGAGTCTCTGGCTTCCGTCAATGTGCTGTTGGTCGGTGCAGGGGAGACCATCGAACTGGTGGCGCGCCATTTGCGTGAGCATAAAGTTCAGAAAATGATCATCGCCAACCGTACCCGTGAACGCGCACAGGTGCTGGCGGACGAAGTGGGCGCCGAAGTGATTTCGCTCAGCGAGATCGATGAACGCCTGAAAGACGCCGATATTGTCATCAGCTCTACTGCCAGTCCGCTGCCGATTATTGGCAAAGGTATGATGGAGCGGGCGATGAAAGCGCGCCGTAACCAGCCGATGTTATTGGTAGATATCGCCGTCCCGCGAGACGTCGAACCGGAAGTCGGCAAAGTCGCTAACGCCTACCTCTACAGCGTAGACGATTTGCAAAGTATTATTCAGCACAACCTGGCGCAGCGCAAAGCGGCTGCGGTGCAGGCAGAAACCATCGTCGCCCAGGAAACCAGTGAATTTATGGCCTGGCTGCGCGCGCAAAGCGCCAGCGAGACAATCCGTGAATACCGCAGCCAGTCCGAAGATGTTCGCGATGCGCTGACGGCAAAAGCGATCGCCGCGCTCGAGCAGGGCGGCGATCCGCAGGCAATTATGCAGGATCTGGCATGGAAACTGACCAATCGCCTGATCCACGCCCCAACCAAATCTCTTCAGCAGGCCGCCCGTGACGGGGATGATGAGCGCCTGCATATTCTGCGCAACAGCCTCGGGCTGGATTAGCACAACAATCTCTAATTACTAAGGTGCACTTACGCCTATGAAGCCTTCTATCGTTGCCAAACTGGAAGCCCTGCATGAGCGCCATGAAGAAGTTCAGGCGCTACTCGGTGATGCGCAAACCATTGCCGATCAGGATCGTTTCCGTGCGCTGTCGCGTGAGTACGCGCAGCTTAGCGATGTGTCACGCTGTTTTACTGACTGGCAACAGGTTCAGGAAGATATCGAAACCGCGCAGATGATGCTCGACGACCCGGAAATGCGCGATCTGGCGCAGGACGAGTTACTCGAGGCAAAACAGAAAAGCGAACAGCTTGAACAACAGTTGCAATTATTGTTGCTGCCAAAAGATCCGGATGATGAACGCAATGCGTTTGTGGAAGTTCGCGCCGGAACCGGGGGCGATGAAGCCGCGCTGTTTGCCGGTGATTTGTTCCGCATGTACAGCCGTTATGCAGAAGCCCGCCGCTGGCGTGTTGAGATCATGAGCGCTAACGAAGGCGAACATGGCGGTTACAAAGAGGTCATCGCTAAAATTAGCGGTGACGGGGTATATGGACGTCTGAAATTTGAGTCCGGCGGGCATCGCGTACAGCGTGTACCGGCCACCGAATCGCAGGGGCGTATTCATACCTCTGCCTGTACCGTCGCCGTGATGCCGGAGTTGCCAGAAGCGGAGCTGCCGGACATTAACCCGGCAGATTTACGTATTGATACGTTCCGTTCTTCCGGCGCGGGCGGTCAGCACGTTAACACCACCGATTCCGCTATCCGTATTACGCACCTGCCGACCGGGATTGTGGTGGAGTGTCAGGATGAACGTTCGCAACATAAAAACAAAGCGAAAGCCTTGTCGGTGTTGGGGGCACGTATTCACGCCGCAGAAACGGCCAAACGTAATCAGGCGGAAGCGTCTACGCGTCGCAACCTGCTGGGTAGTGGCGATCGCAGCGACCGCAACCGCACCTATAATTTCCCACAGGGTCGCGTGACCGATCACCGTATTAACGTGACACTCTATCGCCTGGATGAGGTGATGGAGGGCAAGCTGGATATGTTGATCGAACCTATTGTGCAGGAATATCAGGCCGACCAGCTGGCGGCGCTCTCTGAGCAGGAATAATGGATTATCAACAGTGGTTGCGTGAGGCGATAAGTCAGTTGCAGGCCAGCGAGAGCCCGCGTCGTGATGCGGAGATCCTGCTGGGTTTTGTGACCGGTAAAGCTCGCACCTATATTCTTGCCTTTGGTGAAACGCAGCTTACCGCCGGGCAGCAGCAACAGCTGAAGACGCTGCTTGCCCGACGCGTTCGTGGTGAGCCGGTCGCGCATTTGGTGGGTGTTCGTGAGTTCTGGTCGCTGCCGCTTTTTGTGTCGCCTGCCACCCTGATCCCCCGTCCGGATACCGAATGCCTCGTCGAACAGGCGTTGAGCCGTTTGCCTGCCGCGCCATGCCGCATTCTTGATCTCGGCACCGGTACAGGGGCCATTGCACTGGCGCTGGCCAGTGAAAGGCCTGACTGTGAGGTTGTTGCTGTTGATGTGGTGCCAGAGGCGGTGGCACTGGCGCAGCGCAATGCCGATAATCTGGGCTCGGGTAATATTACGATCCGCCAGAGCAGCTGGTTTAGCGCGCTATCCGGGGAAACGTTCTCGTTGATTGTCAGTAATCCGCCTTACATTGATGAGCAGGACCCTCATCTGACGCAAGGCGATGTGCGGTTCGAGCCGTTGAGCGCATTGGTGGCGGCTGACCATGGGCTGGCGGATCTGCAATGCATCATTGACGATGCGCCATCTCATTTGTTACCGGGCGGCTGGTTGCTGCTGGAGCATGGCTGGCAGCAAGGTGCTGCGGTGCGCGAGCTGTTTAACCAGCGTGGCTGGCAACAGGTGGAAACCTGCCGTGATTATGGCAACAATGAGCGCCTGACTCTTGGCCAGTGGCTGCGCGCGGAGTAAGCAGCAATGAGTGCCTTTAAGATCCTGATTACGTTACATTTGACGTCGGTGGCATTGACCATTAGCCTGTTTGCTTTACGTTACTGGTGGCGCTGGTCGGCCCATCCCCGGGCCCAGGCCCGCTGGGTGCGCATTGTGCCGCACTGTGTGGATACGGTGTTGCTGTTAAGTGGCGCAGGGTTGATGTGGGTGACGGGCTATTTGCCGTTTACTGCTAAAGGTGCATGGCTGACTGAAAAGCTGTTTGGCGTTATCATCTACATCGTTTTGGGTTTTATTGCGCTGGGGCGACATCGCCCGCGCAGCCAGCAAACGGGCTTTATTGCCTTTTTGCTGGGGCTGGTGGTGCTGTACATCATCATCAAACTCGCCGCCACAAAAGTACCGATACTGGGGTAAGACATGAGGTCGTTAGCCGATTTCGAATTTAATAAAGCGCCGTTATGCGACGGGATGATCCTTGTTTCCGAACTGATCCGCGATGATTTTCCTTCGCAGTATGTGCATGACGAACTGGAGCGTTTGCTCAGTCTGGCACGGGAAGAAATCAGCATGGCGAAGCCTCAGGACTGGCAGCTGGAAAAACTCGTCGAGCTGTTTTATGGCGAATGGGGTTTTAAAGATACACGCGGTGTTTACCGTCTGTCAGACGCGTTATGGCTGGACAAAGTTCTGGAAAATCGCCAGGGCAGCGCTGTCTCACTCGGTGCCATTTTGTTATGGGTCGCCGGGCGTCTCGATATCCCTCTGATGCCGGTGATCTTCCCGACGCAGCTAATCCTGCGGGCAGAGTGGCTCGATGGCGAAATGTGGCTCATTAACCCGTTTAACGGCGATACGCTGGATGAGCACACGCTGGAAGTGTGGCTGAAGGGCAATATCAGCCCGGTTGCCGAGCTGTTCAATGAAGATCTCGACGAAGCGGATAACGCCGAAGTGATCCGCAAGCTGCTGGATACGCTGAAGTCGGCCCTGATGGAAGAGCAGCAGATGGAGCTGGCGCTGCGAGCCAGTGAAGCGCTGTTGCAGTTCAATCCGGAAGATCCGTACGAGATCCGCGACCGTGGGTTGATTTATGCCCAGCTTGATTGCGACCATGTCGCGCTCAATGATTTAAGTTATTTCGTTGAGCAGTGCCCGGAGGATCCCATCAGCGAGATGATCCGCGCGCAAATCAACACAATTTCGCACAAACAAATTACCCTGCATTAAGCATGAGTTCCGATTCACACTCGATAAGGCGATTCTATGAAACAAAAAGTGGTTAGCATTGGCGACATTAAGGTTGCGAACGACCTGCCGTTTGTCCTGTTTGGCGGTATGAACGTGCTGGAATCCCGCGATTTGGCAATGCGCATTTGCGAACACTACGTCACCGTGACCCAGAAACTGGGCATCCCGTATGTGTTCAAAGCCTCTTTTGACAAAGCCAACCGCTCTTCCATCAAGTCCTACCGTGGGCCGGGCCTGGAAGAGGGGATGAAGATTTTTCAGGAGCTGAAACAGACTTTCGGTGTAAAAGTGATCACCGACGTACACGAAGCCTCGCAGGCACAGCCTGTTGCCGATGTGGTTGACGTGATCCAGTTGCCGGCTTTCCTTGCGCGCCAGACCGACCTGGTAGAAGCGATGGCCAAAACCGGGGCTGTCATTAACGTCAAAAAACCGCAATTTGTCAGCCCTGGCCAGATGGGCAACATCGTCGATAAATTCCATGAAGGCGGTAATGACAAAGTCATCCTCTGCGATCGTGGTGCCAACTTCGGTTATGACAACCTGGTCGTGGATATGCTTGGCTTCAGCGTAATGAAGAAAGTTTCCAACAATTCGCCGGTGATATTCGACGTTACGCACGCGCTGCAGTGCCGTGATCCGTTTGGTGCGGCTTCCGGTGGTCGTCGTGGGCAGGTGGCAGAACTGGCCCGCGCCGGTATCGCGACAGGTCTGGCAGGGCTGTTTATTGAAGCGCACCCGGATCCGGATAACGCAAAATGTGACGGTCCGTCCGCGCTGCCGCTGGCGAAACTGGAGCCGTTCCTGAAGCAGATCAAAGCGATTGACGATCTGGTGAAGAGTTTCGACGAACTCGATACAGAGTAAAACGAAAAACCCCGCACTGGCGGGGTTTTTTATTGCCGCCAACAGCCGTCAGGCAAAAATTGTCATCAGGTACGCAGCGAATAACGCCAGGTGCGCGGCGCCGTTAAGCACATTGGTGCGGCCAGTGGAAAAAGAGATCTGGCACAGCAATAGCGAGGTGACCATCACGATCATTTCAGGCGCACCCAGCGCAAAGATCAGATGATTTCCGGTGAACCACGCAATCAATGTAACGACCGGTACCGTTAGTGAGATGGTTGCCAGTACCGAGCCGAAAAAGAGATTCATCGCCCGCTGAACCTGGTTATTCAGCACCGCTTTCAGCGCGCCGAGGCCTTCAGGCGAGAGAATTAACAGCGCGACAAGGAAACCGGTGAAAGCGACCGGGGCATTCAGTTCACCCAGCAACGTTTCAAGAGGCTTTGCATTCATTTTGGTCACCGCAATAACGGCCACCAGGTGGATGATTAACCACACCGTATGCCAAAGATTCCCGTGCGCAGAGGGTTTACCGTGGTGCGGATCGTCGTCGTCGCTCTCATCTTCATGTTCATAAACAAACAAGCTTTGATGCGTTTTGGTCTGGATCAGCAAAAACACACCGTACATCGCTGCCGAAATCAGCGCGACCAGCAACGCCTGACCGGTAGTGAAATTGGCATCCGGCAACGCCATTGGAAAGACCAGCACAATGATAGCCAGCGGGAAGAGGGCAATCAGATACTGTTTAATACCGAACAGGTTCATATACTGGGTGGCAAACTTTCGCCCGCCAAGCAGTAATGAGAAGCCCACCAGGCCGCCGGTGACGATCATAATGATGGAATAGAGGGTATCGCGCATTAACGTCGGTGCCGCATCGCCCGTTGCCATCAGCGCGGAAATCAGGCTCACTTCGAGAATAACGACCGAGAGGCTCAGAATCAGTGAACCATAGGGTTCTCCGAGGCGGTGCGCGAGGACATCGGCATGGCGTACCACGCTAAACGCACTGGATAAAATACCGATAAGCGCCAGAATATTGATTCCGATTACCGCTGGCAGCGAATGCGAACTTCCCCAGAAGAGCAGCGCCGCCAGCGCCAGCACCGGAAAAATAAGGGAGGTCTCCTTGTGGCGGGTTTTTACCGCCTCGTGTGTTGTTGTCATTGTGATTCTCCATCCACAGTGCGGGTTTTTGACATTATAGTTAACGCTTTACAGCACATTAAAATAGCAAAAATACGCAATTTCGTGATGTTTTTTACTTAATTTTACCGCCATTTGTTCTTTTTAAATTAAGGTGTCTGAATTAAGGTGTTTTATTTAAATACTTTATAAATTACATACAGATATGTTTTTCATTGCGACACAATTTATGCTGCGTTGGCGAAAACAGCATTCCTCGTTCAGACTTAGGGTTTTATCGCAAAAGGAGCCCTAAAATGCCGTATAAAAGCAAATCTGACCTGCCTGAGAGCGTGCAAAATGTGCTGCCTGCACATGCGCAGGAAATTTATAAAGAGGCGTTTAATAGCGCTTGGGATCAATATAAAGATAAAGAGGATCGTCGTGATGACGCCAGCCGCGAAGAGACTGCGCACCGGGTAGCCTGGGCGGCCGTGAAGCATGAGTACGAAAAAGGGGATGACGATAAGTGGCATAAAAAGAAATAGCCACGATTTGTGCTCTGTTCGATAGATTGTCGCTATTGCAAGCGGCCAGTGAATTGCATATGGTCGTAGTAAGCTGCGTTGAAACCAGCAGCATATGTCGGGAAGGCAGCAGTAAAGCAGTTGCAGGGAAGCATGCAGTGGCGGAGGTAAAAGATGTTAACGCGTGATTTCTTGCTCAAAGCCGATTGTAAAACGGCGTTTGGCGACATTGAGGAATCGCTATTATGGTCGGCAGAACAGCGGGCAGCATCGCTTGCTGCAACCCTTGCCTGTCGGCCTGATGACGGACCGGTATGGATTTTTGGCTACGGTTCGCTGATGTGGAACCCGGCGCTGGAGTTCGATGAATCCTGCACCGGGACGCTGGTAGGCTGGCATCGTGCATTTTGTTTGCGTTTAACCGCAGGGCGCGGTACGGCCTGTCAACCTGGGCGCATGCTGGCGCTGAAAGAGGGCGGACGCACGACCGGTGTGGCCTACCGTTTGCCGGATAACGCCCTGGAGCAGGAGCTCGGCCTGCTGTGGAAGCGTGAGATGATCACCGGCTGCTATATGCCCAGTTGGTGTAAGCTGGCGCTTGATGATGGCCGAATGGTGAATGCGTTGGTGTTTATTATGGATCCCCGTCATCCGTTGTATGAGTCGGATACCCGCGCGCAGGTGATTGCTCCACTGATAGCCGCCGCCAGTGGCCCGCTTGGCACCAACGCGCAATATCTTTTTTCGCTGGAACAGGAACTGGTTAAGCTCGGCATGCATGACGACTGCCTGAATGAACTGGTGGGGAAAGTGCGGGGGTTACTGGAAGAAGAAAAACCAGGCCCGGATCTGCAACCTGGTTTCGCCTGCTAAACCACAGCCGTTACGCTGCAACGTAGCTGATTGAGTGCTCCAGCGACTGGCTGTGACTATCAATCAGCACATTCCAGATACCGCTGTAAGGCACTGCAAGATAAGCGCTTGCCTTATTTTGTACACTTAAAATATCCGTCTGGGTTTGCGAAGAGCGGCCTTTCTCGCTCATCAGATGGATATGACAATTTTCAGAACAACGAACCACCACCGTATCGCCGCCAAACAGCTTCAAACTTGCCTTCACCAACGCCATTTTCAACCCCGTAGTCGTTAAACAACGCGCTCCATGCTGGAAAATCCCGTGCGTGATTTTGTTCACAATTCACTCATTGCATAACACCAAAGCGAGGGGTCCTGAATGCTGATTTTGATCAAAAAAAGGCGTAACGATTAAACAAAAATTACATTATTCGGCGTGATGATATGTCGGCGCGTTAAATAAAGCACAAAACGCACCGACATAAGATTAAATGCGGAAATGTCCGGCTGTTTCAGCAAGGTCGCCCGCTTGCGAGCGGAGCGCGCCAGCGGCGGCGGCAGACTGGATCACCAGTTCGGCGTTTTGTTGCACCATGCGGTCCAAATCGATTACAGCGTGATTGATCTCCTGAATCCCTTTCATCTGCTCGCTGGTGGCGACGGTGATTTCCCGCATGATCACTGACACGCTATCGATGCTGGATACAATATCAGTCATGCTTTCCCCGGCCAGACGGACATAGCGTGAACCGGTTGCCACACTGTCGGTGGTGGTATCAATCAGCGTTTTAATCTCCTTCGCCGCCTGTGCGCTACGGCTGGCGAGATTACGTACTTCGCCGGCGACAACTGCGAATCCACGGCCTTGTTCCCCGGCACGTGCTGCTTCCACTGAGGCGTTCAACGCGAGGATATTGGTCTGGAAAGCAATGGCGTCAATCACGCTGGTAATATCACCGATTTTTGTGGAGGCCGCTTCAATTGACTGCATGGTATTGATGGCCTGATTCACCACCTGGCCTCCGCGCGACGCGGCTTGTGATGCAGCATGCGCCTGATCGTTGGCCTGCGATGCGGCGTCGGTCGACTGCGCGACCGAGGCAGTGATCTGCTCGACCGCACTCGCGGTTTCGCGCAGGCTGGAAGCAGCCTGTTCGGTACGCCCGGAGAGATCCTGGTTACCGGCGGCAATCTCCTGCGCCGCCTGTTGTACCGAATTGCTGGAATCGCGCAGCTTCGCCATTACAACAGACAGCTTGTCGCTGAAGGCGTTAAATGCCTGCGCAATTTGCGACACTTCATCGTTACCATTCACTGGCAGACGCTGGGAGAGATCATTTGTGCCGCTGCTAATGGCGTTCATGGCGTCTCGCACGGTCAACAGTCGCTTGAGCAGGGCCGAAACTATCCAGTGCATAAAGGCTCCGGTAATCAACAGCAGTATCACCAGCGTCAGCGCCGAAGCCTTTAACTGCGCGCGTAAGCCGGCGGTAGAGTCTGCACTGTCCAGCGCCACGACTAACAGCCAGTTGGTGCCTTTGACCTGGCTTGCCTGCAACACTTTCTGTTCATCGGCATAATTCCCTGTGATGGGTTTACCGCTACGCAAATCAGCGAAACTGACGCCGCTCACCGCATCGGTAAACGGTTTTTGCGTGAGTTTATCATTCGCCGCGGCAATGATTGTGCCATCGCTGGCCAGCAGCATGCCGCTGCTGTTTGGTGTCGGGCTGATACCTTTAACGTTGGCCACGACGCTGTCCATCGATACATCGCCCGCCACCACACCTTTCAACACCCCGTTCTCTTTCACCGGCACGGCAAACGTTACCACCAGGCTGCCAGTACTGGCGTCAACATAGGGGGCGGTCACGACAGGGGCGTCCGCTTTTACCACTTGCTGATACCAGGGGCGGATTGTCGGATCGTAGTCAGGCGGTACGCCGCCAGGATCGGAGAACTTCGCCGTTTTACTGGCGTAACCGACATAAACATTGATAAAACCGCCAGCGCGCGCGATCTGGGTAAAGACCGGCACCGGGTCGCTGGTCAGGGCCACACTTTGCAAAGAGGCGATCATGGTTGTTTTCGTGACGATCCAGTCGGCAATGGCAATGCTGTGACTGGCGCTGGTACTGGAAAGGATATCTTGCTGAGTTTGCGTGTTATGTCGGCTGGTTACCTGATAATTAATGATGGTGTTAAGCAGCAAAGCGATAACGAGGCATCCCGCTGTCGCCGCCAGAATACGGGCTTTAATCGATCTGAACATTTTTATAGTACCTGCTGTGTTGTCTTAAAGGGCTATCGGCAACCCAGCAGGCAAACTTGATGACGTAAAGGCACCTATAAGAAAAAAATATTAAACTCGCCGCAATATTAGAAAGTTAATACTTTATCTGCCGCCAGCGTCCATTGGGCCAGTTCGATCAGTGTGCCAATTTCGACCCCTTCGATCAGCGGCAATGCGGTGATGCCTCGCCCATCCGTGCAGGTTTTGCACAACTTCACCGGGATCTGTTGCGCCGTTAAAATCTCCAGCATCTGCTGAATATTGTAACCTTCCGCCGGTTTCTGCCCGCGCAACCCGGCGGTCACGGCATCGGACATCAGAAACAGTTTCAGATCCAGTTCAGCGCTCTGCTCGCGCAGCGCAATGGCCAGCCGCAGGCTGTTAAACAAAGATTCACTACCGTAAGCGGCACCGTTAGCAATAATGACCAGTTTTTGCATTTTCACTCCCTCGACAGGTTTGCGCCGCAGAGTTGCCGCGCAGCAGGGGCTTATGCTACTGCGCCGCCGCCCCAGGGGAAAGGGCGGCGGCGCAAACAGGGAGGATTACTGACCAAAACGGCCAATTAATCCGGCAGCGGCAAGGGTGTGGCCTTTCAGCTTGCTGAAGAGCGCTTCCCGGGTGAGCCCGGCAGGCAGGTCAGGGGGGAGCGAGGTGGCAATCAGGGTGAAGGTATAGTGATGAGCCCCACTGCCTGGTGGCGGGCAGGGGCCATGCCAGCGGACATTACCCGGCGTATTTTTCCCGCCGGTATACCCTTTACCGTCGCGCAGATCATTTTGCGCAAAACCCGCAGCAGCAGGCGAAATATTATACGCGACCAGGTGCGTCACGCCGAGGCCGGAGGCACCTTCGGGATCGTGCACCACCAGGGCAAAACTCTGGGTATTGGCAGGCGGATGACTCCATATCAGCGCTGGCGACATATTCTCTCCGGTGCAGTTGGGATTGCTACTGGCGTTGCCGGCAAATTTTTTCTCCATCAGGGCATTGTCGGCAAACGCAGGAGACTGCAATACAAACAGTTCATTAGCAGTGGCCTGGACAGCGCAACTCAGCAATACACAGCATAACGCGGAACGAATGCTTTTTTTCATCGCGGCTCTCTAAAGACAAACAGTCTATTAACTGTAGTTGCGGCGCAGCGGGCGCGATCAGGATTTTCCTGAAAATGGCCGTATGGCTGCAAAGGGGGACAAAAAAACGTTACCCTTTAAGAGTGTATAACCCGCGACGGGGGCGATCCTGATTAAAGTTGTTATGCGTAATGTTATCTGTTCCCCGCTTTGTTCCCTCCTTGTCGTTCTGCTGGCGGGAGGTTCTGTCAGTGCCCGACAGAACAGCTTTGTTCAGCAGGCGGAAAACCCCTTCGACAATAACGGTGACGGTTTGCCGGATCTCGGTATGGCTCCGGAAAATGGCGCGCAGGAAAAACATTTTGCGGAGATGGCGAAAGCCTTTGGTGAAGCCAGTATGACAGATAACGGCCTGACCACGGGCGCGCAGGCGCGTCAGTTTGCCTTTGGCCAGATACGTGATGTCGTTAGCGATGAAGTAAACCAGCAGGTTGAATCCTGGCTCTCCCCGTGGGGAACCGCCAGCGTTGATTTTAAGGTCGATAATGACGGCGGCTTTAACGGCAGCCATGGCGACTGGTTTGTTCCTCTGCAGGATAATAATCGCTATCTCAGTTGGGGAATGCTGGGGCTGACTCAGCAGGATGCCGGGCTGGTCGGCAATGTCGGCGTGGGGCAGCGCTGGATCGCCGGGAACTGGTTACTGGGATATAACACCTTCTACGATAACCTGCTGGAAGATAACCTTGGCCGTGCCGGGCTTGGTGCGGAAGCCTGGGGCGAGTATCTGCGTTTTTCCGCCAACTACTACCAACCTGTTAATAGCTGGGAGTACCAGAGCGCGACGCTGCAGCAGCGAATGGCGCGCGGTTATGATGTGACGGCTCAGGCAAGATTACCGTTCTGGCAACAGCTCAACACCAGCGTCAGCCTTGAACAATATTTTGGCGACAGTGTGGATCTGTTTGACTCCGGTACCGGTTATCACAATCCGATGGCGGTAAAGCTGGGGGTACACTACACCCCGGTACCGCTGGTGACCCTGACGGCCGAGCATAAACAGGGCGAGAGTGGTGTCAGCCAGAATGACCTGGGGCTGAAATTAAATTACCGCTTTGGCGTGCCGCTGTGGAAACAACTCTCCGCCAGTGAAGTGGCGGAAAGCCGCTCGTTGCGGGGGAGTCGCTATGACAGCCCGACCCGCAACACGGTGCCGGTGTATGAGTATCGTCAGCGCAAAACGTTGTCGGTCTTTCTCGCTACGCCGCCGTGGGATCTGCAACCCGGGGAGACAGTGCAGCTTAAATTGCAGGTCAACAGCGTACACGGTATTCGAGCCATTAGCTGGCAAGGGGACACGCAGGCGCTTAGCCTGACGCCGCCTGCTAACGGCCGCAGCGTCGATGGCTGGACGCTGATCATGCCGCGCTGGGACAGCAGCGACGGAGCAAGCAACCGCTGGACGCTCACGGCGCTGGTGGAAGATGAGAAAGGCCAGAAGGTCACGTCCAATACAATTGAACTGAAACTGACGGAGCCGGTGATTGCTCCGACAGCCGACAACACGACGGGCTGGTCACTGCCAGGCCCGTAATGGTCAAAAAATACGTTCCTGATGTACCCAAACCGCCGCTTCGACACGTGATTTGAGCTTCATTTTCTTCAGCATATGTTTGACATGGACCTTGACCGTACTTTCGGTAATGTCCAGACGGCGGGCAATCATCTTGTTCGGTAACCCTTGAGCAATCAGTTTAAGGATGTCGCGCTCGCGCGGTGTTAGCTGGGTGATGTCGCGGTCCGTCGTGGCGCGGTTAGCGCGCAGGCTTGCGGCCAGCACTGGCGTTAATGCCTCGCTTAATACCATCTCACCGGCGGCGGCTTGCTGCAGCGCTTTGAGCAGATCTTCGGGCTCCATATCTTTCAGCAGGTAACCATCTGCGCCACGTTTTAGCGCGGTGACCACGTCTTCTTCATGGTTGGACACGCTGAACACCACAATGCGGCCGGAGAGGGTTTTTTCACGCAGTTTGTCCAGCGTTTCAAGACCGTTCATCCCGGGCATATTGAGATCCAGTAAAATCAGGTCCGGATCCAGTGATTCCGCCAGGTCAATGCCTTGCTCGCCGTTGCTGGCTTCGCCGACGACAGTGATATCGGGTGCCATGCTAATCAACTGTTTCACTCCGGTTCGCAGCATCGGATGGTCGTCGATCAGGAGGATGGTTGCCGGTTCCTGATTACTCATGGGTATCTCCTTGCAGGGATGAGAAAATAGTCTCGGGAATAAACGTCACGACCACCTCAGTACCGCCGGTTGCTATCGGCCGGACCTGACAGTCGCCACGCAGGCTTTGCGCGCGGTCACGCATAATAATCAACCCGTAATGGTTGGTTCGTTCAGCATTGACCGGGATCCCGCAGCCGTTGTCACTGATGCGTAATATTACCCGGTTTTCCTGCTGTTGCACGGCGACGCTGACCGCGGTGGCGCCGGCGTGTTTTAATGCATTGCTTAACGCCTCGCGGGCAATTTGCAGTAAATGAATGGCCTGATGCGAGGGCACCCGTCGCGGCGGTAGCTGATAATCAAGCCGCACCGGGAAACCAAAATGGTTGCTGTACTCCTGGCAACTGGATTCCAGCGCCGGGCGCAGCCCCGGCTCACTGAGCTGCAAGCGGAACGTGGTCAGCAATTCGCGCAGTTGCGCCCACGACGTATTCAGTTCATTACGAATCTGCCCCAACAATTGCTGACTGTTCGGCGGCAATTCGTCGCCCTGCATCTGCAAACAGCTGACCTGCATTTTCATACAGGAGAGCGACTGCGCGATCGAGTCATGAAGCTCGCGGGCAATGGTGGCGCGTTCTTCCATTACCATCAACTGCTGTTGCCGATCCTGGTGCCGGTCCAATGCCAGCGTAGCGGTAATCTGTTCCACCAGGGTATCCACCAGTTGCTGTTGATCGTGGCTCAGGTGGCGTCCCGACGGCAGCGTTGCCAGCAGTAAACCGTACTGCATATGGGCATCGGCCAGTCGCCATTTCAGCGTCGTGCCGCCGCCCGCAGGTGCAGCAGGGGCCCCGCGTGGGCATAAATGGCAGCCTTTGTCGTCGCAACTGGCGTCTGACTGGCAGGTAAATTCCTGATGATTATCCTCATCTTCCATATCATAAACCCGCAGTTCAATGTCATGCAGCAGGGTTAAATTCTGCAAGCCATTGAGCACCGGCGAGAGCCGTTCGCACAGCGGAATGCGTGAATGCAGACGATGGTTGGCTTGCCATAAAAAAGAGAGGATCTGATTTTTATGCTCCAGCCCGGCGGTCTTTTCCTGTACCCGCTGCTCCAGGACGGCATAACTTTCCGCCAGCTCGGCGGACATGTTATTCAGTGCTTCGCCCAGCGTGGCCATCTCATTGCGCCCGCTAATGCTGGCACGTTGGGTAAAGTCGCGGTGGCTAACCGCCCGCGCCATCTGCAACAGCTGCTGCCACGGACGGAGTAAACGCGCCCGTAACCAGACGACGGCAAACAGCAGCAACAGCCCCATTAACACAGCCATCGCCCGGTGCAGTATCACCACATGTTCAATGCGCTGCTCGGTATTGTGGTCAAAGGCGGTGACCAGTTGATCAATACGACTGACAAAAACAGCAATGGTGCTGGCCACTTCCACAGGTTGCTGCGCGCCTTTAATGGCCGGGATCACCTCGTTGTGCCAGTAGTTTTGCAACCCCGCGAGTTGCAGCAGTTGACCGTCACGTGCGGCGGCTTTTGCCAGCTCAGGACTGAAGGCGGTTTGCTCCATTTCATCGATCAGGTAGTGCTCATCTTCGTGCAGCGGAATGGCGGACAGCAGGCGATAACTCTGCATGCGCAGCGAACCGGCTTTGTTGATTGCATGCGCACTGCCCTGAACGCCCTGCACCAGCCAGCCGGAAATAGCCATACCGGCCACGCCAATAGCGGTAGACAGCATCATGATTAACGCCAGTTGGTTAACCAGCGTAAGCGGTGTGAAAAGGCGTTTTAGCATAAGCGAATAAGGCTCCTGAGCCGCTAACGGTGCGGATGGCGTGTATTGTCAGCTATCGCCTGGGGTATACCCATACCCATAAAGAGTTACCCCTTTATTGCCAATGAGTCGACGTTTGCAACAAGGAACGGAGTAGAGGGGGTCAGAACCGTGAAAAACCACACCTTTTTTATCACTATGCGCTACTCACTAATGAGCATGGCGATTTTTTGCCCGCTGAAAGGGCTGCTTTTCCTTTGATTTATATCAACTTAACTGCCGCTGTAAAAACTAAGGTGGCAGGCATCAAACCGATCAGCAGAGGTGTTTATGCAGCACTCATCCATCCCGGAGAAAAGTACGTCCACGCGAGTGATAACCGACTGGCGTCCTGAAGATCCGGCTTTTTGGCAACAACAGGGGCAGCAGACGGCCAGCCGTAACCTCTGGATTTCCGTACCTTGCCTGCTCCTGGCATTCTGTGTCTGGATGCTCTTTAGCGCGGTAGCCGTCAATCTCCCTAAAGTGGGTTTTCAGTTTACCACCGACCAGCTGTTTTTACTGACAGCCTTGCCATCCGTGTCGGGTGCGCTGTTACGTGTGCCGTACTCATTTATGGTACCGGTATTTGGTGGCCGTCGCTGGACGGCGTTCAGTACCGGGATCATGATTATTCCTTGCGTGTGGCTGGGGATTGCCGTTCAGGATCCCACCACCTCGTACAACACGTTTATTATTATCTCGCTGCTGTGCGGCTTTGCCGGCGCTAATTTTGCGTCCAGTATGGCGAATATCAGCTTCTTCTTCCCGAAACAGAAGCAGGGTGGAGCACTGGGCATCAACGGTGGCCTCGGTAACCTCGGCGTGAGCGTAATGCAACTGATCGCGCCGCTGGCCGTGTCGTTCTCGATTTTCGCCGCCTTTGGTGCGACTGGCACCGTGCAGCCGGATGGTTCAACACTGTACCTCGAAAACGCAGCCTGGATTTGGGTGCCGTTGCTGGTGGTATGCACCCTGGCGGCCTGGTTCGGCATGAATGAACTGGCGACATCTAAGGCCTCCTTGCGTGAGCAACTGCCGGTACTGAAGCGCTCGCACCTGTGGATCATGAGTTTCCTCTACCTGGCGACATTCGGTTCGTTTATCGGTTTTTCTGCCGGTTTTGCCATGTTGTCAAAAACCCAGTTCCCGGAGGTGCAAATTCTGCATTTCGCGTTCTTTGGCCCGCTGGTAGGCGCGCTGGCACGTTCGGCGGGGGGGGCGATTTCTGACCGCCTTGGCGGTACGCGTGTCACGCTGGTGAACTTTGTGGTCATGGCAATCTTCAGTGCATTGCTGTTCCTGACACTGCCTTCAGGCGGTACCGGGGGGAATTTTACCGCTTTCTTCTGTGTCTTCCTGGTGCTGTTTATGACGGCGGGACTGGGCAGCGGCTCCACCTTCCAGATGATTTCGGTCACTTTCCGTAAAATGACCATGGAGCGCGTTCAACAAGCGGGTGGCACGGAAAAAGACGCCATGCGTGAAGCCGCAACAGAAACAGCTGCGGCACTGGGATTTATCTCGGCCATTGGCGCTATTGGCGGTTTCTTCATCCCGAAAGCTTTCGGCACTTCGCTGGCGTTGACCGGTTCTCCGGCGGGCGCAATGAAAGTGTTTCTCGTGTTCTATGTTGCCTGCGTGGTCATCACCTGGGCGATATACGGGCGTAAAAAACAATAATACGAAGTACTTGTTGATTATCCTTGCGCGGCGATGGCCGCGCTTTTTTAGCACCATTATTAGTTACAACATACTCTTGTTTTTTATACGGCGCACATCGTCGGCACCGGTGCGGTTTTTTATAACCCGTCATCTACCCCTTAATACCTCGCCCACCGGAAATGTGCAGATGGTTTCCTTATGTAATGAATAAAATTCTTATTTATCAATAATATAAAAAATAGAAAAAGCTAACCCTTTGGTAGTAACTCGCTATTTGGGCGCAGAAAGTACGCTGTAGCGGCTTGATCACCATCAATTCTCTTTGTCTTTGTGGGGGTTACCTTCACGGCAAATCCAGCAATGTCGATTTAGCAAGAGAGCCGAGCAGGCTCCAACAGGAGAACACCCGATGAGTAAATTCCTGGACCGGTTTCGCTACTTCAAACAGAAGGGCGAAACCTTTGCCGATGGGCACGGCCAGCTGTTAAACACCAACCGGGACTGGGAGGATGGATACCGCAGCCGCTGGCAGCACGACAAAATCGTACGCTCAACCCACGGCGTGAACTGTACCGGTTCATGTAGCTGGCAGATTTTCGTTAAAAACGGTCTTGTCACCTGGGAAACCCAGCAGACCGACTACCCGCGAACCCGCCCGGATATGCCAAACCATGAGCCACGCGGCTGCCCACGTGGCGCCAGTTACTCCTGGTACCTTTACAGCGCCAACCGCCTGAAATACCCCCTGATGCGCAAGCGCCTGATTAAACTGTGGCGTGAAGCAAAAGCGCAGCACAACGATCCAGTACTGGCCTGGGCTTCAATTATCGAAGACGCCGATAAAGCGAAAAGCTTTAAACAAGCGCGTGGTCGCGGCGGCTTTGTTCGCTCTTCCTGGCAGGAAGTGAATGAGTTGATTGCGGCGTCTAACGTCTACACCGTGAAAACTTACGGACCTGACCGTGTGGCAGGCTTCTCGCCAATTCCGGCCATGTCGATGGTTTCTTACGCCTCTGGCGCACGTTATCTGTCTCTGTTGGGCGGTACCTGTCTGAGCTTCTACGACTGGTATTGCGATTTACCGCCAGCGTCGCCGCAAACCTGGGGCGAACAGACTGACGTACCGGAATCTGCCGACTGGTACAACTCCAGCTATATCATCGCCTGGGGTTCAAACGTCCCGCAAACCCGTACGCCGGATGCGCACTTCTTTACCGAAGTTCGCTATAAAGGGACCAAAACCGTTGCCATTACCCCGGATTATGCCGAAATCGCCAAACTCTGCGACTTGTGGCTGGCACCGAAACAAGGGACCGATGCCGCAATGGGCCTGGCGATGGGCCATGTGATCCTGCGTGAATTCCATCTGGATAAACCGAGCCAGTACTTTACCGATTATGTGCGCCGTTACACCGACATGCCGATGCTGGTGATGCTCGAAGAGCGCGACGGTTATTATGCCGCGGGCCGTATGTTGCGTGCTGCTGATTTGGTCGACAGCCTGGGTCAACAAAACAATCCGGAATGGAAAACGGTGGCGCTCGACAACCAGGGCACTCTGGTTGCGCCGAATGGTTCCATTGGTTTCCGCTGGGGCGAGAAAGGCAAGTGGAACCTTGAGCAGCGCGACGGTGGTAATGGTGCGGACGTTGAGCTGGATCTAAGCCTGTTAGGTAAACACGACGAAGTCGCGCAGGTCGGCTTCCCTTACTTTGGTGGCGATAACACCGAGCATTTTGCCGGGGTCGAACTCGACAATGTCCTGATGCATAAACTGCCGGTAAAACGCCTGCAGCTTGCCGATGGCACAACCGCACTGGTGACCACCGTCTATGACCTGACCATGGCAAACTACGGCCTGGATCGTGGCCTCGGTGATGAAAACTGTGCCACCCGTTATGATGAAGTGAAAGCCTATACCCCGGCCTGGGCCGAGAAAGTTACGGGTGTGGCACAGTCGCAAATCGTCCGTATTGCGCGCGAGTTCGCCGACAACGCCGATAAAACACATGGTCGCTCAATGATCATCGTTGGTGCCGGCATGAACCACTGGTATCACCTCGATATGAACTATCGTGGGATCATCAACATGCTGATCTTCTGCGGCTGTGTTGGTCAGAGCGGTGGTGGCTGGGCGCATTATGTCGGCCAAGAAAAACTGCGTCCGCAGACCGGCTGGCAGCCGTTGGCGTTTGCTCTGGACTGGCAGCGTCCCGCACGGCATATGAACAGTACGTCGTATTTCTACAACCATTCCAGCCAGTGGCGTTACGAGACAGTCACCGCGCAGGAGTTCCTGTCGCCAATGGCGGACAAATCCCGCTACAGCGGCCATTTGATTGACTTTAACGTCCGCGCTGAACGTATGGGCTGGCTGCCGTCGGCGCCGCAGTTAGGCACCAACCCGCTGCGCATTGCCGCCGAAGCAGAAAAAGCAGGCATGACGCCGGTGGATTACACCGTTAAGTCTCTGAAAGAGGGCTCACTGCGCTTTGCGGCGGAGCAACCGGAAAACGGTAAAAACCACCCGCGTAACTTGTTTATCTGGCGTTCGAACTTGTTGGGTTCCTCCGGTAAAGGCCACGAATTCATGCTTAAGTACCTGCTCGGTACAGAACATGGCATTCAGGGGAAAGACCTGGGCAAACAGGGGGGCGTGAAGCCGGAAGAGGTGGAGTGGCATGACAACGGTCTTGACGGCAAGCTGGATCTGGTGGTGACGCTCGATTTCCGTCTCTCCAGTACCTGCCTCTACTCAGATATCGTGCTGCCAACCGCCACTTGGTATGAGAAAGACGACATGAATACCTCGGATATGCATCCGTTTATTCATCCACTTTCTGCCGCAGTCGACCCGGCATGGGAATCCAAAAGTGACTGGGAAATCTACAAAGGTATCGCGAAATCCTTCTCTGAACTGTGCGTTGGGCATTTGGGCAAAGAAACAGATGTGGTGACGCTGCCCATCCAGCACGACTCTGCTGCCGAACTGGCGCAGCCGCTGGATGTAAAAGACTGGAAAAGAGGTGAATGCGAGCTGATCCCAGGGAAAACCGCGCCGCACATTATTCCGGTTGAGCGTGATTATCCGGCCACTTACGAGCGGTTTACCTCTATCGGCCCGTTGATGGAGAAAATCGGCAATGGCGGTAAAGGCATCGCCTGGAATACCCAGAGCGAGATGGATCTGCTACGCAAGCTGAATTACACCAAGGCAGACGGCCCGGCAAAAGGCCAGCCGATGCTGAACAGTGCGATCGACGCGGCGGAAATGATCCTGACTCTGGCCCCGGAAACCAACGGCAATGTAGCGGTAAAAGCCTGGGCAGCACTCAGTGAATTTACAGGCCGTGACCACAGGCACCTGGCCACCAATAAAGAAGAAGAGAAGATCCGCTTCCGCGATATTCAGGCGCAGCCGCGCAAAATCATCTCCAGCCCGACCTGGTCAGGTCTTGAGGATGAACATGTCTCTTACAACGCCGGTTACACCAACGTGCATGAGCTGATCCCGTGGCGTACGCTCTCTGGCCGCCAGCAGTTGTATCAGGATCATCAGTGGATGCGTGATTTCGGTGAAAGCCTGCTGGTTTATCGTCCACCGATCGATACCCGTTCGGTAAAAGAAGTGCTGGGCGTGAAAGCGAATGGTTACCCGGAAAAAGCGCTCAACTTCCTGACGCCGCACCAGAAATGGGGTATTCACTCCACCTACAGCGACAACCTCCTGATGTTAACGCTGGGTCGCGGTGGGCCGGTGGTCTGGCTGAGCGAAGCCGATGCCAAAGAGATGGGTATTGCAGATAACGACTGGATCGAAGTGTTTAACACCAACGGCGCGCTGACGGCCCGTGCGGTGGTGAGCCAGCGTGTACCCTCCGGCATGACCATGATGTACCACGCGCAGGAACGTATTGTGAACCTGCCGGGATCAGAGATCACCGGGCAGCGTGGCGGGATCCATAACTCGGTGACCCGTATTACGCCAAAACCGACGCACATGATCGGTGGCTATGCCCAACTGGCGTATGGCTTTAACTATTACGGTACGGTCGGCTCCAACCGCGATGAGTTTGTGGTGGTACGTAAGATGAAGAACATTAACTGGTTGGATGGCGAAGGCAATGACCAGGTACAGGAGAGCGCAAAATGAAAATTCGTTCACAAGTCGGCATGGTGCTGAATCTCGATAAGTGCATCGGCTGTCATACCTGTTCAGTGACCTGTAAAAACGTCTGGACCAGCCGCGAGGGTATGGAGTACGCCTGGTTTAACAACGTTGAAACCAAACCGGGCACTGGCTTTCCTACCGACTGGGAAAACCAGGAAAAATGGAAAGGCGGCTGGATCCGTAAAATCAACGGCAAACTGCAACCGCGCATGGGTAACCGTGCGCTGCTGCTCGGCAAGATCTTCGCTAACCCGCATATGCCGGAAATTGACGATTACTACGAGCCGTTCGACTTTGATTACCAGAACCTGCATAACGCGCCGGAAAGCAAACATCAGCCGATTGCACGCCCACGTTCACTGATTACCGGTCAGCGGATGAATAAAATCACCGCGGGCCCGAACTGGGAAGATGATTTAGGCGGCGAGTTTGAGAAGCTGAGCAAAGATCAGAACTTCGAAAACATGCAGAAGGCGATGTACGGCCAATTTGAAAACACCTTCATGATGTATCTGCCGCGTTTGTGCGAACACTGCCTGAACCCGGCGTGCGTAGCGACCTGCCCGAGCGGGGCTATCTATAAACGTGAAGAAGACGGCATTGTGCTGATCGATCAGGATAAATGCCGTGGCTGGCGGATGTGCGTTACCGGTTGCCCGTACAAAAAAATCTACTTCAACTGGAAAAGCGGCAAATCCGAGAAGTGCATTTTCTGCTATCCGCGCATTGAAGCGGGCATGCCGACGGTCTGCGCAGAAACCTGCGTGGGGCGTATTCGCTACCTTGGCGTTCTGCTGTACGACGCAGATGCAATAGAAAACGCGGCCAGCACGGAAAACGAAAAAGATCTGTATCAGCGTCAACTGGATGTGTTCCTCGATCCAAATGATCCAGGCGTGATTGCCCAGGCGTTGAAAGATGGCGTACCGCAAAGTGTGATTGATGCGGCGCAGAAATCGCCGGTTTATAAAATGGCGATGGACTGGAAACTGGCTCTGCCGTTGCATCCGGAATACCGCACGTTACCGATGGTCTGGTATGTGCCGCCACTGTCCCCGATCCAGTCTGCTGCCGACGCCGGCGAACTGGGCAGCAACGGCATTCTGCCAGATGTAGAAAGTCTGCGTATTCCGGTGCAATACCTGGCGAACCTGCTGACAGCCGGTGACACCGCGCCGGTCCTGCTGGCGCTGAAGCGTATGCTGGCCATGCGTCACTTTAAACGTGCAGAAACCGTCGATGGTGTAGAAGACACGCGCGCACTGGAAGAGGTGGGGCTGACTAAAGCACAGGCGCAGGAAATGTACCGCTACCTGGCGATTGCCAACTACGAAGACCGTTTTGTGGTGCCATCCAGCCATCGTGAACTGGCGCGTGAAGCCTTCCCGGAGAAAAGCGGGTGTGGTTTTAGCTTCGGCGACGGATGCCACGGTTCAGACAACAAATTCAACCTGTTTAACAGCCGTCGTATCGATGCGGTTGATGTGACAGTAAAAACGGAGCCGCACCCATGATTGAACTGGTGGTTATTTCCCGTTTGCTGGAATACCCGGATGCTGCCCTGTGGCAACATCAACAGGACCTGTTTGATGCCCTGGCCGCTGGCGAGAATCTGGCGAAAGCGGATGCGCAGTTACTGACAGTTTTTTTGCGCGATCTGACTGCGCAGGATCTGTTGGATGCGCAGGCCAGTTACAGCGAACTGTTCGACCGCGGTCGCGCCACCTCGCTGTTGCTGTTTGAGCACGTGCATGGCGAATCCCGCGATCGCGGCCAGGCGATGGTTGACCTGCTGGCGCAGTATGCGCGACACGGTTTACAGCTCGACAGCCGCGAGCTGCCGGATCACCTGCCGCTCTATCTGGAGTATCTGGCGCAGTTGCCGCGTGCAGAAGCGATTGGCGGTTTGCAGGACATCGCGCCGATTCTGGCGCTGCTACAGGCGCGCTTGCAGCAGCGTGAAAGCCATTACGCCACGCTGTTCGACGTGCTGTTAACCCTGAGTAAAACCGCAGTTGATAACGCGCAAGTGGCGGAAAAAATTGCCGGGGAAGCGCGCGACGATACGCCGCAAGCGCTGGATGCCGTGTGGGAAGAGGAGCAGGTGAAGTTCTTCGCGGAGCAGGGATGTGGTGATTCCGACATTACTGCGCATCAACGGCGATTTGCGGGCGCAGTTGCACCGCAATATCTGAATATCACAACAGGAGGAGAGCGCTAATGCACTTCCTTAATATGTTCTTCTTTGACATCTATCCGTATATTGCCGGGGCGATCTTCCTGGTTGGTAGCTGGCTGCGTTATGACTATGGCCAGTACAGCTGGCGCGCAGGCTCCAGCCAGATGCTGGATCGCAAAGGGATGAACCTCGCCTCCAACCTGTTCCATTTGGGCATCCTGGGCATCTTCGCCGGGCACTTTCTCGGTATGCTGACGCCGCACTGGATGTACGAGTCCTTTTTGCCGATCGAAGTGAAACAGAAGATGGCAATGATCGGTGGTGGGGCCAGCGGCGTGTTGTGCCTGGTCGGCGGCCTGTTGCTGCTGAAACGTCGTCTGTTCAATCCGCGTATCCGTGCGACGTCAACGGCTGCGGATATACTGATCATGGCGTTGCTGATGGTGCAGTGCACGCTCGGTCTGCTGACTATTCCGTTCTCTGCACAGCACATGGACGGCAGCGAAATGATGAAACTGGTTGGCTGGGCGCAATCAGTGGTGACGTTCCACGGCGGGGCGTCTGCGCATCTTGACGGCGTGGCCTTTATCTATCGTATGCACCTGGTGCTGGGCATGACGTTGTTTGTGCTGTTCCCGTTCTCCCGTCTGGTGCATATCTGGAGTGCGCCGGTTGAGTATTTAACTCGAAAATATCAAATAGTTCGCGCGCGTCGCTAAGCGCGTCGTGAATAAAAATCCGGGAATGCAGACTGTTCCCGGATTTTTTTTATCCGTAAACTGTTCGCCCGAAGAAGAACAACAAGGAACAGTTTCATGGGGACACGTTCTGGGCGCACACCTGTTGCGGCACTCAACATCATTGCGACCGGCAGCGCGTTGCCGGCGACTTGTATCACCTCGGATTCTCTGGACTGCCAGCTGGGTAAACCGGCGGGCTATGTGCGTCAACGTTCCGGTATTGAGCACCGTTTTCATGCCCGGCCTGATGAAAGCCAGGCAGAACTGGCCGCGCAGGCATTGCACAATGCGCTGGCAGCACAGGCTATTTCCCCATCCTCCATTGATCTGCTGATCAGCGCCAGCGCCATTGGCATCCAAGCGTTGCCCTGTAGCGCGGCGCACATTCTTAAAGCCGCGGCGATGCCTGCCGGTACCGCCGGATTTGATGTCAACAGCAGTTGCGTCAGTTTTATTACTGCACTGGACGTAGCGGCGGGACTGCTGGCGACCGGCAGCTACCGACGCATTGCGATTGTTGCGGCTGATTTGGCGTCCAGAGGGATCGACTGGCAGCATGAGGAATCTTCGTTGATCTTTGGCGACGGCGCAGCCTGTGCCATTGTTGAGCGTGGCGATGGACATAGCGGGGTGCTGGCCAGCCTGACGGAAGTCTACCCGGAAGGGAGCGCACTGTGCGAGATCCGCGCCGGTGGAACCCGGCGTAACCCACGCTCGGGCATGCATGACAGCGATTTTCTGTTTCATATGCAGGGGAAACCTCTGTTTCGCTTTGCTTCCGCGCGAATTGAAGGCTTTTTCACCCGTCTGCTGAACAAGAGCGGGTTGACGCTGGCTGACATAGCAACGGTGGTGCCGCATCAGGCCAGCCATCTGTCGCTGGAACATATGCGCAAGCGGCTGGCGGTGCCGGACAGGATATTAATTGATATTTATCGCCATCACGGCAACCAGGTCGCGGCGTCGATCCCGACCGCACTGCACCACGCCTTCAGCAGCGGAAAGGTGCGTTCTGGAGAGCCGGTGTTGTTGATAGGAACAGCGGCAGGGTTAACCCTGTCTGGTATGGTGTTGCTGCCGTGAGGGTGCTGGTCACGGGCGCAACCAGTGGGCTTGGCCGCAATGCGGCACAGTGGCTACTGGAGCAGGGGCATCAGGTGATAGCCACCGGGCGCAATCGCGAAGCGGGCGCGGTGTTGACCGCGTTGGGGGCGTCGTTTATGCCGCTGGATCTCGCGACCGCCAGTGTGGCGCAGTGCCTGCCATTAATGAAACACTGCGACGCGGTATGGCACTGCGCGGCCAAATCCTCGCCCTGGGGCAACCGTGCATCATTTTATCAGGCTAATGTGCGGGCAACCCAAACGCTTGCCGGGGCTGCGGGGCAGCTCGCTGTTCCGCGCTTTGTGCATATTTCGACGCCAGCAATCTACTTTGATTTTCGCCATCATTACGATGTGCCTGAAACTTACCTGGCACGCCAGTTTGCCAGCCATTACGCCCGTTCCAAATATGCTGCGGAGCTGGCAATTCAGGCCGCGGTTGCCAGCCACCCGCAAACAACATTTGTGATGCTGCGCCCGCGAGGCTTGTTTGGTCCGCACGATCAGGTCATTGTCCCGCGCCTGTTGCAGCAACTGCAACGAGATGGCGGTGTACTGCGTCTGCCGCGTGGTGGTGAAGCGCTGCTGGACTTAACCTTTATGCACAATGTGGTGCATGCAATGACACTGGCGACGCAGAACCTCGCCGTGCGATCCGGGGATGTCTTTAATATTACCAATCACCAACCCCAGCGGCTGGCAGCGATGCTTGATGCCCTGTTTCATCAGCAGCTTGGCCTCAATTATCGGATTAAATCGGTGCCGTGGCCGCTGTTATCGCTGGTGGCTCGCGGCATGTCGCTGGTCGGCGCTTGTCGCGGTAAAGAGCCACCGATCACCCGCTACAGTGCAGGAACGGTCTGCTTTGATATGACGCTGAGCGCCACCAAAGCAGAGCAGGTTCTCGGTTATCAACCGCAATTTTCGCTGGCAGACGGTATTGCCCTGACTGGAGAGTGGATAAGGACGAATGGCAAAAATCACCGGCTTTGAAGTGGGCTATTGCACGCATTTGGGCTGCATGGCGCTGAAAGGCGCAGGCTTTCGTGTCTGCAAGTTTCCCTCTCGCGCCTGGTTACTGGAAGTCGGCGAACGGTGCTGGCTTTGGGACACGGGGTATGCCTCATGGTTTGAGCAGTACAGCCGGGAAGGGGTGTTTAACGTCTATCGCCAGTTGACACCGGTTTATTTCGACGAAAAGCAGTCGCTCGCGCAGCAACTGCTCGCGCAAGGGCTAGTGGGCCGCGATATCGACGGCATTATTTTGTCGCATTTTCATGCCGACCATGTCGCCGGGCTGCGGGATTTTCCGGGTGTGGCCAGCATCTGTTCCGGTGAAGGCTGGCAGCAGGTGAGAACGCTGCGTGGCTTTGCGGCGCTGCGTCAGGCTTTTATTCCGGGCTTGATCCCGGAAACATTTGAGTCAACGGTACAGTTTATTGAGCACTTCCCGACCCTGACACTGCCCGCTGCGCTGGCACCTTTCGGGCAGGGATACGCGCTGCCGGGTAGCGACGGGCAAATCATCCTTGTGCCGTTACCGGGTCATGCTGCGGGGCATATCGGCGCGTTTGTGTTGACCGATAATGGCTGGACATTGCTGGCGGCGGATGCGGCCTGGTCTCCCGTCAGTTACCAGACACTGCGCGGGCCTTCGCAGCTGGCAAACCTGGTGCTAAGCGATACGAGGGCGTATTACCACACGCTGACGCAGCTTAACCAGCTCTGGCAGCGGGGTGAGGCGGAGATCCTGTTGTGTCATGAGGGCGATATATGAATCTGGCTGGCTTGTTAGGGCGCTATTTTCTGATTCGCCGCCGCCGTTTTCTCTCCCGTGCCAGCCTGGAAGCCTGGCAGGCAAAAAGAATGGCGGCTTTTCGCCATCGGGTTCTGGTTAATAGCCCCTGGTTTAAACCCTGGCTTGATAAGCCGTTTACCGAATGGCCATTGATGGACAAAGCGCTGATGATGACCCACTTTGATGCGATGAACACAGCGGGGTTGCGGCGTGATGAACTGCTGGCCTGCGCGCTGGAAAGCGAACACAGCCGGGATTTTTCGCCAACTGTCGGCCGTTTCAGTGTCGGATTATCGTCAGGCACCTCGGGTCAGCGCGGTTTATTTGTCGTCAGCCCGCAAGAGCGTCAAATCTGGGCAGCCGGGGTGCTGGCGAAATCCCTCCCGGACGGATTATTCGCCCGCGAGCGGGTGGCACTCTTTTTACGTGCCGATAACCAGCTTTACCAGAGCGTAAATAGCCGCTGGCTGACGCTTGAGTTCTACGATCTGTTGCAGCCTTTCGCACAACAGATTGCCCGCCTGCAGCAGCAATCTCCGACGTTGATCGTGGCGCCGGCGCAGGTGCTGCGTGCCATTGCGCTGGCCGTCAGAGCGGACGATCTGGCCCTGAAGGTGAAAAAAGTGATTTCTGTTGCCGAGGTCCTCGAACCGCAGGATCGCGCTTTGTTGCGAGACGTTTTTGGCGAGGTGGGTGAAATCTATCAGGCGACGGAGGGCTTCCTGGCTGCGACCTGCGCCCATGGCACACTGCATCTCAATGAGGAATTTGTGCACATTGAACCGCAATGGATCGATGAACGCCGCTTTGTGCCGGTGATCACCGACTTCACCCGGCGTACTCAGCCCATCGTGCGATATCGTCTGGATGATGTACTCACTGTTCGGGATACCCCCTGTCCTTGCGGAAGTGTCACGCGGGCGATTGCACACATTGAAGGGCGGCATGATGATCAACTGCTGCTGTCTGATGAACGTGGGCGCTGGCGACCGGTCTTTGCCGATGCCTGTAGTCGCGTTCTGGCGCAGGCATTACCGCTGGAGGCGGATTATCGTCTTGTACAGACCGGAGCGGCACAGATCCACCTCACTGCAACCTGTGATGCCGGCGTGCTGGTTTCCTGCCGGGATGCACTCATCAACTGGATGGCAGGCGAGGGCATCGCGACAGAAACATTGCGCTGGACGCTATCTGCTGGACCCATAGACGGTCTCTTTACCCATAAGCGGCGGCGCATTATCCGTCAGTGGAACGGGGTATGAAGATCCTTATCACGGGTGCGTCCGGCTTTATCGGCGGTCGGTTACTGTCTTATCTTGCGGATATTCCAAATGTGGCGGTACGCGGTGTGGGTCGCCGACCGCTGCCACACTCCCCGCACTACCGTGCGCTGGCACTGGAGCGGCTCGACGAACTGGATTTTAGCCCGCAGGTGGTTATCCATGCGGCGGGGCGGGCTTCCCCCTGGGGTACGGCGCAGGACTATTACCGCGACAACGTCGAAACCACGCAGCAGGTTATCGCTTTTTGTCGCCGTAAGGGGTTGCCGCGCCTGATTTTACTCTCCAGTGCTGCTGTGTATTATCGCTTTGCGCATCAGTATGCGCTGCGAGAAGACACCCCTGTCGGACCGCCATTCACCAGTGAATATGGACGCAGCAAATATCTGGCCGAGCAGGTGCTGGCGGATTATGTCGGTGAAAAAACGGTACTCCGGCCTTGCGGCATTTTCGGTGCTGGGGACACGCTACTCTTCCCACCGTTAATCACTGCTGCACGTAAGCGGCAACTGGTGCGTTTGCGCGCTGAAAATATCCCGGCGCGGACGGATTTGCTGCATGTGGATGTGTTATGCGACTACGTGTGGCGTGCTGCTAATCATGCCCCTTTACAACCTTGTTATAACCTTACGGCCAATGCATCCATGGAGATAGAAACCCTGCTCGACGAGGTATTAACGCAGATGGCGTTACCCTTACCCCAGCGGACAATGGGCGTTGCCACAGCATTGCGTTTTGCCGGAGTGATGGAGCGCTTGTGGCGCTGGCTGCCGCTGCGTGGCGCGCCCCCCATCACCCGTTTTGGCGTGGGTGTTTTTGGCTATTCCGCAACGCTGGATGTAACACGGATGCTGGCCGATTTTGGTCCGCCTGGGCGTACGTTTTCTGCGACGCTGTCGGCGTTTCTGCACCAACAGGAGAGACAAAAATGATGCTGATAGCGCTAAGCTGGCTGGCTATCCTGCTGTTTAAACTGGTTTTTGCTCTCCGCGTAATGCGCGAGCAAGCCACTGCTGCACAGGGAGAACTGCGCCGTCTGACGGTGGCGCAACCGATCCTCAGCGGCGATCCGGCACTGGAGTCGGTACTGGAGTCTGCGCTGATGGCACTCAGCGGTGCGCAGTTTATCTGGCTGATTGACGAGGATGATGCCGAAGCTGCCGCCATCACGGCGCGGATTGTGCAACGTCATCCTCAGTGTGCTGTGCGCATTATTGTGACGGCTGCGCCGCCGCAAGGGATAAATCCAAAACTCTTCAAGCTTGAGCGCGCGCGCGCAGTGGCGCAAACGGAGATCTTTCTGGTGCTGGATGATGATGCGCTGCTCAGCGCACGCTCAGCCAGTAAGATGATCGGCGAACTACGTGACAACAGTCTGGTGACGGCATTGCCCTGGTACCGGCCTGCACATAACCTGCCTTCGCGCCTGCTGGCGCAGTTCGTCAATGACAATTCGCCGCTGACTTACTTGCCGTTGGTGCCTTTCTGCGCACCGCTCACCCTTAATGGTATGTGCTATATGCTGCCGCTGGCCCTGTTGCAACGGATTGGCGGGTTTGCGCCTATCGAGCGCCATCTGACGGATGATCTGGCGCTGGCGACCCATCTTACCCGGCAAGGAGGAGAGATTATTCAGTCTGCGGCGACCGTGCGGGTACAGACCAGTATTATCGATGTTGGCCACTACAACCGGCAAATGCACCGCTGGTTTCTGTTCGCCACCCTGTTGCTCCGCGAGAAAAGCGTGGCGACGAGACTGGCGATTTTCCTGTTGCAGGGGCTGCATCCATTGCTAATGTGGGCGATGGTCATACTGGCACTGACTGGCATGACGCCTGCGCTGGTGCTGGCGGCGGTCCTGCTAATACGCCACCTCGCTTTGCGTTGGATACAACGACAGGTTGCTGTAGAGATCACACCGCATCCGTTGTTGTCGCTACTTTCGGAATTGTTACAACCGCTTCATCTGTTACATGCCCTGTGCAATCGAACGATTACCTGGCGCACCCGCCGTTACCGGATCTACAGCAATGAGCGTTTCACCTCCCTATGAGCAGAGCGCGTTTACAGTACGTTTTTATTACGGGCAGGAGTCGTTGGGGAAACTGGGCGCTGAGTCCACAACAACAGGCCTTCATGCATGCGATCAGTGATGAGGCGCAGCATTGCGTTGCGCGTAACTTTCCCTGGTTGCCACAGCAGGAATCCTGGCGCCAGACGGGGATCGTGCGCGCCAGCGTCAGTAATATGCTGGAGTACCTGGCATCGCGGCACGCACGCTTTGCCCGCCGTTACCGTGAGGCGGCCTTAGAGATGCTGGCCGGTGCCGATCAGACCATAGTACTGGCGGGAAGTTGCGGACTGGAACTGTTTAATAATCTGCATTTACCTGCTGAAGTGATGCCGCGCATCGCGATTTTTGCATATGGCCCGGTCGCACGGCAGCGACCGGGGTGCCGCCATGTGTTAGTACAAGGGCGCACAGATTATATTTCACGTTGCTGGTTTCCCACGCCAGACAAACAGATAGAGAGTAGCCATATGCATTACCTGACTCAGCCGGAACTACCGGCGTTATGCCGTGCCTTTGTGGCCGATATTCACGTGCGGGGCCGCTAAATGGAACGTTTGCTGGCTTTGATCCCCCCGGGCGTAATCCATATCGATCTGTTGGCGCCGCCGTTTGCCGGACATTTACATCCGGTCCTGGCAATGGGCAGGGCGTTGTCGACACATTATCAGGTGCGCATTATTAGTACCGAAGGGGCCAGAACCCGTATTGAAGCCGCAGGGCTGACAGCGTTGCTGCTCCCCGGCGATTATGACTCTCCTTTGACCGCAGTGGTGAACCCGCGTTATGCCGTGAAGTCAAACCCGCAGCGCCTCTACCGGCAGTTTAAGCGGGTAGTGGGGTTGCTAAAAAACTTCGCCGATGAACTGACGGGCGTCTGGCAGCAACAGGGTAAACCGGATTTAGCGATTGCAGATTTCACCCTGCCGGTGGTGGGTGAAGTATGCCGTCGCCTTGCTGTCCCCTGGTGGACCAGCATGCCATCACCCTGCGTGATGGATACGCCTGATGGTGTACCAGCGTATTGCGGCGGGTTGCTACCGCCGGTCAATGCGTTACAGCGCTTTACGCAGACGTTACATCGTCACAAAGTGCGCGGATTTAAACGACTACTCTTCAGGCTGTTCCGCCAGACCATCCGCCAGACGGGAATTTCTTCCCTCTACCGGCAGGATGGCAGTGAAAATGCCTACTCGGCGGAGTGCATTCTGGCACTGGGGGAGGCGTGGTTCGAATTCCCGCGAAGCTGGCCTGCCGCGGTCAGGTTTATTGGCCCGGCGCTTTATACGCCACCGCTACCGACTGCTGCACCCCCCTTTGTTGCCGGAAAGCGTCATGTACTGGTGACATTAGGCACCCATCTGGACTGGCATAAAGAGGCTGTCGTGCAGGCCGTGCAGCAACTGGCACAGACGATGCCTGACTGGGTGTTCCACTTCACGGATGGCGATATGGCTGCGGGCGGTGTGACCGGGCAGAAAAACGTTGTACGCTTGCCGTGGGTCGATTATGACTGCTGGCTTGCGCATTATGATGCCGTTATCCACCATGGCGGCGCAGGCATTCTGTGGCACTGCCTGCAACGTGCGATCCCCTCGCTGGTTTACCCGGTGGATTATGACCAGTTTGATCATGCTGCACGTCTTCAGCATTGTGGGAAAGGCATCTGGCTACGGGGAGGCGTGCAGTCAATTGCCGGCGCGAAATCAGCATTGCAGAGGGTGGTGGAGCGGAAAGGGAAGTAAACTGGCCCGGAACGGATGGCAACGTTCACTCGCTGTCGCTCGGGTCGAACCTTAATCGAAGCTTCTCATCCTTCCCCGTTGGGTGAAGTCTGAAAATTCTGAGTTGATGAGTCAGCATGGGATTTTATGAAGTGATGGTGGTGGGGGAAGGATTCGAACCTTCGAAGTCGATGACGGCAGATTTACAGT
>NZ_DAMBVN010000007.1:0-226886 GCF_032052965.1 Kosakonia sp.
GTGGCGTATATTACGCTTTCCTCTTTCAGAGTCAACCCTGATTTTCAGGATTTTTCTCTTTCGTTTCCCCGACCATCTCGTGAAGTGATTCACGTTGTCGTGTCAACGGAGGCGCATTATAGGGATCCCAATTTTAAGCACAAGTCTTTTTGCGATCTTTTTTTCTGAGTGCTGGTTTTTCATTCTTTTTGCTGCGATCCCATACGATCTGCTCAAATAATGATGCGTAAAAGGGTTGCAGAAGCCTTCTGTTGCGATCAAAGTCATACCTTCAGCCGTGTTTTGATGAGGTAAGTATGTCTACTGTCTTACGTCCTTATAAAGATCTTTTCCCCGGTCTGGGCCAACGGGTCATGGTTGATGCCACCAGCGTAGTGATTGGTGATGTCCGGATCGCAGATGATGTCGGGATCTGGCCACTGGTGGTTATTCGTGGCGACGTGAATTATGTCGAGATTGGCGCACGCAGTAATATTCAGGATGGCAGTGTTCTACATGTCACACACAAATCTTCTTATAAACCTGAAGGTGATCCGCTCATTATTGGTGAAGACGTTACCGTTGGGCATAAAGTCATGCTGCACGGCTGCACCATTGGCAATCGCGTGCTGGTCGGTATGGGGTCTATTTTGCTGGATGGGGCGGTAATAGAAGATGACGTTATGATCGGTGCAGGCAGCCTGGTACCGCAAAATAAATGTCTGGAAAGCGGCTACCTGTACCTCGGCAGCCCGGTAAAACAGATCCGCCCCCTGACCGAAGCGGAAAAAGAAGGCCTGAAGTACTCTGCAAACAATTATGTGAAATGGAAAGATGAATACCTGGATCAGTACAACCAGACAATGCCCTGATCATCTTCTTCCTGACAGCGGATCCGTTGCTCCGCCTCCTCTTCCAAATCCCAGCGATTTTCACGGAATACCGCCAGATATTGCTCTGGCGTTTCGCCACCAAAGCGTTGCAGCAACGTCGTCCCCGCAATTGCGCAGATAAATTGCATCCCATTCACCAGGGCCGGGAAGCAAATAGCCTGCAAGGCAGCATTCCACTCTTCGCGATCGGGAAACTGGATAGCCTGATTCATAGCGCCAGTTCCTGTTTTAACACGCTTATAACCGGTTCGACTTGCGGTAGTACACCATGCCAAAGCAAAACGGCATGAGCTGCTTGCCCCACCAGCATACCCAGACCGTCAGCACACTGTTTCGCTCCCTGCTTTTCGCACCAGTTCAGGAATGGCGTATTCCCTTTTTGATAAAACATGTCATAGCAAAAGAGCTGCCGATGAACAATCGCTTCCGGCAGCGCCGGGACATCGCCGCCAATGCCGCTGGAGGTAGCGTTGATAATCAGATCGAATTCATGACCGGCCAAGTCGCTCATGGCAACGGCATTCACGCTGCCAGTATGGGCAAATAACGTTTCCAACGCTTCGGCGCGAGCCAAAGTACGATTCGTAATAGTCACTGTGCAATCAAGCGAAAGCAGAGGGAGCAACACACCGCGAGCCGCACCTCCTGCACCAACCAGCAAAATGCGAAACCCCGGACGGATAAAGGCCAACCGTTCAAGATCGCTCAACAGGCCGATGCCATCTGTGTTGTCTCCCAGTAAACGGCCATCGTCAAGCTGCTTGAGCGTATTGACCGCCCCGGCAAGCGCTGCGCGCTCGGTTAATTCATCCGCCCGGGCAAAAGCCTCTTCTTTAAATGGCACGGTAACATTGGCCCCTTTTCCACCACTGGCGAAAAAGGCTTCCAGCGTGTTCACAAAGTCATTCACTGGTGCGAGTACGCGCCCATAAGGGTGTTCAATACCTAGCTGTGCCGCAAACTGCTGATGAATGAACGGCGATTTGCTATGTGCGATCGGATTACCGAAGACTGCGTAGGATCCCATACGATTATCCCTGACGGAAAAGTTCGCCGGTAAGGGCGTCGCGGATTTCAGAAGGGTTCTGTCGCCCGCCCGTCTGCGCATCCACTACCGGAAAGTCAGCGCCAAATTGAGTAACCACTTCTTGTGCGGTTCTGCACGGTGGCAGACCCGACAGATTGGCACTGGTCGATACCAGAGGCTTGCCATAGGCTTTACACAGCGCGATGACCTGCGGGTGATTAGTCACACGCACAGCCAGTGAATCAAAACGCCCCGTCAGCCAGCGTGGCGTTGTCGGTTTCGCCGGGAAAACAAAGGTCACCGGGCCGGGCCAACATGCGAACACAGCCTGACGCTGTGCGTCCGTCAACATGCTGTCGTCAATATACGGTTTCAGTTGTTCAAAACTTGCCGCAATCAGAATCAACCCTTTTTCAACAGGGCGTTGTTTTAGCGTAAGCAGGCGATGCACTGCGATTTCACTGTCCGGGTCACAACCAACCCCAAAAACAGCTTCTGTTGGGTATGCGATGACGTGCTCTTTCTTTAAAACTTCTACCGCCGCGGCGATAGAGTCTGCAGGCAGGTTATTCTTCACGAGTTTGTTCCGCCGTTACCGGCTGTCCACATTGTTTACTGGCGCAATAGCATTTAATACCTTGCGCGGTTTTCTTCTCGATAAGTAGCGGGTAATGGCACAGAGGACATTCGCCCGCCACCGGTTTGAAATTGATAACGAACTGACAATCAGGGTAGCGATCGCAGGAGTAGAAAGTCTTGCCATACCGGGAACGGCGCTGTACAAGGTGCCCACTCTGACATTGCGGGCAGGTTATTGCTGTTTCATCAGGCTTGTCGATCAGTTCTGTATGTTCACATTCTGGATACTGACTGCATCCTATAAACATACCAAACCGCCCCTGCCTCAGTACCAGGTTGGCGCCGCATTGTGGGCAGAGCTGGCCTTCCAGAACCTTGACGATATGTCCATCCGCCTGACTTTTTAACGGACGTACATAATCACATTCTGGATAGTGCGAACACCCGAGAAACGGACCGTGTTTCCCGGAACGTATAACAAGTTCAGCCCCGCATTGTGGGCAGGGCTCATTGTTACGCACCGAAAACAGTGCTGATTTGGCCATAATGACTCTTGAAGCTGCAAAAACGATTAGTGAAGCATACCTTCATTCACTTCAAAGAGTAATTCTTCCATTTGCTGGTATGCGTTCTCGCAGCCAGGAATATTGAAGAGAACCATAAGAATGACCCATTTCAGATCTTCTAATTCGAACTCTGCCGTATCCAGCGCCAGCACACGTTCTATCACCATTTCTCGCGTTTCGAGGTTGAGCACCTGAATCTGCTCCAGGAATAACAAAAATCCCCGGCAACTGGCATCCAGCCTTTCGCACTCTTCCGCAGTATAAATACGGACAGAGAGCGGATCAGAAGCGAGCTGCATCGGTTCGGCAAGGCCTTCCTGATAATCAGCTAACTTTTCCAGCCACAGAAGTGCATTGTAGATGTCTTCACGATCAAATCCGGCGTCGGTAAGATCCCGTTCCAGTTTGTCCTGATCCACACGCAGTTCAGCTTCGTTATGGATGTAAGTCTCAAACAAGTACATTAGTACGTCGAACATGGCTTGCCCTCCTCAATCGGACATAGCCGCCGGGTACAGCTGCGATCCATCCTGCTAACTCCAGTTCAAGCAATTGAGCTGCTGTGACTGGCACAGGTTGGCCGGCACGTTCAGCGACGACGTCAACAGGTGTTACCTCATCTCCTACGTTAGCCAGGAGCTCAGGAAATGGCAATGCCGCACTTTCCGGATCTGGGGAATAAATCGTTTTTTCGTGTGATTCAGGTAGCCAATGCAGACCACATTGCAAATTTTCAAGGATCTCGTCAGCGTTTGTTACTGGCGTAGCACCCTGTTTGATTAACCAGTGAGGGCCTTCGCTGCCAGGACTCCCAACAGGCCCGGGTAATGCAAACACTTCCCGACCTTGTTCGAGCGCAGTACGCGCGGTAACCAGCGAACCGCTACGCACTGCCGCTTCAACGACCAGCACACCAAGACTCAGGCCACTGATAATTCGGTTACGACGCGGAAAGTGCCCCGGTAACGGCATGGCAGGCAGCGGCAACTCAGACACTAATGCGCCGCCATCTTCAATGAGTTGCGCTGCTAACGAGGCATGCCTGCGTGGATGAAGGCGGTATAAACCATTCCCCAACACGGCTATACTTTTGCCGCGCGCATTGAGGGCTGCGCGGTGAGCAATACTATCAATACCTAATGCCAGTCCACTGGTAATGGTCATTCCGCTTCGGGCAAGCGACTCGCAAAAGATCCTTCCCCAACGTTCGCCATACCATGAATGTGCCCGGCTACCGACCACCGCCAGTTGCGGCGTTTTCAGCAAGGAAAGCTCCCCTTGCACAAAGAGCCCTCCGGGGTAATCGACAATAGCCCGCAACTGCGTGGGGTAAGCGAGATCGCTGGCAATAATAAAGTGATGATTCGCATCCTCAAGCCAGCCGAACATCAGCTCAATGTCCCGTTGAGTGAGAGAGAAAAAACGTCGGATTTGCGCCCCCGTCAACCCCAAATGTTGCAGTGCTGTGGGAGTAATATCCTGATTTTTCTGCAGCCAACGTAGGGCATGAAGCCAGCGTTCACCACATAGATCACTCACCTGCATCAAACGCAAACTAATTTCTGTGGATGTCATCCTTATCCCCCTGCCACAAGCAGTCCTGGCAATCCTTGCGATTGGTCACTGATGCTGTCAATCAGAGGGGGATTTGTCTAGAATAGAGAAGATATTCTCTCCAACTCCTGAACACGACTCTGGATATTTATGGCAGTTTTACATGTGTTACATATTCCGGACGAGCGCCTTCGCAAAGTCGCAACGCCGGTAAAAGAAGTAAATGCGGAAATTCAGCGTATCGTTGATGATATGTTTGAAACCATGTACGCGGAAGAAGGTATTGGCCTCGCGGCAACGCAGGTCGATATTCATCAGCGCATTATCGTTATTGATGTTTCAGAAAATCGCGATGAACAACTGGTGCTGATCAACCCGGAACTGCTGGAAAAAAGCGGTGAAACTGGTATCGAAGAAGGTTGCCTGTCTATTCCGGAACAGCGTGCACTCGTACCGCGCGCAGAGAGAGTAAAAATCCGCGCGTTGGATCGTGAAGGAAAGACTTTTGAGCTGGAAGCTGACGGCTTGCTGGCAATTTGTATCCAGCATGAGATGGATCATCTGGTAGGTAAATTGTTCATCGATTACCTGTCACCAATGAAACGCCAACGTATTCGTCAGAAAGTTGAAAAACTGGATCGCATGAACGCCCGTGCGTAATGCGGGTATAAAGGGATAAACGTGTCAGAATCGCTACGCATTATCTTCGCCGGCACGCCAGACTTTGCAGCGCGTCATCTTGACGCGTTGTTGTCTTCTGAGCATCAGATCGTCGGCGTATTCACTCAGCCCGACCGCCCTGCCGGGCGCGGTAAAAAACTGATGCCCAGCCCGGTTAAAGTGCTGGCTGAAGAAAAAGGTCTGCCTGTGTTTCAGCCGGCCTCGTTACGCGTGCAGGATAACCAGCAACTGATTGCTGATCTGAATGCCGATGTTATGGTCGTCGTCGCCTATGGATTGATCTTGCCTAAAGCGGTGCTGGGAATGCCTCGCCTCGGCTGCATCAACGTTCATGGTTCATTACTTCCGCGCTGGCGCGGAGCAGCACCTATTCAGCGGGCATTATGGGCTGGCGATAGAGAAACGGGCGTAACCATCATGCAGATGGATGTCGGATTAGATACAGGCGATATGCTGTATAAGCTTGCCTGCCCAATCACGACCGAAGATACCAGCGCCATGCTTTACGATAAACTGGCACAACTTGGTCCACAGGGGCTGCTCGATACATTACGACAACTGGCCAAAGGGCACGCTGCGCCGCAGGTACAGGACGAAACACTGGCCACTTATGCCGAGAAGTTGAGTAAAGAAGAGGCCCGTATTAACTGGTCTTTGAGTGCGGAGCAACTTGAACGTTGTATCCGGGCATTCAATCCATGGCCAATGAGCTGGCTGGAACTTGACGGGCAACCGGTAAAAGTGTGGAAAGCGTCGGTGCTCCCCTCTTCTGCAACAGCGTCTCCCGGCACGATTATTGCCGCCTCCAAAGACGGGATCCAGGTCGCCACAGGCGACGGAGTATTGAACCTGGAATCATTGCAACCGTCAGGTAAAAAAGCGATGAGTGCACAGGACCTGCTGAATTCACGGCGGGAGTGGTTTGTGCCCGGCAACGTGCTGGCCTGATATTGAATTTATAGCCCGGTTCTGCCGGGCGTTTTTATTTATGTGGTTATGAAAAAACAATTAAATTTACGCAGTATGGCCGCACAGGCTATTGAACAGGTAATGGAGCAAGGGCAATCGCTCAGCAATATTTTGCCGCCGTTACAACAGAAAGTATCTGACAAAGATAAAGCATTGCTGCAGGAGTTGTGCTTCGGTGTGCTGCGCGTTTTACCGCAACTGGACTGGCTAATCAACAAGCTGATGTCGCGTCCGATGACGGGTAAACAACGTACAGTGCACTACCTGATCATGGTTGGCCTGTATCAACTCCTGCACACGCGTATTCCTGCTCATGCCGCACTGGCGGAAACAGTCGAAGGCGCGGTTGTCATTAAACGCCCACAATTAAAGGGCCTGATCAATGGCGTATTGCGCCAGTTTCAGCGTCAGCAAGAAGAATTATTGGCAGAATTTGCTGATAGCGATAATCAGTATCTTTTCCCAGCCTGGCTGTTAAAACGGCTACAAAAGGCGTACCCACAGCAATGGCAGCAAATTATTGAGGCCAGTAACCAACGCCCACCTATGTGGTTACGTGTGAATCGTCAGCACCATACGCGTGACGGCTGGTTGGCGCTACTGGAAGAGACAGGATTACAGGGCGTCACTCATCCCGATTATCCCGATGCTGTCCGTCTGGCAACTGCTGCGCCTGTTACCGCATTACCAGGTTTTGCTGAAGGCTGGGTGACTGTGCAGGATGCATCCGCACAGGGATGCATTACTCTTCTCGCCCCACAAAACGGCGAACGTATTCTCGATCTCTGTGCAGCACCTGGCGGGAAGACCACACATATCCTTGAAGTTGCTCCAGATGCCAGCGTTCTGGCAGTTGATGTGGATGAACAGCGTCTGTCCCGTGTTTATGACAACCTCAAACGCCTGGGTATGAAGGCTGAGGTAAAACAGGGCGACGGGCGTTTCCCGGATCAATGGTGCAGTGATGAAAAATTCGATCGTATTTTGCTGGATGCCCCGTGTTCCGCAACTGGCGTTATTCGCCGCCATCCGGACATCAAATGGCTACGCCGCGATCGGGACATCCCGGAACTCGCGAAGTTACAATCGGATATTCTGGATGCCATCTGGCCACATCTGAAATCAGGCGGAACCCTGGTCTATGCAACCTGTTCAATCCTTCCGGAAGAGAACAGCCAGCAAATTGATGCTTTCCTCAAACGCACACCAAACGCGAAACTTAGCCAGACGGGCACAGCGGATCAACCTGGTCAACAAAATCTGCCAGGTGCTGAAGAAGGTGACGGCTTCTTCTACGCTAAGATAATCAAACAGTGATGAGAGCAACGGGTCACAACTGATGAAGATAATTATTCTGGGTGCAGGTCAAGTTGGCGGAACGCTGGCGGAAAACCTGGTCGGTGAGAATAACGATATTACCGTTGTCGATACTAATGGCGATCGCTTACGCAGCCTGCAGGATAAGTTTGATCTGCGCGTTGTTCAGGGACATGGCTCGCATCCACGAGTTTTGCGCGAGGCGGGAGCCGATGATGCCGATATGCTGGTTGCTGTAACCAGTTCGGACGAAACAAATATGGTCGCCTGTCAGGTGGCCTATTCTCTGTTTAACACACCGAATCGCATTGCCCGTATTCGTTCACCGGACTATGTCCGTGATGCAGATAAACTTTTTCATTCAGAAGCCGTGCCCATTGATCACTTGATTGCCCCCGAGCAACTGGTTATCGATAGCATTTATCGGTTGATTGAATATCCAGGCGCGTTGCAAGTAGTCAACTTTGCAGAAGGCAAAGTAAGCCTGGCGGTAGTGAAGGCCTATTATGGCGGTCCGCTTGTTGGCAATGCGTTATCGACCATGCGCGAGCATATGCCGCATATTGATACGCGCGTCGCGGCAATATTCCGCCACGATCGCCCGATTCGTCCGCAAGGCTCAACGATTGTTGAAGCTGGTGATGAAGTATTTTTTATTGCGGCATCACAGCATATTCGCGCGGTTATGAGTGAATTGCAGCGGCTGGAGAAACCTTATAAGCGCATCATGTTGGTTGGCGGCGGTAATATCGGTGCAGGTCTCGCCAGGCAGCTTGAAAAAGATTACAGCGTTAAATTGATCGAGCGCGATCAGCAGCGTGCGTCAGAACTGGCAGAAAAGCTCCAAAATACTATCGTGTTTTATGGCGATGCGTCGGATCAGGAATTGCTGGCTGAAGAACATATCGATCAGGTAGATCTGTTTATTGCCGTCACTAACGATGACGAAGCCAATATTATGTCTGCAATGCTGGCCAAACGTATGGGGGCTAAAAAGGTCATGGTGCTTATCCAGCGGCGTGCCTACGTCGACCTGGTGCAGGGAAGCGTTATTGATATCGCAATTTCTCCTCAACAGGCAACCATTTCTGCATTGCTCAGTCACGTTCGTAAAGCCGATATTGTTGGTGTTTCTTCACTGCGTCGCGGTGTTGCCGAGGCGATTGAAGCCGTCGCACATGGCGACGAAACGACCTCACGTGTCGTTGGCCGGGTTATCGATGATATTAAGCTGCCGCCAGGTACCATTATTGGTGCTGTTGTGCGGGGAAATGATGTCATGATCGCTAATGATAATCTGCGTATTGAACAGGGCGACCATGTAATTATGTTTTTAACCGATAAAAAATATATTACTGACGTGGAACGGCTGTTCCAGCCCAGTCCCTTCTTCTTGTGATCTTCAGGGGCATTTATATGTGCCCCTTATTTAATCCCCGTATTCATAAGGGGATAATAAATCATGCTAATTATTCCCTCTAAATGGAAATTGATCGGTAATTTGTTAGACTTACCGTGATAGCCTGCACATGGAGAGAGATATGAGTATTTTAAAAGAGTTCCGCGAATTTGCGATGCGCGGAAATGTTGTAGATTTAGCGGTCGGTGTGATCATCGGTGCAGCTTTCGGCAAAATAGTATCGTCCCTGGTTGCCGATATCATCATGCCGCCTCTGGGATTGTTGATCGGCGGGATAGATTTCAAATCATTCGCATGGACATTACGGGATGCGCAAGGTGATGTCCCTGCAGTTGTCATGCATTATGGTGTGTTTATTCAGAACATTTTTGACTTTGTTATCGTTGCCTTCGCTATTTTCATTGCGATCAAGCTGATCAACAAACTGAAACGTAAACAAGCAGAAGAACCGAAAGCGCCGCCCGCGCCGAGCAAAGAAGAAGTTCTGCTGGGTGAAATCCGCGATCTGCTGAAAGAGCAGAATAATCGCCATTAAGCAAAAATAAGAAGGCCAGTGGTAAATAAGCGATTCGCTTGCTTGCCACTGGCCTCCTGAAAACCTTTTTTGTGATGCTTGTTTTTCCGCAGATAACTTCCTTTCCCCTTCTTGTTTTTCTCAACACGCTGCCTGAACAACGGGTCATGTAACAGGGCTTCAATCGCGTTATCGTTAATCTGCCCTTTAGTGTGCTGATAGCGACTCATAATTTCTCCAGGTTGTGTATTAAAACCGACGAAGTGTAGAACTGTCAGAACAGAAGATCAACTTGTGGAAGAACCTGGGCTACCACTGGCACCCAATTCCAGTGCTTCCAGAATGGAACAGTAGACACTGCTATGCGCTGTACCGCAGCAGGCATCATTCAGTTTTTGCAGCGATCTGCGCATCACCTGCAACTCTTCGATTCGGGCCTCTACCTCGCTCAGGCGAGCCTGCACGATCCCCTTCGATTCCTGACAGGTATGATGTTCGGGATCGATACGGATCGAAAGCAATTCACGAATCGATTCAAGCGTAAAACCCAACTGCCTGCCATGGCGGATAAACCTGAGCCGTTGTAGATCGCTTTCCGTATAGAGTCGAAATCCCCCTTCGGTACGCACCTCATGATCCATCATTTGCTGCTTTTCGTAATAGCGGATGGTGTCCGGCGTGACGTCAGCCAGTTTAGCAATTTCACCAATGCGATACATGATTACTCCTCGTTCACTTTGTGCAGCAATTTTTCGGCATAATCGCCTCGCAGGAAATCAGTGCTGAGCCCGGCCTGCTTTAACTTGAGTTCAAGAAGAGCGAGACGCCGTTGTAATTCATGATGATGCGGGTGATTGTTATGTACCGTATTAAGCAGCTCCGTCAACACAATAGCTTCTTTGCGATACTCGAGTTCAGGTGGAAGACAGCCTGCGTTCTTCAGCAAACGATAACCCGCGCGCAACTCAGGAGGAACATGCGTGTCATCATCCAGCACGACAGGTTCGCCGCTCCCGGGAAGATTATCAAATTCACCTTTTTTTTGGGCATCGAGAATGTGTCGTTCTGCCCACTGATCAAGCAACCACATTGAAGGCCTCCAGGGGAGAGCTAAAAGACAGAGATATTGTAGGAAAGTGGAGGCTTGAGGGATATAAAAAAACCCGCCGAGGCGGGTTTCTTTACGTTACTGCAGATTACTCTGCAGCAGCTTCTGCTTTCGGCTCGGCGCGATCAACCAGCTCGATGTAAGCCATCGGAGCATTGTCACCAGCACGGAAGCCACACTTCAGAATGCGAGTGTAACCACCGGCACGGCTCGCGAAACGCGGGCCCAGCTCGTTAAACAGTTTTGCCACGATCTCGTTATCACGAGTACGGGCGAATGCCAGACGACGATTAGCAACGCTATCAGTCTTGGCAAGAGTAATCAGCGGCTCAACTACGCGACGCAGCTCTTTGGCTTTCGGCAGAGTCGTCTTGATGATCTCATGACGAACCAAAGAACCTGCCATGTTACGGAACATGGCCTGGCGATGGCTGCTGTTGCGGTTCAGTTGACGACCACTCTTACGATGGCGCATGACCTTATCCTTCTCAGTAAAACCTTAACCTGTGATCCGGTTACTCGTCAGCAATGCTTGCCGGTGGCCAGTTTTCCAGGCGCATGCCCAGAGACAAACCACGCGAAGCCAGCACGTCTTTAATCTCAGTAAGAGATTTTTTACCCAGGTTCGGCGTTTTCAGCAACTCAACCTCGGTACGCTGTACCAGATCACCGATATAGTGGATAGCTTCTGCCTTGAGGCAGTTAGCAGAGCGGACAGTCAATTCCAGATCGTCAACAGGGCGCAGCAGGATCGGATCGAATTCTGGTTTCTCTTCTTTCACTTCCGGCTGACGTACATCACGTAAGTCAACGAAAGCTTCCAGTTGTTCAGCCAGAATGGTTGCCGCACGACGAATCGCCTCTTCAGGATCGATTGTGCCATTGGTTTCCATTTCGATGACCAGCTTGTCCAGGTCGGTACGCTGTTCAACACGTGCTGCTTCAACATTGTAGGCAATACGCTCTACAGGGCTGTAGCACGCATCGACCAGCAGGCGGCCGATCGGGCGCTCATCTTCTTCCGAATGAATTCGGGCAGACGCCGGCACATAACCACGACCGCGCTGAACTTTGATACGCATGCTAATAGATGCGTTTTCATCGGTCAGGTGGCAGATCACATGCTGCGGCTTGACGATTTCGACATCACCGTCGTGGGTGATATCGGCTGCGGTCACAGGGCCAATGCCAGATTTATTCAGAGTAAGAATAACATCATCTTTACCCTGAACTCTCACCGCAAGCCCTTTCAGGTTGAGCAGGATTTCAAGGATATCTTCCTGAACGCCTTCTTTGGTGCTGTACTCATGAAGTACACCATCAATCTCAACCTCTGTCACCGCGCAACCCGGCATCGATGAGAGCAGAATACGGCGCAGTGCGTTACCAAGAGTATGGCCAAAGCCACGCTCTAAAGGTTCAAGGGTCACCTTGGCGTGCGTCGAACTCACTTGCTCGATATCTACCAGGCGCGGTTTTAGAAACTCTGTCACAGAACCCTGCATTGTGTCCTCTCTTTGGTACTAAGCTTTACTTGGAGTAAAGCTCGACGATCAGGTGTTCGTTAATGTCCGCAGACAGATCAGAACGCTCCGGCTTACGCTTGAACGTACCTTCCATCTTGCCAGCATCAACTTCCAGCCAGGTTGGCTTTTCACGCTGCTCAGCCAGCTCCAGAGCGGCTTTCACGCGAGACTGCTTTTTCGCTTTCTCACGAATGCTAACCACGTCATTCGGACTAACCTGATAAGAAGCGATGTTAACAACACGACCGTTTACCATGATTGCTTTATGACTAACCAGCTGACGTGCTTCTGCACGAGTGGCGCCGAAGCCCATACGGTATACAACGTTGTCCAGACGACCTTCCAGCAGACCCAACAGGTTTTCACCGGTGTTGCCTTTCAGACGTGCTGCTTCTTTATAGTAGTTACGGAACTGACGCTCCAGCACACCGTAGATACGGCGAACTTTTTGCTTTTCACGCAACTGCACACCATAGTCAGACAGACGCGGTTTACGCGCACCGTGCTGGCCAGGAGCTTGTTCAATTTTACACTTGGTATCGATCGCGCGAACGCCAGACTTAAGGAACAGGTCTGTGCCCTCACGACGGCTCAGCTTGAGCTTAGGACCCAAATATCTTGCCATTTTCTTTCTCCAACAATCCTAGAAAACGAGCGCGTTATACGCGACGTTTTTTCGGCGGACGACAACCGTTGTGAGGGATCGGAGTCACATCAGTAATATTAGTGATGCGGAAACCAGCGGCGTTCAGTGCACGAATAGTAGATTCGCGACCCGGACCCGGTCCCTTAACCATAACTTCCAGATTCTTGATGCCGTATTCTTTTACGGCTTCAGCGCAACGCTCTGCCGCAACCTGAGCTGCGAACGGAGTGGATTTGCGAGAACCACGGAAACCGGAACCACCGGCTGTTGCCCAACCCAGCGCGTTACCCTGACGATCAGTAATAGTAACGATGGTGTTGTTGAAAGAAGCATGGATATGAGCCACGCCGTCAGAGACTTGTTTTCTTACACGTTTACGTGCACGAATTGGTGCCTTTGCCATTATTCAATCACCCCGATTATTTCTTGATCGGTTTGCGCGGACCCTTACGGGTACGTGCGTTGGTCTTGGTACGCTGACCGCGAACCGGGAGACCACGACGATGACGCAAACCGCGATAGCAACCAAGATCCATCAGGCGCTTGATGCTCATGCTAACTTCACGGCGCAGATCACCTTCAACGACAAATTTGGCAACTTCGTCACGCAGCGTGTCGATTTGTTCTTCAGACAGCTCACTGATCTTAACATTTTCGGCGATGCCCGCAGCAGCCAGAATGGCCTGTGAACGGGTTTTACCAACACCGTAGATCGAAGTTAATGCGATCACAGCATGTTTTTGATCAGGAATGTTAATGCCTGCTATACGGGCCACTATGCACTCCTATAATTTTACTTGCACGCACCATGCTGAAAAGCCCGTTTTCAGGATACTCAAATGGAAACGTACAGACATACAAAAGATTGGCTGGCTAATCTAGCCAGCTCAACCCAACTTTGCAAGAAAAATATGCGAAATAATCAGCCTTGGCGCTGTTTATGTTTCGGCTCGGCACTGCAAATCACACGGATGACGCCATCACGTTTAACGATTTTGCAGTTACGGCATAATTTCTTGACGGAAGCACGAACTTTCATTTTTACTCTCCGTAACTTCTCGGGCGACCATTAACGGCCGTAGCCTTTCAGGTTCGCCTTCTTCAATGCAGACTCATACTGACTGGACATCATCAGAGTTTGCACTTGAGCCATAAAGTCCATAATCACGACGACAACGATAAGCAGTGACGTCCCACCAAAGTAAAACGGTACTTTCATCGCATCACGCATGAACTCCGGGATCAGGCAGATAAAAGTAATGTAGAGCGCACCGACCAGAGTCAGGCGGGTCATTACTTTATCGATATACTTCGCCGTTTGCTCTCCCGGACGAATTCCTGGTACAAATGCACCGGACTTCTTCAGGTTATCTGCTGTTTCACGCGGGTTGAAAACCAACGCCGTGTAGAAGAAACAGAAGAAGATGATTGCAGACGCATAGAGTAACACATAAAGCGGTTGCCCAGGCTGCAAATACAGCGAAATTGTTGTCAGCCAGTTCCAACCAGTCCCGCCCCCGAACCATGACGCGATGGTCGCCGGGAACAGAATAATACTGGAAGCGAAAATTGCCGGGATTACCCCCGCCATATTCACTTTCAGCGGTAAATGTGTGCTCTGAGCAGCATAGACACGACGGCCTTGCTGACGTTTCGCGTAGTTTACCACAATGCGGCGTTGGCCACGCTCAACGAATACAACAAAGAACGTCACTGCAAATACTAATACTGCAACCAACAGCAACAGGAGGAAGTGCAGGTCGCCTTGACGCGCTTGCTCAATAGTATGGGCAATGGCTGGCGGAAGACCCGCCACGATGCCGGCGAAGATAATGATCGAAATACCGTTACCGATACCACGCTCAGTAATCTGTTCGCCGAGCCACATCAGGAACATTGTCCCTGTGACCAGACTCACAACAGCGGTGAAGTAGAATGCAAAGCCTGGATTCATTACCAGGCCCTGCATACCAGGCATATTCGGCAGACCAGTAGCAATACCGATCGACTGGAATATAGCCAACACCAGAGTACCGTAACGGGTGTACTGGCTGATCTTACGACGACCAGACTCCCCTTCTTTCTTCAGCTCCGCCAGGGCCGGATGAACGACCGTCAGCAGTTGGATAATAATCGATGCCGAAATATACGGCATAATACCCAGTGCAAAGATAGAAGCACGGCTGAGGGCACCACCAGAGAACATGTTAAACATTTCAATGATAGTGCCACGCTGTTGCTCAAGCAGTTTGGCAAGTACAGCGGCATCAATACCAGGGATCGGAATAAAAGAGCCAATACGGAAAACAATTAACGCACCGATTACAAACAGCAGTCTGCGTTTCAGTTCGCCAATTCCACCCTTGGCACTTTGAAAATCTAATCCCGGTTGTTTAGCCATTCTGCTACTTATTCCTCAATTTTACCGCCAGCAGCTTCGATAGCAGCACGAGCGCCTTTCGTCACACGCAGGCCACGAACAGTTACCGGACGAGCTACTTCACCAGCCAGGATCACTTTCGCGAACTCGATCTGGATGCCGATAATGTTAGCCGCTTTCAGCGTGTTCAGGTCTACTACGTCGCCTTCTACTTTAGCCAGATCGGACAGACGAATCTCTGCCGTGATCATTGCTTTGCGAGAAGTGAAACCGAACTTCGGCAGACGACGATACAGAGGCATCTGGCCGCCCTCGAAACCGCGACGTACGCCACCGCCAGAACGAGATTTCTGACCTTTGTGACCACGACCACCGGTTTTACCGAGGCCAGAACCGATACCACGACCCAGGCGTTTACCCGCCTTTTTAGAGCCTTCGGCCGGAGACAGAGTATTTAAACGCATCTCTTACTCCTCAACTTTAACCATGAAGGAAACCGCGTTGACCATACCACGAACCGCAGGAGTATCCTCACGTTCAACAGTATGACCAATACGACGCAGACCCAGGCCAAGCAGCGTTGCCTTGTGTTTCGGCAGACGACCGATTGCACTGCGGGTTTGAGTGATTTTAATAGTCTTTGCCATGGTCAATTACCCCAGAATTTCTTCAACGGATTTACCACGCTTGGCAGCGACCATTTCTGGGGACTTCATATTTTCCAGGCCATCAATAGTTGCACGAACCACGTTAATCGGGTTGGTGGAACCATATGCTTTAGCCAGAACGTTATGAACCCCAGCGACTTCCAGAACGGCGCGCATTGCACCACCGGCAATAATACCGGTACCTTCGGAAGCCGGCTGCATGAATACACGAGAACCCGTGTGAGTACCCTTAACCGGGTGCTGCAGGGTGCCGTGGTTCAGCGCGACGTTAATCATATTGCGACGGGCTTTTTCCATCGCTTTCTGGATCGCTGCCGGAACTTCGCGGGCTTTACCGTAACCAAAACCAACGCGACCGTTACCATCGCCAACAACAGTCAGAGCTGTGAAGGAGAAAATACGACCACCTTTAACGGTTTTCGATACGCGGTTTACCGCGATCAGCTTTTCCTGCAGTTCGCCAGCTTGTTTTTCGATGTGAGCCATCTTACACCTCTACCTTAGAACTGAAGGCCAGCTTCACGGGCAGCATCTGCCAGTGCCTGGACGCGACCATGATATTGGAACCCGGAACGGTCAAAGGACACATCTTTAATGCCTTTTTCCAGAGCGCGTTCAGCGACAGCTTTACCCACAGCTGCGGCCGCGTCTTTGTTACCGGTATACTTCAGTTGTTCAGCGATAGCTTTTTCTACAGTAGAAGCAGCTACCAGAACTTCAGAACCATTCGATGCGATTACCTGGGCGTAAATATGACGCGGGGTACGATGTACCACCAGGCGGGTCGCACCAAGCTCTTTGAGCTTGCGGCGTGCGCGGGTCGCACGACGGATACGAGCAGATTTCTTATCCATAGTGTTACCTTACTTCTTCTTAGCCTCTTTGGTACGCACGACTTCGTCGGCGTAACGAACACCCTTGCCTTTATAAGGCTCAGGACGACGGTAGGCGCGCAGATCAGCTGCAACCTGGCCGATCACCTGTTTATCAGCGCCTTTCAGCACGATTTCAGTTTGAGTCGGACATTCAGCAGTGATACCCGCCGGCAGCTGATGGTCAACAGGATGAGAGAAACCCAGAGCCAGGTTTACAACATTCCCTTTAACCGCTGCACGATAACCTACACCAACCAGCTGCAGCTTCTTGGTGAAGCCTTCGGTAACACCGATAACCATTGAGTTCAGCAGGGCACGCGCGGTACCAGCCTGAGCCCAACCATCCACGTAACCATCACGCGGACCGAAGGTCAGAGCATTATCTGCATGGTTAACTTCAACAGCATCGTTGAGGGTACGAGTCAGCTCGCCGTTTTTACCTTTGATCGTGATAACCTGACCGTTGATTTTTACGTCAACGCCGGCAGGAATAACGACCGGTGCTTTAGCAACACGAGACATTTTTTCCTCCGATTAGGCTACGTAGCAGATAATTTCGCCACCAAGACCAGCCTGGCGCGCTGCACGATCAGTCATAACACCTTTAGAGGTAGAAACAACTGCGATACCCATACCACCCATAACTTTCGGCAGCTCATCTTTTTTCTTATAGATGCGCAGACCAGGGCGGCTGATACGCTGAATGCTTTCTACCACAGCTTTGCCCTGGAAGTACTTAAGAGTCACTTCCAGTTCCGGCTTGGTGTCGCCTTCGATTTTGAAATCTTCAATAAAACCTTCTTCCTTCAGCACGTTGGCAATTGCCACTTTCAGCCTGGAGGAAGGCATGGTGACCGCAGCTTTGTTCGCGGCCTGACCGTTACGGATACGGGTCAGCATATCCGCGATCGGATCTTGCATGCTCATCTGTCTTTACTCCCGTGATTCAATTGGTGACAATTACCAGCTAGCCTTTTTCAGACCCGGGATTTCACCGCGCATAGCGGATTCACGGACCTTGATACGGCTCAACCCGAACTTCCGCAGGAAACCATGCGGACGACCAGTTTGGCGGCAGCGGTTACGCTGACGAGACGGGCTGGAATCACGCGGCAGACTCTGCAGCTTGAGAACAGCGTTCCAACGATCTTCGTCGGAAGCGTTCACATCAGAAATGATCGCTTTCAGTTCAGCGCGTTTCGCGAAGTATTTTTCAGCTAAAGCTACGCGTTTAACTTCGCGTGCTTTCATAGATTGCTTAGCCATGAAGTAACCCTACCTTACTTGCGGAACGGGAAGTCAAAGGCAGCCAGCAGAGCACGGCCTTCTTCGTCAGATTTCGCAGTAGTGGTAATGGTAATATCCAAACCACGCACGCGGTCGACTTTATCGTAGTCGATTTCTGGGAAGATGATCTGCTCACGGACACCCATGCTGTAGTTACCACGACCGTCGAAAGACTTAGCGGACAAGCCACGGAAGTCACGGATACGCGGTACAGCAATAGTGATCAGGCGCTCAAAGAACTCCCACATGCGTTCGCCACGCAGAGTCACTTTACAGCCGATCGGATAGCCCTGACGGATTTTGAAGCCCGCAACAGATTTGCGCGCTTTGGTGATCAACGGTTTTTGACCGGAGATTGCTGCCAGGTCAGCTGCTGCGTTATCCAGCAGTTTCTTGTCAGCGATCGCTTCACCAACACCCATATTCAGGGTGATCTTCTCGACCCGAGGGACTTGCATGACAGAATTGTAGTTAAACTCAGTCATGAGTTTCTTAACTACTTCGTCTTTGTAGTAATCATGCAGTTTCGCCATCGTACTACTCCAAATTACTTGATAGTTTCGCTGTTAGACTTGAAGAAACGGACTTTTTTGCCGTCTTCGAATCTAAAGCCTACACGGTCGGCCTTGCCGGTTGCCGCATTGAAGATTGCAACGTTAGAAACCTGAATTGCAGCTTCTTTTTCAACGATGCCGCCTGGTTGGTTCAGGGCCGGAACCGGCTTCTGATGTTTCTTAACCAGGTTAATACCTTCAACAATGATCTTGCCGGAAGACAGGACATTTTTTACTTTACCGCGCTTACCTTTATCTTTACCGGTTAACACGATAACTTCGTCATCACGACGGATTTTAGCTGCCATGATTCGCTCCTTAGAGTACTTCTGGTGCCAGAGAGATGATTTTCATAAACTTCTCAGAACGAAGTTCACGAGTAACCGGCCCAAAAATACGCGTACCGATTGGCTGCTCGCTGTTGTTGTTCAGAAGAACACAAGCATTGCCATCGAAGCGAACGACAGAACCGTCAGGGCGACGAACACCCTTCTTGGTGCGCACCACTACCGCCTTCAGCACATCACCTTTTTTGACCTTACCACGCGGAATTGCTTCCTTGATGGTGATCTTGATGATGTCGCCTACGCCTGCGTAGCGACGGTGCGAGCCACCCAGAACCTTGATACACATTACGCGACGTGCACCGGAGTTGTCGGCGACGTTCAGCATAGTCTGTTCTTGGATCATTTCAGTGCTCCGCTAATGTCAACTACTACTGAAGACCCCAGAATCAGGGTCGATAAAAAGCCCCATATTGAGGGCGCGGCATTATAACACCGGTTCTCGGATATGGGTAGAAAAAATAAACGGCTCATCGCTGAGCCGTTTATTCGTTAGAGAACGCGTACTGTATTACAGAACCGCTTTCTCTACAACGCGAACCAGCGTCCAGGACTTAGTCTTGGACAGCGGACGGCATTCGCGGATTTCAACCACGTCACCGGTACCGCATTCGTTGTTCTCGTCATGTACGTGCAGTTTGGTCGTACGTTTGATGAATTTACCGTAGATCGGGTGTTTCACGAAACGTTCGATAGCTACAACAATGGATTTCTCCATTTTGTCGCTAACAACACGACCTTGCAGAGTACGGATTTTATCGGTCATTACGCACCCGCCTTCTCAGTCAGTAAAGTCTTAACGCGTGCGACATCACGACGCACTTGCTTCAACAGGTGAGTCTGTTGCAGCTGGCCACTTGCAGCCTGCATACGCAGGTTGAACTGCTCGCGCAGCAGGTTAAGCAGCTCGGTGTTCAGCTCTTCAACGCTCTTTTCACGCAGCTCTTTTGCTTTCATTACATCACCGTCTTAGTTACAAAGGTGGTTTTAATCGGCAGTTTTGCTGCTGCCAGCTCGAAGGCTTCACGGGCCAGCTCTTCCGGAACACCGTCCATTTCGTACAGGACTTTACCCGGCTGAATCAAGGCAACCCAATACTCCACGTTACCTTTACCTTTACCCATACGAACTTCCAGCGGCTTCTCGGTGATCGGTTTGTCCGGGAATACACGGATCCAGATCTTACCCTGACGCTTAACAGCACGAGTCATAGCACGACGTGCTGCTTCGATCTGACGAGCGGTCAGACGACCACGGCCAACAGCTTTCAGACCGTAAGTGCCGAAGCTCACATCCGTGCCCTGCGCGAGACCACGGTTGCGGCCTTTGTGCACTTTACGGAATTTTGTACGCTTTGGTTGTAACATCAGCGACGCTCCTTATTTACGGCCTTTACGCTGCTGCTTTTTAGGTTGAGCAGCCGGTTTTTCCGGTTGTTCAACTGCAGCCATACCACCAAGGATCTCACCTTTGAAGATCCACACTTTTACGCCGATTACACCATAAGTGGTGTGCGCTTCGGAGGTGTTGTAGTCGATGTCAGCGCGCAGAGTGTGCAGCGGAACGCGACCTTCACGATACCATTCGGTACGTGCGATCTCAGCGCCGCCCAGACGGCCGCTAACTTCAACTTTGATACCTTTAGCGCCCAGACGCATTGCGTTCTGTACAGCACGCTTCATAGCACGACGGAACATAACACGACGTTCCAGCTGAGAAGTGATGCTGTCAGCAACCAATTTTGCGTCCAGTTCAGGTTTACGAACTTCGGCGATATTGATCTGAGCAGGAACGCCAGCGATATCCGCTACGACCTTGCGCAGTTTTTCAACGTCTTCACCTTTTTTACCGATAACGATACCCGGACGAGCGGTGTGAATGGTCACACGGATGCTCTTAGCCGGACGCTCGATAACGATACGAGATACAGACGCTTTAGCCAGTTCTTTAGTCAGGAACTGACGTACTTTAAAGTCGCTGTCCAGGTTGTCAGCGAATTCTTTGGTGTTCGCAAACCAGGTTGAATTCCATGGTTTTACAATACCCAGGCGAATACCATTAGGATGTACTTTCTGACCCATTGCTAGTCTCCAGAGTCTCAGCGATCGGACACAACCACAGTAATGTGGCTGGTGCGCTTCAGGATGCGATCTGCACGACCTTTCGCACGCGGCATAACGCGCTTCATGCTCGGGCCTTCGTCTACGAAAATTTTCGCAACTTTCAGATCGTCAATGTCAGCGCCATCGTTGTGTTCAGCGTTAGCAATGGCAGATTCCAGAACCTTCTTGACCAGTACAGCCGCTTTCTTATTGGTGTAGGTCAGAATATCCAGGGCCTGCGACACTTTCTTACCGCGAATCAGGTCAGCAACAAGGCGAACCTTCTGAGCAGAAGAACGAGCATGGCGATGTTGAGCTAAAGTTTCCATCTCTTCCTCCTACCTTATTTCTTCTTCGCTTTTTTATCAGCAGCGTGGCCGCGATAAGTACGAGTCGGTGCGAATTCACCCAGTTTGTGGCCGACCATTTCGTCGGAAACAAATACCGGAACGTGCTGACGACCATTATGGACAGCGATGGTCAAACCGATCATGTTAGGAAAGATCGTTGAACGACGGGACCAAGTGCGCAGGGGCTTCTTGTCTCCGCTTTCCACCGCTTTCTCTACCTTCTTCAGCAAGTGCAGGTCAATAAAAGGACCTTTCTTGAGAGAACGTGGCATGGCTTATCCTCTAATATTATTTGCTACGGCGACGTACGATGAATTTATCAGTACGCTTGTTGCTGCGGGTCTTCTTACCTTTGGTTTGCAGGCCCCACGGGGATACCGGGTGCTTACCAAAGTTACGACCTTCACCACCACCATGTGGGTGATCGACTGGGTTCATCGCGGTACCGCGAACGGTCGGACGAACACCACGCCAGCGTGCAGCACCTGCTTTACCCAGAACGCGCAGCATATGCTCAGCATTGCCAACTTCGCCCAGAGTAGCGCGGCAATCTGCTTCGACTTTACGCATTTCACCAGAACGCAGACGCAGGGTGACATAAGCACCATCGCGCGCAACGATCTGAACGTAAGTACCAGCGGAACGCGCCAGCTGACCGCCTTTACCTGGTTTCATTTCTACGTTATGAACGGTAGAACCAACCGGGATATTGCGCATCGGCAGGGTGTTGCCTGCTTTGATTGCAGCATCAACGCCAGACTGAATCTGGTCGCCAGCTTTCAGGCCTTTCGGGGCCAGGATGTAACGGCGCTCGCCGTCTTTGTACAGAACCAGCGCGATGTTCGCGGAACGGTTCGGATCGTACTCAAGACGTTCAACAACTGCCGGGATACCATCTTTGTTGCGTTTGAAGTCAACAATACGGTAAGCCTGCTTGTGGCCACCACCGATATGACGAGTGGTGATACGGCCATTGTTGTTACGACCACCGGATTTGCTGTTTTTTTCCAGCAACGGAGCAAACGGTTTGCCCTTGTGCAGCTCAGGGTTAACCACTTTAACTACGTGGCGACGACCCGGAGATGTCGGTTTACATTTAACAACTGCCATTGTATTACTCCTCCGACTTACTCAGCGCCGCCAACGAAGTCCAGATTCTGGCCTTCTTTCAGGGTGACGTAAGCTTTTTTCCAGTCGCTACGACGACCGATACGCTGTCCGTGACGTTTAACTTTCCCTTTAACTACCAGGGTGTTAACGACTTCGACTTCGACTTCAAACAGTTTCTGCACAGCAGCTTTGATTTCTGCTTTGGTCGCGTCTTTAGCAACTTTGAGAACGATGGTGTTTGTTTTTTCCATCGCAGTAGACGCTTTTTCAGAAACGTGCGGTGCGCGCAGCACCTTCAGCAGACGTTCTTCACGAATCATGCCAGCATCTCCTCAACTTGCTTAACAGCATCAGCAGTCATTACGACTTTGTCGAAGGCGATCAGGCTAACCGGGTCGATACCAGTCGCGTCGCGAACGTCAACCTTGTGCAGGTTGCGCGCGGCCAGGAACAGGTTCTCGTCCAGCTCACCGGTGATGATCAGCACATCTTCCAGAGCCATGTCTTTCAGTTTCTGAGCCAGCAGCTTGGTTTTCGGTGCTTCTACAGAGAACTGCTCGACAACGATCAGACGATCCTGACGTACCAGTTCGGACAGGATGCTTTTCAGCGCGCCGCGGTACATCTTTTTGTTAACTTTTTGACTGTGGTCCTGCGGACGCGCAGCGAAGGTCACGCCACCAGAACGCCAGATCGGGCTCTTGATAGAACCAGAACGAGCGCGGCCAGTGCCTTTCTGGCGCCACGGTTTTTTACCGGAACCAGTTACTTCAGCACGGGTCTTCTGAGCACGAGTACCCTGACGAGCACCAGCTGCATAAGCTACAACAACCTGGTGTACCAGCGCTTCGTTAAAGTCACGACCGAAGGTAGTTTCGGAAACAGTCAGCGCGCTCTGCGCGTCTTTCAATACTAATTCCATTGCTATCTCCTCACGCCTTCACAGCTGGTTTAACGATCAGGTCGCTACCGGTTGCACCCGGGACAGCACCTTTAACCAGCAGCAGGTTGCGCTCAGCGTCAACACGTACTACGTCCAGGCTCTGAACGGTTACGCGCTCATTACCCAGCTGACCTGCCATTTTCTTGCCCTTGAACACTTTGCCCGGAGTCTGGTTCTGACCGATAGAACCCGGAACGCGGTGAGACAGGGAGTTACCGTGAGTAGCGTCCTGGGTACGGAAGTTCCAGCGCTTAACGGTACCTGCGAAACCTTTACCTTTAGAGGTGCCAGTTACGTCAACTTTTTTAACTTCAGCAAACAGCTCAACGCTAATGTCCTGACCCACGGTGAATTCTTCGCCGTCAGCCAGACGGAATTCCCACAGACCACGGCCAGCTTCAACGCCAGCTTTAGCGAAGTGACCCGCTTCCGGCTTGGTTACGCGGTTAGCTTTTTTAGCACCGGTGGTAACCTGGATAGCACGGTAGCCATCGTTAGCCAGATCTTTAACCTGAGTAACGCGGTTTGCTTCAACTTCGATAACGGTTACTGGGATAGATACGCCATCTTCAGTGAAGATGCGGGTCATGCCCACTTTTTTACCGACTAAACCAATCATTGTTTCAACCTCTCAATCGCTCGATGACCTGATCAACCCAGGCTGATCTGCACGTCTACACCGGCAGCCAGATCCAGACGCATCAGAGCATCAACGGTTTTCTCGGTTGGCTCAACGATGTCAACCAGACGCTTGTGAGTGCGGATTTCGTACTGATCACGCGCGTCTTTGTTGACGTGCGGGGAGATCAGAACGGTAAAGCGCTCTTTGCGGGTCGGCAGCGGGATCGGACCACGTACTTGCGCACCAGTGCGCTTAGCAGTCTCGACGATTTCGGCGGTTGATTGATCGATCAGACGATGATCAAACGCTTTCAAGCGGATACGGATTCTTTGGTTCTGCATGAGACCAGAGCTCCAATTATTTATAGACGAAAATAATTACTCCTCACACCCATTACGATTGATGGGGGAGTGTAATCGTTCTTACGTAGCCCCCCAATCGGGGGCATTGTTAGCGGCGAAAAGCACCGCTATGGTTCAGATTGAACCACCCGTCATTTACGACAGGCCCGCGCATTATACGCAAATATGCGTCTGGCGCAAGTCCAGTTTAGAAATTAAACAACCTGCGGGCTGGTTCGCAAAGCGAATGCAACTGTAATCGTCCCGCAAAAAAACGCTCGCGGTAATATCCATTTTGATAAAAAGCGCATTTAGCACTGTGTTCCCTATCTGGCACCCTGCCCTCTCAAGATTCGTAAACCTAATCAGGCGTAATCGTTATGCTGTTCTTTGTCTCAGTTTATTTGTGGCTAAACCTGCTTCTTGTCAGATGGGATATTCGCTGTGGTTTGTTGCCGGACCGGTTAACCTGTCCGCTTTTATGGCTGGGTCTCCTCTGGCACTGTACCTCACGTACAATGTTACTCCCCGAGGCCGTGCTGGGTGCTATTGCTGGTTACGTCAGTTTTGCTGCTATTTATTGGGGTTTTCGTTGGCTTTATGGCTATGAAGGGCTTGGATATGGTGATGTTAAATATCTTTCCGCGCTGGGCGCCTGGCATGGCTGGGAAAGTTTACCCGCACTGGTGTGTATTGCCGCCACGCTAGCCTGCGGACTGGTACTGCTCCGGGGGATTGTCTTACGCAGTTTGCAGACAATAAAAAACCCGCTGCCTTTTGGACCATGTCTGGCGGCAGCGGGCTTACTGGTAGGAATTCATACTTTGTTGCAGACTTAATCTTCCACTTTGATTTGCGACTGCAGATAGTTCTGTAGTCCGATTTTGCTGATCAGATCAAGTTCCGTTTCCAGCCAGTCGATGTGATGCTCTTCTTCAGCGAGAATATTGATCATCATGTCGCGGCTAACGTAGTCGTGGACACTGTCCGCATAGGCAATGGCTTCACGCAGATCCTTAGCCCCTTCCAGCTCCAGCCTGAGATCGGATTGCAGCATCTCTTCAACATCTTCACCAATGCCGAGTTTGCCTAAATCCTGCAGATTGGGGATCCCTTCCAGAAATAGAATACGCTCGATATAACGATCGGCGTGTTTCATCTCATCAATGGATTCATGGTATTCGACATCGTTGAGGCGCGTCAGGCCCCAGTTTTTGAACATTCTCGCATGGAGAAAGTACTGGTTTATTGCGACAAGCTCATTTCCCAATAATTTATTGAGATAATTTATGATTTTAACATCACCTTTCATTATGTAGTCCCTCCGCTTCCACTCATTGAAGCGTAGATGGGGCTACAGGGATGTCAAAAAAAAGATAACGCCTCAGGCAATCTCTTTATATTCCGGGATCTGGGTTAACTCGTCCTGCATGATTTCACGTGCGGCACGAATGCATTTTCCACACTGATTTCCGACCGGAACAAACTTGCGAAGCTGTTGAAAGGATTGAGGGTGAAACTGGCGTACAGCCTGGCGAATTTTTTTATCACTTACACCATTACACAAACAAACGTACATGATCACTCCCGTTCAATTTATGCGCAAAAGTGTAAATGAGAATGGTTATGATTACAATAGCACAGACTGTAAAGCTGCGATGTAAGGGCGCACAAAATCGCGAACAATTATTTCTGCCAATGATTCACAGGCAGCAAAAAGGGCGCCGGAGCGCCCTTTTTAATTCAAAGCTAAATAATTAGCTCAGAACTTTAGCAACAACGCCCGCGCCAACGGTACGGCCGCCTTCACGGATTGCGAAACGCAGACCATCGTCCATCGCAATCGGGTGAATCAGGGTAACAACCATTTTGATGTTGTCGCCCGGCATTACCATCTCTACGCCTTCCGGCAGTTCGATGGTGCCAGTCACGTCAGTTGTACGGAAGTAGAACTGCGGACGGTAGCCTTTGAAGAACGGAGTATGACGGCCGCCTTCGTCTTTGGACAGGATATAAACTTCAGATTCGAATTTGGTGTGCGGCTTGATGGAACCCGGCTTAGCCAGTACCTGACCACGTTCGATTTCTTCACGTTTGATACCACGCAGCAGAACACCAACGTTCTCACCAGCACGGCCTTCGTCCAGCAGTTTGCGGAACATTTCTACGCCAGTACAGGTGGATTTCGCGGTGTCTTTGATACCCACGATTTCAACTTCTTCACCCACTTTGATGATACCGCGCTCTACACGACCGGTAACAACGGTACCACGACCGGAGATGGAGAATACGTCTTCGATCGGCAGCAGGAACGGCTTGTCAATCGCACGCTCTGGTTCCGGGATGTAAGAATCCAGGTGGCCAGCCAGTTCGATGATTTTCGCTTCCCACTCTGCGTCGCCTTCCAGCGCTTTCAGAGCAGAACCACGAACGATCGGGGTGTCGTCGCCCGGGAAATCGTACTGAGACAGCAGTTCACGAACTTCCATCTCTACCAGTTCCAGCAGCTCTTCGTCATCAACCATGTCACATTTGTTCAGGAACACGATGATGTACGGAACGCCTACCTGACGACCCAGCAGGATGTGCTCACGGGTCTGCGGCATCGGGCCGTCAGTCGCAGCAACAACCAGGATCGCGCCATCCATCTGAGCAGCACCGGTGATCATGTTTTTAACATAGTCGGCGTGGCCCGGGCAGTCTACGTGTGCGTAGTGGCGAGTCGGGGTGTCATACTCAACGTGAGAAGTGTTGATGGTGATACCACGCGCTTTTTCTTCCGGCGCGTTATCGATCTGGTCGAATGCGCGAGCAGAACCACCGTAGGTTTTAGCCAGAACGGTAGTGATTGCAGCGGTCAGAGTAGTTTTACCATGGTCAACGTGGCCGATTGTGCCGACGTTGACGTGCGGTTTTGTACGTTCAAATTTTTCTTTAGACACGGCTTTATTCCTTACTATAGTGCTCTCCCCTTCTGGAGAGAGCACGGGACTTTGGTTTTAACCCTGAGGCTTATTTACCACGGGCTTCGATTACGGCCTGAGCAACGTTGTTCGGTGCATCATCATACTTCAGGAATTCCATAGTGTATGATGCACGACCTTTGGTCAGAGAACGCAGCTGAGTCGCGTATCCGAACATTTCAGACAGCGGCACTTCAGCGTGAATCTTAACGCCAGTGACTTCAGATTCCTGACCGCGCAGCATACCGCGACGACGGCTCAAGTCACCGATAACGTCACCAGTGTTCTCTTCCGGAGTCTCTACTTCAACCTTCATGATCGGCTCAAGCAGAACTGGTTTCGCTTTCTTAAAGCCATCTTTAAAGGCAATAGACGCAGCCAGTTTAAACGCCAGTTCAGAGGAGTCAACGTCGTGGTAAGAACCGAAGTGCAGACGCACGCCCAGGTCTACTACCGGGTAACCAGCCAGCGGGCCAGATTTCAGCTGCTCCTGGATGCCTTTATCAACGGCCGGGATGTATTCGCCAGGAATTACACCACCTTTGATGTCGTTGATGAACTCGTAACCTTTCGGGTTAGAGCCCGGCTCCAGCGGGTACATGTCGATAACAACATGACCGTACTGACCGCGACCACCAGACTGTTTAGCGTGTTTACCTTCGATATCGGTAACTTTCGCGCGAATCGCTTCGCGGTAAGCAACCTGAGGTTTACCGACGTTCGCTTCAACGTTGAATTCACGTTTCATACGGTCAACGATGATGTCGAGGTGCAGCTCACCCATACCGGCGATAATGGTCTGGTTAGATTCTTCGTCAGTCCATACGCGGAATGACGGGTCCTCTTTCGCCAGACGGCCCAGAGCCAGACCCATTTTTTCCTGGTCAGCTTTGGTTTTCGGTTCTACAGCGATGGAGATTACCGGTTCCGGGAATTCCATACGTTCCAGAATGATCGGATGATCCGGATCACACAGGGTATCACCAGTCGTTACGTCTTTCAGACCGATCGCAGCAGCGATGTCGCCCGCGCGAACTTCTTTGATCTCTTCACGTTTGTTAGCGTGCATCTGTACGATACGACCGAAACGCTCACGTGCACTTTTCACGGAGTTCAGGATGGTATCGCCAGAGTTCACCACACCAGAGTAAACGCGGAAGAAGGTCAGGTTACCTACAAACGGGTCGGTAGCGATTTTGAACGCCAGAGCGGAGAACGGCTCTTCGTCGCTTGCGTGACGCTCAGCCGGCGTATCTTTACCGTCGTCCAGGATACCGTTGATCGCAGGTACGTCAGTCGGGGACGGCAGGTAGTCAACTACCGCATCCAGCATCGCCTGAACACCTTTGTTCTTAAACGCAGAACCACAGGTTACCAGGATGATTTCGTTGTTCAGAACACGCTGACGCAGAGCTTTTTTGATCTCTTCTTCAGTCAGTTCTTCGCCACCCAGGTATTTTTCCATCAGCTCTTCGGAAGCTTCCGCAGCGGATTCGATCAGGTTCTGGTGCCATTCGTCAGCCAGGTCCTGCATCTCAGCCGGGATATCTTCGTATTCGAAGGTTACGCCCTGATCTGCGTCGTTCCAGTTGATGGCTTTCATTTTCACCAGGTCAACAACACCGGTGAAACCTTCTTCAGCACCAATTGCCAGCTGCAGCGGAACCGGGTTCGCGCCCAGACGGGATTTGATCTGACCAACAACTTTCAGGAAGTTAGCGCCCATGCGGTCCATTTTATTAACGAACGCAATGCGCGGAACTTTATATTTGTTAGCCTGACGCCATACGGTTTCAGACTGCGGCTGAACACCACCAACTGCGCAGTAAACCATTACCGCACCGTCAAGAACACGCATGGAACGTTCTACTTCGATGGTGAAGTCAACGTGCCCCGGGGTGTCGATGATGTTTACGCGATGCGGTTCATACTGCTTCGCCATACCAGACCAGAATGCAGTAGTCGCTGCGGAGGTAATGGTAATACCACGCTCCTGCTCCTGCTCCATCCAGTCCATGGTTGCGGCGCCGTCATGAACTTCACCGATTTTGTGGTTTACACCGGTGTAGAACAGAATACGTTCGGTAGTCGTGGTTTTACCGGCGTCGATGTGCGCACTGATACCGATGTTACGGTAGCGTGCGATGGGTGTTGTACGAGCCATTTGATTCCTCGTTTGTGTCTTTTAGGCGTTCAGAATTAAGTTGCCAAACGGCGGGCGACTTACTTGAAGCGCCCGCCAGTTGACTAAAACTCCGAAGGGATTACCAACGGTAGTGTGCGAACGCCTTGTTGGCTTCGGCCATACGGTGAACGTCTTCACGTTTCTTAACTGCAGTACCTTTGTTGTCTGCAGCATCAGAAAGTTCGTTCGCCAGGCGCAGAGCCATGGATTTATCACCGCGTTTACGAGCAGCTTCAACGATCCAACGCATTGCCAGGGCATTGCGGCGAACCGGACGTACTTCAACCGGAACCTGATAAGTAGAACCACCAACGCGGCGAGACTTAACTTCGACAGTCGGGCGCACGTTTTCGAGAGCGACTTCGAAAGCTTCCAGTTCATTTTTACCAGAACGCTGAGCCAGGGTCTCCAGCGCGCTGTATACGATTGATTCTGCAGTAGATTTTTTACCGTCTACCATCAGGATATTTACAAATTTAGCCAGCAGTTCTGATCCGAACTTCGGATCCGGCAGAATTTTACGCTGACCAATAACACGACGACGTGGCATGGAAATACTCCGTTGTTAATTCAGGATTGTCCAAAACTCTAAGAGTTTAGTTTGACATTAAGTTAAAACAGTTTGGCCTTACTTAACGGAGAACCATTAAGCCTTAGGACGTTTCACGCCGTATTTGGAACGAGATTGCTTACGGTCTTTAACACCGGAGCAGTCAAGCGCGCCACGTACAGTGTGGTAACGAACACCCGGGAGGTCTTTTACACGACCGCCACGGATCAGGATCACGGAGTGCTCCTGCAGGTTGTGACCTTCACCACCGATGTAGGAAGTCACTTCGAAACCGTTAGTCAGACGAACACGGCATACTTTACGCAGCGCGGAGTTCGGTTTTTTCGGGGTGGTAGTATATACGCGAGTACATACACCACGTTTTTGCGGGCATGCTTCCAGCGCCGGAACGTTGCTTTTTGCAACTTTGCGTGCGCGTGGTTTGCGTACCAGCTGGTTAACTGTTGCCATTAAATAGCTCCTGGTTTTAGCTTTTGCTTCGTAAACACGTAATAAAACGACCTCATATAATATGAGGACGCAGAATTTTATGGCTGTGCTGAAAAGGTGTCAAGAAATATACAGCGATCACACATTACCAACGCATCTGAGCGTCATGTTTTATCGCCAGACTCACGAAATCAGTATAGCCAACCCTGGCGACACTGCTCGAAATTTGACCAGAAAGACCACGTGCATCAACGTCTTCACTCAGCACGTGTAGCGATATGGGGGCATTACGCAATAAGTCAATGAAACGCCCGCCTTCCAGCGCCGCCGTCACGCCATCGGACAGCAACAAAAGATCGTCGCCCGGGCGTACCAGGCGCAACAGCGCAGCCATATCACACTGCCAGGGCGATTGAGATAACGTATGCAGCATAGGAGCCTCAAAAAGTCATCACGACGGTGTATTCATTAAGTCGCTCACGCAGCGCATCCGGCTCCAGCCGCTGAATCGGCAACACAAATGCCGTCTCCTCGCCCAGTCCTCGCTCACGTAGCGAAGCCGCACATAGCCAGCACTGCTCAATGTCATAAAGAGGCAGAACTTTAAATGTCGCAATGTAGTCCCGTGCCAGGATCCGATCCGGCTGCTGGTTCGCCAGCAGTTGAAAAACGCCATCGCCAACGAAGAACACGCCAATGTCATCCGTCAATGCAGAGGTTGCCAGCAGGGCATCCAGCCCTTCGCGCCCGGCAGAAGAGCCATGCGGCGCAGAGGTAAAAACAAAGGCAATACGTTTCATCAGAACTGCACCACCCGATCGCAGGAAAGCGCCGCTTCTGCCAGCGCGCCCAGTCCGGTCAGCGAAAACCCGGCTTGAAGATTAGCGCCCGGCAACGTCAGTCGTTGTGCTTCCATGTCGTCGACAACGCCGCGGCGCAGCGCGGCGGCGACACAGATATGCAGCTCAACCTGCTGTTCGTCATGCAACCGTTGCCACGCACGAACCAGATCATATTCATCGCTGGCGGGCGCGGTGAGCGCATTCGCATTGCTCACCCCTTCGCGGTAGAAAAACACACTAACCAGCGTATGACCAGCCGCCAACAGCGCCAGTGCAAATTGATACGCGCTGCTGGCCTGCTGCGTACCATACGCCGGGCCGGTGACCATAAGGGCAAAACGCATTAACGGTCAGGCCCGGAAAAATCGCCGCTTTTGAACTGACGAATATAGAGATACACCGTGTGCTTGGAGATGTTCAGACGGTCAGCTACCTGGTTAATGGCGTCTTTGATGTCAAAGATACCTTTCTCATACAAATTCAACACAATCTGCCGGTTTTTGGCATTGTTGGAAACGTTACGATCGGCATTGACCTCTTCAATCGTGAATTCCAGCGTTTGCATTACCAGATCTTCCACAGAGGAGGCAAAGTTAACGGAGGAGCCGACATCCGGGGTTTCCGGCGGAATAAACGTGCTCATGATTTGCGAGAACGGTACATCGAGGTTCATGTTAATGCACAACAGACCAATCACCCGGTGGTCGCGATTGCGGATCGCGATCGTTTCCGATTTCATCAGCACGCCGCTTTTCGCGCGCGTGAAGTAGCACTTAGACACGCTGCTGTCCGCGCCGGTCATATCGTGCAGCATGCGCAAGGCAAGATCGGTGATAGGTGAGCCAATTTTACGCCCTGTGTGTTCACCGTTCGCAATGCGGATGGCGGAACATTTCAGATCCTGCAGGGAGTGCAAAACGATTTCGCAGTGGGACCCAATGAGCATCGCTAACCCGTCCACTACCGCTTCATAGGATTTGAGGATATCGAAGTCGGTTTGGTCGAAAGGACGTTGATCCAATAAGTCTAGCTCACTGGTTTCGTTGGTTAAGAGCGACCTGGACATGAAAAAAAACACTCCTTTTCAGGAGCCTGTCGTTATGTTTTCAGGGCAGGCTCAGTAATTACATGGGGATCTAAATTAATACATCGTAGGTTAGGCTTGCCAGAATTATATCTTCACTGCAAAAAAAAACGCCGCCCGAAGGCGGCGTTGCTCACAGATTTATTTCTTACTGGTGTCTTCCGCTTTCGCGTCCGCGGCTTTATCGCCTGCGGCTGGTGCTGCTGCTGGCGCCGCAGCATCCGCTTTTGGTGCCGCTTTGATATCCAGCAGCTCTACGTCAAAGACCAGCGTAGAGTTAGCCGGAATACCCGGAACGCCTGTTTTGCCGTAAGCCAGTGCTGGTGGGATAACCAGCTTGATCTTGCCGCCTTTCTTGATATTTTTCAGGCCTTCGGTCCAGCCAGGGATCACGCCATCCAGGCGGAAGGAGAGCGGCTCGCCACGGGTATAAGAGTTATCAAACTCTTTACCGTCAATCAGCGTACCTTTGTAGTTCACCACCACGGTATCGCTGTCTTTCGGCGCATCGCCAGTACCTTCTTTCTCAACTTTGTACAGCAGGCCGGTGTCAGACGTTTTCACACCCTTCTCTTTTGCAAAGGTATCGCGGAAGGCTTTGCCTTTTGCTTCGTTATCGGCTGCGTCTTTTTCCATACGATCCTGGGCAGCGGTTTTCACGCGCGTCTCAAACGCCTGTAGAGTCTGCTCGATTTCCTGGTCAGTCAGTTTGCTCTTATCAGCAAACGCATCCTGGACGCCTTTAATCAGCAGGTCTTTGTCCAGTTTGATACCCAGTTTTTCCTGCTCTTTCAGGGAATTCTCCATGTAGCGGCCCAGCGACGCGCCCAGTGCATAGGCGGATTTCTGGTCATCATTTTTGAATGCCGCTTTGCTGTCAGCTGCTGCAGCAGTGTCTTTCTTTGCGGCATCCGCAGCGAAAGAAATCGGTGCATGAAGTGCTACGGCCATGGTGGTCGCCAGCAGCGTGACTTTAAACAGTGATTTCATCCATCTCTCCAGGGGCCGGGGCATCTCGCCCCAGGGTTAAACATAAGTAAGTAAGGAACGTACTATAAAGCGTTGCGGGGGAAATCAACATAAGGACGCCGCCCGAATTCACCTGTTTTGAGACTATTTTTGTTTAAATAAGTTTCTGCTTTTCTGTCCCGACGCTGGATCGCGCGGCAAAGTTCAGTAAAATCCCGCCCGATGAATAAAAACCCGTCTGGACGCTAACCCGAGGTGAAAAATGCAAGAACGAACGACAGAAGCGCGACTGGCGGAACTGGAAAGCCGACTGGCCTTTCAGGAGATAACCATTGAAGAGCTGAATAAGACAGTCACTGCGCATGAGCTGGAAATGGCGAAGCTGCGTGACCACATTCGCTTGATGGTGGAAAAACTGAAAGCCAGCCAGCCTTCGCAAATGGCCTCGCCGTCAGAAGAGACGCCTCCGCCTCACTATTAAGGCGTAAAAAAAGCGGGTTTCCCCGCTTTTTTAATACGCTATCAACACACCTGAAGTGCGAAAGACAACGCCTGTTAGTGGCAACCGCAACCGCCGTGACCACCGCAACCACCTTTACCGTGGTCGTGATCATGATCGTGGCCGTGACCGCCACAGCAGCCATCGTGATCGTGGTCATGATCGTGACCATGCGCACCGTGAACATGACCATGCGCCAGTTCTTCTTCGGTTGCTTCGCGGATAGCGACAACTTCCACGTTGAACTTCAGGTTCTGGCCAGCCAGCATGTGGTTACCGTCAACCACCACGTGGTCATCTTCCACTTCGGTGATTTCTACCGGCACCGGACCCTGGTCGGTTTCCGCCAGGAAGCGCATGCCAACCTGCAGTTCGTCAACGCCCATAAAGACGTCTTTCGGTACGCGCTGTACCAGGTTTTCGTCGTACTGACCGTAAGCGTCATTCGCGCCAACAGCCACATCGAATTTGTCGCCGACTTCGTGACCGTCCAGCGCGTTTTCCAGACCAGAGATCAGGGAACCGTGACCGTGCAGATAGTCCAGCGGTGCACTCACCGGAGACTCATCAACCAATACACCGTCTTCTGTACGTACCTGATAGGCCAGGCTGACCACCAGGTCTTTTGCTACTTTCATGATATCTCCTGAGCGTGGGAAAATTACTGGCGCAGATTGTAGCGGAATTCTGCACCCGTGTACCCTTTAGCTTAAAAAAACCTGCCTGATATCGCTAGTCCGGATGAAAAATCCCGATCACTTGCTCATCTTTGCGCACATGTTCTTTTGCTTCTTTATCTGCTTCGCGCATGTGATGACCACACTTAACACACTCAACAATATCGACATTATTTTCGCGCCACATTGCCATCGAATCCTTCGCCTGGCATGCCGGGCAAACAGCCCCGGCGATAAAACGTTTACGTACAGCCATTCGGATCCCCTTATTCAAACTCGTCCCAGCCATCCAGCTGACGACGCTCTTGCTGCATTTCACGCTGGAAAATCTCCTCCAGCTCGCGTCGCGCCTCGCGCACGCGGGAAATTTGCACCGTATCAGTATGCACCGGCATTAACTCCCGCAGCATCCGCATATCAAGACGCTTAAAGTGCAGCTGCGCACGTTGCGCCTGATGTGGGTGCATACCCAAGGAAATTAGGGCCTTACGACCCAATTCCAGCGCACTGGAGAAGGTTTCACGGGAAAACTGTGTCACGCCAGCTTGTAACAGTTCATGCGCTTCGACACGTCCGCGCGCCCGCGCCAGAATCGCAAGATGGGGAAAGTGCTGCTGGCAAATCTCGACCAGTTTCATCGTGTCCAGCGGGTCGTTACAGGTGATCACTATGGATTGCGCCGCTTCCGCCCCTGCCGAACGCAGCAGTTCCACCTGCGTCGCGTCGCCGTAGTAGACCTTGTAGCCGTATTTACGCATCAGGTTAACGGCGCTGATATCACGTTCCAGCACCGTGATGCGCATTTTGTTCGCCATTAACAGGCGACCAATGACCTGACCAAAACGACCAAATCCCACCACAATAACCTGCGGTTTATCGTCGTCTACCCAGGGCGCTTCGTCTTCATCTTCGGGCGCGTTAAACCGCCGCGAAAGAGCCTTATCAATGCCGCGCATCAACAGCGGTGTGGTCATCATTGAAAGTGTTACGGTGACCAGCAACAGCGCCATTTGATCATTCTGAAACAGTCGCTGAGAGGAAGCCGAAGAGAAGAGCACGAAAGCAAACTCCCCGCCCTGACTTAACACACCGGCAAACTGCATACGCTCTGAACTGCGCAAACCATACAGGCGTGCCAGCATATAGAGCACCAGCGTTTTTACCGCCACCAGCACCGCAACGCTCAGCACCACCCATAATAAATGGGTATAGAGCACGCCCAGATTTAACGCCATACCCACCGAGATAAAGAACAGCCCGAGCAGCAAGCCTTTAAACGGCTCAATGGCGATCTCCAGCTCGTGCCGGTATTCACTTTCCGCCAGTAAAACCCCGGCGATAAAAGTACCGAGCGCCATCGACAGTCCCAACGCATCCATAAATAATGCCGAGCCGAGCACCAGTAACAACGTCGCAGCGGTAAAGACCTCCCGCACGCCAGAACTGGCAATAAAGCGGAACACCGGGCGTAGCAGATAGCGGCCACCCAATAACATGCCGGCAAACGCCAGCACCTTCATGCCCACTTTCATCCAGTCCAGATGCTCATCGCCGTTACCGGCCAGCAGCGGCACCAGCGCAAGCGCTGGAATCACCGCCAGATCCTGGAACAACAACACCGAAAATCCCAGTTGCCCGGACTCGCTGCGATTCATCCCTTTGTCGCGCATCAGTTGCAGCGCCATGGCCGTTGAGGACATCGCCAGACCAATACCGCCAATGACTGCCGCCTGCCAGGAGAACTGCGTCAACATCAATAAACCGGCCAGTATCGCCGCACTCAACAATACCTGAGCAGCGCCGACGCCAAAAATAGAGCGCCGCAACTCCCAAAGCTTGCTCGGATTCAGCTCCAGTCCGATGATAAACATCAGAAACACGACGCCCAGCTCGGAAAAGTGGAGGATCTCATCCACATCGCTGATGAAGCCCAGCCCCCACGGGCCAATGGCAATCCCGGCCAGCAAATATCCCAGCACTGCGCCAATCCCTAAGCGCGCGGCAAGCGGTACGGCGACCACCGCTGCAAACAGAAACAGCACTCCCGCCAGTAACAGATCGGAACCTTCCATCAACGACCTCCGACGGGCAGGGGTGACACCAGCCAGTCGCCGTAGGCTTTGGCGTGGTTTGCCAGCTCCTGCGGTGGCTGCCTGCGCGCCCAATAAATAATGATCGGACTCAGCCAGTGCATGCGGCACATAGCCGCCGTTAACTCAAAAGGGCGCAGAATATCACTCATCGGATAGCGGTTCAGGCCATCGTGCCGATACGCCGTTTCCGGCTCCCCGGTGGTGATCACGCTGCGCCAGTACTTTCCGGCCAGTTGATTCCCGCCGGTGCCACTGGCAAAACCCCGGCTTAACACCCGATCCAGCCACTCTTTGAGCAGCGCCGGGCAGCTGTAGGTATAAAGCGGATGCTGGAACACGATAACGTCATGCTCGCGCAGTAACGCCTGCTCGTAAGGAATATCAATAAAAAAATCGGGATAACGGGCATACAGATCATGCACCGTTACGTTTTGCAGTTGCGTTGCCGGCTTAAGCAAAACCCGGTTTGCAACCGAGTCCTGTGATTCCGGATGGGCATACAGCAGCAACACTTTCGCTGTCTGCGACATCTATTTCCCTCCCGGGTGTCGTACTTGTCATGCTTCTGGTTAGCAGCCTGATGGCGCGGCCAGAATGCTTTTGTCTATCGTCTTCATTTTGGGCTACCATTGCGGCCCCGGTACGGCGTTTGGCCGTAACCTTACATTATCATAATGACAAATTAACATAGTCTGAACATACGGCGCCTTATGATTGTTTTCTCCTCGTTACAAATTCGTCGCGGCGTGCGTGTCCTGTTGGACAACGCCACAGCCACCATTAATCCGGGCCAGAAAGTCGGTCTGGTGGGCAAAAACGGCTGCGGTAAATCGACACTGCTGTCGCTGCTGAAAAACGAGATTGGCGCCGACGGCGGCAGCTTCAGCTTTCCGGGCACCTGGCAACTGGCATGGGTCAACCAGGAAACGCCGGCGCTCAGCGCAGCGGCAATAGAGTATGTGATAGACGGCGATCGCGAATATCGCCAGTTGGAAGCACAGTTGAATGCCGCCAACGAGCGTAACGACGGTCACGCCATTGCTACCGTGCACGGTAAACTCGACGCTATCGATGCGTGGACCATTCGCTCACGCGCTTCAAGTCTGCTGCACGGTCTGGGCTTCAGCAATGAACAACTTGAGCGTCCGGTGAGCGACTTCTCCGGCGGCTGGCGGATGCGCTTGAACCTCGCCCAGGCGCTGATTTGCCGTTCCGATTTACTGCTGCTTGATGAACCGACCAACCATCTCGATCTGGATGCCGTGATCTGGCTGGAAAGGTGGCTAAAAAGTTATCAGGGTACGTTGATCCTCATTTCCCATGACCGTGACTTCCTCGACCCCGTCGTGGACAAAATTTTGCATATTGAGCAGCAAAGCCTGTTCGAATATACCGGCAACTACAGCTCCTTTGAGCGTCAGCGCGCCACACGACTGGCCCAGCAGCAGGCCACCTACGAAAGCCAGCAACAGCGCGTGGCGCATCTGCAGAGCTTTATCGATCGCTTCAAAGCCAAGGCCAGTAAAGCGAAACAAGCGCAGAGCCGAATCAAAATGCTTGAGCGCATGGAGCTGATCGCCCCGGCGCACGTCGACAACCCGTTCCACTTCAGCTTCCGTGCGCCAGAAAGCCTGCCCAATCCCTTATTAAAAATGGAGAAAGTCAGCGCGGGTTACGGCGAACGCACCATTCTCGATGCCATCAAGCTCAACCTGGTGCCAGGCTCGCGTATTGGCCTGTTGGGGCGTAACGGCGCGGGGAAATCGACGCTGATTAAATTGCTGGCCGGGGAACTGTCAGCACAACGGGGTGAAATTGGGCTGGCGAAAGGCATCAAGCTCGGCTACTTCGCTCAGCACCAGCTGGAATTTTTACGCGCTGACGAGTCGCCATTGCAGCACCTTGCACGCCTTGCACCGCAGGAGCTGGAGCAAAAGCTGCGCGATTACCTTGGCGGTTTTGGTTTCCAGGGCGATAAAGTCACCGAAGTGACAGAACGCTTTTCCGGCGGCGAAAAGGCCCGTCTGGTACTGGCGCTGATTGTCTGGCAGCGTCCAAACCTGCTGCTGCTTGATGAGCCGACCAACCATCTTGATCTGGACATGCGTCAGGCGCTGACCGAAGCGCTAATCGAGTTTGAAGGCGCGCTGGTGGTGGTTTCGCACGATCGTCATCTGATCCGCTCCACCACCGATGATCTCTACCTGGTGCATGACGGCAAAGTCGAGCCGTTCGCCGGCGACCTGGAGGATTATCAGCAGTGGCTGAGCGATGTGCAAAAGCAGGAGAGCCAGCCCGCAGACGCCGCCGCCAAAGACAGCGGCAACAGCGCCCAGGCGCGGAAAGACCAGAAACGTCGCGAAGCGGAACTGCGCACGCAAACCCAGCCGCTGCGTAAAGAGATAACCCGTCTGGAAAAGGAGATGGAAAAGCTCAATGCCCAACTGGCGCAGGCGGAAGAGAAACTCGGCGACAGCGGTTTATACGATCAAAGCCGTAAAGCGGAACTGACCACCTGCCTGCAACAACAAGCGGCGGCAAAAGCCGGGCTTGAAGAGTGCGAAATGGCATGGCTGGAAGCGCACGAACAACTGGAAGCCATGCTGCAAGGGGACTAAATGCAGCCGTGCAGCGGGCGAGAGGGTTTTATGAAGCTGGAGATCACCAACGACATCACGTTTCGCAAGCTGGGCATTTTTATGACCTTTATGGACAAAGGAAATATCGCCCGCGCCGCCGAAGCACTCAATCTCAGCGGGGTCAGCGTCCACCGTGCGCTGCATACGTTGGAGGAGAATGTCCGCTGTCCGCTGTTCGTGCACAAAGGCCGCAATCTGATTCCGCTCCCGGCCGCATGGACATTACTGGAATATTGCCAGGAAGTGACGCAACTGATGGAGCGCGGTCTGAATGAAGCGCGTAAAACTGCTGGCGTCGGCCAGGGCAGATTACGCGTCGGTACCCTTTACTCGCTGACGCTGGAAACGGTACCGCGCTTAATTATGGGCATGAAGCTGCGTCGCCCGGATCTGGAAATGGACCTTACTATGGGGTCGAACGAAACACTGCTGCATATGCTGGAGGAAGGATCGCTGGATGCGATCCTGATTTCGATTTCCGAAAGCGAGATCGACCGTAACAGCCTGGAAGTCCTGCCGTTGTTCCATGACGACATCTTTCTTGCCGCCCCCGCCAGTGCGACGTTAAAAACCGACACACTGGCCGATCTGCGTGATTACCGGACGCAAAAGTTTGTTTCTCTGGCAGAAGGTTTCGCCACCTACGCCGGGTTCCAGGAGGCGTTTCATATTGCCGGTTTTGAGCCGGAAATCGTCACCCGCGTCAATGACATCTTCTCAATGCTCAGCCTGGTGCAGGCAGGCGTTGGCTTTTCACTGATGCCAGGAAGAATGAAAAAGGTCTATGAAAGTTCGGTGCAATTGTTGCGCCTGGCCGAGCCCTATCAAATGCAGCAGTTAATTGCCATTGTCTTTGCTCGCAACCGCGAGCACGATCCGAACCTGCTGGCGCTGGCGGCTGAAGGGAGGATGTATGCCCGTAGCCTGGGTGAGAATAGCGCCTGATGTTTGCGGCTGGCGCGATGATGCTGAGCAGCGGCTCACCAGGGCAAAACGTTAACGCCTGAGCCGCTTCGCCAGATGTAACGCCACCTCAACGCCGCTACGCTCCAGCGAAATACTTTCACCTTCCCACGATGCCTGTCGGGTGAGGCACGTCAGGATCCCGCCAGGCGGCATCTCTATCGCCAGTCGCGCGTCACGTTCATTAGCGGAAATCACCGCCTCCTGCCAGCGCACGGTACGCGCCATGTTCCACGCTAAATCGTCGGCAATCTTCTCCGGCTGCCATAGCACGCGCCCGGTGCTGCCGCTTAAATAGGCGCATTGCGGTCGGTGTAACGTAATGCCAGCAAAGGCCTGCGCCAGTTTTTTTGCAGGCGCCTCCAGCAACGCACAGTGAGAGGGTACGCTGACCGCCAGCCGTTGCGCTTTGCTGGCACCTTTTGCCAGCGCACGCTGCGCCACTTCTGCCATCGCTTCATCGCGCCCGGCAATAACAATCTGTGTTTCGGCATTCAGGTTAGCGATATACGCCCCGCTGCCTTCCACCACTCTTTCCACCTGAGAAAGGGTCAGTCCCATAATCGCTGTCAGCCCGTAACCCTGCGGATATGCCTGTTCCATCAAATCGCCTCGCAGTGCCACCAGCCGTAACGCGTCGCGGAAGTCGAGTGCGCCCGCAATCACCGCTGCCGGATAAGCGCCAATCGACAACCCGCTGGTGATATCCACCTGCACGCCGCGGCGCTGTAACTCCCGCGCCCAGGCAACCCCGGCAATCAACAAAGAGAGCTGTACGGCACGCGTATGTGTTAATGCTTCAGAGCTGTCCAGCGTATCAACTTCGTCACCCAGCACCGCACGGGCTTCGTCAATTTCATTGCCAGGAAGCGCCTGTAACATACCGGGACGCTGTGTCCCCTGCCCCGGAAACGTGAACAAAATTTTCATTACTCCTCCCTGCGCCAGGGGTCGCTCACCAGACGCGGCCCGTGGTTCGTTTTCAGCATTACCCGACCGTCGCGCAGCCACTCCGCCAGCGCAAAACCGCCACAGGGCGTGTCGACTTGCGTATCCGCCCGGCACAACCCACCGCTGATATGCTGTTGCCAGCGTTGCAGTTCCGCTGCGACAAGCGGCTGTGGGGCACGGATCAGCAAGTCGAGATCGCTGGTCGCATGAATAACCGGAATGCCAGTGGCCAGCGCATACCCGGTGCTACCGGTAACGCCCCATTGCCACGACCAGTTCAGCTGCGCCAGTTGCAGCGCCAGTTGCACAGGCGGTTGAGAGACAAAAGGCGAACGCAGCAGTGCCTGCGGTTCGATAAGTTGTTCCGGCGGGATCACACGGTTAACGTTTTCCGGCTTCACCCATCCCGCAGCGCGCTGATCGCGGCGCAAGCCACGCACGCCCACGGGAATCCGCCCACGTGTATCAACATCACGCCGCACCACGACCGGCAAACCGACATGCCACGTCTCTGTGACCCAGGGTTCAGTGACGCCTTCCAGCGCTTCAGGTGTGGTCAGCCAGAGAAGATCGTGCGGGCGTAATGTTGAGGTCATGATTACATTCCTGAAGTCAGTGAGATAAACAGCGGCAGCGACAGGATACACAGAACAGAACTTAGCAGCAGTACGGCTTCAGCATCCGGCGATTGCACGCCAAAGCGGTTACCGAATACCACCCCGAAGAAACCCGCCGCCAGCGCGATCATCAGGATCGCGGTGATCGCCACCGAGCCATGCAGGCCGAACACCAGCACAATCCCCCAGGCGATAGCCGGTTGGATCAACAACTTCGTGATGGTTGCCGAGATAACCATGGTATTGATGGCCAGTTTGCGAGCAGAGAGAATAACCCCGGTCAGGAACAGTGCCGCAGCCGTAGCCGACAGGCCCAGCGGTTTAATAGAGGCCAGTACCAGCTCCGGCATTTTAATGCCGATCGCGGACAGCACGACCCCAAGCAACGGCCCCCAGACAATCGGTTTTTTCACCGAACGCCACATCAGCACCGGCAGCATTGCCAGCGTGGAACCGGTATTCCCACCCGCCGCACGCGCTTTTTCACGTTCAAGGATCAGCAAGCAGAACGGTGTCATCAGTACGGAACCACACGCGATAGAAACCGCCACAGACAACGATGTGGAGGGGCCTTCGCCCAGCACGCTACCCAGAATGGGCAGTCCCAGCGCCGCATAGTTAGGCAGTGCAACGGTCAGCGTCAGCACAGCGGCATCCTGCGGCGATTTTTTGAAAACGGAGGTCGCCAGGAAGTAAATGGCGGCGTAGGTGATCCACATGGAGAGCGTGAGCACGAGGATCAGCGGCGATTGCGCGATAATGCCCGTCCAGGGTGTCTGCACGGTCGCGCTAAACAACGCGGCAGGTAGCGCGAAGTCCATCACAAAGATATTGAGCAGGGAAACATTTTTGTTGTCGACCATTTTGGCCTTTCCCGCCCAGAAACCCAGCAGCATGATGACAAAGATCGGTGCGAGGGCATGAACAATTACATAAGTCATAGAAATCACCTGTAATAAAAAAGAAATCACTTCATCCTTCGCCCTGCCTCTTTGCTGGCCGCCTTTGTTCACGCTGGTCACTGACTTCAGTAAGCGCCCAGGGATTCGCTCAGTTGCCGTCTCGATGCAAAACGAATGATTTTGTGCTTGGGTCTTGTATGCGATTTTTTTATTTTCAGTAGCGCATGAGCGCGGGTTCGCGCCCATGCATTGCTATCTGGCAGGTTTCTTTTTTTTACTTACCAGCTGGCTCTCATGCGTTCGCGCACAAGAGCGGAGCTACGGCGGTTGTCAGCACCCAGACGATTTTTCAACGAGGTGTCCTGACGAGCGTCTTGAATGGCCTGTTGCAGTGTGGCCTTTACCTGCGCCAGATCGCTGGCTGAGGGTGCATCCGGGTTGCTGATGTTCAGCAGATCCGATAACAGCCCCAGCGTGGCATAGTTGCTGATGTCATACGCCATTGGCGGAATGGTGGCGGCCAGTTTTTCCAGCGCCTCAACGGTACGCAGCGTAATGCGTGCCGCCGACGCTTTACCCATTGCATGGATCAGAACACCAGTATCGTTCAAGGCAATCAGGCGGTTAGCCTGGTAGCCGTGCGCCAGAAAGGCGCCGGACATCGCTTTACCGACGATCAAACCGATAACCGGGTGCCCCGCCAGACGCGCATTAGCATAAGCAGCGGCTGCCCCCGCCAACGCCTGGTGGATACCAAACGCTTCTTCACGACGGCCATAGGCCTGGCTCGGTACATCAATCACCGCGATGATCGGGCGCTTCACGCTGCTGTTGGCATCTGCCATCACGGTCTCGCTCACCACTTTCGCCAGCGTCCAGCCTTCCAACAGGCCGACTTCCCCTTTTGCAGCACGTGGGTAATGGTTGTTGGCATCCGGCACCACGGCGATAAAACGCACCGCTTCGCCGTTGATTTCACCGTCAGCCGCCTGCACCGACGGGCACAACCCGCTCAGGCGATGGGCATTCGGCGCCAGTTTTTCCAGCCATACTGCGCCGCGACTCATTGTCGTACTCATGCTTTCCCCTCCCCGGCAAACAACGCGCTGATCTGTTCTGCATCCGCCTGTTTGCGGGTGTCGAACTGGCTCAGACGTTGCAGATAGTCATCGTATTTATCGGTGCGATGCTTCACAGGCACGCCCCTGGCGATTGCCGAATTCATTGCCTGTTTCACCGCATTCACACCATCACCTACCAGCGCATCCACCAGCCCGCTGTGATAGCGCACCTCGCCGCCGGTCATGCTCCAGATAAACGGGCGGTCGCGAGAGTCGTACTCTTCGATACCGGCTTCCTGTTCGATGACTTGTGGGCCATTGAGGCCAAGGCGTGCTTCACGGGTGACAATCAGGTAACTGCACAATGCAGCGGCAATCGACATCCCGCCAAAGCAGCCCACCGTCCCGGCAACAATGCCAACGACCGGGGTGTAACGGCGCAGGTCGACAATCGCAGCATGGATATCGGCAATCGCCGCCAGGCCGAGGTTGGCCTCCTGCAAACGCACGCCGCCGGTTTCCAGGCACAGCACGGCCTGTGTCGGAATGCCGTTGCGGTTATCTTCCGCTGCCAGTTCCAGCGCCGCCGCCATTTTTGCGCCGGAGACTTCGCCCATGCTCCCGCCCTGGAAAGCCCCTTCAATTGCAACAACAACGGCTGGCTGACCATTGATAGTGCCTTTGGCGACAACCATGCCGTCATCCGCCTGCGGCACGATCCCCTGTGGTCCTAACCACGGCGAGATAATGCCTTCGAACGGATCGAGCAATTCACGATAGCTGCCCTGATCCAGCAGCGCCTGTGCGCGCTGACGCGCTTTGAGTTCGATAAAACTGCGATCGTCACGCATAGCTCACCTCTTCGAAAACCTGTTCGATACGGATACGCGCCACACCGGGCGTCGCGCCGAAATCGTGAATCGCCAGTGTGCCTGCTGGCAGCGTGCTGACCAGACCAAGACGGTTGAACAAGGCTTCCCAGCGTCCACGGCTGTTATCCACGGAGGTGGTGATGTCGATAGTCAGTGTTTGCCCCTGGTCGGCGGTGAATAACACCTCCATATCCCCGGAGCCCACAACGCCTGCCAGTGCTTTACCGCGTAAGACGCGGCCCGCAGGCACGGTGATCGTAATGTGTTCCATAACTTCCTCTTAATTCGCTAAGTAAGGCGACGTTATACGGTCAAGAAACAGCGTGGCGGCCAGTAAATCGGCTGCTCCACCCGGTGACGCGTTCAGCATCAGCATGTGCGCATCCAGCTTCGCCAGCGCGCACTGCCCGTCAGGGTGTGCAACGCCGCCGGCCTGCAATACTGCCGTTGCCCCCTGACGCATGGCCTGTAGCCCTTCCAGGCCTGCACGAGACAGCACGCAGGTATCACTCAGCGAGGTCATAATCGCCATCAGGGCATCCAGTCTTGCCTGCTCTTCAGTGCTGCCGCGTTGACGGCTGAGATGCAGTTGCGGCAAGGCCAGTTGCACAATGTGCGGAAACGCCTGCTGCGCTTCTTCGCGCGCACCGGGAACGCGGTAGCGATGGGTCGCACGCAGCCCTTTGCTGAAGACTTTTGGTGCCGCGTCGTCGGGTAATTTCGCCAGTTGTGCAGCGGTGCGGGCTATCACCAGCGGCGATCCTTCTCCGCCGAGCATGGCAACCGCGCTTACCAGCAGCCCCAGCGCCCAAATCGCGCCACGATGGGTGTTCACGCCATGGGTCGCCACCATCATTTGCTGTTCGCCTTCCCGACCAAGCCGCCCTATGGTTTGCCGGAGCGCAACGTTTGCCGGTTGCAACCAGCTTTGTTGCGCCAGCGCCTGAAACGTAGGGGTCAGGCTGTGCGCGGAATGCTCCATCAGTTCGAGTGTGAGATCGTGATGCGCGCCATTCCCCCGACTGTCCACCAGACCGGGTTTCGGGCTTAAACGTGCTTCGTCAATCAGACATTGAGTGGCGGTATGCGCCAGACGAAAGGCACCACCCTCAGCCGCAATCTGTGGCAGAAGTTTCATTACCAGCTCCGGAATTTCGCAGGTGGGTTGTAAAGACCGCCGGACCATTCAACGAGATCAGCCACGCTGCTTGCAGCCAGCAACGAACGGGTCGCCTCCGTGCGGCGGATGCCCATATCTTCCGGGTAGACCACTTTGCCGCTCTGGCGCAGTGCGGCGACGCGTTTTGCGTCTACCCCGAGACCAATGTCGGTAATGCCGGCAACCGCAGCGACCATCGCACGGCGCTCTTCAATACTCTCTGCGCGGTAGAGGTAAGCGATCCCCTCTTCGGTCAGCACGTGGGTAACGTCATCGCCATAAATCATCACGGGTGCCAGCGGCATACCGGAGGATTTCGCCACATCCACGGCATCGAGGCTTTCCACAAATGTGGGTTTCGCACCCGCCTGGAAGGTTTCCACCATCTGCACGACCAGCTTTTTACCGCGCTGCATTGGGTCCGGCTCGGTGATCATGTTCAGCCATGCTGGGGTGGCGTGGCGGCGACCATGCGGGTCATGGCCCATATTCGGTGCGCCACCAAAACCGGAAAGGCGACCGCGAGTCACGGTAGAGGAGTTGGCCAGGCCATCGATCTGTAAGGTGGATCCGATAAACATATCCACCGCGTATTGGCCGGCTAGCTGGCAGAACGCACGATTGGAACGCATAGAGCCATCGGCACCGGTAAAGAACACGTCCGGACGCGCGCGGATGTACTCTTCCATGCCGAGCTCGCCGCCGAAACAGTGCACGCTTTCAACCCAGCCGCTTTCAATCGCCGGGATCAGTGTCGGGTGCGGGTTCAACGTCCAGTGTTTACAGATTTTGCCCTTCAGGCCGAGTTGTTCGCCGTAGGTCGGCAGCAGCAGTTCGATAGCCGCGGTATTAAAACCGATACCGTGGTTGAGCGACTGCACCTGATGCTCAGCATAGATGCCTTTAATGGCCATCATCGCCATCAGGATATGTTCTTGCTTAATCAGACGCGGATCGCGGGTAAACAGCGGTTCGATAAAGAACGGTTTGTCGGCAACCACGACGTAATCGATCCACGAACCGGGAATATCCACGCGAGGAAGGTCACACTCGTCGTCGACCAGCTCATTAACCTGAGCAATAACAATCCCGTCACGGAATGCGGCTGCTTCTACCAGCGCCGGAGTATCTTCCGTACTCGGGCCGGTATAAAGATTGCCTTTGCGGTCGGCTTTATAACCGGCGATCAGCGCCACATTTGGGCAAAGGTCAACGTACAGGCGGGAATAGAGTTCGATGTAAGTGTGGATCGCGCCGATTTCCAGTAAACCGTCTTCCAGCAGTTGCGAAATGCGCAGACTCTGCGTGCCGGAGAAGGAGAAATCGAGCTTCCGCGCGATACCTTTTTCAAAGATATCAAGATGTTCGCTGCGACCGACGCTGGGCATAATCATATGCAGGTCGTGCACTTTCTGCGGGTTCACTTCGGCCAGAGAGCGGGAGAGGAAATCCGCCTGCTTTTGGTTGTTCCCTTCCAGTACGACGCGGTCGCCCGGTGCGATCAGTTTTTCCAGCATGGCGACAAGATCGCCAGTCGGCAGTACTTTCCCCTGCACGGGAATGGACGCCAGGCGGCGCTGTTTCTCGCTGCGCCGCGTGTTCCATACCCGTGCTGGCGTTTGCCCAGATAACATTATTAACCTCCTGATTCAGCTCATCATTTTGACTTGCTTAACACTGAATTCAGTGTGCGCTTTGGTGAGAAAGGCATCAATTAAGGAGGTCGCTAAATCATTAGCCTGAGAGTAATAATCAAAGAAACAATCTGTGATGTGGATCAGTTTCCGCCGGAAGAAAAGGATCTATGGCGGCACAGAATGTGCCGCCAGGGGAGAGCCGTTAGCGCTGGCTGGCCAGACGCTGGCGGATTTGCTCGAAATGCTCGGACTGGTAGAGCTTGCCATCAAGGAAGCGGGTTTTCAGCTCGCCGCCTTTTTCCTGCTCCCAGCTTTGTTCGTCATGCAGTTGCAGTTCGCCCTGCGCATCGCGCTCAACCCGCAACAACCCGCGAGCAGACCGTTTCAGACCGTTGTCAGTTTTCGGCTCTTTAAAAATCATCCGCCCTTCGCCATTTACCGCGCCCCAGGTCGCTTTCATGGCAAAACCAAACGTATCGCGGGTGTTGTACTGATAGGTAAACGAACCTACGCCGAACACCACGTTTGAGCTGGCAAACCCTTTCGCTTCCAGGCGGCGCAGGATCTCATTTGCACGCGCCAGGGTAATGGAATCGCCATAAATCAGGCCGACATGGGGATCCAGCACTTTGTAACCTTTGTCGTTAAGGGTGCCACCGAAGATCTCCCACAGCACTTCAACAGAGCCTTTCTCTTCCGGGCTGCGCTCGGGACGCGTGTCGTCATCCGCACCGGTACCGCAAAGGATCTCTACCGGGTCGCCGCTGTCCGGGCGAAATACCACGCGCCCTTCGCGGCCCAGGATAAGCTGTTTCAGTTCTCGGGTGTACTCCGTCAGCACACGCCAGTAATCCCAGGTATCGGAAACGATAGAGACAAAGCCCTGCGGATAAATGTCGGCAATCAGGCGACGGAAAGTTTCTATTTCATGCTCGTGTTCGCCCATGCACATTACGCTGTGCTCGGTAGCCGGAATGCTGGCGCCAATGAAGTACTCTTCACCGCCGGTATAGTGATCGCGGGCATACAGCAGCGAGGGAATGCTGTCAGTGCCTTTAAAACTCAACAGGTGACCTGCCCCCGCCTGGGCGGTGTCGTGCAGGCCCGCCATACCACGGAACGAGAAGTCGTGGCACTGGAAATCCAGGTGCGATAAATCCGTACAGGTTTTTGCCGCCCACTGTTCACAGATTTTACGGTAGTGGTGCGCAATGGTCGCGTTGGTGGAGGCTTTCCACAGTTCAGCAGAGAGCACCGTCTCCAGGTAGTTCACCAGCCAGAAAAACTCCTCGCGGGTGTTCGTGATGGTCAGGACCGGCACCTTCATCGGAACTTTGCTGCCTTCATCCAGAGATTTAATGTGCAACGGCAGATAACCCAGACGGTGCAGCGCACGAATGTGATCGACCGCCACGGCATCCCTGCCGAGATAGCTATCCATCACTTGCTTGTATTCATTCACCACTTCCTCTTCCGGGCGGGCAAAGAAGCTGTCGTTAAACAGATCGACCATAAACCATTGCAGAAACCCCTGCAGACCGAAGAACACCAGTTTGCCATCTGCCACCGGCGACTGGAAAAAACGGTCGCTGCGCGGTGTGAAGTTGGAATAGACCTGCGTCGTACCCTGCGGGTACTGCACGCGGTGCGACACTTTGTAACCGTCGATAGCGAGGATTGGGTTGATATTCATGGTGTTCTCTCCCTTAAGCGCGAAAAATGGTATCAATGTCGATCAATTCAACTCGCGGCTCAGCGAGCTCAGGCGAGGTGTAAGACGTGGTGGTATAAATAGCGTCGATACCGTTGTTAAGCAGGTTCTCCACCCCCCTGGAGAAGACGCCGTGTGTCACATACAGGCTCACGCTACGTGCGCCAGCATCGCGCAGTACCTGCGCAGAGCCGATAAAGGTGCCGCCGGCATCGCATAAGTCATCAACAATCAACACGTCTTTCCCGGCAACATGGCCGGAAACCAGCGCAAACCCGGTCAGATTGCCGCTTGCCACATCACGCTCTTTGGTGAGGATGGCGTATTCCTGAGCGCCGCTGGCTTTTGCCACGTTGTGAATTTTTTTCAGTGCACCTGCATCCGGCGCGACCAGCATCAGTTCCCCCTCACGAATGGCACAACGCAGCGTTTCACTCTGCAACAGGCAGGTTTCCTGAGCAATGGCAACGCAGTTATCGATGGCTGCCGCTGCGGCGTCGCTGTGTGGGTCGAGAACAAAAACTTTATTAAAATTCAGCGTGTTCAGTTGATTAGCGAAGACTTTTAGCGCAAAGCTATCGCCTGCGACCATATGACGATCCTGACGCGCCCATGGCAGCCAGGCCAGTTCAAGGTGGCTGATGGCGATATCGGTAACGTGACGCACGGCATCAACCAGTTGCGCCAATAACATAAAGTCATTCATGTCCCGCATCGCCGCGACACGAATACGCATGAGGTGGGCGAAGGTGGGCAACTCGCCGGTCACTTTCAGCCACACTGCACCATCCGGGAAAATACCGTGATTAAGTTCAACTTGCTGATTATCGAGAAACAACGCGATTCTGTTTGCCATCACACACCTCACTGAGCTCAATTAATGTCCCTTGGACACTTGTAATATTGTCGATGAGACACTATTAATGCAAGTTCTTTTTTCCATCAGGCTTTTAATAAGCGCTAAGCTGCTGAAAAATATTAGGATAAAAGTTAACTTGCTGCCCTTTCGCAGGCTGATAAACTTGTGGCGTGTGCAAAAAGACGAGTTAACGATGATCAGCGAAGCCGAATATCTGAACGCCTACGATGCCAGCCGTTTCCCCTCACCGCTGGTGACGGTGGATAATGTGCTATTCACCCTGCATCAGCAGGTGCTTTGCGTATTATTAGTAGAACGCGCAAGCCAGCCGCAGCAGGGGCGCTGGGGGCTGCCCGGCGGCTTTATCGATCTGGACAAAGATGATTCAACCCGCGCGACGGCGTTGCGTAAGCTGACCGAAAAAACCGGTGTTTCGCCATCGTGGCTCGAACAGCTGGATACCTTTTCAGGCCCGCAGCGCGATCCACGCGGCTGGAGCCTGACGGTGGCCTGGTTCGCGCTGATTTCCTGGGTTTCTTGCGCCCCGCATATCGAGAGTGTAAGCGATGCCAAATGGGTGCCGGTCAGCGAGTTGCCGCACTATGCGCTGGCGTTTGATCATGCGGATATTATTCAGGCCGCACTGCACCGGCTGCGGCAAAAAACGATGTACTCGCTCCTGCCCGTTTATTGCCTGCCAGAGACGTTTACACAAACACAGCTTCAGGAAGCGACAGAGATCATTCTCGGTCAGCCTATCCAGCGTAAGAGCCTGATCCGCCGTTTTGAAGCTTCCGGCATGTTTGAAGAGACGGGCGAAAGTGTACCGACCGGCGCGCGAAAAGCGCGGTTATGGCGGCGCAAACCGGGCGTCGACATTCATCTTTTTTCGCGAAATTTACTGACGGATGGCTAATATCTGCACCGGCAATCGCGCAAGTGCAGATACCCAATCATTTCACATAGCCGTCTGTTTTGAGCAGCTTGTCTAAGGTTTTAAGTTCAGAATTGAGATCATCCGTATCGTTTTCCAGCAAGGCCTGATGTTGCTGATGAAAGGCGCTTTTTAAACGTCGCATCATCTCCAGTTGATCTTCTACCGATTTTTGCCGTTGTTGAGCGTCAAGCAGTTGTTCCGAAAGGGTCTGCCCCTGGGTAACAATCATTTCAACGCCAGGCAGATAACGGTCTAAAAAGCGCCGCCCCGGTACTTCATCCCTTTTGTCTGTACTCATGCATTGCAGGATCTGGCGCGCTGACGCAGTAATCTGAGCCAGTTCAGCCAGCAGCGGAGCAGGCAGCCCTCTCTTTTTTTCCAGGCGTGCAATACGCTGCGCTAACAACTGATCCGCTTCGGCGGCCGTTTGTTGCGCTTTTTCGGCTGCAGCAAGAATCGCCAGCTGGGCGTCATGTTTACGTGCGGCCATCTTCAGTGACCATGCATACAGGAGATAGCCGACAAAGAGCAACGCAAAGAATCCAAGGTAGACGGGGTGCGCGCTGTAATCATAGATCTGCCGGTATAACGATACAGACAGAATCATTAATAACAGATACAGCACATGGATGGTGCTAAGCCGTCGCCAGTCCCGATAGAGATGCACGAGCATCGCCATCATTCCCGCCCAAAATGGCAGCGCAATGGCATCTCCCACAAAAAACCAGAAAAAGCCTGCCAACGCCCCCACAACCAGCGCTATGCGATCAAAGAACAGCGTGCGGCCCAGCAGAATAAAACCAAACCAGTTCACCACCGCGAAGCAGGTTGCGAGTCCCCCCACATCTTTCCCCAATTCGCTATCCACCTGCGTAGCGAAACGGGCTGAATAGGCGGAATATAAGAGGCCCGCGATAAACGTGAATAACCGGGCGGAGATACGGTTCAAACGGTTGCTGTAATAGGCATCCAGCCAGTGTGTGATTCTCTCGGACATGGTCTCTTCCTGCTTACTGCTGTCCCGCCGTTCCGCTGGCGATGGAGGCCAGACGGATACGCAGATCGTTTTCCATTGTGAGTAGCTCTTTTTCTACTTCAGCCCTGCGTTGACGTGCGTCAGTAGCAATTTTCACCGACTCTTCAATGGTACTCAACAACCGCGACTGCACATCGCGCAGGGTGTCGATATCCACCACTGACCGCTCCACCTCACGCGCCGTTTCCAGCGTGCCGGTTTGCAACATTTCCGCATTGCGGCGCAGTAAATCATTGGTGGTATCCGCCACCTCTTTTTGCAGTTTTGCCGCCTGACGCTGGGTTTGCAGTGACATGGCCAGCGCTATCTGGCTTTTCCACACCGGAATGGTGGAAAGAATGCTGCTTTGGATCTTTTCTGCCAGTGACTGGCTGTTGCTCTGCATCAGGCGAATTTGCGGGGCGGAGTGCATCGCAATCGTTCGCGATACCATCAAATCATGCAGGCGACGCTCAAAGCGCTGAATGCCTTCCAGCAGATCGCGCACGCGCTGCGCGTTCATCGGGTCCGATGCCGCTTGCACCTGCAACGCGGGCAGTTCATTCTGTTTTATCTGCTCCAGCTTTTGCTTACCGGCAATAATGTGCAGCGTAATTTGCTGAAAAACCTCGCGGTTACGCTCAAAGAGGGTCTCGAGCACGGAAATATTGCGCAGCAGATCAACCATCGCGTCATTCAGCTTTGCGGTGATAGTTTCTACCTGCTCAGACAGGGTCTGGTATTCCAGCAGCGTGCGCTCAATGCGGTTAAACAGCGATCCCAGCAGTGGCAGTGAGGCGAGAAAGCCCGGTTTTTGTTCAAAGGCGCTGATGTCCACCCCTTTGATTTTTTGCAGCAGTTCGGTCAGTTGCGTACCGATAATGCCCGCATCTTTTGCCCGCACTTCTTGCATCAGGGAGTCGGAGAACTGCGAGATGCTGTTCATGGTTTTTGCGCCAAAACCCAACGAAAACGCCGGGTCGTTAATATTGATCTCTTCAACAATATTCTGGATTTGCGCGTGCTCCGCCGGGGTTAAATGTTCACTGCCAGGCAGGTCATTCATCGACGGGTTTGATTGCTGCGGCGCGGCGAGGTCAAGCGAGGTATGTTCCGTCATCCAATACGTCCTCAATGGGTAAATGGCAGACAGCGGTAATGTAATGTAATGTAATCGCTGGTTTTCTTGTGTCTTTATGAAGCTGTCTGTAAGGGGTAATACGTTACAACAGCAGCAAAGTATTAAACAGCCTAATTGTTAGCAAGTATAATAACCGTCTATTAACTTAAATTTTTTATTATGATGGCAGATATTACACCGGCAAATTTCCTTCAAGATCAGGGAGAAGCGCACAATTTTCATCCGATGCCGGGTGCGCGCAATCCGCATCTACAAACGATGCTGCCACGCCTTTTACGTCGTCGCCTGCAGTTTGAACCGTGGTGGCAGCGTCTTGAGCTGCCGGATGGCGATTTTGTCGATCTCGCCTGGAGTGAAGAACCGTACCAGGCGCGGCATAAACCGCGCCTGGTGGTATTTCACGGCCTTGAAGGCAGCCTGCATAGCCCTTACGCGCACGGTCTGGTTCATGCGGCGAAGGCGCGCGGCTGGCTGGGGGTCGTCATGCATTTTCGCGGTTGCAGCGGTATTCCTAATCGCCTGAATCGCATTTACCACTCTGGTGAGACCGAAGACGGCACCTGGTTTTTGCAATGGCTGCGTCAGGAACTGGGTGCCGCGCCAACGGCAGCCGTTGGGTACTCGCTCGGCGGTAATATGCTTGGCTGCCTGCTGGCAAAAGCAGAGGATGATTTGCCCGTCGATGCAGCGGTCATTGTCTCTGCGCCACTGGTGCTGGAAGCGTGCAGTTATCATATGGATAAGGGTTTCTCACGCGTTTATCAGCGCTATTTACTCAATCTGCTGAAAGCCAACGCAGCGCGAAAATTACGCGCTTACCCCGGCTCGCTCCCGTTAACGTTGTCGGCGTTGCGCAAAGTACGCCGCATCCGTGAGTTTGACGACCTGATCACCGCGAAGATCCACGGCTTCGCCGACGCACTGGATTATTACCGACGCTGCAGCGCCATGCCGGTACTGCCGGACATCCGTAAACCGACCTTGATTATTCACGCCAAAGACGATCCTTTTATGGATCATAATGTGATCCCGGATGCCGGACATTTGCCGGCAAATATTGAGTATCAGTTAACGGAGCATGGCGGCCACGTGGGTTTTGTCGGCGGCACACTGCGTCGCCCGGAAATGTGGCTTGAGACACGTATTCCGGACTGGCTCTCTCCCTGGCTGGAGGCGAAATGATTATTCCATGGCAAGAGATCGAAACCGCAACGCTGGATAACCTGATTGAGAGCTTTGTCTTGCGCGAAGGCACCGATTATGGTGAACATGAACGCTCGCTTGAACAAAAGGTCGCCGATGTTAAACGGCAATTGCAACGCGGCGAAGCAGTGCTGGTGTGGTCTGAACTGCACGAGACAGTCAATATTATGCCGCGCGGGCAATTCCACGATTAACGGGGTGCATGGCGGCTGACTATACTGAAAATAATCATTAATTCAGGGAGTTATTATGTCTGCCAAACACCCGGTCATTGCCGTCACCGGCTCCAGCGGTGCGGGAACGACCACCACCAGCCTCGCTTTTCGTAAGATCTTCGCGCAACTGGGTATGCAGGCGGCGGAAGTTGAAGGCGACAGTTTTCATCGCTATACCCGCCCGGAAATGGATATGGCGATCCGCAAAGCGCGCGATCTTGGGCGGCATATCAGTTACTTCGGGCCGGAAGCTAACGATTTTGGCCTGCTCGAACAGACCTTCAGCGAATATGGCCAGACCGGCAAAGGTCAGGCGCGGAAGTATCTCCATACCTACGATGAAGCCGTGCCCTGGAACCAGGTACCGGGTACGTTTACCCCCTGGCAGCCATTGCCTGAACCCACAGATGTACTTTTTTACGAAGGACTGCACGGTGGCGTGGTCACCCCACAGCATGACGTATCACGTTATGTTGATTTGCTGGTCGGCGTAGTGCCAATTGTTAATCTGGAGTGGATCCAGAAACTGGTGCGCGACACCAGCGAACGCGGCCACTCGCGCGAAGCGGTAATGGATTCCGTGGTACGCTCCATGGAAGATTACATTAACTTTATTACCCCGCAGTTCTCGCGCACGCATATCAACTTTCAACGTGTACCAACCGTGGATACCTCGAACCCTTTTGCCGCGAAAGGCATTCCTTCGCTGGATGAAAGTTTTGTGGTGATCCACTTTCGTAATCTGGAAGGGATTGATTACCCATGGCTTCTGGCGATGCTGCAAGGCTCGTTTATTTCCCATATGGACACGCTGGTGGTGCCTGGCGGAAAAATGGGGCTGGCGATGGAGCTAATCATGACGCCGCTGGTGCAACGGTTGATGGAAGGGAAAAAGATAAAATAGCGTTAGGGGAACCCGGTAACGCCACGCTACCGGGCTGAGCACATCAGGCTTCTATGACTTCGTAGGAATGGGTGATGTTCACCGCCTTTTCCAGCATCAACGCCACGGAGCAGTACTTCTCCGCAGAGAGATCCACCGCACGGGAAACCGCAGCATCTTTCAGCGCTTTGCCGGTGACGATAAAGTGCAGATTGATATGGGTGAACAGACGCGGGGCTTCTTCGCGACGCTCTGAGGTCAGCTTCACTTCGCAGTCGGTAACGTCATGGCGCCCTTTCTGCAGGATAGACACCACATCAATGGCGCTGCACCCGCCTGCGGCCATCAGCACCATTTCCATCGGGCTTGGTGCTTTATCGCCTGAGTTGCCATCCATCAGGATTTGGTGGCCCGAGGCGGACTCACCGAGGAAGGTTAACCCTTCAACCCATTTCACACGTGCCTGCATTTTTCTTTACTCCGAAGTGGCAATTTTCTTTACAGATTACGCGTACATAAGAAAAGTCGCAACGGAAGGCGACCTGCGTCATGCTGAAGCGAGACACCAGGAGACAGGCGGTTAAAGCTATGCTAAAACAATCTGGATGCTACAGAAAAAATGGATGTCACGCAGACACGCCTGACATCACACTTTAGAGACCGCAGATGACGCTGACGGTCCACTTCCGAGGATTTGGAAGCGAATACACAAAGTCGAACGATAACGTGTATAGATTGCAACCCCAGGGGCAGGGTGCACATCCTGTGTCTGGTGACAGCTTATAACAGAGGATAATCGCGCATGGTGCTTGGCAAACCGCAAACAGACCCGACTCTCGAATGGTTCTTGTCTCATTGCCACATTCATAAGTACCCGTCGAAGAGCACGCTGATTCACCAGGGTGAAAAAGCGGAAACGTTGTATTACATCGTTAAAGGCTCAGTGGCAGTGCTGATCAAGGATGAAGAAGGTAAAGAGATGATCCTCTCTTACCTGAATCAGGGAGATTTTATCGGTGAACTGGGCCTGTTCGAAGAAGGTCAGGAGCGCAGTGCGTGGGTACGCGCTAAGACCGCATGTGAAGTGGCCGAAATTTCCTATAAAAAATTCCGTCAGTTAATCCAGGTAAACCCGGACATTCTGATGCGCCTTTCCTCGCAAATGGCGCGTCGCCTGCAGGTCACTTCAGAGAAAGTCGGCAATCTCGCGTTCCTTGACGTGACAGGTCGCATTGCCCAAACGCTGTTGAACCTGGCGAAACAGCCAGACGCAATGACTCACCCGGACGGTATGCAAATTAAAATTACCCGTCAGGAAATTGGTCAGATCGTCGGTTGCTCGCGCGAAACAGTGGGCCGTATTTTGAAAATGCTGGAAGATCAAAATCTCATTTCCGCACACGGTAAAACTATCGTGGTTTACGGAACCCGTTAATCGACAAAACGGCGCGCCGCTTATCCGGTGCGCCGTTTTTGTTTTCTCATGTGGCGCAGGCTGATTTATCACCCCGAAATCAACTACGCACTGCGGCAAACGCTGGTGTTATGTTTGCCTGTGGCCATCGGCTTAATCGTCGGTCATTTGCAACAAGGTTTGCTGTTCTCCCTCGTGCCCGCCTGCTGCAACATTGCAGGTCTTGATACCCCCCATAAACGTTTCTTTAAACGCCTGATTATTGGCGGCTCGCTGTTTGCAGGATGCAGCCTCGCGGTACAACTGCTGCTTGCAGAGAACCTGCCCCTGCCGCTGATCCTCACCGGCATGACATTATTACTTGGCGTGACCGCCGAAATCAGTGCACTGCATGGGCGGTTACTCCCGGCCTCGCTGATTGCTGCCATCTTTACCCTGAGCCTTGCCGGCAGTATGCCAATATGGCAACCGTTACTGATTTATGCGCTTGGTACCTTGTGGTACGGGCTGTTTAACTGGTTCTGGTTCTGGATGTGGCGGGAACAACCGCTGCATGAAACGATAAGCCTGCTTTACCGTGAACTGGCGGACTACTGCGAAGCCAAATACAGCCTGCTGACGCAGCACAAAGATCCAGAAACCGCCCTGCCACCGCTGCTGGCCCGCCAGCAAAAAGTCGTGGATATGATAAGTCAGTGTTATCAGCAACTGCATATGCTGGCCGCGAACCAGCACAATGATTACAAGCGTATGTTGCGCGTGTTCCAGGTCGCGCTGGACCTACAAGAGCACATCTCTGTCAGTTTGCACCAGCCAGAAGAAGTGCAAAAGTTGGTGGAGCAAAGCCATGCCGAGCAGGTGATACGCTGGAATGCGCAAACCGTTGCTGCACGCCTGCGTGTGCTGGCCGATGATATTCTCTATCACCGATACCCTACGCGTTTCACGATGGATAAGCAGGTTGGTGCGCTGGAGAAAATCGCCCGCCAGCATCCGGATAACCCGGTCGGGCATTTTTGCGCCTGGCACTTTAGCCGTATCGCCCGCGTTTTACGCACCCAACGCCCTCTGTACAGCCGGGATTTAATGGCTGAAACGCAGCGCCGCCTGCCTCTGATCCCGGCGTTAAAAAGTTATCTTTCACTGAAGTCTTCCGCACTTCGCAATGCCGCACGCATTAGCGTCATGCTCAGTGTTGCCAGCCTGATGGGCAGCGCCCTGCATTTACCCAAGCCATATTGGATCATGATGACCGTGATGTTTGTTACGCAAAATGGCTACGGCGCAACACGGGTTCGCATTGTGCACCGTGCTGCAGGCACGCTTGCAGGTCTGGTGATTGCGGGTATCACACTGCATTTCCACGTACCACAGGGATATACGCTGGCGGCGATGCTGCTGATCACGCTGATCAGTTATCTCATTATCCGCAAGAATTACGGCTGGGCGATGGTCGGTTTTACCATAACTGCGGTGTACACCCTGCAGTTGCTGACGCTGAATGGCGAGGAGTTTATCGTCGCCAGATTTATCGACACCGTGATAGGTTGCCTGATTGCCTTTGGTGGCATGGTCTGGTTGTGGCCACAGTGGCAAAGCGGCCTGCTGCGGCAAAACGCCCATGATGCGCTGGAAACTTATCAGGAGGCCCTCCGCCTGATCCTCAGCGACAATCCGCAGCCAACACCGTTGGCATGGCAGAGAATGCGCGTTAACCAGGCGCATAATGCGCTATTCAACTCGTTGAATCAGGCTATGCAGGAGCCGGGCTTCAACACCCGTTACCTGGAAGATATGAAGCTGTGGGTGACGCACAGCCAGTTTATTGTTGAACATATCAACGCCATGACGACGCTTGCACGCGAGCACACCATGCTTACCCCGGATCTGGCGCAGCGCAACCTGCAGTCATGTGAAATTGCGCTGCAACGCTGTCAGCAGCGGCTGGAATACGATGGGCCTGGCGAGTCGGGAGATGCAAATATTCTGGAGTCGCCGGAGACGCTGACCCACGGGCCAATGAGCACGCTGGAACAGCACCTGCAACGTATAGTGGGGCATCTGAACACCATGCACACTATTTCGTCGGTGGCATGGCGTCAGCGCCCACATCATGGTATCTGGCTGAAGAGACGCCTTAACCGTTGATCACTTTATCTACCGCTACCGCGAAGCGATTTAGCCCTTCTTCAATATCCTGCGCATCGATAATCAGCGACGGCGCAAAACGCATTACATCCGGCCCGGCATTCAGTACCATCACACCCGCCCCGGCAGCGGCATACAGGAAGTCACGCGCGCGACCTTTGTACTGAGGTTTCAGTTCCGCGCCAATCAGTAACCCCATGCCGCGAATGTCGCTGAACAGGTCGAATTTTTCATCAATGTGCTGTAACTGCTGAACGAACAGCTGCCGCTTGTCATTCACGCCATTCAGCACTTCCAGCGTATTGATAATGTCGAATGCGGTGCCGGCAACGGCGCACGCCAGCGGGTTTCCGCCATACGTAGAACCGTGTGAACCGGCATGGAAAACACTGGCAATCTCATGCGTGGTGAGCATAGCGCTGATCGGGAAACCACCACCCAGTGCTTTTGCGCTGGTGAGAATGTCCGGCGTCACACCATAGTGCATATAAGCAAACAGTTCGCCACTACGCCCCATGCCGCACTGCACTTCATCAAAGACCAGCAGCGCATTGTGCTGATCGCACAGATCGCGCAGGCCCTGGAGGAATTCCGGCGTTGCCGCTGTCACGCCGCCTTCGCCCTGGATTGGCTCCACCACCACCGCGCAGGTGTGGTCGTCCATCACCGCTTTTACCGCGTGCAGATCGTTAAACGGGACGTGGATGATATCTGCCGGTTTCGGGCCAAAACCATCGGAATACTTCGGCTGGCCGCCGACGCTTACGGTAAACAGTGATCGCCCGTGGAAAGCATTATGGAAAGCAATGATTTTGGTCTTATAAGGACTGTGGCGCGTCGATGCATAAAAACGCGCCAGCTTGAATGCTGTCTCGTTAGCTTCCGTTCCGGAGTTCATAAACACCACGCGCTCGGCAAAGGTGGCATTAATCAACTTGCGCGCCAGGCGCAGCGCAGGCTCGTTGGTAAAGACGTTACTGGTGTGCCACAGTGTTTCACCCTGAGTTTTTAGCGTCTCGACCAGCGCCGGATGGCAATGTCCCAGAGCCGTCACCGCAATTCCCGCTGCAAAATCAACGTACTCTTTACCCTGCTGATCCCACACGCGGCTGCCTTTTCCCTTGACCGGGATAAACTCGGCCGGTGCGTAAATTGGCAGAATATCGTCATCGAAGTTTGCACGTGTTACCGCGTCTTGCTGAGTTGCCATGGCTTGCCCATCCAGTTTAGTGTTGCAATGATTGTGAAAATATAATCACGAAATATGCATAAAAAATCACTGCATGGCAACCAGAAATCAGCGTAAGAGGAAGTTTTTCAGTAACTGATGGCCCTGCTCGCTAAGGATGCTCTCCGGGTGAAACTGCACGCCTTCCAGATCCCAATACCGATGACGGATCCCCATAATTTCACCGCTTTCGCTCCAGGCCGTTACCTCGAATTCATCGGGCAAGGTTGGCGGATCGATCACTAATGAGTGATAACGCGTAACGGTTAAGGGATTATTAAGCCCGGCAAACACACCGGTGCCATGGTGGGTTACCGGTGAGGTCTTGCCATGCATTACTTTCGCGGCGCGCACAATGGTTGCGCCAAAAACTTGCGCAATGGCCTGGTGGCCAAGGCAGACACCAAGGATCGGTAATGTGCCGCTGTAGTGACGAATCACTTCTAGCGAAACCCCGGATTCATCAGGCGTACAAGGGCCGGGGGAGATAACAATTTTGGCTGGTGCAAGGCGGGCGACATCCGCCAGCTCTATGTCATCATTACGTTTTACTTCTACATGCGCACCCAGTTCACAAAAATATTGATACAGGTTCCAGGTAAAAGAGTCGTAATTGTCGATAAGCAGGATCATGGCGGCCTCTGGGATAGCAAACCGCGCTAGTTTACCCGCTTTCGCTGGCTTCGCTTACCACTTTGCTGAAGATCGCGTACAGAGGCTCTAAATCGCCCATCGCTCCGCTCTGGTTAGCTGCACTCCAGCGCTCAGGTTTGATCCCCCGCCAGTCGAGGGAAAACCCCGCATGCAGCGCCAGTTGTTCGAAGAAAATCCGCTGGGCAATGCCGTTCCCAAGACGGAATGGGTGCAGCACGTTAATTTCACAGTAGTAGTGCGCCAGTCGCGCCACAAATTCGGTTTTCTCCAGGCCGCACAGCCACTCTTCATCTTCCAGTTGCTGCATCAACGCGTTGCCCTCTTTTTCGATATATTCGAAATGGCAGAAACGCGTGTCGCCCTGGTAGATATCCACTTCCCGAAAACGCCCGGCCCAGTCGAACACATCCTGATAAAGATGATGATGGATCGCACAAAGATGTGGCAGACCACGCGCCAGGGGGCCCAGTTCCAGCGTCGCTGCGCGCAACGCCGTCAGTTGATACGCCGCCTGCTCCAGTCGTTGCGTCTGGCGGATGCTCAACAAATTGCGCATTACATCCAGTCCGGGGTAGAGATAAGGGTCGCGCCCGTCGCCAAATTTTTCACTCATAGTGCCTCCTGAGCTCTTCAAGCCGCGCGCTGGCCTCTTCAGCAGTCAGTGTGATCAATTCCGAATCCACGCCTTCCAGCCGCCTGCTGGCCTGGAAATTGATATTGCGTTGCTGTTCCCAGAGACGGGATTTTTGCTTGTCGGTGAGTTTTTTCGTCATGGCGCCCCCTGTTTGCCACAAGTATAAGCAGCAATTTTGCGTTACGCAGGGAGGGAACTGAAACACGGGCCGGGTAGCCCGTGTTGAGGAGACTTACGGTAATACTTTGGCAGAGAGGATAACTACCGGTTTTGACGGGACATTCTGGTACGGGCCGACATCATGTGTCTGCACCTGAGAAATTTTGTCGGCCACATCCATGCCTTTCACAACTTTACCGAATACCGCATAGCCAAAATCACGCTGTCCATGATCGAGGAAGGCGTTATCCGCAACGTTAATAAAGAACTGGCTGGTCGCGCTGTCTTTATCAGCGGTACGCGCCATAGAGATGGTGCCGCGCGTATTACGCAGGCCGTTGTCGGCTTCGTTTTTAATGGGCGGATTCGGCTGCTTTTGCTGCATCTGCTCGTTAAAACCGCCACCCTGGATCATAAAGCCCGGTATCACGCGGTGGAACGTGGTGTTGTTGTAGAAACCGTTATTCACATAATCCAGGAAGTTTTTCACCGACACAGGGGCTTTCTGGTTGTTCAGCTCCAGTTCGATATTACCCGCAGAGGTGGTGAGCAGAACGTGAGGGTCGCCTTTAGCCGCAAATGCAGCAGAGGAGAGACCAGAAAGGGCAAAAACAGCCGCAACAGCCGCCAGAGTCGATTTAACCATTAGGTTTCCTTAACGAAGCAGTAAAGAAAGCGAGTGGCTTGATTCTAAAGAGCAGTCAGCCAGCAGGCCAGCCTTTTACTTAATTTTACGTATTTGGAAACATATGTAACGCCAGGCCGGTTCCCGCCAAGGATGCGCGGCCTGGCACGCCGTCAAGATTGTGCGTTATGGCGGCTGAAAATAACCGTTTCTCCACCGCTATCGGTCTGGATCCAGGACTGCGCAGGCTGCGTTGTTGCAATGATCCGCCCCTGACGAATCGACCAGCGTACCGGCGCCTGGCAACGCACGGCATCAAAGCCACTCTCAACAGGCAAAATGATCATATTCGCCGGGTTGCCGGAAGCAATCCCATAATCCGTCAGGCCAAAGGTTCTGGCGCTGTTATGAGTGATTAAATGCAACCCATGCTCAATTTGCTGATACCCCATTAACTGACAAACATGTAACCCCATATGCAGCACCTGCAACATGTTGCCAGTGCCCAGCGGATACCAGGGGTCAAACACATCATCATGGCCAAAACAAACATTAATACCTGCGGCCAGTAACTCTTTCACCCGTGTGATCCCCCGGCGTTTCGGGTAATCATCAAAACGGCCTTGCAGATGGATATTGACCAGCGGGTTCGCCACAAAGTTAATGCCAGAGAGCTTTAACAAGCGGAACAGGCGTGACGTATACGCGCCGTTATAGGAGTGCATGGCGGTGGTATGGCTGGCAGTAACCTGTGAACCCATGCCCATTTTTAACGCCAGTGCGGCAACCGTTTCCACAAAGCGCGACTGCTCATCGTCGATTTCATCACAATGGATATCCAGTGGACGCCCATATTTTTGCGCCAGGCCAAAGGCGATATGCAGCGATTCAACGCCATATTCACGCGTAAATTCAAAGTGTGGGATCGCACCGACCACATCGGCCCCCAGACGCAACGCCTCTTCCAGCAATGCGGCCCCATTCGGATAAGAGAGGATCCCTTCCTGGGGAAACGCAACGATTTGCACATCTATCCACGGCGCCACTTCAGCTTTCACTTCAATCATCGCTTTCAGGGCCGTTAACGACGGATCAGAAACATCAACGTGTGTGCGTACATACTGTACGCCGTTGGCCATTTGCCACTTCAATGTTTGCCAGGCGCGGGCTTTCACATCTTCATGCGTGAGCAGCGCCTTGCGCTCAGCCCAGCGTTCAATGCCTTCAAATAAGGTTCCCGACTGGTTCCAGTTCGGCTCGCCTGCAGTTTGCGTGGTGTCGAGATGAATATGTGGCTCAATAAATGGCGGTAATGCCAGCCCCCCACGCGCATTCAGCACCTCGTGACTGTCGGTGTGTGTCGATTCCATGGGCGTGATGTCGCCAAAGCGCCCGTTCTCAATTGCGATTTGCCACAACCCTTCGCGATCCGGTAAATGCACGTTCTGGACGAACCAAATCGGTGCTGAAGACATAGCGCTACTCCTTCCGTTTTCGTCTGAAATTTCGGATCAGACACCGAGGCAAAAAACCCTCTCTTTTTGTACACAAATTCTGCAATCCAGAAAAGCCTGTTATTTCTACAACTTAGAAAAACCAATAAAAATCAGTCATCTACTCATTAAGTGGTATGTGAAGGTGTATTTGATGCACATCAATAAGCCCCGAGGCTGAATCGTTAAGGTAGGCAGTAATAGAAAAGAAATCGAGGCAAAAATGAGCAAAGTCAAACTCGCTATCATCGGTAACGGCATGGTCGGTCACCGCTTCATTGAGGACCTCCTCGATAAAGCCGACGCCTCCGAATTCGATATCACCGTTTTTTGTGAAGAGCCGCGTAAAGCCTACGACCGCGTGCATCTTTCTTCTTACTTCTCTCATCATACAGCCGAAGAGCTGTCACTGGTCCGCGAAGGTTTTTACGAGAAACATGGCGTCAAAGTGCTGGTTGGCGAACGTGCGATCACTATTAACCGTCAGGAAAAAGTGATCCACTCCAGCGCCGGGCGCACCGTCTGGTATGACAAACTGATCATGGCGACCGGTTCCTACCCGTGGATCCCGCCGATCAAAGGGTCTGAAACCCAGGACTGTTTTGTTTATCGCACCATTGAAGATTTGAACGCCATTGAATCCTGCGCCCGTCGTAGCCGCCGCGGTGCAGTTGTCGGTGGTGGCCTGCTCGGTTTGGAAGCCGCAGGGGCGCTGAAAAACTTAGGTGTTGAAACCCACGTTATTGAATTCGCGCCAATGCTGATGGCAGAGCAACTCGACCAAATGGGCGGCGAGCAGCTCAAACGCAAAATCGAAAGTATGGGCGTACGCGTCCACACCAGCAAAAACACCAAAGAGATCGTCCAGGAAGGTACCGAAGCGCGTAAAACCATGCGTTTTGCGGACGGTAGCGCGCTGGAAGTAGACTTTATCGTCTTCTCTACCGGTATCCGCCCACGTGATAAACTCGCCACCCAGTGCGGACTGACCGTGGGTCAGCGCGGCGGTATCGTGATTAACGATAACTGCCAGACTTCCGATCCGGATATTTACGCCATTGGTGAATGTGCGAGCTGGAACAACCGCGTGTACGGTCTGGTGGCGCCTGGTTATAAAATGGCGCAAGTTGCTGTTGACCATATCCTGGGCACCCGGAATGCGTTTGAAGGCGCGGATCTCAGCGCCAAACTGAAACTGCTGGGCGTTGATGTGGGCGGTATCGGCGATGCTCACGGTCGCACCCCTGGCGCACGCAGCTATGTTTACCTCGACGAAAGCAAAGAAGTCTACAAACGCCTGATTGTCAGCCCGGACAATAAAACTCTACTGGGCGCAGTACTGGTGGGCGATACCAGCGATTTCGGCAACCTGCTGCAACTGGTGTTGAACGCGATTGAATTGCCGGAAAACCCGGATGCGCTGATCCTGCCGGCCCATGCCGCTGGCGGTAAACCCTCTATCGGCGTCGATAAGCTGCCCGACAGCGCGCAAATTTGCTCCTGTTTTGACGTGACCAAAGGGGACCTGATTGCCGCAATCAATAAAGGCTGCCATACCGTTGCGGCGCTGAAAGCAGAAACCAAAGCCGGTACCGGCTGCGGCGGCTGCATTCCTCTGGTCACTCAAGTGCTGAACGCCGAACTGGCAAAACAGGGCATCGAAATCACCAATAACCTGTGTGAGCACTTTGCCTATTCCCGACAGGAGCTGTACCACCTGATCCGCGTGGAAGGCATCAAAACGTTTGATGAATTGCTGGCGAAATACGGCAAAGGCTATGGCTGCGAAGTCTGTAAACCGACCGTCGGTTCGCTGCTGGCGTCATGCTGGAACGAATACATCCTGAAACCGCAGAACACGCCGTTGCAGGACACTAACGATAACTTCCTCGCCAACATCCAGAAAGACGGCACCTACTCTGTGATCCCACGTTCCGCAGGGGGTGAAATCACCCCGGAAGGTCTGATGGAAGTAGGCCGTATCGCCCGTGAATTTAATCTCTACACCAAAATTACCGGTTCCCAACGCATTGGCCTGTTTGGCGCACAGAAAGATGACCTGCCGGAAATCTGGCGTCAGTTGATCGAGGCAGGCTTTGAAACCGGCCACGCTTACGCGAAAGCGCTGCGTATGGCGAAAACCTGTGTTGGCTCAACCTGGTGCCGTTACGGCGTAGGCGATAGCGTTGGTTTCGGCGTTGAACTGGAAAACCGCTACAAAGGCATCCGTACACCGCACAAAATGAAGTTCGGTGTTTCTGGCTGTACCCGCGAATGTGCGGAAGCTCAGGGGAAAGACGTGGGCATTATCGCTACCGAAAAAGGCTGGAACCTGTATGTCTGCGGTAACGGCGGGATGAAACCGCGTCATGCGGATCTGCTGGCGGCGGATCTCGATCGCGAAACGCTGTTGCATTATCTCGACCGCTTTATGATGTTCTATATCCGTACTGCCGACAAACTGACCCGTACTGCATCCTGGCTGGATGCCATGGAAGGCGGTATCGACTACCTGAAGAGCGTGATCATCGACGATAAACTGGGCTTCGACGCACAGTTGGAAGAAGAGATGACCCGCCTGCGCGAAGCGGTGATTTGCGAATGGACAGAAACCGTAAATACCCCTGCTGCGCAGACCCGCTTCAAACATTTTATCAACAGCGATCGTCGCGACCCGAACGTGCAGGTTGTGCCAGAACGTGCGCAGCATCGCCCGGCAACCCCGTATGAGCGCATCCCGGTAACCATGGTGGAGGAAAACGCATGAGCCAGTGGAACACTATCTGCAAAATCGACGACATTCTGCCCGCAACCGGCGTTTGCGCGCTGTTGAACGACCAGCAAGTGGCCATTTTCCGCCCTCGTCATGATGACCAGGTGTATGCCATCAGCAATATCGACCCGTTCTTCCAGGCCAGCGTGTTGTCACGCGGGATTATCGCCGAGCACCAGGGTGAGTTATGGGTCGCCAGCCCGCTAAAAAAACAGCGCTTCCGCCTGCGTGACGGGCTGTGTATGGAAGATGAAAGCCGTTCCGTAGCGCATTTCGACGCGCGAGTAAAAGACGGCGTGGTGCAGATTAAAGCGTAATACCCCGGCGGGGGCGCAATGTTCCCGCCTTTCTTTTTGATTTTTAAACTTTTCCTCTTAACTTTGGATAATCAACATCATGTTTACCGACACGATTAATAAGTGCGCGGCGAATGCTGCGCGTATTGCCCGGCTCTCCTCGCAAAATCCTTTGGGTTTTTGGGTCAGTTCCGCAATGGCAGGGGCTTATGTGGGACTGGGTATTATTTTGATTTTCACGCTGGGTAACCTGCTCGATCCCGCCGTGCGTCCACTGGTGATGGGGGCGACATTTGGTATCGCTTTAACGCTGGTGATTATTGCGGGTTCGGAGTTATTTACCGGGCATACGATGTTTCTGACGTTAGGCGTTAAAGCGGGGACCATCAGCCACGGTCAAATGTGGACGATCCTGCCGCAAACCTGGCTTGGCAACCTGCTCGGCTCCGTGTTCGTCGCCCTGCTCTATTACTGGGGCGGCGGTAGCCTGTTACCCGTGGATAACAGCCTTGTGCATACTGTTGCGCTGGCAAAAACCAGCGCCCCGGCCAGCGTTTTATTCTTTAAAGGCGCGCTGTGTAACTGGCTGGTTTGCCTGGCAATCTGGATGGCGATCCGTACCGAAGGCGCCGCAAAATTTCTCGCAATCTGGTGGTGTCTGCTGGCTTTCATTGCGTCCGGTTACGAGCACTCTATTGCTAATATGACCCTCTTCGCCCTTTCCTGGTTTGGTCATCATAGCGACACCTATACCTTAAGTGGTATTGGTCATAACCTGCTGTGGGTAACGCTGGGCAATACTTTATCTGGTGCCGTATTTATGGGTTTGGGTTACTGGTATGCTACCCCGAAATCAGAGCGTCCTGACGCAGTCAACGCCGTGAAAAACCAGGCAGCAGCGAATAACTAAAATACTGAGGTAATGTCGTGGATCATTTGCCAATATTTTGCCAGTTGCGCGATCGTAACTGCCTGTTGGTGGGCGGTGGAGATGTCGCAGAACGTAAAGCCCGACTGTTAATGGACGCGGGTGCACGACTTACCGTCAATGCCCTCACTTTTGTGCCGCAATTCTCCGTCTGGGCAGAAGAAGGCATGCTGACGCTGGTGGAAGGCGAATTTAACGAATCATTACTGGATACATGCTGGCTGGCGATTGCCGCTACCGATAATGACACGGTCAATCAGCGCGTCAGCGATGCGGCAGAAGCTCGCCGTATATTTTGTAACGTGGTCGATGCGCCAACCCAGGCCAGTTTTATCATGCCTTCCATTATTGACCGTTCGCCGCTGATGGTGGCGGTCTCTTCAGGTGGAACCTCTCCTGTACTGGCACGGTTACTGCGCGAAAAACTCGAGTCGCTGCTCCCGCAACACCTTGGCCATGTCGCGCGGTTTGCCGGTCAGTTGCGCGGCAGGGTGAAGAAGCACTTTTCCACCATGAGCGAACGCCGTCGCTTCTGGGAAAAATTGTTCGTGAACGACCGGCTGGCGCAGTCGCTGGCGAATCAGGACCAGCCTGCCGTCGAACACATCACTGAGCAGTTGCTGGCCGAACCGCTGGATAACCGTGGTGAAGTGGTACTGGTGGGTGCCGGGCCGGGCGATGCCGGGCTACTGACATTAAAAGGGCTGCAGCAAATCCAGCAGGCAGATGTGGTGGTTTACGACCGGCTGGTTTCCGATGACATTATGAATCTGGTGCGCCGCGACGCCGATCGCGTATTTGTGGGCAAGCGCGCCGGCTATCACTGCGTACCGCAGGAGGAGATCAACCAGATCCTGCTGCGCGAGGCGCAAAGTGGTAAACGCGTTGTGCGCCTGAAAGGTGGCGATCCGTTTATTTTCGGGCGCGGTGGCGAAGAGCTGGAAACGTTGTGCCATGCGGGCGTGCCTTTCTCTGTGGTGCCCGGAATTACCGCAGCCTCTGGGTGTTCAGCCTATTCCGGCATTCCGCTGACGCACCGCGACTATGCGCAAAGCGTCAGGCTGGTCACCGGGCACCTGAAAACCGGCGGCGAACTGGACTGGGCAAACCTGGCGGCAGAAAAACAGACCCTGGTGTTTTATATGGGCCTGAATCAGGCCTCAGCCATTCAGACCCAGTTGATTGCTCACGGCATGCAGGCCGATATGCCCGTGGCCCTGGTCGAGAACGGTACGTCGGTGCAACAACGCGTAGTCAGCGGGACATTGTCGCAGCTTGGTGACCTGGCACAGCAGGTAGAAAGCCCGGCATTGATTATCGTGGGCCGTGTGGTTGCACTGCGCGATAAACTGAAGTGGTTTTAAAGACAGAAAAAAGGGCAGGTTGAACCTGCCCTTTTTTATTGCGCCCCTAATTACGGTTTGGCCACAAAGCCAATCGCTTCGTAGACTTTGCTCAGCGTTTCAGAAGCGCGGGCGCTGGCTTTCGCCGCCCCTTCTTTCATCACCTGCTGCAGGAAGGCTTCATCGTTACGATAACGGTGATAGCGCTCTTGCAGTTCGGACAGCATGCCTGACACCGCTTCCGCGACTTCACCTTTCAGATGACCGTACATTTTGCCTTCGAAGTGCTGCTCCAGTTCTGCGATGTTCTTTCCTGTTACTGCAGACAGAATATCCAACAGGTTAGAAACGCCTGCTTTGGTGGCAATGTCGTAACGGACAACTGGCGGCTCATCGGAGTCGGTCACCGCGCGTTTGATTTTCTTCACTACCGCTTTCGGATCTTCGAGCAGGCCAATAACGTTGTTGCGGTTATCGTCCGACTTGGACATCTTTTTGGTCGGCTCCAGCAGCGACATGACGCGCGCGCCAGATTTCGGAATGAACGGCTCTGGTACCTTGAAGATCTCGCCATAAATCGCGTTAAAACGCTGCGCGATATCACGGCTCAGCTCCAGATGTTGTTTCTGATCTTCGCCTACTGGCACCTGGTTGGTCTGATAAAGCAGGATGTCGGCGGCCATCAGCACCGGGTAGTCAAACAGACCGGCGTTAATGTTTTCTGCATAGCGTGCAGATTTATCTTTGAACTGAGTCATACGGCTCAGTTCGCCGAAATAGGTGTAGCAGTTCAGCGCCCAGCCTAGCTGCGCGTGCTCAGGCACGTGAGACTGAACAAAAATGGTGCTCTTTTGCGGATCGATGCCGCAGGCCAGATACAACGCCAGCGTATCCAGCGTCGCTTTACGCAGCGCCTGCGGATCCTGACGAACGGTGATGGCATGCTGGTCAACGATGCAGTAGATACAGTGATAGTCATCCTGCATGTTCACCCACTGACGCAGCGCACCCATATAGTTGCCAATGGTTAATTCACCTGAGGGCTGTGCGCCACTAAAGACGATGGGCTTAGTCATTTTTTATTTCCTGATTTTCACTGTGCGGGAGCCCGAGCGCGGGCAGTAACGCTTTAAAATGTTCATATACGTAGTCGGGCTCACTGAGAGCAATGGCTTCGCCATAGTTGTAACCGTACGTCAGTCCAACCGAGACACTCCCCGCGGCCTTCGCAGCCTGGATATCGTTACGTGAATCCCCGACGAAGAGTAACTCATGAGGTTGAATATTGAGCTTTTTGCACACCAGAAGCAACGGTTCCGGATGCGGCTTTTTGTTCACCACATCATCACCACCCACCACGAAAGTAAAGTACTGCGCAATGCCCAACGCTTCCAGCAACGGGGCAACAAACGGTGTGGGTTTATTGGTTACCAGCGCCAGCGGCAGGCCTTTGGCATGCAGCGCTGACAACGTTTCAGCGACATCAGGGAACAGAAAGCTACCCTCTTCCACGGTTTCTTCGTAGTAACGATTGAACAACTTACGCAGCATGCGCACCTGCTCTTCTTGCGGAATATCGCTTTGATCAACGTCGGGCTTGCCCTGCGCAGCACGCTGGATCGCACGCTCCTGACGTGACCAATTTAGGGCGCGCTCCATCAGCACATCGGCACCGTTACCAATCCACGTCACTACGCGCGCTTCGCCAGCCTGCGGCAACTCCAGCGCATACAGTGCGCTATCGACCGCCGCCGTAAGACCTGGCGCGCTGTCCACCAGCGTGCCATCAAGATCAAAAGCAACGCCGCGAACTAACTGCATTTTATCCATGACTTACCTTCGCCAGTTCAAGACGCATTTCATCAATCACTTTTTTGTAATCCGGCTGGTCGAAAATCGCCGATCCCGCAACGAACATATCTGCGCCAGCGGCAGCGATTTCGCCGATATTGTTTACCTTCACCCCACCGTCGACTTCCAGGCGAATATCGAAACCAGACGCGTCAATGCGACGACGAACTTCGCGCAGCTTGTCCAGCGTATGGGGAATAAAAGACTGGCCGCCGAAGCCAGGGTTCACCGACATCAGCAGGATCACATCCAGCTTATCCATCACATAGTCGAGGTAGCTCAGCGGCGTAGCCGGGTTAAACACCAGCCCCGCTTTACAGCCATTCTCTTTGATCAGTTGCAGAGTACGGTCGACGTGTTCAGACGCTTCAGGATGAAAAGTAATGATGCTGGCACCCGCCGCGGCGAAGTCCGGCACCAGGCGGTCAACCGGTTTCACCATCAGATGCACATCGATAGGGGCGGTTATGCCGTAGTTTCGCAGCGCTTTCAGCACCATCGGTCCGATGGTCAGGTTCGGCACGTAATGGTTATCCATCACGTCGAAATGCACGACATCGGCACCGGCAGCAAGCGCTTTAGCCGTGTCTTCACCCAGACGAGCAAAGTCAGCCGACAGGATCGAAGGGGCAATCAAATACTGTTTCATCCGCATCTCCTTGAAAAATGATAAGTCAGCAGGCTGGCGGCGCGGTGAAAGCAGGTTACCGGGTTGCCGGGCGGTAAAGCGCCAGCAATTCATCCACCTTTCTACGTGTGCCGCCATTACTACTGATGCTGCGCCGCACTTTCACCACATGCAATTTGGCCTGACGATACCACTCGCGCGTTAACGCCGTATCGTGGTTTGAAATCAACACCGGGATTTGGTTCAGCACCAGGTTTTCAGCAATCGCGGCCAGATGTGCCTGCTGCTCCAGATTAAAACTGTTTGTGTGATACGCCGTAAAGTTCGCGGTCGCGGAAAGCGGCGCGTAAGGAGGATCGCAGTAAACGACGGAATTCTCGTCCGCACGCGCCATGCTGTCGGCGTAAGACTCGCAGTAAAAAAAGGCATTCTGCGCTTTTTCCGCGAAGTGATACAACTCGGCTTCCGGAAAATAGGGTTTTTTATAACGACCGAACGGCACATTAAACTCGCCGCGCAGGTTATAGCGACACAGGCCATTATAGCCATGACGGTTGAGATACAAAAACAACAGCGCCCGCCGGAACGGCTCCTGGCACGCGTTAAATTCATCGCGAAATTGGTAATAAATAACGGATTGGTTAGTCTCAGGCGTAAACAGATCGCGCGCATGATGCACATACTCATCAGCACGGTCTTTAACAATGTTATAGAGACTAATCAGGTCACTGTTGATATCCGCAAGGATATAGCGTGAATACGACGTATTAAGGAACACCGAACCCGCGCCGACGAACGGCTCGATAAGGCATTCCCCCTGCGGCAGGTGCTTTTCGATATCGTCGAGCAGGGGGTACTTCCCCCCTGCCCATTTTAAAAAAGCGCGATTCTTTTTCATGCTGACTGGTTGCTTACACTCTCTCCGGCTGTGGAGAAAGCTCCGACAGCATCCTGCGCTTTAGACATTACTTAAGATCGGCCTGAACCTGATGCAGCGGCTTCGCCCATGGGTTTTTAGCCTGCACATCGGCTGGCAAGGCTGCAACAGCACGTTTAGCATCATCTTTTGACGCATACACGCCGCTCACCAGCACATACCACGGCTGACCGTTACGGGTGGTCTGATAAACAACGTAGTTTTTCAGACTTTCTTTCTTCGCCCACGCGTTCAGGTTGCTGTAATTCGACGAGCTACTGAGCTGCAATGTGTAATGACTACCTGGTGCTGATTTCAGTGCGCCTACGTTACCGGTTGATGTGGCACCGCTCGCAGCAGGCGTGGCTGTGGCCGCAGGAGCGGTAACCGCTGGCGCAGTCGTGGTTGCGGTTGCTTTAGGCTGCACTGGCGTCGCCGCGGGTGCTTTGACCGGCGCAGTGGCGGTCTCGGTGTGCTTCGGCGGCTGAGCAACAGGTTTCGACTCCGCTTTTGCCACCAGTGCTTTCGTTACCGGTTTCGGTTCAATAACCATTTGCTTACGCTCAGGACGCGAAGTGGCGGTATGAGCTTCTGCTGGCGCAGCCTGCTGACGCGCAACGGCACCATTACCGTTACGCACTGGCGCGACGGTTGCCGGTTCCGTAGGCAGCGTAGACGTGACCGCACTGTCAAGCTGAGTCTGATTTTGCGGCTGTGACAGCGCATTATTCAGGTCGCCCTGAACCTCGACTCGCTGCTGACCTTCCGGTGCGACAGGTGCCTGCCCCTGAGAAGGGGTTGAGGAAATCGGTGGCAGAGAAACATCCTGCTGTGCATTGCCCGCAGTCTGTTGCTCCGCTGTGTTACCCGGCGCTGGCTGAGCGCCATTCGCCTGATCGGCTGCGGTGCTGGTCGCGCCCGCATTGCCGTTATTGCCCGACAGATCAATATTTTTCTCTGTCGGCGCTTGTTGTTCGTTGGCCGTGGAAGGCGCGGGAGATTTCAGCGCAGAACCGATGCCGACAATCAGCAGCAACAGCACCACAATACCAATACCCATCATCATGTACTGGCGGGACGCAGGCTTCGCAACTGCGGCTTTTTTACGCTTACGCGGACGACGTTCCTCACGCTCCTCGTCCAGAGCGTCTTCATCCTCTTCATAACGTTCTTCTTCGCGCTCATCGCGTGCCCGGCGGGTACGCGATGGACGGCGATCGTCGGCGTCTACATCAACCTCATCGAAGTTGATTTGCGGTTCGTCGACACGCTCGGAAGATTGACGAGAACGACCAGTACGACGATCGCTGGGATCGGGTTTCAGCTCGTCTTCTGGTTTGAATTCATCCATTTAACACCCCACTCAAAGGCGTATGCCACCACCTGCACAGCGCCCGAAATTAAACGTCACTTTCTATCGTGACCAGACCTTTCTAATAGTTACGCTTGCTGGCAATCAGCAATAGCGCCGAGTACTACATCGTGCGACACTCCGCCGCGCACTTCACTCTTCCCTATCGCCAACGGAAGCACTAAACGCATCTCCCCCGCCAGCACTTTTTTATCGCGCATCATATGCGGTAAATAGGCCTGTGCAGACATTTCGCGCGGCCCCTGCACCGGCAAGCCCGCCCGTTCAAGCAACGCAATAATCCGCTGCGTTTCGGCTTTACTGAACTGACCAAGGCGTTCAGACGCACGCGCCGCCATCACCATGCCAGCCGCAACAGCTTCGCCATGCAGCCAGTTACCGTAGCCCATTTCCGCTTCAATGGCGTGGCCGAAGGTATGTCCAAGATTGAGTAAAGCACGTAAGCCCGTTTCACGCTCATCGGCAGCGACAACGTCGGCTTTTAGCTCACAGCAGCGGCGGATACAGTACGCCATTGCCGGGCCATCAAGACGCAGTAGCGCATCCATATTCTGCTCAAGCCAGGTAAAGAACTCGCCGTCAAGAATAATGCCGTATTTGATCACTTCAGCAAGACCCGATGACAACTCGCGGGCAGGCAGGGTTTCCAGACAATCAAGATCGACCACCACGGATGCAGGCTGGTAGAACGCGCCGATCATGTTTTTGCCAAGAGGGTGGTTTACCGCCGTTTTACCGCCAACGGAGGAATCAACCTGAGAAAGGAGCGTGGTCGGCACTTGAATAAAGCGCACGCCGCGCTGGTAGCTGGCTGCCGCGAAACCGGTTAAATCACCGATCACACCGCCGCCAAGCGCGACTAGCGTTGTGTCGCGCCCATGAGGTTTTTGCAACAAGGCAGTGAATACCGTGTCCATGACTGCCAGACTTTTATACTGCTCACCATCCGGCAGAATAACACTGTCAACGTTCACACCTGACTGCTCCAGTACCCGGCGGACTTTATCCAGATAGAGTGGAGCCAAAGTCTCGTTGGTGACCAGCATAACCTGATCCCCAGTCTTCAGTGGCGCGAAAGAAGCTGGATCGTTGAACAAACCAGCCGCGATGGTGATGGGGTAACTACGTTCCCCGAGAGTGACGGTAATCCTCTCCATGACGCGACATCCACCTTAGTTGCTTAAACCCGCAGGCCTGTAATTAAGCCAGAATTAGTTGCTTTCCAGCATATGAATAATCTGGTTTGCGACCACTTTAGCGCTCTGGTCGTCGGTACGAATGGTGACGTCCGCAATCTCTTCGTACAGCGGATTACGTTCATTCGCCAGTGCTTCCAACACCTCGCGCGGCGGCGCGTCCACTTGCAGAAGCGGGCGTTTTTTGTCACGTTGAGTGCGAGCCAATTGTTTTTCGATAGTGGTTTCCAGATAAACCACTACTCCACGGGCGGAGAGACGATTACGGGTTTCGCGAGATTTTACAGAACCGCCGCCGGTGGCCAGTACGATGCCCTGTTTTTCCGTCAGCTCGTTGATGATTTTTTCTTCGCGATCGCGGAAACCTTCTTCACCTTCAACATCGAAGACCCAGCCCACATCAGCTCCGGTTCGTTTCTCAATCTCTTGATCAGAATCGTAAAATTCCATATTGAGTTGTTGAGCTAACTGACGCCCAATAGTGCTTTTGCCGGCACCCATAGGCCCAACCAGAAAGATATTGCGTTTCTCTGCCATTTTTTCGGTACTACTAAGACTATTCGTTGATGATAAACCCGCTTCGCAGACACCCAGCGTAGCAGGACATGAACTGAAACCTCATATGCGATAGTGCGAGAGTCAGATCGAAAATTATCTCAGTACTCCGGCTTGTTTGGCAACACATTAAATTACCAGTCGGACGCGGATAGCCATTCAGGCTCGACGGAGACTACTGACGCTCAAATCGGTACTCCTTGTAAGCTAAATCATCTCTCACGTCAAACACCTGAACCAAGTTCCGTAGAAAAAGAGGTGTTACGGCGGGATTAATGTACCGATGCCAGTCTCGGGGTGATAAACACCACCAGCTCGCGCCGTTCATTATCTTTCGTATCGTGGCGAAACAATCGCCCGACGCCAGGAAGTGCACCAAAGCCTGGCACGCGATCGCCGCTGTTGCTCCTTTTTTGCGAGAAGATGCCACCCAATGCCAGCGTGTCGCCGCTTTTAACTTCGACTTGTGTCTCGATTTCCTGTTTATCAATCGCGAGTGTCTCCCCGCCGGCCTGCTGTAAAACCTGGCCCGGCATATTCTGGCTAATTCGTAACTTCAAACGCACTCGTTTGTCAGGAAGCACGACGGGTGTGACCTCCATGCCCAGCACCGCTTCCTTAAATTCCACCGTGGTTACGCCGTTTTCCCCGCTGGAAACCTGATACGGGATCTCACTGCCTTGTTTGATACTGGCTGGTTGGCGGTGTGATGCCAGTAAACGGGGGCTGGCAATGATCTCCAACTGCTGCTTTTGTTCCAGTGCGGAGAGTTCAAGCTCCAGCAGACGCGCATTGATGCTGCCAATATTAAAGCCGATGCGGGTACTCGCCGCGGCGGCTGGCATTTGTGCCGACAGCACGCTAAGTTGCCCGCGCGATGCCACATCAGATTGCGCCAGTCCCCATTTAACCCCCAGCTCACGCAGGCTTTTTTCGTTGATCGTGACGATATGCGCCGCCAGTTCTACTTGTTCAATGGGTAAATCCATCTGCGCTACCCACTTTTCTATCGCCGCCAGCCCTTCTTTATTATCACGAACCAGTAAGCGGTTAAGGCGCTCATCCGCTGTCATTGAGCCTTGCGGGCTGAGCAGCTTCTCTCCGGCCTTCGCCAGTTCACCCGCATCGGCATAACGCAGCACCATCGCGCGAGTAAGAACCGGGGCATTCTGTTTGCGTTTTGCCACCGCGGCCTCTTGTTCCGCCTGTTGCTGCTGTCGCCAGCTGGACGTATGCACCAGCCAGATATTGCCTTGCTGGCTCAGAGTCAGTCCGGCGCTGGTCGCCACCGTTTGCAGCGCCTGTTTCCAGGGCACATCCACCAGGCTCAGCGACAGTGAGCCTGCCACTTCCGCCGGGATCACCAGGTTCTGTTTTTCCAGCGAAGCCAGCGCCTGTAAGACCTGCGCGACAGGTGCGCCATCCACCGTCAGCGTGACAAGACTGGCTTCCCCGGCACTCGCTAACGGCGCACTACAACACGCGAGGAGTAGTATCCTTTTCCACATTTTGCGTTCCTTCTCGTTTCCATCGCCACTGCGGCGGGTGGCACCCTTCGCCCGTGGCAATCTGCATTTCATGTTGATCGATAGCGATAATCCGCCACCCCACTGGCAGCGTTTCGCCAATAACGACGCGATGCCAGCCGCCGGCGGTATCACGTAAGATGCCAACCCGTTGGGCGCTCTCCACCATGCCGTGAAAATGCCAGCGACTAAGCTCTGCTATCTGGCATGTATCCGGCGGCGGTTGAAAAGGGTCGCGCATTCCGGTCAGCAGCAGGCAGAAACTGCTTGCCCATAGCAGACGTTTAACCCTCATTATCGTGCTCCAGCCGCAGCGTAAAATGTAAGCCACGTTCATCGGCAAGCAGTGAGAAGGCCGAAATCAGCATGTTACGTTCAGCAATCAGCGGAAATGTGCCAGCCACCGCGTGCCATTCCGTTTCCAGCATCATCTCACCCCCGTTTTGCGTGGGTTGCCAGCGGGTCAGTTGCCGCCCTGCGCCCTGGAAATCCAGCGGGGTGAAGACCCGTAATGCGGCGTCAGATTCTTTGTGCGCTGGTGGGCTGATGGCGCGCAGTTTGCGCCATTGCTCACGTAACAGGTTCTGCTGCGTTGCCTGCTGACTAAGCCGCTGTGCCTGGCCATTTTTCAATGGCAAGAGGATTAACCACCACAGCAGTAATCCCCCCAAAAGGACACTTAGCAACCAGCACAGCACTTGCCTGAATGGCGATAAAGCCAGCCAGCGATCTGCATTAAGGCGCATGCTGCGGCTCCTTATTCAGTTGATAATGAAACTGCCATCGCCCTTGCGCGTCACGCATCGTGGCTCCGGCAGGCAGCAACTGAAAGCCCTGCACTTGCTGTAAGGCATGTTCGAGTTCGCTCAGTGCGGCCACTGCACTCGTCAGCCCTATCAGTTCCAGCGTATTCTGCTGCCAGCGGAGCTGCGTGAGCCAGGCCTGTTGCGGCAGGTTCTCCGCCAGGGCAGTGAGTATCGGCCGCCATGCCCGAGTCTGCTGCTGGCGTTGCAAACGGGCTTGCGCTGCCTGCCAGCGCTGCCATTTAGCCTGTAAAGGCTGCTCTGCGGCCACCAGTGCAGCCAGTAAAGCGTGATCCGATTGCTGCCATAACGTGAGCGCCTGAAGATCAACGCTCAGGGTGCTGCGCCAGCCAGCACCCACGACGAAGAGTAACAGCGCCGTCGCAGTGAACAGAGCTGCCCAACCTCGCACCCTGCGCTGCCGCCTCCGCTGCCGCCAGGGTAAGAAATTGACCATTTGCGACATCAGCGCCTCCCGGCGAGCGCCAGACCGAGGGCTACGGCATAACGTCCCCCGGCTTCAGGTAAGGGTGGCTGGCGTCGCGGGATTGCCGTCCAGCAATCAAAACAGCCTTGCTCATCACCACATTCAATAAGCTCTCCCGCAGCCAGACCCAGCAAGTGCGCCAGGTGTGCAGCCGTATCGGCCTCTTCACGCACGCGCCGCCCCCAGCCCTCTTTCATCGCCCATAGCCATTGCCGCTCGTCCCGCCAGGCGAGACAGCGAGTGGGTGAAACCAACCAGGGGAGCAGTGTTTGCAGTGCACTGGCATCCGGCGTAATAAATGAAATGTGCAGCGACAGCGCCTCTGCAATGCCTAACAGGGTTGCCACATCTCTGGTTTGCGCTGCCGTCACCCCATAGGCGCTGGCCGTCTCATCTTCGATAAAATCGAAACAGAGATCGCTTTCCGCCATCTCCAGTTCACGCGCCATCGCATGCGACACCCAACCGGAAAGTTCCTGTTCGCGCAGGGAGAAATTCGGTCGTAGCAACTTTCTTTGCAGCGTTTGACCGGTAGGGAATGCCAGACGTACACAGTGGCGCTGAGGAAGTGTTTGCCGCCAGGGACGCAGAACATTTAGTAGAAGGTCAGGGGCTTTAATCCGCCCCTGCACTATCGCACCGGCGGCCAGAGGAAAATGCCACCAGCGGCGTAACGCCGGGCCGCGCCGGCCTGCGGCGATGGCAACAATAAAGATGTCATCTTCTTGAATATGAAGCCCAATTTGCCATGAATGAATTGTCATAAATTACGATCTCCTTATCGTCTCTCTGGATGACGCTATATCAATGCATCAGGCTTGCCTTTATACTACCGCGCGGTTGTTTATAAACTGCCCAAATGCCACTAAATGGGAAATCTCCAGTGAAGTTCGTAAAGTATTTATTCATCCTTGCAGTTTGTTGCATTCTGCTGGGAGCAGGCTCGATATACGGGCTGTACAAATATATTGAACCGCAGTTGCCTGACGTCGCTACGCTCAAGGACGTGCGGTTACAGATCCCGATGCAGGTCTACAGTGCTGATGGCGAATTGATCGCGCAGTACGGCGAAAAGCGCCGCATTCCGCTCTCTCTCAATCAGATTCCGCCAGAAATGGTGAAAGCGTTTATTGCTACTGAAGACAGCCGTTTTTACGAGCATCACGGTGTCGATCCGGTGGGAATTTTCCGCGCCGCCAGCGTGGCGCTGTTTTCCGGCCATGCTTCACAAGGGGCGAGCACCATCACGCAACAGTTGGCGCGTAACTTCTTCTTAAGCCCGGAACGCACGCTGATGCGTAAGATTAAAGAGGTGTTCCTGGCAGTCCGTATTGAGCAGTTACTCAATAAAGATGAAATTCTTGAGCTTTATCTCAACAAGATCTATCTCGGGTATCGTGCTTATGGCGTCGGCGCCGCTGCGCAAGTCTACTTCGGCAAGTCGGTCGATCAGCTGACGTTGAGCGAAATGGCGGTTATTGCCGGCCTGCCCAAAGCACCGTCGACCTTTAACCCGCTCTACTCGCTCGACCGTGCAACAGCGCGCCGTAATGTTGTGCTGGCACGTATGCAGAGCGAAGGCTATATCTCGCAGCAACAGTATGACCAGGCTCGTAGTGAAGCCATTGATGCTAACTACCATGCGCCAGAAATCGCCTTTTCTGCGCCGTATCTCTCTGAGATGGTGCGCCAGGATATGGTGGCAAAGTATGGCGATAAAGCCTATGAAGACGGCTACCGCGTTTACACCACCATTACCCGTAAAGTGCAGCAGTCAGCGCAGGAAGCGGTGCGCAATAACGTGATGGATTACGATATGCGTCACGGCTATCGCGGTCCATCCAATGTGCTGTGGAAAGTGGGTGAAGCCGCATGGGACAGCAAAAAGATCATCGATTCTCTGAAGACGCTACCGAGCTACGGCCCCCTTGCTCCGGCGGTGATCACCAGCGCGAATCCGCAAGAAGCGACCGCGATGATGGCAGATGGCACCTCGGTCTCGCTTCGTATGGAAGGCATGCGCTGGGCGCGCCCTTACCGTTCCGATACGCAGCAAGGTGCAACGCCGCGTAAAGTAACCGATGTGGTGCAGGCCGGGCAGCAAATCTGGGTACGTAAGGTGAACGATGCGTGGTGGCTGGGTCAGATCCCCGATGTTAACTCCGCGCTGGTTTCCCTCAACCCACGTAACGGTGCCGTGCTGGCGTTGGTGGGTGGCTTTGACTTTAACCAGAGCAAATTTAACCGTGCCACTCAGGCATTGCGCCAGGTTGGCTCGAACATCAAGCCGTTCCTCTATACTGCTGCGATGGATAAAGGCCTGACGCTGGCGAGCATTCTGAACGATGTGCCCATTTCACGTTGGGACGCAGGCGCAGGCTCAGACTGGCGACCCAAAAACTCGCCGGATGAGTATGCCGGTCCTATCCGCCTGCGCCAGGGGCTGGGGCAGTCGAAGAACGTGGTTATGGTTCGTGCTATGCGCGCCATGGGTGTCGATTACGCCGCAGAGTATCTGCAACGTTTCGGCTTCCCGGCGCAAAACATTGTCCATACTGAATCTCTGGCACTCGGCTCTGCGTCATTCACGCCGATGCAGGTAGCAAGGGGATATTCAGTGATGGCTAATGGCGGCTTCCTGATTGATCCGTATTACATCACCAAAATCGAAAACGATCAGGGCAACGTCCTGTTTGAAGCGCGCCCGAAAGTGGCGTGCGCAGAGTGTGATATTCCGGTGATTTACGGTGAAACGCCGAAATCGAACGTGCTGGAAAACAAAGATATGGAGAATGTGGCCATGTCGCAGGAGCAGCAGAATGCCTCCGTGCCAATGCCGCAACTGGAGCAGGCGAATCAGGCGCTGGTGCAGAGAAGCGGCGGCGAAGAGTACGCGCCGCACGTTATCAGCACTCCGCTGTCATTCTTAATCAAGAGCGCGCTGAACAGTAACGTCTTTGGCGAACCCGGCTGGCAGGGCACAGGCTGGCGTGCAGGCCGCGACCTCAAGCGTAATGATATCGGCGGTAAAACCGGGACCACCAACAGCTCGAAAGATGCCTGGTTCTCCGGTTATGGGCCGGGCGTGGTCACCTCGGTGTGGATCGGTTTTGACGATCACCGTCGCGATTTGGGACGAACGACCGCTTCCGGGGCCATCAAAGATCAAATTTCGGGTTATGAAGGCGGCGCGAAAAGCGCGCAACCAGCATGGGATGCCTACATGAAAGCCGCGCTGGAGGGTGTACCGGAAGAGCCGTTAACGCCACCACCGGGCGTGGTAACCGTGAATATCGACCGCAGCACCGGCCAACTGGCTAGCGGGGGCAGCAGTCGTCAGGAGTACTTCATTGAAGGTACGCAGCCTACCCAGCAGGCCGTACATGAAGTGGGTACGACGATTATTGATAACGGTGAGACTCACGAACTGTTCTGATCATCAACCCCCTCCCCAAAGGGAATTGAAAACAGACAATAAAAAGGGCGCTCCGGCGCCCTTTTTATTTTTTTTGGTGAGTGCCGTCAGAGTCGGCCCTGCGCTTGCAACCATTCGCGAATTAAAAACAGTGCGCTCACGTTGCGCGCTTCAGTGAAATCCGGATCTTCGAGTAAATCCATTAAATGCTTCAGTGGCCAACGAACCTGCGGCAACGGTTCAGGCTCATCGCCCGGTAGTGACTCAGGATAGAGATCCTCGGCAAGAATGATGTTCATCTTGCTGGAGAAATAAGAGGGCGCCATCGTGAGTTTTTTCAGAAAAGTAAGCTCTTTTGCACCAAAACCCACTTCTTCTTTTAGTTCACGGTTCGCCGCTTCGTATATACTCTCACCCGGATCGATAAGCCCTTTGGGAAATCCCAGCTCGTAGGATTCGGTTCCCACCGCATATTCGCGGATCAGAATCAGGTGGTCGTCGACAATCGGCACTATCATCACGGCTTCGCGCGTGGAAGGCCGCATGCGTTCGTAAACACGGCGCACACCGTTGCTAAATTCCAGATCCACGCTTTCTACGTTAAAAAGTCGTGAAGTGGCGACTGTCTCGACGTTAAGAATGGTGGGTTTTTGCAATGATTTGCTCATTATTATCGGTCTTTGCAGAGAAACTTGCGTTATTGTGCGACACTAGTCCCCGTTGGGCAATGTCATTCGCCGCTTATTTACATTCTTGCAACTTATCAGAAATCAAATCCCCAAATAAACCAAAAAGTCAATAGGTTGAAATAAAACTAAGAATTTGCTGATATTCCCGTTAGGGTGGTTTTGCTATCCTTACACGCGATGGTATGCGCTTAAAATTATTCAAGTTAATTTCCGCTTGCAACGGCCAGCCACACACGTTATTACGGGAAGGGTGCAACTGACTACACCTGTTAGAAAAAGTAAGATGGGGAAAGCATGAGCACCATTTTGATTGTTTTCGCTGCTATGCTGGCCTGCGCATTCCTCGGTGGATGGATTTTCAGGTTCAGGTCGCAACGTCGCTATCGACTGCCTTATCTTCAGGCTTTCGCGGGCGCGACGACCCGTAAACTCTTGCCAGAAGAGCGCGAAGCCGTTGAAAATTATCTCGAGTCGCTTTCCCGTACCCAACATATCCCCGGCCCTACCGGCGCCACCACGGCCCCGGTTGCGATCACTTTAAATGCCCACAGCGGTACCGTGCTGGTTGTGACGCACGCGATCACGCGCTATGGCATAACCACCGACGCGCCCAATAAGTGGCGCTATTATCTCGACTCCGTGGAAGTTCATCTGCCGCCTTTCTGGGAGCAGTACATTACGGACGAAAACAACGTTGAGCTGATCCGTACCGATTCCCTGCCGCTGGTGATTTCATTGAATGGCCACACCCTCGGCGAATATATGTATGAAGAGCGTAGCGGCGATCTGGAACGTGTTTCGTCGACCCATTCGGCCATCCGCGGTGAAGAAACCGAGCAAATTGAACTGCTGAATATTCGCCGCGAAACGCCGGAGGAGCATACCTTAAGCCGGCCGGACGGTATGCGTGAAGCGCTGCTGGTGTCGACCGCATTCTTGTTGTTCTTTTTCTGCCTGGTGACGCCAGAAGTTTTCGTACCGTGGCTGGCAGGCGGTGCCGTTATGCTGCTGGCCGCAGGCTTGTGGGGGCTTTACGCGCCCCCAGCCAAAAACACATTGCGTGAAATCCACTGCCTGCGCGGCACGCCAAAGCGCTGGGGGCTGTTCGGTGAAAATAATCAGGAGCAGATGAATAATATCTCGCTTGGCATTATCGACCTGATTTATCCCCGTCACTGGCAGCCCTTCGTCACGCAGGATCTGGGGCAGCAAACCGATATCGATATTTATCTCGATCGCCATGTCGTTCGCCAGGGGCGCTTTTTATCCCTGCATGATGAAGTTAAGAACTTCCCGCTACAGCACTGGGTGCGCAGCGCTGTCATTTCCACGGGTTCGCTGGTCGTGCTGGCTATGCTGCTAATTTGGGTGCCGCTGGATATGCCGATCAAATTCACTGTCTCGTGGATCAAAGGCGCACAAACCATCGAAGCCAGTAGCGTTAATCAACTGGAAGCTGCCGGGTTGCGCGTTGGCGACACGCTGCGCCTGAGCGGTACCGGTATGTGCAGCATTCACACGCAGAGCAACTGGGCGTCGCGCCAGACATCGCCATTTACACCGTTCGATTGTTCGCAAATCATCTGGAACAATGCCCCGCCGTTGCCGTTACCTGAATCAGATACGGTGACCAAAGCCACTGCGCTTGTGCAGGCTGTCAGCCGTCAGTTGCATCCCACCGCTGAAGATGACTCCCGCGTGAGTCCGGTATTGCGCTCCGCTATTCAGAAATCCGGCATGGTGTTGCTGGATGATTTCGCCGATATCGTCCTGAAAACCCAGGAGTTGTGTTCCGCTGCCGATGAATGCCTGCGACTGAAAAATGCGCTGGTCAACCTGGGCAACAGCAAAGACTGGGATACACTGACAAAGCGCGCGAGTGATGGGAAACTGACCGGCGTTAACGTTTTGTTGCGTCCGGTAAGCGCTGAGTCGCTGGATAATCTGGTCACCACCTCAACCGCGCCGTTTATCATGCGCGAGACGACACGCGCGGCGCAGGCTCTAAACAGCCCGGCTCCTGGCGGTTTTTTAATTATCAGCGAAGAAGGTAGCGAGCTGGTCGATCAGCCGTGGCCACCCATTGCGCTCTATGATTACCCCGCCCAGGAGCAATGGACAGAGTTCCAGCGGCTGGCGCAAATGCTCATGCAAACACCGTTCAGTGCCGAAGGGATCATTACCAATATCGTTACCGACGCGAATGGCACCAGACATATCAGTCTGCACCGCATGCCTGATGCGACCGGCTTGTGGCGTTATGCCGGCACCACGGTCCTGCTGCTGGCGATGGTTATCAGCACCCTTTATAACGGCGTGCTTGCTTTGCGTCGTTACCAGCGCAACCGCACGCGGCTGGAAGAAATTCAGCAGTATTATGAAAGCTGTCTGAATCCGCGACTTCTCCCCACCCAGGAAAGCCTCAGCTGATAACGATCCCCTGCGTGAGCTGTGTTAACCTGTCGCGCAGGTTCCCCTCTGGCTGGAGTTTCCCCTATGCATATTGATATCGCATGGCAAAACGTTGATACCGTATTGCTGGACATGGATGGCACGCTGCTCGATCTCGCTTTCGATAACTTTTTCTGGCAAAAACTGGTGCCGGAAACTTACGGTGCAAAGCTTGGCTTAACACCGGAGGAAGCGAACAAGGCACTCCGCCAGGAATATCACGCCGTGCAGCATACGCTAAACTGGTATTGTCTGGATTACTGGAGCGAACGCCTCGGTCTTGATATTTGCGCCATGACCACGCAACAAGGGCCAGGCGCGGTACTGCGCGACGATACCGTGCCCTTTTTAGATGCGCTGCAAAAAAGCGGTAAGCGCCGCATTCTGTTGACCAATGCGCACCCGCATAATTTAGCGGTCAAGCTTGAACATACCGGTCTGGCGTCGCACCTTGATTTATTGCTTTCCACCCACACATTTGGTTATCCGAAAGAGGATCAGCGTTTGTGGCATGCTGTCGTGCAGGAAACGGGGTTAAATCCCGAGAGAACGTTGTTCATTGATGACAGCGAGCCCATTCTGGATGCAGCCGCGAAATTCGGTATTCGTTATTGCCTTGGCGTGACCAACCCGGACTCCGGGCTTGCCCAAAAAAGTTATCTGCGTCATCCAGGAACGAGTGATTATCGCCACTTGATCCCTTCGCTTCTCAAGGAGGCTTAATGAAACAGCAGCCTGCGCAAGATGTCCGACTGGATAAATGGCTGTGGGCGGCGCGTTTTTATAAAACCCGCGCCATTGCCCGCGAGATGATCGAGGGCGGCAAAGTGCATTACAACGGGCAGCGCAGCAAGCCGAGTAAAATCGTCGAGCTGAATGCCACGTTAACGTTACGTCAGGGAAATGATGAACGCACTGTCGTCATCAAGGGCATTACAGAGCAGCGCCGTCCGGCTAATGAAGCCGTTACGCTTTATGAAGAGACGGCAGAAAGCATTGAGAAGCGCGAGAAGATGACGCTTGCCCGCAAACTGAATGCGCTGACCATGCCCCACCCTGATCGTCGCCCGGATAAGAAAGAACGCCGCGATCTGATGAAATTTAAATACGGTGACAGCGAGTAACGCTCACCCGCAAGAGAGACAATTATGGCCCATCAAGACCAATTACACCGCTATCTGTTCGAGAACTATGCCGTACGCGGCGAGCTGGTGACCGTATCCGAAACCTGGAAACAGGTGCTGGAAAACCACAATTACCCATTGCCGGTGAAAACCATTCTCGGTGAGCTGTTGGTCGCCACCAGTCTGCTAACCGCTACGTTGAAGTTCGCGGGTGATATTACCGTGCAGCTGCAGGGTGATGGCCCCATGAGCCTGGCTGTGATCAATGGTAACAACCGCCAGCAAATGCGCGGCGTTGCTCGCGTACAGGGCGATGTACCGGAAAATGCCGATCTGAAAACATTGCTCGGCAACGGCTACCTGGTGATCACTATTACCCCGGAAGAAGGCGAACGTTATCAGGGTGTGGTTGGCCTGGAAGGCGACACGCTGGCCGCCTGCCTGGAAGATTATTTCCTGCGTTCAGAACAGTTGCCGACGCGCCTGTTCATCCGTACTGGCGATGTTGACGGCCAGCCTGCCGCCGGCGGGATGCTGCTACAGGTGCTGCCTGCACAGGAAACCCAGGCCGAAGATTTTGAACACCTGGCGGTCCTGACCGAAACCGTCAAAGCCGACGAACTCTTCACGCTGAATGCGGAAGATGTGCTGTGGCGTTTGTACCATGAAGAAGAAGTGACGCTGTACGATCCGCAAGCGGTTGAGTTCAAGTGCACCTGCTCTCGCGAACGTTGCGCAGGCGCGCTCAAAACGCTGCCAGACGAAGAAGTGGATAGCATCATCGCTGAAGAGGGCGAGATCGATATGCACTGCGACTACTGCGGAAATCACTACATCTTTAATGCAATGGATATTGCTGAAATCCGCAATAACGCCTCTCCTGCCGATCCCCAGGTACATTAATGCGAATTTGCGCCGCCTTCCAGGGCGGCGCTTTTGCATAATTTGTCACGTTTCCGTTAAAATCCCGCCTGAAAGTGTTACGTAATTTCCTTTCATGAAAGCGATTACAGTCACACTCTGACCGTTAAAAATGTTGCTTTATGGCATTTCAGGAACATTTTCCCGATCATTATGCTTGAATTTGCCATAATCCGTTCCCTTATGTGCCATGTATCACAGCTTTTTTCGTCGACTGGCAATTGTTGAGATACGTAAATCTATGAGCGTCGTCCCGGTTAACAAATGAAGAATACCCCTACAATTTCAGGCAGTACATCTTGGCTAAGGAGTAGTGAAATGCGCGTTAAGAGCTTAACCCCGCAAGATCTCAAGGCTTATGGTATCAACGACGTACAGGATGTTGTCTACAATCCCGACTACGATACATTGTTTAAGGAGGAACTACGTCCTGACCTGGAAGGATACGAGCGTGGCGTGTTGACGAATTCGGGAGCTGTCGCTGTGGACACCGGTATTTTTACCGGCCGTTCACCGAAGGATAAATACATTGTACGTGACGACACCACCCGCGACACCGTGTGGTGGTCTGACAAGGGCAAAGGCAAGAACGACAACAAGCCGCTCTCGCCGGAAGTCTGGCAAAATTTAAAAGGCCTGGTTACGCAGCAACTCTCCGGAAAACGTCTGTTTATTATTGATGCGTTTTGCGGTGCGAACCCGGACACGCGCCTCGCAGTGCGTTTTATTACCGAAGTGGCCTGGCAGGCGCACTTTGTCAAAAACATGTTTATTCGCCCAACCGATGAAGAGCTGGCAAGCTTTGAACCGGACTTTATCGTGATGAACGGCGCGAAGTGCACTAACCCTCAGTGGAAAGAGCAGGGCCTTAACTCCGAGAACTTCATTGCCTTTAACCTTACCGAACGCATTCAGCTGATCGGCGGAACCTGGTACGGTGGCGAGATGAAAAAAGGGATGTTCTCGATCATGAACTACCTGCTGCCGTTACAGGGGATCGCGTCAATGCACTGCTCTGCTAACGTTGGCGAGCAGGGTGATGTGGCGGTATTTTTTGGTCTTTCCGGTACCGGTAAAACCACCCTCTCTACCGATCCGAAACGTCGCCTTATTGGCGATGATGAACACGGTTGGGATGACGATGGCGTCTTCAACTTTGAAGGCGGTTGCTACGCCAAAACGATTCGTCTCTCTGAAGAGGCCGAACCGGATATCTTCCACGCCATCCGCCGCGATGCGCTGCTGGAAAACGTCAGCGTCCGCGCCGATGGCAGCATCGACTACGATGACGCCTCGAAAACGGAAAATACGCGTGTGTCATACCCGATTTACCATATTCAGAACATCGTTAAACCGGTGTCGAAAGCGGGTCATGCCACTAAGGTCATTTTCCTCACCGCCGATGCCTTCGGCGTGCTGCCGCCAGTGTCCCGCCTGACCGCCAGCCAGACGCAGTACCATTTCCTTTCTGGCTTTACAGCAAAACTGGCAGGCACCGAGCGCGGCGTCACCGAACCCACCCCCACGTTCTCCGCCTGCTTTGGTGCAGCGTTTTTATCGCTGCACCCCACGCAGTATGCAGAAGTTCTGGTGAAACGGATGCAGGCATCAGGTGCGCAGGCCTACCTGGTGAATACCGGCTGGAACGGGACAGGCAAACGCATTTCGATCAAAGACACGCGGGCAATTATTGACGCGATCCTCAATGGTTCGCTGGATGATGCAGAAACCTTCACACTGCCGATGTTCAACCTGGCTATCCCAACCACACTGCCCGGCGTCGATACCCACATTCTCGATCCCCGCAGTACCTATGCATCCCCGGAACAATGGCAGGAAAAAGCCACCCAACTGGCGAAGCTGTTCATTGAGAACTTTGAGAAGTACACCGATACCGCAGCTGGTGCCGCGCTGGTCAGCGCCGGGCCAAAACTGTAATTCGGCTACGCAAGAGAAACAAAACCCGCCACATGGCGGGTTTTTTACGCGTCTTTCGCTTGACCATTCAGTCGGCCGATGGGAACAGGCAACCAGGCGCGAATGCATAATCCGCCTCGCTCGCTGGTGCCCAGTTCGAGCAGACCGTTATGGTTATCCACAATACGCTGAACAATCGCCAGCCCAAGACCGGTGCCGCTGGTACTGCGGGCGCTGTCGCCGCGAACAAAGGGCTGGAACAGATGCTTACGCTGCTCCGGCTTGATCCCCGGACCGTCATCTTCCACCTGGAACCACGCGCGATTCAGCTCGGTGCCGCTGCTGACTTTGATCCAACCGTTTCCATAGCGCGCGGCATTCACCACCATATTCGCAACAGCGCGTTTAATGGAGAGCGGGTGCATACGCACGAAGATTTCACTGTCGTTCAGCGCAGTGTCGATTTCTCGCTCGTAGCCGCTTTCTGCCGCTACCACCTCGCCAAGTACCGCATTCAGCTCCGCCATCTCCATCGGCATCTCCTGCCCGGTACGCAGATAATCGATGAATTGCTCGATAATGGCGTTGCACTCTTCGATATCTTTGTTAATAGACTCCGCAAGATAACCATCTTCCTCGGCCATCATTTCCGTCGCCAGACGAATACGCGTCAGCGGCGTACGCAAATCATGGCTGACCCCGGCCATTAATAACGTGCGATCGTCTGCCAGCTGCTTCACCCCAGCCGCCATCTGGTTAAAGGCGCGGGTCACCGAGCGCACTTCGGATGCGCCATACTCCCGCAGCGGGGCCGGAATTTGCCCTTTCCCGACCTTCAAAGCAGCATGCTCCAGGTCAACAAGGGGTCGGTTCTGGATACGGATAAATAACCAGGCGCCACCAATCGCCATCAGCATAATCGCCAGCGTGTAGCGGAAAAGCGGAGAGAAATCGCCCTGATGGATTTCGGTCAGCGGCACGCGCACCCAAATATTGGGCGACAGCCAGGTTTTCAACCACACCACCGGGGAGCTTTTGTTCACCTCGACGCGCACCTCTGTCGGGCCGCCGAGCTGCTGCGCCATTTGCTGGCTCAGGAATTCATAATGCTGCGCCCAACGGAGGCCGGCATCTTCTGCCGCCTCGTTGGAATAAAGGGAAATACCGAGTTCGCGATAAATTTCACGACGAAACGCTGGCGGCACGACCAGCTGCGTACCATCCTCCAGTTGCAGTTTATCGGTCATCAACATACGGACTTCGTAAGCGAGAACCTTATTAAACTGCTGGAGGCTGGGCAGAATGGCGAAGTTCAGCACCACCAGGTAGGTCGTCACCAGGCTGACGAACAGCAAGGTGACGATGAGCAACAACGTGCGGGCAAATGAACTGCGCGGTGAGAAGCGCACTCGCTTCATGCTTTAGAGCCGTCCGGCACAAAGACGTAGCCCAAACCCCATACGGTCTGAATATAGCGAGGGTGTGCGGGATCTTCCTCCACCATGCGGCGCAGGCGGGAGATTTGCACGTCAATAGAACGTTCCATTGCCGAATATTCACGGCCACGCGCCAGGTTCATCAGCTTATCGCGGGATAAGGGTTCACGCGGGTGGCTGACCAGTGCCTTCAGCACCGCAAACTCACCGCTGGTCAACGGCATCGGTTCATCTTCACGGAACATCTCGCGCGTGCCGAGGTTCAGTTTAAACTTACCAAACGCAATGACCGCTTCTTCCTGTGACGGCGCACCAGGCAGCTCATTCGCCTGACGACGCAGTACCGCACGAATACGCGCCAGCAATTCACGCGGGTTGAACGGTTTGGGAATGTAGTCATCAGCACCGATTTCCAGGCCAACAATACGGTCCACCTCTTCCCCTTTCGCCGTCACCATAATGATCGGCATTGGGTTACTCTGGCTGCGCAGACGGCGGCAGATAGAGAGGCCATCCTCGCCGGGCAACATCAGGTCCAGCACCATCAGATGGAAAGATTCACGGGTTAACAAACGATCCATTTGTTCAGCGTTTGCCACGCTACGAACCTGGAAGCCCTGCTCGGTAAGGTAACGCTCAAGCAATGCGCGCAGGCGCATGTCGTCATCCACTACCAGAATCTTATAATTCTCTTGCATTGTTTATACTCCCAAAGGTTCCGACAATTATGCATCCGTATTCTAAAAAAGTGCGCGTTAACGACCAGCGAAATCTGGTATACATTCTAGTCGAAATTGTTACAAAGCATATTTAACAGCAAGTTATATGCACATTTCATCACAGAAAGCATGATTAATCTGCACGTTAGACACAGCTATTTGTAAAGTGTGCAAAAGGAAATGAAAAGGCTATTGCATGAAAACGCCCCTGATCACCCGTGAAGGCTACGACAAACTGAAGCAGGAACTCGATTTTCTTTGGCGCCAGGAGCGCCCGGAGGTCACCAAAAAAGTGACCTGGGCCGCCAGCCTTGGCGATCGCAGCGAAAATGCAGACTACCAGTACAATAAAAAACGTCTGCGTGAAATTGATCGCCGGGTGCGCTATCTGACCAAATGCCTCGAGAATCTGAAAATCGTGGATTACTCACCGCAGCAGGAAGGCAAAGTCTTTTTCGGCGCATGGGTGGAAATCGAAAACGACGACGGGGATACCCTGCGCTTTCGTATTGTCGGCTACGACGAAATTTTTGGCCGCAAAGATTATATCTCCATTGACTCTCCGATGGCCCGCGCCCTGCTGAAAAAAGAAGAGGGCGATGTCGCCGTGGTGCAAACACCGGGCGGTGAAGCCACCTGGTATGTCAACCACATTGAATACGTTAAGTAGCCGCCCGGAAGCGTCCGGAAGTCCCCATCACGGCTGGCAATTTGCAACGTCAGTCCGTATAACTACACGCTGTTTTTAAGCAGAAGATGATTAAAAAAATGATGAATGATTCGCTCTGCCGCATTATTGCGGGTGAACTTCAGGCCCGGGCTGAACAGGTGGAATCCGCCGTTCGCCTGCTTGATGAAGGGAACACAGTGCCGTTTATCGCGCGCTATCGTAAAGAGGTCACCGGCGGTCTGGATGACACGCAACTGCGTCAGCTCGAAACCCGTCTTGTCTACCTGCGTGAACTGGAAGAACGCCGTCAGGCCATCCTCAAGTCTATTGGCGAGCAGGGAAAACTCAGCGATGAACTGGCGAAAGCCATTAACGGTACGCTGAGCAAAACTGAACTCGAAGATCTCTATCTGCCTTATAAGCCAAAACGCCGCACCCGTGGGCAGATAGCGATTGAAGCCGGGCTGGAGCCGCTGGCTGACTCACTGTGGACCGATCCTTCACAGGATCCGGATACCTTAGCCGCAACCTTTGTCGATGCCGATAAAGGCGTGGCAGACAGCAAAGCTGCCCTTGATGGCGCGCGCTACATCCTGATGGAACGCTTTGCCGAAGATGCCGCACTGCTGGCGAAAGTGCGTGACTATTTGTGGAAAAACGCACATCTGGTGGCCACCGTCATCAGTGGCAAAGAAGAAGAAGGGGCGAAGTTCCGCGATTACTTCGATCATCACGAACCGATTTCAACCACCCCCTCCCACCGCGCGCTGGCCATGTTCCGTGGGCGTAACGAAGGGGTGCTACAGCTGTCGCTGAATGCCGACCCGCAATTCGACGAACCGCCGAAAGAGAGCCATTGCGAGCAGATCATTATCGATCATCTGGGTCTGCGCCTGAATAATGCACCGGCCGATAGCTGGCGCAAAGGCGTAGTAAGCTGGACGTGGCGCATCAAAATATTAATGCACCTGGAAACGGAGTTGATGGGCACGGTGCGTGAGCGTGCGGAAGACGAAGCGATCAATGTCTTTGCCCGTAACCTGCACGACTTGCTGATGGCTGCGCCTGCCGGGCTGCGCGCGACCATGGGGCTGGATCCGGGTCTGCGCACCGGCGTGAAAGTCGCGGTGGTTGATGGTACCGGCAAACTGGTCGCAACGGACACCATCTACCCCCATACCGGGCAGGCGGCAAAAGCTGCTGTTGCGGTCGCTGCGCTGTGCGAAAAATACAACGTTGAACTGGTGGCAATTGGCAACGGTACCGCCTCCCGTGAGACGGAGCGTTTCTATCTGGATGTGCAAAAACAGTTCCCGAAAGTCACGGCACAGAAAGTGATAGTCAGCGAAGCCGGCGCCTCGGTCTATTCCGCGTCTGAACTGGCGGCGCTGGAGTTCCCGGATCTGGATGTCTCCCTGCGTGGCGCGGTGTCTATCGCTCGTCGTTTGCAGGATCCGCTGGCAGAGCTGGTAAAAATCGATCCGAAATCTATTGGTGTGGGTCAGTATCAGCACGACGTCAGCCAGACACAGCTGGCGCGTAAGCTGGATGCCGTCGTCGAAGATTGTGTGAACGCCGTCGGTGTTGACCTGAATACCGCCTCGGTTCCGTTACTGACGCGCGTAGCGGGATTAACCCGCATGATGGCGCAGAATATCGTGACCTGGCGCGATGAAAATGGTCAGTTCCAGAACCGTCAGCAGTTACTGAAAGTCAGCCGCCTCGGCCCGAAGGCCTTTGAACAGTGCGCGGGCTTTCTGCGTATTAACCACGGCGATAACCCGCTGGACGCCTCGACGGTACACCCGGAAACCTACCCCGTGGTGGAACGCATTCTGGCGGCTACGGCGCAATCTCTGCGTGATTTGATGGGAAACAGCAACGAACTGCGCAAACTGAAAGCGTCTGATTTTACTGATGAACGTTTCGGAGTGCCGACAGTAACCGACATTATCAAAGAGCTGGAGAAACCGGGTCGCGATCCACGTCCGGAATTCAAAACCGCAACCTTTGCGGAAGGCATTGAGACGATGAACGATCTGCTGCCGGGTATGGTGCTGGAAGGCGCAGTGACCAACGTGACTAACTTTGGCGCGTTCGTTGACATCGGCGTGCATCAGGACGGGCTGGTCCATATCTCCTCACTGGCGGACAAATTCGTTGAAGATCCCCATACGGTGGTAAAAGCCGGCGATATCGTGAAAGTGAAAGTACTCGAAGTGGATCTGCAACGTAAGCGTATTGCTCTGACCATGCGACTGGATGAACAGCCAGGCGACAGCAATAACCGCCGTGGTAGTAACAGCAACAGCGGCAACCGCGATGCCGGAAACCGCAACAACGCGCGCCCGGTGAAAACCCCGCGCAGCCGCGATGCGCAACCTGCTGGCAACAGTGCCATGATGGATGCGCTGGCAGCGGCAATGGGTAAGAAACGTTAACCTCTAACATAGCCCTTCTCGCGTCTGAGGAGGGCTGTTTTTTTCATCAATACATTCGAAAACATACAATTTCACTAAGAAGATCTTTAGCCCGAAAATTACTAACTTGTTATTTTACCTGCCAATTAATATTCAAAAAAACTCACCAAATTATCGATAATAAGTTCATACCCCAGAGTTTCTTGCTGATTATTTATTCTTTCTTATACCCTGCATGCTTAATAAAGCCTTAAGGCTGAAATAAAATGCAGCAATAAAATTTTGCATTTCTTTTATTAAACAGAGCGCAAAGTGCAGCCCAACAAAATATTGAGCTACGTCAAAACTGAGTCGAATTAATATTTATCTCCCCCGTTGTGCCTGTTTTTATGATTGATGATAAAAACTATTCTCATTATCATTGTGCAAGATGATTCTTCCCCCACACCTTCACCGGTTAAGCCTGTGCTCACAGCGCACAGCATGAATATTGGCTAACAGCGTATATAAGTAGGTTCTATGCAATTCTCTCCTGACAGCGCGTGGAAAATTACCGGTTTCTCTCAAGATATTAGCCCTGCCTGGCGTCAGAAACTGCTTTCATTAGGTATGTTACCCGGCTCCTCATTTAATGTGGTGCGCGTGGCGCCGTTGGGCGATCCCATTCATATCGAAACCCGACGCGTTAATTTGGTGTTAAGAAAAAAAGATCTCGCCTTCCTCGAACTGGAAGCCGTTTCACGTTAAGCGTTTGGTCGTTACAGAGAGTTAAGTAAAATGAAAAAAATAACCATTGGCTTAATTGGTAATCCTAATTCAGGCAAAACAACGTTATTCAATCAGTTAACCGGTGCGCGTCAGCGTGTGGGGAACTGGGCTGGCGTGACCGTGGAACGCAAAGAAGGTGGGTTCACCACCACCGATAATCAGGTCACGCTGGTTGACCTGCCAGGCACTTACTCTCTGACAACGATTTCTGCGCAAACCTCGCTGGATGAGCAAATCGCCTGTCACTACATTTTGAACGGCGATGCCGACCTGTTAATCAATGTGGTTGACGCATCCAACCTCGAACGTAACCTCTACCTGACACTGCAACTGCTGGAGTTGGGTATTCCATGCATTATTGCCCTGAACATGCTCGATATTGCCGAGAAACAGCAGGTGCGGATTGATGTCGCCGCCCTTTCTGCCCGACTGGGCTGCCCGGTGGTGCCGCTGGTTTCAACGCGCGGTCGCGGTATTGGCGCGTTAAAACTGGCGATCGACCGTCACCAGGCCAATGACGACGTTGAACTGGTGCACTACGCGCAACCGCTCGCTCGCGAAGCCGACGCGTTGGCGCAGATGATGCCGTCTGAAATGCCATGGCAGCAGCGCCGCTGGATGGGCCTGCAGATGTTGGAAGGCGATATCTACAGCCGTGCTAATTCCGGTATCAACACGCAACAACTGGAAATGGCGCAATCGCGCTTACAGACGGAGATGGACGATCCGGCACTGCATATTGCCGATGCACGCTATCAATCTATTGCCGCCATTTGCGACAGCGTCAGTAACACCCTGACCGCAGAGCCAAGCCGTTTCACCGCAGCCGTTGACCGGGTGATCCTCAACCGCTACCTGGGTCTGCCGATCTTCTTGTTTGTGATGTACCTGATGTTTCTGTTCGCCATTAACATCGGCGGCGCATTCGCACCGATTTTTGATGCGGGCTCTGTGGCGATTTTCATTCACGGTATTCAGTGGCTTGGTTATACGCTGCACTTCCCGGCGTGGCTAACCGTGTTCCTGGCGCAAGGCCTGGGCGGCGGTGTCAACACTGTGCTGCCGCTGGTGCCGCAACTGGGCATGATGTACCTGTTTATGTCTTTCCTTGAAGACTCGGGTTACATGGCGCGTGCCGCCTTTGTGATGGACCGCCTGATGCAATCGCTCGGCCTGCCGGGGAAATCCTTTGTTCCACTGATTGTCGGTTTCGGCTGCAACGTACCGTCGATTATGGGTTCGCGCACCCTGGATGCGCCGCGTGAACGGCTGATCACCATGATGATGGCGCCATTTATGTCCTGTGGGGCACGTCTGGCGATTTTCGCGGTTTTTGCCGCCGCCTTCTTTGGCCAGCAAGGTGCAGTCACCGTCTTCTCTCTTTATGTGCTGGGCATCGTGATGGCGATCCTTACCGGATTGATGCTGAAATATACCTTACTGCGTGGTGAAGCCTCGCCCTTTGTCATGGAACTGCCGGTTTACCATGTGCCGCATCTGAAAAGCCTGCTGTTGCAAACCTGGCAGCGTCTGAAGGGCTTTGTGATCCGCGCCGGTAAAGTGATCATCATTGTCAGCATTTTCCTCAGCGCAATGAATAGCTTCTCGCTGGACGGGCGCACCGTCGACAAAATTGATGACTCTGCGCTTGCGTCGGTTAGCCGCGTCTTCACCCCGCTGCTGGAACCTATCGGCGTGCATGGCGACCACTGGCAGGCGACTGTGGGGCTGGTCACCGGCGCAATGGCGAAAGAAGTGGTGGTCGGCACGCTGAATACCCTTTATACCGCAGAGAATATTCAGCAACAGGCGTTTAACCCGGCGGAGTTCAGCCTGACGGATGAGCTGTCTGCAGCCCTGGCAGATACCTGGAAAAGCCTGAATGACACCTTCAGTCTGAGCGTGCTGGCGAACCCGATAGAAGCCAGCAAAGGCGACGGCGAAATGGAAACCGGCACTATGGGCGTGATGAGTGAGAAATTTGGCAGCGCCGCAGCCGCTTACAGCTACCTGATTTTTGTATTGCTTTACGTGCCCTGCATCACCGCGATGGGCGCTATCGCTCGAGAATCCAGCCGTGGCTGGATGGGCTTCTCGGTGTTGTGGGGGCTGAACATCGCTTACTCGCTCTCAACCCTGTTTTACCAGGTAGCAACCTTTAACCAGCACCCGGTTTACAGCCTGACCTGTATTCTGGCAGTGATCCTGTTTAACGTTGTGGTGATAGGTACCCTGCGTCGCGCCAGAAGCCGGGTAGACGTCAATCTGCTGGCGACGCGTAAAACGGTCGCCACCTGCTGCGACAGCCCGACTGGCGATTGCCACTAAGGAGCCTGAGAATGGCCTCGTTGCTTGAAGTGCGAGATATGCTGGCGTTGCAGGGGCGGATGGAAGCCAGCCAGCTCAGCGCCACGCTACATACACCGCGTGCGTTGATCGATGCCATGCTCGGGCGCATGGAGGCAATGGGTAAAGCCGTACGCATCCAGGAAGAGGCTGACGGCTGCCTGAGCGGGAGTTGTAAACAGTGCCCGGAAGGGAAAAGCGCCTGCACTCGCGAGTGGTGGGCGCTGCGTTAACGAACGGAACATGTATCCGGCCTGCGCATGCCGCTGCTCAGGCCCGTTCCCACACCTCTTTACAGCCTGGCTTTCAGTGCCACCAGCGCGTCGCAAAACTCTGCGGGATGCGAAATGAACGGGGCATGCGCTGCTTTCGGAAACAGAATCGACTTGCTGCGCGGCCACATCTCATCTAATAGCGGTACGATTTTACGCGGCACCAGCCCATCAAGGCGGCCATACAAGCGTAAAAAGGGTATCTCAAGCGCTGATAACGCGGTGCGCAAATCTGCCGTTTTCAGAATTTCCAGCCCGCCGTTCAGGACTTCTGCCGAAGGCATATCCAGGGACAATACTGTGTTCTTCAGCGCGCGGGCGTCTTGTTTTGCCGTTTCCGTGCCCAGGGTTTGCAAGGCCAGAAAACGCTCCACAGTGCGCTGGAAATCTTCACTAAGTTGATGCTGAAACCCTGCCAGTACCTCTGGTTTGATCCCAGCCCATCCATCCCGTGCGCTAAAGCATGGCGATGACGCCACGGTGACCAACGCATGCATGCGCTCCGGTACGAGTAACGCCAGCTCGCTTGCCACCAGCCCACCCAAACTCCAGCCCAGCCAAATTGCCTTTTCCGGCGCCTGGGATAACACAATGTCTGCCATCTGACGCAGCGAAAGCGCAGCGAATCCGCCGCTTCTGCCATACCCCGGTAGATCCACCAGGTGCACGGTAAAATGCGAACTCAGTTGCGGGATAATGCAATCCCACACCTGCGCATTCAGTCCCCATCCGTGCAGCAGCACAAGATCACAATCTCCTTCGCCTTTGGTTTGCCACCAGATGTCATTCATCCGTTATTGTTCTCTTCTTTTACACAGGGAGGTGCAACATGCTAACAGCGCCAGGCTTATGCTGGCTATGCCGAATGCCGCTCGCATGCAGTCATTGGGGCATTTGCTCATTATGCAGTCGGGCGATGCGACCCGCCGGAAAAGTTTGCCCTTTGTGCGGTTTACCTGCCGCGCACGCAGAGGTGGAATGCGGGCGTTGTCTTCAAAAACCCCCGCCATGGCGGCAGTTGATTGCCGTCAGCCATTACACACCGCCGCTCAGTACCTTACTGCAACAGTTTAAATTTCTGCCACGCCCGGAGGCCGCGCACGCGCTTGCCCGTCTGCTGTTGTTAGCTCTACGTAGCCGTGGAGCGGGTAAACCCGATCTGATCATCAGCGTACCGCTGCACGCCCGGCGTCAATGGCGCAGAGGCTTTAACCAAAGCGATCTGCTGTGCCGGGCGCTGTCGCGCTGGCTGCAAAGCCGCTATGACCCCGCTACCCTGAGCCGTCGGCGGGCCACGCCAGTGCAACATCACCTCAGCGCCCGGTTGCGCAAACAGAACCTGAAAAACGCCTTTCGACTTGAATTGCCCGTCGCCGGACTCCATATCGCCGTGGTGGATGATGTCGTCACGACCGGCAGTACTGTTGCAGAAATCAGCCGTCTGCTTTTACGCAGCGGCGCAGCGACTGTTCAGGTATGGTGCCTGTGTCGAACCTTGTAGACCCTCGATGATGGGCGTATTATAACCAAGTAAAATAGTCAACTATTAGGCCATTGCTATGATCCGTATTTCCGATGCAGCCCAGGCGCATTTTGTAAAACTACTGGCAAATCAGGAAGAAGGGACGCAAATCCGCGTATTTGTGATCAACCCAGGCACACCAAATGCCGAGTGTGGTGTTTCCTATTGCCCGCCGGATGCGGTTGAAGCGACCGATACCGCACTGGAATTTGAACAGCTGGTTGCTTATGTCGACGAGCTGAGCGCGCCGTATCTGGAAGATGCGGAAATCGATTTTGTTACCGATCAGTTGGGCTCCCAGTTAACGCTGAAAGCGCCGAACGCCAAAATGCGCAAAGTCTCCGACGATGCCCCGCTGATGGAACGCGTGGAATATTTGCTGCAGTCGCAAATCAACCCGCAACTGGCCGGCCACGGCGGCCGCGTATCGCTGATGGAGATCACCGATGAAGGCTACGCCATCCTGCAGTTTGGCGGCGGCTGTAACGGTTGCTCCATGGTCGACGTGACGCTGAAAGAAGGGATTGAGAAGCAGCTGCTGACCGAGTTCCCGGAACTCAAAGGCGTGCGCGATCTGACCGAGCACCAGCGCGGCGAGCACTCCTACTACTAAGATTTATGCGTACGACTGCATGCCCGGCGGCGCTTTGTCGCCCGGGTATGTACCCGATTTACCGCCATCTTTCCCTGTTACCTTCCCCTTGTTACCCGTATCCCTGGCGATATTTATCCCCTTTGTTAACGGCTCATTACCGCGCATTAGTATGACGGATATCTCAGTTCTCACATTTAGACCCCGCAGGTGATTCTCTTTCCCTGGATGTTACCCGTATCATTCAACGCAGTACCGACAAGATAAAAACATCCAGCTACAATTTTTAAAGATGGATGTAAGCCGTAACGGTGCCGCAGCACGCCGCTTCCGTAACAGGAGCGTTGGCAAGCTGCCAGAGAAAAATGACGTTACCCATAACAAATTAAAGGCCAGGTAAATCATGCCATTAGTCATTGTCGCTATCGGTGTAGCCCTACTACTCCTGTTAATGATCCGCTTTAAACTCAACGGATTTATCGCTCTGATCCTGGTGGCACTCGCCGTCGGGATGATGCAGGGCATGCCGCTGGATGCCGTTATCAAATCCATTAAAGCCGGTGTCGGTGGCACACTGGGCAGCCTGGCCTTGATCATGGGCTTTGGCGCTATGCTCGGTAAAATGCTGGCCGACTGCGGCGGCGCACAGCGCATCGCCACGACACTTATCGAAAAATTTGGTCGCCAGCATATTCAGTGGGCAGTGGTGTTAACCGGTTTTACCGTCGGTTTCGCCCTGTTTTATGAAGTGGGCTTCGTGCTGCTGCTGCCGTTGGTGTTCACCATTGCCGCGTCTGCCCGCATTCCGCTGCTTTATATTGGCGTTCCCATGGCTGCCGCGCTCTCCGTGACGCACGGTTTTCTGCCGCCGCACCCTGGCCCGACCGCTATCGCCACCATCTTCCATGCTGATATGGGTAAAACCCTGCTTTACGGTACGTTGCTTGGCATCCCGACGGTGATCCTTGCAGGCCCGGTTTATGCGCGGTTCCTGAAAAGCATTGATAAGCCGATCCCGGAAGGCTTGTACAACTCCAAAACCTTTAGCGAAGAAGAGATGCCGGGGTTTGGCGTGAGCGTCTGGACCTCTCTGGTACCGGTAATTCTGATGGCGCTGCGCGCCGTGGCAGAGATGATCCTACCAAAAGGTCACGCGATCCTGCCGTACGCTGAGTTTTTTGGCGACCCGGTAATGGCAACCATGATTGCGGTACTGATTGCTGTCTTCACCTTTGGCCTGAACCGTGGTCGTTCCATGGACGACATTAACGAAACACTGACCAGTTCGATCAAAATCATCGCCATGATGCTGCTGATCATCGGCGGCGGCGGCGCGTTCAAACAGGTTCTGGTTGATAGCGGCGTAGATAAATACATCGCTTCAATGATGCACGAAACCAATCTGTCACCGCTGTTTATGGCCTGGTCTATTGCGGCAGTACTGCGTATTGCCTTGGGTTCAGCGACCGTTGCAGCAATTACCGCAGGCGGCATCGCCGCGCCGCTGATTGCCACCACTGGCGTCAGCCCGGAACTGATGGTGATTGCGGTTGGCTCAGGCAGTGTCATCTTCTCACATGTGAACGATCCGGGATTCTGGCTGTTCAAGGAATACTTCAATCTGACTATCGGCGAAACCATGCGCTCATGGTCAGCGCTGGAAACCATCATCTCTGTCTGCGGTCTGATTGGCTGTTTGCTGCTGGGTATGGTGGTTTAATGCCTGATGGCCGGAAAGCGCCCCATTTGGCGTGAAAAAATGCCCGGTTTTACCGGGCATTTTTATTAACGTTTCGCCGCCGCTTTACGCCGACGATCCAGGTCTTTAATCAACCTGTTTACCTTCTCATCGGCGAACATTTTCTCCAGCGACACCGCCAGCTTACGCCGCCAGTTTTTATACTGGTAACTGGTACCCGGAACGTTGACCGGCCCGGGCATATCGAGCCAGTCTTCCGGCTGTAACCCCAGCAGCGCACTGTTGCTGTCGGCGATATAACGCTGCATACCGCGATTCAGTACCGCTGTCATCGGCATACGCGCCGCAGTGCGCCCTGCGCGTTTCGGCAAACAACCCGAGCGGTGCAACGCCTCCAGTAACCCCTGCTTTGCCCGCTCGCGATCCTGATACAAGCCACGCAATATCACTTCATCCGGGTACAGTCCGAGCGTTTTACCGAGGGTTAAATCACCGCTCTCCCAGTATCCGCGCAGCGTGGGCAAATCATGCGTGGTGGCAACCGCCATCGACTGCAACGGATATGTCTGCGGCGCCCGGAACATGTTTTGCGCATCGTTTTCGAAGTACAACACTTTATAGGAGTAGACACCGCTACTGCGCAGCTTGCCGACAATCTCTACCGGCACCGTGCCCAGATCCTCGCCAATCACCATGCATTGATGACGCTGACTTTCCAGCGCCAGAATGGCCAGCAGATCGTCCACCGGGTACTGCACATACGCCCCGTGATCCGCCGTTTCACCGTAGGGGATCCACCATAAGCGCAGCATCGACATCACGTGATCAATGCGCAACGCGCCGCAGTTCTTCATATTGGCGCGCAGCAGATCGATAAAGGGCGCGTAAGCGCGGGCGCGCATCACATGCGGATCCATGGGCGGCAATCCCCAGTTTTGCCCCAGCGGCCCGAGAATGTCCGGCGGCGCGCCCACAGAGGCCTTCAGGCAATAGAGCTCACGGTCACACCAGGTTTCCGCCCCGCCTTCTGCCACACCCACCGCCAGGTCGCGGTAAAGGCCAATCGGCATCGCATGGTGCTGGCAGACCGCCCAACACTCAGCAAACTGCGTGTAGGCCAGCCACTGCAGCCAGAGATAAAAATTGACTTCATCAGCGTGCTGCTGACAAAAAGCGCTAACCTGCGGACTGCAAGTAGACTGAAAGCCCTCCGGCCAGACCGGCCAGCCCCAGCGCAACGCATCTTCCTGCACCTGCTGCGCATGCAGCGCGTCAAACGCGGCCTGCCAGTAGAGGCTTTCACCTTCCTGTTGCACAAAGGTTCGGAACGCCATTGCCTGCTCATCGTCGTCAGCGCGTTCACGAAAGCGTTTCCATGCCAGGCGCAATGCCGCCAGTTTCAACGCGGTTACGGTGGCGTAATCTACCCACTCCGCATCCCGGGCGGCACGCAGGGATTGCTGGGTGGTGGGCATTGCCCACCAGGCCTGCGCCTCTTCACTTTCGCGGAAATCCGCCAGTGCATTGACGTCAATGTAGATAATATTCAGCCAGCGGCGGGAAGAGGGGCTGTAAGGACTGGCGCTCTCCGGATTCGCCGGGTAAAGCGCATGGATCGGATTAAGACCTATAAACGCCCCACCACGGCTGGCGACTTCGCCGAGCATCTTTTTCAGATCGCCAAAGTCACCAATGCCCCAGTTATCTTCTGACCGCAGGGTATAAAGCTGAACGCAGGCTCCCCACAGTTTTTTCCCCTCCAGCAGCGCAGGAGGTTCATAACACCGCGCCGGAGCAATGATTACCCCGCACTGCCAGCGCTGCGTTTTCTGCTCCAGCGTCAATGTGTGATAGCCCAACGGCAGACCGGTTGGCAGCGCCAGATCCTCACCGCCATGCGCCTTGCCCTGGTACTGTTTCCCGTTTTCCAGAGTGAGATGCCAGGCAAACTCACCTTTGCCGCTCACCGGTAATGTCTTCTTTTTACCGCGGATAAAGACCCGCACTGGCGGAACAGGCGCGGCCTCTACCGCCGTCGCAGGGTGCATCGCCGCCAGCAGCCGCTGCTTCGTACTGACGGTAATGGACTGCGGTTTGCCATGAGCATTGATATAGTCAGGGCTGATCCCCGCCGCCAGCGCGGCTTGCTCCAGACGTATTTTCTCCATCGGGCTCCCTTAACGTTTGGCCTGCCAGATCCGGGTTTGATAATCGCGAATGGATCGATCAGAGCTGAACATACCGCAACGAGCAGTATTCAGAATCGCCGCCCTGGTCCAGGCCTCCTGGTCGCGATACAGCACATCTACACGTTTTTGTGCTTCAACATAGGCGGCAAAATCCGCCAGCACCAGGTACGGATCACCGCCCTGCTTACCCAAACTGTGTAGCATTTGATCGAAAGCATGCTTGTCGCCATCGCTGTATTTGCCGCTTTCCAGCTCTTTCAGGACAGCATCAAGCAGTTTGTCTTTTTTACGCCATTTCAGCGGGTCATAGCCTTTGGCTTTCAGTGCCTTCACCTGCTCAACCGTATTGCCGAAGATAAAGATATTCTCGTCGCCCACCTGAGCGGCAATTTCGACGTTTGCACCATCCAGCGTGCCGACGGTTAACGCACCGTTCAGCGCCAGTTTCATGTTGCCGGTACCCGAGGCCTCTTTACCTGCGGTAGAGATCTGCTCAGACACGTCCGCCGCCGGGATCAGCTTCTCTGCTGCCGACACGCAGTAATCCGGCAGGAACACCACTTTCAACTTGTCGCCAACTTGCGCATCGTTATTGATAACGTCTGCCACTTTGTTAATGGCATAAATGATGTTCTTCGCCAGGTAGTATCCTGGTGCGGCTTTCGCGCCGAATAAGAACACGCGCGGTACGCGGTCAGCTTGCGGGTTTTCACGGATCTCTTTATACAGCGCAATGATATGCAGCAGACCAAGATGCTGACGCTTGTATTCGTGCAGCCGTTTGATCTGCACATCGAACAGCGCCTGCGGGTTGATGATGATACCGGTGCGGGCTTTAACAAAGGCCGCAAGGCGAACTTTGTTCTGCTGTTTAATGTCACGATATTGCTGACGGAATGCCGCATCATCGGCATATTTTTCCAGGTTAATCAGTTGGTCAAGATCGTTGGCCCACTCTTTTTTCAGCGTCTTATCCAGCAGGGTCGCCAGCAGAGGGTTGCACTGTTTGATCCAACGACGTGGCGTAATGCCGTTCGTCACATTATGGAATTTGCCCGGCCAGAGCTGGTTGTATTCCGGAAAGAGGTCTTTAACTACCAGGTCCGAATGCAGCGCCGCAACCCCATTTACGGCAAAACCGCCAACGACGCAGAGGTTCGCCATGCGTACCTGTTTGTGATGCACCACGGCCAGCTTCGCCCACACCTCTTTGTTTCCCGGCCAGGTCTTCTCTACCAGCACTTTAAACTTATCGTTGATCTGCTTAATGATTTGCATATGGCGTGGCAACAGCGCTTTCACCAGCGTTTCATCCCAGCACTCCAGTGCTTCCGGCATCAACGTATGGTTGGTGTAAGCAAACGTGCGGCTGGTGATCGCCCATGCATCGTCCCAACTCAGTTGATGTTCATCAAGCAGAACGCGTAACAGCTCAGGGATTGCAATGGTCGGGTGGGTATCATTCAACTGGATAACTTCAAAGTCCGGCAACTGCGCCACTTTACGCCCGGCCAGGTGATGACGGCGAAGGATGTCGGCAACCGAACAAGCACACTGGAAATATTGCTGCATCAGACGCAGTTTCTTGCCTGCCTGGTGGTTGTCGTTGGGGTAGAGCACTTTGGTCAACTTTTCTGCATCAATGCCCGTTTGCTCAGCGCGCAGGAAGTCCCCAGCGTTAAATTTAGTCAAGTTAAACGGGTGCGCATGTGTTGCCTGCCACAAGCGCAGCGGCTGCGTTACGCTGTTGCGATAGCCAATGACAGGCAGATCCCAGGCTTCGCCAATTAACGTAAACGCCGGTTGCCACTGCCCCTCTTTAGTAACCTTCCCGCCAATACCCACCTGCACGTCCAGCTGTTCGTTATGGGTAAACCATGGATAATGCCGACGATGCCAGTCATCCGGGGCCTCGTGTTGTTGCCCGTCAACGAAAGACTGACGGAATAAACCGTACTGATAATTCAGCCCGTAACCTGTCGCTGACTGGCCAACGGTGGCCATCGAATCAAGGAAACAGGCCGCAAGACGCCCCAGCCCACCGTTGCCCAACGCCGGATCGATCTCTTCTTCCAGCAGGTCAGTCAGATTGATTTTATGCGCGTTCAGGACCTCGGCCACATCCTGGTACCAGCCTAAGTTCAGCAGGTTGTTCCCGGTAAGGCGACCAATCAGAAACTCCATTGAAATGTAGTTAACATGACGCTGTGCTTTCGCCGCTTTCGGCGCGGGTTGCGCGGCGAGCAGTTCCGCCAGCGCACCGCTGACCGCCTGCCACCACTGATGAGGTGTCATTTCCGTTGCAGATGCAACCCCCGTACGCTGCCACTGGCGCGTGAGGGCCGCTTCAAATTGCGCTTTATCAAACGTTGGCTTTGACATAAAAAATCCGGGTCCTGTAATGAAATAGATCGACGTTAGCGCTAGTGTGCCTGGCTCAGGGTATGAGTTCCTCCTCCCGCCGGGGATTATGCCAGGAGGAGTTGCGGGGATGAGCGAAAACTGTGATCGCCGCCACTTAAAGGTAGCGTCTTTTTTGCACATTTCTCAAACAAAACACGGACAAAACATGCGGAAGGCGATGTTCTAACCCGGGCAAGGAAAGAAACAAAATGAAATGTCGTTTCAGTAATAAATAATTATGTCTGATGGCAAACAAGCGGCGGATAATAGGGCCGGTAGCTTAAGATTTCACCTACTTCGCTATTTATGGCGATAAAACAGAGTTTAATGAATACTTTTACCAGGGCCCTATGGGCAATAAAACTCTTTATTCTGTAAGCCCTCGTACCCCGCCAGACCTGAGTAAGCCTCTCGTTGCCAATATTGTGCTTAATTTAGACATTATTGAAAAAGAAATGTGACATAGTGCAAATTCACAATCGTCAGATTTGGACATAACTTGCAATAAATGCACATCTGACCGACCTTATTAGTATTAATTACGAAGCGCAAAAAAAATCAATTCCCCTGTTTGCCTCACAGTGAAGTGATAACTATGTTGATTCCGTCAAAATTAAGTCGCCCGGTTCGTCTCGACCACACGGTGGTGCGTGAACGTTTGCTGGCGAAACTTTCCGGCGCCAACAATTATCGGCTGGCGCTGATCACGAGCCCCGCGGGTTACGGAAAAACAACGCTTATTTCCCAGTGGGCGGCAGGTAAAAACGACATTGGCTGGTACTCCCTGGATGAAGGAGATAACCAGCAGGAACGCTTTGCCAGTTACTTTATCGCCGCCATTCAACAGGCAACGGGCGGCCATTGCCTGCGCAGCGAGGCAATGGCGCAAAAACGCCAGTACGCCAGCCTGGCGTCACTCTTCTCGCAGCTTTTTGTTGAACTGACGGAATGGCAGCGCCCGCTCTACCTGGTGATCGATGATTATCACCTTATAACCAACCCGGTTATCCACGACGCTATGCGTTTTTTCCTGCGCCATCAGCCGGAAAATCTGACGCTGATTGTCCTGTCGCGCAACTTGCCACAATTGGGCATTGCCAACCTGCGGGTGCGCGAGCAATTACTGGAAATTGGCAGCCAGCAACTGGCGTTTAATCACCAGGAAGCCAAACAGTTCTTCGACTGCCGGCTGGCCTCGCCCATTGAGGCGGCTGAAAGCGGTCGGCTGTGTGATGACGTGGCAGGTTGGGCAACGGCACTGCAACTCATCGCGCTCTCTGCCCGGCAAAATCACAGCGCCCCGCACCAGTCGGCGCGCCGTTTATCCGGCATCAACGCCACTCACCTTTCCGACTATCTGGTCGATGAAGTGCTGGACAACGTTGATGTCAGCACCCGTCACTTCCTGCTCAAAAGCGCACTGCTGCGTTCAATGAATGACGCGTTGATTGTGCGCGTCACCGGTGAAGAAAACGGGCAAATGCGGCTCGAAGAGATCGAGCGTCAGGGGTTGTTCTTGCAGCGGATGGACGACTCCGGCGAATGGTTTAGCTACCATCCGCTGTTCGGCAACTTCCTGCGTCAGCGCTGTCAGTGGGAACTGGCAACAGAACTGCCGGATATTCACCGGGCAGCGGCGGAAAGCTGGATGGCGCAGGGGTTCCCGAGTGAAGCCATTCACCATGCGCTGGCCGCAGGTGATGGCGTCATGCTGCGCGATATTCTGCTGCATCATGCGTGGGGGCTGTTTAACCACAGTGAGCTGAGCTTGCTCGAAGAGTCGTTAAAAGCGCTACCGTGGGAAAGCCTGCTGGAAAATCCCCGGCTAGTCCTGTTGCAGGCCTGGCTCATGCAAAGCCAGCATCGCTACGGTGAAGTCAACACGCTGCTGGCCCGCGCGGAACAAGAGATGACCACGCAGATGGATTCCTCTCTGCATGGTGATTTCAATGCGCTGCGCGCCCAGGTGGCCATTAATGATGGCGACCCGGCAGAAGCGGAGCGGCTGGCGATGGTCGCCCTGGGAGAGTTGCCGCTGGCGAATTACTACAGCCGCATCGTTGCCACCTCCGTGCATGGCGAAGTACTGCACTGTAAGGGCGAGCTGACCAGCTCGTTGTCGGTCATGCAACAGACCGAACAGATGGCCCGCCGCCACGATGTCTGGCATTACGCGTTGTGGAGTCTGATCCAGCAGAGCGAAATCCTTTTTGCGCAGGGCTTCTTGCAGGCGGCCTGGGAGATGCAGGAGAAAGGTTTTATCCTGATCCGCGAACAGCATCTGGAACAGTTGCCAATGCACGAGTTCCTGTTACGTATTCGCGCCCAACTGTTGTGGGCCTGGGCGCGGCTGGATGAATCCGAAGCCGCCGCGCGTCAGGGGCTGGAAGTGCTCAGCGCACTACAGCCGCAGCAGCAGTTGCAATGCCTGGCGCTGGTGGTGCAAAACTCGCTGGCACGCGGGGATCTGGACAATGCACGCAGCCACCTTCACCGGCTGGAAAACCTGCTCGGCAATGGCCAGTACCACAGCGATTGGGTATCTAACGCTGACAAAGTACGGGTTATCTACTGGCAAATGACCGGCGATAAGAAAGCCGCCGCGCAGTGGCTGCGCCAGACGCCAAAACCGGCTTTCGCCAATAACCATTTTTTGCAAAGCCAGTGGCGCAACATCGCCCGGGCGCAGATCCTGCTGGGGGACTTCGAACCGGCGGAAATGGTGCTGGAAGAGTTGAATGAGAACGCCCGCAGCCTGCGGCTAATGAGCGACATTAACCGTAACCTGCTGCTACTGAATCAACTTTACTGGCAGGCCGGGCGCAAAAATGACGCCCAGCGCGTACTGCTGGAAGCATTACAGCTCGCCAACCGTACCGGGTTTATCAGCCATTTTGTGATCGAAGGGGAAGCGATGGCGCAGCAGTTGCGCCAGTTAATTCAGCTTAATACGCTGCCGGAACTGGATCAGCACCGCGCTCAGCGTATCCTGCGGGATATTAACCAGCACCACCGGCATAAATTTGCCCACTTTGATGAAACATTTGTTGAACGACTGCTGACCCACCCTGAAGTGCCGGAACTGATCCGCACCAGCCCGCTCACGCAGCGTGAGTGGCAAGTATTAGGGCTTATCTACTCTGGTTATAGCAATGAGCAGATCGCTGGCGAACTGGCAGTAGCCGCCACCACCATCAAGACGCACATTCGAAATCTCTACCAGAAACTCGGCGTCGCTCACCGTCAGGATGCGGTTCAGCACGCCCAGCAGTTGTTGAAAATTATGGGTTATGGTGTCTGACGGCGGGTGCCGTCAGACACGTTCGCGCTTAACAAAGCTCAAGCTGGATATTACTGCTGGTGATCACCTGCATCACGCCTGACGGCGGCATGGTATCGGTATAAACCGCATCTACCATGCTGATACTGCCCATATTGACCATCGCATTGCGGCCAAATTTCGAGTGATCCACCACCAGCATGACATGGCGTGAATTTTCGATAATCGCACGCTTGGTGCGCACTTCATGGTAATCAAACTCAAGCAATGAACCGTCTGCATCAATACCGCTGATGCCCAGAATGCCGAAGTCGAGACGGAACTGGGAAATAAAATCAAGGGTAGCTTCGCCAACAATGCCGCCGTCGCGGCTGCGTAATTCCCCGCCAGCGAGGATCACGCGGAAGTCATCTTTCTTCATTAACGTATTGGCGACGTTGAGGTTATTGGTTACCACGCGTAAATCGCTGTGATCGAGCAGCGCGTGCGCCACGGCTTCAGGCGTGGTGCCAATGTCAATAAACAGCGTCGCGCCGTTGGGGATCTGCTCGGCGACTTTACGGGCGATACGCTCTTTTTCCGCCGTCTGGGTGGATTTGCGATCGTGCCACGAGGTGTTCACAGAACTGGACGGCAACGCCGCGCCGCCATGATGGCGCAGAATTTTATTCTGATCCGCCAGATCGTTCAGATCGCGGCGAATAGTCTGCGGGCTTACGGAAAATTGTTCGACCAGCTCTTCGGTACTGACATATCCCTGTTGTTTAACCAGTTCAATAATCGCGTCATGACGCTGTGTTTGTTTCATGAATTGTCCCTGAAGAATTATGTTCGTTTTCGCACATTCTGCGAATCCACCAGCGCCATCGCCAGGCCGATCACCAGCCCGGCGGTATGTGCTCCGCTGGCAATGGCGAAGCCGGTCAAACCGAACCATTCGGCCACCATCAATGCCACGGTAAAGATAAACAAGCCATTCGGCAATGCCACTTGCGGCTGCGGGTCACGCACGCCACGCAGCCAGACATAGCCAATCAACGCATAAACCACACCGGATAAACCGCCAAACCACGGGCCGGTCAACTTGTGCTGGATAAAACCACTCAGTAGCGCGCTGATAAGGGTGATCACCAGCAGCTTACCGCTGCCGAGACGCTTTTCTACCGCTCCGCCAAGATACCACCACCAAAAGAGGTTAAAGATGATATGCACCAGCGAAAAATGCATTACCGCATGTGCGAAGTAGCGCCAGACCTCAAACTGCACACTGTCATCCCAGGGCCAGGCCAGCCACATCATCACGGTTTGATCGCCAACGATACTCATCAGTACAAACACCACGACGCAGAGCGCGGCAATGAGCAACGTCAATGGCCCACCCCGCTCGCGCAGGGCCGCCATCAGCGGAAAACGACGGTAATGCAGACCACTGTCTGTCTGCCCGGATGTCCAGCTTGCTGCCAGATAGCGCGGGTCGGACGGGTTTTCCATAAACCGCGCCAGCTCTGCCCGCACGCGCTCAGCCTGGCTCTCATCCGCCAGCCAGATGTCGCTTTGCGCATGATGTTGAATGGTCAGGATCACACCCTGGGTCTGCATATAGTCAACAAACGCCTGGGCGACGCGAGGGTTAGCAAAAGAGGTAATCATTAACATGGCTGGCGTCGCTTAATCCATACAAAGAGAGACAGTATAGCGAGAGAGGCGGGAGGCCTAAAGCGTGCCGTGCGCCACTTCAGCCGGGAAATGGCGATGCCAGGCATCAAAACCGCCATCCACGCTATATACCTTGTCGTAACCCTGCTGGAGCAAATATTGCGCTGCGCCTTTGCTGCTGTTGCCGTGGTAACACATCACCATAACCGGCGTGTCGAAGTCGTTATCGCGCATAAACGCGCCTAACGTGTCGTTGGTCAGGTGAAATGCACCCGGCGTATGGCCCATGGCAAAGCTTTGCGGATCGCGGATATCCACCAGTACTGCCTGATGCTGCTGCAGTTTTTGATGGGTTTCTTCTACGTTAATGCACTCAAAGTGTTCCATGACATTCTCTTAATTGACACAGGTGATGGCTATTCTGCCGTCAAGTGTACGTCGTGACGGCAGGTAAACGCCATTATGTTATGCATATCACTCTAAATTGTTTTTTTGATGTTACCAAAGGCGCGTTCATTTGCTATTATGAGCGATATCGAACATTTTTGAGCTATAACGAAAGTGCGTGAGGGCAGCATGGAAACCAAAGATCTGATTGTGATAGGTGGGGGCATCAACGGTGCCGGTATCGCGGCAGACGCCGCAGGGCGTGGTTTATCTGTGCTGATGCTGGAAGCACAGGATCTCGCCTGTGCGACCTCCAGCGCCAGCTCCAAATTAATCCACGGTGGGCTGCGCTACCTTGAACACTATGAATTCCGGCTGGTAAGCGAAGCGCTTGCCGAACGTGAAGTGTTGTTAAAAATGGCGCCGCATATCGCCTTCCCGATGCGCTTCCGTCTGCCGCATCGCCCGCATTTGCGTCCGGCATGGATGATTCGTATTGGCCTGTTTATGTACGATCACCTGGGTAAACGTACCAGCTTACCGGCTTCGGCTGGTTTGCGTTTTGGCGCAGAATCGGTACTGAAACCAGAAATCGTGCGCGGTTTCGAATATTCTGACTGCTGGGTGGACGACGCGCGACTGGTCGTCGCCAATGCGCAAATGGTCGAGCGTAAAGGTGGTAAGGTCTTAACCCGCACACGCGCCACCAGCGCGCGCCGTGAAAATGGTATGTGGATTGTCGAAGCGGAAGATATCGATACCGGGGAAAAACAGAGCTGGCAGGCGCGCGGTCTGGTTAACGCCACTGGCCCGTGGGTGAAACAGTTCTTTGATGATGGTATGCATCTGCCGTCCCCTTATGGTATCCGTTTGATCAAAGGCAGCCACATTGTGGTCCCGCGCGTTCATTCACAGAAGCAGGCTTACATTCTGCAAAACGAAGACAAACGCATTGTGTTTGTGATCCCGTGGATGGATGAGTTTTCCATTATCGGTACCACCGATGTGGAATATAAAGGCGACCCGAAAAAGGTTGAGATCGACGAGAATGAGATTAACTACCTGCTCAAAGTCTACAACGGCCACTTTAAGAAACAGTTGACCCGCGAAGATATCGCCTGGACCTATTCTGGCGTACGTCCGCTGTGTGATGATGAGTCAGACTCCCCGCAGGCCATCACCCGCGATTATACGCTGGATATCCATGACGATAATGGCAAAGCTCCGCTGTTGTCGGTCTTTGGCGGTAAGCTCACCACCTACCGTAAACTGGCTGAACACGCGCTGGAAAAACTGTCGCCGTATTACAAAGGCATTGGCCCGGCGTGGACCAAAGAGTGTGTACTGCCGGGCGGCGATTTAGCAGGCGATCGCGGTGATTTTGCCGCAAAACTGCGCCGCCGCTATCCATTTATCAGTGAGTCGCAGGCACGCCATTACGCCCGTACTTATGGTAGCAACAGCGAACTGATCCTCGCCAATGCCAACAGCATTGAGGATTTGGGTGAGCATTTCGGTCACGAGCTGTATGAAGCGGAGTTGCGCTACCTGGTTGAGCATGAATGGGTGCGCCGTCTGGATGATGCCATCTGGCGCCGGACCAAACTGGGCATGTGGTTAAACGCAGAAGAGCAATCGCGCGTAGCACAGTGGCTGACCCGTCATAATAAAGCGGAACTGTCGCTGGCCTCTTAATTACCAAAAACCTCTCCCCACCGGGGAGAGGTTTTCTGCTGACTACAGACGGACCGGTTTGATATTCCAGATGTTTTCTGCATACTCCTGGATAGTACGGTCAGATGAGAAGTACCCCATATTGGCGATATTGCGCATTGCTTTGGTCGTCCACTCCTCAGGATGTTTATACAGCTCGTCCACTTTGTCCTGGCAGTCAACATAGCTGCGGTAATCCGCCAATACCTGATAGTGGTCGCCAAAGTTGATTAACGAATCCACCAGATCACGGTAACGCCCCGGATCTTGCGGGTTAAATTGCCCGGTCGCGATTTGCGTCAGGACCTGGTGCAACTCCGGGTCGCTCTCGTAGTATTCACGCGGTTTGTAGCCCTTACGGCGCAGCTCTTCCACTTCATCTGCCGTATTGCCGAAGATAAAGATATTTTCTGCACCGACATGCTCCAGCATCTCCACATTTGCGCCATCCAGCGTACCGATAGTCAGCGCGCCGTTCAGGGCAAATTTCATGTTACTGGTACCGGAAGCCTCCGTACCCGCCAGCGAAATTTGCTCAGAGAGATCCGCCGCGGGAATAATTACCTGAGCCAGGCTGACACTGTAGTTAGGAATGAACACCACTTTCAGCTTATCGCCGATGTCCGGATCGTTGTTGATCACCTGCGCGACATCGTTAATCAAGTGAATAATGTGCTTGGCCATGTAATATGCCGAGGCCGCCTTGCCAGCGAAAATATTCACCCTCGGCACCCACTCTGCCGTCGGATCGGCTTTAATGCGGTTATAGCGGGTGATCACATGTAGCACGTTCATAAGTTGACGTTTGTACTCATGAATACGCTTGATCTGCACATCAAACAGCGCCTTCGGATTTACCACCACATTGAGCTGCTGACCGATGACATTGGCGAGCCGTTTTTTATTCTCCAGCTTGGCATGACGCACCGCCTGATTTACCGTCGGGTAGTCAATATGTTGCTCCAGCTCGCTGAGCTGACTGAGGTCGGTACGCCAGGTACGGCCGATATTTTCGTCCAGCACTTCCGACAACGACGGGTTGGCCAGCGCCAGCCAGCGGCGCGGCGTTACGCCGTTGGTAACGTTGATGAAGCGCATCGGGAAGATTTCGGCAAAGTCGGCAAACAACGACTGCACCATCAGGTTGGAATGCAGCTCCGAAACACCATTAACTTTATGACTGACCACAACCGCCAGCCAAGCCATACGCACCCGGCGACCGCTGGCTTCATCAATAATCGATGTCCGTCCCAACAGCTCAATATCGTTAGGATGCTGCTCCTGCAGTGTTTTCAGGAAGTAGTCGTTAATTTCAAAGATGATTTGCAGATGGCGCGGTAAGATTTTGCCCAGCATTTCTACCGGCCAGGTCTCCAGTGCCTCACTCATCAGCGTATGGTTGGTGTAAGAGAATACCTGGCAAGTGACTTCAAACGCCTCGTCCCACTCAAATTTATGCTCATCAATCAGCAATCGCATCAGTTCGGGGATCGACAACACCGGATGAGTGTCATTGAGGTGGATAGCTATCTTATCCGCCAGGTTGTCATACGTTTGGTGCAACTGGTAGTGGCGGCTCAGAATATCCTGCACCGTCGCCGAAACCAGGAAGTACTCCTGGCGCAAACGCAACTCGCGCCCGGAGTAGGTAGAGTCATCCGGGTAGAGTACCCGTGAGACGTTTTCTGAGTGGTTTTTATCTTCCACCGCCGCGAAGTAATCCCCCTGGTTAAATTTACCCAGGTTGATGGCGCTACTGGCCTGTGCATTCCACAGTCGCAGCGTGTTGGTGGCGTCGGTGTCATAGCCGGGGATAATCTGGTCGTAAGCCACCGCAAGGATCTCTTCGGTTTCAACCCAGCGGCTCTTTCTGCCCTCTTGCTGAATACGGCCGCCGAACCGGACTTTATAGCGCGTATTATGGCGTTTGAATTCCCACGGGTTACCGTACTCCAGCCAGTAGTCTGGCGACTCTTTCTGACGCCCATCAACAATGTTCTGTTTAAACATGCCGTAGTCGTAGCGGATACCGTAACCACGCCCCGGCAAGCCCAGCGTCGCCAGCGAATCCAGGAAGCAGGCCGCCAGTCGGCCAAGACCGCCATTGCCCAGACCGGGGTCGTTCTCTTCATCGATCAACTCTTCCAGATCCAGCCCCATCTCCTCAAGCGCATTTTTCACATCGTCATAAATACCGAGTGAAAGCAGCGCATTCGAGAGCGTGCGGCCAATCAGGAACTCCATCGACAGGTAGTAGACCTGACGCACCTCCTGAGAGAGCTGCGCGCGGGTGGAACGCAGCCAGCGCTCCACCAGCCGATCGCGCACCGCAAACAGCGTTGCGTTCAGCCATTCGTGTTTATTCGCGATGACCGGATCTTTACCAATGATGAACATCAGTTTGTAAGCAATCGAGTGCTTTAATGCCTCAATACTTAACGTCGGTGAAGCATAAGTAAAAGGTGCATTCATAGGAGTGATTCCTGGAAAACTATTTCAACCGAAAGTAAAGATCGCGGTACGACTGCGCTGCGACCTGCCAGCTAAAATCCATGGCCATTGCCTGACGCTGGACATAGCGCCACAGCGAAGGCCGGGACCACAACACGAAAGCACGCCTGATCGCACGAAGCAGCGCCCAGGCATTACTGTCTTCGAAGACGAAACCACTGGCAATACCATCAGCCAGGTTCTCCAGCGAACTGTCGGAAACGGTATCCGCCAGGCCACCGGTACGACGAACCAGCGGCAAGGTTCCGTACTTCAGGCCATACAGCTGTGTTAAACCGCATGGCTCAAAACGGCTCGGCACCAGAATCACATCGGCGCCACCCATAATGCGATGCGAGAAAGCTTCATGATAACCAATCTGCACACCAACCTGACCGGAGTGCTCAGCCGCCGCGGCGAGGAACCCCTCCTGTAACACCGGATCGCCCGCACCAAGCAGGGCCAGTTGCCCCCCCTGCTCCAGCAGCCCCGGTAAAGCTTCCAGCACTAAATCCAGCCCTTTCTGGCTGGTCAAACGGCTCACCACTGCAAACAGTGGCACCTTGTCGTTGACCTTCAGTCCCATGGCGATTTGCAACTGACGCTTGTTCTCTGCTTTTTCTTCCAGCGAATCCCGGGTGTAACGCGCGCCCAGCAGCAGGTCTGTCGACGGGTCCCAAATCTTTTCATCCACACCGTTAAGAATCCCGCTTAAGCGGCCTTCTAACTGGCGCTGGCGCAGCAACCCTTCCATTCCATAGGCGTACTGCGGTTCGGTAATCTCCCGGGCATACGTTGGGCTGACGGCCGTAATATGGTCGGCGTAATACAGCCCTGCTTTCAAAAACGAGATCTGCCCGTTGAACTCCAGTCCGTGCATGTTAAAGAATGACCATGGCAGTTGGATGTCATTCATATGGTGTGCATAAAACATGCCTTGATAAGCGAGGTTGTGCACCGTAAAGACAGATTTCGCCGGACGACCGTTCGCAGCAAGGTAGGCAGGCACCAGCCCGGCATGCCAGTCATGGGCGTGCACCACATCGGGGCGCCAGAACGGATCAAGCCCGCTGGCCATTTCGCTCCCCACCCAGCCCAATAGCGCGAAACGCAACACGTTATCCGGGTAAGCAAACTGATTGGTATCGTGGTATGGGCTGCCGGGGCGATCGTAAAGATCCGGCGCATCGATCATGTAAATCCCCACCCCATTAAAATGACCAAACAGCAGGTTGATGCGCCCGGCGAACGTATCGCGGCGGCTCACCACTTTTGCATCGGTCACACCGCGTCGAATGTCAGGGAACGCGGGAAGCAATACGCGAGTATCAACACCACCGGCAATCTGCGCCGCAGGTAATGCGCCAATTACATCCGCAAGACCTCCGGTCTTCAGCAACGGAAACATCTCAGAACATACATGTAAAACCTGCATTATCGCTCCTGTTCAAAACCACCCGGTTAGCGAAGCCATTAGCGGGAAAACAGCGCGCGGAACCCTTCCGCGCAAGGTTTGAATCAATGCACTCAGACTTTCAACTTGCGTAACATTTCACGCGTGACCAGCACAATGCCTTCCTCGGAACGATAAAAGCGACGGGCATCTTCTTCCGCGTTTTCGCCAATCACCGTCCCTTCAGGGATTTCACACGCTCTGTCGATAATGCAACGACGCAGACGGCAGGATCGTCCCACCCAGACGTCCGGTAACAGGACCGACGAATCGATATTGCAGAACGAGTTCACCCGTACCCGATTGAACAATACCGACTGAACCACCACCGATCCGGAGATCACGCAGCCACCCGCAACCAGTGAATTCAACGTCATACCGTGGCTGCCCGATCGATCCTGGACGAATTTTGCCGGTGGCAGAGATTCATTATAGGTACGGATCGGCCAGCTTTGATCGTACATGTCCAGCTCCGGCACCACCGAGGCCAGATCGAGATTGGCTTTCCAGTACGCTTCAAGCGTCCCCACGTCGCGCCAGTAGGGTTCAGACTCGGGATCCGACTGCACACAGGAGAGCGGGAAAGGATGTGCATACGCCATGCCTGCTTCGACGACCTGCGGCAGAATGTCTTTACCAAAGTCGTGGCTGGAGTTGGGGTTTTTATCATCGGCTTCGAGCAGGGCGTACAGATACTCCGCATCGAAAATATAGATGCCCATGCTGGCCAGCGCTTTGCTGTCATCACCAGGCATGCTGGGAGGATTTGCCGGCTTTTCCACAAAGTCGATCACTTTGTCTTGCTCGTCGACGGCCATGACGCCAAACGCAGTAGCCTCATGTACCGGCACGGGTAAACAGGCCACCGTACAACGCGCTGCTTTCTCAACATGGTCAATCAGCATGCGCGAATAATCCTGTTTATAGATATGGTCACCGGCGAGGATCACGATGTATTCAGCACCGTAACGGCGAATGATATCGAGGTTCTGCGTCACAGCATCTGCCGTGCCGCGATACCATTGTTCGCCATGCACACGTTGCTGGGCGGGCAGTAAATCAACGAACTCGTTCATCTCTTCGTTGAAAAATGACCAGCCACGCTGAATGTGCTGCACAAGCGTGTGCGACTGATATTGCGTGATGACGCCAATACGGCGAATACCGGAGTTAATACAGTTGGAGAGGGCAAAGTCGATGATGCGGAATTTCCCGCCGAAATGCACCGCAGGTTTAGCTCGTTTGGTGGTTAAATCTTTCAGGCGCGTACCGCGCCCTCCAGCCAGAATCAGGGCGACAGACTTTAATGGCAGCTGACGAGCCAACATTGTAGGGTCGTTCTTTTCTAATCTCACCATGACTGACTCCATTTTCTTATGACCGCTTGAATACACACGTTCCGTGTGCAGGCCCATGCCAGACAGCCATTACGACCGGGTTGTCATCTCCTGCAAAGGGAGGAATGGCGCGCCACTCCCCTTCGGGCAATACGATTTCCGCTACTTCTGGCGTTGCATTAATCACAATCAATACATTGCCCGACAGCAGCACTTGCAAACGCAGGATCCCCTGTTGCCACTCTTTTGCCGTGAGCGGCTCTCCCTGATTGTTCAGCCAGGCGACATGACCGTCGCCCTCTTCCCACCATGTATCGCAGGTTAAGGCCGGAATTTGCTGGCGCAGATGGATAAGCGCAGAGGTAAAGGCAACAAGGCCGCTATCCGCTTTAGTCCAGTCCAGCCATGTCAGGGCATTGTCCTGACAATAGGCGTTGTTATTGCCGTGCTGGCTGTGGCCCTGTTCATCTCCGGCCAGCAGCATTGGCGTCCCCTGCGACAACAGCAACGTTGTTAACAGGGCGTGTAGGCTGGCGCGCCGTCTTTCGGTCACATCCAGCGGGGCATTTAACCCCTCAACACCATGATTATTGCTATGGTTGCTGTTGGTTCCGTCGCGGTTATCTTCACCATTCGCTTCGTTATGCTTATGGTTAAAGCAAACGCAGTCCCGCAGCGTAAAACCGTCATGCGCGGTGATGAGGTTTACCGATGCCGACGGCAGCCGGCCTCCGCGTTTGAAAACATCGCTTGAGGCAGCGAAGCGCCCGGCAAATTCCCCCAGCGGCAGCGATTGTTCCAGCCAGAAACGACGCACTGCATCGCGGAAATGATCGTTCCACTCCGCAAACGGTGCGGGGTAATTTCCCACCTGATAACCGCCGGGACCGATATCCCACGGCTCCGCGATTAATTTCAGATCGCGCAATAACGGATCGTTTTTAATCGCCGTAAACAGCGGGGCCTGCTGGCTAAACGCTGGCGTGCGGCCCATCACCGATGCGAGGTCGAAACGAAAACCATCGACGTGGAATGTGTCGACCCAATAACGCAGACATGCGAGGGCATACTCCACCACACCGGGATGGCTCAAATTCAGGGTGTTACCACAGCCTGTCCAGTTGTGGTAATCACCATCCTCTCTGATCCAATAATAGCTACGGTTATCAATTCCGCGCAGCGAGAAGGTCGGTCCGTCCAGATCCGTCTCGGCGCTGTGGTTAAGCACAATATCGAGGATCACTTCGATCCCGGCCTGATGGAGTGCTCTCACTGCCTCGCGAAACTCCGTGATGGCCTGTTCGGGAACGCTGGCGTAGCGCGGATCCAACGCAAACAACGCCAGCGGGTTATAGCCCCAGTAATTGCTAAGCCCCAATCGCTGTAAGCGCGGTTCGCTGGCGAAATGGGCGATCGGCAACAGTTCCAGCGCGGTGATCCCCAGTTGTTTAAACCAGTCGATCATCACCGGGTGCCCGAGCGCTTTATAAGTTCCGCGGATTGCAGGCGGGATGTCCGGATGCAGCCAGGTAAGCCCTTTCACATGGGCTTCATAGATAACGGTGTTACCCCAGGGAATACGCGGAGAGACATCGTGTTGCCAGTCGAACGAGGCATCGACGACCACGCTGCGCGGCGCAATGGCGGCGTTATCATGCGGATCGGGGCTGTCATAGCCGCTATGAAACAGGGGGTTGTCGGGCGTATCGCCTTCTACCCGCAACGCGCACGGATCAAGCAACAGTTTGGCCGGATTATAGCGGTGCCCCTTTGCCGGATCCCACGGGCCGTGGACCCGGTAGCCATAACGCAGCCCTGCCCGCGCACCCGGTAAAAACCCGTGCCAGACATCGCCGGTACGCCCGGGCAAAGAGAGGCGTTGTTCGTTGCCTTCATCATCGAAAATGCACAACTCCACCCGCTCCGCATGGGCGGAAAAGAGGGTGAAGTTCACCCCCTCCTCCAGCACATGTGCACCGTGGGGGATGGCATGACCGGCCGTCAGTTGCGTCATTCCCCCTCCCGCACCAGCCAGATGGTACCCAGCGGTGGCAACGTCAGAAGAAGCGAGTGCTCATGGCCACGATTAGCAATGGCCTCACTGTGTACTACGCCGCCGTTACCGGTGTTACTGCCGTGGTAATGCATGGAGTCACTGTTCAGCTCTTCGCGCCAGCGTCCCGGCTGATTAATGCCCACGCGGTAACCGGGCCGCGGAACAGGCGTAAAGTTACTGGCGACGATAATTTCATTGCCCTGTTTATCGCGGCGCGCAAAGACAAAAACCGACGCTTCGTGATCGTCTACCACCAGCCACTCAAAGCCATAGGGATCAAAATCCAGCTCGTGTAGCGCTTTATGATGACGGTAGAGGTGGTTCATATCGCGCACCAGCCGCTGCACCCCGTGGTGCCAGTTATCACCGCCCTCCAGCAAATGCCAGTCAAGGCTGCTGTCGTGGTTCCATTCGCGTCCCTGGGCGAATTCGCTGCCCATAAACATCAGCTTTTTACCCGGGAAAGCCCACATCCAGGCGTAGTAAGCACGCAGGTTGGCAAATTTTTGCCAGGCATCTCCCGGCATCCGGTCAAGAATCGATTTCTTGCCGTGCACCACTTCATCGTGCGAGAGCGGCAGAATAAAGTTTTCGGTGTAGTTGTAGATCATGCCGAAGGTGAGCTTGTCGTGGTGATACTTGCGGTACACCGGATCGAGCTTCATATAGTCCAGCGTGTCGTGCATCCAGCCCAGGTTCCATTTGAACCAGAAACCCAGCCCGCCCATCGACGCAGGACGCGACACACCGGCAAAATCAGTCGACTCTTCCGCCATGCTGACCGCACCCGGCGCCTGCTCGCCGATAATACGGTTGGTATTACGCAAGAACTCAATGGCCTCGAGGTTTTCACGCCCGCCAAATTCGTTAGGGATCCACTCTCCCTCTTTACGGCTGTAATCGCGGTAAATCATTGACGCTACTGCATCGACACGCAGCGCATCAATGCCAAAACGTTCAATCCAGTACAGCGCGTTGCCCACCAAAAAGTTGCTCACTTCCCGGCGACCATAGTTATAGATCAGGGTATTCCAGTCCTGGTGATACCCCTCGCGCGGGTCATTGTGCTCGTAGAGTTTGGTGCCATCGAATTCCGCCAGACCAAAATCATCGGATGGAAAGTGGCCCGGCACCCAGTCGAGAATGACGCTTAAGCCAGCGGCATGCGCGGTATGAATGAAATGCAGGAAATCATCACGTGTGCCAAACCGCCGGGTGGGCGCATAGATCCCGGTAGGCTGGTAGCCCCAGCTTCCGTCGAAGGGGTGTTCATTGACCGGGAGCAACTCCAGATGGGTAAAGCCCATCCATTTGGCATAAGGCACCAGTTGATCCGCCAGTTCGCGGTAGCTCAGCCAGTAGTTGTTATCCGTATGGCGACGCCAGGAGCCGAGGTGAACTTCATAGATGGAGATCGGCGCATCAAATTGATTCGCCTTTTGCCGCTCTTCACTCTGCGTTTTTTTGCCCGGCAGGCCGCAAATTAACGAGGCCGTGTCCGGACGCATCTGGGCTTCAAACGCATAGGGATCGGCTTTGATACGCAGATTACCCTCCGCGTCGATCATCTCGAACTTATACAATTGCCCATTGAGCGCGCCGGGAATAAATAACTCCCAGATCCCGCTCTCGCGTCGCAGACGCATCGGGTGGCGGCGACCATCCCAATAGTTAAATTGCCCGACAACCGAGACGCGCCGGGCGTTCGGCGCCCAGACAGAGAAACGCGTACCCACGACGCCATCTACGGTGTCTGCATGCGCGCCCAGTGTTTCATAAGGCCGGGTATGTGTCCCCTCGCTCAGCAGCCAGATGTCCATTTCCTGCAACAGCGGGCCGAAGCGATAAGGATCATCAATCAGGTTCTCCTGGCCATGCCAGACCACGGCGAACTGGTAATAGAAAGGGTTTTTGCGACGTTCCAGTACGCCGCTGAAAAAGCCCCGGGAGTCCTGACATTCGAGCTTGCCAACTTTGCGCCCGGTTTTTGGCTCGATGACCCACACCTCTGTGGCATCTGGCAACAGGGCGCGAACTTCAAGACCCGCGTCGGTCGAATGCATTCCCAGTACGGAGAAGGGATCGGCAAAATGACCGGCAATTAGCGCGTCAATCACGTCTTTATCAACATGAACGGACATTATTCTCATCCTGTTGTAGTGGTATCGCACCTTCCACCGTTGTTACGTTCGGTTGCGATACTTTTTTTGACCCGGACGGCGCAGCACTCCATAGGAATTTGCTCTGCGCGGTCCCTTTTCAGGCAAAATGTTAAGACACCCAACATAAAGCATAGCCAACGCTTTCAGTCTGTTAAAAAAATAAACACAATCGCGCTGTCTGGCGGGAAAAAAGCATAAAAAAAGGGCGCCGAAGCGCCCTTTTTGCTCTGAGTGTTCTTACGCCAGCTGGCGCAGCACCCGGCGCAGCGGCTCCGCCGCGCCCCACAACAACTGATCACCCACGGTAAAGGCAGAAAGGAACTCCGGCCCCATATTGAGTTTACGCAGACGACCAACCGGCGTTGTCAGCGTGCCGGTTACGGCAGCCGGAGTCAGCTCGCGCATACTTACTTCACGATCGTTTGGCACCACTTTCGCCCACGGGTTGTGCGCAGCAAGCAGCTCTTCCACGGTCGGAATAGAAACGTCTTTTTTCAGTTTGATGGTGAATGCCTGGCTGTGGCAACGCAGCGCGCCAATACGCACGCACAAACCATCAACAGGAATAATGCTTGAGGTATTCAGAATTTTGTTGGTTTCGGCCTGGCCTTTCCACTCTTCGCGACTCTGACCGTTGTCGAGTTGTTTATCGATCCATGGGATCAGGCTTCCCGCCAGCGGCACACCGAAGTTATCGACCGGCAGTTCGCCGCTGCGAGTCAGCGCCGTCACTTTACGCTCAATATCCAGAATGGCAGAAGCCGGATCCGCAAGCTCACCAGCAACACGGTGGTGCAACTGGCCCATCTGCGTCAGCAGTTCGCGCATATGACGCGCACCGCCGCCAGAAGCCGCCTGATAAGTCGCCACGGAAACCCACTCCACCAGATCATTGGCGAACAGGCCGCCAAGAGACATCAGCATCAGGCTGACGGTGCAGTTACCGCCAACAAACGTTTTAATGCCATTGTTCAGCCCTTCGTTAATGACGTGCTGGTTAACCGGGTCGAGAATAATAATGGCGTCATCTTTCATGCGTAAAGAAGAGGCAGCATCGATCCAGTAACCTTGCCAGCCGCTTTCACGGAGCTTTGGATAGATTTCGTTGGTATAATCGCCGCCCTGGCAGGTGACAATAATGTCGAGTGCCTTCAGCGCTTCCAGATCATAGGCATCCTGGAGCGTGCCTGCTGGCTGGCCGCCAAACGCGGGAGCAGCCTGCCCAAACTGTGAAGTTGAGAAGAAGACAGGGCGAATGGCGTCAAAGTCGCGCTCATCGCTCATGCGTTGCATGAGTACGGAGCCGACCATACCGCGCCAGCCGATAAAACCAACATTTTTCATAGCGAAGTTCCTGCAGAGATGTGTGCTGTGTATGCGAACCAGTTTCCGACTGGACCATTGCCCACATTACAAAATGCAGCCAAAGTCGCAAGTGAAATTAATCAATGATAGCGAATGCATCAGAAACGCGGCTAATTATGCCATCCAGCCGCCTGCATCAGGGATAAGAATGAATGACTGATATCATCTCCGCCACCGTGCTGTTGATCCTGATAATGGATCCGCTGGGCAACCTTCCCATCTTTATGTCGGTGTTGAAACACACTGAGCCAAAACGCCGCCGGGCGATCATGATCCGCGAATTGCTTATCGCGCTGCTGGTGATGTTTATCTTCCTGTTTGCCGGCGAAAAGATCCTCGCCCTGCTTAACTTACGTGCCGAGACGGTTTCAATTTCTGGCGGGATTATTCTGTTTCTGATCGCCATTAAGATGATTTTTCCCAGCGAGTCTGGCAGCAGCAGCGGCCTGCCCGCAGGCGAAGAACCCTTTATTGTGCCGCTGGCCATCCCCCTGGTCGCTGGACCGACGCTGCTGGCGACATTGATGTTGTTATCGCATCAGTACCCTAACCGGATGGGCCACCTGGTGATCGCATTGCTGATTGCCTGGGGCGGTACCGTGGCGATTCTGCTGCAATCTTCGCTGTTTCTGCGTCTGCTTGGCGAGAAAGGTGTAAATGCGCTGGAACGTCTGATGGGGTTAATTCTGGTGATGCTCGCCACCCAGATGTTCCTTGATGGCATTCGGGTATGGATGAAGGGATAACATGAAAAAGGCCGGATGGCGGCTTCGCCTTTTCCGGCCTGCGGGACAGACAGGCCCGGCAAGCATAACGTCACCGGGCCAGGCCGATTTAGCTCAGCAGCGTAAACGCAATCATGCCAATAATCGCGCCGACGGTCCCCAGGATGGTTTCCATCATCGTCCATGTCTTCAGGGTTTGCGCTTCGGTCGCTCCGGTAAAGCGGCCATATAGCCAGAAACCGGCATCGTTGACATGGCTCACCACAATTGACCCACCCGCGATACAGATAGAGAGTGCTGCCATTTGCGCGCCGTTGAAGTGCAGTTGTTCGATGACCGGCATCACCAGCCCCACTGCAGTCAGGCAGGCAACGGTGGCAGAGCCCTGAATAATGCGCACCGCCGCAGCCAGCACAAAACAGGTGATGGCGATAGGCAAACCCATCCCTGTTAGTGCTTCGCCGAGCGCCGGGCCAACGCCGGAGTCAACCAGCACCTGTTTGAACACGCCGCCTGCGCCAATCACCAGCAGAATAATCCCTGCCGGTTGCAGTGCGTGCCCGCAAATTTCCATTACCCGATCTTTCGCCATCCCCTGGCGCATCGCCAGGCCATAAATCGCCACCAGGCAGGCAACGAGAATTGCAGTGAAGGGATGACCGATGAATTCCAGCCAGTCGTAGAGGTTACTGCCTTCTGTGACAAAGCGTGCGGCGATGGTTTTCATCCCCACCAACACCAGCGGCAGCAGGATCAGCGCCAGACTAAAGGTGAACGATGGCATTTTGCCTTCACCCAGATGGGGTTCGCTGACCTCCTCCGGAATGTGCAATTCCACATAGCGGCTAATAAAATTGCCCCACAGCGGACCGGCAATCAGCATGCCAGGAATGGCCGCGCAAAGACCAATCAGGATCATCCAGCCAAAGTCGGCATGCATCTGCGATGCCAGTAGCATCGGCGCAGGCCCTGGCAGCAGGAACGCGGCAGCCGCTGCGACACCTGCAAACAACGGAATCACCAGTTTCACCAGGTTTGTACCGGTGTGGCGCGCCATGGAAAACGCCACGCTAATGAGCAGCACAATCGCCACTTCAAAAAATAGCGGCAACGCACAAATCAAACCCGCCAGACCAATCGCATAATGCGCGCGACTGTGGCCGAAAGATTTAAGCATTTTGACGGCAATTTGATCCACTGCGCCGGTTTCATGCAGAATTTTGCCGAACATAGCGCCAAGTGCGACCACAATCGCCAGGAAGCCCAGCGTACCGCCCATGCCTTTTTCCATGGTCTGCGCGATCTTAATCAGCGGCATACCCGAGAACAGCCCTGCACCAATAGAAACCACCATCAAAGCGACAAAAGCGTGCATACGGGCTTTCATCACTAAAAACAGCAGCAGCAACACAGAGCCGACTGCTGTTAAAACAAGCGTTAATGTACTCACTGCGCACTGCCTTTATTAATGACGTCAATTGTGCTGGCCACTACACCGTCCAGCGGCTGGTCGATATTAACAATCAGCACATCGCGCTCATCTGCGCCCGGCTCTTCCAGCGTGTCGAACTGGGTGACCAGCATCTGGGTTTTAAAGAAGTGGCCTTTACGCGCTTTCAGGCGGCTTTCGATCACCTCGAAATCCCCTTTCAGGTAGATAAAGGAGAGGTTTGGATTACCGTCACGCAGCAGATCGCGATAGTGTTTTTTCAGTGCCGAACAGACAATCAGCGACACTTTATTAGTGCGTTGCATGGCGAAAGCTGCATCGTTAAGTGCCTGCAGCCACGGTTTGCGATCATCGTCATTCAGCGGCTCGCCGGATGCCATTTTGGTGATGTTGCTTCGCGGGTGCAAAAAGTCGCCGTCGAGAAACGCGGCATGCAGCTGATGCGCAACTTCGCTGGCAACAGCCGATTTACCACTGCCGGAAACGCCCATCAGGACATAAACATGGTGATCAAGATTAGTCGTGCTCAAAGGGAGGCCCCCACAGGTGCAAGAGTGAATTGTTACGGGTAACTGTTATCGGTAACATTGTCCTGCCGGGGTAATGGAGAAGCAATATCCATTCGTGCCAGAGATGAATAAGTGTGAGCTACTTCAAATTTGTCAGACTAAATAGATCCACCTGGTGACAAAGTGAAACCTAAATCTAACATTTTCGGCGTAACTGCCTCACCACGAATGCGCGCCAGCAGACGCTCGGCGCCAATACGCCCCATACGTTCACGCGGCGTGAGCACGCTTGCCAGACGCGGCTCCATTACCTGGCCAATGTCGTGACCGTGGAACCCGGCGATTGCCATATCTTCAGGGATACGTAGCCCCAGCCGCTGGCACTCAAACGCCGCGCCGACCGCCAGGTCATCGTTAGTGCAGAAAATCCCGTCCAGTTGCGGGTACTCGCGCCGTGCCTGACGCATCAGTTCAATGCCGGCGGTGTAGGAAGAAGATTGTTCTACCATCACACTGTACGGCGTTAACCCGGCATCCAGCATCGCCTGCTCATAACCCTTCTGTTTGATGATAGTACGCTCATCCAGACGTGCGCCAAGATAAGCGACGCCCCGGTGACCGCGTTCAATGATAGCTGCCGTCATCTGCCGCGCCGCTTCGAAGTTGTCAAAACCGACGGCAATATCCAGGCAAGGCGAACGACTGTCCATCAGTTCCACTACCGGAATGCCCGCCACTTCAATCATTTTCAGCGTGCGCGCCGTGTGCGTACGTTCGGTGAGGATCAGACCGTCAATGTTCCAGGAGAGCATAGATTCCAGACGCTCCTCTTCCAGTTCCGCTTTGTAACCGAAGTGCGCCAGCATCGTTTGATACCCGTGCGCGTCCGTTACGCTTTCAACACCGCGTAACACTTCGGCAAAAACCTGGTTGGTCAGAGAAGGAAGTAACACGCCTATAGCGCGGCTGGTCGCGTTAGAAAGGATATCGGGAGCGCGATTGGGAATATAACCCAGTTCATCAAGCGCAGCCGCGATTTTGCCACGTAATGCCACGGAAACTTGTTCCGGGTTACGTAAAAAACGGCTGACCGTCATTTTGGTCACGCCCACGCGATCGGCCACATCCTGAAGTACGGGTCTTTTCTTTTTCATCGTCCTGACATTATTTTCTGAGAGAGATTTTCTCAGTTTATCACGGACAACGCGTAACCTTCCGGCCTAAACCGGAAGGTTACGTGATTTATTTAAGCCACATCATACCGGCGGCAGGTCGAACAACAGGATTTCACTGTCGCTATCAGCGTGAACCGAAATCGCCTGCTCATCCCAAATGGCCAGACCATCGCTGGTGGTAGCTTTGGTACCGTTAATGGTGACGTCACCTTTTACGACCTGGATCCACACACGGCGGTCAGCCGCGATTTGGTGCACAGACTGCTCATCTTTCAACAGTGCCCAGCGATAAAGCTCCATGTCCTGATGCACTTTCAACGAACCGTCGCGCGCTTGCGGCGACAGCACCAACTGTTTGCCCTGCGCCGCGTCAAAACGACGCTGCTCATAACGCGGCGTGATGCCGTTCGTTTCCGGAATGATCCAGATCTGGTACAGACGCAGACGCTCGGTATCGCTCGGGTTGTATTCTGAGTGACGCACCCCGGTGCCCGCACTCATAATCTGGAATTCGCCCGCCGGAACCTGCTCTTTATTGCCCATGCTGTCCTGGTGCTCAACGGCGCCTTCCAGCACATAAGTCAGGATTTCCATGTCTTTGTGCGGATGTGTACCAAAGCCCTGGCCTGGGTCGATCACGTCGTCGTTGATGACGCGGAGTGCCGAGAAGCCCATAAAATTCGGGTCATAATAATTTGCGAAAGAGAAGGTGTGCCAGGAATCCAGCCAGCCATGATTTGCATGACCACGGTCGTTTGCTTTGCGTAAGAAGATCATTTTTTTTACCCCCGTATGTTGTCGATGGGGTAAGTGTGGACGCAATCGTTCAACGATCATAGAGGGTGAAAATTGACTCCTCTGTTCAAAAAAAATGAACAAGTACAGAGGAGTCATTTCAGGCTATTTAGCGAGGGTTACCGTGGCAGGAGAGGCCTGCTCAAAAGCGCGTTCTAACAGCTCAAGATTAGTGAGAACTTCAGATTCCTTGACGTAATTTGGCGCACCGTTCACCAGCGTATCGTACAGCGCATCATAGACGCGCCCATAGTCGCCGGTTTCAGGAGCAATCTCCTCACGCACCGACTCACCAGCCGCATTCACATATTCAAGAATGCCGATACTCTCGTCCACCGCAAACCCGTCATCCCACGGCATGATATTGGCCTTCAGGCTGGTTTCCTGCTGATCGATACCGTATTTAATGAACGACCCTTTCGTACCATGCACAATGAATTTCGGATAGTCGAGCTTCACCAAATGGCTGGTTTTGACGATGGCTTTCAGGTCACCATAAAACAGTTGCGCCTCGAAGGTATCATCCGGGTTGGCTTTATTACGCAGGCTACGAATGTCATATGCGGCGTGATCCGGGCGACCAAACAGCGAAATGATTTGATCCATCGTGTGCACACCCAGACCGTAAAACGAGCCATCCTGCGGCAGGCCTGGCTTCGTTTCAGCCACTGGGCGGTAGTAATCAAAATGGCTTTCGATTTCGACGATATCGCCCAGCTTACCGCTTTCGATGGCTTTTTTGGTGGTCAGGAAACAGGCGTCGAAGCGGCGATTCTGATATGGCGTAACCGTCAGTTTTTTACGCTTCGCCAGCTCAAAAAGGGTGATGGCTTCTGTCATTGTCGGGGTAAACGGTTTTTCGACCAGCACATTTTTACCCGCTTCCAGCGCGCGCTTCGCATACTCAACGTGGCTGTCAGCGTGCGTGCAAACGATCACCAGTTTAACCTGAGGATCATTAAAAATATCATCAAGGTCGCTGGTGAAATGGATGTGCTGGTAGTGCGGGTTCTGCTCTTCTGGCTTGGGATGGCGACGGAAAATATGCGCCACATTCCAGCTCGCTTTCCGGTTTAAAACATAAGGTAGGTGATAACGGGTCGTGCTTTTGCCAAAGCCGATAAATGCGCAATGTAAGGTCATGATCCAGTCCTTGTTAAGGTGACTGCCTCTACCATAGCGCAACCTGGCGGAGATTGTCCCTGAACCACTTCCTAAAAGACCGCCAGATTCAGGGCAAAAAAAAGCCAGCACCCGGCTGGCTAAGAAAATACTGGAAGCAATGTGAGCAATGTCGTGCTTTCAGGATTACCGCAACGGTTTCCCTGAACGCATGGCAATAATAATCATTATCATTCGCACTTGTCTACTCCTTTTTGCAAAAAATGGCAGTTGACGCTGTGTAACAAAGCCAGGAAGGTGGAGGTCATACCGACCAACAAGGAGAAGCAGGATGAGTGAGATAGTGATACGCCATGCTGAAGCGCGCGATGCAGACGCCTTACGCCAGTTTTATGCGCACCCTGAGGTGTATCATAACCTGCTACAACTCCCTCATCCTCCGGCCGAACTGTGGGAAGATCGCCTTAAACCGCAGACGGGTCGCCGCCAGCTGGTTGCCTGTATTGATGGGCAGGTGGTGGGAAATCTGACCCTGACGGTGGAACAGAATCAGCGTCGTAGCCATGTGGCCGTGTTTGGCATGGCGGTGTCTGCAGCGTTCCATAATCGTGGCGTCGCCAGTGCGCTGATGCGTGAAATGATCAACTTATGTGATAACTGGTTGCGCATTGAACGTATTGAGCTGACGGTCTTTGTCGATAACGCGCCGGCGCTCGCCCTGTACCGCAAGTTCGGTTTTGAAATTGAAGGTACCGCAAAACGTTTTGCGTTTCGCAACGGTGAATATGTCGACTCTTACTTTATGGCGCGCATGAAAGGCTAATGCTTACCCTCTCCCCGTTGGGGAGAGGGTAATGTTTAATACCCGGCCGTTAAATCATCCACCGAACGCGGATCGGACGCGCCATACAGCGTACCATCCGGCTCTACCATAATGCTCTGCGTACTGCCCATCGCGGCTTTTACCACCACTTTTTGCCCACGCTGCTCAAGCAATTTTTGCGTGTCCGGGCTGAAGCCTTTCTCAACGCGCAATTCATCCGGCAGCCATTGATGATGGAAACGCGGCGCACTGGTCGCTTCGGCGACGTTCATCCCGAAATCAATGCTGTTAACGATCATTTGCAGCACAGTGGTGATAATGCGACTCCCTCCAGGACTGCCCGTAACCAGCCAGGTTTTGCCGTCTTTCACCACAATCGTGGGCGACATTGACGAGAGCGGGCGCTTACCCGGCCCCACGGCGTTTGCATCGCCGCCCACCAGCCCGTACACGTTCGGCACGCCGGGTTTGGCGGAGAAATCGTCCATTTCGTTATTCAGCAAAATGCCCGTATTCCCGGCGACAATACCGGTGCCAAAGGTGGTATTCAGCGTATAAGTCACGGAAACCGCATTGCCGTCTTTATCCACCACCGAGAAATGCGTGGTTTGATTACTCTCGTAGGGTTCCAGCTTCCCGGGGCGAATTTGGCTGGAAGGGCGTGCTTTGTTGATATCGATCTTACTGGCGATCTCTTTCGCATAAGCTTTGCTGGTCAGCGCCTGCCAGGGCACTTTTACAAAATCAGGATCGCCGAGATATTCAGAACGATCGGCATAGGCATATTTTTCCGCCTCTGCCATCACCTGCATGGCGTCGGCACTGCCAAAGCCATATTTCGCCATGTCGAAGTTTTCAAGGATGTTGAGGATCTGCACAATATGGATGCCCCCCGAAGACGGTGGCGGCATTGAATAAACCTGATAACCACGATAATCACCGCTGATGGGCGTGCGCTCCACCGCTTTGTAATTTGCCAGGTCCTCTTTCGTGATAAGCCCGCCGTTCTTGCTCATCTCTTGCGTGATCTGCTCTGCAATCGCGCCTTTATAGAAACCATCCGGCCCCTTTTCGGCAATCAATTCCAGACTTTTAGCCAGGTTGCTTTGTACCAGTTTATCGCCCTTTTTCAGCGGCTCACCGTCCTTCCAGAAAATTGCTTTGCTGTTTTCATGGTTCGGCAACACTTCGCTACCGTAGGTTTTCAGGTCATCTGCCAGGGCGTCATTGACGACAAAGCCCTGCTTAGCCAGCTTGATGGCGGGTTGCACCACTTTGTTTAGCGGTAATGTGCCGTACTTTTCCAGCGCAAGCGAAAAACCCGCCACGGTGCCGGGGGTGCCGGAGGCCAGATGTGAAGTCAGCGATTTTTTACTGTCCGGGTTGCCTTGATCGTCGAGGAACATATCTCGTGACGCTGCCGCCGGTGCCATTTCGCGGAAGTCGATAGCAGTCACCTTCCCGTCTTTGGTGCGCAGCATCATAAAACCGCCGCCCCCAAGATTCCCCGCTTGCGGATGGGTGACGGCCAGCGCATAACCCACCGCAACGGCGGCATCTACCGCATTACCACCCTGCTTCAGAATATCAACACCGACACGGGTCGCCGCTTCATCTACTGAGGCCACCATGCCCTGCTTCGCGCGCACAGGATGGAAGACGTCCGCTTCTACACCGTAAGATACGGGTGCAGGTGCCTGCGCCGGGGGGGGCGCTGCACCTACGCTAAAACAGCCTGCCGCCGTCAGGGCCGCAATCGCCACCCAACGCGTCAACTTCGGTTTCATCATCGTCGTTCTCCAGAATAAGGGCTACAGTCCCCGCTTAAGCCTGGTTCACAACTCCTAAAAAATCATTTTCATGAATGAAAGCAGGTAAACTTAAGGAGAGCCTCAATGGAGGAAAGGAAAATGAAAAAATACCTGTTTGTGGCGGCTCTGCTGCCATTTACCGCTTTTGCGCAGCCGCTGAACACCACCAATAATCCGAACCAACCGGGTTATGTGATCCCCAGCCAGCAACGCATGGAAACGCGGATGCTCAACCAACAACAGCAACAGAAAGGGATGCTGAATCAACAGTTACAGACGCAAACGCGCCAGCAACAGCAGCAGCTACAAACGCAAATCAACAACAACTCGCAACGCGTAAGGCAGGCTCAGCCGGGGGAGTTCGATCCCAGCCGCCAGCAAGTGCTCCCCAATACCAACGGCGGAATGCTCAGCCAGGGGATCAATAATGACGGCAGGGTGAAGACGCAACAGCATATGTTGCCGCAAAACCAGAGCGGCAACCTGCTCAGTAGCGGAGCGAACAGCACTGTGAGCCCCGGCACACAGCAACATATGCTGCCACAAAACCAGAGCGGCGGTTTGCTGCAGAGCACACCGCTGTCCACAACACCTTAAAACTGGAAATGCGGGCCGATTTCTTCAATGTTATCGGTACAGATACAGTCAACACCCCAGCGCAGCAACGTTTGTGCACGCTGGGGATCGTTGACGGTATAGACCAGAATACGTAGCCCGGCATCATGCAGCATACGTGTGCGCGACTCATCCAACAGACGGTGATTCAGGTGTAAAGAGACACATCCGAGGCGAGTTGTTAGCGCCTGCCAGTCATCGCGCCATGCATCCAGCAGTAACCCACGCGGTAACTCAGGAGCCGCCTGCTGTGCAGCCTCCAGGGCATCGATTTCAAACGACGACAGCAGCGGTGCGGTTTGATCGGCCCAGAGTTCGCGAGCCGCCAGCGCCACTACTTTCCCGGTCAGTGGCCCCGTGCCGGTAGTCGGTTTGATTTCGATATTGGCCATCATACCGTGTTCACGGCAGCGCTCAGCCACTTGCGAAAGGAGGGGCAACGGTTCACCTTTAAATTCGCCGCTGTACCAACCGCCAGCATCGACTTTGAGCAAGTCGTTCCACGCCAGTTCCCCCGCCACGCCCCAACCGTTACTGGTGCGCTCGAGATTGTCGTCGTGCAGCAAAAAGATCTGCCCATCTTTTGAAAGCTTGGCGTCAAACTCGATCATCGTGTGCCCAAAGCGGGCGCCAACGTCAATTGCGGCAAGGGTATTTTCCGGAGCCAGTTTGCCGCCGCCACGGTGGGCGACAATCCGGGGATAGGGCCAGTTACTCATACGCGTTGTCCTGTTTCACCATCAAAAAAGTGCAGGTGATTTTCCGGCACATGCAGCCATAACGTGCTGCCCGCCGCCGGGCGTTCCTGATGCGCCAGACGCACCACCAACTTCTGCTCGCCCCAGCGGCCATGAGCCAGATTATCTGCGCCGAGCATTTCCAGCGTCTCCATCACCAGCGGGACACCACCTGCGGACTGTGAGCTTAACGCAATATGTTCCGGGCGGATACCCAGCGTCATCTTGCGCCCGGCATAGCCGCGATAGTACCAATTGATGGGCAACGCCATGCCGCTATCCAGTTCAAAATGGGTACCTGCGCTGCTAATGCGACCGTCCAGCAAATTCATGGCTGGGCTGCCGATAAAACTCGCCACAAAGCGGCTGGCAGGCTTTTCATACACCTCAACCGGGGTGCCAATCTGCTCCGCGACCCCTTTGTTCATCACCATCACGCGCTGCGCCAGGGTCATGGCTTCGACCTGATCGTGGGTCACGTACAAGGAGGTAGTTTTCAGGCGACGATGGAGTTGTTGCAACTCCAGACGCATCTGCACGCGCAATTTGGCGTCGAGGTTAGAAAGCGGCTCATCAAACAGGAACACGGCCGGATCGCGAACTATCGCGCGCCCCATCGCAACACGCTGGCGCTGCCCGCCGGAGAGTTCACGCGGGCGGCGCTTTAGCATCCCTTCCAGTTCAAGAATGCGTGCCGCCTCTGCGACGCGCCCGGCAATATGCTCTTTGCCCATCCCGCGGATCTTGAGTCCCCACGCCATGTTCTCTTCGACGCTCATATGCGGATAGAGCGCATAATTCTGAAACACCATTGCGATACCGCGATCCTTCGGCTCCATTTCGGTTACGCGCTGGCTGTCGATCCAGATGTCGCCGCTGGAAACGCGCTCCAGCCCGGCCACCATGCGCAGCAGGGTGGACTTACCACAGCCTGAGGGCCCAACCATGACAATAAATTCGCCGTCGGCGACATCCAGCGTCAGCGGTTGGATCACCTGTGTCTTTCCGCTGTCCCAACTTTTCGTCACCGCTTGTAATTTCAATCCTGCCATCTTATTTCTCACTGTCCACTAAACCACGCACAAACGCACGTTGCATGGCTAAAACGATAATCACCGGGGGGAGCAAGGTCAGTAACATCGCCGCCATCACCTGGTTCCATTGCGTGGTGCCTTCACCACTGGCGATCATGCCCTTCACGCCCGCGACCGCCGTACCGAGGTTGACGTCGCTGATAATCAGCAACGGCCACAGATACTGGTTCCAGCCGTAGATAAAGGTGATGACAAACAGCGCCGCGAGGTTGGTTTTGGATAGCGGCAGCACAATGTCGCGGAAAAAGCGCATCGGTGACGCCCCGTCAATACGCGCCGCTTCGATTAACTCATCCGGCAGCGTCATAAAGAACTGACGGAACAGGAATGTCGCCGTGGCCGAAGCCATCAGCGGCAGCGTTAAACCGGTATAACTGTCGATCATTTTCAGATTGGCGATCACTTCTACCGTCGGAAAGATACGCACTTCCACCGGCAGCATCAGCGTACTGAAAATCATCCAGAAGAAGAGATTTCGCAGCGGGAAGCGAAACCAGACAATGGCAAAGGCAGAGAGGATCGAGACGGCGATTTTCCCGACAGTGATCACCAGCGCCATAATGAAGCTGTTGGTCAGCATCAGCCAGAAAGGCGCGCTGTTCACACCAACGCCATTCACCCAGATATTGCGCAAATTTTCCCAAAGATGGGTGCCGGGGATCAGCGTCATCGGGGTGTCATATACTGCGTTAATATCCAGCGTAGCGGTGACAAAGGCGACATACAGCGGGAACAGCACGACCGCGATCCCGAGAATAAGCATGATATGGCTGAACAGCGTCAGCCCGGGGCGATTCTCAATCATTGGTAGCGCACCTTACTTTCAACATAACGGAACTGAACGACCGTCAATATCACCACCAGCACCATCAATACCACCGACTGAGCCGCAGAGGCCGACAGATCCAGGCCGGCGAAACCTTCGCGGTAGATTTTATAAATCAGGGTGGTGGTCGCCTGTACAGGCCCGCCCGCCGTTGCGGCATCGATCACCGGGAAGGTATCAAAGAAGGCGTACACCAGGTTGACCACCAGCAGGAAAAAACTCACCGGCGCAATCAGTGGCAGCGAAAGTTTAAAGAAACGTCGCACTGGCCCTGCGCCATCAATGGCCGCAGCTTCCGCCAGCGAACGAGGAATCGATTGCAGCGCGGCGAAAAAGAACAGGAAGTTGTAGCTGATCTGCTTCCAGACCGAGGCAAACACCACCAGGAACATCGCCTGGCCGCTGTTCTGCGCGTGGTTCCAGTCGTAACCAAACTGCTCCAGAAAATGGGTGATCAGCCCACGTCCTGGGTTAAAGAGGAAGATCCACAGCACCGCGGCCACTGCGGGCGCGACGGCGTAGGGCAACAGCATAAGCGTTTGGTAAATCCGGCTACCGCGTACCACGTTATCCACCAGCGCGGCGAAAAACAGCGAGACAATCAGACCGCTAAAGGTCACCAGCGCACTAAAGCGGATCGTCGTCCAGAAGGCGTCGAGATAATAGCTGTCGTGAAACAGCGCGACGAAGTTATCCAACCCAACAAACTGGCTGGAAAGACCGAACGGATCAACGCTTTGTACGGAGTACCACAACGCTTCGCCCGCAGGCCAGATAAAGAAAATAAGGGTGATTGCCAGTTGCGGCGCAACCAGAAGATAAGGCAGCCAGCGCGAACGAAACACCGGACGGGATGAGGACATAGAGCGGCTCTTTTAAGAAAATGCCGGGCAGCCGATTCGGCTTACCCGGCCAGGGGACTTACGTAGCCGGGTAAACGGAGCGCCATCCGGCAGGGTGACATCAGGACTTGGTGGACTGCTCGAAACGGCGCAGCAACTGGTTTCCGCGCTCTACGGCTGCATCCAGCGCCTGTTGCGGGGATTTTTTACCGGTCCATACGCTTTCCAGTTCTTCATCCACGATAGTACGGATCTGGGGCATGTTGCCCAGACGCAAACCTTTGGTAAATGCCAACGGCGGTTTGTTCAACATCTGACGTGTGGCGATGTCCGCACCCGGGTTCTTGTCGTAGAAGCCCTCTTTACGGGTCAGGTCATACGCAGCGGTGGTAATCGGCAGGTAGCCGGTTTTTTGGTGCCATTCGGCGGCATTTTCCGGTTTAGCCAGGTATTCCAGGAACTGGGCAACCCCTTTGTAGGTCGCCGCGTCTTTACCCTGCATCACCCACAGACTGGCCCCGCCGATAATGGCGTTCTGCGGCGCACCTTTCACGGTAGCGTCGTAAGGCATCATGCCCACGCCGTAGTTGAATTTCGCATAGTGACGAATATCTGCAAGTGACCCTGAAGAGGCAGTCGTGATCGCGCAATCGCCATTATAGAACTTCTCGGTTGATTCATCTTTACGCCCAAAGTAGCTGAAATCCCCTTTCTTATTCAGCTCTTCAAGCATCGCAATGTGTTTGACCTGCTCCGGTTTATTGAATTCCAGCACGGCGTCAGTGCCGTCAAAACCGTTATTTTTGGTTGCCACTGGCAGACCATGCCAGGCACTGAAGTTTTCAATCTGGATCCAGCCCTGCCAGCCGCTGGCGTAACCGCATTTCATACCCGCTGCTTTCAGCTTCGCGGTGTATTCGGCCAGATCCTGCCAGGTTTTTGGCGGCTGATCCGGGTTCAGGCCCGCTTTTTTGAAGGCATCTTTGTTGTAATACAGCACTGGCGTGGAGCTGTTGAACGGCTGAGAGAGCAAATGGCCGGTTTTAGAGTCGGTGTAATAGCCTGCCACCGTAGGAACGAACTGGCTTTCATCAAAGTTGATGCCCGCGTCTTTAAATACCTGGTACACCGGTTTGATCGCTTTCGAGGCCATCATGGTCGCGGTACCCACTTCATAAACCTGCAAAATCGCCGGGGCATTACCGGTACGGAATGCCGCAATACCGGCACTCAGGCTCTGTTCATAGTTGCCTTTGTATACCGGTACGATTTTGTAATCCGGGTGGGTTTCATTGAAACGTTGCGCCAGGGAGTCAACTTCTTTACCTAACTCCCCCTCCATGGAATGCCAGAATGGAATGGTGGTTGCGGCCATAGCATTGCCGGCAAAAACGAATCCCAGCGCCAGACCCAAAGCTGTATGTCGTAACGTTGTCATTGTGCTCTCTCTTGTTATTCGGGGTGCGCGATATCACGCGTTTTATGCTCGCGAGGTAACATGACACGCTCGAATGACAGAAAAATAACTGTTTAATTACAAATAAATGACAATCAGACGTCAGGGAAATGTCGGTAGGATGATAGTAAGGTGAAGGAAAAATGGCGAATCGCCGGAAGACAAGGGAAAGGGCGTGCCCACTTGCAGAGAAGCCCTTTATAAAGACGCTCAGCGAAATACCAGACACCCTCTCCTGAAAAGGCCGGGATTGCTCCCTGCCCCCAGGTTGCTACTAACCGGATTCGTAAGCCATGAAAGCCGCCACATCCTGGTCGACATCTCTGTAGCGATTTTCGGGTCAACCAGATGAATATTAACAGTGTGAAACACACCATAAAGACACACCAGAGTAAGGTCCGCGGTTGTTTCATCGCCTGCTGCTCTGTCAACGCAAAGCAGAAAAGGCACCTTTATCGCGAGACAGAAATGTCCTCTGAGTTGTTTGATCGTCTTATGGCAGCTGAGTGCCAAAAGCGGACATTTCATAATCTGTAATCATTAATTTGTGGAGAGCAGATCTAAGTGCATAGCCATGCAAGCGTGCCGGAATTATCAGGCGCGTTTTTTCACGAGATGGACAGAGGCGTCAGAAACAGGCTGAAGGCCACAGAACCGAGCTGAGCGCCTCCGAGGGGGCGGGCCAGTAATGTCATGGTAAATATAGTTACTTTATCGGTGTGATAGCTTCAGAAGCGCTCCCCATGCTAACAGATTGAATCTTCCAAGCGCCGTCTTCCTGCACCATACAGTCTGCAATTATGTGTTTCTTATTTTTGCCGAACGCAATATAAGCGGTTGTGCAAACAGGATCGTAAGCACCAAATAACACCGTAACGTCAGTCACCCAGTCTTTATCCCAATCCTGGGTTTTTATGAAGAAATCGCTGTCGTAATACATATCATCTGCGTGCTGTGGCGTGTTCGCCATTCTTAACTTTTTGAGTGTGTCACGGGTTACGTATTTGTCGATGATAGTCCCTTCAATTGGTTCCTTTTCTTGATTTATCTGCTGCATGTACCATTTGTTAAACGTAAGCGCAACTTGCTCCGCGTCAGGTAGTTTAGGGGCAGCAATCGAAGCTGATGAAATAGCCAGCAGCAAAAGGGTTATGTGTTTCATATTCAGTGCCTATAAATGGCGAAGTCTTCTGTAACCGGGACCAGGGTACATTCCGTGGCGCTGGACAAAATCTGAACACCAGATTCCGTTACCGCCATAAATACATACGTGGCCTTCAAGAAGCCTCTCTTTTGTTCCCTGTTAGAGTATCTGTGGGGTTCATTTTGCATACAAATCAAGTATTCAGGCAATGGATATCTAATGCCCCGTGGTGGGTACTCCAAGAAATGGGTGCAGTGCATTGGTGAATTGAAAATTTACCTTCGGGGCTTTCTTCTTTCTGCCGCACAACGACCGACTGTCATGAGGCAAAAAGCCTCAAGCGCCGCACGCATCATATCCCATCAAATCCGCCGGCAGCATCCCGGCATGGCACTTTTAAGACAATAAAAAACCGGCCACAAGTGACCGGTTTGGGCATTTTGCGGAAAAGATTAACCGCCCAGATAAGCGCTACGCACAGCTTCGTTTGCCAGCAAGGCATCCCCGGTATCTTCCAGCACCACATGACCGTTTTCCAGCACGTAGCCGCGGTCGGCAAGCTTCAGCGCCTGGTTGGCGTTCTGCTCAACGAGGAAGATGGTCATCCCTTCTTTACGCAACTGTTCAATGGTGTCGAAGATTTGTTGAATAATAATCGGCGCCAGCCCAAGCGATGGTTCGTCCAGCAGCAGCAAACGCGGCTGGCTCATCAGTGCACGGCCAATAGCCAGCATCTGCTGTTCGCCGCCGGACATGGTGCCCGCACGCTGAATGCGGCGTTCATGCAAACGCGGAAACAGCTCGTAAACCCATTTAATACGCGTCTGATACTGCGTACTGTCGGCAAAAAAACCGCCCATGGCCAGGTTCTCTTCCACCGTCATACGCGAGAAGACACGTCGCCCTTCTGGAACGATCGCCACCGCTTCCCGCATGATCTTTGCGGTTTGCCAGTCGGTAATATCTTTGCCATCAAACACAATGCGCCCACTGGTGGCGCGCGGATCGCCGCACAGAGTACCCAGCAGCGTCGTTTTTCCCGCGCCATTCGCGCCAATCAGCGTCACAATCTCACCCTGATTAATGTGCAGACTGACATCGTGCAGAGCCTGAATTTTGCCGTAGTGGGCACTTACTTTGTCAAAAGATAACATCACTTTTTCCATCTTATGCCTCACCCAGATAGGCGCGGATCACATCCGGATTATTGCGGATCTCTTCCGGCGTTCCGTTCGCCAGCGGCGTCCCCTGGTTCACCACATAAATTCTGTCGGAAATGCCCATTACCAGCTTCATATCATGCTCAATAAGCAGGATTGTCGTGTTGTGATTGTTACGCAGCTCTACGATCAGCTCGTCCAGTTCTTTGGTCTCTTTCGGGTTCAGACCCGCGGCCGGTTCATCGAGCATCAGAATTTCCGGCTGCGTCACCATGCAACGAACAATCTCCAGACGACGCTGGTCTCCATAAGCGAGGTTGCTGGCCTGGCGGTTAGCGTGCGCTAACAAACCAATACGATCCAGCCAGGTTGCTGCCCGGTCCAGCGCTTCACTTTGCGCACGGCGGAATGATGGCGTTTTCAGTAACCCGGCAAATACGCCTGTTTTAAGCTGCTGGTGTTGCGCTACGAGCAGGTTTTCAATCACCGTCATTTCACGGAACAACCGCACATGCTGGAACGTACGCACCACACCCATACGGGCGATTTGCTGCCCCGGCAGCCCTTCCAGATGCTGCTCGCGCAGTTTAATGGTGCCGCCCGTTGGCTTATAAAAACCGGTCAGGCAGTTAAAAACGGTGGTTTTGCCGGCACCGTTAGGGCCAATCAGCGAGACAATTTCCTGTTCACGCAGTTCAAGCGACACGTTGTTCACGGCCAGCAGGCCGCCAAAACGCATCATCAGACCGTCAACGGATAACAAAGGCTGACTCATGCCTGCTCTCCTTTCACTTGCCCATCTTTCAGTTTTAACTGTGGACGGGTCATCGGCAGCAAGCCCTGCGGACGCCAGATCATCATCAGTACCATCAAACCACCCAGCATCAACATGCTGTACTCGTTAAAGTCACGCATCAGTTCGCGGGACACTACCAGCAGAATCGCCGCAAGGATCACTGCAAACTGCGACCCCATTCCCCCCAGTACCACAATCGCCAGTACAAAGGCCGATTCGGCGAAAGTGAACGACTCCGGGCTGACAAACCCCTGGCGAGCCGCAAACAACGTCCCGGCGAAGCCGGCAAATGCCGCGCTTATGGTAAACGCCGTCAGCTTAATACGGGTCGGACTTAAGCCCAGTGAGCGACAAGCGATTTCGTCTTCACGCAGGGCTTCCCATGCGCGGCCCAGCGGCATCCGCAACAGGCGGTTGATCACAAACAGGGTCAGGACCACCAGCAGCAGCGCCACTAAGTAGAGGAACACCACCCGGTCGCTAGGATCGTAATCGACATGGAAGAAATTGCTGAAGGTATCCCAACCGCCCTCACGTGCCGTACGGCTGAACTCGAGGCCAAACAGCGTCGGTTTAGGGATCTGGCTAATGCCGTTCGGACCACCGGTCACTTCGGTGTTATTCAGCAGCAAAATGCGAACAATCTCGCCGAAACCCAGCGTGACAATCGCCAGATAATCACCGCGCAGGCGCAGCACCGGGAAGCCAAGCAGGAAACCCGCAGCCGCGGAGGCAAGCCCGGCCAGCGGCAGACACGTCCAGAAACCAAGACCGTAATAATGGTTCAACAACGCAAAGGTGTAAGCGCCAATGGCATAGAACCCGCCGTAGCCCAGCACCAGCAGCCCAGACAGCCCTACCACTACGTTCAGCCCCAGACCGAGGATGATATAAATCATTGTCATGGTGGCAATGTCTACCGTACCGCGTGACACCACAAACGGCCACACCACGGCAATCACCAACAGCGCCAGCAGGAACAGTTTCTGCTTGAGGGTTGAACCATCAATCGCCGGCAGAACGAATTTCGGCCCGGAAACACCTTTCAGGGATTTCTGGAAAACCGGGCGCAACAGTTGGAAGAAAAAGACCACTGCGGTGCCGATAAATACCCACTGCCAACGGATATCCGCCGCGGTGTCGACCACCAGTTTGGTGCCATCCAGTTCCAGTTGCACACCCATAAAGACGCTCGCGAGGATAAAGAACATCGCAGCTGAAAGCAGCGCCATCGCAAAATGCATCGGTTTCATACTTTTTCAACCTCCGGGCGACCGAGGATACCGGTAGGCATCACCAGCAACACCACGATCAACAGCGCAAACGACACCACATCTTTATATTCGGTGCTTAAATACGCCGAAGAGAGGGACTCCGCTACCCCGAGGATCAACCCACCGATCATTGCACCAGGAATACTGCCGATACCGCCCAGTACCGCCGCGGTAAAAGCCTTCATCCCAGCCATAAAACCGATATAAGGGTTGATAACGCCATAAAATTGCCCCAGCAGAACACCCGCCACAGCCGCCATTGCTGCACCGATCACAAAAGTCAGTGCGATCACGCGGTCCGTGTTGATGCCCAGCAGGCTGGCCATTTTCAAATCCTCAGAACAGGCGCGGCAGGCGCGGCCCATACGGGAATAACGGATAAACAGCGTCAGCGCCAGCATGGAAACCAGGGTCACAATCCAGATAACTAACTGCATGGTCGTGATACTTGCGGAGAAGTTTTCACTATGGCCTACAACCCACTGGCCATTAAACAGGCTTGGCAATGCCACATCACGCGAACCTTCGGTCAGGCTGACGTAGTTTTGCAGAAAGATAGACATACCGATGGCGGAGATGAGCGCAATCAGGCGCTTGGAGTTACGCACGGGGCGATAGGCCACCCGTTCGATGCTCCAGCCATAGGCGCTGGCAATCACAATAGCGCCGACGAAACCGGCTGCCACCAGCAACCAGCTGGAGTCGATGCCCATCATCATTAGCGCAGCGATAATCATAAAAGAGACATAACTACCGATCATGTACACCTCGCCATGGGCGAAGTTAATCATGCCGATAATGCCGTAAACCATGGTGTAACCAATGGCGATCAATGCATAAGTGCTTCCCAGCGTGACGCCGTTAAACATCTGCTGCAAGAAATAAAGAAACTGCTCGGACATAACATAACCTTCTTAAATCTCTCCGGACGTTGCGCCCGGAGAGAGGGATGACAGTTATTTCGCCACAGACGACGAACCATCGCTGTGCCATTGGAAGACACCAAAATCAAATCCCTTCAGATCGCCTTTTTCATCCCAGTTCAGCGGCCCAATTACGGTTTTAGCCCCGTTGGCTTTTAAATCTTTGATCAGTGCAAGCGGCTCACCGCCGCCGGTGCGCTCCAGCGCTGTCGCCAGCGACTGTACAGCGGCGTAAGTGATCCACACATACGGGCCGCTCGGATCTTTTTTCTCTGCTTTCAGCGCATCAACGATACTCTGGTTCGCCGGATCCTGGTCATAGCGTTTCGGCATTGTGACCAACATGCCTTCCGCCGCATCACCCGCAATGTTGGAGAGCGAGGCATTGCCCACACCTTCCGGGCCCATAAACTGGATTTTCAGGCCGTTGGAACGCGCCTGACGCAGCATTTGCCCCATTTCCGGGTAGTAACCACCGTAGTAGACAAAGTCGATATTTTCTTTTTTCAGACGCGCAATCAGCGCTGAAAAATCTTTTTCACCCGCGGTGATGCCGTCGAAGAACACAACGTTTGCACCGCCAGCTTTCAGGCCTTCTTGCACTGAACGTGCAAGGCCTTCGCCGTACTGTTGCTTATCGTGAATAATAGCGATGCGCTGCGGTTTAACTGTGCCAAGAATATATTTCGCAGCAGTGGGGCCCTGCGAAGAGTCCAGCCCGGCAGTACGCATAATGTGCTGATAGCCGCGCTGGGTCAGTTCCGGGTTCGTCGCACCAGGGGTAATCATCAGAATGCCTTCGTCTTCATAAATATCGGACGCCGGCTGCGTGGATGATGAGCAAAGATGGCCAATCACATATTTAACGCCGTCGTTAACAATTTTGTTTGCGACAGCAACGGCTTGTTTCGGATCACAGGCATCGTCATATTCCACGGCAACCAGTTTGTCGCCCTTGATGCCGCCTTTGGCATTAATATCGTGAATGGCCTGCCGCGCGCCGTTAAACTCCATGTCGCCCCACTGGGCAACCGGACCGGACATCGCACCGACAACCGCGACTTTAATCTCTGCCGCCATGGCCGCGTGAGACATCGCAAGTGCAACCATCCCCGCGATCAACGTCTTCGCGTTCCTTTTCATTTTTTGTAAATCCCCATTCGTGATGTCGTGTTTACACTTCACGCTTCAGCTCACAGGCCCGCGGGCACCGGGAGCATGAATTATTTGTGTAATAATTTTGTTTTATTATGGTTAAAAGCGGACTGTGCTTTTAATGTACAACGCTATTTTTACCAGTGCCTTTAATGGTTTAGCGCAGTCTTTTGCCAAAAACCAGACTAAATCCTCTATTTTTCAGGCGATTAAGCAGAGATAATATTCTGTATTTAATCGGAGATAAACAAAAAAAGCCCCGACCCCAGCATAAAATAATGGTACAAAGAGCGGAATAAATCACTAGTGTTCAGGTTAAAATTCTGCGTGTTTTTCGATCTCCAATGTTTCACGCTACCTCAGCGGCTGGGGCAAAATTATTCGCCTGTTGCATGAAAAATAAAAAACTCTCAGACCCCGTCAGGCAAATTGATTACACTCACAGTATCTTTCGCCTTTTGGACAAGCTGTAGATGAAATTGACTATTATCCGACTGGTAACGTTTACCGAGCAGGATCATATTGATTTAGCGAAGGTCTGGCCGGAATACTCACCCGCCTCTCTGGATGTTGACGACACGCACCGCATTTATGCCGCGCGTTTTAATGACCGTTTGCTGGCCGCCGTTCGCGTAACCTTGCGCGGAACGGAAGGCGCGCTGGACTCACTTCGCGTGCGGGACGTCACTCGCCGCCGTGGTGTAGGGCAATATCTGGTGGAGGAAGTGATCCGCGATAACCCTGCTATCACCAGTTGGTGGATAATGGATATCGGTGTCGAAGACAGAGGGGTGATGGCCGCCTTTACGCAGGCGCTGGGTTTTACCGCGCAGAAAAACGGCTGGGAAAAACGCTAAAAAAATGCCGGGCAGCGCGACGCTTACCCGGCATAGTTATTCTTACCGTTTGCAGCAAGGCTGCGGCAAACCGGCAAAGCCCCGGCGCTGGCTGATGTCAACAACCGGGGCCAGTGAATGCCGCCAACGTGCCAACGGCACGACAGGCGACAGTCAGTTCACTCTCACTTCGCGTCGGTCGCTGTGCCGTTCGCATGCCAGGTGAAGACACCGAACTCAAAGCCTTTCAGATCGCCTTTCTCATCCCAGGAGAGCGGCCCCATAACGGTATCCACCGAGTGGCCTTTCAGATACGTTGCGATAGCCGCCGGATCGGCAGACTGGTTCAGACCCGCAGCCAGTGACTGCAGCGCTGCGTAGGTGGTCCACACGAATGCACCACTTGGATCCTGTTTTTTAGCTTTGATCGCATCCACAATCGGTTTGTTCGCCGGCACCTGATCGTAGTTCTTCGGCTTGGTGACCAGCATGCCTTCAGCCGATTCTCCGGCAATGTTAGACAAGGAGACGTTTGCTACCCCTTCCGGCCCCATAAAGGCGGTTTTCAGACCTGCCGCACGAGACTGACGCAGGATCTGGCCCATTTCCGGGTGGTAGCCACCGTAATAAACGAAGTCGATATTTTCTTTCTTCAGGCGCGCCACCAGCGTAGAAAAGTCTTTTTCACCTGCGGTGATGCCATCAAAGAACACCACATTCGCGCCGCCTTTTTTCAGCCCGTCTTGTACAGCACGCGCCAGCCCTTCGCCGTATTGCTGTTTGTCATGAATAACGGCAACACGTTGTGGCTTCACTTTTTCCAGAATGTATTTCGCCGCGGTCGGTCCCTGATCGGAATCCAGACCGGTAGTACGCAGCGTCAGCTTGTAACCACGCGCCGTCAGCTCCGGTGCTGTCGCCGCAGGTGTGATCATCAGAATGCCTTCGTCTTCATAAATATCTGACGCTGGCTGAGTAGAAGAGGAGCACAGGTGACCAATAACGTATTTGATGCCGTCATTGACCACTTTGTTCGCAACCGCAACCGCTTGTTTCGGGTCACAGGCATCGTCATATTTTACCGCAACCAGTTTGTCGCCTTTGATGCCGCCCTTCGCGTTGATATCGGCAATCGCCTGCTCAGCGCCGGTAAATTCCTGGTCACCGTACTGCGCAACCGGGCCGGACATCGCACCCACAACGGCAACTTTGATATCTTTGGCGAATGCCACGTTGCTCATTGCTAACGCAATACATCCTGCCAGTAACGCTTTGCCCTTCATTTTCATCCTGAGATTCCCCATTGTTATGGTTATTGCATTTGTTGTGATGTTGTTGTGTGGCACATTGTTTTGCTTATTATCATAAGCAAAGAATATGATAGTCGTTATTAGCCATTCTGCCGGTGCCTGGGCAGCATACTCTGCTAAAACATACCCCATTTTTCGGAATATGGAATAACATTTTTGAAGGTTATACGACAGCGTGATGAGAGAAGAGAAGAAAGCCGCCCATAAGGCGGCTGAATAATTACTGCGTCAGCGACTGGTGCAGAATATCCAGCGCTTTACGGAATTGTACTTCCGGGATAGTCAGCGGATACAGGAACCGGATAACGTTACCGTAAACACCGCAACTCAACAGCAATAGCCCCGCAGCCAGCGCTTTATCCTGTACCTGTTTGGTAAACTCCGGCGACGGCGCGCCAGTATGCGGATCGTTAAACTCCACCGCCACCATTGAACCCTGAGCGCGAATCTCGGCAATATGCGGGCAATACGCTTTGGCGTTATTCAGCACTTCCACCAAATGTTTGCCCAGATGATTAGCACGCTCGCAAAGATCCTCTTCTTCAATCACATCCATTACCGCATGCGCTGCCGCGACGGCCAGTGGGTTACCGGCGTAGGTACCGCCCAGACCGCCAGGCGCTGGTGCGTCCATTACCTCCGCACGCCCGGCGACGGCCGATAAAGGCAGCCCACCGGCAAGGCTTTTAGCCATGGTGATAAGATCAGGTTTCACGTCATAATATTCAGAAGCAAACAGTTTGCCGGTACGTGCAAAACCGCTCTGCACCTCGTCCATAATCAGCAAAATACCGTGGCTGTCGCATAATGCACGCAGCGCCTGCATAAAATCATTCGGTGCGACGTTGAAGCCGCCTTCACCCTGTACCGGCTCCAGTAGAATGGCCGCCACCTGATCGGCGGCTATATCCGCCTTAAAGATACGTTCCAGGCTTTTCAGCGCCTCTTCTGTGCTTACGCCATGGAGTGCATTGGGGTATTGCGCGTGATAAATCGAACCAGGAAACGGGCCGAAACCGATTTTGTAGGGCGCGACTTTGCCAGTCAGCGCCATGGTCATAAATGTGCGACCATGAAAGCCACCGCCAAAAGTAATAACACCCGGGCGACGGGTATAGGCACGGGCAATTTTCACGGCGTTTTCAACCGCTTCGGCACCGGTCGAAAAAAACGCCGTCTTCGCCGGTCCATTCACCGGCACACGTGCATTAATGCGTTCCGCCAGCGAGACATAGCTTTCGTACGGTACGATTTGATAAGCCGTGTGCGTAAATGCCTGCAACTGTTTTTCTACTGCGGCGATCACTTTAGGGTGACGGTGCCCGGTATTGAGCACAGCGATCCCGGCAGCGAAATCGATCACTTCATTCCCTTCCACATCCCACAGCGTCGCGTTCTCCGCTTTCTCGGCGTAGAAACCGCACATCACCCCAATCCCTCGCGGCGTCGCCTGCAAACGGCGCTGGTGCAATTCGTTATTCTTCACGTTTATGTCCCCTGTCTGTGTATGCCCGCCTAACAAGTATATAGCGCCTTTAGCAATGCGATATTTCGCTCAGTTTCGCGCAAGCAACGGGACACCGACAGGACAGCTCTGCTGCCAGGATGTGACAGAAGCAAAGTAGGATAAGTGCAACAGAAGAGAGGAGGAGCTATGCCTGAGAGTGATAATGGGATGGTAATCAGGCAATAAAAAACCGGGTGAGGCTTGCGCCGACCCGGCTTATTCAAGGCAAGTATGCTTACGCTTCGATCGCTGCGCGCAGTTTTTTCATCGCGTTTTTTTCGAGCTGGCGTACACGTTCGGCAGAGACGCCGTAACGGTCAGCCAGTTCCTGCAACGTGGTCTTGTTCTCTTCGTCCAGCCAGCGCGCGCGGATAATCTGCTGGCTACGTTCGTCAAGCCCCTGCATGGCATCGGTCAGCTTATTCGCGGCCTGCTCTTCCCAGTTATCATCTTCAATGCCATCGGCAAAGTTGGATGATTTGTCCTGCAGATAGAGCACCGGAGCCATCGGCTGGCTGTCCTGCGCATCGTCATCGGAAGACATGTCAAACGTCATGTCCTGCGCAGCCATACGTGATTCCATTTCACGCACGTCTTTGCTGGTAACACCCAGTTCACGGGCAACCATTTCTACTTCGTCCTGGTTGAACCAACCCAGACGCTGTTTGGTTTTGCGCAAATTAAAGAACAGCTTACGCTGCGCTTTGGTGGTCGCGACTTTCACGATACGCCAGTTGCGCAGCACGTACTCATGGATTTCGGCTTTAATCCAGTGCACGGCGAAGGAGACCAGACGCACTCCCACTTCCGGGTTGAAGCGACGCACGGCTTTCATCAGACCGATGTTCCCTTCCTGGATCAAATCCGCCTGTGGCAGACCATAGCCTGAGTAGTTACGAGCAATATGAACAACAAAGCGCAGGTGAGACAGAATCAGCTTTTTCGCTGCTTCCAGATCGCCCTGGTAATGCAGCTTTTCAGCCAGTGCCCGTTCTTCATCAGCCGTCAACATCGGCCATGCGTTAGCGGCCCGGATATACGATTCCAGGTTACCAACAGGGGCTAAAGCTAAAGTTTGCATTTCTTTGGTCATTCAAATCCTCTCAATTCACTTTCAACTGGCGGCGGTCTGTCCCCATCAGGCAACAAACATGCCAGCGCTTATCAGCAACGAGAATAACATCCACTTTTTTATCAGACAGTGATTTTATCCACAAGTTCCTTGTAGGGTTGTGAATAAATTACGCACAAATTGTGACATCAGGATGAAAACCGAAGCAAGGAACGGCAGAAAGGAGGTCATACGCTTTCCCTGCTACGGGAACTTCATTGCAGGGAAAGAGTATACCAGACTTTTTTTAATCCGGAGTAAAGTGACGTAAATGTTGCACTGTCGCCAGCCAGGCCGCGATCCAGCCAATCATGGAGCACACCAGCAACAGCAACAGACACTCATCAAAAGACAATCCGCTCAGCTCAAATTGGGTGCCAAACACCTTCGCCACTTCGGTTACCGCCGAGGACAAACGCATCACCAGGATTTCTGACAGGATCAGCGACAAAAAGGCACCGGAGAAGCCCAGCAGAGCACCACCGTACAGGAAGGGACGCAGAATAAAGCCATCCGTTGCGCCAATCAGTTTCTGCACGTTAATGGTGTCGCGGCGGGCAAAAATGCTCAGCCGCACGCTGTTGCCAATCACCAGGAACACGGCTGCCACCATCAGAACGCCAATCATGGCTGACACTCGCCCCACCAGCCCGGTCAGCGAGGCCAGGCGCGCAAACCAGCTGTCATCCATCCGCACTTCATCGATGCCCTGAATATGCGAAATGCGATCGCGCAGCGTATTCAGCGAGTCCGTGCCCTGGAAATCGAGTTTGGGCACCACCACTGCAACCGCTGGCAACGGGTTCTCTTCCAGCATATCCAGCGCACCGCCAAAGCCGGACCAGTTACGGAACTCACCCAGTGCATCCTCACGTGACAGGTAGTTCACCTTTTCAACGCCCTGCTCGGACTGCAACTGCCCAACCACCTGCTGCGCGGCGTTATCATCCAGCGCTTTGTCGAAATACACGGTGATCTGCGGTGAAGGATAGTACTGCGAAGCCGCCTGGTTGACGTTTTTATACACCATATAGCAGACACTCGGCAGCGTCAGCGAGATGGCGATAACCATCACCGTCAGGAATGTCGCCAGCGGTTTGCTTTTCAGATCCTGCAAAGCACCATGCCAGGCGTAGCGCACCTGTTCGTTAAAAACATTGCTTTTACGCGATGGCGCTTTAGGCGGTGTTTTGCCGCGCCGCGCCGCATTGCGATTGCTGTCGCCGGACGAGCCAGACGATTGACGAAAACGATCCAACTTACTGCCGAACTGCCGGATCTGGTTTAATGCATCACGCTTATTCACCCGCATGGCCTCCGTGCAAATGGCCGTCGCTCAGGTTCAGCATGCGATAGGAACGCCGGGAAATTAACCCCAGATCGTGCGTCGCCATCAGCACGGTAACCCCAACGCGGTTAAACTCTTCGAACAGACGCAGGATCCCTTCAGAGAGCGCTTCATCCAGGTTACCGGTCGGCTCATCCGCCAGCAGCACCGCAGGCTTATTCACCACCGCCCGGGCAATGCCCACGCGCTGCTGTTCACCGCCGGAAAGCTGGATGGGGAAACTTTTCGCTTTGTCGAGCAAGCCGACTTTATCCAGCGCGGCCGACACACGACGGCGGATATCATCGCCGCTGGCACCCGCAATAATCAGCGGGATCGCGACATTGTCGAATACCGTGCGGTCCATCAACAGATGGTGATCCTGAAAAATCATACCGATTTGACGACGCAAAAACGGCACTTCACGGTTCTTCAGACGCGTAATATCATGCCCACCGAACAGAATTTTACCGGCGCTGGGCCGCTCAATCCCGCAGATAAGCTTCAGCAAGGTGCTTTTCCCCGCACCGGAATGCCCGGTCAGAAAGGCCATCTCGCCCGGCTGCAGGTGGAAAGTCACCCCCTGCAACGCTTGTCTCCCACCAAGATAGGCTTTGCTGACGTGTTCAAAGCGAATCATTATTAATCCTCTCGGGCAAAAAGTGCCTCTATAAAATCGCCCGCATTAAACGGACGTAGATCTTCAATACGCTCGCCGACGCCAATGTAACGAATAGGAATGCCAAACTGATCCGCGACCGAGAAAATCACGCCGCCTTTGGCGGTACCATCCAGCTTCGTCAGCGTAATACCGCTCAACCCGACCGCCTCGTGAAACAGTTTGGCCTGGCTTATCGCATTTTGCCCGGTGCTGGCATCAAGCGTCAGCATCACTTCGTGCGGCGCATCTTCATCCAGCTTTTTCATCACGCGGACAATCTTTTTCAACTCTTCCATCAGGTGCGCTTTGTTCTGCAAGCGCCCGGCAGTATCGGCAATTAACACATCCACATTGCGTGCTTTTGCCGCCTGGATGGCGTCAAAAATCACCGAGGCGGAATCCGCACCCGTGTGCTGGGCCACTACCGGAATATTGTTACGCTGGCCCCATACCTGCAACTGCTCAACGGCGGCCGCACGGAACGTATCCCCCGCTGCCAGCATCACCGATTTCCCCTGCTGCTCAAACTGGCGCGCCAGTTTACCAATGGTGGTAGTTTTACCCACGCCGTTCACGCCAACCATCAAAATAACAAACGGCTTTTTACCGTCCACATTGAGCGGGGCGTCGACCTTCGCGAGGATCTCGCTCATTTCCTCTTTCAGCAAACCATAAAGTGCTTCTGCGTCACGCAGTTGCTTACGGCTGGCGCCTTCGGTCAGGTTGGTGATGATTTTGCGCGTGGTATCGACCCCAACATCTGCAATCAGCAGTTGCTCTTCCAGCTCTTCAAACAGATCATCGTCGATCTTTTTACCGCGGAACAGACTGATAAATCCGGAACCGAGGTTTTCTTTTGTTTTTAGCAGGCTGCGTTTAAGACGCGCAAAGAACCCCTCTTTTGTTGGTTTCTCCTGTTCGAGCGCTTCCTGCCCGGTTGCCGCCTCTTCCACCGGCACAACCAGCACCGCTTCTTCTGCCGCCTCGGCAGCCAGCGCCTGCGCATCCAGCGCTTCATCACTCAACGGCAGATCGGTTTCTTCCGCGGCCGCCTCATCTTGCGGTTCGGCTTCAGCCTGCCACTCTTCCGCACCGATTTCCTGCTGCGCCACCTCTTCAGGCAACGGCAGTTCTTCATGCTCAACGCTGGCATGCTGCGCTTCTACCGCAAGTTCCGGCAACGTATCCTCGTGGGCGGCCTCTTCCTGTGCGAGCTGCTCAGTGACTTCGACGACTTCTTCGGCGAATTTTTCGCTATCGACAGCTGGCTCAACAACCGGCGTCTCCTCTACCGGATGTTCAGGGGACGGTTGTTGCCCGGTTTGCGCCTCATCGGCCTGTTCTTTCTGTCCAAAGCCCAGCCAGGAAAAAAAGCCACGTTTCTTCTCATTTGCCATTGGCGACTACACTCCTCGCGATTGATTCATGGCGCAGCCTGTCTGCACGACCAGGGCTGAAAACATTTGTTAATTAGTCGGATAGTCTACCACTTTACTTAACGCTCATCACGACCTGCGGATTAGGGTTTAACGTCCAGCGTCGGGCCGCTAGAATAGCAGGCCGAAATGATGACCAAAGCGATGACCATGAAGAAACCTAACCGTGCCGCCAGCGGCCAGATACGCATTATTGGCGGGCAATGGCGAGGCCGTAAGTTGCCGGTACCCGACAGCCCAGGCCTGCGCCCGACGACCGACCGCGTGCGGGAAACCTTATTCAACTGGCTGGCACCTTCAATGGTAGACGCGCATTGTCTCGACTGTTTCGCGGGCAGCGGGGCGCTGGGGCTGGAGGCGCTCTCGCGTTATGCCGCCAGCGCCACGCTGCTGGAAATGGAACGCAGTGTTGCCGCGCAGTTGCAAAAGAATCTGTCCACGCTCAATGCTAAGAATGCCAACGTGGTTAATACCAATACGCTGGCGTTTTTAGCGGCGTCAGGTACGCCGCACAATATTGTGTTTATCGATCCCCCCTTTCGTAAAGGGATGCTGGAAGAGACGCTGCGTTTGCTGGAAAACAATGGCTGGCTCGCCGATGACGCGCTGGTTTATATCGAAAGCGAAGTAGAAAATGGGCAACCGCCGGTGCCTGCGCACTGGCAATTGCATCGGGAAAAAGTGGCGGGTCAGGTCGCCTATCGTCTGTATCACCGCGAAGCGCAAGGAGAGAAGCATGCCGCTGCTGATTAATCTGGGACGCCTGATGATGCTCTGCATCTGGGTCTTTTTGCTGTGGAATTTAATTCAGCCGTTTCCACGCCCGTTGAATATTTTCGTCAATGTGGCGCTCGTTTTTACCGTGTTTATGCATGCCTTACAGGCCACCATGCTGAAAACAGCCCTGCCGAAAGAGGGTCCACAAATGACCAGAGCAGAACAAGCGCGCATCTTTTTGTTCGGTGTTTTTGAACTGCTGCTGTGGCAAAAAAAGCTGAAAGCAAAGAAATAACCCTGTCAGAAAAAGCGGAATTACACCCTTCAGGGGGGAGTCGCATTGTCATCCCCCTTTCCCCCCCACTACACTGAATAAGAGAGATTCACGCAACGCTAAAAGATACAGGGACTTAATTATGCTTTGGTCATTTATTGCTGTCTGTCTGTCTGCCTGGTTGTATGTCGACGCGTCTTATCGCGGCCCGGCATGGCAGCGCTGGGTATTCAAACCCGTCACCTTACTCCTTCTGCTGTTGCTGGCCTGGCAAGCGCCCATGTTTGATGCCATCAGCTATCTGGTACTCGCGGGTCTGTGCGCTTCGCTGGTGGGTGATGCATTGATGTTGCTGTCACGGCAAAAAATGTTGTACGCCTTCGGGGCTTTTTTCCTCGCCCATTTGCTGTACACCATCTACTTTGCCAGCCAGATGACGCTCTCTTTTTTCTGGCCGTTACCGCTGGTGCTGTTGGTGATTGGCGCACTGTTAGTGGCGGTGATCTGGTCGCGGCTGGAAGAGATGCGTCTGCCTGTACTGACATTTTTCGCTATGACGCTGGTCATGGTCTGGCTGGCCGGTGAACTCTGGTTCTTCCGCCCAACCAGTACGGCGCTTTCGGCTTTTGTCGGCGCCGCGCTGCTGCTGATTGGCAACGTGGTCTGGCTGGGTAGCCACTACCGCAAACGCTTCAGCGCAGATAACGCCATCTCCTCCGCCTGCTATTTTGCAGGGCACTTTCTTATCGTCCGCTCGTTGTATATTTAAAACGCTTGACTCTGGAGTCGACTCCAGAGTGCATACTCCGGTTAATGAGAAAATTATCATTAGCCGGAGGATGCCATGACCGCCCCCACACCGCCATCCCAACAGAACAAAGCGCCGCAGTTCGCCGCCGTTAAACTGCGCCCAATGCCGGAAAAATCGCACGCCTGCTGCGCCGACGAAGCCTGCGAAAACAGAGCCATAGAGGAAAGCCCTGTCGGAGGTGAACGTTTTAGCTGGCATGTTAGCGGCATGGATTGCGCCGCCTGCGCCCGCAAAGTCGAAAACGCCGTGCGCCAGCTCGACGGCATTAACGGGGTGCAAGTGGCGTTTGCCACCGAAAAGCTGACAGTCGTGGCCAGCCGCGACATTCGTCACCAGATTGAGCAGGCGGTACAACAGGCCGGTTATCAGTTACGCAGCACCGACAGCTCGCCAGAACCTGCTTCTTCACGCCTGCGCGAGAATTTGCCGTTGCTTCTGTTGGTGGTCATGATGGCGCTAAGCTGGGGGCTGGAAAAGTTTAATCACCCCTTCGGCCAGGGGGCCTTTATCGCGACCACACTGGTAGGTCTGTGGCCGATTGCCCGTCAGGCGTTACGTTTAATGAAAAGCGGTAGCTGGTTCGCTATCGAAACGCTGATGAGTGTCGCTGCTATCGGCGCGTTGTTTATCGGCGCGACCGCCGAAGCCGCAATGGTATTGCTGCTGTTTTTGATTGGTGAACGCCTTGAGGGCTGGGCTGCCAGCCGTGCGCGTCGCGGTGTTACGGCGTTGATGGCATTGAAGCCGGATACAGCCATACGCCTGCGCAATGACGAACGCGAGTCCGTCGCGGCCAGTGAACTGCAACCTGGCGACACCATTGAAGTGCCTGCCGGCGGGCGTTTACCGGCAGATGGCCGGCTGCTGACAACCTTCGCCAGTTTTGACGAAAGCGCACTGACCGGCGAGTCGGTACCGGTCGGGCGCGCCAGCGGTGAACATGTTCCCGCCGGAGCCACCAGCGTCGACAGGCTGGTCACGCTCGAAGTGGTGTCCCGCCCGGGCGAAAGCGCCATCGATCGCATTCTAAAATTGATTGAAGAAGCGGAGGAACGCCGCGCGCCGATTGAACGCTTTATCGATCGTTTTAGCCGGGTCTATACACCCGCGATCATGGCAGTGGCGCTGCTGGTCGCCCTCCTGCCTCCGTTGCTGTTTTCTGCACCGTGGCTGGCATGGATTTACAAAGGCCTGGCATTGTTGCTCATTGGCTGCCCGTGCGCGCTGGTGATCTCAACGCCGGCGGCGATCACCTCCGGGCTGGCGGCAGCAGCCCGCCGTGGGGCGCTCATCAAAGGCGGTGCGGCACTGGAGCAGTTGGGCACTATCCGTCAGGTGGCATTCGATAAAACCGGGACGTTGACCATCGGTAAGCCGCAGGTCGCTGCCGTAACCCCGCTGAACGAAGGCGGCGAAGAGGAACTGTTAGCCCTGAGCGCTGCGGTAGAACAGGGGTCGACTCATCCGCTGGGGCTGGCGATAGTCCAGCATGCACAGCAGCGCCAGTTGCCAATTCTGACTGCACAGGCGCAGCGTACACTCGCCGGGAAAGGGATTGAAGCCATGGTCGACGGGCATGTTATTCGCATTAGCGCGCCGGATAAGCTCGCTGCAGGTGTGCTGGAAAGCGATTTGATGACGCAAATTGCGCAGCAGGAAAGCCAGGGCCAGACCGTAGTGGTGGTTCAGCGTGATAACGCGGTGATCGGTACGCTCGCCTTGCAGGACACGCTGCGCGAAGACGCGAAAGCCGCGGTCGACGACTTGCACGACCTGGGCGTACAGGGGGTGATCCTCACCGGGGATAACCCGCGTGCTGCGGCGGCCATTGCCGGAAGGCTGGGGCTGGATTTCCGTGCCGGGTTGCTGCCGGAAGATAAAGTCAGTGCGGTACAAGCCCTGAATCAACATGCGCCGCTGGCCATGGTCGGAGATGGTATTAATGACGCGCCAGCGATGAAAGCGGCCACGCTGGGTGTTGCGATGGGCAGCGGAACCGATGTGGCACTGGAAACCGCAGATGCCGCGTTAACCCACAATCGCCTGACTGGCCTTGGGCAGATGATTCGCCTGGCGCGCGCCACCCATCGAAATATCCGGCAGAACATCGCCATTGCGCTGGGCCTGAAAGCCATTTTTCTCGTGACGACGCTTACCGGCGTTACCGGACTGTGGCTGGCGGTGCTGGCGGATACGGGCGCAACAGTGCTGGTCACCGCCAACGCGCTGCGTCTGTTACGCAGCAAAGATTAGTGGCTTTTACGCACCAGATAACGGTAAGGCAGTGACGCGGTGTGCCCGGCGACCAGCTCATGTTCCATAAAACGGCAAAAGCCGGGAATATCACGGGTGGTCGCCGGATCGTCGGCAATAATCAGCAAAGTTTCGCCAACCTGCATATTGCGCACAGTTTTGCGCACCATCATTACCGGCTCCGGGCAGCGCAGGCCCTGGGCATCCAGCGTATGGTCGGCAGTGGTAAACGGATCGGTCATTTTCATCTCACAACGGAAAAAACCGCATTAGTTTACGCTGCCTTTTTTGTGACGCAAGCGAGGTTAACGATTGCGCTAAAATTAGCCATTGCATCCGTTTACGATTGCAGTATTATGCGGCGGCTCTGCACAGCAGTGCATAAAAAGTACTGGGTTCCCTCACCCCATTTACCAAAAAGGTCACAATATGACGCAGTTTACACACTCGCAGCGCATGAAGGCGCTGTTCTGGCTTTCGCTTTTTCACCTGCTGGTGATCATCTCCAGTAACTACCTGGTTCAGCTACCGGTCGCTGTTTTTGGTTTCCATACCACCTGGGGCGCGTTCAGTTTCCCGTTTATCTTCCTGGCGACGGATTTAACCGTGCGCATTTTCGGCGCGCCGTTGGCCCGACGGATTATTTTTGCGGTAATGGTGCCGGCGCTGCTGGCTTCTTACGCCATCTCGTCACTGTTCTATATGGGCACCTGGCAGGGCTTTGGCGCACTTGCTCACTTCAATCTGTTTGTGGCGCGTATCGCCGCCGCCAGTTTTATGGCCTACGCGTTGGGTCAAATTCTTGATGTGCATGTGTTTAACCGTCTGCGCCAGCACCGACGCTGGTGGCTGGCACCGGCGGCATCCACTGTATTCGGCAACGCCAGCGATACCATCGCGTTCTTCTTTATTGCTTTCTGGCACAGCCCGGACGCCTTCATGGCGCAGCACTGGATGGAAATCGCCACCGTTGACTATGGCTTCAAGGTGCTTATCAGCATCGCGTTCTTCCTGCCGATGTACGGCGTATTGTTGAATATGTTACTGAAAAGACTGGCAGACAAATCTGAAATTCCCGCGTTACAGGCGAGTTAAAGGTACGGCTTGTCAGTTATGATAAGATGCACCGATGAGCCGTTATGGCTGTTTATTGAAAGGATGAAGTCAATGCGCAATCTGGTGAAATATGTCGGTATTGGTCTGCTCGTTGTCGGGCTGGCAGGCTGTGATAACAGCGACAGCAAAAAGCCTGTTGCTGGTGCGGCCGCAGAAAGCAATGCCAGTGGTCAGCCGGTTACACTGCTTGATGGTAAGCTCAGCTTCTCGCTGCCAGCGGATATGACCGATCAGAGCGGTAAACTGGGTACCCAGGCCAATAATATGCACGTCTATTCCGATGCCACCGGGCAGAAAGCAGTGATTGTGATCGTGGGCGACAACACCGAGGAAGCGCTTTCCGCACTGGCGAAACGTCTGGAAGATCAGCAGCGCGCCCGCGACCCACAGTTGCAAGTGGTGACCAATAAAGCCATCGAACTGAAAGGCCAGACACTGCAACAGCTCGACAGCATTATCTCCGCCAAAGGCCAGACTGCATGGTCTTCCGTCGTACTGGGCAAAGTCGACAATAAGCTGCTGACTCTGCAGGTTACCCTGCCAGCAGACAACCAGCAGCAAGCGCAAACCGCCGCCGAGAACATCATTAACACCATTGAGGTGAAATAATCGCGCAGCGAATGCAAAAAAGGAACCCGCGGGTTCCTTTTTTATTGCCTGATGGCGACGTTCAACGGAGAAAGACAGCAGGCCTTTTGTCCTCAATACTCACGTTTTGAGCATCCGAAGCCGTATTTATGCCTCTCTTAGCGGCGGCCTTTGCTTTAGTTGCCACGCCAGCAGCAGCGCCACGGCAACAAGGCCTGCCGCTGCAAGATAAATTGTCGACACCCCCGACCACGCCATTAACAGCCCTGCCAGCGGGCCGGTCACGCCCAGCGACAAGTCCATAAACACCGTATAGGTCGCCAGCGCCGATCCCTGATTTTGCTGCGGCACAGCTTTCACCGCCACCACGCCAAGGGCGGGGAAGACCAGCGAGAAACCCGCACCGGCAAGGAACACGCCCAGTTTTGCCATCCATGGATCAACCGCCAGCCCAACCAGCACCAGTCCGAGGGTTTCAATCACAAAGCAGATCATCGCCACATTCAGGCCGCCAAGACGGTTAATACCATTAGGAAAGAGCAAACGCGCGCCGACAAAAGCCACGCTGAACAGCGTCAGGGCAAACGCAGCGCCTTCCCAGCCCTTCGCATCATAGTAGAGGGTAATAAAGGTGGCGATAACACCAAACCCCGCAGAGCCCAACGCCAGCGCCATACCATACAGCCACACACGCCCAAGCACGGCGCGAAACGGCAGCGGTTTACCTTTACTGGCTTTGACCGCCGCACGCGGCAGCGCCAGCAAAATAGCCAACAACGCTACCGCCATTATGGTTAATGACAGGCCTTGTAAACCGGCATGCTGATAACACAGAACGCCCAACGGTGCGCCGAGCGCCATTGCGCCATACGTTGCAATACCGTTCCAGGAGATGACCCGGCCAATGTGCATCGATCCCACGACACCCACGCCCCACAGCGTCGCGCCTGTTCCTGCAAAACTCTGACCAATACCGAGGATCACCCGTCCCAGGCACAGCAGCGCCAGGCTCAGCATCCCCGCATGGCTGCCAGCACCGGCCAGCAGATAGCTCAGACCACTGAGCAACGCGCCGCACAGGCCGAACACCACAACCTTTTTCGGCCCGAGCAAGTCGGCGTAACGCCCGGCATGCGGGCGACTGAGCAGCGTGGCGAAGTACTGCAAACTGATGACCAGACCCGCCCAGAAAGCGCTGTACCCCATCACGTCATGAACATAGCCCGGCAGTACCGCCAGCGGCAGTCCAATGGTGAGGTAACTGGCAAAGTTAAAAATAACGACGGTCAAAATCCGCAGATTAAGGCGCAATCCGCTAAGCGCCGGTTCGGCGGCGTTTTCAGGCATGAGAGTTCAATCCAGATATTTGCAACAGTGTTTCACTATTACCACGTCGGCGCAGAGAAATCAGCACGCACTTTAAGAATATCTCAGTCAGGCGAAGGGCTTACCAGGCACTACACTTGAACAGGCCAGATGACAAAAGGAATTAAACATGACGCAACCTCAGCCTGATCAAATGGGTTTACACATTCTTTTAAAACTCGCTGCACTGGTGGTGATCCTCGCCGGTATCCATGCAGCGGCAGACATTATTGTGCAGCTCTTACTGGCGCTCTTTTTCGCCATCGTCCTCAACCCGTTAGTCAGGTGGTTTATTCGCCGGGGACTGAAGCGTCCCATCGCTATTGCCATTGTGGTACTGGTGATGTTGATTGTGCTCACCGCGCTGGTGGGGGTACTGGCCGCCTCAATCAATGACTTTATGACACTGTTACCGAAATATAATCGCGAGTTTACGCGTAAGTTCCTTGAATTTCAGCGAATGGTGCCCTTCCTTAATATGCATATGTCGCCAGAACGTATGCTGCAACGTATGGATTCCGATCGATTAATGTCCTTTGCCACGGCCATGATGACACAGTTGTCGAATGCAATGGCCAGCATTGTCCTGCTGGTGATGACTGTCGTCTTTATGTTGTTTGAAGTGCGCCATGTACCTTACAAATTGCGTTTTGCTCTGAGTAACCCGCAAATCCACATCGCCGGGCTGCACCGCGCATTGAAAGGTGTCTCGCATTATCTTGCGCTGAAAACCCTGCTGAGCTTGTGGACGGGCGTTATCGTCTGGGTGGGTCTGGTCGCGCTGGATGTGCAATTCGCCCTGATGTGGGGAGTGCTGGCGTTCCTGCTCAATTATGTTCCCAATATCGGGTCGGTGATCTCCGCCATTCCGCCCATGCTACAGGCGCTATTGTTTAATGGTGTTTATGAATGCGTATTGGTGGGTGTGCTGTTCCTGATGGTGCATATGATCATCGGTAATATCCTGGAACCCCGCATGATGGGCCACCGTCTTGGTATGTCAACGCTGGTGGTATTCCTGTCGTTATTAATTTGGGGATGGCTGCTTGGCCCGGTAGGGATGCTGTTATCTGTTCCGCTCACCAGCGTATGTAAAATCTGGATGGAGACGACTACCGGTGGCAGCAAACTGGCGATCCTCCTTGGCCCAGGCCGGCCCAAAAGTCGGCTACCCGGGTAAAATACTACCAACGCGGGTAGTTTTATATTTATGCCATTAACGATAAAGTAAAGAAAATAATAACGCCTGCAGAGTTTATGCGGGCGTTGTTTTTTATCAAGGGTGCCAGTTCCAGCCACGGAAAGTTTACCTTAAGGTTTGGAATTAATATAACATTCTGGCAACCTCGTTAATTACCCTATTTATCACCATGCTAATGTCCTGTAATTTATACGATATCAATTATTACGTGAGATATCGGTAAGCAGTTATAGTTGCACTGTACACAATCCTATTTTATTATTCGCGCACTCAGGCTGGCCCGGCATAACGCAGGCAACAAATTATAAAAAGCCGGGCAATACTCACTTTAAAAAACACCCATAATTCGCAAGCAGGAATGAAAACCTGCACTGCTGTCATTAGCAGGCAAACTCATTTTGCTGAATGACATCATTGTGTTGGCTTAATTCCAGCAATTAAGCATGTTCTCAATCTTCAATTATTTGATACGGAGTTCGCATGAAAAAGATTGTTAAGTTCCTGGCCGTGATTGCCGTTGCCGGTGCCCTGGCTGGCTGCGCCCGCACCGCCATTGTACAAAATGTCGACGCCCCGGTGAGCGCCGGTCATACTCAGGCACAAGTCCGTGCTGCCATCCTGAAAGCGGGCCAACAACGTCAGTGGGTAATGAACGATGCGGGTCCCGGCGTGATTAAAGGCCGTCTGGATAACCGCGGGCACATTGCCGAAGTGCGTATCAATTACTCTGCCAGCAGCTACTCCATCAACTACGAAAGTAGTATGAATCTCAAAGCCTCTGATGGTCGGATTCATAAAAAATACAATACCTGGGTGAACAACCTCGATAAACAAATTCAGTTGAACTTGTCATCCGGTGCCGCGCTTTAATTGCCATCCTGCCTAAAGTCGGGCCGGTAACGGTCCGATAATCCTCATGCATTTAAAAAAGGTTGCACACAGCATGTATGAACAGGATCCGTTCAGCGCATTGGAAGCGATAGCTGAAGCGCAGCGTATTGCTTTTGCCCCAATGTTATTTCAGACCGCGGTGTGTTTGCGTAAGTTTGGTCTGCTGGATTTTCTTGATAAACAAGGAAAACAGGGCGCAACCCTGGACGAAATTGTGCAAGGAAGCGAGGCGGATGAATATGCCGCAAGTATATTACTGGACATGGCGCTTAGCGGGCGAATTGTCACCCGGCGTGAAGATCGCTTTTATCTGGCGAAAGTCGGACACTACCTGCTTCATGATACAATGACGCGTGTGAATATGGACTTTTCGCAAGACGTTTGTTACCAGGGGCTGTTTTTCCTTGAAGAAGCATTAAAAGAGGGGAAGCCCGCAGGACTGCGTGTATTCGGCGAGTGGCCAACGATATACCCGGCGTTATCGCAATTACCGAACCCGGCGCGTGATAGCTGGTTTGCTTTTGATCATTACTATTCCGATGCCGCGTTTAATGCCGCACTGCCGCATGTATTCGCCAGCCAGCCGCGAAATCTGTACGATATAGGCGGCAATACCGGGAAATGGGCGATTAACTGCTGTAAGTATGATGATAATGTCGCCATTACCTTGTTAGATTTACCTGAACAGATTGTTCTGGCACAGCAAAATGTAGAAGCAGCGGAATTATCCTCACGGATCAACTTCCACGCGATTGATATGTTGAGCAATGCACCCTTGCCCAACGAAGCGGATATCTGGTGGATGAGTCAATTCCTGGACTGCTTTTCCGGGGAACAAATTGTCGGCATCTTAAGTAAAATAGCCGCGGCCATGAAACCGGACGCCAGGCTGTGCGTGATGGAACTGTTCTGGGACGCGCAAAAATTTGATGCTGCCGCATTCAGTCTGAATGCCACCTCGCTGTACTTCACCTGTATGGCGAATGGCAACAGCCGTTTTTATAGCGCAGAGAAGTTCCTGCGTTATCTCGATACGGCTGGCTTTAGCGTAGAAAGACGCCTCGATAACCTCGGGGTGGGGCATACTTTATTGATATGTCATAAAAAATAAGACAGGGCGGCCCCGTGCCGCCATGACGCTTTTACCGGCGTCAATGGGAATCACGTTTTTTCGCGGACGCGCGTTTAATGAAATTTGCACTCAAGATTACCGACTGGCAGGCCAGAGCACCGGGATTAAGCGAAACGGCACAGTGGCAACACTGGTCACAAAGCCGTCACGCTATCGATCCAGCGTTGCCGCAGGCAAAACTGACCACTCTGCCAATGATGACCGCGCGCCGTCTCAGCTCGGGTAGCCGTCTGGCTGTCGAATGCGGCATGATCCTGCTGCGACAGCATCAGGTGGATGCGGTTGTCTTTACCAGCCGCCACGGTGAACTGGAGCGTAACTACCGTATTCTGCAAGCGCTGGCGACAGGCCAGGACCTCTCGCCAACGGATTTTGCTATGTCGGTGCACAACTCGGCGGTCGGCAATCTCACCATCGCAATGCAGCAACCGATCGTCTCTTCTTCTATTTCCGCCGGGCTGGACACCTTCCAGCAGGGGCTGTGCGAGGTGATCTGTTTCCTGCAGGCGGGCTACAAGCGCGTGTTAATGGTGGATTTTGACGGCACGCTGCCCGCGTTTTATCACCCCGGGCTGAATCCCGATATGCCAACCTGGGCCTATGCCGTCGCACTGGTATTCGAAGCGGGAGAAAGCCTGCGCTGCGTCAGCGAAGCGGCCTGTTTTGATGGCGAGCCTGCGCTGCCGCAAAGTCTGCAATTTTTACAACATTATTTGTCGCACACACCGGCATTCAGCATTGCTGGCGAACGCCTGAACTGGCGCTGGAGCCGCAAATGAGATCGCTGAAACTGCGCATCAACTGGGTCTGGCGCTTGTTAATGACCGGTATGTGCTTTGCGCTCTTCGGCATCGGCGGGCTGCTGTTGTCACTGGTGTGGTTTAACCTGCTGCTGGTTGCCGTACGGGATCGGGCAAAGCGCCGCCGTCTGGCGCGGCGTAGTATCGCCGCCAGCTTCAGGCTTTTTTTACATATCGCAAAAGCCACAGGCGCGCTGGATTACCGCATTCACGGTATCGACACGCTGCGCAATGAGCGCGGCTGTCTGGTGGTCGCTAATCACCCTACGCTGATTGATTATGTTCTGCTGGCATCAGTGATGCCGGAAACCGATTGTCTGGTGAAGAGCGCACTGCTACGCAATCCGTTTCTCGGCGGTGTGGTGAAAGCAGCGGACTACCTGATCAACAGCCAGGCAGATGCCCTGCTCCCCGCCTGCGAGCAACGGCTCCGTCAGGGCGACACGATTTTAATCTTCCCGGAAGGCACACGGACGCAGCCGGGCGAGAAAATGACACTGCAACGCGGCGCGGCAAACATTGCTGTACGCTGCGGTTGTGATTTACGCATCGTGGTCATCCACTGTAGTGAACATCTGCTGGATAAACACAGCCGATGGTATGACGTCCCACCCCGCAAGCCGCTATTTACCGTTGAGGTTCGCGACAGGGTGGCAATAAAACAATTTTTTGATGCGGAATCGCAAGAACCGGCGCTGGCAGCAAGGCAGTTGAACCGGCATCTTCTGCATCAATTGACACCGGGTTTTGCACCTTTTTAGGAATGAATGATGCAACAGCTTTATCTTGAACTTAAAAATCTCATCATTAACACACTGAATCTGGACGAACTGAGCGCCGATGACATCGAAACGGACGTGGCGCTGTTTGGGGACGGCCTCGGGCTGGATTCAATCGATGCACTGGAATTAGGTCTGGCGATTAAAAATCAATATGCCGTTGTTCTGTCCGCGGAAAGCGAAGAGATGCGTCAGCATTTCTATTCAGTCGCTACGCTGGCTTCCTTTATCCAGGCTCAACGCGCATAAGAACGGGTTCGCTATGACTGAGAAAAACGAAATTTATCAGGAAGTCTCCGCGCTTCTCACCAAACTGTTTGAAATCGAACCGCAGGATATCACCCCCGAATCCCGCCTGTACGAAGATCTCGAGCTGGACAGTATCGACGCTGTCGACATGATTGTGCACCTGCAGAAGAAAACCGGTAAGAAGATCAAACCGGAAGAGTTCAAAGCGGTGCGCACCGTGCAGGACGTGGTCGACGCCGTAGAACGCCTGTTGCAGGAAGACTAAGTCGCCATGCGTAAATCCCGCCTCGAATCGGGACTAAAGCTCTTCGCTGCGCTGTTAATGCTGGCCTGGCCATTTGTGGTCTGGTTTGGTCTGGCACATAACAGCCTGCACTGGCTGCTGCCGTTGATGGCGTTGATGTTGCTTTTTCGCTTGCGGCAGGCGCGGCAGGCGGCTGCGCCGCTGCGCGCGGTTACTGGCGGCGTCGCGGTCGTCGGCATCGCGCTCTGCGCAGCCAGCTGGTTGCTCAAAACGCACCAGCTACTGCTGTACTACCCGGTGGCGGTCAATCTCATCATGCTGGCAGTATTTGGCGGATCGCTCTGGACAGCAATGCCGCTGGTGGAACGGCTGGCGCGCCTGCGCGAACCGCAGCTGCCCGTCGCAGCCATTCGCTATACCCGCCGTGTGACGCAAATCTGGTGCGGCTTTTTTATTGTAAATGGCGGAATTGCGCTATTTACCGCCCTGCATGGCGATATGCGCCTGTGGACAGCATGGAACGGCATGATCGCTTATCTGTTGATGGGCGTGCTGATGGCGGGCGAATGGCTGGTACGCCGCCAGGTGATAAAACGAGAGATCCAATGAAGACCCTACCCTTCGCCGCCTGGCTAAGCAGCCCGCGCGCTGACGACACGCCGATAGCCTGGCTTGGCGCACAGACATGGACGCTGGGGCATTTACGTCACGATGTCGCCCAGTGCATGGCGCAATTAGCCCGCCAGCCGGGCGAGCGCTGGGCACTGTGCTTTGAAAATAGCTATCTGTTTATTGTTGCCCTGCTGGCCACGCTGCATGCCGGGAAAACCCCGGTTATTCCAGGTCATAGCCGGGAATCATTACTGGCGGAACAAAAAGCACTGTTTGACGGCGTATTAAGCGATCGCGCATTGAACTGGCAAGGGCCGCGTCTGGTTGTGGTATCCGACAATCACCAGGCCACAGATGAATATACGTTTCCGGCGCTGCGTAACGACGCCCATGTCGAATTATTTACCTCCGGCTCTACCGGGCAACCGCGCAGAGTCATTAAACCCATCGCCTGTCTCGACAAAGAAGCAGCATTGCTGGCCGCACGCTTCGGCGAACGTCTGACTGGCTGCCGGGTTGTCGCCTCGGTGGTGCCGCAGCACCTGTATGGTCTGACATTCCGCATCTTTTTGCCCATGTCGCTCGGGTTGCCACTGCACGCCGCCATGCTCTATTACGCCGAGCAACTCGCCGCGCTGGAGGAACAGTATCGTTACGCCTTTATCAGTAGCCCCGCGTTTTTAAAACGCCTTGATCCGCAGCTTACCCCGCCGCCGGTCACGCTGATCCTCTCAGCAGGCGGTATGCTGCCGTGGCGTGATGTGCAGAGTGCAGCGGCCTGGCTGGGTGTCTGGCCGGATGAAATTTATGGCAGCACTGAAACGGGGATCCTTGCCTGGCGCTATCGCCGCGAGGACGCGATTGCCTGGTTGCCCTTCCCCGGCGTGACAATTGCGCAGGAAGGCGATGCGTTTCGTGCCCATTCGCCGATCATCCCTGAACAGGATGGATTATTGCTCGATGATGTGCTGATTTTCGATAAAAAGGGCACATTCCAGATTGCAGGACGCCGTGGCCGGGTGGTCAAAATCGAAGAGAAGCGCATCTCGCTCAGCGAGATTGAACGCCGTGTGCTGGAGCTGGGCGGGATTCGCGAAGCCGCAGCGCTGCCCGTCTTCCGCGGCGGTCGACAGGGCATTGGTGTGCTGCTGGTGCTGGAAGAGGAAACGCGCAGCCAGTGGCAAGCGAGCGACAGCAAGGCGCTGGAACTGGCGTGGCGGCGGGCGCTCATCCCGTGGCTTGAGCCTGTTGCCGTGCCGCGTTACTGGCGCATTCTTGACGAGATCCCGGTCAACAGTATGAACAAGCGTGTTTATGCGCAACTACAGGAGTTATTTCATGAAACCCCATGAAATTGAACGCCACCAGGCGCAAAAACAGCATGCAGAAATCGTGATCCACCTCGAGCCGGAACTGTTCTGGTTCAGCGGTCATTTTGCCGTCCAGCCTTTGCTGCCCGGTGTCGCGCAACTCGACTGGGTCATGCACTACGCCACAACCTTGTTGGCGCCAGAGTACCGCTTTCACAGTCTTCAACATGTTAAATTTCAGGCGCCGCTACTGCCGGACAACGTCGTCACCCTGGTGCTCGACTGGGATGCCGATAAACAGCAGCTGGCGTTCAGCTATCAACGTCACGATGGCGAAATGCGCCATCCCTGCAGCAGCGGAAAGATTCGCCTATGTCGCTAACCTTTAATCCTTGCGTGGTTATCCCCTGTTATAACCACGGCGCAACCATGTCCAGCGTATTGACCCGCTTACAGCCTGCGGGCCTGAAGGTTTTCGTAGTGGATGATGGCAGCACTGACGATACGCCAATCATTTTGGATGTGCTGGCGCGCGGCGACAGCAACCTGACGCTGATCCGCCTGCCGCAGAACGCCGGGAAAGGCGAAGCAGTGCTCTGCGGTTTGCAAGCCGCCGCCGATGCCGGTTTTACCCATGCCGTGCAGGTCGATGCCGATGGGCAGCATGCCATAGAAGACATTCCCAAACTGCTGGCTCTGGCGGAACAACACCCGCAAGCGCTGATTTCCGGCCAGCCGCTGTATGACGACACCATCCCACGCTCGCGTCTCTACGGTCGCTGGATAACCCATATCTGGGTATGGATCGAGACGCTGTCGCTGCAACTGAAAGACAGTATGTGCGGCTTTCGCGTCTACCCGATTGCCCCGACGCTGCAACTCGCCAGTCGGGTCAGGCTCGGCAAACGGATGGATTTCGATACCGAAGTGATGGTGCGCCTCTACTGGCAGGGCAACGACAGCTATTTTGTGCCGACACGAGTGACCTATCCGCTGGATGGCCTGTCGCATTTCGACGCCCTGAAAGACAACGTCCGTATTTCGCTGATGCATACCCGCCTGTTCTTCGGCATGTTACCGCGCATGCCCGGCCTGCTGTTTCGCCGCTCCGGTTCACATTGGGCGCAGCAAAAAGAGGTGAAAGGCCTGTGGGGCATGCGTTTTATGCTGCTGGTCTGGCGGCTGCTTGGACGCCGGGCCTTCTCACTGTTGCTCTACCCGGTGATTGCGGTTTACTGGCTAACAGCCCGCGACGCACGCCGGGCATCGAAAAACTGGCTGGCACGGGTGCGCACCACACTGGTGGCGCGTGGAAAGCCTGTTCCTGAAGGGCTAAACAGCTACCGCCACTTTTTACGCTTCGGTGAAGCCATGCTGGATAAAGTCGCAGGCTGGCGAGGCGAGCTGCATCTTGGTCGCGATGTGGAGCTTGCCCCCGGTGCCGAAGAAGCGCTGGGACTGCATGATGGCAAAGGCAAACTGCTGCTGGCCTCGCACCTGGGCGACGTCGAAGCCAGCCGCGCACTGGCGCAAATCAACGAGCGCAAAATAATCCATGCGCTGGTGTTCCATGATAACGCCCGGCGTTTTAAGCAAATCATGCAAGAGATGGCACCGGAAGCGGCGATCAACCTGATCCCGGTTTCCCACATCGGGCCGGAAACCGCCATGATGCTGCAAGAGATTCTCGATCGCGGAGACTGGGTGGCGATCGTCGGCGATCGCCTCGCGGTGAACCCGCAACGTGGCGGTGACTGGCGGGTCAACTGGAGCACCTTTATGGGCCATCCCGCACCTTTCCCGCAGGGGCCGTTTATTCTTGCCGCCGCACTGCGCTGCCCGGTGTTGCTGATGTTTGCATTGCGCCAGCAGGGAAAATTGCGCCTGCACTGCGAACAGTTTGCCGACCCGCTGCCTATGCCACGCGCCTCACGGCAGGCAGCACTGCGTGACGCGGTAGATCAATACGCTGCGCGCCTGGAGCACTATGCGCTGCAATCGCCACTCGACTGGTTTAACTTTTTTGATTTCTGGCGGTTGCCCGACGCCGCGCCGAAGTCCACGGATAAGGAGTAACAAATGTTAGACGATCCGCGGTTTACCGCCGAGGTAGCGCTGAGCGTACCTTTTCACGACGTCGATATGATGGGCGTGGTCTGGCATGGTAACTACTTTCGCTATTTTGAAATCGCCCGCGAGGCGCTACTGAATCAGTTTGACTACGGCTACCGCCAGATGAAGGCCTCCGGTTATGTCTGGCCGGTGGTAGATACCCGCGTGAAATATCGCGATGTCCTGACGTTCGAGCAGCATTTTCGCGTTCGCGCCAGGCTGGAAGAGTTTGAAAACCGGCTGAAAATCGCATACGACATTTTCGATGCCGCCAGCGGCAAACGTACCACCACCGGTTATACCATCCAGGTGGCGGTCGAAGAAAAAAGCCGTGAAATGTGCTTTGTCAGCCCGGCTATCCTGTTTGAACGCATGGGAGTCACACCGTGAAATATTGGCCTTTGTTAGCCCTGCTGCTTAGCCCATTTGTTAACGCCATCACGCTGGACGAGCTGCAACAGCGTTTTACCGGGCAGCCACTGATCCGTGCGCATTTCACCCAAACACGGACAATTAAAGACTTGCCGCAGCCGCTGCGCTCGCAGGGTGACATGCTTATTGCCCGCGATAAAGGGCTGCTGTGGGATCAGAAAGCCCCCTTTCCGATGATGCTGATGCTGGATGATTCGCGGATGGTGCAAATCATCAATGGCCAGCCACCGCAGGTGATCACCGCACAAAACAACCCGCAGATGTTCCAGTTTAACCATCTGCTGCGTGCCTTGTTTCAGGCCGATCGCGCCGTGCTGGAGCAGAACTTCCGTATCGACTTTCACGATCAAGGCGAAGGGCGCTGGACACTGAAACTGACGCCAGTAACGACGCCGCTGGACAAGATATTTCGTTCTATCGATCTCGCCGGGCAGCATTATCTGGAGAGCATTCGTCTGAACGATAAGCAGGGCGATTTGACCGATATCGCCTTTTCCGGGCACCAACTTACACCAGCAACCCTGACCGATGACGAACAGCAACGCTTTGCCGCGCACTAACTCCCCGCGTCCGGCGCTGCTCTGGGGTCTGCTCTGCCTGGCGTTGCTGGGCGTTTTGCTGATGCTGCTGCCGAAAGCGCGCATGAACAGCAGTGTGCTGGCGATGCTGCCTGCACAGGCGATGGGTTCCCTGCCGCCAGCGCTGAACGACGGTTTTATGCAGCGCCTCGACAAACAACTGGTGTGGCTGGTGAGCCCGGGTAAACAAGCCGATCCGCAGGTGGCAAAACAGTGGCTGTCGCTGCTGAACCAGTCGCAGGCCGTCAATAACCTGAAAGGCGCAATGGACGCGCAAAGCCAGCAGCAATGGGGCACTTTTTTCTGGCAACACCGCAACGCACTGCTCGACCGCGCCACCCGCGCTCGCCTGCAAAATGGCGGCGAAGCGCAGGCACAATGGGTACTGACTCAGCTCTATTCGGCGTTTTCCGGCGTGAGCGGCAAAGAGCTGCAAAACGATCCACTTATGCTGATGCGCGGCGAGCAACTGGCGATGGCGCAAAACAGTCAGCAGTTACGCCTGATGGATGGCTGGCTGGTTACTCAGGATGAGCAAGGCAACTACTGGTATCTGCTGCATGGCGAACTGGCGGGTTCCTCATTCGATATGCGTCAAACGCACCAGTTTGTTAACACGCTGGCATCGCTGGAAGCGCAACTGAAAGCGCAGTTCCCGCACGCGCAACTGCTGTCGCGCGGGACGGTGTTCTACAGCGATTATGCCAGCCAGCAGGCAAAGCGTGACGTATCAACGTTAGGTGTCGCCACGGTTCTCGGGGTGATCCTGTTAATTGTTGCAGTGTTCCGCTCCCTGCGGCCGCTGCTGCTGTGCCTGATTTCGATTGCCGTAGGCGCGCTGGCTGGCACCGTCGCTACGCTGCTGCTGTTTGGTGAATTGCACCTGATGACGCTGGTGATGAGCATGAGCATCATCGGTATTTCGGCGGATTACAGCCTCTACTACCTGACCGAACGCATGGTTCACGGCGAGGTTGCCTCGCCCTGGCAGAGCCTCGCCAAAGTGCGTAATGCGCTGCTACTGGCGCTGGCGACCACCGTCGCCGCCTACCTGATTATGATGCTGGCACCCTTCCCCGGTATTCGCCAGATGGCGGTTTTCGCCGCCGTCGGCCTGAGCGCCTCCTGCCTGACGGTGCTTTTCTGGCACCCGTGGTTGTGTCGCGGTTTACCGGTACGGCCGGTGCCAGCAATGGCGCTGATGTTGCGCTGGCTGGCGGCATGGCGACGCAATAAAAAACTCGCCGTGGGTCTGCCAGTCGTGCTGGCGCTGTTTTCCCTTGCCGGGCTGGCAACGCTGCGTATTAATGACGATATCAGCCAGTTGCAGGCACTGCCGCAGGGCATTCTGGCGCAGGAGAAAGCCATCACTGCATTAACCGGGCAAAGTGTCGATCAGAAGTGGTTTGTGGTGTATGGCGACACGCCGCAACAGACGCTGGAGCGCCTGGAAGCATTTGTTCCGCAGCTGGAGCAGGCCCGCGACAACGGCCTGATTGGCGGCTTTCGTACGCTGCCCCTTAACTCGCTCGCGCGGCAACAGCAAGATCTGGTCTTACTGAAAAGCGCCGCCCCTGCCGTCGCCCGCACCTTGCAGGCTGCCGGCATGAGCACGGTGTCCCCGGATCTCAGCCCGATGAACGTGACCGTCGAACAGTGGCTTGCCAGCCCGGCCAGCGAAGGCTGGCGTTTGCTATGGCTGACCCTGCCCGACGGGCAAAGCGGCGTGCTGGCTCCGGTTGATGGCGTAACAAAGAGCGAAGCACTCAAAGCACTGGCGCAGGCACAGCCTGGCGTGGCGTGGGTTGACCGTAAAAGCGCCTTCGATGAACTCTTTGCCCTCTATCGCCTGGTATTAACCGGGCTGCTGTTCGTCGCGCTGGCAGTGATTGCCGCCGGGGCCATGCTACGCCTGGGCTGGAAAAAGGGACTCATTAGTCTGGTACCTTCACTTTTGTCGCTCGGATGCGGACTGGCAGTTCTGTCACTCAGCGGCCATGCGGTGAATCTGTTTTCACTGCTGGCGTTGGTGCTGGTGTTGGGCATTGGCGTAAATTACACCCTGTTTTTCAGCAATCCGCGCGGCACGCCGCTCACCTCATTGCTGGCCGTCACACTGGCAATGGCAACCACTTTACTCACCCTGGGGATGCTGGTGTTCAGCGCCACTCAGGCTATCAGCAGTTTCGGCATTGTGCTGGTGAGCGGGATTTTTACCGCCTTCCTGCTCTCCCCCCTCGCAATGCCGGGTAAAAAAGAGAGAAAACGATGATTCGCACCCTCTGGACTGGCGTCGCGTTCGCCGCTGCCCTGCTGCTTACGGGATGCAGCCACTCCACACACTCCCTGGACGGTACACGCCCACAAGCGTGGCTGGAGCCAGGCACCCGCGTCACATTGCCCGCGCCGGGTATTTCTCCGGCGGTCAATGCGCAACAGCTACTGACTGGCAGTTTTAACGGACAGACCCAGTCGTTATTGGTGATGATGAACGCCGACGACAAGAAAATCACCCTTGCCGGACTCTCTTCCGTGGGCATCCGCTTGTTCCTCGTCACCTATGACGAAACAGGGATCCACACTGAGCAGTCCATTGTGGTGCCGCAACTGCCGCCCGCCAGCCAGGTTCTGGCAGACGTGATGATCAGCCACTGGCCGCTCAGTGTCTGGCAACCGCAACTGCCGAAAGGCTGGACGCTGACCGACAAAGGCGACAAACGCGAACTGCGTAACGCCCGTGGCAAGCTGGTGACCGAAATTACCTACCTGCAACGCAAAGGCCAGCGCGAGCCTATCAGCATTGAGCAGCATGCGTTCAAGTACCACATCACCATTCAATATCTGGGTGACTGAGATGATCTACATTTCTGCCATCGGCATGGTGAACGCGCTGGGAGACTCGCCGGAGGCGATCGCCACGAACCTGGTGCGCGGCCACGCACCCGGAATACGCACCCGCGCAGGCTGGTTACAGGGTCAAACCGAAGTGGTACTGGCCTGCGTTGAGGGCGAGCTACCCGCCATTCCGCCCCGGATGGATGCCCACCGCAGCCGCAACAATCAACTGCTACTGGCCGCGCTGGAACAGATCCAGCCCACGGTAGATGAAGCGATCGCCCGCTATGGCCGCGACCGCGTTGCGGTGGTCCTCGGCACCAGTACCTCCGGTCTGGATGAAGGCGATTTGCACGTTCAGCTTTCTCTGCGTGGCGAAGAGAGCCCGGCGTGGCGTTACCCGCAGCAAGAGCTTGGCGATCCATCCCGCTTCTTAAGCCGCTGGCTGCAACTGGAAGGCCCGGCGTTTACCGTGTCTACTGCCTGCTCATCCAGCGCTCGCGCCATTATCAATGGCCGCCGCTTGATCGACGCCGGTCTGGCGGATGTGGCAATTGTTGGCGGTGCGGATACCCTCAGCCGCATGCCGGTAAACGGTTTTAACAGCCTGGAATCTTTCTCGCCTACGTTATGCCAGCCATTTGGCCGCGATCGCTGCGGCATTACCATCGGTGAAGCCTCAGCCCTGATGGTGCTGACCCGCGAACCGCACCCGCTGGCGCTTTTGGGCGCAGGCGAGTCCAGCGATGCCTGGCATATTTCAGCCCCGCACCCGCAGGGGGAAGGGGCAATCCGCGCCATCAATATGGCGCTGGCGCAAGCCGGTATAACCCCTGACGATGTGGGGTACATCAATTTGCATGGCACCGCGACGCCGCTCAACGATCAGATTGAATCAGCAGTGGTGCATAAGCTGTTTGGCGACCGCGTCCCGTGCAGTTCCACCAAACATTTAACCGGGCATACGCTGGGTGCGGCAGGGATCACCGAAGCTGCGCTCAGTGCGCTGATCCTGCTGCGCGACCTGCCGCTGCCAGCCCAGGATTTTAGCCGTGGACCGATCGATCCAACACTGCCGCCGTGCGGCCTGCTATTAGCGCCGCAACCACTGGCACGCCCGGTGATCTTATCCAACTCCTTCGCCTTTGGCGGAAACAACGCCAGTATTTTGCTGGGGAGAGTGACATGAGCCAGTATCTGACACCCGGCGTCTGGTTGCCCCATGACGCGCCCATGATCCTGCTGGACGAAGTGCTTAACATCACAGACGATACCGCCCACTGCCGGGTTACCGTGCGTAACGGCGGCGTGCTAACACCCTTTCTCGATGCCGCAGGCAACCTGCCCGGCTGGTATGCGCTAGAACTGATGGCGCAGACCATCGGAGTCTGGTCCGGCTGGCACCGCCATCAGCGCGGTGAAGAGAGCAGCGCGCTGGGGATGGTTCTGGGCGCACGGGAACTGACCTGTGCCGCTGGCGTTCTGCCCGCCGCAGCCGAGCTGGATATTCACGTCAGTCTGCTGATGCAGGATGCCCGTTTCGGCAGTTTCGACTGTGTGATCCAGATTGGCGAACAGACCGTATCCAGCGGGCGTATCAACACCTTCCAGCCAACCAAAGAAGAGTTATCTTCGCTTTTTAATCAAGGGGCTAATGCATGAATCGTTCTGTTCTGGTCACCGGGGCCAGTAAAGGCATCGGCCGCGCGATTGCACAACAACTTGCCGCAGACGGCTTTACCATTGGTGTGCACTACCACCGCGATGAAAATGGTGCGCGTGAAACGCTACACGCCATTGAGCAGGCAGGTGGATCAGGCCGCCTACTGAGTTTCGATGTGGGCAACCGCGAGCAATGTCGTCGCGTTCTGGAAGATGACATCGCGCAGCATGGCGCGTGGTACGGCGTGGTGAGTAATGCCGGCATTACCCGCGATGCGGCCTTCCCGGCGCTGAGTGACGACGACTGGGATGCGGTGATCCACACTAATCTCGACAGTTTTTATAACGTTATCCAGCCATGCATCATGCCTATGATTGGCCTGCGCAACGGCGGTCGTATCATTACGCTCTCGTCGGTGTCCGGCATGATGGGTAACCGTGGTCAGGTGAATTACAGTGCCGCTAAGGCCGGTATTATCGGCGCGACCAAAGCGCTGGCGATTGAGCTGGCAAAACGAAAAATTACCGTCAACTGCATCGCACCGGGGTTGATTGATACCGGCATGATTGAAATGGAAGAGGCGGCACTGAAAGAAGCAATGGCCATCATTCCCATGAAACGGATGGGCCAGGCGCAGGAAGTCGCCGGGCTTGCCCGTTATTTAATGTCGGATATTGCGGGTTATGTCACCCGCCAGGTTATTTCCATCAACGGGGGAATGTTATGACACGTCGCGTCGTCATTACCGGCATGGGCGGCGTCACCGCCTTTGGCCAGAACTGGCAGGACGTGGCAAAACGTCTGCTTTCTTACGAAAACGCCGTGCGTAAAATGCCGGAGTGGCAAATCTATGCTGGCCTGCACACTCTGCTTGGCGCGCCAATTGATGAGTTTACCCTGCCGGAGCATTACACCCGTAAACGCATCCGCGCCATGGGTCGTGTCTCGCTGCTCTCCACCCGCGCCAGTGAACTGGCGCTGGAACAGGCCGGGCTGATTGACGATCCGGTACTGACCAGCGGTCATACCGGCATCGCCTATGGTTCCTCCACGGGCAGTACCGGCCCGGTGAGCGAATTCGCCACCATGCTGACCGAAAAGCACACCAATAACATCACCGGCACGACCTACGTTCAGATGATGCCGCACACTACCGCCGTCAACACCGGGCTATTTTTCGGCCTGCGCGGGCGGGTGATCCCGACCTCCAGCGCCTGCACGTCTGGCAGCCAGGCCATTGGTTATGCCTGGGAAGCAATCCGCCACGGCTACCAGGATGTGATGGTTGCAGGCGGAGCGGAAGAGCTATGCCCGTCTGAAGCCGCCGTATTCGATACGCTGTTTGCCACCAGCCAGCGCAACGATGAACCCAAAACGACCCCGTCACCGTTCGACGCCAGCCGCGATGGACTGGTGATCGGCGAAGGCGCAGGCACGCTGATTCTGGAAGAACTGGAGCATGCCAAAGCGCGCGGCGCGACCATTTATGGCGAGATTGTGGGTTTCGCCACCAACTGCGACGCGGCGCATATCACCCAGCCACAGCGCGAAACTATGCAAATCTGCATGGAACAAGCGCTGAACATTGCCGGACTCAGCCCGCGGGATATTGGCTATATTTCCGCACACGGCACCGCAACCGATCGCGGCGATATTGCCGAAAGCCAGGCGACAGCCGCCATCTTTGGCGACAATGTTCCCATCTCATCACTGAAGAGCTATTTCGGGCATACCCTTGGCGCCTGCGGTGCGCTGGAAGCGTGGATGAGTCTGCAAATGATGCGTGAAGGCTGGTTTGCGCCTACGCTAAACCTGACAACGCCAGATGATCAGTGCGGAGCGCTGGATTACATCAAGGGCGAAGCGCGCCAGATAGACTGCGAATACTTGCAAAGCAACAACTTCGCGTTTGGCGGGATTAACACTTCCATCATTATTAAACGCTGGGCATAAACCTATGTATCGGGTTGTACTGGGCACGATCTCCACGCTGAGCACAGGCGAACTTCCGTCTGCGCTTATCAAACAGGCACCGCAAGGCAAGCGTCGCGCCAGCTGGCTGGCCGGGCGCGTGCTGCTGGCGCGTGAATGCTCTCCGCTACCGGACATCGTGTATGGTGAACAAGGGAAGCCGGCATTCGCCGACGGGGTACCGTTGTGGTTCAACCTGAGCCACAGTGGCGATCGTATTGCGCTGCTGCTAAGCGATGAAGGAGAAGTGGGCTGCGATATTGAAGTGATCCGCCCGCGCGAAAACTGGCGAACCCTGGCCAACGCGGTATTTAGCCAGGCGGAGCACGCCGAAATTGACCAGGCGCCCCCGTCGCAGCAATTACAGGCGTTCTGGACGATCTGGACGCGCAAAGAGGCTATCATCAAACAGCGCGGCGGCAGCGCCTGGCAAATCGTGAGCGTCGACAGCCGCAACACGCCCAACCTGAACGTCAGTCATTGCCAACTCGATGAGGTCTGTCTGTCCGTCTGTACGCCCACCCCGTTTACGCTTTCGGCGGCGCAGCTCGCGATCCTTCCGGCAGAAAAATAACCAGCACGCCAGCCACAATCACCAGCACGCCCAGCGCGCCGCGCCATGAAAACGCTTCGTGCCAGCCGGGCAGCCAAATCGCGGCAGCCCATACCAGAATATAACTCAGGCTGAGCAGGGCATAGGCTTTGCTCAGCGCCAGGCGGTGCAGGGCGAAAAACCAGCATCCCATCGACGCAACATACCCCAGCAGCCCGAGCAACAACAGCAACGTCCCTTTTTGGGGTTGCAGTACGGCGCTAACAAACGACCACGATAACGTCACCGGCGGCAGTGCCTGCATTGCCGAGCGCAGCAACAACTGCGCCATGCTAACCAGCAGAACGCTTCCCAGCGTCCAGTAAACGCCTTTCATAACGAACTCCCCAGCAACACAATGCCTGCCATGATCAACGTCACGCCCACCGCATGGCGGGCAGTCACCCGCTCACGCCAGATAAAGCGCGCCGCCAGCGTCACCCAAATAAAGTTGAGGCTGAGCATCGGGTACGCCACGCCCACCGGAATGCGCTGCAGCACCAGCAGCCACAGCGCCATGCCCGCGCCAAGCGCAACCAGCGCAAGCCCCAGCCACAGGCCGATATGCCTGCCACGCTCCCCGGCCTTGCCAGGACGTGTTGCCTGTTTCTGGCATAACTGCCCGACGCAGCTCAACAGGCTTGCCAGCGCAAGTAAGAACCAGCTTGTCATTGTGGATAGTACTGAATAAAGACCATACGCCCCTGAACATAGACATTATCCGGTTTCGGAAGAGGCAGCCGGGTAAAATCATCCGCTTGTGATTGACGCAATATGAGCGAGACAATACCTTGCTGGCGATGCTGCGCCAACCAGTTGCTGAAATCAGCCTCGCTAACAAAGCGCCCTTTTGCGTCCGGAAAAGCAAGGCCGTAAGTCAGCTCACCCTGCGATCCATACAAAATGATATCCGAACGTTTTAGTTCCCAGGCCAGCCCTGCCGCCACGCCAACATTATCCGTCAATACATAGCGGCTGGGTGCCAGCGCGTCATTGACAAAATTGATTAAAAACTGCGGCTGTTTAGTGTTCATGACTTTGTCCGGGATCACCGCCCCGACGACCAGAGCCAGTCCCAGCGGGCAGATGGCCGCGAACGTCCAGCGCTGGTCGCTGGCACGGCTGGCGAGCCAGCCAAACAGCGCCCAGACGCCGAAAGCGAAAGCTGCCAGCCACACTTTATAGAGTTCAATCTGCGTCCACACCGGGTGCTTCAGCAGCCCCCAGGGGGCCACTACCACCACGGCAATCAGCCCCGCGACGCCAAACGCGAGGTTAATCCACGCATTCACTCGCAATGTCCGCCCTTTTATCTGTGCGAGCGAGAGCGCATAACGCGCCATCAGGATCGCCAGCGGCGCGAAACAGGGCAGAATATAGGTCGGTAATTTGCCTTTGGCGATACTGAAAAACAGCAGCGGCATCACCACCCAACCCAGCAGATAAAATGCCGGTTGCCCTTGCTCATTGCGCCCAAGCCAGCCGGATTTCAGCGCACCGGGCAGCAGCGCCAGCCACGGCATGCTACCGGCAATGAGGAATGGAATGTAATACCAGAACGGCGCTTTGTGCTGCGCATCCTGCTGGGCAAAACGCTGAATATGCTCAACCCAGAAGAAGTAGCGCCAGAAATCCGCTTCGCGCGCGGCAATCATCAGCCCCCAGGGCAACACCGTCAGCACGCAGCAGGCAATAGCGAGCCAGCCCCACGTCAGCACCTCTTTCCAGCGTTTTTGCGTAAACACCCACGGCAGCACGCCAATTACCGGTACTGCCAGCGCAAGGAATCCCTTGGTCATAACTCCCATTCCGCATGCCACGCCAAGCAATGCATAGCTGGCAAATTTGCCGCCACGAGTTTGCGCATGCGCTGCCAGCCAGAAACTCAACATTGCCAGCGACAACCATAGCGTGATCATCGGGTCCAGCACGGCATAACTGCCGATGCCATACACCAGAAATGCCGTCAGATAGATCACACCCGACAACACGGCAAGGCGTTTGTCACGCCACATTTTCCACGCCAGCAGCGCTGTCAGCAGCGCCGAAACGGTAATGGAGAATACCGAGCCAAAGCGCACAGAAAAGTTTGAGTGACCAAACAACCACTGGCCGATGCTGTTAATCCAGTAACCGGCGATCGGCTTTTCGAAATAGCGCAGGCCGAGAAAATGCGGCACTACCCAATCGCCGCTGTTCAGCATCTCCCGGCTGATCTCCGCATAGCGTGTTTCATCCGGCTGCCAGAGCAGGCGATACTCCAGCGGAACGAGGTAATAGAGTGCAAACAGAGCGACCAGCGCCAGCATCGAGGTGTTAATGGATTTCATTCTGTACTCAACAGTTGTTGGCAACCCAGCCAGCCTTCCCGGCCAGCCACTACTCCGCGCACCACCTTGCCCACCGGCAGCGTACTGACATCTGCCGGTAACAGCTGACTCAGCGGGCAAAAGGCGATCTCTTCTTGCGCGGCCATTGTTAACAGTTCGTCAAACCCCTCTGCGCCGACAATGCCTTCCACTTCGGCGTGAATGGTGTAAACCGGCGTGCCGTTATCCCGGTGCATGCAATCGAGGATAAAGCGGTTGTAGTGCGCGGCATCGACCTGCGTTCCCACCACTTCGTCCCATGTGGGAAGCGTGACTGGGATCTGCGGCACGGCGGAGGTATTCGCCGTCAGCTGCGGGCGAAAAGGGTGCGTACCGCGACAGTCGCTGTTGTAGCGGAAGTTGAACGCCGATTTGGCCTTCACGACACGCTGATCCGCACGCCAACCCGCCACCGCAGAGCAGGTTACCGCGCGGCCGATAATCATCTCCAGCGCCAACAGGCCACGCTCGATTTCCGCCTCCAGCCTCGCCTGATCCCAGACGCCGCTCCAGCGTTGCCAGCCATGATGATCCCAGGCGTGAAGCCCGATTTCATGCGCAAGCGCCGTTGCACGAATGATCTCCGCGTTGCCTTCGCCGATTTTTTTGCCCGGCCATACGGTGCCAGCCAGCAGGATATCCCAGCCGTAGAGCGATGCCGCGCGCGAGCGCAGCATCTTCCATAAAAATTGCGGCTTAAGCAGGCGCCAGATGTGGCGCCCCATATTGTCCGGCCCGACGCTAAAGAAAAAGCTCGCCTCAATGTTGTGCTTTTTCAGAAGTTGAAGCAGACGTGGCACACCGTCTCGGGTGCCACGAAAGGTATCGACATCAATGCGTAAGCCGACTGACTTCATGCGTTTTTCTCATCGGTGAGTTCGACAGTACGCAGGAAGAAATCCAGCGTCTCATCGATGGTCTGGCGCATATCGACCTTTGGCTCCCAGTTCAGGCAGCGTTTGGCGTTACGAATGCTGGGCTTACGGTGCTCCACATCCTGGTAGCCTTTGCCATAGTAGCTGCTGCTTTCCACTTCGCGGAAACCGGCAAACGGCGGGAAGCGATCGCGCAGCGGGTGTCTCTCAAAGCTTTCCAGCAGCATTTCCGCCAGCGCTTTAATACTGGCTTCGTTGTCCGGGTTACCAATGTTGATGATCTGCCCGTCGCAACGCCCATCTTTGTTTTCAATAATGCGGAACAGCGCTTCAATGCCGTCGCTGATATCGGTAAAGCAGCGTTTCTGTTTACCGCCTTCGATCAGTTTGATCGGCGAGCCTTCCACCAGATTGAGAATAAGCTGGGTGATCGCACGCGAGCTGCCAATGCGCGCCGCATTCAGGTTGTCCAGGCGCGGCCCCATCCAGTTAAACGGACGGAACAGCGTAAAGCGCAGGTTCTCTTTTTCGCCGTAGGCCCAAATCACCCGATCCAGCAGCTGTTTCGAAACCGAATAGATCCAGCGCTGCTTGTTGATTGGCCCCACCACCAGGTTCGAATTGTCTTCATCGAACACGTTATCGGTGCACATGCCATACACTTCGGAGGTGGACGGGAAAATGATGCGTTTGTTGTATTTCACGCAATCGCGGATGATTTTCAGGTTTTCTTCGAAATCGAGTTCAAAAACACGCAGCGGGTTACGGGTGTATTCGATAGGTGTCGCGATCGCTACCAGCGGCAACACAACGTCGCATTTCTTAATGTGGTACTCGATCCACTCAGAGTGAATGCTGATGTCACCCTCAACAAAGTGGAAGCGCGGGCAGTCGAGGAAACGGCTGATGGCGTCGGCGCCAATATCCAGACCGTAAATCTCGTAGTTATCATCGCGCAGCAAACGCTCGGTCAGATGATTACCGATAAAACCGTTCACACCGAGGATCAGAACGCGGGTACGGCGTTTCACCGCCACCACCGGTTTACTGGTCAGCAACGCACCGGCGACCAGACCCAGCGACTGCGCCAGTTGCGCACCCTGCATATAAACGCCGTTATCCGCCTGACCGGTCAGGATTTCCAGCGCGCCATCCGTACAGGCCACCACCAGCGGCGCAACAGAGAGCACGGTACCCGGTCTGGCCGGTGCCAGGTCATTACGCACGCGGGACTTCCAGACGATAAATTTGTGCGTGCCCGCAAAACTGTACGCACCCGGCCACGGATCGGAAACGGCGCGCACCAGGTTATGCAGCGTTTGCGCCGGTTTTTCCCAGTCGAGGCGGCCATCTTCCGGCGTACGGCGGCCGTAATAGCTCGCTTTGCTGTCATCCTGCGCGGTTTCGCTAAATGTGCCGCTCTTAATAGCGGGCAGCGCGCTGCGCAGCAGGCTTTGCGCGGCTTCGCTCAGTTTGCGGTGCAGCGTAAGCGCTTCATCACTGTCGGCAATCGTCACGTGCTGCTGGGCCACAATGCCGCCCGCGTCTGCACGTTCGACCATACGGTGCAGCGTCACACCGGTTTCTGTTTCGCCGTTGACCAGTACCCAGTTCAGCGGGGCACGGCCACGATAGGCAGGCAGCAGCGAGCCATGCAGATTAAACGCGCCAATGCGTGCGCTGTTAAGAATGTCGCTGCAAAGCAGGTTGCGGTAATAGAACGAGAAAATGACATCCGGGTTCATGCCGCGAATGCGATCGACCCATAGCGGATGGTTAACCTCTTCCGGCGCATACACCGGAATGCCGCGTTCGGCAGCGATACGGGCAACCGAACCAAAAAAGTGATTTTCACTGGCGTTGTCCGGGTGGGTAAAAATCGCCGCAATCTCAAAACCGGCATCAATCAGCGCCTGGACACCAACACATCCCATATCATGGTAAGCAAAGACAACAGCTTTCATTGGTTTTTTTCCTCTTGCGGAGCGTCATGCTCCTGACGAACAACACGTTGAATAAAGTAGCGAGGACGCGCGCGGACATCGTTATAAATACGGCCGATATACTCGCCAAGCAGCCCCATCCCGATAAACTGAGCGCCGATGAAGGTGAACAGGATGGCAAACAGAATGAACATCCCTTCGCCCGCCCATTGCGGGCCGAATGCCAGGCGCAGCACCACCAGCAGCATCGCCAGCGAGAAACCGGCCAGCGCAATCACGCTGCCAAAAACACTGAGCAGGCGCAGCGGCGTGGTGGTCAGGCACGTCACCAGGTCGTACATCAGATTGATCAGGCGCAGAAAGCTGTATTTCGAATCACCAAACTCCCGCTCGGCGTGCTGCACGGGGATTTCCACGGCCTTGCGGGCAAAGGTATTGGCCAGGATCGGAATAAACGTGCTGCGTTCGTGGCAGTGCAGCATGGCATCGACAATATGGCGGCGGTAAGCGCGCAGCATGCAGCCGTAATCGCCCATCGCTTTCCCGGTGGTGCGCTGAATAAGGCGGTTAACGGTGCGTGAGGCCATTTTGCGAAACAGACTGTCCTGCCGATGCTGGCGCACCGTACCCACCACGTCGTAGCCTTCATTGGCCTTCGCCACGAGGCGCGGGATCTCCTCCGGCGGGTTTTGCAGGTCGGCATCCAGCGTGATAATTAAATCGCCTGTCACATGGCTGAAACCGGCCATGATTGCCGAATGTTGCCCGTAGTTGCGGTTCAGCAATACGGCCACGACATGGCTGCCCGGTTCTTCCGCCGCTGCGGTCAGCATTTGCGCGGAGTTATCGCTACTGCCGTCATCCACCAGCAGAATTTCGTAATCAATACCCAGCGTGTCGCAGCTGGTCGTGGTACGACGAATCAGCTCCGGTAAGCTCTCTTCTTCGTTAAAAACGGGGATCACCACGGAGACTTTTTCTACAAGCGGCAGAGTAAACATATCAGCGCCCTGCGATGTGATGGAGCGCGTCAATGACGCGGGTTGTGTCGTCATGAGTCATGTCCGGAAACAAGGGGATAGAGCAAATGCGCGCACTGTTCCACTCGGTATTGGGCAACGAGACAGGATAGTGTTCGCGGTAATACTTTTGCGTATGCGCCGCACGGAAATGCAGCCCGGTGCCAATGCCCTGCGCTTTCAGCGTTTCCATCAGCGCATCACGGGTAATGCCGCAACGCTGTTCATCAACGCGAAGAATAAACAGGTGCCACGCGTGCTGGTGAGGCCAGTCTGGCAGCGCCAGCGGCTGGAACGGCGTATCCGCCAGCTCGCGCAAATAGCGCTGAGCAATCTCCTGCCGACGTGCATTCGCGTTCTGCAGCTTGCCTAACTGCACCAGTGCAATCGCCGCATTAATATCAGCAAGGTTGTATTTGAAACCGGGGGAAATGACTTCGGCCTGCGGGGCACGGCCGTGTGTCTGACGATCGTAAGCATCAACGCCCAGACCGTGGAACTTCAGACTGCGAATGCGGTTAGCCAGCTGCTCGTCGTCCGTCACCACCAGCCCGCCTTCGGCGCAGGTCATATTCTTGATGGCGTGGAAGGAGAAAATCGCCGTGCCCTGACCGCCTACGTGGTGGCCTTTGTACAACGTCCCGGCGGCATGGGCGGCATCTTCAATGACCGGAATGCCGTGTTTCTCGCCAACCGCGCGGATGGCGTCGATGTCTGCCGGTGCACCCGCGTAATGCACCGGAATAATCGCCCGGGTGCGTGGGGTGATCGCTGCCTCAATGGCCTCTGGCGTCACCATCAGCGTCTCTTTATCGACGTCGATCATCACCGGGGTCGCCCCCAGTAACACAATCATATTGAGTGTGGAAACCCAGGTCATGGAAGGCGTAATGACTTCATCGTCCGCGCCAATACCCAGCGCCATTAACGTCACGTGCATGCCGGCGGTTGCCGAGCTGACGGCAATGGCGTGGCGGTTGCCGGTTAAAGCACAGAACGCCTCTTCCAGAGCCTGATTTTTGGGGCCAGTCGTGATCCAGCCAGATGCCAGCACTTGCTGAATCGCGGCAAGCTCTTCCTCTCCCATTGCGGGGCGGGAGAACGGTAAAAAATCACTCATCATTTTTTCCCTGCGTCACAAACGCGTTAAAGAACCCCACAAAGAAACTTTGCGGATCTCGAGTAAAATGGCAGATGAAGGTTAAACCGAAATATAATAAACGTCCGGTTGTAGCGAATATCATTAATGACAGCTGATTTTTTAATATTATCAAAAGAATATTAGGACAAGATTAAGAAAAACGGCGAGAAAGTAATGTACATTACTTTTAATATTGATATAAAACAGATGGTTAGAATAAACTTAAACGGGAGTTAAATGTGATTGTTGTCATAAAAGTGTCATGCAAAACGCTCATGTATTGTATACATGAGCGTTGTCTCATTTATTTTAAACGGCACTGCAACAAAGCAAAAAGAGAGAATACTGTTATGCAATAAATTATTTCAATTGTAACGGTTGAAATATATTAAATAGCGTTAAGCAATTACTGAAGGTTCTTTGGAAAACCGGCAGGCAACTCGCTGGCCGCGCAGGCAATCACGCTCTCATTGTTAGCACCGCAGTCGCGCACAAAGGTAATGTTGGCGAATTCATCAATTACTTCGGTTGGGTAAGCCGGGCCAGCCGCACGATAAGACTCCATTAGCGGAATATGATCGTTCTGGAAACAGACAGTTTTTTCAGGGTTATTGATGACCCACCGCGGGAAGAAAATCGTGCCGTGGAACAGGCGATCGCCAAGGTTCACAATCAGGCTGACATCGGTACCGGTCGGTTCTGTCCAGGAAATTTTATAGATACTTTCGCCCACACGAACGATAAACACTCGCTGATCTTTCACCCACCGGTTCGCCACGATCCCACTATGAATGCGGTAATCAAGGGTGGTGTCATTTTTCACGTAAAGCTCGTAATTCCAGCCATTATCGTAGGTATAAACCAGATGTTTGCCGACGAAACCGCTCAAATCATGTTTATCAAAGGTGCTCATTTTTTGTCTCCTCTGTGTTGATAAGGTGATCCTACGCCTGCAAAAATCCAATGAATAACGCTATATTTGCATCAAATTCATTCAAATTTTAAATGATTCATGCACAAGACAACCCTCGAACAATGGGCACTGCTGCAAAAAGTGGTGGAACGAGGCAGCTTTGCGAAAGCCGCAGAAGAGACACACCGCAGCCAGTCCTCAGTAAGTTATAACCTGGCGCTGTTGCAGGAGCGTTTGGGGGTGGCATTGCTGATGCAGGAAGGACGCCGCGCGGTGCTGACACCAGCAGGTGAACTGCTATTGAATCAGGTTAAACCCCTGCTTAAAGCCTTTGAGTGGGTGGAAACGCATGCCGCCACGCTGCGTAATGGCATGCGCACGCGGCTGGACCTGGTAGTGGATAGCATTTTCCCCCGCGCGCGGTTATTCGCCATTCTGCGCCAGTTCCGGCAACGTTACCCGCAAACGCGGATTCGCCTGACCGAGGTGCTGGAAACAGCCTCCAGCGAACTGCCGATCTACGCGCAGGCAGATGTGCTGATTTTAACCCGCCGCCAGGACATGACCGGGCGCGGCGAATGGCTGATGAATATCGATTTTGTTGCCGTGGCGCACCGCGATCATCCACTGTGCGCGGCCGGGCAGGTGAGCGAAACCCAGCTTGCTGCATGGCCGCAGATCCGCATTGCCGAAAGTGACGATGGGCAAGGCCCGGCAACGCAAGCCTCCTGGACCTTTTCCACCATCGATGCCGCCGTCGAAGCGGTGCAATATCAGGTCGGTTACGGCTGGCTGCCAGAAGAACGGATCCAGCCTCTGCTGGAAAGCGGGGTGCTGCAACGCCTGCCATTAAGCCACGGCGCGCGACGCGCTACACCGTTGCATCTGATTGTGAAAAAGGATCTCGCACCGCTGGATGAGCAGGTCGGGATGCTGTTGCACCTGTTTAAAAATGAACGCTAAGTGTCTGGCGACCCGGCATACCTCTGAATTTCCGGTATGAATCGTTTGCAGGAAGGACTGCTATATAATCCAATACATACCGAAATTTCCCTTCCAGAGCGATACCATATCGAAAATCCTGCCTCTCCTGCTGGGCGCAACGCTGGCCTGCGCCAGCGTGTTTGCGCATGCAGAACGCACCCTTACCGACCAGCCTGGCCGCCAGGTCACCCTTCCTGACCGCGTCACCCGCGTGGTGGTTTTACAGCACCAGACCCTGAACCTGCTGGTGCAGCTCAATGCCGCCGACGATGTGGTGGGTGTGCTCAGTAGCTGGAAAAAGCAGCCTGGCGCAGGGTTCGCCCGCCTCAATACGTTCCCGCAGCAACCCCGCCGGGCCAAAGCTCGCCTCAACCGCGACACCGTACTGTTCGCTGAAGGCGGCCAGTAGCGGGGTGAATGCCCGCTTCAGGCTGCCGGCCGCCAGGAAATTGAGCGTTACTGTCATCGTGATTGGCTTCCCCTTAAGAGACTGCCTGCATGCTAACTCTGCAGGTTGTGCGGTAAAACCCTTTTAGAAGAAAGGTTTTTGATCCAGAACATACCATTCGTATGATGAATATCTAAAATCGTCATACTTCTTCGCCACTCTTTTCGACAGGGAATCGACCGTGTCTTTCTATCGCCACGCTGGCGCTCTGCTGCTGCTCTGCGCATCCTTTGCTGCTTCTGCAGCGCTACCCACACTGACCACCGCCTGGCCGGTGAATGTCGGGCCGCTAAACCCGCATCTCTACACCCCAAACCAAATGTTCGCCCAGAGCATGGTCTACGAACCGCTGGTGAAGTACCAGGCCGACGGCAGCGTCAAACCCTGGCTCGCCACACGCTGGACCCACTCCGATGATGGCAAAACCTGGATTTTCACGCTGCGCGAGGGGGTACAGTTTTCGAACGGCGAGCCGTTTACCGCCCAGGCCGCAGCAGAAAACTTCCGCGCAGTGCTGGATAACCGCCCGCGCCACGCATGGCTGGAGCTGGCAAATCAAATCACCGATGTGAAAGCCCTCAACCCCAGCCAGTTACAAATCACCCTGAAAAGTGCCTATTATCCTTTCCTGCAAGAACTCGCCCTTCCCCGCCCGTTTCGCTTTATCGCCCCGTCGCAGTTTAAAAATCACGAAACCCTGCACGGCATTAACGCACCGATTGGCACCGGGCCATGGATTTTGCAGGAGTCACGCCTTAACCAGTACGACGTGCTGGTGCGTAACGAGCACTACTGGGGGGAGAAACCCGCAGCAGGCAAAATCATCGTGAAAGTTATCCCGGACCCAACCAGTCGCGCCGTAGCCTTTGAAACTGGCGATATCGACATGCTTTACGGCAATGAAGGGTTACTGCCGCTGGATACGTTTGCCCGCTTCAGCCAGAACCCAGCGTGGCGTACCCAACTTTCCGCCCCCATGGAAACGGTGATGCTGGCGCTGAACTCAGCGCGTGCGCCCACCGATGAACTGGCGGTGCGCGAAGCACTAAACTATGCGGTCGATAAAAAAACGCTGGTTGAGGGGGCGCTGTACGGTACACAGCAGATTGCCGACACGCTGTTTGCCCCGTCAGTGCCGTATGCCAATATTGGCCTGAAGGCACGCCAGTACGATCCGGCGCAGGCGCGCGCACTGCTGGAAAAAGCCGGCTGGCAATTACCCGCCGGGAAAAGCATCCGGGAGAAAGCCGGTCAGCCTTTACATCTTGAGCTGGCCTATATCGGCACCGATGCCCTGAGTAAATCAATGGCTGAGATCCTGCAGGCTAATATGCGCGCGGTCGGCGTCGACGTGGCGCTGGTTGGCGAAGAGGAGAGCAGCATTTACGCGCGCCAGCGCGATGGCCGATTCGGCATGATTTTCAACCGCACCTGGGGCGCGCCTTACGATCCCCATGCGTTTATGAGTTCCATGCGCGTGCCGTCTCATGCGGATTACCAGGCGCAACGCGGTCTGCCCGATAAAGCGCTCATCGATCACGAGATTGGTGAGGTGCTGACCACTCAGGATGAGACGGCGCGTCAGGCGCTGTACCGCGATATCCTTACCCGGCTGCATAACGACGCGGTGTACCTGCCCATTAGCTATATCTCCATGATGGTCGTGGCAAAACCGGGCCTGGGGCCAATTCCTTTTGCCCCTGTTGCCTCTGAGATCCCTTTTGATCAGATCGTCCCGGACGCCACGAAATGAGCCGCTATTTATGCCAGCGCCTGCTGTTGTTGATCCCGATGATCGTTGCCGCGTCAGTAGTGATTTTCCTGTTGCTGCGCCTGGGCACAGGGGATCCGGCCATGGATTATTTGCGGCTGTCGAATCTGCCGCCCACGCCGGAGATGATTGCCTCGACCCGCCTGCAATTGGGGCTGGATCAGCCGCTGGTCGATCAATATTTCCACTGGCTGTGGCGCGCGCTGCATCTGGATTTCGGCCTCTCTTATGCTACCCAGCGCCCGGTACTGGACGATGTGCTGCACTTTCTGCCCGCTACGCTGCAACTGGCGGGCGCGGCGCTGGTGCTGATTTTGCTCATCTCGGTACCGCTCGGTATCTGGGCTGCGCGCCACCGTGATGGCCTGCCTGATTTTGCCGTCCGCGCTGTGGCATTTCTCGGGGTTTCAATGCCGAACTTCTGGCTGGCTTTCCTCTTAGTAATGTTCTTTTCGGTGCATCTCCAGTGGCTCCCCGCGATGGGCTACGGTGGATGGCAACACCTGATCCTGCCTGCGGTGTCGATTGCATTCATGTCGTTGGCGATTAATGCGCGTTTGCTGCGCGCCAGCATGCTGGACGTCGCCGGGCAGCGCCACGTTACCTGGGCGCGTCTGCGTGGTTTAAGCGAAAAGCAGACGGAGCGGCGGCATATACTGCGCAATGCCGGATTACCGGTGATCACCGCGCTGGGGATGCACATTGGCGAGCTCATTGGCGGCACAATGATTATCGAAAGCATCTTCGCCTGGCCCGGCATCGGACGTTATGCGGTGTCTGCCATTTTTAACCGCGACTATCCGGTGATCCAATGTTTTACGCTGGTGATGGTGGTGGTTTTCGTCGTGTGCAACCTGCTGGTGGATCTGCTCAACGCCGCGCTGGATCCGCGTATCCGCCATCATGAAGGAGCACACTGATGCACTTTCTTCACACCACCCGCTGGCCAGTGCGTGTTGCGTTACTGCTCCTGCTGTTACTTCTGGGTATTGCCCTGACCTGCCAGTGGTGGGTGCCTTTTGATCCGCAAGGCATTGATTTACCTGCCCGCCTGCTGCCGCCAGGCAGCCAGCACTGGCTCGGCACCGATCATCTCGGACGCGATATTTTTTCACGCCTGATGGCCGCGACCCGCGTTTCGCTGGGATCGGTGATCCTCTGTCTGCTTCTGGTGCTGGCGATCGGTTTAACCGCCGGAGGCTGCGCCGGGCTGCTGGGCGGGCGGATCGACCAGGCGATTATGCGCGTGGCGGATATCTTCATGACCTTTCCCACTTCGATCCTGTCGTTTTTTATGGTTGGCGTGCTCGGAACCGGGTTGACGAATGTGATTATCGCCATCGCCCTCTCCCACTGGGCGTGGTACGCCCGCATGGTACGCAGCCTTGTGATTTCTCTGCGCAGCCGCGAGTATGTGCTGGCTGCGCGCTTAAGCGGCGCCAGTTACCCGCAGATGTTTCGCGATCATCTGGCGGGTGCCGTCGTTCCCTCCCTGTTGGTGCTGGCTACCCTGGATATTGGCCACATGATGCTGCACGTGGCGGGCATGTCATTCCTCGGCCTGGGCGTAACCGCCCCGACGGCGGAATGGGGCGTAATGATCAATGACGCCCGGCAATATATCTGGACGCAGCCGTTGCAAATGCTGTGGCCAGGCCTGGCGCTGTTTATCAGCGTTATGGCGTTTAACCTGGTGGGTGACGCGCTGCGCGACCACCTCGATCCCCATCTGGAAACGGAGCACGTCCACTGATGCCCGCACAACTGAGTTTGCAGAATATTTCGCTGCACGCCGAAAAACCGCTGGTGGACGATGTCTCGCTCACCCTCAAGCGTGGGCGCGTGCTGGCGCTGGTCGGCGGCAGCGGCAGCGGCAAGTCGCTAACCTGCGCAGCAGCGCTGGGCGTACTGCCCGCTGGCGTGCGGCAGACCTCTGGCCGGCTGCTGGCCGACAATAAGCCCGTCACGCCCCAGTCGCTTCGCGGCGTGATCGTCGCCACGGTAATGCAAAACCCTCGCAGCGCCTTTAACCCGCTACGTACGATGGCCGGGCATGCGCGTGAAACCTGCCAGGCATTAGGGAAGCCTGCCGACCACGCCACGCTGGTCGCTGCGCTGCAGGATGTCGGGCTGGAAGACGCAGAACGGGTCCTTACGCTTTATCCGTTCGAGATGAGCGGCGGCATGCTGCAACGCATGATGATGGCGATGGCACTGCTGAGCGAAGCAGCGTATATCGTTGCCGACGAACCCACCACTGACCTGGACGCCGTGGCACAGGCACGGATCCTCGATTTACTGGATCGCATTGTGCGTGAACGCCAGCCCGGCGTGTTACTGGTCACGCATGATATGGGCGTGGTGGCGCGGCTGGCTGATGAGGTGGCGGTAATGGATAACGGGCGGATTATCGAAATCGGCACGGCAGAGGCGCTGTTTCGCGCGCCGCAGCACCCCGTCACGCGCCAGTTAGTGGCCGCGCATCTGGCGTTGTATGGCATGGAGTTAACACAATGAACCTGCTTGACGTGCGGGGTCTTTCCCATACTTACCGCCACCAGCGAGTACTGAATAATATCTCGCTACAGCTCGGGAGCGGCGAAACCGTGGCCTTACTGGGGCGTAGCGGCTGCGGCAAAAGTACGCTGGCGCGGCTGCTGGTGGGGCTGGAGTCCCCCGATGAGGGTGAAGTGATCTGGCGGGGAACGCCGCTTTCCCGGCTCAATGCCCGCGCCCGCAACGCCTTTCGCCGCGACATACAAATGGTTTTTCAGGACCCAATAAGCGCCGTGAACCCACGGCATACCGTGCGGGATATCTTGCGTGAGCCGCTACGCCACCTGCTGACGCTGTCAAAAACGGAGCAACAGCTACGCATCACGCGCTTAATGGATGAAGTCGAACTGGATCATGCCTTGTTGGACAAGCGCCCGCCGCAACTGAGCGGCGGCCAGTTGCAACGCGTGTGCCTTGCGCGGGCGCTGGCGGTAGAACCCACGCTACTGATCCTTGACGAGGCAGTGTCCAGCCTCGACCTGGTGTTGCAGGCCGGCATGATCGCCCTGCTGAAACGCCTGCAACAGCAGTCCGGTGTCGCCTGCCTGTTCATTACTCACGACTTACGCCTGGTAGAACGTTTTTGCCAGCGGGTTATCGTCATGGACAACGGCGCAATGGTGGAAACTGTCACTGTCGCTACGCCGCTGCATTTTCACTCACAGGCGGGGCAAACCCTGCAACAGGCGGTATTGCCCGCTCTGCCGCGCTCATTACAAAGGAGACAACCATGCAACGTGTGACCATCACGCTGGATGATGACCTGCTCGAAACGCTGGATAACCTGAGCCAGCGACGGGGCTACAACAACCGCTCGGAAGCGCTGCGGGATATTCTGCGCAGCACGCTGGCGCAGGAGTCCGCGCAGGACAATGAAAAGCAGGGCTACGCCGTGCTTTCGTATGTGTATGAACATGAGAAACGCGATCTGGCGAGCCGCATAGTCGCCACGCAGCATCATCATCACGATTTATCTGTCGCCACCTTGCATGTGCACATCAGCCACGACGACTGTTTAGAGATTGCGGTGCTGAAAGGCAAAATGGGTGACGTTCAACATTTTGCCGACGACGTTATCGCCCAGCGCGGCGTGCGCCACGGCCATTTACAATGCCTGGCGGCAGAAGAGTAATGCTATACCGCATAGCGGGGTGTAAAAAATTGCTCCGTCAGGCGTAGCGCTCGTTCAATCCGTGCGGGTTCCAGCGAAAACGGTAAATGCTCTGCCGCCGCGCGAGGAAAATGAATACTGCGCGCCACCGCCTGGATCACCGCCAGGCGGATCTCTTTCAGCGGCGCCAGCGTCAGTGGCATCTCGTACTGACGCAATAAGCTCAGCAATGCGGCGTCCGGTGTTTCACCGTCGCCTTCGAGGAACGACTGCACCAGCAAGCTGTAACCCACTCGCTCACCATGCAACCAGTCGCGCAACGCCGGTTCGTAGGTTAGACGGTTATGAATAGCGTGAGCGACGCCAGGCGTGGGGATCTCGCCGCGAATGCTGTTGGCCAACCCGGCAATGGCAATATTGGCATCAATAACATTGATTAACGCTTCACTGACAACCTGCGCTTTATTATCCTGTACCGCCTGCACACCGTGTTTTTCGTAAATATCCACAGCCAGTCGGGCGGTCTGCACTTTTAACTGCAACGCCAGATTATCCGGCGAATGTTCTAAATAGGGACGGAACTCGTACCATTTCGCCAGTGCATCCACAATACCCGCTTTTAAATAACGCACATCGCTCTGTGCAATAATTTCACTGTCCACCAGCACCAGTCGCGGCAATGTTTTCAACGGTTGACTGCGGATCTGCCCGCCTTCTTCAGTATAAAAGACCGACAGCGGCGACCAGGCCGCGCAGGTAGAGGCAACCGTCGGGATGGTGACAGACTCGCCGCCTTCAAGCGCATCCGCTACGGCTTTCGCGGTATCCAGTACGCGACCACCACCCACGCCGACAATCCACTGCACCCCCAGTTTTCGCGCGCGCCGGGCGTAATGTGCCACCCGCTCGTCGGTACAGTAGCCAGTCATGATTTCGGTCTGCCATTTCACGCCGCTGGCGCGCAAACTGCCTTCCAGCGCCGGGTTCACTCGTGCCCAGGCCCGCGCACTGGTAATAATTAAAATATGCTGTGACAGCGGTGAAATATATTTCCCTGCGTCATGGCGAATACCTGACAGGTGAAACCAGGTTTGCGGCGTTTTTATCGCAAGCATTGAGTTTTCCATGTAATTAAATCGCATTATCGGCTCATGCTACAAAAATAAAAACAAAAAACAATCTTTCTCATTTCCTGTATTTTCATATCGATAGAAGAATATTAGATAAGGCGACAAATGCCTTGCCGCCGGTATATTCATGAATGAAGATGCTGAACAGAAAATAAAATTATCGGCATTTTTTAAATTTACGACAGGCACATAATATGTCATCGCATCCCATCGATTTTTTGATCATCGGCAATAACTTCGCCACGCCGGAAATGCGCGCCATCTGGTCGGAAGAAAATCGCCTGCGCCAGCAGGCCGCCGTGGAAGTGGCGCTGGCACGTGCGCAAGGTGAACTGGGCGTCATTCCACCAAAAGCAGCGCAGGAGATTGCCGACCGTGCACAGCCGCAGGCGCTGCAACTGAGCGATATCGCCCAACTTGCCGCACAGATGAAGCACTCCTTTATGCCCACGCTGACGGCGCTGCAACAGCAGTGCGGCCCGGCGGGGGAATACCTGCACTATGGTGCCACCACACAGGATATCGTCGATACTGCCACCATTTTGCAACTGCGCGATGCACTGGACATTATCCGCCGCGATACCGTTGGCGTAGCCCGCGCCCTGCGCCAGCTTGCCGAACGTCACCAGCACACGCTAATGGTTGGTCGCACTCACGGCATGCAGGCGTTGCCCACGACCTTTGGGTTTAAGGTCGCCGTCTGGCTGGATGAGTTTTTACGCCATTTAACACGCATCAACGAAATCAGCCCGCGCCTGCTGACAGGCAACATCAACGGCGCTATCGGCACCAATGCGGCACTGGGCGATCTGGGTCCTGAGGTAGAGCGTCGCACGCTGGCGCTACTCGGGCTCGCCTGCCCGACTATTGGCTGGCAATCTGCCCGCGATCGCTTAAGCGAATTCGCCTCGCTGGCGGTACTGATCAGCGGCTCGTTGGGCAAAATCGGCAATGAACTCTATAACCTGATGCGTACCGAAATCGGCGAAGTGGAAGAGCCTTTCAGCGCCGGGAAAATCGGTTCTACCACCATGCCGCACAAGCGCAACCCTGCTGCTATTGAAGGACTGGCAAGCCTGACTGCGCCCGTGCGCCACAGCGCCGGTCTGATTTTTGAGTCCATGCATGTCGAACACGAACGCGATGCCATGAGCTGGCGCGCAGAGTGGCTGGCGCTACCGGAAATTTGTCTTTATCTCTCTGCACAACTGCAAAACGCACAGGGGATCCTTAACGGCCTAACGGTGAATAGCGACAAAATGCGCGCCAATCTGGATATCCAGGCCGGGCTGCTGCTGTCGGAGCGAGTCATGTTTGAAGCCGGGAAAACCCTCGGTAAACAGACAGCACACCACCTCGTGTACACCTGTGCGATGACGGCGTTTGAGAGCGGGCGCGATTTTAAAAGCGTGCTGGCAGAACAACCGGAAATCGCCGGGGCTATCAGCGATGCCGATCTCGATGGCTGGCTGGATCCAGCGCGCTACTTAGGCAGCGCGCTGGAAAAAGTCAGTGATGTCTTGCGCGCCGCAGACGACTCACAGTTGCTGGAGAGGGTATGAGCGAGCACTATCGCCAGCTAACGACCGCTGACCGCGACATCTATCTAACGCTGATGCTGGAAGCCTACGCACAGGTGCGTGAGATGGGCATTCATTTTGATGCGGCCACCACCACCGTCGCGCAGGTAACGCAACACCTGCAACAGCACGGTGTCTGGGGGCTGTTTGTCGATGATGCGTTAGCCGCCTCCATTACGCTGCGCTACCCCTGGGGGCCGCTGCCGGGGCCGTTTGGCCTGCCGCATATCGGCTGGTTTGCCGCGCATCCGCGCCATCGTGGGGAGCAGCGCGGGCGGCAAATCTACGACTGGGTGGAGACCCATATTCTGCGCGGTGTATTGCGCGCACCTGCGGTGTCGCTCGGCACCGCCATCAGCCATCCGTGGCTGATCCCCTTTTATCAGCAGTATGGCTTTGTGCCTGCGCATGAGGCGGATCTGGGCAAAGGCCATATCACCCTGTTTATGAAAAAAATCCTTGATGACGCTGACCACACCGCGTGGCTGGCGCGTCGTTCACCCTGATGAGTAACGCTATGACCGACATTGCTGAATTACCGGCCTGGCTGACCGATTTTCGCCACGAATTGCATCGTTTTCCTGAACTCTCTAACCAGGAGTTCGCCACCACCACCCGTCTTCGTGCTGCGTTGGAAACCTACCAGATCCGTATTCTGCCGTTAGATCTGCCGACCGGGCTGGTCGTTGAACTGGGCGGGCAACACCCTGGCCCGTTGATCGTCCTGCGCGCGGATATCGACGCACTGCCGATTGAGGAAAAATCCGGCGTGCCGTTCAGCTCAGCGCACCCCGGCGTAATGCATGCCTGCGGCCATGATTTCCACAGTGCCTCAGCGCTGGGCGCGGCGATTTTACTCAAACAGCAGGAGAGCAGCCTGCCCGGGCGGGTGCGCATTCTCTTTCAGCCTGCAGAAGAGACCGGGCAAGGCGCACCGGCGGTGATTGCCGCGGGCGCGCTGGAGGGAGCAACGGCGATTTTTGGTATCCATAACGATCCGGCACTACCGGTGGGCGTCATGGGCAGTAAAGCCGGCGCGCTGACTGCAGGCGTTGACCGTTTCCGTATTGATATTACCGGCACCGGCAGCCATGCTGCGCGCCCGCATGAAGGCAATGATCCAGTGGTGATCGCCGGGCAACTGATCTCTACGCTGCAAACCCTGATTAGCCGTAATGTTCCGTCCGATGAAAATGCCGTGCTCTCCCTGACGCAGGTGCACAGCGGCAGCACGTGGAACGTCATCCCGGATAGCGCCTGGCTGGAAGGCACCGTGCGTACCTTTAGCCAGACGGTGCGCGAACAGATTGAGCAGCGCATGCGTGATGTGCTGGCCGGGATGGCCGCCGCGTTTAACGCGCAAATTACCCTTGACTGGCAACCCGGCCCCCCGTCGGTGGTGAACAGCGAAGAGTGGGTTGCACTGGCGCTGGAAACCGGTCACGAAACGGGTTTTGACGTCCGCCGTATCGCCGCGAATCCGATTGGCGAAGACTTCGCGTTTTACCAGCAACGTTTGCCCGGCGCTTTTATCATGATTGGCTCCGGTGGCCCGTATGCCCTGCACCATCCCCAGTTCCGCGTGGATGACGCCGCCCTGTTTCCCACCGCGCAATGGCTGGCGACGCTGGCAGTACAGGCGCTGAAAAAGGCAGCGGCATGAGTGATATCACCCTGGCCATTGCCCGGTTGATTGTCGACGCACAGCCGAATGACACCGCCCGTGAACAGGCACGGTGCGGTGTGCTCGACTTTTTCGCCGTTGCCTTGCCGGTGGTTAACGGCGTATTACCTGACGCCACCTTAGCGTCATTGCGCCAGATCTGGCCGGGGCAGGACGCGCAATCCCGCGCGTTGCGTCTTGGCTACAGCGGGCATGCGCTGGATTTCGATGATTTTCACCCGGACTTTCGTGGGCATGTCGGAACCGTTATCCTCCCGGCGTTGCTGGCGCTGTCGGCAGAGTGCGCCAGTATCGAACCGGCGCAGTTTCTCGATGCCTTTGTGCTGGGGGTAGAAATGGCGGGCCGCCTGGGTCTGGCAGTCGGCAGTGGGCATTATATGCAGGGCTTTCACAACACCAGCACCCTCGGCGTGCTGGCAGCGGCAGCGGCCTGCGCCCGTCTGGTGAAGGCGGATCCTGAGCAAACCGCGAATATCCTCGCCATTGCCGCCACTCAGTCTGCCGGATTACGCGTGCAGTTTGGTTCGGATATCAAACCGCTGCATGCCGGGCTGGCGGCCCGGGCGGCGGTCACTGCCGTACAACTGACGCAGCATGCCGTCATTGCGCAAACAATCGGCGCGCTGGAGCGTTTTCTCACCGCTTATAGCCCCTCGACTGCCCGCCCGGCATTGCTTACTGAACGCTGGGGCGCACCGTGGCGCATTGTTACGCCGGGGCTGGAGTTTAAACCCTGGCCGACCTGTAGCGGCACGCACGGTGCAGCGCTGGCTGCACTGACGCTACGTGAGAAATGGCTTGCGACAGGGTTTTCCACTGCGCAGTTACACCACGATGTGGAGCGAATTGAGGTGGCGTTTCCGCCCGGCGGCGATGTGGCGGCATTTATTCATACTCCCGCCAGTGGGGTTGAAGCCCGCTTTAGCCTTGAGTATGTGATTGCCGAATGCTTACTGGACAATGATCTGCCGCTGAGCAGTTTCGCGCCCGGCGATGTGAAACCGGCTACCGCCGCGCTGGCGGCCCGCGTCGTGCGTACGCCGGATCACAACGCACCACCGGACGCACTCAACCCGGCGGCGCGTTTTCATCGCCTTCGCTTAACCACTCGCGACGGAGTGATACTGGAAACCGAAGCCACACGCCAGATGCTGCTGGCGAAAGGCGTGGATTTAGCGGAGAAACTGCGCCGCTGCCTGCCGCAAGCGGATGACGTCACCCGCGATGGCTGGCTTACCTTGACCCGTCTGGAGAGCGTCCAGGCGCTGCGTACCCTACAGGCGCTATTGCTGGTTTAGGGGCGCAAAAGCCTGCACGTCTCCAACATCGCCGGTAAACAGAGACACCTGAACGACAGTGATCTGCCCGCTGCACCCTTGCCCCAGCGAAGAGGTACCGATGTCGCGCGTCAGAACGTTAGGGTTACCATGACGACACAGCGGGCGCGCTGCAAGCGGGTCCACCGGGTCGTACCAGGCACCCGTCGGCAGTTGCACCACACCAGGCATAATATTCTCCGACAAGGTCGCCGCCGCCAGCACAGCGCCACGCAGGTTATACAGCATAATAATCGCCCCTTCGGTAATACCGCGTGCAGCGGCATCGGTCGGGTGCATCATGCATACCTCTTTACCCTGCTGTTTATGCCGTGCGCTGTGTCGCCCGTAGTCGAGCTGGCTGTGCAGGCGGGTGGCGGGTTGATTGGCAATCAGCCACAGCGGATGTTGCGCGTCGGGTTGTTCGTCCGGTGTCAGCCACGCCGGGTGACCGGGGCAATCGGGATAGTTGAAACTGGCGATGGTCGCTGAATAGATCTGGATTTTGCCATCCGGCGTCGGTAATGGATACACGTCGGGATCGGCACGAAAACGGCGCATCATGCCCCCACCATCGTCCACCTGCGGCAACGTTAACACGCCCTCCTGCCAGAAGCGGTCGAAATCGGGTGTATTCACCCCTTCCTGCGCTAATTTTTCCTGCATCTGCCCGTACAGATGGTGTAACCACTCACGCACCGTGCGCCCTTCGGTAAACGCCTCTTCACGCCCCAGCCGGGCAGCAATCTCCCGGAAAATGGCGAAATCATCCCGCGCTTCACCCCAGGGCTCAGCCACTGGATGCATGGCGAACAAATGTCTGTCGGTTGGCGCGCCGCCTACGTCTTCGCGCTCCAGCGTCATGGTGGCGGGTAAGATCAGATCCGCATGGCGCGCGGTCGCCGTCAGGCTGTGTTCATGGACGATCAGCGTATCCAACTGACAAAACGCATTACGCAGACGCGCCAGGTCCTGGTGATGATGGAAGGGGTTACCCCCCGCCCACCACGCCAGCTTAATGGACGGGTAACGGCGCCGCTGGCCGTTAAAATCAAAGGGGGCGCCAGGGTTGAGCAGCATATCAGCGATACGTGCTACCGGAATAAAATCGTCAACGCCGTTGTTGCCCTGCGGCAGCGAGGGGAAAGAGACGCGGTTAAACGCTTTTCCGTAGTGACCCAACGCCCCCAGCGCATAGGCATAGCCGCCGCCGGGCAGACCGGGTTGCCCCAACGCCGCAGCCAGCACCATGCCCAGCCATACCGGCTGTTCGCCGTGCTGCGCACGTTGTAACGAATGGGCGACCGTGATCACCACGCGCTTACCGTGCAGGCGCTGCGCCAACGCAACAATGTCTGCGGCGGGCACACCACAAATGGCTTCTGCCCAGGCGGCATCCCGCACCGTGCCATCCTGCGTACCATTGAGGGAGGCGACCAGCGTTGGCCAGCCGGTACAGTAACGCCCCAGAAAATCTTCATCGCTCAGCCCGTTAAGCCATAAGGTATGCAGGAGCGCCAGCATTAACGCCGCATCGGTACCCGGACGTACCGCTATCCACTCCCCGGCGGCTTCGTCCGGCAAGTCATGGCGCAATGGGCTGATGGAGATAAATTGCGCGCCGCGTTCAGCAGCCTGACGCAGGTATCCGCGTTCGGTATGCTCGCTCATGCCGCCGCTGGCAACCTGGGAATTTTTCAGCGCCAGACCACCAAAAGAGAGCACGACCTCGCTGTGTTCAGCAATCTCACGCCAGCTCACACCGCGCCGGGAAATCTCATCCTGCGAGGCAACTATGTGCGGCAAGACAACGCAGGCCGCCGCAGAACTGTAGGACCATACCGAGCGAACATAACCGCCGATGGTGGTGTTCAGAAACCGGTGCACCTGGCTCTGAGCATGGTGAAAACGCCCGGCGCTGGACCAACCATATGAACCACCAAACACCGCCTGCGGGCCGAAGTTATCCGCCACCCGTTGCAACTCCCTCGCCGCCAGATCCAACGCTTGCGCCCAGCTAATCGCAATGTACTCATCAGCTCCCCGCTTCGCGTCCGGACCAGGACCCTGCTCCAGCCAGCCTTTGCGGACCATCGGCCTGGTCACGCGCGCCGGGTGACGCAGCACATCGGTAAAATTGTCCAGCAACGGGCTGGGATCGGGATCGCCAGCAAAGGGGGTAATGTGCAGTTCATCACCCGCCGGGGAGGCAGTAAACGCCCCCCAGTGGGAGCTGTGCGTCACAGGCGGCATAGTTAAAGCACCGTGGAAAGAAAGTGGCTGACGCGGGCGTTGGCGTTATTTTCCAGTACCTGGCGCGCCGGACCGGAAGCGATCACTTTTCCCGCTTCCATAAACACAATGTTGTCCGCCACTTCGCGGGCAAACCCGATTTCATGGGTGACGATCACCATGGTGATGCCGGAGTGCGCCAGCGCTTTGATGACCTGTAACACTTCACCCACCAGCTCCGGGTCCAGTGCCGAGGTCGGCTCATCAAACAGCATGACTTCAGGATCCATTGCCAGCGCGCGGGCAATCGCTACGCGCTGCTGCTGACCGCCGGAAAGCTGCTGCGGCCAGTCATTTTCGCGCCCGGAAAGCCCAACCTGTTGCAGAAGCTGGCGCGCTTTCGCCACCGCCTGCGCCCTGGGCTGCTTTTTCACACGGACAGGCGCATCGATAATATTTTGCAGCACGGTCCGGTGCGGGAAGAGATTAAATTGCTGGAAAACCATGCCAATACGGCTGCGCTGTCGGGCGATTTTGCTGTCGCTCACTTCAAACAGCGCCTGGCCTTTTTGCTCATACCCCACCAGTTCGCCGCCGATGCGGATTGTCCCGGCATCCAGTTTTTCCAGGTGGTTAATGCAGCGCAACAGTGTTGATTTCCCCGAACCCGATGGGCCGAGGATCACCGTTACCGACCCGGCGTCCACATCCAGATCGACGCTATCGACCACCGTCTGCCCGGAGAAACGCTTGGTGATATTGCGTAATTCAATTGTCTCAGCCATTACTCACTCTCCTGGCGTTAAACAGATACACCGGCAGTCTGCGGGCAAACCAGACGTTGGCTTCAACGCGCTTTACGCCACGGGAGAAGTAACGTTCGACGTAGAACTGTCCGACCGACAGCACGGACGTCAGCAGCAGGTACCACAGCGTGGCGACCAGCAGCAGGGGGATCACTTCATAGGTGCGTTGATAGATAATTTGCGCTGAGTAGAGCACATCCTGCAGAGAAATCACGGAAACCACAGCGGTGGTTTTTAACTGACCAATCACCTCATTGCCGGCGGGCGGCAGGATGGCGCGCATCGCCTGTGGCAAAACGGTATGGCGGAAAATCTGCCCGCGCGAATAACCGAGCGCCCGCGCCGCTTCCAGTTGACCATTCCCAACGCTCTGGATACCCGCACGAATAATCTCCGCCGCATAGGCGGACTGATGCATCACCAGCGCGATTACCGCTGCGCTAAAGGGGCTTATTACCGCGTTGGCTGGCGCACTATAGAGTTCGCCAAGCCCCGGCAAACTCACAGAGAGAGTCGGATAAAGCGCGGCCACGTTGTACCAGAGGAAAAGCTGCACCAGCATCGGCACGCCGCGGAAAAACCACGTATATCCCCAACTTACCGCCACCAGCACCGGATTTGATGACAGGCGCATCAGCGCCAGTACGGTGCCGCCGGCAAAGCCCAGCACGACGGAAATGGCGGTCAGTTGCAAGGTCATCAACACGCCGCTGATGATGGAGTCTTCGGTGAAGCTTTGTGCCACCACGCCCCACTCAAAACGCGGATTGTTGAAAATGGAGTGCAGCAGCCCTGCCAGCAGCAGTAAAACGAACAGGGCGCTGAACCAGCGCCCGTAGTAGCGTTTACCGACAATGCGCAAAGCGTCCTGCGACGGTGAAGGTGTGGTGTGCGCCATTAGAAAATCTCTTCGTTACGTTTGGACTCTTTTACCGCGCCGAAGCCAATCGACCAGTGGTCGAGGATCTTCTGGTAAGAGCCATCTTTGATGAGGGAGTTGAGGGCTGCCTGTACGGCCTCCTCCAGCCCGGAGCCTTTCGGGAACGCAATAGACACCGGGGCGTCGTTAACGCTGATTTGCCCACTCATGGTCAGCGGTTTCACTTTGCTGACCTGCCAGGTCAGCCCTTCGTAGGGGCCAAAGAACATGGGTACGCGCCCGCTGACCACCGCCTGTACGCCTGCCGGACGGTCCGGGAAGACGGCGACTTTTATCGGTGCTTTACCCTGTGCTTCACACGCTTTACTGCCTTCGTTCAAACGGTTGATTTGCGTGGTGCCCGCACCTGCACCAATCTCTTTGCCGCACACCTGTGTCAGTTCGGTAAAGGCGGGAATGTTCGCATCCTGACGGGAGATAATGCCGAGGCGGGATGCATCGTAATAGCTGACGAAATCCACCTGTTCCAGGCGCTTTTTGGTGGCATTAATATTCGCCAGCGCCACATCGTAGCGGCCTGATTTCAGCCCTGGAATAATATTGTCGAAACCGCCGGTATCATGCCACTGCACTTTTACGCCGAGGCGTTCGGCAACCGCGGTCATAATATCAATTTCACGCCCGGCCAGCGTTTTATTATCTTCCTGATAAAATGTTGTCGGCGGCGTATTTGGGTTGGTGCCCGCAATAATATAACCGCGCTGGATAACCTCCTGCGGTAATTTCGCTTTTAGCGACGCGTCTGCCGTAATAGTAAACGTGGTTTGCGCCGGAACGCTTTGTTCAGCGGCATTGACCTGTTGCACACCACTTATTGCGAGGAGAATGGAGAATACGCCGTATTTATTCATATTGTGGTCTGTCCCCTGAAAAAGAAAATAACTGCCAAATATATTGTGTGAATTCCATTCTGTTAGAGCACTGAAAACGAGGGAAGCAATTAAACCAGAAAAGCAATGCTGCAAATTGCATAAGCCAGTGCGTACGCGTAATCAGGCAACAATTGGCAATGCGCGTGCCTGCCCAAGTGCTAGCCTTAAATCATTTGTTAAATCCAGATAAAGGAGTAAACGATGAAGATTGATCTCGGCGGGAAAGTGGCGCTGGTGACAGCATCAACGGGCGGTATTGGTTTTGCGATCGCCAAAGGGCTGGCGGAAAGCGGTGCCGAAGTGATCCTTAACGGGCGCAGCGAGGCATCGACCAGTAAGGCGAAAACCGCGTTGTTAAAACAGGTGCCGGGCTCAACGCTGCGGACTGCTATTGCCGATCTGAGTTCGGCAAAAGGGGTGGAAACGCTGCTGGCCGCCGCTGGCGAGGCCGATATTCTGGTGAACAACGCCGGTATTTATGGCCCGCAGGACTTTTACGCCACCGACGACGACACCTGGGAAAGCTACTGGCAAACCAATGTGATGTCTGGCGTACGGCTTTCACGCGCACTGTTGCCAGCCATGGTGAAAAAAGGCTGGGGACGGGTGGTATTTATCTCGTCGGAGTCGGCGCTGAATATCCCGGCGGAGATGATCCACTATGGTGTGACCAAAACGGCGCAACTGTCGCTGGCGCGCGGTTTAGCCAAGTTTGTGGCCGGAAGCGGTGTGACGGTGAACAGTGTCTTGCCGGGGCCGACCCTTTCTGATGGCTTTGCCGACATGATGAAAGATGAAATGGAAAAAACGGGCAAGTCGCTGGAAACCCTGGCAAAAGAGTTTGTGATGGCGAACCGTCCCAGCTCGGTGATCCAGCGTGCTGCCTCGGTGGAAGAAGTCGCGAATATGGTGGTGTATGTCTGTTCCAGACAGGCCTCGGCAACCTCTGGCGCGGCACTGCGTGTCGATGGTGGCGTGGTAGACGATATCGTCTGAATCGATAAAAAGAGATGCGCCAGCGACATCACGCGCTGGCGCATCTCCCCGCTGGCGTAAGCTGATACCGGCCTACGGCCAGTCAGGATAAAAGTGGCTCATCAGGATCATCAACAGCGGGGTCGTGACCGTAGAGAAAATGGTAGAAAGCAGCATACTGGTTGCGGTCGCGCCCTGCAGCACCTGGAACTTTTGCGCCATTAAATAGACATTGATCCCGACCGCCATTGAACCCAGCAACACCACGACCTGGCTCTCTGCCCGCGGTAAATGCAATAACAAGGCAAGCCCCCAAATCATCCCCGGCATTAGCAGCAGCTTAAACAGACAAATCGCCATGCTCTCGCGCAGCCCTTTGCGAATTTGGTAGCGCGACAAGCTCATACCCAACGTGATGAGCGTTAGCGGGGCAGCAACCTGCGCCACCATGCTAACCGGGCTATCAAGGATCTGCGGCAGCGGGCTGTGCAGCGCAAAACTCCAGATAAACCCACTGAAAATACCGATGATTATCGGGTTGCGCAGCACATTTACCAGCGTTTTGCCGATGCCGCGCACCGAGAAACTGCCGTTTTGCGCCCATTCAACCGACACGGTGACCAGCGTCCACAAAATCAGGCTGTTAAACACCAGCACCAGCGCGACAGAAGCGAGGCTCGCCGGGCCAAGCAGAATAATCGCAACCGGAATACCGAGCATGACGTTGTTAGAGAAAATACCCGCCAGACCGAAAACCGACCCGGAAATTGCGTCCAGGCGAAACAGACGTTTTGCAACAATGCGCCCAATGATGTAAATCACCAGGCAGGTACCGAAATACGCAATCAGTAGCCTCATGTCCACTGCCGGGCTTTGGTAAAACTTGCTCATTACTTTAAAAAGCATGCAGGGTATCGCCACATTAAAGCAGAAGCGATTTAACCCCTCGTTGACCGATTCAGGCCAGCCAGCAAAGCGACCTAAACCGTACCCCAGTGCAATCAATAAAAAGAGTGGCGCAGAGAGCAGCAGTTGCTGCGCGAGTTGCGCGAAAAATTCAGCCGTTTCCATCCGTAACCCTGTTAGTCGAAATGAAAGCTCATTTAACGTCTTGTTTTTCTCAGTATATGGGGGAGTCACCGCGCCGTCAGTCTCCCATTGCGGAGAGTGTCGTGCATTTTTGTTTTTTCTGACGCCGGAAAGAACTTTTGCCTCGCTAAGTTTATAGTTTCATTAGGTAAATATAACTCTTCGTTACAATATTCGTAACAAAATATTTCAACAATATAACAAATGTGTAGATTACAGGTATGATCAGCAAATCTCTATTTTTAAGAAGGCCCACCTGCAACCGCAATTCACCTATTCCTGATCACAGCAATAATTAGCGAAATATTAAAAATAAATAATTAACCACCGAGATTAACCTCATGATAGCACTTAAGGCACCGATGGCGGTGATAGGCTGCGCCCTGCTGATGACAGGCTGTGCTTCCTATGACAATACCGCTTGTAACAACGCGTTTTCCGCTGCGCAAAACGCTATTAATAATAAAAATTACGACACCTACCTGAATAACAGACAAACCATGATGCAACTCTGTTATTCCAGTAACACCGATTATAAAGTGACTTCGCAAGTCATGGATTATGATACTAATTTATTTAAACAGTGGTATGCGAATAAAGACTATGAGAATTTAATTAAATTCACCGATCAGGATTTCGCTAATAGTAATCCAAAACGCTATTTCCCCCATCTGCTGATGCAATATCAATATTATGACGGGCTGGCGAAGCAACAGGCAAAAAGCAATCCGGCTCAAGCGCTTAGCACAATTTCCAGCTTTGAAACACAGATCACCCGTTATGCACGTGAATTAGGCGTTGCTTATGCAAATTATCTGTATGCCGATGCCTATAAAACCCGAAGCGAAACCGGGGACAGATCGAAAGCGCTGCTGGAGAAATTCGTCACCGCGTTAAACCTCACGCCACTGGCCAACGGCGACATGTATACCGCTGCAATGAATCTGGCACGCGATAATAAAAACGCCAAAATCGCCAGCCGTCTGAACAGCCAATGGACAGCACTGAACAGCGCATGGGGCAGCGTTAATGAGGCCAATCGTTTAATGCCGCAAAGCGGCAAGCTTAGCGAAGTGGCGGCCGTGCTGAAGAAAAAAGGATTTACGCAACTGGCGGAAACCACCGGCGCACTGGCCGGCTCGCGCCATAATACTGAAATCAGCAACCAGCAGTATGCCGCACAGCAGGCGCAAGCTCAGGCGCAGGCAGACGCAGAGCGAGCACAGGCCGCACAGCAAGAGGCGCAGCAGCCATCGCAGGTCGATACGCTGGTCAATGCGGTGACGGGTGTCGCCAGCAGCGCCATCATTGCGCACGCCTCTGGCGGCAGTGTGTCTCAGGCCGTCGGTAACTCGCTCAACCAGGCCGCGCTGGCCGCTAACAGCAGCAGTGAGAGCAGTTATTCGCCCTCTGCGTCGTCCGGCGCCGGTGCTTCTTCTGCAGGCAGCAGCGGTGGCGGTTCTGGTGGTGCCCGCCCGGCGCTCTCCGCCGAAGCGATGGCTATCGACTTGAGTGGCGATTGTGATACCGCCGAGCGCAAAGGCACTCAAGCGGCAGAGAGAATAGGCGCACAGGCGCAGTCGTCAGATGCGGGGATTTGTTCCTCCGGCAAAGGCGCCAAACTGCTGGGAGAAATTACGGTTCGCGTTGCGCAGGCCTGTAAAGTCCGCCCGACCTGGCAGCAACTGGAAGATCAGGGTTATGACATGATTAACCAGGCGCAGCAAACCATTGACGGTTCCTGCTCACCCTGACAAACAGCGCCCCGCACATGCGGGGCCTGTCCACGCCGCGATTGATACCGCTGCGCCGATCTCAGGCGCAGAGCTGGTCGATATCTTGCGCGAAGGGCTCCATTTGCAGGCTGCCCAGCGCGCCCAGGTCCTGTGTGTAGAGGGTTTCCTGGCCCGCACGCGCGTGAATGAAATAACCCCTGTCACCATCCTGACCTATCAACAGGTATTCCGGCTCCACCTGTTGGATAGCATAGGTCTGGTTGCGCTCCAGCAGATCATGGTAATTGAACAACACCAGAGCGTCGCCGTTCAGGGTGGTGATTTCCCAACATGCGTTTTCCCGGATCGTTTGTAATAAATAGCGGCGATAGCGCGGCGGCAATGTCATGCCCAGCACGCGTTCAAGGTGTTGCAGCGGAGGTGGCAGCAGCTCACTCATTTTCGTTTCTTCTTCACATTGGGTGCCAGCGGCGAGTGATCGTAAACGTAGATTTCGTTCAGCGTCAGCTCAGGCGGTATCTGGTAGAGGTGATCGGCGAGTTCGTCATGCGGCGAAGGCAGAGGAAACGACAGTCCATAATCGTTATCGACAATCAGTGCGCCGTGAAGAATGCGTACCTCTTTCACAAGCACGGAAAGCGTCTCCATGGTGATGCCCGGGTAGATCGTCTGCCGGTATTTGCCGCCGTAGGCCTGATTACAGCCCACCGACACGATGATATCCAGAGAATTGGTGAAGATGGCCATCGTACCGTTATTAATAAAATAACCGTGCATTGTCTCTGCCTGCGGGTGCGCGGGCGGGTAGATTTTCGTTTCCACCGTGAAGCGCTCAAGCAACTCTTCCAGATAGACATCAATCGACTGGCCAAGGCAGATATTGCCTAGCGAGTGATTACTGATGATGTCCGCATTCAGATCAATCATCCTTCCTCCTGCGTTGCCGGAAACCGGCCGTGAAGATACGCAGACCACAGTTGCGTGACAGCCCAGCCGCCCGCCTTTCCGGCAGCCAGACTTTTCGCAATCAGATCGACATCGTCAGCAATACGCGCCGCGATCTCTGCATTGCTGTTGATGCGAAAAGCATGTTTGAATGCTTTTTCGCGTAATGTATCGATAAACGTCAGCACCTGCGCCGGGAATGCCTGGGCCTGAAGTTCGCGATATGCCTGCATCCAGGCCTCATCAAATGCGGCTTCATCGCGCAAATCCAGGGCGGCGTCGGCGTCCAGCGATGCCAGAAAATCAAAAAATCCGTTGGCGGATAAGCGGTTATCCAGTTCGCTTAAGGCAGGATTTATCATCTTGTTGCTTGCTCCGTTGATGCGCGAATAGGGAGACGGCCAGCGCTTAGCGATAGATCCCACGCTGTTCTGCCTGCTCAATCCAGATGTCCTGAAGGCTCCCCTGGATCTCGTCATCCTGATAATGCACGGCAAAATCGCCATCAATCCCCTGCGGAAAATGACTGCCATCCAGCATGCCGAAGATAACCGAAGCGCTGTCGGCCATCGCCAGCTGTATAAAGCGCAACACATCCTGCTGCTGCGCTTTAGTAAGCGATGCCAGCGCATTTCTGGCCCTGCCGTAGACGTCGGCGTCGCTGTTCACCGGTTTGGTCAGCGCCTGCTGGTAACGTATAGCATTGTCGTCAAACAACGCGCGGGCAACCGCCTGCACCACCTGTTCATCACGCTCCATTATGTTCTCCTGCAATGTGGTTACCGCTTATGCCGCGACACCCTGAGGTCCGGTGCACATGCATAAAACGTGGCCTTATGCTATTTCCTGCCAGAAAGCGAGATTAACCGCGCCGACCGCGCCGGCAACCTCTTGCGGGCTGGCTGCCTGTAAAAACAGCGATCCAACGCCACGGATAAACAGCGCGAAACTGTCGGCAACCGGGCCGTCATCCGCCGCTGTCGGTTCGCTGGTCATGGCGTAAACGCGTTGATCCAGGGTATTAAGCAGCAAGGTATAAGGATCGGAAAGCGCAATCACAATGATCCCCTCAGGGCGGCGGACGCCGGGCCACCAGCGGTTAAACGCATCGCCCTGATTGAGCGCAATGACCTGCGCAAGGTAATCCTGCCCTGTGCCGAAAGCGATATTGCCAAGGGAGAAATGGTCCAGATCATAGCGGGAAAGAAACGCCAGAAAGTCACCGCTCAGCCTGACATTAAGGCTTTGCTCAAGCGCACGTATATCGCCTACCGGCCCGCGCCGTTTTATGAGCAGGAGCTCGTCCATCTCGCCATCAAAAGGTGAAAATTTTTCGGCCAGTTGCTGTTCAATATCCGCAAGCGTTAATAGCATTACATCCTCGTTTATAAGGTTTCCGTCACGTTGAACTGAATCATCCCGGCCTTTAATTCCCGCCAACGGCACCAGCAATGTTTCGCTGCCATGCACGATAAAATTTCAGGTACTTATGAGGATGTTTTTTAAAAGGCCGGCTCTTGCCATAGCGATAGATCTCGTCGACATAGTGATAAGCCTCATCCAGCTGGCCCGGTTCATATAAGGCCAGTGAGTGCCTTCCCAATAAATAACAGAGCCATGAAGAGCGTTAAAGACCTGCCATGTCGTAGCCTGTTGCGATAATTTCAATGTAGCTGTCGTAGCCGACCAGCAGATAATGCTTAAGATTTAGCCGTTGCAGCGGATCGTATAAACGCCCTTTCTGTTGAAGAAGAGGCGAGTCCATCACCTGATAAAAGCCCGACTGTGGGTGTAGATGTTTTTCCTGCCAACAGGCAATAACGTTCTCTACGTCCGGCTGTATCAGAAAATCATTATGATGAGCCTCAAAAAAGTTTAACGTGGTGCACCTTAGCTCAGCAACCGGGCGGAAATGCAGTTCAATCTCGCGATAAGTGTCATGGTGGTAATCAGCCAGCGTCTGTACATCAAGGCGAACGTTAACGCCGCCGGATTCGGTATAAACAGCCTGTAGATCGGTGGTAGAAATACGAAAACTAACAGCCTCGGGGGTTAATAGCATATCGGCTCCTGATGCTTATTCCGCTGGCTTGTTGTGCGCAGCCGGAGACGTTAATCCGTATTTATTCATCACATGACATGCTTTTGCGGCTACCGGCTGCCACGGACTTTCTGTTAATGCCTGTAATCCTGCAATGGCAGACGGCGTAGCTATTTTCGCCAGCGCATAAATACAGTCCGTCGCCAGGCTAAATATTCCGTCCTCGCGATCGTCGCAAAGGTAGTCATGATCGGTTGCAGCGCAACGATAAATGGCCGCCACCGCGCTTTCGCTGCGAGGCTTGAGTGTTAACAGCGCTCTGACAACTTCGGCATGCCGTTGATGCCAGGATGCCGTTAACGCCGGAATAAGTGCCTGGCTGTCCGGCGGTGAAAAGTGAAAATGAAAACCAAGGTATAAGGTTAACTCCAGCGCCAGCGCATCTTCCGTTTCTACTGCATGGCGCAACTCATCATGAATGAGGGTGCCGACCGTTTCTTTGCTGGCCGGGTAGAGAAGGAAAAACGCCGCATCGCTGATTTTCCCCTCGCGCAGCGGGCGGTTGTCGAGCACCGATAAAACCAGCGCCCGTTTGTCAGTTATCATGGCAGGTGCTTCCGTTTTTTTGTGGCATTTTCGCCTTTCCAGGCAATCAGTAATCCGGCTTCTCCCAGCGTCTGATTGACTTCAGCGATGCGCGCATCGCTGACCGTCCAGAGCCATAAATCGTCCTGCAATTGTTCAATGTCACCGGCGCCGGTTGTCGCGATCCAGGTTTGTAGCGGCATGCCCATTACCGGCTGCGCAAGATGATGGCGATTAACAACGTTAACGGGGTAAACCATCCGAAGCATGCTGCGCCTGTAGCGCTCCGCCCCGCAGAACCTGCCCGGCGTTTCCCGCTTAAACAACCCGGGATTTTCGCAGCCGAAAACAGACACCAGATTTTCGCCAGCCGCATAATAGTAAGCTTTGCTGATCGTGTCGCAGTGATACGCAATCCCGTAATCGAAATGCATCTCGCAGGCCATCATTCTGAGCAGAGCCGCCCTGTCCCCATGCGCAGGCAGTTGCATATCGATATGGTGAAACTGGCCGAACCCGGCGGTGGAAACACCGAAAGAAGCATACCAGGGCAGCGCGCCGGGCTTCTCGCTATACAATCTGAATGCGCTGACCTGCTGCGACGCCACTTTTTCCTGCAATTCGTCCAGCGTGGCCTCGATCAGATCGTGATCGCCTGGGTGATCGCCCTGCTGCAGGTCCTGGTTCCAGCCACAGGATGTGACGTCCAGCGCAGCGTGTTTGAAAAGCATAATGCCCAGCGCCAGCGCCGTAGCGGGTGAAACCTGTTCCGTGCCGTACAGTGCAATGCCTGAGTACATACCTCACCCTGTTTTCCGGTTATTTCCCGCCCCTGGTTTAAGGGATGTGGCGAATCAATCGCCGGGTTTTTCCCAGTAGCGAATTTTGTCCATTTCACGCTCCAGATCGCCCATATCGTCATCGCCCAGTTCATCATTAAACTTTGCAGATAATATAGCGCGCACCTTCGCCAGACGGTGCGTTACCCGGTTACGGTCGATAAAACCGGTAGTTTCCCGGCAATACGCCAGCGTATTCTCCGCTGTATCCTGTGTTGTTTCGCCATGATAATAGTGGCGGGCAATATCGCGCAGAGAAATCAGGATGTACTCAACCTCACTCAAAATCGCTAACGCCTCTTCACCGGTGAGCTGGATTTGTTCGTTTTCTGCTTTCATATAATCTCCACAGGCGCGGCTATATTTGTCTTCACTCCAGAAAGATCCGTTCTATATAGCGGTTAACCGCTGAGCTCATCCCGGCGAGTATGCGGGCATCTTCACCTGAAGCATATTTCAGGGCGCCCTCCAGATTATCACGCAGGAAAAACAGCGCCCAGGCAACGGATTTTGGGATCAGCGCGTTATCTTTATACACGGCAGCGAATGCATCCAATACCCGATACAGTTCGTCCACGGTGCCCTCCCCTGGTGTATTCGCCAGGCGGACATTCTCAACAATATCGAGAATCAACGCATTTACATGCGCAACACTGTTTTCCATAGTATCCCGTTATCTCTTACAGTACATTCTCATCGCGGCGCGTTACCACGCCAATTGCGCGGTAAAATTCCGCTATTCACTTAGGATGAGTAAAAGATGATACAAATAAATGAAAATACACCCGTCGCGGAACGGGAAATAAGAGCGTTTTATACTAACGACTTTATCCGCCTTTATCAGGCCTATTCCGACACCATTGCCGACAGCGCGTTGTCACACGGCACCTTTGTTTCACCGCCCTTTAGCATGACCCGTATGACGTGGATTAAGCCCTCTTTTCTGTGGATGATGTACCGCTGTGGCTGGGGCAAGAAAGATCCCAACCAGCAACGGGTACTGGCTATCGATCTCAGCCATGATGGATTTAAGCAGATCCTTAGCCAGGGCATTTTAAGCAGTCACCACAATGCCGTTTGCGAAGATCAGACCGAATGGAAAAGTAAAATCGCTGCGTCCGATGTTGTTATTCAGTGGGATCCGGAGCGGGATATTCACATGAATAAACTGCCCTGGCGCACGATTCAGATTGGCTTACGCAACGAGGCCGTGGCGGATTATTGCCAGAAATGGATCGTCAATATCACCGACGTCACCGCGCGTGCTACTGAAATCCACACGCTGATGAATGCCGGTAAAATTGACGAAGCCCTCCGACTGCTGCCGGAAGAGAAGATTTACTCCGTTTAATAAGGAGACATACCGTAGCGGCCCGGCAGAACAGTCAGCCGGAGGAAGAGTCGGTACGATTCTGCAAAAAATAATCGAGATACTTTTGTGGCCGCCCCTGAAATGCGCGGCGCTGGCCATATTGCCAGGCTTGCGCAAAATAGTTCAACGCCTCGTCGTAGGCCTTCAGTTCATAGCAGACCATTCCCAGGTCAATTAACGGCGCGGTATCTATCGCAGAATTGTTCGCTGCCAGGGCAATTTCGCCCCACGTTTTGGCTGCCGTGAAGTTCTGCAAATCGAAACAGGCGCTGTACAGACATGCCGCAACCCAGCTCGTTATGCTCCAGCTCATTCTGGGCTCGGGCAATAGCGCCCAGGCCTGTTGATAAGCGGCCAGTGCCTCGGCAATGTTCGCCCTCTCGTGATGGATATTGCCGGCTTCAACCAGCATTGTGATGCGATTTTCCAGTTCTGTGTCGAGATCAGCATGTTGCGTCATGTTCAGCCTGCCAGGGTAAAAATCGATCTTTCAGGCGAGTCCGCCTTCTTATTAGTGCATCTGTTAAACCGTACCGGTTTGCATAAACTCTTCGAGTTGCAGGATAAAGTGCGCTTTTTGCTTTGTGCGCTTCACATCCAGTACGCTGACATGAGTGATATGTCCCTTCCTGTCATAATCCTGCTTTTGTAAAACCAGCACGAATTCCCCGCCGGGCATTCCTTCGGGTTCGTACCGGGAGTCAAAACTTACGCCCAGACGTTTATTTTCACCGCTGATCAGCACCGCGCTGAAAAAGTAATCGGTATTTTCCGTCACTGGCTCAACTTCATAAAAATTATTAAGCTCAATAAACCACCCCGCTGGGACACGTAGCGGCTGCAAACCAACATTCTTATTCGCCATATCTTGCCGCCTTAAAATATAAGGCCGGAAGCGCAGCCAGCTGGCGAATTTCGTGATCATACGCGTGCCGATCGATACCTTTTAACGTGGCCATCCGTGCAAAAAATCGATGCGCCTGTGTTGCCATCTCACCAATAAATTCGGCCTTATCGACCACCGCCTTCACTTCGCCGTGGCAATCAACGCTGACCAGAACCTGCTCCCGCAACGGTGTAAACCGCACAGTAACAGGCTGGTCCGGGAAACAAGTTTCAAAAACGTCTCCTTTCGCAAGCGCCAGCAAACCCGACGTGAAATAGGCCCACAGCTGATCGACATAATCCCACATGGACTGATTGATCAGTTCCACACCGTTTATCCGTAACAGCAGAGCGCCATCAATATAGTCCGAATCTGTAATGGTGCCATCATAGGCAAAAACATCGACAAAGCCCTGCTCAGACTTAATAAAACTCTGCACCTCAATCATGGTAAACACCGTGTTCAGTCATACTAAGGAAATCCTCAGGGCCGGGTTAATTAATCCCTGGTATAGCGGGTAAAAGAGGCAAGAAATGCAGCAAAGTCTGGCCAGATGCCGAAGATTTCCGCCTGCTCATGCAAAATATAAAAATAGACCTGGCCGGGGTCGTTTTCTCTTAACGATACCGCATAGATGCCCGAACCTGGATCGTAAGCAAAAGGGAGTAACTCGCCTTTTTTAAAGCCTTCCGGCAGGCCCTCTTCATCGAACTGGTGGAAACAATCACACATCTCATCGACAGTAAAAAACGCATTGATGGGATAAATATAGGCTTCGTCATGAACATACGAAGGCAGCGGCTGACCGCCATTGAATGTCTGATATAACGCAATCATGCTGGCAGGCAAGGGCACAGACGTGAGTGCGGCCAGGCGCGCAATGTCATTTTCCGTTGCGGGTGGCAGACTATCGGTAAAAAACAGCGCCCCCTGATAATCTCCGGCAGCATCAATTACCTCCCTCAACCAGTCGGCGAAGGTGTCGAACACCGTTACGTTCTCATATCCGTCGCTCGCAAAGTCGTGAATGATAATGACACGCTCGCCCTGGTCCCGTTCCCAACAGGCTATATCGTCGTTATCTTCCCGGCGGGCGAAAGGCAGCAGAGCCCGCCCCGGATAGCGCGTTTTAACACCCTCATAGCGTGCTTTCAGCCTGTCGCCCTGCAGAATAATCCACGGGTCGAAATCCACCGTCCCTTGCGCACAGAGCCGCAAAAAATCCAGGGGATAGCTAAACCATGCGGGTAATTCACTGGCCGTTAAAAGTTGTGCCATGTTTTTCCTGCCTGTTATTTACACAAACCTAAGGGTTTCTATTTTTCCACAGCGGCACAAGCCGGGTATTTATATTCTCAGTAGATCCTGAATGTCATTCGATGCTTTCTCGTCGGGCGTGAAAGACAGAGATATCTGCGACTGTGATTTGCTGTAACGGACCTTATAGCAGCCCACCGGGAGTGACAGAAATAGGCCAGCCATCGCCGCGGAGCCGTCTGGCTCAAGATCGCCGCCGCTGGTATCTTCGCCTGCGCCAATAAACACCCTGCCGGAAGGAACACGCAGAAACAGCGAGGCGCAGGTTTCATCGAAATTATCACTGATTATCACGCGGTATTCGCCATCCTCGCCCAGATTAAGAAACAGCGCATTTCCCAGATTAATTTCTGCTATTTCATCCTCAGGAATGCTCCACCAGTCAGCATCGTCACCGACCCGGTGTTGCAAACACGCCAGGTCAAAAATAACCAACGTCGCCGTCCCGGTGACAAAAGTAAACGTCGTCTCCATCAGGCATCCTTTGAGGTGAAGGCGCAGCTATAAAACGCTAACGGAGGGTTATTCATAGCTTTTAGCAGCCATTAATACATCGGCAAAAACGCCCCAGCTAATATTCTGGGGAAGCGGCAACTGCCTGTTTTCGTAATAACCGTCCATATCTTCAATCCACGACGCCATGGCCTCAAGATAATCCGCAACGCTTTTATTTTGCCACGCTTCAGGTGAGTGTCGGGCATCGGTTGCTAATGCCTGTATCAGGGTTAGCAGTTCCTCCCGGTTATTTACCGGGAAATGTTCTTCACACATGCTGTGCTCCTTATCCGTTCTCTACGATGTTGGCACCAAAACGTCCCTCTATCGTACCCCCGATTTTATCGCAACAGATTTTCCGCACCGGCGCCCTCGATCAGTAAGGCTTCCAGCGATGGCGCAATAAACTGCGCATCCGCCATGTCCAGATTGCCAAAACCGACTTTGTAAAGGCCAAACCCGTTTTTACCCGGCGCATAGAAAATGACCTCACCCTCTTCATTGTCGCCAATAGCCAGAGCACGAGGCATATAATGTTGAATAAGATACGCCTCATTCATCTCCGCGCAGCCAGCAGCGCCCCATACCCGTAAATAAACGGCATTGTTAACGAGAATTTCCGCTTCGGTCATTTGCGAGATAAAACACAGATACTCATCTGGAACAGGCGAATCGCTAAATAACGCTTTCAATGAATATATTGCTTCAGCATTATCCGGGGCAGCATGTTCCACCAGTCGATATAGACGATGAAGTTTAAAAAAATCGTGCGTCATTCAGGCTCCTTATGCGCTTACCCACTGTATTAAATCGCGATGATCTTGTGTTGCGCATAACCGACAGGCCAGTGCCCGGCGCAATAAATATGGGTGATAAATTCCCAGCGATGCCCAAGTGAAAAGTAGCGTTCGGTGATCAATTGCCGGAAGGCAAAACAGAGGGAATTTCTGGCGGCAGCGCTAAAGTCGTGCGGGCCAGTCATAAAGCGGCTTTTATCCATATTTCGCGTTGCAGCCATCGCACACTGGTTAATGGCCTTACGCAACACCATCAGTTCTTGCGGGTTGGCTTGCTTTTTATAGAAGGGATCGTCCTGCGCAGGTGAGGTAGGTAGCCAGTCAGTGCGTTTGTATAAACCCTGAAAATCACTATCAGACGGTTCAACAAAGACTTTTTTGACATCCGTAATGAGAATAATATTTTCGTCATTACAATCGTTCACACCCATGCTGGAGAAGAAGCGCGACTGCGCCATTCTCTCTATTTCTTCACTGATATCAACCATAGGCACGCCTGATAAAAATAGGTATTGGTAAAACCTGAAGCGCAGAATAACAACAATACAGTGCAGTGTGGATGATGATTTTCACCACGTTAATCCCGACCAACTGGAGATTAAGGCAAAGGATGTGGAGCCCAACGTCGTCTCGTCCACTGTAGTGCGTGATCAGATAACAGGGCTTTAATCCGTGCCTCAAACGCTTCATTGAAGTGGTCATCAGAAGAGATAATCACATCCAGAACATAGTGTTCGTCGCACAATAATTCACTCAGTCGGTCCTCTTTATCAATCACCTTTATTTCAAAGCCCTGACAGACCGCACAGGCAATATAGCGCCCTTTATCATCATGACAGATGAGTGGCTGTTGAAAAGCACGCTCGAACTTGCAAAGTAGCTCGTCGAACGTCCCCTCTTCCGCCAGGACAAAACTCAACCACCGTTTATTGCTCGTCATATCGCCTCGTAGACAAACCCTATACTCCTTTACTTAAACGCAGCACCAATAGCGAAAATGCTCTTCTTCGATTGTTATGCATGACAACATCAGCGGATACACGCGTGAAGATGCATATCGACAAATATTGCATGGTTGTTCGCAGTCTGCCTGGGATTCATTCCCCTGTGAAGACCCGACACTCAATGCGTTTGTAGCAAACATGTTTCTCTATTAACCGCTCAATTTCTTTCCCGTCTCCACCCTCTGGCTCCGGTGCGATAAGAGGCATTTGTACAGACAGGCGATGTGCTAACGCAAAATCCGATAATAGGGAGAGGCATTTTTCCAGCGCAGGATAAGACACAGACTGTTTTTGGTCGCGATCGCTATTTTTGCTCCCATCCTGACAAATCATATTCGCCACAAAAATGCTGTTTTCGGCATCAGCATTTATAAACTGCGTGTCCCCTAAGGACAGGCTTTTCTCTTCAGCGTAGCACTTTGAATACGCTTCCCTTGCTGATGGGTAATTTTCAGATAAAGATAAAACGAAGCCTTTATCCCATTCTCCCTGAGTATTCACGATATGTGCGATAATTGTCGACGCGCCAACAGGCACAGCGGCATTGCCAGTAACATACTGAATTTTATGCTTCTCCTGACAATAACCCAATGCTACCGACCAGACCTCTTCAAATTCACGCCTGGTGATAATCGGTGAAGCAGAAAGGTCTAACTCACTTTTCTGACCATCATAAAGTAGATAACCAATTTTATCGTTACGCTCTTTTAAAGAGGCCGAAGCATGATAGACCCCGTCCAGGACGCTGATTTGCCTTGTCGCAATTTCACCCATAAATTCAGTATATAAAACCCCCTCTCCTGCAATAAACTCCGCAGCTGATTTGCGATACTCAACAGCAGGAAGAGCAGTGTTAACAGATAACGATTCTGGCATAGGCATTCAGGCATCCTGTATTGTTAATTTTAAATGGACTCGTTAATGTGTAAGGTCTGTTCTTCCCCAATAATATCGCCATTGCTATCGGTTGACGGTGCCTGCCAGGCCTCAGTATAGCGTTACCCTCACAGACAGCTAAAACAGCATAACTCCCGCGTATCACATCCGGGTTGGAAACCACAAAATTTCTCTGCCTTTTGGCATTCCATTAATTACGTCAGTAAATTACTAACCTGCCCACTGGCCATTCCCCCTCCCAGCCACAGGGGACATGCCCATTCTCATAAACATCGATTAGGAATTCGAAGAAGAGTTTACCCTTGAGATGATTTTTATAAACATCTTCCATCAAAAAACTCACCAAATCCCATTTAATACTATCCAGAACGGCATTTTCAGCGATCCCTGCCTTTTTTACTAATAGAATGATTTCAGCACCCACTATTTTCTGGGCGTCTCTTGCACAGGTATTCCAGTTTTGATAATCATTACTGTGCTTTTTTGCTAAATAGCCTGTTATTTCATTCCGTGCCTCAAGGGTGATATCTTCCCAATCATCACCAGTTATCGCTTTAATAAAATCCTTGTCATTGGCAACTTGCGTTACATGTTCTAAAGCAGTTGGTTTTCCAATATTGGTAAACCAGTTGATGTTCAGCAAACGATCTACTGCTAATTGTGAGATATTCATGGTTTCACCTAATTGAACTCTTTCTGTATTTCATAAACATTTCCAGGCCACCCTGCATCTGCTTTGACGGGCGGACGTAAGCTGTTGCCGAAGCGTGATGAGGAGGCAGCAGCATAGTAGAAACCTTAAAATAAACATAGCCAATCAATCATTAAAAATTAACGATGCGTTAGCAAGGTTATGCTCTTTTATATAGTTATCCTCCCAGGCAAGATAACCCTCAGGCGCTGTGTGACTGTATCCTTTATCAAAATAACGATCGCCATGAGACATCACCATGGCCCAATAATACTCTTCCTCATGGCCTAACAAACATGCTGCAAGGTAATTTTGCGGTGGAAGGGTAAACAGTGGTGTATTATTTATTATTTCCTGCGCCTCTTTTTCACTTTTTCCGCCATAAAAAATCATAATCCCTCTAATAAGAGAAACCCATGTGGCGAAATTAACGATGACAAATTCATCCGGGTTGTCGGCACTTACAAAAACTAAACCATCTTGTAATTTTTCGTTTTCGTTCATCTTATGCGTTCACTCTACCAACTCGCGTTACCAAAGGAAGAAGCTACCTATTCTATAAACACCACGACGTATATATTTCATTCGTAATTCACAATTGCATACTGGAATAATAAGACGCCTCAACCGAAATAAGACACCATTCAGACTGAAAATACTTTCATGCATAAACACCTTTGTAAAGCCGAACACTGAATAAATAAAAAGTTTCCTGGTAAAACACCTTAAGTCAAGCAATCAACTACCAGAGCATCTAATTCAATCCATGCATCCTCTAATATAATTGATATTTTAGGTTTAATATCCTTTCCATCAAAGCTGGCACAAGCATTTCGTATCATCTGAGGAATGGTATATAAATACAAGGCTAATTCCTTATCTATGACAACTTCTTTTTTCAAAGCAATAGCAGCTTCTTTTAAATTTAAAATCAGTTTTCTATATTCTGACTCATTGAAATCCATTTTTATGCAGACATCATCTACAAAGCTATTTGTCATTATCTCTTTTTTAATAATTTCTAACATACAAGCCTCAATTACGGAATGATATTTCCGAATACTATTTTCATATAAATCAAGGCCACATGATGTACTGAATCAGAACCTTTGATAATAGGCATTTTTAAACACCCATTACTTTCTGAAATGTATTTAAATCAATAATGCCGTATTTTTATTATAAACAGGTATTAATAATTTACCATGCGCTGCGAAAAAGTGTAGTCGTTCGGCCAGGTACTGGCCCTGGAAGCGCAGGTTCTGCGGCACATCCCACTCCGCATACACGCTTTCGTGCTGGCTGCGGCCCCAGGCGGTGGAGGTGCCGCGCCACACGATTTCGCCGTGGCTGTCGGTCACTTTCTCCGGCAGGCCGTTGATTTCCGTGTGGTACCCGTACATCTCCGCGTGCTGCTGGCGGCTGTCGATACGGGCCAGCGGCTCGTAGCTGTTTCCCGTATAGACATACTGCACGGCTGCGTCCGGGTCGCTGTCGCTGCGCTCGCCTGCAATTTATAAAATATTTTTAATATTCATATCAAAATATCGTCAAGGCATTCTAAAATTTCAGACGTTGAATTAGAATCATCATGTTTACTTCTCCATTTTATTAATTCATCAAATGGAAGTATAATGTTAAATTTTTTAGCATAGCGAGAAATTTCGCTCATTGTAACAATTGAGTCAAATCTATTATTATATTCATTGCTAAAAAAGAATACGTTTATTAACGATGACCAAACCAACCTAACAACGTCTGGTTCTGCCACCTCTTTTGTAATGTATGCGGAAGAGAACATATCATTGACAGAACCAATTAACTCAAACATATTCACACATCCAGACTCTAATGCCGCATCTATTTTACGAGACTTATCTCTCAAAAATGAATCATTTTCCAATGACATTATTCAACTCCTGGAAAAACAGTGGGTTTAACAATGGGGATATGAACATCGTTTATTACTGATGGATTGTAATAGGGGCTGCTTTCATTGAAAACTACTGGTGGATGATAAGTCCCATTAATATCCATACTTTTCTTTCCATCCATGATTCTCACGACCCACCCTTGACTAGCATTAGAACCAGAAGGAGCCAGAGGGTCTACTCCATGTATCCTAACAGTTGTAGTACCACCGCTTTCATTTGCCCACTTATATTCAAAACCATAATCTCCTACATATCCTTCAGGAGGGGTTAACTTACGTACCCGCGCATTTTTCGGAATAGAGATCAAATCAATTCCATCAGCTCGTTTGATTGTATTTCCATGTAGAGAACATGCACCCAACCCCAGCGGATCAACCCAGACCAGCGGATCCACAACATACGTATACGTGTTCAGCCCGCCCGCCAGCCCTATCGGGTCCATCTGGGTGTAGCAGCCGCCGGTGGGGTCATAGTAGCGGAAGGTGTTGTAGTGCAGTCCCGTTTCGCGGTCCAGATACTGGCCCCGGAAGACACGTTAAATGACCCTGCCACAAAACAGGTGATATGAACTACCGCCCCGAGGGTTTCACCATCTGACCCGGCATTGCGCGTCATTTTACGTTCGCCTAAACCTTCCTTACCTTTACCAACAACATTCTGGCACAGTCAGATTCGTGAAAATTCTCACGTCCGTCAGCATGTGCGTAGGGTTGCTAACAACCCGCCGCGCTTTGCAGTTGTTGCGTTTTTAAAGGATAATAGTTGATTATTCCTTATAAAATAAATGACTGAAAAATTGACAATTTCAACATTAAATTAGCACTCCTTGGTTTTATTTTTTCAAAACAGCCGGATTAAATATAACAACTTCACCACTGTTTTTGGCCCCACACGGTAAACATCCTTTCTTAAAAATATCAAAAATATTTTCCAAAACTGAACCCTCAACTATTCCATAAATAATCCTCTGCGTAGAAATCATATTTAACATATAAATAACCTCATCACTTACCTCGCTAATAAAATTATTATATTCATTATTTTCAGCCAACCCCATTTTTTTTCTTAATAAATATGCCTTTCTTTTTCTTATGTTCTCCTTTAATACATCCGCTTTTTTTTCCGCCACCGCATTTTTTATTATTTGTTGCGCCTCATTATATTTTTGATGGATGCTAATTGCAGATATAATATCTGAAAAATAATCGTCCCAAACCACGTAGGGGGCTGATACATCTTGATCAAAAAGCAGGCGCAACGCTTCATGATAGTTTTTTATTACCTCATAACTACCTAAATTTTCCTGTGTCCCTCCAAGAAAGGAAGGGTCATATGAAAAAAAAATAGGTTCCAAATATAATGATTTATCATTTTGCATAGTTTACCTCAGAATGTTTGTCCATATATCATAAACACGCGCTCTGCCAATCATTGCATTGTCAGAGCCAAATATATCACTATTATACATATCCTTAGATCTTATAGGCACACCGTTTTCCATAGCCCTCCGCGCTGTGTTTTGTATATCATTAACTTGATTAGCAATAGTCGTTGTAGATTGGTTTAGATCTATTCTATCGAGCGCATCTTTTATTGCATCAGTATATCCATGATGGTTCCCTTGATGTCTGGACATAGCGCTTGTAGCACCATCTGCTTTTCGCAAAAAAATTCCATTTTGTGCATCATCAATATAATAATTTAGCTTTTTTAAAGCCGGATGATCGGCTAATTGCTTAGGGATTATGTGGTGAGCCTGGTAACCTTTCCACGATGTCGAACGAGGCAGCTCCATACTCGCCATCATATTTTTACCAAGAGTTGTAGAACAACCAGCCAACCCCAGCGGATCAACCCATACCAGCGGATCGACAACATACGTATACGTGTTCAGTCCCCCCGCCAGCCCTATCGGGTCCATCTGGGTGTAGCAGCCGCCGGTGGGGTCATAGTAGCGGAAGGTGTTGTAGTGCAGTCCCGTTTCGCGGTCCAGGTACTGGCCCTGGAAGCGCAGGTTCTGCGGCACGTCCCACTCCGCATACACGCTTCCCCGCTGGCTGCGGCCCCAGGCGGTGGAGGTGCCGTGCCACACAATTTCACCGCGGCTATCGGTCACTTTCTCCGGCAGGCCGTTGATTTCCGTGTGATACCAGTACATCTCCGCGTGCTGCTGGCAGCTTTCGAACGGACCGCCCACAATTGATAAACTAAAGCATATTTATGGCGTATAACAGGTAAACCAAAATAGTTTTATAAGGCCAACGAGCAATTTTTCTTAATTATAGATGTCATGAAATAATAACTCGCAAGGATTAAATAAACGACAAATCCATTTTGTAGTAAATACTTCCAAGAAAGCATCACAATGACGCCAAGTACTGTTCGGCAAGTTCAACAACCTCCTCATCAAAATTAACCATACCAATATTAATATGAAGAGTTAACAGATCATTTGCATTTATCAGAACAAGAAAATCCCCGATATCTTTATATAAATAATAATCAAGTTCTTGGGAGTGGAAGTCCGATATAATTACCTTAATCATTTCTGTATAATGTATTAACCATCCTCGATGGAGGATAAGATCTCTTGCTACTTTTTTTCCTCTTCATTACCAATGATGAACGAATAGATTAAATTCTTGACAAACTTAGCCGAAGAAGATAAGTCTAAAAAACCATCGCGAACTACTTTTAGTGTAACTAACCTGGTTTCAGCATCATCAGAACAGATAAGCAGTTCCCAATCGGGATGGTATTTAACTATAAGGCGTTGCACGTTGTAATGATATTCATTTATAACCATCTCCTGGTTTTCATATAACGGCCAACTGATTCCTTCCTGTTGAACCGTCAGAAAGAAATCTCTAGTTTTTCTGTTAAGAATACCCTCAATAGAAAAGAAGTCTTCAAGGAATTTATTCATATTTTACCTCCGTACTCCCATGGCAATGCATTAAATAGATCGTTAAATTCATCGACAGTCATATCTCTTGTTGGATATATAGTTGAATGTCCCGGAGACATGTATCCCCCTGGCATATCTCGGTTTATTACATGCTTTGTTATAGGCATCAAACCTGGATTAAAGAATCTGATATTTCACGTGCCCTTAAGAAAAAATGGAAAGCCTATGCAGAAAGCTTTCCAAATTAATTGAAATTGACTTATTCTTTCATTTAAGGTACCCAGAACGAATAATCAGAAACATAGATTTCGTTTAATTTTAAATCTAAAGGGATATCCTCTAAATAATCTGCTATTTCATTATAAGGCGCAGGCAGCGTGAAAGAAAGACCATAATCTTCATCAATGATTAGCGTTCCATTTAGAATACGTTGCGAGCCAGTTAACCTTAACAAATCACCCATGGTTATCCCTGGATATAATTTTTCGTTATATTTTCCTTTATATTTCTCATTACATCCCACGCCAATAATTGTACCTTGCTCTTTTGTAGTGATACTCACAATACCATTAAGTATGTATGCTACATTTGTTTCATTGAAAGGGAAAGGAATCGTATATTCCTTAGTTTCCACATTGAAATTCTCGTACATATATTGCATGTAATGAGATATATTATCATTCAAATGGATATTCCCAATTGAAGTAAAAGATATTATATCCGCTTGAAGATCAATCATTTCATCCACCATTCATCAATATGCCATCTACATAGACAGGCGACTCTTTAATAAGATCAAAATTTTTAAAATCACCATACCCTATCCGTCCCAAAACCTCATCCGGCCCATTCCCAGCAACTTTATAAACTTTCCAATAATCATTACCATGCAAATTAGGCTGAGATGATGAACCACCTGGATGATAATCCAATTTATAAGTTGTACCGGCCTTGGTTTTTTTCACATAAACGATATGTTGAATAGCCTTTTCATTACTTGATTGCGGGCTTGTAGCGGTCCAACCTTTTGATGTTAAGTAATCATGAACATCCAAAGGTTTTTTCCCGGTTAAACGATCCACCCAACGCTTAGTAATCCTATCCCGACGATTGAACCCTTTTGAAGGCGAACACATCAACCCCAGCGGATCAACCCATACCAGCGGATCGACAACATACGTATACGTGTTCAGTCCCCCCGCCAGCCCTATCGGGTCCATCTGGGTGTAGCAGCCCCCGGTGGGGTCGTAGTAGCGGAAGGTGTTGTAGTGCAGTCCCGTTTCGCGGTCCAGGTACTGCCCCTGGAAACGCAGGTTCTGCGGCACGTCCCACTCCGCATACACGCTTTCGTGCTGGCTGCGGCCCCAGGCGGTGGAGGTGCCGCGCCACACGATTTCGCCGTGGCTGTCGGTCACTTTCTCCGGCAGGCCGTTGATTTCCGTGTGGTACCAGTACATCTCCGCATGCTGCTGCCGGCTGTCGATACGGGCCAGCGGCTCGTAGCTGTTTTCCGTATAGACATACTGCACGGCTGCGTCCGGGTCGCTGTCGCTGCGCTCGCCCACCATCTGCAGGCCGGACCACGCGTACTGCGTGCGTTCCGGTCTGCGGGCGTGGCGTCGCCACACCTGTTTCTCCGTGCGGCGGCCCAGGGCGTCGTAGCGGTACTCTGCCCGGGTGAACGCCGGGTCGCCCTCAATTTCTACCCGGCTGATGCGCTGCTCATCGTCGTAGCTGAAACGCTGCGTGATGCCGCGATGACTATCGTGGCGCTCTGTTTCGGTATCCTTACTTACATATATTATGATTGAATATATCTATCAGTACTAAGCAAATAATTGGAAAACGATTATTCATTAAACTCAAAACTTTCCGCAGCTAATTTATTCTCATCTCTAAACTGTTTCTCCCATTCAAAATAACCTGCAGGTTCTTGGGTGCTAATGCCTTTATTCCAGTATTGTTCGCCGTGAGCCATCAACATAGCCCAATGATATTCAGTCTCGTGACAACGAACAATTACAGCCATGTAATTATCACATGCATTCTCAATTAAAGGGTTATTGTAAATTATAGAATCCATTTCAGAGTCTAACTTATCGGTGTACTTCAATAGTATTTCTTTAATCACCTCAACCCAAGCATGAAAATTAAAAACGACAGATTCATTAATGTTTTTATCATTAACAAACATCATCCCATCAATAATTTTCGACTTATCTATCATCATTAACACCTTTTTTCTTAAACTTATCGAATAAAGCTGCTGCTTTTTCTGAAAAAATAGCCACCTGACTCCCTCTACCTATAGGCGATTTCCCGTCTCTTACTGCTCCAGGGTTTCCTACCATAGGTCCGCTTACAGCATCATGAGTATGAGAAAGTATCCCTTTTCTGCCCTTAGTAACAAAGTCGGACCATTCTCCATTGCTGAGTCAAATATTTTAATATCTCGTTTTGCCATCTCATGGTTCTAGAAATCTAGCTGAATAGCAGTCGACTGGTTACTGCAGGTTCTAAAAATCAGAATTCTCAAAGAAACCGAAAAGTTAAGGACACTATGTTAAAATTAAAATTGAGCAGAGTTGATTTACTATCATGTCAAAAAAACGGCAAAATGGAGAATCAACTTGATTATATATAAAAGCAGTTAAAGACATCTGTAAAATACTCTCATGCCTTAACACAAGGCCGGAAAAATCGTTGAGATTACTTCCGACCTGTTGTTTACTAATCGCTACTAACTCTTATGTATTTCATTTCACCATTATTTATTAAATTTTTTATTTCCTTTATATCTATTCCTTCTAGCGAATTAACTTCACAAATATGAATTAGCTCATTAATAAATAAAATGGCATCATTTTCCTTAAAAATACTGTCAGCACGGTAATAATCTTTTATTTTTCTTAAATATTTTAGACTACTCCATCTTGTCTTGTTAGAAAAAATAGATGAATGTAATGATTCGCTGATATCAAAATGAAAAATTTCACCTGAAACATTTATATGTAAATCTAATGCCATAACTACCTCATAATATCATATCTGTTATTTTAGCATCCCTGAATACACTTTGCGGGAATGCAGTAACCAGATCACCATTTGATTCAACCACAACTCTAACTTTTGTCAAAAGTTCACCTTCAGGGGTTCGACCTACCGCTTTCGATAAAGTTTTTTCATAAACGAACCGAGAACCATCACGTGTTATTCGATCTGGATTACGGAAAACATGTCTAACTGTTGATTTCCATTCCGCGTTTCCTATAACCCATTTACTTTTATGCTCCCAGCCAATTTTATTTCCTACGTGTCGCTCTTTAACATGTTGAACTCCCCCACGAGTCAAATTGACTTTTGATGGTAACGAACACCCAGCCAACCCCAACGGATCCACCCATCCCAGCGGATCGACAACATACGTATACGTGTTCAGTCCCCCCGCCAGCCCTATCGGGTCCATCTGGGTGTAGCAGCCGCCGGTGGGGTCATAGTAGCGGAAGGTGTTGTAGTGCAGTCCCGTTTCACGGTCCAGGTACTGGCCCTGGAAGCGCAGGTTCTGCGGCACATCCCACTCCGCATACACGCTTTCGTGCTGGCTGCGGCCCCAGGCGGTGGAGGTGC